>JBMNIN010000001.1:0-566623 GCA_050950925.1 Erysipelotrichaceae bacterium
ATAAGTCTGAGGAAACATATCAACCGGTTGAATCACTTCAATATTATAATAGTTTTTTAACAAAGCCAGATCTCTTGCCAATGTTGAGGGTTCACAGGATACATAGATAATCTTCTCACTGTTTAACGCTATCAGAGTTTCAATTGTTTATAAATATTTCTTGAAGGCATTTTTCATCTTCAAGGCAACGTCCATCGCCCAATCAAACTGTTCAAACCACTTATCTTTATTATCAAAATCTACAGAACGCGTTATAAGTATTCTGCTTGCTTTCTTATTCGGTAATTCTAGCCAGTCAAGTTTAATGCCCATATCTGTTTCAATTTCTGTTTTATGCGAATAAAACTTATGAAACAGTTCTTTATCATCAGAAATATACCACTCTACCACAAGCTGTTTATCCCTACGAATCTGATTGATGCTGATATGACAAGCAGAAGAACCAACACTCATAGTCATCCAATGGTCAGTGCTTGCCTTTCTCCTATTGAAAGCCCTTGCATAATCATTGTTCTGGAATGCGTATTCATTAAAAGCAACCCAATAATCATATCTTGCCTGTAGCGTAGGGGAATTGCTTGTATTTCGCTTAATTTCTTTTGTCCAGTCATTAGGCTTTTCTATCACTTCAAATTTAGCAGCAATATCAGAATTGCCTATTTGATACAACTTGATTTCTACCAGGAAGAACGCAATATTCTCATCGGTGTGGTTATTCAGCCATTCTACGGCAGATCGATGTTCCTCACGAGCCCTTTTTACAACCCAAATAATGATGTCAGCAGATTTGCCGGACGCATATGTAATCAATTTGCCAAGGTGGTCATGGTTGGTGTCCTCAAGCTGATTTTCAATAATGATTTTTCTGTCAGTTCCAATCTCCATTGCAAAAATATCAACATTGAAATCCCCAACGCTGGACTCCGTCTCATCAATGGTTATTTCTAAACCAACGGCATCCGCCAGCAACGTAAGATTGTCTTCTTCCGCAAGCCAAGGAGTAAAGTCCAATGCTTCATGTGGCCAGACCTTTCGCAGGTCTTTTATTTCCTTCAATTTTCCTAAATTTATCATAGTCCTTTCCCTCCTTACTGCAAGACAACCATTTTATCAACTTAGCCATCGCAAAATCATCTTGTCAACTCAACTTCCTATATTTTTAACCTGTTAACTCAACCCAGCACATTCCCGAACAAGCAGGTTTATCAAAGACAAAAATACTGAAAACACTTTTATATCCAACTCTCGGAAATGCCTTATTTTCAAGCCTTTTTCGGTATTCAATTCTGTACTTTTGACAGCAATACTACGCACTCAGATCTGTACCTGCCATAATTTTATTAACTCTTGCTTTCACCTATCTTTTAACCAAGTCCTGGTGGTATATTATAAAAATTATCTATATCTCATAATAATTTTATTTAAAAATGCAATAGGTTTTATATCATATCACTTCATTTAATATTTTTGCTATTTCTCTTATTAATTATTCAATTGTTTCATGCCAAAATTCTACTTTAGAAAATCCTCTTTCATTTTCAATATCAAGGACCATCGTAATAGTCATATTGTCAGTTTCGTAAACGTACCTTAATGTAGTTATCTTAAGTCCGCTACCATCATCAAATTCATATACTTCTTTTGTGTCGGGAGTTCCATAAGCAGCAACAATCTCTTCCTCAGTATTTCCCCATTTAATTCCTTTGGCTAATTCAATTTCATATCCGTTATTAAAATCGAACTTATAAAGAGACACAGATTTTATTTTGCAATCCAAAACATTCTGCACTTCATCAGTTTCGTTTTTAAAAACAACTAAAACAGTTGCGTAATCCTTTAATTCCTCATCATAAAAATTATCATTTATTAGAAGATTAAACCAACCTTTCCCAGCTTCAAGCGTATAAGAATCTCCCTCTAAAACCCAACCTTTGGCTTCAAACGCCAGAAAAGAGTATGGATAAGTGTATTTTTCTTCTCCCATAATAAATTCCATATCAGTCCAGTCATCACTAATGCTATTATCGGTATTACCGTTATCGTCAATTGTATCATCATTACACCCAACTAAAAAAACCATTAACAATAAAGCTAACAAGGCTACTAATATTTTTTTCATATAACTTCTCCTCCATTATTCATTATTTTTATATTATTAAAATATCTCTTATAATTCTGTCGTAGTAATTTATAAAAGCACAAAAAGTCATTTAAAACAATAATTATCCTGACAAATAAAAAACGATTAACAGTTTTCCTGCGTCAGATGTGTCATTAACACAAATTTTATCAGTTTCTGCTTTTGTTTACCTGTCAGCTCAGCTTTCATAATACATGACATTTACTATTATCAGCTGCTGAATTATATAATGTTTTACTGTTTTATCTGATTGTTATTCTATTGGATATTTTTCAAGGTCGACCATAAACAGTCCGCCTTCATTGAAAATATAAAGAATCATCTGGGTATACATATTATCAGTCTGGTCAATATAAAATAGTGCGATATATCCATTCTCATCTACAGCAATTCTGTTTCCCTCTTCTACATCACCATAGGCCGCAACAATTTCCGCTTCTGTGCTTCCCCACTTAATTCCTTTTGCTAATTCAATTTCATATACATTATTTAACAATTCTCCTGAATAAGATATTCTGGCAAAAGATATCCACCATATTGTGCAGTCTTTAATATTTCTTACTTTATCAGTTTCATTTTCAAAATGCACCTGAATTACTGCATACTCTTTCAGTTCTTCATCATAAAAACTGTTATTCCACATATCATAGTATTCTTCTGTATATTCGCCAGGTTGCATTTCATCATTTTCTTCAATTAACCAGCCTTTTCTGTTAAATGCTCCAAAAGAGTGTGGAAAACTATATTTTTCTCCGTCCACTAAAAAATCCAAATCAGTCCAGTCGTCACTAATTGTCTTTTTATCGCATCCTGCCAGACCTGCAATCAGCATTAATGCTAAAACAAATACTCCAATTTTTTTCATTATATTACTTTCCTTTCTTTAATCAAATTATACAATAAACAGATATCGAACCTGACTTCCGTCGTTTTGCTCAAAACCTAGTACTCTGAATTAATTAATATGGAAGAATTAAACAAATTATCAATCTCATTTTTAGTAAGAACAAGTGCGTCAAGATTGATAATTCCTGTCACAGAACTTATCTTTTCATTGACATATTGGTTGCTGGACAGATTGATAAAAGTTCCATCACCTTTATCAACAACACGGAAATCTCTAATGAAATTGATAATATCATAGGAGCTGACCTTGTTGGAAAAACACTTAATTTCTAGAACGCGGAGAAGAAACAAACAAAGGTAACAGATAAGAAAGTGACCGTAGATTGTTTCTTTTTTCTGTACAAAAACAGGTCTTCCGTCAAGCATTGATTTTGTTATTCTAAATGATTCTTCAATCTTCCATAAATTATGGTAGGTTTCATATACTTCAACAGGCTGCATATTAAGTTCTGAAGTAACAATCATATTGTATCCGGCATATTCCATATCTTCATCAATTACTGCCTGATCAATTTCAAAAACAGGATTCACTTTTTTACCACTTGAATCTTTATTATTCACCTTGATATATTTGGCTGCTTCACCTATTTCTTCTTTGGTAAGTTCTTTATATGAAAGATGTTTTTTGGCTTTATCAACCATTTTAAGTATTTCCAATCTTTGTTTTTTCGCCAGTGACGGATTGTAAGATACAATTCTTCTTTCTTTAACAGAAAACTTTCTTGTAACAGTCTTATTGGTTTCAGGGTCAACCTCATCAAATTTATATTCAAAAGAGTCAACACATGATTTTAATCTAAACTTAATAGAATTATCTTCATTATAAAAGTCTTCAAAAACATTAGCGCTGTTTTCTAATAAAACCCATTTTTTCTCAGCCTGACTGATGTTTTTGCCACGAATAGACTTAGAGAATATGTAACCATCATTACCTTCAATAGCGGCAGCATAGATGTTTCTGGCACAGTTAAGTCCCTTATCAGCCACTTGTACTGTTTTTCCCGTTACTTTATATCGCTGTTTCATTTCTTCTATTACTTTTCGAATATAAGGTTTTTCAGATTCATTTCCAGGATACATCTGCATAGCTAATGGAATAAGGTCAGAATCTAAAAGCAGAGCCTGACCAATAACAGGTTCATTGCGCTTTTCTTTTGAAACACCTTTTTGTTTATCATCTTTAGAAATATCGATTTCAAAGTAATAGTTGGTACAGTCAAAGAAAACTCTGGAATAGTCTCTTTTATAATATTGATTAAGACAATGGTTAAAAAGTTCAATGTATTTTTTATAGTTTTCTCCTATAAAGTTTAGTCCGTCATAAACCTGATCTTCAGAAATATCTGAAGATTCAAAAAGTTTTGGGAATACACTGGAAACCGTCTTTGATTTTGAACAGGGGCAGATTGCCCTGCAGTAGATAAGTTGGGCCATCATATCAAAAAGACTGAATTGAAATTGTTTAGCTGATGCAAGAATGTCGACAGTTTCTTTAACACCTAACTCATCAATTAAGGATGAAAGCAGAAAGTAACCGACATTTTTTTCAAGATGTTTAGTAAAAGCCCGTGGTCTGGTTTCATCTGAAAATTCAGCTTTTCTTTTTTCATTCATTTGATTTACCACTTCTTTAAAATGGGCAACAGGGTCAGTAATCTCATCAGAAATAAGTTCATGAACATAACCAAAAGCTTTAATACTTCTATTTCTGGATTCTTTAAGATCTTTATCCCAATAAGATTCATAAACCTGAAGATAGATACCATTTTTCTTTTTATCCTGTCTAAGGAAATAAGCCATAAGAACCTCCTATTCACATAGTACCATGTAGTACCATTATTATAACACGTCTTAAAAATTTATTAAATATTTTTTTAGTCGATTTTTAATAAAAAAACATAAAAAAACACTGATTTTCAGCTTTTTCAATAGATTTTGTTGCTTATATTTAAAATATTCAATTATTAACCAAATGACTGCTTCCGAACTTTCATGGTACTACGACGGAAAACGGGTATTTTTCTCCGTCCACTAAAAAATCCAAATCAGTCCAGTCGTCACTAATTGTCTTTTTATCGCATCCTGCCAGACCTGCAATCAGCATTAATGCTAAAACAAATACTCCAATTTTTTTCATTATATTACTTTCCTTTCTTTAATCAAATTATACAATAAACAGATATCGAATGTATACAATAAACAGATATCGCAATAAACAGATATCGAATATAACATTACTTTAGGTATTTCTTAGCTTTTTTATTTAATTGCTGTAATTCCAGCATAAATTCCCGGCTGCTTTTTCTAATTGCTCCATCTCCTAAAACCATATTCTGCACTGCTGAATCAGAACTGACTACTATAATGTCAAATTCATTCTTGTTTTGATGTACCTTTTTTTCAATATATGCATCAGCTGTCTGATTTGCCTTAGTATAGACAATTTCTACTGTATCACTTTTAAATTTCCTGGTAATCAATTCATCTGTCTTATAGGCATCAAAGACAATAAGGGCTTTAAAGTTTCTATAACCGGCATAACTTGCCACATCACTTATCACTCTGTCTCTGGCGCCATCAAAATTAAAAGATGCTGAATTATCACGATATGAATGCATCAGATTATAACCATCTACAATCAGCAGATATGGTTTTTTTATTTTAGCAACAATTTTTGTCTTAGAAAAAGATTCACTATCATCGACTCTTTTTCTGCGTATCATTTTCTTATCTTTTTTATTTTTTCCTGAAGCTGTTGCCACAACTCTCTTTAATTCTTCATCCGTTATCGTACTTCTGGTAGTAGAACTGTATGTTTCTTCAAAATCATTATCCTTTTGCGGCTTTATATGAAGATATTGACTTACATAATCATCAGGCACATAAAATCCGGCTCCGTGAGAACAGAATATTGATCCTGTAGGGTTATCAATGTCAGTCTCACTGTCATAACCTGTCTCTTTTACTATTTCATCCTGTTCAGCACAGCAGTCATACCCCTTCAAAGAAAGAAGCACTTCAGCTGTAGCGGAAGTTAATGATAACAGCCTGTCCTGATAGTTTTGCATTTTTCGGATTGGCCCGCTTCCGGCAATCAGCATTAAATCCAAGCCAACCTGTTCTACTGTAAAGTCAGCACCAATAGTCTCTAAATCATACAATACTTTACTTAAATACTCACTCTTAACATTGATTCTAAAATTGTAATACGGTTCAAGCAGTATGCTTTCAGCCATTTTTAAACCCTGTCTGACTGCCCGGCAGGACGCTTCTTTAAAGTCTCCACTTTCAGTATGTTTCAGCTTTCCTCTGCCATTAATCAGAGTAATTCTGATATCAGTAATGGCACTGCCAGTCAAAACACCCAGATGCTGTTTTTCCTTCAGATGGTTTATAATGAGGCTTTGCCAGTTGGAAGACAGCATATCAGTTGAAACAGCACTGTTAAACTCTAACCCTTTCCCTCTTTCTAAAGGTTCAAGTTTCAAATGTACTTCAGCATAATGTTTCAAAGGTTCAAAATGACCATAGCCGGTAATTTCCCGGGCAATAGTCTCTTTAAATAAAACTGAACCCTCTTGCAGTTTTATCCTGATTCCAGTTCTTTCAAAAATAGTATTTTCAATTACTTCGATTTGAATTTTGCCCATTAAGGAAAGGCTCAACTCTTTTAGTTTCTGATGATAATTTATTTTTATTGCCGGATCTTCCTGTGATAACATATGAAGCTGTTTTAAAAGATAATTGGTATCAGTTTCCTCCGGAAAGCTGACTCTGTAAGTCATATAGGAATTTAAAGCAGGCTTTTTACTTTCGCCTGTACCAATAACATCGTAAGCCATCACAGTATTTAATCCTTTTAATCCGACAATCATTCCGGCTTCAGCACTTTGAATCAGTTCATATTTTTGCCCATTGTAAAGACGGATCTGATCAACTTTGTCCTTTTGGTTTATTTTATCCTTCACATTAAGTCTTCCGCCAGTTACTTTACAATAGCAGATTCTTGTACCATCCTCATGATAACTGACTTTAAAAAACTTCAGACCCAGCTGTTGCGGATAAACTTTTTTAGCAGTATATTTGTTTAACCCTTCCAAAAGTTTATCAACACCTTCATTTTTCAATGCTGAGCCAAAATATACCGGGAAAATTATCCTTTCTAATATTTTCTCGACAATAGTCTTCCGTGATATTTCTCCACTTTTTTCATACTCTAATAAAGTTTTTTCACTGGCTAAAGCTATGTTTTCATTTAAATCATCATCTGAAAAATCAAAACAATTCTCAGACAGTTCTTTTTGAATTTCTTCCAGAAGCTGTCTTTTACTTTTTAAAGCAATATCCATCTTGTTGACAAAGATAAATGTTGGAATATCATAATATTTCAACAAGTTGAAGATTGTTACAGTATGTGACTCTACACCATCCAGACCACTGACAACTAAAACCGCTACATCAGCCACCTGTAGACTTCTTTCCATTTCACTGGAAAAATCATTATGTCCCGGTGTATCTACCAGATAAAAGCTGGTCTCTTTATACTTAAAGTTTGCCATTTTACTGTAGATGGTAATGCCTCTTTCTTTTTCCATTCTGTCAAAATCTAAAAAGGCATCCTGGTGGTCAACTCTTCCCATTTTTCGGATAATTCCGCCATGAAAAAGAAGACACTCATTAAGTGTCGTCTTTCCTGCATCAACATGAGCTAAAATGGATAAGCTGATATTTTTCATTTAATTATTCTCTTCTAACTCTTTCAATATTTTATCAGCAGCACTGGTCCCGATTCTTTTAACGCCGGCTTCAATGAATTCTAATGCCGTTTTTAAATCTCTGATGCCTCCAGCTGCTTTTACATTTACTTCTCCGTCAACTTCTTTTACCATCAGTCTTATATCTTCTAAAGTTGCTCCACAAGAACCAAATCCGGTGCTCGTTTTAATATAATCAGGTTTCACTTCTTTAGCTATATGGCACAACTTAATCTTTTCTTCATCAGTCAAATAACAGTTTTCAAATATTACTTTCACTGTTACATTATTATCTCTGCAAACCTTTACTATCCTTTGCATTTCCTCTTTGATGTAATCATAATTATGTTCTTTCACTTTACCGATATTGAGAACATAATCAATTTCATCTGCTCCATCTCTGATGGCATTAACCGTTTCCTGAACTTTCATTTCTATTGTTGTCTGTCCAAGCGGAAATGAAATGGCTGCACCGACTAAAACTTCACTATCTTTCAGATATTCTTTACATAATCTGACCGGATAAGAATTTATAGCGACCATACGACACCCCATCTTTTCAGCTTCAGCGCAAAGTTTCTTTAAATCATCTTCTGTCGCAAATGGTTTCAGGTTGGTGTAATCAAAATAGCCTGCCAGTTCTTTTTTGGTTAAAAAGGTGTTTTCTATCATTCTTTTAACTTCAAACAAATCTTCCTTAATCATATCTATCTTACCCAGCAGTTCTTCAGTAGGAGACAGGATATCTATTATCATACATGTTGTCGCTTTTGCCGCATGTGCAGCTTCAATCCCGCTGAAAGAATCTTCAATAATCAGGCATTTTTCAATATCACAATTAATCAGCTGGGCTGCTTTCAAAAAGATATCTGGTGCAGGTTTTGAATTTTCTACTTCACAGCCGGTAACTATATATTTAAAGGGATTTGCACCAAACCTGGTATTATTAAAACATCTTTCCACTCTTTCACGTGGCGAAGAGGTGGCTAAAGCAAAAGGAATATTCTTTTCCTTTAAATAATTTATCAGTTCATAGGCACCTTTCTTTAAAGCGATTTTCCCTTCCCGATAACCTTTATCCAGCAAGAAATTCATTTTTTTTCTACAATATAAAACATCTTCCTGATTGCCAAAAAAATCATATAGAATCTTGTCTTCTGCTTCTTCATTAACACCTAACACTTTTTTAAAAAATTCATGAGTGAACTGCCTTCCTAATTCTTTAAAGATTTCTTCAAAAATCTTTTCAGCATAACGCTCCGAATCCAGAATTACTCCATCCATATCAAAAATAATACCTTCGTACTTCACATTAATTCCTTTCTCTTAAATAATCTCTTATATAATCCACCGCTTCAGAAAATCTGAATAAACGGCAGACTGCATCTCCCACTTTGCCAACCCTGACCATTTTTCTTTTTTCCATTTCTTTACCGATTTCAATGAAAATACTGCTGTCCAGTTCAATATCCAGATATTTTTCCCAGACATCCTTTCCATCTATCTTAATAGCTCCGCCCTGTAAAATAATATTTCTGCACTCTGATAGGTGCTCGCCCAAATGAAGCCCTGTTGCCTTGTCATATCCTACACCAATCAGTAAAATGTAACTGTTTTCTTTTTCATACATTTTTCCTAAAGGTGAATCTAAAGAAAAAGGAAAAGATAAAGGCTGATTTGCCATCAGATATTTCGCATCTTTTCCACAGGCAATAAAAGCACTGTTTGGATGATAGGAATGAAAGGTTGATTTTCTGACTTTTAAATTATCAGTTACCACACCCATCAAATGCTGCCCCGAAGTATAAATATCATAGCCCGGAGTGTTTTCACGGATTTTATTCATCAATCTGATTTCAGCTGGCGGATTTTCCCAAAATAGAGGTTCACTGTTATTATAATCCTGACTTGCCATAACTAATGTTCCGTTTTCTCCAACTGCTTTCAATAAAGCATCAACCAGAACAGAGGGTCCTCCAATTACTGTTCCGACACTACTAAAAGATACATGTACTTCCAGACACATGTCTTGGGCAACTCCTAAATGTTGCAGTTGTCTGAGCACTTCTTTTTCACTTAGAGCTACCGTAATAACGTCATCACTTTGGCAGGTAATCATATTCTTTTAACCACTCTATTAAATCTTCCAGTTCTATAACATTCTCTTTCATATCGATTACTTTCCCATCTTTTATTAAATACGTCGATGGCAACAGATATAATCGATATAAATAATCATAAGTTAAAGTACTGATAACTTCTTTATCCTCTTGCGCAAGAGTATTCAAATATATAATATCAATCTTATATTCTGTAATTAAGTCCTGTAAAACCTTTCGATAATCATTGCAGCTTTCACAATCATTATTTCCGGCATACAGAATGAAACTCTCTTTATTTTCAAACATTTTCAGGATATCAGCGGCTCTTCTGGTTATCACTTCACCCTCTGTAAACTTTAAACAGCCGGAAGATAAACAAAGAATAAAAATTACCAGTAAAACCTTTTTCATCACGACATCTCCTTTTTTCATTATAACATATATCGTTTACAGTCATTAGTTTTCAATTATCAAAAGACCTGTAAATTCTTTATTGTATTGATAAGTCAGTCTTTCTCTCTGTTTTTCAGTTAAAGAGTCGGTAAAACCGTTATGTCCATAGACGGTTCCAATATGCACATCATATAATTCACCTTTTCTGATATATAAAACTGTCGGGAAAGAAAAAGAAAACTGACCTTCTTTTAAGCCCTGCTGATTATTGCCGCAAAATTCACTGATTTCTCTCATGCCCGAAGCATTTTCACTATTAACACTGCTGTGAAAATCAAGATAATAAATCGGCATATCATTTTCAACTGACACCTCATTTAGTACAGGGACAACACAGTTACACCACGGACATTCCACATAACCGAAATATACAATAAAAGTTTCCCCGTTTTCAATTTTTTCCAGAACTTCATCAACAGTGATATCGTAAAACTGTTCACTGACTAAACCCTGATATCCACTCATATCTGAAACAGTGCCAGTCGGTTTCTGATACTCAATTATTTTTTCTTTTTGACATCCGGATACTGTCAACACCAATATTACTAAAATAAATAATTTTTTCATGCCTTCATTTTACCATTTACCTTTCAAAAGAAAAAGTCTTCATTTTATCTTAGAAGCCTTTTCATATTTTCCCTAAAGTTAACAGGATTTCTCTTCTGGTAAGATCGTGTTTTCATAATTAAAACTTTCAAATCGTCATCAAAACTAAACTTTCTTATAAAGAATAAAAGGATGTCAAGATAAAAAGAAGCATTCGCTTCTTTCAGATTGTTGACAAACAGGCTTTTTTTGAAAAGGTCTGTTTTCATTTGACCTCAAAATTATAGATTGCTGGAGATTATTGGTAAAATTTAACCAAAAAACAAAGAAAAGGACTGATTATTGTCCCTCCAATGGTCTAATAATGCCATCTTTTTCATGTTATGACATGAGAAAATCATCAGCGCCTGATGCTGATTCTTTTTGAGCCCTTTTAATCGGGTAAACCTCAAACCATGATTCTCCTTATTGTCCGCAAACACTCTTTCGATTGTCTGTTTTCTTTTCGGATATATTTCTTTCCATAACCGGCTTTTCCTAAACAGGTTGGCCTGTTCTCTATATTGTTCCCAGACATGTCTGATTATCAGTTTTCTATCTGATTTTGTACACTTGTCCTTATAAGGGCAGCCTGCACAGCTTTCACATGCCTTGTAATGCCTGTATCCATTTCTTGAAGTGGTACTGTATTTCAATACACAGCCCATCGGACAGATATAAATGTTTTCCTGTTCATCATAGATAAATTCATATTTTCTGAAGTATCCTTTTTTAGTCATCGGTCTGTGATATGGCACTATTATTTTTTGGTTATTTTCAGTTATTGTTTTACATATTGCCGAGTTGTTGTATCCGGCATCCAAACAGATGTTCTTCACTTCATCCCGATATTTTTCACTTAATACATTATAGGCTTCAAAGAAACTTACTGAATCATGGATATTACCTGGTACAGTTACAGTTGTCAGCACAAATCCGTTACCGTCACAGAATGTCTGATGACTGTAGGCAAACATCTGTTCTCTTTCACCTTTATGATACAGACCGCTTTCCGGATCTGTTTTTGATTCTTTGATATTCTTTTTCTCTGTTACTTCTGTTTCCTGACCGTTTTCATCAAAGACTGTTTCTGTTTTAACCAGACTTTCAAACTCTTTTTTACCATGCGCTTTTCTATCTTCATTTATTTCTTCCAATAACTGTTTTTCATATACTTTCCTGGTAAGCTCAACTTCCTTGTTTAAGGATTTTCTTTTATTGGCGCAGGCTTTCTGATGGGTGGAATCTCCATACACTGTTTCCAGGTTTATCATTCTTTTTGTATATGCCTGTCTTATTATCTCATCAAATATCTTCTCAAAGACTTCACTGTCTCCATATCTTCTGATATAGTTCTGACTCCAGGTTGAATAGTCCGGAACCTTGTCTTCAATTGATAATCCCAGAAACCAGCGATAGGCCAGATTTACCTCTATTTCTCTACAGGTTCTTCGCATTGAATTATAACCAAACGTGTAGTTGATGAAAATCATTTTAAATAATACTACCGGGTCGATACTTCTTCTTCCTGTCGGTGCATACAAATCTTCCACTTCTTCATAAATAAAGTCCCAATCTATCGACCTTTCCAGTTTTCTTACCAGGTGGTCTTTTGGAACTACTTCTTCTATACTTCTCAGCATCATACTGTTATCCTTGATGCTGCTTCTACTCATTGTCATAGCTTTTTTCTCCTTTCCAGCACCTTTATTTTAACATTTTTCACGCAAATTAAAAAGCAGACAAAACTGTTTTTTTGCTGAAAAAGAGATTTTTGTCTGCATATTTATTCTATCACACTTTAATTTACTTTTATATATAAAAACGACAATTCTTTTTCAAATTGCCGTTTGTCAACAGTCTGAAAGAAGCATTCGCTTCTTTTTAATTATGTTTTAAGGTTAATTCCTGCTTTTTCCGCTATTCGCCTGACCGTAAAGGCACCCCTGAAAAAATTGAACGAACCCTAAAATAATTCAGCTATCTGTATATTATTTAGGGGCATTATTTCAAAATTACTTTAAATTAAAATATATGTAATAATGAGCCGATTAGTGCCGCTACAACAATAACAATTGACAGAACACCGATTTTTTGCGTTTTATTTCTTAATAAATAATATAAAATCAGCACAACCGCCAATGGCAGCAATCCAGGAACAATACTATCTAAAACTGATTGAATTGATAAGGTAGCATCGCCAGTTGGCACTTCTAATATCGTTGATAATTCTACATAGTTGGCAGTCAGTACTCCCATCATAAACATTCCCAATAATGATGCTGATTTTAATACTGTTTTAAATAGCGGCCCATCAAATAGACCTACCAGTGCATCCGCACCTCTTTCATAGCCTAAAAACCAGAATTTATAAGACATAAAGGTAATAATTGCACAAAAGAGAATCGGAAACAGCATTCCAAGAACACTGCCTGTACTTGAGAATGTTAATCCAATACCACAAATAATTGGTGACAGCGTTCCAAAATCTATTGAGTCTCCCAAAGCCGCCAGCGGTCCCATCAATGATGTTTTAATTCCATTAATTGCGATATCTTTTTCATCTTCAGTTTTATCTGCTAATTGCTCTTCCATAGCCAGGGCAATTCCCAGGGCAGCTCCGCCCCAGACAGCTTGTGAGTTAAAGAATACCATGTGTCTTTGTAAAGCTCTATGAAAATTTTCTTTATTATCAGCATATATTTTTTCCAGACTTTCACCAAAAGACGAACAGACACCTATTGCCTGCATACGTTCATATGAGTGAGTGTTTTCAGCAAACAACTGCCATCTGAACCAAGCTTTTGTAACATCTTCCTTAGTTAATACTTTATTTTCCATATTCTTTTCCTCCTATTCAACATCATCAGCCACTGCTGCTTCTTTTTGAGCTTCGACTTTCAGAATTGTATAGAGTACTATACCACCAATTCCAAATATCGCTGCACCAATCAGAGAAATATCAAATAACACTACAAAGAAATATCCAATCAAAAAAATCGGAATATACTGAGGTTTATTGATTACAAATAATGTAGCAGCAATACCCAGAGATGGTAAAATACCTCCGGCAACTGTTAAGCCGTTAACAATCCATTCAGGCAATATTTTCATTACTACGTCAATAACTCCTGCCCCATAATAGACAGTTGCAAATGCTGCAGGGAAACGTAATATAAACACTATTATCCACGCCAAAAAGTTAGTTCTATACAACCCTTTAAAGTCTCCCTCTGCAGCATGTTTGTCTGCAACATGGGTAATAATATTCATCATATTAAACTGAATAGGCAATATCAGATTTCCTAAAATAGCAACAGTTGCTGCTAAAGTTACTGCTGTAGCAACATCATAATTATTCATCAGCGCAATAGGAATAGCTATTGTACCTGCAGCTGTACTATCAGCAGGCAGATTTCCTCCTGCAGCAACTAATGAAACATATAATACCGATATAGCGGAACCAATTATCATACATTCCTGCATACGGCCTGTTATAATGCCATATACAAATGCATGAATTAAAGGATACCATGTAAAGCGGTCAATCCATGAATACAATACCATCTGATGTCCCCACCAATACATGAGTCCTGCTAATACAGCTAAAATAAATTTTAACTCCATAATTGTTTTTTCCTCCTTATTTAAATTGTGTTACGGTCTGTTCTGGAATAGTCTGTATTTCTATACGGATACCTGATTCACTCATTTCCGTTAAATAATCCAGTTCTTTTTGGGTTACAGCAACTTCATTACCTAAACGTTTAACTGTTTCTGCAACACTGGGAATATTCCCCAGCTGAATCATATTCATTGAAATTCCGGCTTTAAAAGTTCTGTAGCATGTTTCGATATCTTTAAAAACAATCATTACATTATCCTTGGCCGGTTTACGATTGTTCCATCTTTTAACAAATTCTTCAACACTGTATACTAAAACTTTTACTCCGGCAGGTGCTGCCAACCTGAAGATACTTTTAACCAGTTCATTTGTCGATGTTTCATCATCAACACAGACAATTTTGTCTGCTTTTGATACATTAGCCCATTTCAGACAAACCTGCCCATGTATCATCCTCTGGTCTACTCTAATTAGACATATTTCTGACATAAAATTCCTCCCATCTTCCTTTGTCTAGTAACTGAATATTGTTTTTGACACATAAACATTCTGATTTGTGTCTTATTTTTCATAATATACTTTACCTTTAATAATTGTTTTCAGTACATTATAGTCTTTATCCATTAGACAGAAATCGCTTCTTCGTCCTATTTCGATTTTTCCACGATCTCTGATTCCTAAACATTTGGCAGGATTCTCTCCATATATCTTGGCAATTTCAATTTCACTTAATCCTATTACATCTCTGGCACGACGCATCATCTTATCCCAGGTATTATTGCCACCCAGTATCATACCCGTTTCCTTAACAGCCACCAGTCCATCACTGACTTTAATTTTCCCATAAAAATCATTATCATACTCACCATCTTCCAGACCGGAGAAATTGAATTCATCTGTTATTCCATATATTTTATCAATACCCTTTGTCTTTATGGCTAATTTAACCCACTGCCTGTTAACATGATAGCCATCACATATTATTTGAAAAGTAAGCCGGTCTTCCAACAGACAGCCAACAATCGCACCATCTTTTCTATGATGCATAGCCTCAAAGCCGTTAAAGAAATGGGTAGTTGTATCTGCTCCCCAATCAGCAGCCTTTTTAATCATTTCACTGTCACACAGGGTATAGCCTATTTCTACATGAACTCCCTGCCCTGTAATCCACTTACACCACTCTTGGGCACCTTCAAGTTCAGGCGCCAGACACATTATCGCAATATCACTTAAATCATTATCTACCAGCAACATCGTATGTTCTTTTGAAGGTAAAACACATAGATTCGGGTCAAGACAGGCACTTCTTTTCGGATTGAGATAAGGTCCCTCAAAATGAATCATCATCGGATCAGCTCCCAGCCCCTGCTCTCTGGCTTTTCTAATTGCCCTTAAAGCTTCTACTGAATATTCTATTGGCTGTACATCCAATGTAGGAAAGACAGTTGTAACTCCATACATAGGCAACTTCTGCAATATATAATTAACATCGTCTAATCCGTTAAAGTTTTCAGCATTTTCTGAATATTCATTACGATAAAAGGTTTTTCTAAAACCTCCGTGTTGATGAGTTTCAATAAAACCGGCAAACAGATAATTTCCTTTGCCATCAATAATGCTTTCCTTACCGGCATTTTCTGTTAAGTTTTTACCAATATTTATAATTCCGTTTTCATCATATTCAACATCAACATCATGAAACTGTCCATCAATAAAAACATGTGCATTTGTAATTATCATAATATTCACCTATTTGTCTTTGTAGTAATCAAACCACTTACAGAATCTGGCTGATTGTTCCTGTGGTCTGGTAATCGCTCCGCCAACCACAATGTTATAGGCTCCTGCTTCAACCAGTTGTTTGACATGCTGTTCCGATATTATTCCGCCTTCAGCTATTACCGGAATATCATATGGTTCCATATATTTAACCAAATCTTCAATCATCTGTATCGCCGGTAAAGAACGGTGTCTTTGACCTTCATAGTAGCCATAATCAGTGCTGCTGACTGCATCACATCCCCATTCAGCCGCCCTGACAGCTTCTTCAAATGAGGCACAGTCAGCATATATTACTATATGAGGGTACTTGCGTTTTATTTCTTTTATAAATTCCGGAAGCGGCAGTTCTCCTTTGTGTCTGGAAATATCATTTACTTCCATAGCTATACATTCCACATAAGGCAGAGCACATAGTTCATCAACTTCTTTCATTGTATTTGTATATTCAGCTACACAATCATCATACTTCACTTTATTAATAGCCAATAAAGGAAGTGAACAATGCTTATGTATGCTGTCTAAATCTAAATAATTTGCTCTAATACCGACAGCACCACCCATCTCTGCTGCTACAGCCATTCTCCACATTGTTGAATGATCCTCTGAATACATCGGCTCTCCTTCATAAGCCTGACAGGATACAATTAAACCTGGTTTAAATATTTTTTTATAACGATTCATTTACTCACCCTCAACCTTTCTACATTAAAACCAAAAAAATCTTATTAAAAAAAAGCAATATTAATTATCCGAAAAATTACATCACTCCTCTTGACTTGATTATATGATAATCTTCTAAACTTTTCAATATTGATAACTCTATATATTTTTTGCCAGAATAGAAAAACCTATCCGTAAACTACAAAAAAAGAAGCACATCTGATCTGCTCCCTGTCAAGTAGACACGGGAAATATCTAAAATAATGCTTGCCCAGCCGAAGATTCGGTTGGGTTTTTACTTGACAAATCAGCTTTGTATTTTTCAATACGTCTGTTAACAGGTATCGGATACCTTTTAGGTGCCTCGGTCTGTAAAGCCTCGGACCTTACTTCCATAGGTGCCTTACAGTCATATCTTTCCTGATAGCGATGATGATTGTAAAACTCTATATAATCTGTTAAAGCTTGAATCAGAGACTGTTCATCGTATATATCATACATCTGATACATCTCATCTTTAATAATGCCCCACAGTCCTTCTGATGGGCAGTTGTCTACACACATGCCAACTCTTGACATTGATTGTTGCATGCCAAGCTGTTTAAGTTTATTTCTAAATGCCGGGCTGGTATATTGATAACCTCTATCACTATGAAATAATGGTTGGGCTTCCGGATTAGCTTCAATAGCCTTGTTCAAGGTATCAAACACCAGTTTATTATCGTTAGTCCTGCTCAGCTGCCATCCGACAATAGAACGATCATACAGGTCCAGAAACGCGCTCAGATACATCTTACTGTTGCTCTTCGGTATAATCAGTTCACAAACGTCAGTTGTCCACTTCTCATTTGGAGCGAAGGCTTCAAAGTTACGATTGAGAATGTTTTCAGCCTTCTGATCAGTTTTATTTGATACTGTACAGCATTTTCTTACTCTTCTGATAGTTGAACTTACACCTGCAATTCTCATGATTCGACGAATTCTTTTGTATTTATAGTTTTTATTATAATGACGATTAATAAACATTGTCATTCTTCTGTAGCCAAGGATTCCTCCGTATTTCTGATGATATTCTAAAACCAGTCTGCCCAATTCAATGTCTTCCAGCTCCTTTTGCGGTATTTCTCTGTTCAGCCACCTGTAATAGGCTGCTCTGGATACATTCAGCTTCTTACACATCCACTGTACACTGTAATTCTTTTTTTCATTGAGCTCTTTAATCGCCAGATATTTTACTTCATTTTTCGCTTTTGAAAAGATCGCCTCCTTTCGATTTCCTGAACTTTTTTTAACAGTTCTTTCTCCATCTGCAGTTCTCTTACTTTAACTTCAAGTATTTTCACTTTCCTTTGATATTTTTCCAGTTCAGTCAGTTGGGATTCACTCCTGCGTTTCCCCCGGCAATCGGACAATCCTTCTTCACCTTCCGATAAATACTTTTTAACCCAGCTGTATACCTGTGAATATGAAACATCATATCTTGAAGCTGTTGTCTTGTAGTCTTTATTATTATCCAGGCAGTAATTTACTATTTCTTTTCTTTCTTCCAGGGTCGTTTTCTTACGATATGCCATCTTTGTATACACCTCCGGTTCAGGATTATAATCCTTCAGTTCCTTAAGGTTATTATACTTTAAAATCCAGTTTAATATTGTTGTATCCGATGGTATTTGATGTTTTAGCGCCAGCTCTATTAAAGAACCTTCACCGTTCAGGTATTCTTCGACAACCGTTTGTTTAAATTCTTTTGTATAGCTGTTATTTCTTCCTTTAGAAAGTAGCGCTTCCGGACCATTGGTTTTGTATTTTCTAACCCATAACCGAATCTTATCATCTCCACCTTTTCCTAAATTTAATCTTCTGGCAATGTTTACGGCACTTTCTTTTCCGCTTATATATTCTTCGACAGCTTGTATCTTTTCTTCATAAGATATCTTTGATTTTCTTCCCATAATAAAATCCCTCCTCTGTAAACTCACTTTTGTATATTTCGTGTGTCTACTTTGGAGGGATCATATCAATCCGCTTCTTTCTTCATATTTAACTGTAAAATCAGTCTTCGTCTTCTTCTTCCATTCTTGCTTTAGCTGCAGCAATAACTCTATCAGCAACATCTTTTGGAGCTCTTTCATATCTCAAGAATTCCTGAACATAAGAGCCATTGCCCTGAGTCATACTTCTCAGTTCAGTAGCATAACTCATCATTTCTGCCTGTGGAACTTCCGCAACAATTACAGTTGTCTCTTCGTCAATGGCATTATTTTCCATAATCATGCCTCTACGTTTAGAAAAGTCACCATAAATTGTACCAACATAATCAGATGGAATCTGTACTTCCGCTCTGATAATCGGTTCCAGTAATGCAGGTTTAGCTTCTGGCATACCTTTTCTATATGCCAGTCTGGCAGCTGATTTGAATGCTACTTCTTTTGAATCAACCGGATGCATTGAACCGTCATATAATGTTGCTTTAACCTGGACAACTTTATAACCGGCCAGAACACCTTTGTTCATCGCTTCTCTTAAACCTGACTCCACTGCCGGGAAGTAGTTTTTGCTTACCGCTCCACCAACTATTTCTTCAGCAAATACCATTTCCTCTTCTTCAGGATTTGGTTCAAATCTAATAAACACTTCTCCAAATTGTCCAGCTCCGCCAGACTGTTTTTTGTGTCTTCCCTGAGCTTCAGCAGTTCCAGTAATTGTTTCACGATACTGAACTGTCGGTTCAGTCAAATCAACTTCTACTTTATATCTTGATTTCAACTTGTTAACAATAATATCGATATGCTGATCACCAAGACCGTATAAAACCTGTTCTCTGGTTTCAGTATTGTTAACCAGTTTCATACTTTTATCTTCGCTGGCCAGTCTGGATAAGCCTGTTGACAGTCTGTCTTCATCATTTCTGGTTTTTGGCCAGATTGCTTTTCCTAACATACCCTGCGGAAATTCAATTGGTTTGTATTCAATAGGATTAGCCTTAGTTGCCAATGTATCATTAACATCTGTATCCTGCAGTTTTAAAATCGCACCAATATCTCCACAATGCAATTTATCAACTTTCAACTGGTTTTTACCTCTAATCAATACCAAAGAACCCATCTTTTCGTTTTCAGATTTATTAGAGTTGTATAACGGAGTATCAGCAGATAATGTTCCACTCATAACTTTTATATAAGAAGCCTGAGCAAAATTGTCACTTACCAATTTAAATACAAAGGCACTGAAATCTTCATCATCAGAAGTCCTGACTTCAACACCATTGACATCGGTAATTGTTCCCTTTTCATTATGAGTAGGACAATAGTAAACAATTGTATTCAGCAATGTATCAAGACCGATATTTGAAACTGCACTGCCGCACAAAACAGGTCTGATACTGCCATCTCTTAAACCATGAGAGACACCGGCAATCATTTCTTCAGCAGTAAAATCTTCTTCCATTAAGAATTTTTCTGTCAGAGCATCATCTGTCATGGCTACTGCTTCACAAAGTTCAAAGTGACCTGTTTCTACCTGGTCAGCAAAATCAGCCGGAACATCAGCATCTTTACCATTTATCACTGCTTTTCTGGTAATAATATTTACTACACCCGTTGCTTTACCGCCATCTATAATTGGCAATACCAGCGGAACAGCCTTACATCTTCTCTCAATTTCAGCAACCGTTTTAGCAAAATCAGCATGTTCTTCATCAACTCTGGTAACAAAGAAAATTACCGGAAGGTTTTTAGCCAAAGCCTGCCTGTAAGCTTTCATCGTGCCGGATTGCACACCTTCTCTGGCACTGACAACAATCAGTACTGAATCAGCTACTTCAAGTGCTGCAATCTGTTCCCCGGCAAAGTCCACATAACCTGGAGTATCAATAAAGTTTATCTTGTAATCTTTCCATTCAATCGGTACCAGAGAAGAGTATACACTCATTCCTCTTCTGATTTCTTCAGCATCATAGTCGATGATACTGTTACCATCTACAGCTTTGCCAAAGCGGTCAGTGATTTTATTGTTATATAAAATCGATTCTAATAATTCACTTTTGCCGGCACCGGTATGACCAAGCACTGCAACATTTTTAATAAAATCTGTTGTATATTCTTTCATAAAATATTTCTCTCCCTCTAAACTAAAATTTTCTTTATTTCCTCATTACTTCCTTTAGTAATGTAATAATCATAGGCTTTTCTGCCATCTTTATCCTTAATATTAATATCGGCACCATTATTAACTAATATATTTATCAGCTCTTCAAATTGTGCATAAGCAACTCTCATCAGAGCTGTACATCCCATTTCATCCTGCAGGTTTACATCTGCCCCTCGTGATAGAAGAACCTCAATTACCGCAATATTACCTGCTGAGCAGGCTTCCATTAAAGCGGTTCTGCCTTTAATATCCTGGTCATCCGGATTTGCTTTATATTGCAGTAGTAATCTGACTATATCTTCAAATCCATAAAAGCTGGCACGCATTAAGGAATTATTTTTCATATAATCTGAAGCATTTACTTTAGCACCCGCTTCAAGCAGCATCTGAACTATCTCATAATGCCCCTTCTGACAGGCTCCCATTATTGCTGTCTTTTCATGATAGTCTCTTAAATCCACATCAGCTCCACTATCTAAAAGCAGTCTGGTCATCTGGATTCTTCCTCTTTTAGCACAACGCATCAAGGCTGTTCTCTTTTGTTCATTCTGTACATTAACATTAACGCCGTCTTTAATTGCTTTTTTTACAACATTTATATTATTGTCAACTGCGGCGTCAAAAAATACTTTTTCTAAATGGTCCATAGCCCTTTCCTCCTGTTTTATAATCAATTATCTTAAATAAAAGACGCTCCATTAAAAAAGCATCTTATTTTCATTTTTAGAGCTAAAAACCACCACCATCAGGTGGCTAGAGACTCCTCCAGGTTGCGTACCCTTAACAGCATACATTTTATTCATTTTAGCTGATCCCTTCTTATAACTCTAGTAATATTTTAGTATTTATTACCCTTTATTGCAAGTGCTTTCTTGATTATGGAATGAAAACTAGGTAGAATAAATACGATAGGTATGGAGGTTTTATAAATGAAAGATCCTGTATTAGTAATATTAGCTGCTGGATTAGGAAGCAGATATGGCGGTTTAAAGCAGATTGACACCGTCGGCAATAATGGTGAAAGTATTATCGACTTTTCAATCTATGATGCCTACCAGGCAGGTTTTAGAAAAGTTATATTAATTATCAGAGAAGAACATGAAGAACTGTTTGAAGAAAACATCGGCAGTAAAATCAGACCTTTCATGGATGTAATTTATGCTTATCAGGATGTCAATGATTTACCAAAAGGATTCACCTGTCCTGAAGAAAGAACAAAACCCTGGGGAACAACTCATGCCTTATTATGTACCAGAAAGCATATTAATGGTCCTTTTATGATTATTAATGCTGATGATTTTTATGGTAAAGAATCTTATAAAATTATGTATGACTTCTTAAAAAATGAAGTAAATGATCAGCTATTTGGCATGGTCGGTTATCAGTTAACCAAAACTTTAAGCGATAGCGGAGCTGTTACCAGAGCAGTATGCAAAAAAGATAAAAATGGTAACTTGGAATATATTGAAGAATATCAGAAAATTATCAGAAAAAATGGCACAGCCTATCAGATTAAAGATAACAAAGAAATCAAACTTGAAGATGGAATCTGTTCAATGAACTACTGGGGCTTTACTCCCGCTGTCTTTCCGATGATGGAAGAAGATTTCATCAATTTCTTAAAAGCAAATATCGAAGTTGATAAAAGTGAATTAGTAATCCCGACTTCAGTAGCTCAGATTGTTAAAGATAAAAAAGCCGATGTAAAAGTGATGTCTACTTCTGCTGAATGGTTCGGAGTTACATATCCACAAGATAAAGAAGAAGTTCAAAATAAAATCGCCCAGTATAAAGAAGACGATATTTATCCTTTTGATCTTTGGGCTTAATTTTAATTATCAGTTAAGATTATTATAAAACGAAAGAGATAAATATTTTATAGAAACTGACTTTAAAAATAGAGTCGTTTCTTTTTTTATCTGAAATAATGAATTGTTTAAAATGAGATAACCATGCAAAAAAACTGACTGTTTTCAAAGCGGAATTTGTCAGCCTATATGACTTACATTGTCCATCTCAGTGTTATTGGATATATTTCAATGACAAAATGTTCATCCTTAATTTCGGTTGCAGGGTGCGATTTTGCAATATCTGCCTGTACGTCGGATACTGTTGTCTTGTTAAAGGCCTTTTTATCTCCCATAATTATGTATTGGACACCAATATATTCAATAAAACTATTTTCCGGTTTTAAAGGCATAGTTTCAAAGGGCTTTTCGATATCTATCCCGATACTTGCCAAATATTCTGCTAATTCCGGATATGTCTTTTTGATTTCCCTTACATAATTCTTACAGTAAGCACAATCACAAATTTCTTCAAATTTCAAATTATCATAATATTTTTTAGTCTTTTCTATATCCATGATGATATCTCCTGTCAACTTTAAATTTGTGCAATTAATCCATTAAATCAAATTCTATGATTTCAGCACATTTAATATATTCTACACCTGTCACTGCTTTAATCATCATTCCATGACCCACAACAATCACCCGTTTATAATTGCGATATTTATTCAACACTTTTAAAACGCGTTTTTTTATACAATCTGCACTTTCCCATAATCTTTCTTCATCATCAGGATATTTACCCTGTTCATTCTCATATTCAAGGTATGCTTTTTCTGCCACTTCATCACTTTCATAAATGTAGTTTTTATTTGCCAACCACTCATGCAGGTCGGTTTCTATAATAATATCTATGCTCAATTTTTTAGATAGAATTGCTGCTGTCTGGAGCGCTCTTGTATAAGGAGAGCTGATAATGATATCTGCTGTTTTCAATCTCTTGTCTCTGGCAGCTTTTTTTACCTGTGAAACACCCAATTCTGAAAGCCTGGCCAGATTTACACCAAAACCCTGGTAGATTTTCGTATTCCGTTGTGAATAATCAGTTTTCCCGTGTCGGATAAAATAAAACATATTTATATCTCCAAATTACAACTTGTCATCTTTAAAAATTCTCGTAAAACAGCATCCTTTTTTATCCGGAAATAAAATATCTGTTATCATCAGCAGTAATTGTACTGTTATAAAACTCAAGCATGAAAGCAATCATATAATCAATGTCATAACTTCCAGCTGTTTCATATGAAGAATGCATTGCCAGTTGAGCCAGCCCGACATCAACCATATTGATTGGCAGATTAATTGTTCCAACAGCAGCCTGAGTAACTCCGCCTCTTGAATCATTCCTGTTGGCAAACAGCTGATATGGAACTTTTGCTTTATGACACAACTCTTTGGCAATTGCGATTGAAACAGCATCAGAAACATATCTCTGAGCTGCACTTGTTTTAATTACCACACCTTTATTCAGGTAACTTTTATTGGTCGAATCATACATTTCTGGATGATTTGGATGAACTCCATGGGCATTATCAGCACTTATTAAAAATGAATTAGCTAATATTGCCTTAATATCACTGCTGACATAAAAGAAACTGTTAAAAACTCTTTCAATAACATCTCTTAAAAAACTTGATGCCATCCCCTGCTTTGTTGTTGAACCAATCTCTTCATGATTAAAAATAGCCAGAACATTTAAGGCGTTACTGCTGTAGCCTAAAATAAATGCCTGTAAAGAAGTATATACACTCTCCAAATTATCAAGTCTTCCGCCAGAGACAAATTCCTGATTTTCACCCCAGAGAGTTGCCTTCTGACGATTATAGAAATATAAATCATGTCCCAGAATATCTTTTTTGGCTACATGAAGTTTTTTACTGAGCAAATCATTAAAATAATCCTCACCTGGTTCTAAACCCATAATCGGAAGCAGGTCAACCTGTTTATCCCATTTATAACCTTCGTTAGCTTCTCTGTTCTGGTGAATAGCCACATTGGGAATTATTGCCATATCTTTTTCAAAATCAACTAATTTGCTGACAATTGAACCATGTTCCTTTACCGCAACCCTTCCCGCTATTCCTAAAGGTTTATCCAGCCAGGTTGATAAAAGAGGTCCACCATATATCTCTACATTTATCCTGTTATATTGCCTGTCTTCTATATCCGCAATCGGCTTTATTTTCAGACAGGGAGAATCAGAATGTGAGGCTATGATGTTTACTGATTTAACATTCAGCATTTCCGGAATCTTAAAAGCAATCAGAGTACTCTGATCTCTAATCACATAATAGTAGCGATTGTTTTCCAGTTTCCAGGTCATATTTTCCTTAAGTTTAATGAAACCGGCTTCAATCAGCTGTTGTTCAACTTCACTGACAGCATGAAATGTAGAACTGCTTTTATTCAGAAAATCCACAAATCCTTTTCTTTTATTCATCTTTCTTTCTCCTTCGGCAAATAAGCAAGCCATCACCGATTTTTAAATATTTACTTTCAAAATCCGGATGATTTAACATATTTTTTCTAAATTCAGCCAGCTTTTTAACCAGCGGCTTAAGTCTTTTCTTTTTAATCAGTTGCGGGTTGTCTATATAACCGTGAAAATAAACATTATCGACAATTACTGTTCCATCCTCTTTCAGATTTTTTAAAAATCTTTCTAAAAGCTGCTGATTATGGGCTTTAGGCCCGTCCAGAAACAATACATCAAACTTGCTGTCTAAATCATATTTTCTGGCATCTGCTAAAACAGGAATAATTCTATCTTCCAGACCGGCCAATTCAATATTTTTTCTGGCAATATTATACCTTTCTTCATCTATTTCTAAAGTTACAATTTCCAGCTTAGGATTGTCCACAGCAAAACAGATGCTGCTGTAACCAACTGCTGTACCAATTTCCAAAAGAGAAGTAATGTTGTTTTCTTTAAGATAATTTACAACATACCTTAGACTTTCATCTTCTATAATCGGGATTTTATCTGCCAGTGCCTTTTGTCTGATAGTTTCAATCAGTTGTCTGTTCATAATAATTACCTACTAGTTATTATAACAAATCTCTCAGGCTTTTAATAAATCTTTTTAGCAAGTTCAAAATCTTTCGTTTCAATATATTTATATAGACCATAGCTTAATCCGCCATGGACCAGTAAATTAATTATAAATACCGCAAGCAGTGGTAACTTTGACAAGAATATCAAAGATAGAATTGACGGAATCATCAGCACAAAATTATAGGCTATATCATAGAAAATAGCAGCATTACTTTTTACAACCTGATATTCACTGGTGAAATTATGTTTTGGATTTCTACAGTCAATAATAATTCCAAAAAAACTGCGTCCAACAGTAAATACCGCAAAGACAATAACGGAAAGTGCCACCGGTAAAACTGACAGTTTCATAAATACCGCTACTAATACAAACAGCAAACCACTAGGGAAAAAAGACAGAAGTATATCCGGTATACATTTGTATATCAGCTGCTGATAAAACGGAACCGGAATATACTTCATAAAAACTGCACTGCTGCCGTCTCTGCTTACTGCTGTAATACTTATATAGGTATACATTGAAGTGAAAAGAAAAATCATTAACAATACTGAAAAGACAATATGACCGGTTTTATCATTCTGATTAATCATCAAACCTAAGTTTACCAGTTCATCGAAACCGCCAATTCCCTGACTGAAACTAACAGCCATAATTGCTGGCAAAAGTAAACTCAGCAGAAAACATTGAGTAAAATATACCGGCTTTCTAATCAGACATCTGAACTCTTTCAGCACATAATTTAAAGCCACACTTCCTTTGACAAAATCCTTTTTGCCGACTTTCTTTTTTGAGTAGCTGCCAGTAGTACTGTTTCCGACTACGCCTTTAAAGTAAAGCCTGTTGCCGGCTAATATTGTAACCAGATAAGCAGCTGCACTTACCACTGCCAGCAACAGTAAAGAAACAAAGGAAACATTTATCAGAGCTTCACTGGCGAACTTCAAAGTCGGAAAATATGAATATAGAGATTTTGCCAGTCCATCAGCCTGAGTAAGAATAAGAATCATCTGTTGCTGGGTTACATCATCGCCTGATGAATAAATGCTGATAAACATCGATATGACAAGAACAAAAATAACACTTAAAACCTGAAATAAACCTTTATGTTTTGACAGATTGACAAATGACATTACAACCATCATTACCAGTGCTGATAAAAGAACCGGAACAACAGGAAGAATCAGTAAAACGGCAATACTGAAAACATAAAACAGGACAGGGGCCTTTGTCAGATATCCATAAACAGACAACGGAATCAGGCCCAAAAATATTTCTGAAAAATAAGAATAAACCAGTAAAGTGTTTAATTTACCGGCCACAATTTCAAACGGCTGAAAAGGCAGAGGCAATAAATATTCATTATCTTTAGAAAAATATAAAATACTGGCACTGGTAAATATTGTTCCCACTAATTTACCAACAGCATTAATCAGGCAGATCATACTGATAAAAGCTGTCTGCTGATTAACCTCCATTAATGTATTTATTATGTTGTAGGAAAAAAATCCGGCTATCGCACAAAAATAGCCATATGCAAGAATCAGTAAAATTATTGTCGACAGTTTTCTTTTACTGACGCCCTGTTGTTTAGAAAAGGCATCAACAATGTTTGTTTTAATTAAAACTTTACTTAATGATAATACGCGTTTAATCATTTTCTGTAATCTCCAGAAATACCTTTTCCAGACTGCCTTCTTTGGCAAACTGTTCTCTTGCTTCTTCAACTGTTCCTACAAACAGCAATTTCCCTTTGGAAATAATTCCAATTCTGTCACACATCTTTTCTTCTACTTCCAATACATGCGTAGAAAAGAAAACTGTATTTCCTTCATCAGCATGTTCTCTCATCATCTCTTTCAAATCAAAACTGCTTTTTGGATCCAGCCCGGTCATCGGTTCATCCAGAATCCAGTTTTTCGGATTATGCAGCAATGCTCCAATTAAAACAACCTTCTGTCTCATCCCATGAGAAAATGATTCCATTTTATTATTTAAAACATCATATATCTCAAATTTTTTAGTCAGACTCACTATCTTATCTTCTCTATCCTCTACATCATAAATATCACAAAGAAAATTCAGATATTCAATAGCTTTTAAAGACAAAAAGATATCCGGACTGTCCGGAACATAGCCAAACTGTTTTTTAGCTTCCATCGGCTGTTTTTCTATATCATAATCTTCAATTAAAATCTCACCCTCATCGGCATCTAAAATACCGGCAATCATTTTAATTGTTGTTGTTTTCCCGGCTCCGTTAGGGCCTAAAAAACCAAATATTTCCCCATTATTAATCGTCAGATTTAATCCGTCCACGGACTTTATTCCTTTTGTATATGATTTTGAGACATTTTTAATTTCTATCATATTTGCACCTCCTGAGATGTATTAACATTATACGATAAAAAAAGTGAATTTACATTAAAACGGCAGACATATTACTTGTAAATTACACATAATTAAAACCAATAATAAAACCCGGCATTTCTGCCGGGTCGAAATTTGCAAGGTTCTATTTTTCTTCTAAAATTTCACCCGTATGGGCATCAATAACGTATCGGCAATTACGGTTGTTGGCTTCAAATTCGATGCAATAAACCAATTTGCCGTCCTGATTACATAATTTCGAACTGTAATTATGGTATTCATAAGCATTGGCTTTCTGTAAGGCTATTCTTTTTGCCTTTCCACTTCCAATATTGTTACCGCTGCCTTTACCATTGCCGCCATTGGTGTCACTATTACCATTACCTGATCTGTTTGAACTGTTATTGCCATAGCCGTACTGGTGTTTGTATGCTCTGTTTTCCTGTTCACACTCTAATACCGCACCACTTGTGCCATTAACCATAACTGCATATTCGGTATTGTTGTAAACAAACTTGATTATATAGACAATATTACGATGACGATATTCAATTTCACAACTGTAATCTGATATTTCAGTTTCTACAGCACCGACACTTTCAAAAGCTGTTTCTTTAGCCTTGTCTTGACCAATGTATTCTTTTTCACTTGGCTGTCCCATTCTTTTAAGCCCTGGAATTTTATTTTCAGGATTGCCTAACAGCAGATTTAACTGATTAACATTCAGTTTTACCAGTTCTTCAATCTGATAAGTATCATCCAATTCAATTAACTCAGTAATCAGTTGAGCTCTACCTATTGAGATATTATATTTATTCGCTAATTCTACCAGTTTAGGATCATTTCTCAGGTTCTGACAGACAACTGAACCGGCAAAATCTTCTTCACTTAATGCCTCTTGAAGCATTTCCATTATATCAGTGGTCATATCTTCATTATTCACTGTGACCAGAATAGAGTTAGCACTGTCGTTCAGATAACCGTGTTTTACCAGGGCATTTATCAGCGAGGTCAATGCTGTATTAACTTCGCATCCGATTACATTCAGACCTTCAATTACCTCTTTTCCCTCGGAGTTTTTTCCAACAATCTCCACAACCTTGTCATTTTCATCCAGGCTTATTTCAATTGAAGGATTGATATCCAGAGAAATTGTTGCAGCAACAACATTTTTTGCTGGCCAGTAGACAAATATTGTCACAAACAACAGGCAGCTTGTTGCCAGTACTAGAGCCGGTTTCCAAGAAAAGACATTTCTTTTTTCTTTTTTCGCCTTATAGATATTTTTTTCGGCATCCTGGATAATCTGTTCAGAAATATCTGGCGTAACCTTTTGAACAGCTTTTCTGATTCTTTCTTTTATTTTTTCTGGTGTCATTTTTTATTCCTCCTGTTTTACAATCTGTTGTAGTTTTTTAATTGCCCGATTATGTCTGGACAGAACTGTCGATAAAGGCAGTTTCAGTATTTGAGCAATCTCTTTAAATTTATAACCGGTCAGAGAATGCAGCATAACAACCTGTCTTTCCTTATCATCCAGTTTTTTTAAGCACTGATTTAAAAATTCTCTTTCAACCATACTTACTTCGTCTTCTTCACTGCTAACCAGTCCCCACTGAACTTCAGTAAAGTCTGTCCTGTTTTTATTTTCTCTTAAACTCTGTAAACAGGTATTTCTGGTTATCGTAAGCATCCAGGCTAATGGTTTTGATTTGGAAGTATATGTTTTAGCAGCTTTAATTATCTTTATATAACTATCGTGCAGACAATCTTGTGCATTATACTCATTTTTCATAATAGATAAAGCAAAACCATACAGGATGTGACTTGTCAATTCATATAGCTGTCTGAATCCATCCATATCATCTGAAGCAATTTTTTCAATACACTCATCTAACAGGTTGTCATCAATGCTTTGTTCACAAAAATCAGTCATTCCACTACTCCTTTCATATATATAACGTTTTAACAGGATGATTTATCGCAAATAAGTAAAAAGATTTCGTTTGGGAAATCTTTCTTTTATCAGTCAAATAATATAAATCAGCCTGACACCTGAACTTTCAAATCTCTGCACTTCCTACAAATCACAACTTTACTGTTTTTCGGAAGAATGATACTTTTTAATTTTACTTTGCACAATATATATACTGTCTATCATAAAAACTGCTGTAGCAATTCCCTTTATTTTTTACATTTTTTTCATTTTGTAAGTTCAATATAATAACCTGTTTTAAACACTTCACCAGGTTTTAAGGTCATCATTCCTTCTCTATCTTTAAAATCTGTTTTAACTTCCTGAAAATCAGAATGACCATACCAGGGCTCCAGACAGATAAACGGAGCCTTTTCATCGCTTGTCCATATCGCAAAGAAAGGATAGCCTTCAATACCAAGTTTAATTGTATAATCTTTCTGAACAAGCTTTACATAACTGCTTTTTAAACCTTTATAAACAATTGTCTGATATTTCATAATGTCTTTATAAGATAATGGCCAGATATCCAGAGTCACATCTTTTTCATATACCGGTCCTTCACTGAAAACAATGTGTTTTACAGTTTCTTTCTTTTCATACTGCAAATAACTTTCCTCAAAATTATTTACATTAAATCCCGGATGCAAGCCAAAAGTAAAAGGCATATTTTTTTTATCATCATTTCTGATATGGTAGTCAATATTGACTCGGTTTTTATCCAAAGAATATTTAATCTGATAGGTGAACTTAAACGGATACTTGCTCAAAGTTTCTTCATTTTCCTTTAACTCCATTACTATTTCATTTTCAGCATACTTTACACAAACTAAATTACTATACCTGATCAGTCCATGGTTGTTCATCGAATATGTTTTGCCATCTATCTGATAAGTCTTGCTGTAAGTATTACCTACAATCGGGAAAAGGGTCGGATTTTTACCTTTCCAATGTTTCGGATCTCCCTGCCACATTACTTCTTTACCATCAAATAGCAAACTTTGGATCTCTCCGCCTTTTTCAATGATTTCTAACTCAATTATTCCATTCTCAATTTTCATATTAAATCCTCTTTATGGTGCCGCTTGCAAGACTTGAACTTGCGACCTACGCATTACGAATGCGTTGCTCTGCCAGCTGAGCTAAAACGGCTTCTTTCATATTAAATAATAACACAATATATTCTCATAACAGCAAAAAGAAAAAGCTGATAATAAGCTTCTTCTTTATAATCATCAGATATGAATTATTTTATTTCCCACACAAAAGTTGCAGAATCACTTGTACTTATATCATCAGGAACAATATCAATTTCTCTTGAATCAGCCAAAAACATAGGACCACTATCAACTGCATATTTTGTTTCTGAACAAATATCCGGATGGTTCCAATTATAATCAATAAGCTTAAGTTCACCTAACTTGACATTTGCAGCCTTACAAAGAATTTTTGCCTTTTTTCTGGCATTTTTCGTTGCTGAAATCAACAATTCTTCATTAATTGCTTCAGGGTCTTTAACTGTAAAACTTATTGACAAATCAGGCTGTGAAATACATTTTGAAATGGCAGACAGGGTTTTAGCCAGTTTTTCCATATCAAAATCAAAAGATATTTTCAAATCATGTACTACTGAATAACCGGCAAATATACGTTTATAGTTACCGTTTGAATCTCTCTCATCGTCATAATCTGTTCTGACAGTGAAGCTTGTTGTTTTCAAATCTTCCTTATCAAATCCTACAAGACATAATGTTTCAGTTATATTATCAATATGCTCACTGGCGATGTTCATTGCTCTTTCATACTCTCTGTCTTTTGATTCAAGAGTTATCGCAACTACCACATAATCCGGTTTTACAGATACTTTTCCTATTCCCTTTACTGTAATCGTTTTTTTCATTATAGCCTCCTTAATAAATTTCTGCTGTTATTTCATTAGATATTATTTTTGCCCTTTTATATATTTTTGTCACTTTTAAAATAAGGGTAGATACATTTATTGTATCAGACTTTAAATCAAAACCAAAGGAGAAATGTTATTTAAGTGTAGGGATTTTACAAAAAAAACATGATTAACTAAACTAAAATTTTGAAAAAATGTCATGTAGTAGAAAATATACACCAATTCAATAGTTTTTCCATTATGAAAACTGACAAGCGACAACCTGTCATATTGGATATAGATATTTTTATCTGTAATATCAATTTGAGTTGGTGAATATATTTTCTTTTTTCTATTTTTTGTAAACCCTTTACTCCAACATCACACTTGGACAGGATTTGCCTTATTCCGGCAGCTATCTGATACAGCCAGAAATCTACATCATCTCTTAAGGCCTTGGCTGCTTTTATTATCCTGAATCTTAATTTAGTATTTTTCTTACTGTTTAATAAAGTGCACAAATTCATTACTAAATTTATAAACATTTCAATGTTTCCGATGCTGTTGAGTGATCTTACTCTGAATTTTTCATAGCTATATTCACACTTCTTCAACCCGCCATCTTATCAGATACAGTCTGACCACTTCTAAAACATCATCTTTATTTCTAATTTCTTTATTTATATATAATATCATCGGATTATTTTCACTGAAACCATGAACAATTACCATATTCAGGTTTTTAGGCTTATATGATTTCATCATTATTTTTAAATGGGAAACATATAAACCAAATTTTTAAATTTAAACTTTACTTTGCCTTTTCTGGTCCTGGCTAAGGTTGGAACAGACCAGTTTTTACCTTTACCTACGGGTCTTTTTATGGACAATGGTATTTTTTTAATCAAGCTAAAATAAATTTCTTTTTCAACAAATAAACAATTATAGTTTAGCTGAAAAAGTAACTTTCACTTAAGCAATAAAGTAAGAACCACCTCTTACTTTTATTAATCCCTGTCTTCTGACACAATATACTTGTTAAAAGTTCCTCTCGTGGATTGGAATAAACAGAGCATTATTTTATATCATACGTTAAAACTTTAATTAATAGTTTTCAACTGGATAAATAATCTTAAGGAAACTTGCTGTTCTTATTAAAAAATTACTAATCTATCACAAACGTTCGACAGATAAGCATGGCTCGCTGAAATAACTAAAACCGATTTGCCCTCTTCTTTCAATTGATTAAACAAGACTTTCATTTCTTCTTGTTCTTTTGTTTGAATGATACTGTTTATAGCGAAATATATAAGAAACTTAGGATTAATTGAAAGCCATTTTGCCATAATTATTTTTTCTATTTCCTCTTCAGATAAGTGATATGAATTTTTTTTATCAATTATTTTATTTAAAGAATTTAAAAACAAATATTTGGTAGTCAAATAATTAAATAAATGCTTTGACACGCTTTCGCTATGAATAATAGGGTTTATTAACTTTTCGGAGATCAATGTTACATTTTCAACAGGTGACAAATTGTAGAAAATATCACTATTATTTCTTGAAACTACAGCTACTCCAGCATTAATTAAGTCTTTAATAGAATTAATTTCTATATATTCATCCATTTTTAATGAATAATCTTCCTTAATCAAACAAATAAAATCATCCATGCTTTCAACATTTATAAAATAATGATCAGATAAACCAACAATCTCACCTTTTTTAATTTCTATCGCCAAATTTCCATCGTTTTTAATTATTTTAACAAGTAGTTCATTAGGATATTTTGTAACTTTTTTATATCTTGAAATTGCATTAACAATTTTTTCACCATTAATTGCTATAAATAACTTTTCTCGATTGAACTCTCCATTTTCGTTCCAAAAAATATATGATATTAATCCATTTCTAAATGTTATCAGCCTTGAAATCAAACCTTCGATAATTTCAAAATATTCATCATACACATAAATGAATGAATAACCATTATTAATCATTTTTTTAATCATTTCTAATAAAATCAATATCTCTTCATCTGAACATAAATAGAAAAAATCAGATAAAATTATAATTTTAGCATTTAAAACTATACAACGAACCAATTTAAATATATTTCTTTGAAAAGCGGGTAGATTTTTTAATAATTCTGAATAATTTTTTTCAACGACATCAAAAACATTATATTTTTTTAAAACTTGAATTATTTCTTGTTCTATTTCAAAGTTTGAAATTTTTTTCAACAAATTTATTCTGTATTTGCTAAAAGAAATTATATCAATAATTGAGAAATTTACATAAACTACATCCTTACCGTTAATTTGAAATATACCACTTTCAATTTGATCATTAAATTGTTTCAACTCTTTTTTTTCTGGATTTATGATTATTGAACCATAATAATCACTTTTTTTTATCAAAATGTTAATCAAACTCTTATGCCCCGAATATGTTCTTCCTGCAATACATACTAGTTCGCCACAAAAAACTGAAAAGGAAATCCCAAATAGTTTAGAAGAAACTTCTTGTTTTGTTGATACATTTATTATTCTTATTAATTCTTTAAACATGTCTATTAATAGGGAAAACAATTGTTACAATTGTACCTAACTCCATTGTAGATTGAAAGAACATCGTTGCACTATTACCAAAATATATTTTTAATCTTGAATAAATATTCTGCAAGGCAATTCCATTATGTATTTCTGAGCTATATTTTCCACCATCTTCTAAAAGTCTGTTGATACTTTCCACAGCACTTTCACTCATTCCAATACCATTATCTCTTACTTCGATTTGAAAGCTGTCTCCCATAGAAATATAAATTATTTTTATATTACAATTTTTATCCTTTCCTTTAAATCCGTGGAATATTGAATTTTCAATTAATGGCTGAACGCAATATTTTGGCAAAAAAACACTATGCAATTCATCTTGGGAACATTTAAATATCTCCTCAAAAGTAAATCTTTCAGGAAATCGCAATTGTTGGAGTTTCATATACCTTTTTACTTGATTGATTTCATGAGAAATCGGCACTATCGAATTGGCAAAATCCATACTATATTTAAACATTTGTGATAAAGCATTTATAACATCTGAAATCTCTTTCTCTTTTTTTTCCAAGGCCATAGATCTTACAGTATCTAATGTGTTATATAAAAAATGAGGATTTATCTGTGATTGTAATGCTTTTAAACGTTCTTCTTTATTCCTAAGTTGTTCTTCAAGCAGTATAACTTTATTACTGTAAAATTCATCAACTGTTGAATTCAATAAGGCAAAAAGTTTTATAATTAGATTTGTTATTGAAAAAACACTCATTAAAACCAATGTAAAAGATAGTATTAATAAAAAACTGTTCATCCTTACTTTCTTTATTATAAGCACAACAAAAACGAAGATTACCCACAATAATAAATAAACTATCTTAATTTGAACAATCAGTTTCTCTTTTTTTAATTCTTTTTTATTCATAAGCTATCTCATTATTCTATGGAGTTTTCGATAATCTTTAGGTTTCAAACCCGTGTATTCAACAAATATTGAGGTAAAATAAAAAGCATTTCTATATCCTACATTGGCAGCAATTTGAGAAATTGTCTTATTGGTATCTATCAATTGTCTTTTTGATTCATCTATTCTTAACTGCGTTATATATTTTTTAAAATTTACACCTACCTCATCTTTAAACAAAGCACAGACATAGTTATAATTTAATCCCAATTTATTAGCAACATCCTGTAAACTAATTTCTTCCTTGTAATGTTTTGATATATAGTTTATTGCTTGCTGTATATAATCATTCGTCAGGATGATATTTGTTTTAAAATAAGTAGTAATCTCTTTTTTTATAATTGAAAATAAATTTTCAATTAATTCTTCTTCATTCATTGAATTTTTAAGAATAATGTCATATTCCTTTTGAGAAGAGATATTAAATGATTGCTTGTGACCTAAATTATAAAAAGTATTATTTAACAAGACTAAAATACTAATTGATAATATGTAATTTGCTTTTGGAAATTTTTTTAACAGTATACTTCTTTCAGAAAAACTGTTTTTTATCCATTTTTTAATTTCATTATAATCTGAGACCTCAATTATTTTAGAAAAAATATTTTTTTCTTCAAAACTTAGTATTAATTCTTCGTTTGGAATTTCTTCTACTACGGTTTTAGCAAACAAAACCTGACTAACACTTTTGCCGAATCTATCCCAAGAAACTGTTTCAGCTGAGTCTAAACTACTCATTAAAAAAGAAATATCATAGAAAGGTACTCCAACAGAAATAAAAACTTTTTCTGAAGAAATTGAACTTGCTTTATTAATAGAATTAAACAGCAATTCATCAATAGCATTTGATTTATCATTATCTTCATAATTTAAAATAGCGTATGAAATATTTTCTGAAACATCAAAAAACTCATATTCATAACAAATCATTGATAAACCCGATAACAGATATGAAAGTATTACATTTTTTATTTTATTTGATGTTGAAATTGAATTTTTTTTAACTGGAACCATGATTTTTAAAACTCTAAAACAACCATCTCTAAAGGAATAGTTATATTTTTTATTTATGGCAACTATATCATTTAATATTATTCCATCAGACATATCCTTTATTAAAAAAGACCTTTGTGACCGAATGTTTTTCTGGACTTCAACAGAACTACTGATAATTTCTTTTAATGTATCATTTAATTCAGCTTCATCTATAGGTTTCAATATATACCTTTGGACACCAAATTTCAAAGCTTTTTGTGCATACTCAAAATTTCTATATCCAGAAACTATGATTATATTAACAAAAGGGTGCATTCTACTAATTTTTTCAATCAATTCGAGTCCAGTCATGCCTGGCATTTCTATATCACAAATTAATATATCAACTGTTTCTTTTTGTAAATGTTCCAAAACATCAAAAGCATTCTGATATATACCAGAACACTCTAAATCTAAGTCTTTCCAGTTAATTAAATTATTTAATAAAGAACATATCCTATATTCATCATCAGCTATTATTACTTTCATTTCTTTCACCGTTTAAACTAATTATAAGCAAAAATAACTGATGGTACAAATTATATCAATTATACCATCAGTTTGATTATTTAAATATCCTTACCCCACATACCGGCAAAAGCATCTACTGGAGAAACACCTTTAAATTTGCTTTCACCCTTTATTTTTTTTATTGTTTCCTGAACAACTATTCTAGAAGGAGAATAAGAATTTATAATTGTTTTTATATTTGGGACATCAACAAAGTGATAAGGATTCGATAATGAAATAAACATTGTAGGAATATCTTCCGTATAATAAGGAGCATCAATAGCGGCTGGTGAAGACCATTTTAATCTTGTTGTTGTTTTATAAGAAGCGTTTACGATATTTGCAAAATACATAATAATATCGCATTTTTCTTTTAATTTATTAATAGGAATTTGTGTATCCGATAGTTTTTTTTCTTCCTTATCATCATATATGACCTCAAATCCAGCTTTTATCAGTTCATCTATAACTACTTCTTCACATGTAGTAGAATCTGTAAATCCGGGTTCATCAAGTATGTGTAACCAAACTTTCTTATATTTTTCAGGGGTTACGGGCAAAAGATTTTGTGTATCTTTTACCAGTGTGATGGATTGGTCTGCACACTTTCTTGCTAATTTTTGGTGTTCCTTGCATCCAACAATGGAAATATCAGGTAATTCTTCTTCTTCATCTAGTCCAACATGAGCCTTAAGAGCCAAAATGCGACTTACTGCTTCATCCAGTCTTTCTTTTGAAAGCTCACCATTTTCAATAGCATCAAGCATATATTGATAATCTTCTTTTGCATTTTTCCCAAACAAAAATACGTCACACCCAGCATTAATACTTGCCGGTACCAGTTTTTTCCTTTGCATCTGTCCACACATTCCAACCATATTAGCAGCATCTGTAACCACTAGTCCATTAAATCCGAGCTTACCTCTTAATAACATCGTAATTAATTCATATGATAATGTTGCCGGCATTATATCTCTATTCCTAATATCAGGATTAATCAATTTACAATAAGCTGGTTGCATAATATGACCGGCCATTACAGTTTGAGCACCTTCATCAATCAATGTCTTATAAATCTTTCCATATGTTTCATCCCACTGCTCTGTTGTTAACAAATTTACAGAAGCGACAATATGTTGATCTCTCTCGTCAACTCCATCGCCCGGGAAATGCTTTAAAGAGACAGCAATACCATTTTCTAGGCAGGCTTTCTGATATCTTCTTGCATATTCTAAAACTTTATTAGCATCAGAACCGTATGTTCTAACATTTGTGATTGGATTTCTCCAATTATAATCGATATCAACAACCGGCGCAAACGACCAGTTCACACCAAGAGCTTTTGCTTCTTTTGCACAAATACTTCCTAAAATATAACCATTCTCATAACTGTTTGTTGCAGCCACCTGCATTTGTGGACCATATAATGTTCCGTCAAATGCAATGCCAGATCCACCTGATTCAAGATTAGCAGCAACTAAAGGTGGAATCTTCAATTCTTTTCGCATTTTTAAAGAACATTCTCTAATTAAATAACCCTCATTCGGGCGAAACATAACAGCTCCAAAAGGCAATTCATTGTATTTACTAATGGCATCATCAATGCTGCCAAAAATTGGCAAACAAAACAACTGTCCTGCTTTTTCCTTAACAGTCATTGAATCAAGTTTATCTTTTACCCATTTTTGCTTTTTTTCATTTAAATAAAATGGCTTTTTACTCATATCAAACATAATAATTATCTCCCAATATTATTTGCTGCATCATAAGCACTACGAATTGCATGTTCAATATCATCTGGTTTTAGACAGTCACCAATCAAATCTGTTCTTGTTCCTGGTAACCAGAATTTCATTGCTTCAGCTATCTTTGCCTTCATTCCTACACAAACCAAAATTGAATTAACTGGCAATGTTTTCTCACCACTATTGTTTTTAATCCTAATGAAATCTTTTCCAGCCTCAGTGCATTGTGTATTTAAATATACACGAACATTCTTTTCTAATTGTAAATTACCTACAACTACACGATAATATTCTAATGATTTAGAACCAAAATGCATTCCTCCGCATAAATCCTCAGTTGCTTCAATTAATTCAACTTCATGGCCAAGCCTTGATAGGTAAATTGCTGTTTCAGTACCTGATAAGCCACCACCTATAATTGCAACCCTATGTCCCAGAGTCACATCTCTTTCATAAATATCACTAGCAAAAACGCTATTATTTGCTAAACCTTTGATTTGTAGTGTTTTATTTTCTGCACCAATTGCAACTATAATGTGGTCAAAATCTCCATTTTCAATCATTTTTGGAGTAACATTTGTATTTAATTTAACATTAACTTTATTTTTTTGAAGTTGTACCTCAAGATATTTTACTAATTTCTTAACACCACGCTTGAATCCCATTTTATTAGCAAATACCAAACGACCTCCCAAATGTTTTTCTTTTTCAAACAGAGTCACTTTATGACCGTTTTCAGCTGCGACAATAGCTGCTTTCATTCCTGCAGGACCACCACCTATAATTGCTACCCTTTCTATTTTAGATGGTTTTATATTATTTATATATATTTCCTGTCCTACAAGCGGATTAACCGAACAATTGAAACGAGTTAATGTATCAACACAGTGATAACATTTAATACATGGTATAACGTCTTCTGGACGATTCTCATATGCTTTTTTTGCTACTTCGGGGTCAGCAATCAGTCCTCTTGCCATATATACAAAATCCATTGAGCCATCAGCAATTAAAGCTTCTGCTTCATCTAAATCCTGAATGCCTCCCTGGTGAGAAACTAAACAAGTTATTTCAGGATCTCTTTTTATAATTGCAGCATTATAGGCATTTGGATGAGGCGGAACATAATCTGATGGCATCTGAGTTGATGGATACAACAATTCAGATTGGTTTATTGCTAAACCACCGGTTGAAATATTAACAATATCAATATATTCCTGTGCCTTCTTTATGAATTCAGAAGATTGATCAATCGTAATTCCACCCTCTCTTTTTTCGTCGCCAGAGATACGCATTTCTATTAAGAAATCTTTGCCTACAGCCTCTCTAACAGATTTTAAAATCATTAAAGGAAATCGCATCCTATTTTCCAGTGAACCACCATAATTGTCTGTTCGGTGATTAAAAAATGGAGATAAAAATTGCGATACTAATCCTCCGTGGCCAAAATGAAGCATCACCATATCAAAACCTACATTTTTTGCCTGCAATGCATTTTTTGCATACCTCTCGCACAATTCTTTCATACCATTTTCTGTCAACATTCCCTTTGAAGCCTTGTTTGGGTTGAAGGCAGCACCAGTAATGTCTCCACCGCAAACTGAATAATCGGAAAAAATCATCAACTCTACAGAAATTTTCGTTCCAAATGAATGAATGCGATCAATTAATCTCATTACATCTCTTTGTGATAAAATTGAAAACATATCAATATGACCTACTGGGCCATTATTTTCTTTAATTGGACCCGATGAAAAGCCAGAAATTGTTATAACACCCACACCACCCTTTGCCTTTGCTGCTATATGTTCAATCAGTCCTTCAGAAGGCCTTGTATGTTCATTTGTATAATAAAATGGAGTGATAGGAGCACTTCCTAATCTATTTTTAAATACTGTGTTCTTTATAACAATTGGACTTAATAAGTGCTTATATTTTTTTATCATTTTACCTCCTTTGAGTGATTTTTTATTATTTTAATTAAGTCTCTTAAATTAGAAATCTTATAATCGCAGTTTTTATCGGTCACTGCATTTCCAATTCCTGCTGAAATCATACCTGCAGCCTTTGCTGCCATTAAACCTGATAAAGCATCTTCCACAACAAGACATTCAGAAGGGAAGCATTCTATAGCTGTTGCTGCTTTAATAAAGACTTCTGGATTCGGTTTAGAATTACTAATCATATTGCCATCAATAATTGCATCAAAGTTATTTTCTAAACCAATAAACTTTAAAATAGTTTTGGTGTTTCTACTTGATGAACCGATTGATGTTTTTATTTTGTGCAGTTTAGCATAATCATATACATCTTTAAAACCGTCAGCTACATCAGAGGGCTTCAAATTCTTTAATAGTTGAATATAAATGCTATTCTTTTTGTCAGCAAGTTTTTCTTTCTCTTCTAGAGAGTAATCATTTATTTTTTCATTTAAAATAATATTTAGACTTTCCAACCTTGAAACACCTCTTAGCTTATTATTGATTTTTTCATCAAATTCGAGATTTAATTCTTCTGCCAATCTACTCCAAGCCTGAAAATGAAATCTATCAGTTGATACAATTACTCCATCAAGATCAAATATTAAACCTTTAATCATTTTTAGTTAACGCCTTTTTAGATTTACTGTCTAGGATGACCGCAATAATCAACATCATTCCTTTGAAAATGTCCTGATAGTTTGTATGCATTTTCATCATTGTTAAACCAACAGACAATGTACCCATAATAACAACTCCTGTCACTAAGCCAGATGTTTTTCCTGTTCCACCCATTATAGATACTCCGCCCAAAACCGCTGCTGATATTACATCCATTGCAATTGAACCACCCGCATATGGTGATCCAGAAAATGTTCTTGACATACAAACTAAACCAGCTAATCCAGCAAAAAATCCACATAATGCAGATGCAATATACTTGACAGCTTCAACATTAATGCCGGACAATCTTGCAACTTCTTCATTGCCCCCAACAGCAAACATATACCTTCCCAAGTATGTTTTCTTTAAAATAAAATCTACAATAATGGCTAATACTAAAAAAATTATAGTAGAAATAGGTATCACTCCAATATGGCCCTGGCCTAACCATTTAATTGAATCTGGCAATCCATATAACGTCTTATTTCCTGCAATTAAAACATTTAATCCTTGTATAACCGTCGTCATAGCCATTGAAGTTACCATCCGAGGAATTTTAAATGTTGAAGCTATCCAGCCAGTAAATATTGACATAAGCATACAGCATAAAACCGAAAGCGTCATAGCCAAATAAATTGATACTCCAAATTTAATAAATAATGCTGCTGTAAAAGTGCCAGAAAAAGCATAAATTGCACCAACAGAAAAATCCAGATTAGCTGTAATCATCAAGAAAGAAATTCCTAATGCAGCAATGCCCATAGTTGTTACCTGTCTCAAAATAGATACCATATTTGTAACAGTAAAAAACTTACCTTTACAAACAATCCCAAAAAAGATGAGTAAAACTATTAAAATGATTTGAGCTGTAGATTTGCTTATGAGAGATGTTAGCTTTGACTTCAATTCTTCTTTTTCCATTTTTATCTCTTTCCGGATGATAAATCCAGTATCCTTTCTTTATTAAATTCCTTTCTTTCCATGCATCCTACTATTTCGCCTTCAGACATAATATACATTCTATCTGAAATACTCATTATTTCATCTAAATCTGATGAAATGACAATTACAGAATTTCCTGATTCAACCAATTCATCAATTAGTAAATAAATATCATGTTTTGCCCCAACATCAATACCTTGTGTGGGTTCATCAAAAATAACTATATCGCTATCACATTCAAGCCATTTTGCTACAATAACTTTTTGTTGATTTCCTCCACTTAAGAGTTTTATTTCCCTTTTAATAGAAGGAGTTTTAATATTTAACTTGTCAATAAAATATTGCACATCAATATTTTCCTTTTTTTGATTGATTACACCCATATTTGATAGTTTTTTTAAATTTGCCAGAGTAATATTGAACGCAACGCTTTTATCCATTAATAGTCCCAGTCTTTTACGATCTTCTGTCAGAAAAGCAATACCTGCCTCGATAGCTTTCTTTGGGCTTTTACCTTTAAACGATTTGCCATTAATGAATATTTCCCCATGTTTTTTCTCTTTGGCTCCAAATACCAACTCCATAAGTTCGGTTCTTCCAGCACCTACAAGACCCGTAAATCCCAAAATTTCTTTTTTGTAAAGTTTAAAGGAAGCGTTGTTAATTCCATTTCCAGTTATTTCTTTCACTTCTAAAGCAATATCATCCGTTCGTGATGATTTTCTTTCTGGATAATAACTGTCTAAGTCATATCCAAGCATCAATCTAATAATTTCTTGTCTTGAAGTGTCTTTTATCATTCTTGTATCAACATATTCACCATCTCTTAAAATTACTGCTCTATCACATATCTCAAATATTTCTTCTAATCGATGCGAAATATAAATAATTGATACTCCATTTTTCTTTGCTTTTCTTATTATGCTAAAAAGAGTCAATGTTTCTTTATTTGTTAAAGAAGATGTAGGTTCATCTAAAATCAATATTTTTAAATCAGATGCTACCGCTTTTGCAATCTCAACAATTTGCATTTCAGCTAACGATAAATTTTTTACATCTGTTTTAGGGTTAATATCAATGCCGAAATCATCAAAAATAACTTTTGATTTTCTCAACATTTCTTTGTAGTCAACAATAATACCGTTGCCAGGATTTTTTCCCATAAAAATATTCTCGCATACAGGTAAGTCCGGCACAAGATTAAACTCCTGGTAAACTGCAGAAATACCAAGTTCTAAAACCTTTTTTGGCTCCATTTTCGAATATTTATTGCCAAAAACCTCAATTATACCAGAATCAGGATTTAAAGCGCCTGTAACACATTTTACCAATGTTGACTTTCCAGCTCCATTGCCTCCAATAAGGGAGAGAATCTCTCCCTTTTGAAGACCAAATGAAACGTTATTCAACGCGCATACACCAGGAAAATTTTTGGAAATACCATTAAATTTTAATACATAGTTTTCCATAATTAATTATACTACTGCTTATCAGCAACATTTCTCCAATCAACTAATTCTCTTGCAACTGATATTCCTTCCATTTTGCCATTTTCAATCCAGTTAACTAATTGTAAACCAACTTGATAACCTGTTTCTTCAGTGTCTGCAACAGAAGCTGCACGATATGGGCTATTAACATCAGCAATTAATCTAAATGATTCTGAATCACCTTCTGTTGAAAATACAAAGTAACTTGATGTATCACTTTTAGCTGATGAAATAATATTTGAAGCTGAAATAGCAAAATCGTTATTGCAACAGAAAAATATTGTGGCATTTGTAGAAAGCAATAGTGTTTCAACAGTATTTGCAACATCTTCTGCATCAGAAGGATACTCTGACTGTATATATTTAATTCCAGTATTTGCATATTCTGATTGTATTCTATTCATAAATGTAGTGTATTGCTCATTTTCCGTTGTTCCTTCAATTTGAGCATTACTCAACCAAATTCCACAAATTTCAACTTCAGTTAAATTGTTTTCTTCCATAAACTCGCCCAAAGACTCTACAAAATGGTCTGCAACAATGTCAAAACTATCAACAATATGTTGAGTTGCTCCTTCAAAAGCCGTTTGAGAGAAGCAGCCTATTTGAGGATATTTATCTTTCAAAATTGAGCCAACAGAATCACCTGCCATATGTAAACCATAATATGCTAAGACTCCATTGTTTGCTAGCAATTCTACTGAATTGACATCATTTTCTGGATTCATTTCAGTTACATACTCAAATACCTCATAACCTTTTTCTTCTCCAGCCCTTTTTACGCCATTATACATTGCTGAACAGAAAGAATTATTCAAGTCTGGTACAACTATACCAATCTTAGCTTTTTCTTCATTAGTTTCAGAACATGCAACTAGTGAAAACAAAACTAAAAAAATAGTTATTATTTTTAAAATTTTTTTCATAATATATCTCCTTCCAGCACATTGTGCTTCTATCTAAATTCTATAATTGAGAGCGTTTGCATTCAATATCAACTTTTTATTAAAACTATCATATTTTTAGGATTATTTTCTATTATGCAACTAATTTTAATACATTTTTTTATTCTCCTGCTTAATTAACGAACAATGCACCCAAGTTTATAAACTCTACAGAATAATTGATAACTTCTTGTGTACTCATAAGTAACTCTAAATTTAAACCACTTTGATATACCAATCATAGCTGATATCTTCTCATTATCATCTGTATCAACAAATCTTCTAAGAAATAACATTAATTAAAGATACCTGTTTATATACTTAGTGGTGACACTCTTATAGCAAGCAAACATCTGTTTTATTAAGTTGTGAATATAACCGACAGTATTTAAATGTTTCACCTTATTGTTAGGAAGCATACGTTTTTAAATTAACCAGTTTACTTTCGCTAGCTTCAACCAGCTGTTTGTAACAAATGAACCGTCACTATAAATAATGGAATAGCAAAATATCTTCAGTAGTTGGTTTTCCAAAACCAACTGTCTTTAATATCTCATGTCCGTTTCGAACAGTTGTGGTAACTGTACAGACTTGCTGGTGAGATATTACCTTTAAATAGCCAGGCTCACCACTTTTATGTGTCTTTCTTTCTATTTTTCAGCTTCTTTTATCACTTACAAGGTCAAATGTCTCGTCAATTTCCACAGTGCCTGATATTGGCTGGTTTTCTGTTAATTGAGCCAATATTTGTAATAATTACTGTTGTTTTGTATGTTATGTACCTCTTCCAGTAACAACATCTTCATTTCTACCTTATATCCATGGGCCATTTTATGTACACAGGTATAATGTCGGTTAATTAAGTGATAAATTATATTTTATTTACAAAAATAAATATTTAGAAAATGTGCTGTTTTTTCCTTGACTTTAGTTATTTTTAAATGTTATAGTCTCTTTTTAAAAGGAGAATATATATGATTGAAAAGTTTTTCAAACTGAAAGAGAACGGCACAACAGTTCTCACGGAAGTAACAGCTGGTTTAACTACTTTTGCTGCTATGGCCTACATTATTGCCCTTAATCCTATTATTTTATCCGGATTAGATGGAGGAAGCGGAGCAGTCTACATTGCTACCATTCTATCAAGTGGTCTTTGCACAATTTTAATGGGCCTTATCGCTAATGTACCTTATGCTACAGCTCCCGGTCTGGGTCTTAACTCACTGGCAGCCGGTCTGTTATCAAGTTCTTTAGGTTTTAGCCCAGCAGCCATTCTGGCAATTGTATTGATTTCAGGTTTAATCAACGTTTTAATTACTGTAACAAACATCAGGAAACACATTATTAAATCTATCCCGGTGTTTTTACAGAATGCTATTGCTGGAGGTATTGGCATTTTTATCATTTATATCGGTGTTGTTAACATCGGACTTGTTTCTTTTGCTGGAATTCCTGTAATCAATACAGCAATGGATGTAAGGGTGCTGGCGGTATTTTTAGCCGGATTAGCTACAACAATCTTCTTGTTGATTAAAAAGGTTCCTGGAGCTATTCTAATCGGCGTTGTCGTTTCTACTATCGTCGGAATTCCATTAGGCATCACTGCAAGTGGAGGTACATACAATCTTGTTGAAGCATTCTCCGCTTATAAAAACTGGTTTGGTATTGCTCTGACACAAGGTCTGGGTGAACTTTTTGCTAATCCTTCCGGATTGGTCGCTGTTTCAGTAATAATCTTATCTTTCTCTATTTCGGATAACTTTGACACTATTGGTACATTTGTAGGTACAGGAAGAACCAGTGGTATTTTTACCGACGAAGATATTGAAAAAATGGAAACCGGTCATGGTTTCAGTTCAAAAATGGATAAAGCTTTATTTGCTGATGCCATTGCAACTCCTATTGGTGCTATCTTAGGAACATCTCCTACTACAACTTATGTTGAATCAGCAGCCGGAATTGGAGCTGGTGGTAAAACCGGTTTAGTCTCACTTATTGTCGGTTTCTGTTTCTTTCTGAGTTTGCCATTTGCATCACTTGTAAGTGCTATTCCTGCAGCCGCTACTGCTCCGGCATTGGTAATCGTCGGTGTGATGATGTTATCTGCTTTCAAAGAAATTGACTGGGCTGATTTTGATCAGGCTTTACCGGCAATGGGAGCAGGATGTTTTATGGCTTTAAGTTATGGTATCACCAACGGTGTAATGGTCGGTTTCTTCCTTTATACCTTCGTTGAAACCTGTAAAGGAAACCTTTTAAAATTACATCCTATTATTTTAGTCAGTGACATTCTATTTATTATAAACCTGTGGTTATCTTAACTATTTCCCTATAAATCAAAACAAGCCCTTTCGTTAAAATATAAAAGGGCTTGTTTTTGCTTTATTTTTCAGCTGCTAATCTTCATTTTCAAAGAAGCTGATTTTTTCCGCTTCTCTATATCTGTCCATTTTTATTCTAAACAGGTCTCCATTTGTAGGAGGAGTGTAAGATATGGCATTGGCTCCAGCTTCAATTGTCTTTAATATAGTTTCTGCTGTAGGACCGCCAGTTGCTATTATTGGAATAGCAGGATATTTCTCTCTAATTTTCCTAACAATATTTACTGTATTAGCTCCACCACTGATATTGAGAATTGAGGCCCCGGCTTTTATTTTTTCATCAATATCCGTATACTCAGAAACAACAGTTGCAACTATCGGACATATTACAGTTTTGGATATCAGCTTAAAAGTCTCTATTGGAGCCGGAGCATTTAAAACAACTGCCATACAGCCCTGCGATTCAGCCAGAAGAGCCATTTCACGGGCTCTTTCTCCTTTTGTTGTTCCTCCGCCTACTCCAGCAAAAACAGGAGCCTGGGCTACACTGGTAATTGCTGAAAATATTGACGGATGGGGAGTAAAGGGATAAACTGCAAAAATTGCATCAGCATTATTATTCATTATAATTGCAACATCAGTTGTAAATATCAATGACTTAATCTTTTTGCCATTTATTATTATTCCGGAACAGCCGGATATTTCTTTCGGAATCATAACAAGATCATCATCTGACCAGCTGCTGACTGTCGGAGTAAATCCTTTTTCATCTATTTTGCCATCATTCATAACAATCTTCTCCTTTTTGCAAACTCATCTTCAGGTTAATTTTAGCACTATTCACTTCAATATTAAAAGATTAGAAATCACAAAAAAACCAGGTTTACCGAATATATCATTACTGTCATCTTTTTTGGCAAACAACAACAAAATACTTTAATGCTTTAGAAAATAATTATTTATTTCTCATCTTTTTTATTATTTTTAGAATCTGAACTGCCAAAAGCAGCACCTAAAGCTACTCCCATACACATTCCAACAGGTATCCATAAACCAATATTGTCAAACAATAAACCCATTGCTGCTCCAATAGCCAGGCCAAATCCGATACCATCACTGACACTGTTGGCAAGTTTTGACTTACTTGTATTTTTTTCTTTTTCCATAATAGACCTCCATTTAAATTTACCGCTATCTCAACCATAAAAACTAATCTGTATATTTTTGTCATTACTTCCTTTTTCAAGACAAAGAAGTGAATATGATAATATTTATTTTTTTTGATATTATCTAACTAAATTATATTACATACTCTTTTCAATCAAAAGTAAATTAAAAGTAAAGTTTTTCTTTTTATATTATCAATACCGTATAATACAATGCTTACCAGACTGACATTTCCTTGAAATAAACAATAAATTAAATAAATTGAACTAATTTAAACACATTTATTCATTATTTTAATATTATTATTAAATTATTTAATTTTATTATTGACTTTTTTAATATTATTTTCTATATTACTGTTATAGAGGTGAATCACATGAAAAAAAAGTTGTCAGGTCTGTGCCCCGTTTGCGATAATCGTCTGGTAATCAGCGAATTACAATGTAACAATTGCAAAACCAGAATTCAGGGAGAATTTCCACTGAGTAAATTTGATTACTTATCTGCTGAAGAACAGGACTTCGCCTTGGTATTTATCAAAAACGCCGGAAACATCAGACAGATTGAAAAGGAATTGAATATTTCCTATCCTACAGTTAGAAAAATGTTAGATTCAGTCATCTTAAACTTAGGTTTTGAACAGATTGCAGTTTCTAACCCTCTAACCAGAAGTGAAGTATTGGAAATGCTGAAAAATGATGAAATAAGTTTTGAGGAAGCCGAACAGATGCTAAAGGAGATAAAATGATGTTTGAAAAATTTATTGCACAATTAACCGCAAAGGCTCAAGAAAATAATGTCGATGCTGAAAGTCTTATTAAAACCTATCAGAACCGCTACCAGTTAGGTTTGGAAGCCGGTTTAAGCGAAGAAGAAATAGTTTCAAGATTTTGTTTTTGTCAAGTGAAAAATGCTCCACTCTATCAAATGAAAAATGCTCCATTATTTATCTTAAACATTGATTGAAAAGGGAATGAATAAATGTTAAGGGAAGGCTAGCCTTCCCTTAACATTTATTGCGACGATTTATAGAGAGGTATTCATTTAGAAGATTATTTCTTCTTCACAAAATAAGATTCTAACAATACTCAGAACGGTAAATTGGTTGATAAGGTTGAATAAATTGATTCCTGTTGTTCTACTGGCGGTTCAGTATTCATCCCGTAAAAAGATAGCGCGAAGTTTCTTGCTTCATCAGCGTTCATACCTTTTGTCTTCTGTCTAAGGTATTCTTCTTCACGGTATACACTTAGAAACTCAAGTGGTACACCGTTTTCAGAGAAGGCATCGCTGGTATTTTCGTAAACACTATTTCCATCTTTCACCCAGTCTTTTAATACTTGTTTTTCCTTTTTTGTCATCGGCGTTTTTTTAATATATTCCTGATATTCTTTTTCCAAGCATTTACAAATTTCAGGATTAAGATTTTTATTAAATTTCATGTTTTTTTGTCTCCTTTACTTTAATGTTTTTATTGTTCTTTTAACCAGTTAATGGTTTCTTCTACTCGATAACTATCACCACTCATGTTGATAACATAGGACTTATGTGCAAGTCGATCAACGATGGCAGCTGTTAAAACTGAATCTTTAAAGATTTCATTCCAACGATCAAAAGGCAGGTTGGTAGTTACTATCATCGAACCGGTGTTAATTCGATTTGAGATTAAATTAAACAGGATTTCACTTCCTTCCTTGTCAAAAGATACATAACCTAATTCATCCAAGATGACTAAATCATATTTTTCAAATTTTCTTTTATATTGTGTAATTTGATGCTTTGATAACGCTTCTTTGAGTTCTATTATTAAGTTAGGAACACTGATAAAGAGCACTTTCATCTGATTAAAAATAGCCTTTATTCCCAATCCTGTTGCGTAATGTGTTTTACCCATTCCTGGATTACTAATGAGAATGATATTTTCTTTGTTCCTAATAAAATCAAGTGTTTCTAATTTTTCAAACAGAAGTCGTTGTTCTTTTGTGAATCGACTTCTTTTAAAATCTTCCAATACTTTCTTTTGTGGGAATTTCGCTTCTCTAAGCCGGTTCTTGATTCCGTTATTTAATCTGTTTTCTCTTTCCCTGATTAGAATATCTGTGAGAAATTCTTCGTGACTTTTCCCAAGCTGTCTTGCTTCGAGAAGATCCTGTTCGTAATTGTTTTTTATATAGGATAATTTTAAATCAGTAGTAAGTTGTTTAATGGTTTCCATAAATGCCCTCCAAATTAAATAATTGTGTTATTTGTTTTAATTGATCTTTTGATTTCATGGTAATTTCGTCAACCATATCTTCTTTGGGTTGATGTGGATGCAATAAATGATTCACCAGCTCATCGATTGTTTTACCAGCATGTTGTTGACATATTTCTATGAATTCTTTAGGTTTTGTTTTAAAATAAAGATGGTAAATGTGATGTAACTCTGGAATTTGTTTGAGAACTTGGGAATTTTTTAGGGCCCCTGGTTTTCTGCTTAGGGTTTTAAGGTAATGGCTTAGCTCTAATTGGTATTCTTGCATCCCATTTACCTTTTGATGTGTCCAAATCACTTCATTGTTTTTATAAATGGTTAATTCTTTTAAATAATTCTTAATTGTTACATACTGATCAATCAGATAATCGGGGACTGAATAAAAGTTGTTTTCCACTCGGACACAACTGTATTTATCAACCTTGACACTTAACACTTCAGCGATTTCATATTTAAATGGACAAGGTCTTAAGTGAAGTTGTTCTTTATAAAAGCTGCTGGATTGATTTATTTTAACCAATTGTTCTTCAAGGTATTTTTCTGCTTCTAAGAAAGAATCAAATTGATATTTACTTGCGAAGACCTTATTTCGTATAAATTTAACTGTTCCTTCCACAGAACCCTTTTCGTGTCCACTGAAACAATTTGTGACATTAATTTCAAAATTATAAAAAAGTGCTAAATCCCTTAATTTGGGATTGATTTCTTTTTCACTTCTGCCTATAAACCGTGTGACAACATTTTTCATGTTGTCATAAACCACTTCCTTCCAAGTGCCTTTTGTCATTTCGAAAAAACGAACATGTGAGTCTAAAAAAACCTGTTGTTTTTGATCAGAGTATAAATAGGCCCATCTAAAACCACTGGCCGGACTACAAAAAACGGCAAGAGAAGCATTTATTGGTTTCTTATTGATGATTAGCTTTACTTCTCCAAAATCGTATTCCAGTCGATAACCCGGTTCATAGTTTTGGCGAATAAAAACTTCTTTTTGATGCCTGGCTTTTCGAATGAAATTAGTCACACTTGTGAGTCCTATATCAACTCCTTCTTCATTTAAAATTTGATGAATCTGGCTCGCTGTGAGTTTCTGTTTGTGTCTTTTCCCTAGAAGTTCTGTCTTAATCTCTTCTTGTTCTAAAATACATAGGATTCTTGATTGCACTTCAGGTGTTAGTTTTCGTCTCCTTCTATTACTGGAATCATAAGGTTTATTTCCGGTAATAATTTGTGTCAATTTTTCTTTTTCTTCCCTTGGTAAACCAGGGTTTGTTTCTAATCGGGTTCTTGCCTCAAGATAGTCGTTCCATATTTTACCAATGGTTCTTCGGTCAATCCCTAATTCTCTCGCTATCTTTCGATTTGAGTAACCCTTTTGTTTTAGATTGATGATTGTATACTTGTTCATTTGATTAATCACCTCCATCACCTCCAATGACTATTATAATTGTCACTGGAATACAAAAAAAACAAGTGGATCATTTTTCAACTGATATTCGTTGATTTTTGATACACTTTTAAATTAACAAATACAGATTTGGCAATGTTGATGAAATTATCGGTTTAAAACAACAAAAAACTACTACTTATTTTAAACTTTTCAAAGTAGCACTGATTCATGGTGGTGATTTGACTATTAAAACCAGCAAAGATGATGATATCCATATAGATATCGAAGAAAATGCCATTGACTACTATAACACTGTTATCAGTGATGATGAACTGATAATTGAACCATTACACAAAGAAATAAAAATATTCAAAAGAGTTGACGGAGATATAACTATCAGTTTTCCTGAAACAGCAAGTTTTAAAAAGATTGATCTGAAAGCTATCTCATCTGATATTGATGCTGAAGAATTCGGCTTTATTTGTGATGAATTTTCATTAAACAACACCAGTGGTGACTGTAACTTCATCTACATCAAAGCCAATTTAGCGAAATTTGCCACAGTCAGCGGTGATATTGATATCACTAATATGTTTGCTTCCAGCTGTTCAGTCGCAACAGTCAGCGGTGATTTCAATACCGGCAGAGGTGCCATATATAAACTCAATGCTTCTACCGTCAGCGGTGATATCTCTGTTAATGGAAAAGTTGAAAAAGTTAAATCCTCTTCTATTTCCGGAGACATAACAATTAACAATGTTTATGAAAAAACTTCTGTCAGTGATCGTGTAGAAGAAGGTTTTAAAAACTTTTTCAACAGATAATCACGCTGACAGTATGGCAAACTATTTTAAATCAAGATTACCAGCATTGTACCAGTAAAAGTCATTTGCAAGACAGTAATTATCTATTTCTTCGGAAAGTTGACGGTTTGCCCCGTATTCCAGTAAATATACGGACAGACCGTTTTCTTTTACTTTTTTCAGATAATCTTTGAAATATTCTGTTTCCTCCTGACTCTGTATCCCGAAACTCTGATTATCAAAATCGATACTGGTAAAAACCGTTTCCTGATTTACCCCCTCAAACAATGAAGAAGCTGTGTTTTCATCAATACATCTTGTAACAAAAACATCACCTCCATTTATTATCACCGGAACTTTATATTTTTTTAAGCCCTGTAAAATTGTGCAGAGGCCCTGAAAAATATTTTCATCAGGAAAGCAGTAATAAACATCAGCATTATCTAAAAAAAAGCCATCAATACCTAAATCAATATATTGCTTAGCTAACTCATCCACAACAAAATTCTGCCACTCAGCAGAAGAGGCATCTACCCACTGTTCATCCGGCCAATCCTGATAAACTCCTAAAAATATATCATTAAATCTCTGATAATATTCCCGATACTCTTCAACTGATCCAACATTTAAATAGCCATAAACTGTTTTATTGTCATTATGCAGCCGCTTTATACTTTCAAGAGAAAATTCTGATGGTTCTATGACAACCAGTCTGTATGAATCCAATCTGTCAATTTCATTTTCATTTAAACCTAAAAATACTCCGTACTCACAGGTCTGCTTTGCTGTACATCCGCTCATGATTAAAAAAAGACCGACGAAAACACATATCAGCAGTTTTTTCAGACAGGCATTTTTTAACGTATCTGTTTTATAACTCACAATCTTTTCTCCTTTTTATCCAGCATCCGGATTTTTTAACAGTTCTCTTTTATTAATGACAACAAAAACGAACCAAAATCTTCAGCTGCATTTTCCATCTTCTGATATTGTTCACCATTATAAAAACATCTTATAACAGCCGGCTCTCTGTCAATGTTCAGACAGCTGTAATCCAAAAAAGCTAAACTGCCATCTCCGTAATTATAAATCGGCAGCCACTTTTTTGAAAGAGCATACTCTTTACGTTCATGTAAGGCATAAGTAAGTGAATTTCCTTCAAAAATATCTGAATCATCAAAATTAATCCCGAAAATTTCACAGCCATCAAAAGAAATATAATTAAAATTTTTATAAAACTCTATCATCTGAGAAGAAAACTCCAGACCCAGAATGCCTTCAGCTTTTTTTATTTCTTCTGCTGTTAACCCTGTGCCGCTGACAAAGTACTTATGGTCTGTCGCCAACTTTAAAGCCTGTTTAAAATCCTGATAGCTCATATTCTTAACCTTTTAACTTTCCTTATAATTTTCTTTAATTATACACCTGCGTTTATTAATCATATTAAAAAATGGTCAATTTTACTTCGATTTTAACTGTTCTTTATCCCTGCCTGTTTATAAAAAAGAAAAACCACTTCCTGTGGTTATCAGACAAATGGCGTCCACGAAGGGATTCGAACCCCTGACCGTCCGCTTAGAAGGCGGATGCTCTATCCGGCTGAGCTACGTGGACAACCCGCCTAAATATAATATCATTATCACCTGTAAAATGCAACCGGATTGATAAATCAGACATGTCACCGGATTGATAAATCAGACATGTCACCGGATTGATAAATCAGACATGTCAGTTTGGGATGATTTTTAACAGTCATTTTTTTACAGTTTCTACTATTTATCGTTTTTATTATGTAATTATTTTATTCCAGCAACCGGTATAAGTATGTTTTTTTTAAAGAATAAAGAAATATGGTATATAATGTTCTCTAAGGACCAAAAAACAGACAAAAAGATGCAGAAGTAAATTATTTTATTTCATGCAAATCTACAGAAGAGGAGATTAAAAATGAAATTTTCCGAATTTAAATACGAAAGAATAGACTTTGAAAAATTAGAAAAAACAATGACAGATCTTTTAAATCAACTTCAAAAACAAACAGAAGCAGATGATTTTATCGAAACTTTTAAAGAAATTGAAAAAATAAAATCTCATGTCAGCACCATGATTACCTTGGCAACTGTCAGACACACTATTGATACAAGAGATAAGTTTTATGAAAAAGAAAATGATTTCTGGGATGAAACCAGTCCAAAATTACAGATTTTCGAAAGCAGAATTGCAGAAATCTGTCTGGCATTTGAGGGCAGGGAAAAACTGTATCATTACCTTCCTGAAGTATATTTTAAAAAAGCCGAATTCGCCTTAAAATCATTTGATGAAAAGATCATTCCACTTATGATTGAAGAAAATAAACTTACTTCTGAATATGGAAAATTGAAAGCTTCAGCCCAAATCGAATTTGATGGCAAGATTTATAACTTATCTTCAATTTCACCATTTGCCCAATCCGATGACCGCCAAACCAGAAAAAGAGCTTATGATGCCAGAATGAAATTTTACCAGGACAATGAACAGCAGTTTGACAGAATTTTTGATAATTTGGTAAAAGTTCGAAATCAGATGGCAAAAGAATTAGGATATGAAACTTTCACTGAACTGGGTTATTTGAGAACAAACCGTTTCGACTATGACCGAAAAATGGTAGACAACTACCGCAAACAGATTCTTACTGATTTAGTACCGCTAAACAATGAATTATATAACAGGCAGACTAAACGTCTGGGTTTAAACAAATTGGCCTATTATGATTTTATCTATGAATTTTCCAGCGGTAATCCAACACCAAAAAAAGATGCAGACGGTCTGGTTGATGCAGCAGTCAAAATGTACCATCAGATGCATAAAAAAACAGGAGAGTTCATTGACATAATGAAAGAAAAAGAATTATGGGATTTGTTAAGCAAAGACGGTAAAAAAATGGGAGGTTACTGCACTTCTTTTAGCGATTATAAAGTTCCGTTTATCTTCGCTAATTTCAACGGCACCAGCAGTGATGTTGATGTTTTCACTCATGAAGCAGGACATGCTTTCCAATATTACATGAGCAGAAATATTCCTGTTGAAGCCTGCCAATGGCCAACAATGGAATCAGCAGAAATACATTCAATGAGTATGGAATTTTTTGCCTATCCATGGATGAAGGATTTCTTTGATGAAGAAACTGAGAAATACTATTACTCTCATTTGGCCGGCACTTTAACTTTCCTTCCTTATGGTGTATTAGTAGACCATTTTCAGCACGAAATTTACGATAATCCCGAAATGACTCCTGAAGAAAGAAAAATGACCTGGAAAAAACTGGAGATGATGTATCGCCCGGAAAGAGACTATACCGGATGCGATATTTTAGATAAAGGAGCATTCTGGTTTCAGCAGGGGCATATTTTTCAGTCTCCATTCTATTATATCGACTATACTCTGGCTCAAATCTGTGCGCTGCAATTCTGGGTCAGAACACAACAAAAAGATGAAACAGCATTCAATGACTACTTACATTTGTGTTCGCTGGGAGGAACACTTTCTTTTACTGAGTTAGTCAAAGAAGCCGGTCTGACAATTCCCTTTGAAAACGGCTGTGTAAGTTCAGTCGTTACACAGGCCAGAGATTTCCTGAATAAAATCGACGATACCCGATTATAAAAAAATTGACCTCATACACAGAAAATAACCTGTGGAGTCTTATTTTCAGTTAAATACTATTTTTGATAAAAACAGTTTTATTGTGAAATAATGTTGAAAATTATTTTCTTAGTTGACAAGACACAAAGTTATTACTAAAATAATAGATGTCACTTTACGACAAAAAGTAGCCCCGGAAACTACATTTTGATAAGGAGGACAAAATTATGCGTCAAACAACAATGCTGAAACCGGCAGACGTCAAACGTACGTGGTATGTTGTCGATGGAACAGGACTGACTTTAGGTCGCTTATCAACTAAAGTAGCAGAAGTTTTAAGAGGCAAAAACAAACCGGAATACACACCGAATGTTGATTGTGGAGATTATGTTATTGTTATCAACGCTGACAAGATTGTTGTTACAGGTAATAAGCTGGACAATACATTCTACTATAATCACTCTCAATATCCAGGTGGTTTGAGAACCAGATCTATGCGTACTATGAAAGATAAGTACACAATTGAATGGGTAGAAAGATCAATTCATGGTATGTTACCACACACCAAATTAGGAAATGTTCAACGTAAACATCTGTTTGTTTACAAGGGAAGTGAACATCCGCATGCAGCTCAACAGCCAGTTGAGTTAAAGATTGAAGAATAGGAGGACCAGTAAATATGGCAACTAAGAAAAAAGACACTGTCAGATACCATGGTACTGGTCGCAGAAAGACTTCAGTAGCCAGAGCATACCTGACACAGGGTGATGGAAGCATCGTTATCAATGGTAAACCTTTAGATGAATACTTGCCACAGGAAACTTTGAAAATGGTTGTTAATGCACCATTTGTGGTCACTGAGACAGTTGGCAAATATGATGTTTACATTAACGTTTACGGTGGCGGCTATACAGGACAGGCAGGAGCTATGAGACACGCTATTTCCAGAGCTTTATTAGAAGTTGTGGATGACTATCGTCCAAAACTGAAAGCTGCCGGATTTTTAACAAGAGATCCAAGAGCTAAAGAAAGAAAGAAATATGGTTTGAAGAAAGCCAGAAAAGCTCCTCAATTCTCAAAACGTTAATTTATTATCGCCAGAGATACAAAGACTCTCATCAGAGAGTTTTTTTATGATTTAATTTGCACATCAGTCTGTCTATTGATAAAATATTTTTAGGAGTTTATGAAATATCCATGATTTAGTTTTCTGTTAATAAGAAAGAAAAGTTTTAAATAAAGGTCAGGTGATTTTATGAAGAAAAAATATTTAATTACGATTACATTATTTGCAGCTGTTCTTATGACGTTCCTGTTTATAAGAAATGCTAATCCGCTTTATCTGTCTGGTAATCATAATATAGACAAAATTGTTATTGATGATATTTATAATTCTGAAAACAGTATTACCATAACAGATAAAAATGAAATCAATCAATTAGTCAGCTGTTTCAGCAATTATAATTTAAGAAAAAACAAAGCTGAAATGATTGATTCAATTCTGCAGTATAAGATGTCCTTTTATGAAAATGATACCTTAATTGTGTATATTGAAATGGATATTTCAGAAAAAGAAAACAACTGGGGATATAATATCTGTCGTATTTATACAATAGATGAACACAAATATTTTAAATTGCCGGATAGTTTTATTGAAACAGTTAAAAATCTCGTATACTCTCAATAGAGAGTATTTTTTTAAGTAAAACAGATTCTTTGATGTCATTAAAAACGTAAATAACCCTAAATAATAAATCCATTTTTACCCGGAAAGTTACTATTCAGCGACAAATAATATATTGAATAAAAAAATGGTCTAACTTTTAAATTAATAAGTAGACCATTATTTAAATTGATGATAGAAAAGTAGATAGAAAATTAATTGTTAAGTATTTCTATCATTTTTTCTAATGGGTTTTCTTTCCTTAACCTAGAGGTCTCAATAATCGTTAGTGCACTAGTATAATAATTAGCAGTGTCTAAATTATTGTTTTGTCCAGATACTTTAAGTTTGGTTTTGCCTTTTCTAATACTTCTTTCAGCTAAATTATTGTCAAAAGGCACCTTAAAATCATACATAAACAATAAATGTTCCTGTTTATATTCAAGCATCCTTCTAAATAGTTTTATATGTGCTGGTTCATATTTCTTGGCAATATTTGGATTTTCTTTATCATATTCAGATAATGCCTTTTGTAATATCGATGTATACATTTCTTCATATCTACTGATTTTTTCTTTTTCAAATGAATCTATACCATCCTTAACATATTGCTTTCTTTCATGCAGTATCTGTTGTAATAGCGACTTCATACTTTGACAATACTTATCGTGATATTGCTCAATACCGGCTTTTAAATATCTTAAGATGTGAGCGTTACATTCTACATGTATCGGATTATCAAGACTATAATATGGTTTGAAATGATCGTGAACAAGATAGTTATTAAATCCTTCCAATAACTTTATTGTGCCAGTTTCTTTATCTGATCTTTTATCCGTCACCAAATAATATGAGGCATCTTTAGTTGACAGAGTATGTAACCATTTGGTTTTCCCATTTACTCTCCAACCTGATTCATCAACACCTAATACATCTGAATTTAAAATGTCAATTAAAACAGACTCTCGATACTTTTGACTTTTTACAGCTAACTCTTTTTGCCAATTGCAGATTGATGAGGGTTTTATATTAATTTGATTATTACTAAAAACACTGATAACTTTACTTAATCTATCTAAAGCTATACATCCGTGATTATGTAAATATAAAGTCACTGCTTTAATTTTGTTTGAATAAGTAACAGGATTAACGGCGTATTTACTTTTCTCTTGTTCAGTTAATACTTCTAGGTTTGTTTTATTGATATGATATCTGGTTTCAGTAATTGTCCTTTTAAAAGTTAAATCAATTTCCTGAGTAACATAGTAAAGGATATTATTGTTTTCATCTCTTACTTCCTTTGCACCTGTCGGAGCCTTATCAACGTATCTGTCAATAATCACATCGGCAGTTTCATTCAAAACTGAAAAGCTGCCTTTATGACCTTTCTGTCCGCCTCTTTTCAAACCTGATTTTTCTCTGGTATTACTGATATGACGGCTGAACAAATCACTTGAAGGCGGTAAATTTGAATTGGTCGAATTGGCTTTATAGCCCTTTTTCTTCTTTCTTTCCTGTTCGATTATTTTTTCCAGGATTCTTATTTTCTGATCCTTGATATCCAGTTCACTGTATAATCTTTCATTTTCTCTGACAACTTCATCAATGTCTTTTTTTATTTCATCTATCTCTTTGCCGATATCCTTTATAATTTCATCGGTTGTCTTTTCTTTTTCGCTTTTTTCCCTGTATCTGAATTGCAGGGATTTAAAATCAACAGTCAGGCATCTGTACCTGAACTTCAGATTTACATTTTCATCCTTCAGTTTATAAATGGCAGCCTGATATATGCGTTCTCTTTCCCTGGCTTTATTCAACTGTCTGTTTAAGGCTTCCAGAGTTTCTATCAGACCGCTGTCAAAATAAACTTTATTTTTTAAATATCTTTCCGGACTCAGTTTTGAATTTAAACGCATGTCAACAGCCGCCCCTTTCTTTACAGTTATATTTTACCACAGGTTTTTAAGATAAAATTGTGGATAACTTTTGACTGCCGAAATTATAAAAAAGGATATTTCAGCTGATAAATAAGCCGCATAAAGACGTTTGGAGCCTTTCTGCAGGCATAATATGATTTCAGTTTAAATATATCCTTTGTTTTTTTCCGGTGTCAGTTAATCTGTCTTTGATTAATGGGACCTGTCATTTTCTTTGAATTTTATTCATTTTGTGGATAAAACCTCTTGACAGGTTTTTTTCTCGCTGAATAGTAACCCCGGAAAAGTAAAAAAGGTTCTTTTTCCCTTTATTTATTGTTCAAAAAAGATTACAATAAGAAGTAGTTAACCAACAGTAGTGTTGGGGATAAGGTGGAAATATGGTAGAGTATAGTGATTTAGATTTAAACTTAAAACGCAAAGAGGAGTTAGTTAAAAAGGCTAAGAGGCTTTCGGAATCTGACAACGTTTTTAACGCTGTCAAAACTGCTTCCAGTCTCAAAAAACAATGGAAAAGGTTCCCGGAATATGAATCTGGTTTTGAAGTAGAATTAAGAGAAGAGTTCGATGAGTATCTTGCTCTTATTGAGGCGAAGAAAAACGAACTGTCTTTAAATGCAGCTGAAACAAAAGCTGCCATCATTGAAAAATCAAAAGAAATTCTTGAAACAACTAACTACAGAAAAGCGACTAAGGAAATGAATGATTTGTTTAATCAGTGGAAAATTACAGGCTCTGCCGGCAAAGAAGTTGACGATGAACTTTGGGCTCAATACAAAGAAGTCAGAGATACCTTTTTTGATAACAGAAGAGAATATTATGCAAATTTAGACGAAAAACGTGCTGAAGCTAAAGAAGCTAAAGAAGCTATTATTGCTGAACTGCAACAACTGGCTACTTCAACCGAATGGAAGAAAACAACAAGAGCTATCAATGATCTTTTAGAAAAATGGAAAGCTGCGGGAAGTGCAGGAAGGAAAGATGATGAAGAGTTGTGGAAACAGTTCTCAGCTGCAAGAAAATCTTTCAATCAGGCTAAAAACGCTTACTATGCCGAATTGAAGGCTTCATTTGCTGATAGAGCTGTTCAAAAGGAAGAACTGATAGCAGAAGCTAAATTATGTACAGCACAGTGTGATTTCTCTGAAGAAATGATTGAGAAAGTTAAAGGGTTAAGAACCAGATGGAAAGAAATTGGTTTCTGCGGAGTCGACAGAGATAACGAATTATATAGCCAGTTCAATGAAGCAGTTAACAACTTCTTCCAGAATCTGAAAGACCATAAAGAATATTAATGGAAAAACGGGATCAAATTCCCGTTTTTATATTAGTCCATACTTTTTAAAACTATTATACAATCCATCCTCATCAACAGCAGTAGTAACATAATCTGCTGCTTCTTTCAGTTTCTGATTGGCATTACCCATCGCTATACCAACTCCGGCATGCATTATCATATCATAATCATTCATACTGTCACCTATTGCTATTACTTTTTCAAGCGGATGATTATCCCTTTTGATAATGAAGTCAATTCCTGAAGCCTTAGTATTTTTAGTATATAAAATTTCGCCAGTAAACACACCAGGATACCAGTCATCATAATGACTATAATAATCTTCACCTAATTTCGAAAGAATTATGTCAACATCATCTTTTTTCAAAGTGAAGAAAGAAATTTTTATTATTTTTTCATAATTTACCTGCGAATGGATAAACGGAACAAAAAGTCCATCAGTATACAAAAAATCACATAGTTTCTTTTCTATATTACTGCTGTTTTTAGCGCTGTACAGATAATTTTTTTCTTCGCCTTCCAGCATAAAGCCAATGTCTTTGCTGATGAAATAATCTACAACCGGTTCAATCATATTTTTTGGCATCGGACAGAAATATATCTGCTTACCTTCTATTATAATCTGACCTCCACAACCAGCAATGACGCCATCAATATCCAACTTTAAAAAGTTTTCCGTAACTGAAGGAAAACTTCTCCCGGTACAGATAAAAATTTTATGCCCGTTTCTTTTAGCCTGACTGATTGCTTTTATTGCTGAAGATGGAATACTGTTGGTACTGTTATCAAGTAGCGTTCCATCAATATCAATAAATACATAATAACTCATTTTTTATTACCCCTTTCTTTTCTTTGAATATAGTCATTATAAGAATATATACAACCACAATACTGCTGACGGTAAAGACCATATTTTTTAACCAGCTGATTAGTTTTTAGTATACCATCATTCTTTTTAAAATCCGAATAAAAATATTTCACCTTTGGAAATAAATGAGCAATTTTCTGACCAATCTCATTTAAAGTAACCGAATCTTTCTGCCTGGAAACAGTCATAACTGTAGTAAAATATTCAAAACCGTTATCACTGGCATATTGCATTGCCTGTTTCATCCTCAAAAAATAACACAATAGACACCTCTTGCCTTTTTCCGGTTCATCAGCTAAGGGTTCAAGTTTCTGACAATAATTTTCTCCATCATATTCAGTTTTTATGATTTTAATCTCATTTTTATTATTTTTATTATATTCATCAATAAGCCTGACCAGTTCCTGATAACGTTTGTCATACTCCTGTTTTGGATAAATATTATCATTATTGTAATAAAGGGTTAAATTAAAATATTCACTTAAGCATAATGAAACGTGACTGGCACAAACACCGCAGCAGACATGCATCAGCAAAGAAGGCTTATTTTTTAAACCCTTTATTTCTTCCAGTGTCTGCTTTTGCAGATAATAATATTTTTTCTTTCCCTGTTGTTTCATAATCAATAAATAAACATACTGTCACCAAAAGAGAAAAAACGATATTTTTCCTCTACAGCGTGCCTGTAAGCCTCAAAAATCAGCTTCTTACCACCAAAAGCACTGATCATCATCAGCAGTGTTGATTTTGGAAGATGAAAATTGGTAACAACGGCATCTGTGACTTTAAAACTGTAACCTGGATAAATAAAGATATCGGTACTTCCTGCACATTCTTTAAAACAGCCGTATTGATTGTAAATCGCCTCTATGGTTCTGACCGATGTTGTACCAACCGCGACAATTCTCTGGCCGTTTTTTTTGGCTTTATTTAAAACATTCGCTGTTTCTTCTGACATCTGATAATACTCACTGTGCATTATGTGTTCGTCAATATTTTCAACAATTACCGGTCTGAATGTCCCTAATCCTATATGTAAAGTTAAATCTACAAACTGACAGCCTTTTTCTTTTATTTTCTCAATCAGTTCTGCAGTAAAATGTAATCCGGCTGTCGGAGCCGCAGCGCTTCCCTCTACTTTACTGTATACTGTCTGATATCTTTCCCGGTCTGATAATTTTTCTTTGATATATGGAGGCAATGGAATATTACCTAACTCTTCCAGAACTTCCATAAAAATACCTTCATATTGCATTTCAAAATATCGGATTCCTCTTTCGTCAGTCTTTATACAGCGGGCTTTCAGTCTTCCGTCACCAAAACTGATTATGGTATTCAATCTGACTATTTTAGCATTGCCAACCAGCGTTTCCCAGATGTTGTTTCCTTTGTCTTTTAAAAGCAGAACTTCGCAATGACCATCTTTCTGAGTACCGTTATCTATAGCTTTTTTTACACCAAATAATCTGGCCGGAATCACTCTGGTATTGTTTCTGACAATTATATCATCTTCTTTTAAAAAATCTATCAACTCATTAAAATGGTGATCGCTATAAGTATTATCAGTTTTATTTATCACCAACATTCTTGAGTCACTTCGATTTTCCAAAGGAGCCTGAGCAATTAGAGATTCTGGCAGATTAAAATCAAAATCCTTTGTTTTCATCCTAGAAACCTCTTGAATCTTTAGAATTTAAATTATGTTTTTTAAAAAACGCTTCTTTAAAATCCAGAAATCTATCCTCATTGATAGCTTCTCTAACCTCTTCCATTAGTTTAATTAAAAAACGCAGGTTATGTATTGACATAAGTCTGGTGCCAAAACCTTCTTTGCTGCGATGTAAATGTCTTAAATAAGCTTTAGTGTAGTTTTTACAACAATAACAGTCACACTCCGGATCTAAAGGCGTGAAATCAGCAGCATATTTAGCCTTTTTAATATCTATTCTTCCCTGGGAAGTCATAAGAGCACCGTGTCTGGCAATTCTGGTTGGTAAAACACAGTCAAACATATCCACTCCACGTAAAACAGCCTCCAGAAGAAAATCAGTTGAACCGACACCCATCAGATACTTTACCTTTTCTGTTGGCAAATCAATAAGTGAATAGTCAATCATCTTATAAAAAACTTCATTACTTTCTCCAACTGAGGTTCCACCAATAGCATATCCTTCAAAGTCCATCTTTACCAGTTCCTTTGCACAATGTCTTCTGATGTCTTTAAACTCACCACCCTGCACAATGCCAAAGAGTGCCTGCTGTCCTTCTTTCTGATGAGCATCTTTACAACGTTTAGCCCATCTTAAAGTCCTGTCAACAGATTCTTCCATATATTCTCTGCTCACCGGATATGGCGGGCATTCGTCAAAAGCCATAATGATATCCGCTCCCAGTTTGTTTTGAATTTCAATTGATTTTTCCGGAGATATAAAAAGTGCTGAACCATCCAGATGTGATTTGAAATGCACTCCCTCTTCAGTTATTTTTCTATTGTCAGCCAGTGAAAAAACCTGAAATCCTCCTGAGTCAGTCAGCATTGGATTTCTGTAATTCATAAACTTGTGTAATCCACCGGCCTGACTGATAATATCTTCACCAGGTCTCAGCATACAGTGATAAGTATTTGCCAAAATAATTCCGGCATTCATTTCATACAATTCCTCAGGAGAAATAAATTTAACACTGGCAGCTGTACCTACAGGCATAAACATCGGAGTCAATACATCCCCGTGAGGAGTATGTAAAATCCCCGTTCTTGCTCCTGATTGCTTACAGACATGAGTGATTTCAAAACTGACAGCCTGTTTCTTTTTTTCCATACTTTTCTCCTTTGCCTACTAATATTACCATAATTTGATAAATTAAGTTAGGATTATTAGGTATTGCCCGCCATTATTTTAGTGTAATTGTTTTAAGAGGAGGTAGAGAGAATGAACAACACTAATTCAAGTATTTTGCTTGTTATCAGAAAATTGGAAAGGTATCAGAAACAGGGATACATGGACGCTTTTGAAATCGGTGAAATTATTGAAGAAATCCGAAAAGCTTATACTGAAGAAAATCAGTATCGCTTGAACAAAATGATGGAAGATGTTACACAGTATTTAACAGGCTTGTCTGAAGAAACACTGATTTTTGAAGAATATGTTAAAACTAACATCGAAAGTGTTGCCAGAATCATTAACAGAAGTCCCAGAACAGTCTACAGAAAACTACAGGATAACAGTTTTTCGCTGATAGAACGTCAACTGATAAATAGAGAAATACATAATGCTAACAATAAAAATATTAATGAATATCTGTCAAAATTATCAATTGACTAAAAAAGAACGACTTCTTCAAATTATGGATTTTCTAAAAAAAGAAGGCTTTTACTATATTGATGGAAAATTATTTTTTTCAAAAAACAACAGCCTGTACAGCGAATTGAATTACACCACATCAATAATTAAAATTTCTTCAAATAAGAAAACAACTGATAAAACCAGTCAATTTGTCTTAGATCTTATCGAACATGAAAATACCATAAACAAAATAATAAACAGTGTAAACTCCATTGTCCTGGAGGAAGACCGGAAAATTTTTATCGATCGCTTCCTTTTCAAACTGCCGATTCAGGAAATAATGAAAAAACATTATATTTCTCAAAAAACATATTATAAATCGATTAAGGCCAGTACCACCCATCTTTATAAGACTTTTTTGATGAAGTAATTATCATCAATTTCTTTTGCCGGTGGATATTTTATTGACAAACCATTATAATTGAAGCATGAAAAAAATTAATTACGTACTTTTACAACTGATGCTGTCAATATTGTTAATCACATTGGGATTACTGATCCATTTTTTTGGAGAAAATACCGTTAAGGGCGTTTCTCTGATATTGCTGACAGTCCCGGGAATTGTATTATTTTTAAGTTTTTTTATTGAACTGTTAAAACTCAAAAAGGATATTTATTATATTCCTATCTACTTTATCTTAATAGTCGGGCTGGATTTTCTGGTTTACTTTGTGTTTGATGTTTCATTAACTTCAAGTCTGGCCTGGGTTTTGTTTGTCCTTGTCGCTTTGATTTCAACACTGATATGTTTTCTGTTTCATGTTGTTTATCAGACACTTATTATCTCTTCCAAAAAATAAAAACCCGGTGTTAACCCCCGAGTTTTATTTCTAATGGCGCCTAATACAGGACTTGAACCTGTGACAAACCGGTTAACAGCCGGTTGCTCTACCGACTGAGCTAATTAGGCAGCATAATTATGCTATCATAGTGGGATTATAAAAGCAAGATTAAAATTTAAAAATTATTTTAAACTGTTACTATTCAGCGACAAATAATATATTGAATAAAAAAATGGTCTAACTTTTAAATTAATAAGTAGACCATTATTTAAATTGATGATAGAAAAGTAGATAGAAAATTAATTGTTAAGTATTTCTATCATTTTTTCTAATGGGTTTTCTTTCCTTAACCTAGAGGTCTCAATAATCGTTAGTGCACTAGTATAATAATTAGCAGTGTCTAAATTATTGTTTTGTCCAGATACTTTAAGTTTGGTTTTGCCTTTTCTAATACTTCTTTCAGCTAAATTATTGTCAAAAGGCACCTTAAAATCATACATAAACAATAAATGTTCCTGTTTATATTCAAGCATCCTTCTAAATAGTTTTATATGTGCTGGTTCATATTTCTTGGCAATATTTGGATTTTCTTTATCATATTCAGATAATGCCTTTTGTAATATCGATGTATACATTTCTTCATATCTACTGATTTTTTCTTTTTCAAATGAATCTATACCATCCTTAACATATTGCTTTCTTTCATGCAGCATCTGTTGTAATAGCGACTTCATACTTTGACAATACTTATCGTGATATTGCTCAATACCGGCTTTTAAATATCTTAAGATGTGAGCGTTACATTCTACATGTATCGGATTATCAAGACTATAATATGGTTTGAAATGATCGTGAACAAGATAGTTATTAAATCCTTCCAATAACTTTATTGTGCCAGTTTCTTTATCTGATCTTTTATCCGTCACCAAATAATATGAGGCATCTTTAGTTGACAGAGTATGTAACCATTTGGTTTTCCCATTTACTCTCCAACCTGATTCATCAACACCTAATACATCTGAATTTAAAATGTCAATTAAAACAGACTCTCGATACTTTTGACTTTTTACAGCTAACTCTTTTTGCCAATTGCAGATTGATGAGGGTTTTATATTAATTTGATTATTACTAAAAACACTGATAACTTTACTTAATCTATCTAAAGCTATACATCCGTGATTATGTAAATATAAAGTCACTGCTTTAATTTTGTTTGAATAAGTAACAGGATTAACGGCGTATTTACTTTTCTCTTGTTCAGTTAATACTTCTAGGTTTGTTTTATTGATATGATATCTGGTTTCAGTAATTGTCCTTTTAAAAGTTAAATCAATTTCCTGAGTAACATAGTAAAGGATATTATTGTTTTCATCTCTTACTTCCTTTGCACCTGTCGGAGCCTTGTCAACGTATCTGTCAATAATCACATCGGCAGTTTCATTCAAAACTGAAAAGCTGCCTTTATGACCTTTCTGTCCGCCTCTTTTCAAACCTGATTTTTCTCTGGTATTACTGATATGACGGCTGAACAAATCACTTGAAGGCGGTAAATTTGAATTGGTCGAATTGGCTTTATAGCCCTTTTTCTTCTTTCTTTCCTGTTCGATTATTTTTTCCAGGATTCTTACCTTATTAATTAAATCAGTATTTTCTTTATGCAGTTCTTCATTTTCTCTGACAACTTCATCAATGTCTTTTTTTATTTCATCTATCTCTTTGCCGATATCCTTTATAATTTCATCGGTTGTCTTTTCTTTTTCGCTTTTTTCCCTGTATCTGAATTGCAGGGATTTAAAATCAACAGTCAGGCATCTGTACCTGAACTTCAGATTTACATTTTCATCCTTCAGTTTATAAATGGCAGCCTGATATATGCGTTCTCTTTCCCTGGCTTTATTCAACTGTCTGTTTAAGGCTTCCAGAGTTTCTATCAGACCGCTGTCAAAATAAACTTTATTTTTTAAATATCTTTCCGGACTCAGTTTTGAATTTAAACGCATGTCAACAGCCGCCCCTTTCTTTACAGTTATATTTTACCACAGGTTTTTAAGATAAAATTGTGGATAACTTTTGACTGCCGAAATTATAAAAAAGGATATTTCAGCTGATAAATAAGCCGCATAAAGACGTTTGGAGCCTTTCTGCAGGCATAATATGATTTCAGTTTAAATATATCCTTTGTTTTTTTCCGGTGTCAGTTAATCTGTCTTTGATTAATGGGACCTGTCATTTTCTTTGAATTTTATTCATTTTGTGGATAAAACCTCTTGACAGGTTTTTTTCTCGCTGAATAGTAACTTTAAACTGTTTTATTCTTCTACCATCTGATTCCATTCTGTAAACTCAGCAACAATGCTAAAGCTGTACGATACTTTTATAAAATCATTCGACAAAAACAGGACAGTTTCAGTTTTATTATGTTACACTTATACTGTAGTCTGTTCAAATCGGATTAACATATATTATAGATTCACTTAAACAAAGTTTTGTTTATAAAATATCAGGAGGCCAATTATGAGTAAAGTTCTATTGACTGGAGGAATGGGGTTTATCGGATCCCATACCGCAATATCACTGATTGAAAACGGTTATGATGTAATAATCGTTGATAATCTGGTGAACTCAGAAAAAGATGTTGTAAACAGATTGGAAAAGCATGAAAATGTCAGCATTCCTTTCTACTACGGAGACTGTCGTGATGAAAACTTATTGGATAAAATCTTTAATGAACATGACATTGAGATTGTTATTCATTTTGCGGGATTGAAGGCTGTCGGAGAATCGGTAAAACTACCCTTGGAATATTATGAAAACAATTTAAATGCGACTATTTCACTGTTAAAATCAATGCTTAAAAATAAGGTGCATAAGCTGGTGTTCTCCAGCAGCGCTACTGTTTACGATGAAAATAATCCAGATGAAAGAGTTGAAGGATACCAACTGGGTTGTACCAATCCATATGGCTGGACAAAATTAATGTGTGAGCAGATTATTAGAGATACCTGTCATGCCAACAGTCAGCTTGATGCTGTTTCACTGAGATATTTTAATCCGGTTGGAGCACATCCTTCAGGAATTATTGGTGAAAATCCAAAAGGTGTTCCTAATAACCTGATGCCTTATATTCAGCAGGTAGCAACCGGTGTAAGAGATTATCTTAGAGTTTATGGTAATGACTACGATACTGTTGATGGGACCGGTGTAAGAGACTACATACATGTCTGTGATTTAGCTGATGCTCATGTTGCTGCCAGCAAATATCTGCAGAATCATAAGGGTTGTATGGAAATAAATATTGGAACAGGAAAGGGAGCTTCTGTTTTGGAAATGGTGCACGCTTTTGAAAAAGCCAATAATATTAAAATACCTTACAAAATTGAAGCTCGAAGACCTGGAGATGTCGCCATCAATTACGCTAACGCCAACAAAGCATACGAATTGCTTGGCTGGAAAGCAAGCAGAACTTTAGAAGACATGTGTAAGGATGCATATAATTGGCAATGTAATTTACAAAAAAATAATAATTAGTGTATAATTAGGCTGACAGGAATATATTTGAAAAATATGTTCTTAAATATAGGAGGATGACTAAATGAAAAAAATATTAGGAACTGCTGTTGTAGGTGCTATACTGGCAGCTATCGGAATTAAAGTCGTTAAAGATGTTCTACATGCTGATGAAGAAGAAAAAAATATTATCGATTTAGAAAAAGATGCATGTTCAAAAATTGATGAACCATACGATAAGAACGTTGAAGAATAACTAATAACGTTGTATTTTAAAGCACAGAATTTGCTCTGTGCTTTTTTTGTTGAAATTGTATTTAAATAAACAGGTCAGTCCTGTTTATTTACTTTTTTTATTTTAAGGTCCTCTTTTCCAGAGCAGTTGCTGCAATCACCGCTACAGCCAATACACTTACTTCTTTTACTATATTTTAGTGCCAGAACAAACATTATAACTACTGCAACTATTAAAATATAATCTATAAAACTCATAGCAGTACACCTGCTAGCTGATAAACAATAAATGCTGCAATCCAGGCAACAATTATCTGAAAAATTACTATCCCGATTGTTTTAACTGCTGATTCCATTTCCCTTTTAATTGAAGCTATAGCTGCAAAACAGGGAGTATATAAAAGAGTAAAGGTTAAAAATGACAATGCGCTTTTAGCGGTTAATATAGTCGTAATGCCTGTCGGAATTAAAACTTCTAAAGTTGAAACTACTGTTTCTTTGGCTATCAGTCCTGTAACAAGAGCTGTTACAAAACGATAATCTCCAAATCCTAATGGTCTAAAAAATGGTTCCATTACTTTTCCCAGCGATCCCAAAATTGAAATGCTGGCATCTTCTACAACATTGAATCTCAAATCAAACGATTGTAAAACCCAAACCAGAATGGTCGCTGCCACAATTATCGTAAATGCTCTCTGAATGAAGTCTTTGGCTTTCTCCCACATTAGTAATACTACGGATTTTACACCTGGCAGACGATAGTTTGGCATTTCCATCACAAATGGTACCGGATTTCCTTTAAAAACCAGTTTATTAAATATGACTGCAGAAATAACAGCTGTCAAGATACCGCCAAAATACAGCCCTGTCATTATAAGCGCTTTATACTCAATAAAAAAATAATCGGTAAAGAAAGCATAAATTGGAATTTTGGCAGTGCAACTCATAAATGGCACCAGCAAGATTGTCAGTTTTCTATCCCTTTCAGAAGGCAATGTTCTTGTAGCCATCACCGCTGGTACAGTACAGCCAAAACCGATTAAAAGCGGAACAATGCTTTTGCCTGATAAACCAATTTTTCTAAGCAGTTTATCCATCACAAAGGCAATTCTGGCCATATAACCTGTATCTTCCAATATTGACAGAAAAAAGAATAATACCAGAATTATCGGCATAAATGATAAAACTGATCCAACTCCTGCCAGTACACCATCAATAATCAGCGATTTGACAACTTCATTGATACCATAGTCCGTTAATAACCTGTCAACTGCACCAATAATACGGTCAATAATGACTGAAAAACCATCAGCAAAAAAAGTGCCGGCCGGACCAAAAGTCAGCCAGAAAATTGTTGTTATAATAACCATGAAAATCGGTATGGCAAAATATTTATGCGTCAGTATTTCATCAATCCTGATACTTCTGGTTCTCTCTTTACTTTTTTCCGGTTTTGAAACTGTCTGACTGCAAACATTTTCAATAAATTTGTATCGCATATCAGCAATTGCTGCTTCACAATCCAATCCTCTTTCGTTTTCCATTTCCTGAACATGACTTCTGATAATATCCACCTTATTTTCATCGAGTTTCAACAGTTCTACAATATGCTGATCTTTTAAAATAATCTGCATTGTCGCATATCTGGCTGAAACGTTGGCTGTATCAGCATGGTCTTCAATCACATGGCTGACCGCATGAATACATCTATGTACCGGTCCGGGTTTACAGAAATCATATATCCTGGGGATAGTTTTGTTTCTGGCTGTATTTTCTACTACTCTAATCAGTTCAAAAACTCCTTCTTCTTTAATTGCACTGATTGGAACTACCGGCACACCTAAAAGTTCAGATAGTAATTCTATATTGATAGAGCCATTATTAGATTTAACTTCATCCATCATATTAAGGGCAACAACAGTAGGTCTTCTAAGTTCTAGTAATTGTAAGGTCAGGTACAGGTTTCTTTCAATATTCATTGCATCTACAATGTTAATAATTGCGTCAGGATTATTATTTAAAATAAAATCCCGGGTAAGAATTTCTTCATTTGAATATGGTCTGATTGAATAGATACCTGGTAAATCTACTACCTGATAATCGGTACCTTTTATAATTCCATACTTCTGTTCAACTGTTATACCTGGAAAATTTCCAACATGCTGATTTGAACCTGTTAAAGCGTTAAACAAAGTTGTTTTACCACTATTCTGATTACCAACCAATGCATAAATCATACTATTCTACCTCTTGCACTTCAATTAGTTGCGCTTCTTCCAATCTGATTGTTAAAACATAACTTCTTAAAGTTATTTCAATCGGATCTTTTAATGGTGCAGTTTTAACAACCTCAACTACTGTTTCCGGAGTAAGCCCCATTTCCAGCAATCTGCATCTTAATACTCCATTACCATTTACTTTAGTAATAATGGCTGGTTTCCCAATTTCAAGCTGGTCCAATGTCATATATAAACCTACTTTCGATACTAAAAAAATTATAGTTAGCCAAAACTAACTTGTCAATACTTTTTCACAACTATTTCCTTTATGATATAATATTTTTGTGAAGAGAATATTGATTTATGGCGATTCAAATACCTGGGGTTATAACAGTCTGGGTGGCAGATATGAAAACAGATGGCCAAGATTACTTACAGGTTATGAGATTGTTGAAGAAGGTATTAATGGTCGAACAACAGTTTTTGATGACTACAAACCTTATAGAAATGGTTTAAGTGGTTTAGGCTATGTTTTGATTGCGGCTAAACCGATTGACTTGTTAATCATTCAGTTAGGAATAAATGACTTGAAATTTACCGACGCTGAAGGTAGCGGTCAGGGACTAAGAGAAATACTTGATTCTCTGTCAGATGTCGATATACAATATCCGGGAACCAATTCAGACATTTTTACCGATATCAGAAGGATTCTAATAGTTTCAGCTGTGGAATCAGATCAGGAAGAATCAAAAAAATTGGCTTCCATTTATGAAGAAATAGCCAGAGAATACAATTGTTTCTTTTTGAATCCGAATAAATTTGTTAAATCTAATGACATCGACCACATTCATTTAGATGAGATTAATCATCGAAAACTTGCTATTGCCATGCAGATAGTCATTGATGACATTTTAGGAGAATAATATATGTGTGAAATGTTTGCTTATACTGGAGAAAAAAAACAGCTTAATTCATATCTTAAGGAATTTTTTTCTCATAGTGAGCAACACACTCATGGCTGGGGTCTTGCTGTTGATTTCAACGTTGAAAAAGAACCTGTAAAAGCAAATGACTCCGTTTACTTAAAACACCGTTTAGAAAACGTCTTTGAAGAAAGCGAGTTTATTGCCCATATCAGATCTGCTACTGTCGGATCAATAAACTATTTGAATAATCATCCCTTTGTCAAAACTGACAGATTCAATAATAAATACGTATTGACTCACAATGGCACCATCAATAATTACAAACCATTGGACGAATACAAAAACATTCAGAAAGGTTCAACCGATTCTGAAAGAATTGCTGAAATGCTTGTTGATAAAATCAATCAGTTTGAACACGATCCTTCTTTTGAAGAAAAGTTTACTCTCATTGATGCACTGATTATTAAAATAACAGCAAACAACAACAAACTAAATCTGTTTATTTATGATGGGCAGTACTTATATGTTCACTGCAACTATAAAACTACTCTTTACATTTTAGAAAAAGAGGATGGAACTTATATCGCAACCAGACCTGTTTCAAAGGAAAAGTGGAAACAGTTTCCGCTTAATACACTGGTAGCTTATAAAAATGGTAAATGCATAAAAAAAGGTAAAAAACATAACGGATTATGGATTCCTGAATCTGAAGAGTAATTGCCCGACAGAAAAATCTGAGGTTAAAAATCAACCTCTTTTTTCTTCTTCCATATCTATAACTTTTTTAAACTTCGTCTCATAGAATTGTGTATTGACGCCATTTAACAACTACATTTCTTCGTGCTTTCCTGTTCTACAATTTTCCTATTTGAAACAGCCAGTATAGCATCAGTTGAAAGAATTGTGTACAGTCTATAGGCAATAGGCAAATTTAAAGACTTTTAAAGAACGGGTTAACTATTTTATCTCACAAGATAATATTTTCAAACAATAACTCTTTACTAATCTTTGGCTTATTCTCTTTCTTCCTCTGTAAAGAATAAAAACATCTATCCTTTGAAACAGATGTTTTTATTAGGTTTTTTCGATTTAGCAATAATATTCTTTAATAGTTTTTTAATAGTCAAGTTTGTTTATGTTTTTTATTAATTGTTCTCTTCTTCATCTAATTCAGCAATCATTTTATTATAACGTTTAACATCATAATATTCTCCAATCAGATATTCAATCACAAGTGATACAATAAACCCTCCTGCAAAAACCATAACTGCTGATAATACAATAATTACTCCCTTGCTTACATTAGGCAGCATTGATTTTACTAATTCATACTCCATAAAATCAATATCTCCAAAAACTAGTAATGCTGCATCCATGACTGCAAATGTCAGACCAAATAATATACTGTTAATAACATAACTTTTAAAGCGTCTTCCTTTATCTTCTTTTGAACTGCCGGTAGGTAATGGTCTATTCATATAATCCATCGGCTGTTCTACGTCTCCCATCAGACGGCGGGAAACAATAATAACAATAATTGAACCAAAAATTCCAAGCACTTCCCAAATCGGGTCGCCGCCTTTAACAATTTTATAAAAAGAAATTGCAATTAAGTAAACCAGCAAAAACATATAACCATTTGCACCTGCTTTTTGTATTATCTGACTTTGCCTTTCATCAATAAATATAAAATTCTTTTTTTCCTTATTCTTTTCCATTTTCTTTTTCCTCCCAGAATAAATCATTTAATGTTTTGTTTGTAGCTTTACATATATCAATACATAAATTTAATGTTGGATTGTAACTTCCATTTTCTATTGCACCAATAGTCTGACGGGTTACATCCACTGCTTTTGCCAAATCTTCCTGTGACATGCCTAACTCAACACGTGCTACTTTTAAGCTTATATTTTTCATAACACACCTCCTGTTGATGCTAGTGTATCATTTATATGACATGATGTCAACTATTTTTTACATTATTTTTAATTTATTTTACATTTTGTTTGTTTTTTTTAACTTTTATGATATTTTAACTGTTTTATTGATAAAAACATAAAAACTATTTTTAATAATGCATAAATGTATAAAATCTGATGCTTTTACAGGCAAATGGGATTAATTATTTTTTTAAACCTGCCGCTTTTGCGACAGGTAACTGATTGTTCTCAGATTTCAGTTTTCCAAAGGTCATGTAAATTACAATATGCATAAATGTAACTGCCTTATCATCGCCTTGACAGAATGCTGTTTTCGGTGCATCTTCCGGTTTTAATACATTGACTTGGTTACCTTTTTCTGTTTCGTAGTCGACCCGCTCAAAGCAGTGTTCCAGAATCATTAAATAATTTATACTTCCAACATTATCATTTGCTATATCATCAAAGTGTTTATAGAATTAACTTTTTTCTTCTTTATCTAATTCAGCAATCATCTTATTATAACGTCTGACATTATAATATTCTCCAATTAAGTATTCTAATATAAGTGAAATTACGGCTGCTGTACAAAAGACAACAACAGCTGATAAAACAATAGCTGACAGTCCACTCATTTTAGAAAAGATCTTTTTTACCATTTCATGCTCAAGGAAATCATCTCCGCCCAACAAAAACACACCAACATCCATGACCGCAAATCCTAATCCAAACAGAATACTGTCAATTAAATAACTCTTGAAACGTTTTAGCTTTTCAGATTTAGAGTTACCCGTAGGTAACGGTCTGTTCAGGTAGTCAAGGGGCTGCTCCACATCTCCCATCAGACGGCGGGAAACAATAACAATAAATGCTGCTACAAGGACTCCAATTATCTCCCAGATAGGATCTCCACCTTTAACAACTTTGTAGACAATTATCGCAATTAGGTACAGTATCAAAAAGACAAAGCCATTTGCGCATGCTTTTTGAACTATTTGAATCTGTCTTTCATCCATACTCAGTAAGTTTTTGCTTTCTTTATTTTTGTTCATTTTCTTCATCCTCCCAAAATAAATCATTCAATGTTTTCCCGGTTACTCTACAAATATCAATACATAAATTCAAACTCGGGTTATAACTCCCGTTTTCAATCGCACCTATTGTTTGACGTGTTACACCTACTGCTTTTGCCAAATCTTCCTGTGACATGCCTAACTCAACACGTGCTACTTTTAAGCGTATATTTTTCATAACACACCTCCTGTTGATGCTAGTGTATCATTTATATAACATGATGTCAACTATTTTTTACATTATTTTTAATTTATTTTACATTTTGTTTGTTTTTTCTTACTTTCTTACTTCTTTTGATTGTTTTATTGATAAAAACACAAAAAAACTGTTTTTAACAATAGTTAAATATATATAAACTGATGTTTTTTACAGACAGGTTGTTTGAATAATCCTTTTCTAAAAAAAACCTGTCGCTTTTTGCGACAGGTAACTGATTCTTTTCAGATTTCAGTTTTCCACAGACCATGTAAATTGCAGTATGCATAAACGGCAACTGCCTTATCATCGCCTGGATAAAATGCTGCTTTTGGTGCTTCTCCTGGTTTTAATGTCCTGATTTGGCCACCTTTTTCTGTTTCCAGATAGACCCACTCAATGTAGTGTTCCGGGATCATTGGATGATCTATACTTCCTACATTAACATTTACTACACCATTTTCTACTGTAACATGTGGAAGATGTTTTTCTCCACTTGCTTCAACAGTGTTATGTACCAATTCTTCCATCTTTTCGCCACAACAGACTACAGGAACACCTGCATCATGAATCTTCTGAATCTGGTTTCCACAACGACGACAAATATAAAATTTTGCTTTCATTTAATTCCCTCCTAGTAATTTTCAGCACGTACTTCAAAGAACGCCTGTTCATGTGCACATACCGGACATACTCCTGGTGCTTCAACACCCATTTCCAGATGACCGCAGTTACGGCATTCCCAAACAGTTACGCCTTTTTTCTTAAATACTTCCTGAATTTCTACATTATGTAATAATTTACGATAACGTTCTTCATGATTTTTTTCAACCGCCGCTACACCGCGGAACTGTTCTGCCAACTCATGATAGCCTTCTTCATCAGCTTCAGAAGCCATACGTACATACATATCCGTCCACTCATAATTTTCTCCTTCAGCAGCATCTAACAGGTTTTGAGCTGTATCACCTAATGCACCTAAAGCCTTAAACCAGAGTTTTGCATGTTCCTTTTCATTTTCAGCTGTCTGTAAGAAGATTGCAGCAATCTGTTCAAAACCAGCCTTTTTTGCAACTGAAGCATAGTAAGTATATTTGTTGCGCGCCTGAGATTCACCGGCAAACGCTTCCCACAGGTTCTTTTCAGTTTTTGAACCGGCAAAAGGTTTCTTTTCTACTACTTCTTCTTCCATTTTTACAAATTTGTCTGGACCGACTTTACAAATCGGACAAACAAAATCAGGTGTCATTGGGCCTTCATGAATGTAACCGCAGACTGTACATTTCCATTTTTCCATTTTCTTTTCCTCCATTTTTTCATTGAAATTAATTGTTTTTAATAGTATATCAACGACATCAGTTGGAATGTCGGGATAACTTTTGATACTTTCCAGAAACAATCTGGTATTTTCACTTTGAGGCAGCATAAACCCTGCTTCTCTATTAAGGTCTTCCGCCATCAGACGGCTTGATTTTTCAACAGCGACACTTAATTTGTCAGATAATTGTGAAGCTGTCATTTCAGTTTTGGCTTTATTTTGAACCAGACTACGTAGCGCTTCAACCAAAATAGCTTCTTTTGGCTGTTGAGACGGCATTAGTTTTGGGACCATAGAAATTGCTGCTGAAGGACAAGCCTCAGCACACATGCCGCATCCGATACATTTGCTGACATCGATAATGCTGTCTTCTGTATCTGTGGCGCCGGTAGGACAGACATACAGACAAATGCAGTCTTTGGTACAGAGCCGAAGATTTCTTACCGCATACTTTTGTACCATTGTCAGTTTCTCCTTTCAATTTTCTCAAATTTCCATTCAGGAACCTTGCAGACGGGACATAACTTTGGAGCATCATCTCCTAAATAAACAAAACCACACACCGTACAGATATATACTTCTGTATTCTCCAACATCTTTTCACCTTCTTTTTCATAACGTGATAATAGTGACTGAAGCATGCGGGTCACTTTTTCACTCCAGGTTAAAGCCCGCAAAGCTCCCCGGTCAGGTTTTTTAGAAGCTGCTGTATTGGCGTATGGATAATTAATTGCCAGGTCTTTGTCAATCAGTTCTGATAATCTACGGCTGTTTCCTGCATCAACAGTCTCAACCTTACTTTTAAAGAAATCTGCCAACTCTGAAAACAGCTTTGCCTGTTCATATAGATATTGTTTTTCACATCCTTTCGCTAAATTAGAACAGATTATGCTCATCTCAATAGCTGTAAATTCTTTATCTATATGAGGTTTTTTTATATTATTTTCTACTATTTTATCCTTCTTTTCATAAAAAGCATCTTTCCCGGCACTACACCATGGGCACTTCCAGTCAGAAGGAAGATCTTCCCATTTTGTATTTGCAGAGATATCTGCTTCTGGAATACCTTTTGTCTGGTCATATACATATGAGCAAATCGAACATGTCATTTGTTTCATAGGTTTCTCCTTCCTTATATATAATACCATATTTCTCTCTTTTTTCTGTGACAACATCACTAAACATCACTAAAGCAAACAACATCTTTATCGTTTTTTTCTTTATATGCTGAAGTTTTTTCACATAATATTATCCTGTTGCTTAAACTTTATCTTCAGGTTACAGGCCATATCCATTTATAGACAAACTCATTTGAAATATTCATAATTTTCCATAACCAGCCAACAATACCCGTTAACAAATGCAATTGACATTTATCCTTTATAAAAGATATAATTAGACGAAAAATATGGAGGAATAATTCATGACTTTTGAGACCGCTTTTCCTGTATGGAAAAAACTGAATTCAAATCAGCAGAGAACACTTCTTAATAACCTGATAGCTAAAAAAGTCGAAAAAGGGACCATTATTCATAGTGGAACATTGAATTGTACCGGACTTCTTCTAATCAAATCAGGACAATTGCGGGCCTATATGCTTTCAGAAGAAGGACGCGAAATAACTCTTTATCGTTTATTTGATTACGATATATGTCTATTTTCAGCTTACTGTATAATGCGATCAATTGAATTTGAAATAATAGTTGAAGCTGAAAAAGAAACCGAACTATGGGTAATACCGGCCGAAATATATAAAAGCATCATGGAAGATTCCGCTGCAGTTGCCAATTTCACCAATGAAATAATGGGTACCCGTTTTACCGATGTAATGTGGCTGATAGAACAGATTATGTGGAAAAGTCTCGACAAACGTCTTGCAAAATTTCTATTAGAAGAAACCTCAATCGAAGAAAGCAGTACATTAAAAATAACTCATGAAATCATCGCCAATCATCTCGGATCCCACCGTGAAGTAATTACCAGAATGCTGCGCCACTTCCAGAATGAAGGAATTGTTAAGCTTTCCCGCGGACTGATAGAAATTACTGACGAAGAAAAATTGAACGTCCTGGCAGAAGATTAAAACACCCGTCCGTCGACATATAAAAAGTCCTGGAGAGTGTTTTTATTTTACTGTAATTGAAGTGTTTTCCCTATCAAATAATAAAATACTAAAGTAGTTTAAAGATTTAAAAGGGTTTCCCCTTCTTTAAATCTCATCTTCTACTTTACATCTTTGACAATCAACACTTTTTTTGTCTTCTTTTACAAATAAACCTTTTATCAGTCTCGCAACTCTCATAACGCCCGCTACTATAATACAATTACAAGCCGGACCGTCTCTTTGAACGATTGCTTCCTTGTTTTCTTTTTTTATATCAGTCATAATTCCCTCCCTGTTATTTGTTGACCTTATTATAACCGGATTAAAAACTTCTTTCGGTGATGATATCACCGTCCAGGTACAAAAACACACTCTTTAAAATGAGCCTGTCTTTCAATTATTTATCCATTCCGCAATCGTAGGATTTTTCAATCAGCGCCAGATCATTAGTCACTGCACTGTAAAACCTGTATCCACCTGAAAAGTTATAGGCCTTTAAACCATAGCCTTCTAAAATCCGACAGGCTATATAGCTTCTAATGCCGCTTTGACAGATAACATAAACCGGTTTTCCGTTTTCAATTTCATCCAGACGTTCTCTAAGTTCATCTACAGGAATATTCTTAAATCCTTCTATATGACCAGCACTGTATTCGCTGACAGTTCTGACATCCAATAAAGTTACACTTTCATCAAAAAAAATGTTTTCAGCATCAGCCAGATGCCACTGTTTTAAAAATCCCTTGGCAATATTATCAATCATAAATCCGGCCATATTAACCGGGTCTTTCGCTGATGAATATGGCGGAGCATAAGATAAGTCCAAATCTTTAAGCTGAGTTGCTTTAAATCTGGCATGAATAGCTGTCGCGATTACATCAATACGCTTATCTACGCCATTATATCCTACAATCTGTGCTCCAAGTAGTCGATAAGTTTCTTTTTCAAAGACAACCTTCATTGTCATAACCTTGCCACCTGGATAATAACTGGAATTGTTCATTGGTGACAAAATAACTTTATCAGCATTAATACCGGCCAGTTTGGCCTCTGTTTCATTAATTCCTGTACTTGCTGCTGTCAAGTCAAAAACTTTAAGAATTGAACTTCCCTGAGAGCCCGGATATCTGCTGTCACCACCACAGATATTATCAGCAACTATTCTTCCCTGTTTGTTGGCAGGTCCTGCTAAAGAAATAAGTGTATCTTTGCCTGTCACATAATGCTTAACCTGAATCGCGTCACCAGCAGCATAAATATCAGGGATCGATGTTTCCATTCGATCATTTACAATAATACTGTCACCAATACCAAGCTTTAAACCAGCTTCTTTAGCTAATGCAGTGTCAGGACTGACGCCAATAGCTAATATTGCCATATCTGCATATAATGGTTTTTTATCTTTTACTAAGATTTTTACTTTTTCACCATTTTTTTCAAAGCCTTCTACCGCCTGACCCAATTCTAATTTAACTCCATGCTTACGCATCTCAACGTGAATCATTGAAGCCATATCAGAATCAAAATTGCCGGTTAACTGCTTAAACAATTGAACAACTGTCACATCCATTCCCAGTTCTTTAAGATTTTCAGCCATTTCTATGCCAATAAATCCTCCACCAGCCACAACAACAGATTCAGGTTTATTTCTTTTAACATATTCTTTAATACGTAAAGTATCCTCAACTGTGCGCAAGGTAAAGACATTTTCTGTGTCTACCCCAGAAATTTTCGGCATAGTCGGTTTTGCGCCAAAAGCAAGAACTAACTTATCATAACTTTCCTCAAAACAGGCATCTTTTTTCAGATTTTTGACTGTAACTGTTTTCTTAATCGGGTTAATGGCAGTAACTTCATGATGTACTTTTACATCAACATTAAAACGCTTATAAAAGTTTTCCGGAGTCTGTAATATCAGATTTTCAGAATCAGTGATTACATCTCCAATATAATAAGGCAGACCACAATTAGCATAAGAAACATATCCTGAGCGTTCAAATACAACTATCTCTGCCTTTTCATCTAATCTTCTTAATCTTGCTGCAGCAGATGCTCCAGCTGCAACTCCACCCACTATTACTACTTTCAATTTTATCTCTCGACCTTTCCAGAGTATGAGATAATTCCTCCAATATTGACTACACTCGTATATCCCATATTTTTAAGAGCTGATGCAGCTCTGCCACTACGGATTCCTGAATGACAATAAACATAAAGCGGAGTGTCTTTGTTGTTTACAACTGAAGCAACTTTATCTATCTGCTGTACAGGTATATTTTTACTTTCCGGAATATGACCTTCCTGATATTCCTGAAGATTACGGACATCCAGCAGGCATGCGCCAGAAGTTGTTTTGTAGTCCTTTAGCCACTGGTCAATATTCTTTTTTCGTAAAAAATCAAAAATTCCCATTTATTCTCACCTATAACATTTCTAAGATGGCACTCTTTGGTCTTGCGCCCATAGCCTGATTAACTATCTTACCGTCTTTAATAACCATTAAAGTAGGAATGCTCATAATACCAAATCTGCCGGCTAACTCAGGTTCTTCATCTACATTGATTTTAACCACCTTAATATCCGGGCGTTCAGATGCAATCTCATCTATGATTGGTACCACCATACGGCACGGGCCACACCATGGAGCCCAAAAATCTAACAGTACCGGTTTATCAGAATTCATTACTTCGCTTTCGAAGTTGTCTTTGTTAATATTCATAGCTGACATTTTTTTGTCCTCCTTTTTCTTTTCGTTTTTATTATAACCTGAATAAAATCGCCTCTCTGTGATTAAATCACCAAAAATAGTTTTTGCAGAAAAAATAAATCTTTTCTATCGTTTCATTTAATAAATATTGTATTTTCTATTTTCTTAAATGTAATGTTAATATATAATTAGTTTTATATTATTTTTCTGTATTGTACACTTTTTACTTAATTTAATAATTATATGTGCTGTGTACCCCGCTTTTTAAGAGTTTAATTCGTATTCTATATATGAAAAAGGAGTGAAGTCATGCAAAAAGAGCAGCAGATTATTATCTCGGTCTATGAAGCAAAAGATGATTTGCAGAAAGCTGATGATTTAATCAGGGACTACATCCCTTTCATTCGTTCGGAAGCCTCAAAATGTATTTCCAGATTCTGCACTGAGCAGGATGATGAGTTCAGTATCGCTATGATTGCTTTTCATGAAGCAATATTGGGCTACGAGCATAATAGAGGGGCTTTCTTTCCCTATGCCGCTACACTGATTCGTAATCGTATTATTGATTTTCAAAGAAGAGAAGCCAGACATCAAAGCAATATTTCTCTTAATGAAAAAATAAAAGACAGCGACCAGATTCTGATGGATAAAATAGCTGATGAACGTGATTACATCCAGGAATCAGTTGACTTAGAAGCAACAAAACAGGAAATAGAAAATCTCTCTTCAGTTATGGCAGATTTTGGTGTTTCATTTTCTGATGTAGCTGACAACTCTCCAAAACAGAAACGAACGATGGAAACCTGCGCTTCAGCCATCCTTTATGCTGTTGAGAACAGACAGATATTGGATAATATGCTGAAAACAAAAAAACTTCCTCTTTCTAAACTTGTTTCAGGTTCTGGCGCCGATCGCAAAACTTTAGAAAGACATAGAAAATACATTTTAGTTATGCTTTTAATTCAAACTAACGGATATGAAATAATTCGCGGGCATTTAAAACATGCCCTCAAAACGAAGGGAGGTATGTCTGTATGAAAAAGTACATAGTTATGGAATGTCATCTGAGCTATGCCGTAGTTCTTGATGAAGAAGGACATTTTTTGAAAGTCGCAAATCGGCACTATAAAGTAGGACAGACCGTGAATGATGTAATTGAAATGCAGATTCCGCAGCCTGATTTTGAAAAGAAGGAAAAGAAAACACACAGATGGTATTATTTTCTGACAGCTGCTGCCTGCCTGATTGTGATATTTACAATTGTTTTTCAGACAGGGCAAACAGCTTATGCCTCTATTTATATGAAAATCAATCCTGAAGTCCGTATTGACGTTAATCAAAATGACATCGTTGTCGGATTAGAAAGTGTTAATGTTGATGGCAGTTATTTAATTGAAGGCTATGACTATAAAAAGAAGAATTTAGATTCAGTTATGACTGATCTGCTGGAAATGGCAATTGAAAAAGGCTATCTTTATGAGGGATGTCGTATTACGCTGACGTTAGATGCAAAAAATAATGAGTGGATTATTTCACATACTGATTCACTTTCAACACAATTAAATGAGTATTTAAGTGAAAAATTAACTGTTACTATTGAGATTATTAAAAAATCAGAGAATAACCAGATTATTATTCCAATAAATCCTGACGACAGTGATTATGGCGACTCCGATTATGACGATTCCGATTATGAAGATTCGAACAATAATTCTGCTGATTACGATGACTCTGATTATGATGATTCTGATTATGAGTCTGATAGCGGATTGACTGATTATGATTAATGACCAAAACTATCAGATGACAATATTTGCACTGAAAATAAGTCCTGTAACTGAATAATTTGTAATATATGGAAATATTTTGACCCTGGTTAGAAGACTGATATTGCGTATCCTGTAATTGAAGGGGAAATCCTTGTCAGGTTTAAAAAATATTTTCATAAACCGACCCCGGTTTTAGGAAGTAGCCTGCGTATTCTATTACTGTAAGGGAAAAACCTTAAAATGTATGAATTATTCAAGGAGGAAAAAGACTATGAAAAAAACAATTCGTGCAATTATTATGGCTCTGATAGTGAGCCTGTGTCTGACCGGCTGCAATCAGCTTGGGTTAAATAAGGGTAACGAAATAACTGAAGGTGGTGTTCTTGTATTAAAAGTTAACCCTGAAATCGCCGTTGAATATGATGAAAAAGGTATTGTTACAGGTGTAACTGCCCGTAATAATGACGCAATTAAAATCCTTGACAGTTGCGAAGGTTTAATTGGTTTAGAGACACGTGAAGCTGTTGCAAATCTTGTAAACGCTATTGGAGCTGCCGGTTATTTCGTCGAAGAAGTCGAAGGTGAATATCGCAAAATTGTCTTAGAAATTGAATCCGGATCTCAGATTCCCAGCGATACTTTTATCCAGGAACTTGTTGACGCAGTTAAAAATGCAGCAAAAAACAATGACTGGAACGTCCGATTAGATATTGAAAATGAAAGTGATTATGGCTTGTCTGATTACAAAGATTCTGATTATGAGGATGACACCGATTATGATGGCGTAGATACCGACTATGAAAACGATACTGATTATGAGGATAACAATGACTCTGATTATGACAATGATTCAAATTACAACAGCAACACAAGCACTAAAAATAGCAGTAGTAGCAGTGACACTGACTACAGTGACTACGATGACTCTGATTATGATGACAGCGATTACGACTAAAATTAAACAGACGCTGAAACTTAGACATGAGTTAAAACACAATATCAATAAGCATGATGACCTGATTCTGACATCAAGGCTCAGAAAACTGTTTGTTCATGACCCCAATGCTGGCTCACATGGATCTTATCGTGTGAGCAGCTTGTATTTTGACACCCCGTATGATAAAGCTTTAAAACAGAAAATAGACGGAGTGAACAGACGCGAAAAATTTCGTTTACGTTATTACGGTAAAAACACTTCTTTTATCCGACTGGAGAAAAAAATTAAAATTAATGGAATGTGCGGCAAACACAGTGTCCAGGTAACAAAAACACAAGTTGAACAAATTTTAAATGGTGATATTGACTTTCTGCTTGACAGCAACCATCCTTTACTGATTGAACTGTACAGTAAAATGAAAGGTCAGCTTTTAGAACCAAAAACAATTGTTACCTATGACCGGGAAGCTTTCATTTACAAACCGGGAAATGTTAGAATTACTATTGACCGCAACCTTCGTACCGGGTTAGACAAGACAGATTTTCTCAATTTTGAACTTTTTCATGTTCCAGTTGATGAAGGGTTGGCTGTTTTTGAGGTAAAGTATGATGCATTTTTGCCAGAAATTGTATCTATGGCGATTCAACTGCCAGACAGAATGACCTGTTCTTACTCCAAATACGCTGTCTGTCGAAAATATGAATAAAAGGAGGATAAATATTATGGTTATGCCATTATCTTTTCAAGACATCTTTAAATCAAGTTTTTTAGAAAATGTAACAGCAATCTCTATTTTAGATATGACCCTTGCTTTAGGGCTCTCTTTTGCGGTTGGACTGTTCATTTTTTATATTTATAAAAAGACCTATGCAGGAGTTATGTATTCTGCCAGTTTTGGAGTGACTCTTATTGCTCTGTGTATGGTTACGTCTCTGGTGATTTTAGCAGTAACAAGCAACGTTGTGCTTTCCTTAGGAATGGTCGGCGCTCTTTCAATTGTCCGCTTCCGGACCGCCATAAAAGAGCCTTCAGATATTGTTTTTCTGTTCTGGTCTATTGCTGTCGGCATTGTTTTAGCGGCTGGTTTTATACCTTTAGCAGTAATAGGAAGTTTATTTATTGGTCTGGTCCTGCTGCTGTTCTCTCAATATAAAGGCTTTGAAAATCCTTATATTCTGGTATTGCATTGTGAAAATTCTGCTGTAGAAAAGATGGCATCAGCTTTTCTAAAAACCACAGTTAAGAAGATGTCGCTCAAAAGTAAAAGTGTTTCTGCCGGCTGTATTGAATTAAACTATGAAATCCGTCTTAAAGACTCCGACACAGATTTTATCAATGCGTTAGCTGAAACTGCCGGTGTAAGCCATACTGTTATGGTTTCCTACAATGGCGACTACATGAGTTAATATTATGTTGAAGCACAAATATATAGATCAAATCTGTCTTACTGTAATGGCTTTCGCTCTGGTTGTAACAATCCTGTTTATCAACGGGGAATCTGTTGGACTGATACCGGCTTCTTCAGCCCCAGGATATGAAACACGTCTTTTTGATAACAGCCGGGTCCACACTATTGATATTATAATCGATGACTGGGATAAGTTTCTTGAAACTGCCACAGAAGAAAAATATTCTCCATGTACAATGATTATCGATGGAGAAAAGTTTACTTCAGTTGGATTGCGGGCTAAAGGAAACAATTCTCTTCGACTTATTAACCGGTACGGTTTAGACCGCTATAGTTTAAAAGTAGAAATTGACCATTATACTGACAATACATATTATGGACTTGACAAATTTTCTCTGGATACTTCTTTCCAGGATAACAGCTATATGAAAACCTGGATTGTCTTTGATATGATGAAACATATGGAAGTTCCAACACCTCTATGCAGCTACACATGGGTAAAAGTTAATGGTGAAGACTGGGGATTATTTTTGGCTATTGAAGAGCCGGAAAAAGGCTTTGCAAGACGTAACTTTGGAAAAAACCATGGTCAGCTGTATAAACCGGACTACAAATCACTGAAAGCAGAAAATGCTGATGTTCATTTACGTTATACTGATGACAGATTTGAAAGTTATGACAACATCTTTCGTAAATCCAAGTTTAAAATCAATGATGCTGATAAAAAAAGAGTTATTAAAGCTTTAAAAATTCTGTCAACAGGCAAAGATTTGGAAACAGCAATTAATGTTGACGAAGTACTTCGCTATTTTACCGCTCAGGTCTTTGTAGTCAATATGGACAGTTACTTAGGCAAGACCGGACACAACTATTTTCTTTATGAAAAAGATGGCATATTGAGCATTTTGCCTTGGGATTACAATCTTGCCTTTGGAACCTACTCATTAGGTATGCCTAATCCGATAAATGACTCTACTCTTTATGTTAACTATCCAATCAATACTCCTGCCAGTGGTGAAATTATGTGCAAACGCCCTTTATATCATAATCTTATGCAAAACAAAGAGTATTATAATCAATATCATATCTACTTCAATTACCTGATAGAAAGCTATTTTGAAAGTGGATATTTTGAAAATTTTATCGATGAAACTTTAAAAATGATTGCACCTTATGTAGAAAAAGACCCGACAGCATTCTGTTGTTATGAAGATTTCCTTCTGGGTGTGGATACTCTTAAAAGATTCTGCCTTTTACGGGCTCAAAGTGTCCGTGGTCAACTGGACGGGACAATTCCATCAACCATAGCCGGACAAAAAAGAGATAAAAGCAATTTAATTGATGCTTCTTCCATCTGGCTTCCTGACATGGGCGAAATAGCTGACTTAAAAGATTAAAAACCGCTTTAATTTATTTAGTAGAACGGTTTTCATTATCCTGACTATTAACAATTCCTTTTTTATTTAATGTAAAATAAATCATTGAAAAAGAGACTGATTCAAACATTATTCCTGTTATTTGGTTTCAATTCTTTACTAATAATGAAAAATATCTTACAATTCATTTGTAAATAAAGGAGGACAATATGAAAATTTCATCATTACAAACAGCCAGATATCAATACACACCTAAACTTCCGGCAATGTTAAGAAACGGTATCGCCAACATTTCTGTTAAAGAAGGTGCAGAAACTAAAAGTGTGGCTGACCAGGAAAAAATAAAAGCTCTTTTTCCAAATACTTATGGAAAAAAAGAAATCACATTCCAGAAAGGAAAAAACACTTCGACTGACAGAAAGCAGGTAGTTGGTGTTATATTATCTGGAGGACAGGCACCAGGTGGTCACAACGTTATTTGTGGTTTATACGACGCTTTAAAAGCAACTAATCCGGAAAATCAGTTATACGGTTTTAAAAATGGCCCTATCGGTCTGCTTAAAGATGACTACATCATATTCGAAGATGAATATATCGATAAATTTAGAAACACGGGCGGTTTTGATATTATAGGTTCCGGAAGAGACAAACTTGAAACTGTTGAGCATTTTGAAACTGTTGCCGCAGTTGCCAAAAAACATGGTGTCAATGCGATCGTTATTATTGGAGGTGACGATTCCAATACCAATGCAGCTGTTTTAGCAGAATACTTTGCAGCCAACAATTACGGCATTCAGGTAATCGGTTGTCCAAAAACAATTGATGGTGACCTGAAAAATGAAGATATTGAATGTTCATTTGGTTTTGATACAGCAACCAAAACTTATAGTGAACTTATTGGCAATATTGCCAGAGATGCTAACTCAGCAAAGAAATATTGGCACTTCATCAAAGTTATGGGACGTTCAGCTTCACATGTGGCTTTAGAATGTGCTTTGAAAACTCAGCCAAATATCTGTCTTATTTCTGAGGAAATTGCCGAAAAAGAAATGTCTATCGCTCAGATTACCGATTATATTGCTGATTCAGTTGCTGCCCGTGCTACTAATGGAGAAAACTTCGGTATTGCTGTAATACCTGAAGGTGTAGTTGAATTTATCCCTGAATTTTCAGTATTAATTGCTGAAATAAATGAGTTGCTGGCTGGAAGCAAAGCTGATACATTTAACGCTTTACCTTCATGGGATGAAAAATACAAAGTTATTGAAAAAGATTTAACCGAACACTCAATGGAAGTATTTGCCCTTCTGCCGCAAAATATTCAACAGCAGTTATTTATGGACAGAGATCCCCATGGAAATGTTCAGGTTTCGCGAATCGAATCTGAGAAACTGTTTAGCGCTCTTGTTAAAGCTAATCTTGATAAAAGAAAAAAAGCAGGCACTTACAATGGTAAATTCAATGCTTTACATCATTTCTTCGGTTATGAAGGAAGATGTGCTTTCCCTTCTAACTTTGATGCAGACTATTGTTATTCTTTAGGATATAATGCCTTTATGTTAATTCAATATGGTTATAATGGTTATCTGTCAAAAGTATCTAATCTCTCAAAACCAGCTGAACAGTGGGTTGCTGGCGGTATGCCTATCACTAAAATGATGAATATTGAAAGAAGGCATGGAGAAGACAAACCTGTTATAAGAAAAGCCTTAGTTGAACTGGAAGGAAACCCATTTAAGTACTTTGCAGCTCATAGAGATAAATGGTCAGTTGAAACTTCGTTTATTTATCCTGGAGCTATCCAGTATTACGGACCAGCTGAAGTATGTGATATCACAACCGAAACATTAGCTCTGGAAAAGCAATAAAACTGATTGGCAGGCATAGAAAATGCCTGCTTTTTTAATAATCAGCTTAAATGTCGGACATGCTGATTAACTATATAAAAATAAATTTCGTTTTAACTGAATTATTAACATTCTTATACCCTGGTGACAAAACATCTGTATCAGACAAATCTTATTATCACAACCGTGTATCATTTTATTCCCCACAATTTCACTTCTAATAAATGATGCTATTGAGGTTGTTTTCTTATTATGGTTAAGAGATGATGAAAATTATTGAAGTTTATAATGGCTGAAATATCTTTAATTACAGAAACTCACATCATGGCAGAAAGGTGAAAAAACAATGATTCTTCCTTTAACTGTTACCTTGTTAGCGACACTTCCGGCCTATGGTAAAAATAAACAATAATTATAGCGAAAACAATAATGAAAACACTTTTACTTAAATTACCGTCACCGACAATTAAGACTGTCTGATTAAAATTAAGTTTATCAACCCTGATAACAATCCGGTTTTTACTTGGAAGTTGAGTTTAATGACAAATCAAATGATAAATCTTATCCGCTCTCAATTAAAAAACCACTATTAATGGCATTGATTGTGAAACTGGTTTTCCACTTCAAATCGGGCTAAAAGAAAAACCAGATGCTGATATGACAATTTTAAGTAACGGATTAAAAGAAAATTGTATAGACAATATCAAGGAAATCAAACTTTTGTTTCAGATAAATAATTATTTTTGTTTTTATTTTAATATCTGTTTTTTATCTGCAACCAAAAAAATAATTAAAAAATCAGAAAATACTTCAGATTCTATGAAAAATGTGCTTATTTATAATATACTTAAAGCAAAGAAAGTGGGATTAAAAATTATGAAACAAGAAAAATATAGAGATATCATAGATTTAAACAGCAAAAAATACCTGCGCTTTATTTCTTTAGTATATTTATCATTAATTATCGTCGTGTTGACTTTATTCTTCACTGACTTAATCAGAATGAGAAACCATAAACCGGTTGTTTTCAGTACGTGGGGTTTTTCTTATTCACCACCTATTGATATTAAGGAAGCTCAAATAGAAATATCAATAATAGATTTTCTGACGGATAAAGGAGATAGAGAATACCGGCATCATGAAAATGAAAAAACTTTTGCGAGTATCAGAATCTATCTGCTGGAAGAAAAAAGCGATTACATTTATCATGTCTATGCCTGGGTCCTGGAAGAAAAATATTACTTAGAAAATGGTGAAATACAGAAAGACAGCGGTTCTTCAATTCCTTATAAGTTTGTAGTTAAAGAAAGTTCCGGTAACTTTACTATATTAAATGCCATTATACCAAGAGATGGCAATTACTATGAAGATGATATAAAAAGCCTCTTCCCCAGAACTGTAAGAAAGAACATGGAAAAAGTTCAGGTTGATGGAACAATTGAGAAACTTATTCTTGATATTCAGCAACAACTGAAACTATATTTTCACTGAAAAAAAAGATAAAAAAAGAGACAAGTGAGGTATTTTTAATGTGTCATAAATCATATAAATAATCAAACACTTCTTTTCTTGAAGCTTATATTTAATCAGATAATCATAAATAAAACGTAGCACAATAAAGCCAATGCCAGACTTGTCAGGGTTCCCAACAGGTACCTGTTTCTGAAATTATATTTTTTCAGATCATTAGTCCTGGCCCATGTTTTAACCGTTATAATCATTGCAATTGAGGGAAAACTTTTATAGTATGAAAATATTAAAACAAGAAATCTTTCCATAATGCCTATAATAGAACCAACATCAAAAATACCTTTACTTATAGTTCCGGGATATAAATCCTCGAACATTTTATCTATGAAAACTGAACAGGGAGCCATTAACAATAACATAATAAATATAGTTTTAACCACAAAAAAGTATTTTTCGTCAACAGGGTTGAAGTCAATTATTTTATAAAGACAGAATAATATCATTAAATGGATAAATTGATCAATAATAAATACTAATGTTTTTTTACTTTTTTTGTTAATGTAACATGTTATAGAATCTATAATTACATGTGAAACAAAAATCAGAAAAAAACTTTTGATTACATCAGTATGGTTTGCCACAAAAAATGGAAGCACAAATAGAATTGCATATAAAGCAGAATGAATGACTACATATTTAAAGTTAAGGTAAGAATTTTCACCACATTCTTTACAATCAATACACCGATAATCAGATATCGCATTCTTACATCTGGCAATTTTGTCTGTTTGCAGATAAAAATCTGCCAACAGATGCAGAATTACTAAAATTAAATAATTTACCATATCTTTTCTCCCAGCATTTCATATATTGCTTTATCTATTGTTCTGCTTTCTTTTATTTTTCCCGAATGAACATACCTGTCAATGTTTTGTCGGGTGGTGTTCATCACTTGGGCAATATTGGTTGACATTCCATGTAACCAGTAATCTTCAACACAAAACATCTTTTTAAAAGAGTTTTTGGATTCGACCGGTTTTATCATTTCAAAAAGATGTTTTAAATTGATTTTCTCTTCTTCTATTTCCCGAAATTTACCAATGACTCTGTTCCAGTTTTCTTCTTTAATGAGTTTTATTCTATTTTCCAAAATGTAGTCATAGAATTTTCTAATTTCTACTATCGGTGTTATCGGCAATATGACATCAGCAATAAGTTCAATAAGTCGAACCATTTGGGATTGACCCGTTTTTATTCCAGCACTTGCAGCACATAATACATTCAAATATCTGTCATATTCCGATTCTGTGTTAAATACAATTATATTATTTTTTCTTTTTTTAACAAAATTTATTGCCTCACGAGCTGAATGGTATGCCTCTCCTTCAATTCCGGAAGATTTCCATTCTTCGTCATCATACATAATTTCACCATATCCTATTCCGCAGCGTATTTTTACAGGATAAATCAGAAGTTGTAGTTTTCTGATATACAAAAAAGCTGTTTGAAGATTATTAAATAAACCTTGAAACTCATCACCTGAATTAACCACAACTTCTTTTTTTATTTCACTTTTGTATACTACATTCAGGTATTCAGTACTTTTCACCATAAATTTTTGTACTTCATATCTATTCTTATAATTTCTTGATTCTATGATATCAAATATCAAAGCTACATATTTCAATTCTCATCGCTCTCCTTTAATAGCCATCTGAATTATATCTTAAAACTCAAATAAATGCAATCATTAAAGATTGCTTTTATTATAAGCAATTTATATTGATTGCTTTTAGTATATGCAAGCATAATAGGTTGCTTTTATTATAAGCCGCTTATATTGATTGCTTTTAGTAAATGTAAGTAATAAATTACCTGTACAAATTATTCTTCCCGGTATTTCAATCATATTTTGCCGGTTATTCATGAAGGAAAACCTTAATGTGAATCTTTCCTTTTTCCTTGTTTAATAAACCCCAATTTTACCAATTATGTTTTCACAAAATATCTGATTAACAATATCTATCTCAATTTTAGCATAATTCATGTCTTTCTTGAAAACTATAATTCACTATTATAAGGTAGTTATTTCACTTTTTATTACATTAATTTGCATTTTTATAAAGCAGATACAACTGAAGCAATTATCATAATGTGTTATGGTAATTGTAATAAAGTCGATTATATACCAGTTGTCGTTTAAAAAAGACCGTCTGTTTATAATCTGTAGAAAGCTTTTTTATATTTACCTATAATGTAATTGCAATTCAGAAAGGAGTAAAAAATGCAAATTGAAGTGCAAATTGATCAGAATTGTCAGGAAACAAAAATCATTATTATCACAAATGAAGTAAACGAAAAGATTAATGAAATCATTAAAAAGCTCGAAGATGCACAACCTAAAATTATTGCCGGTTTTAAGGATGATACCGTTAAACTTTTAGAGCCAAATGATATCTACCGCATTTATGCTTCAGATGGCAAAGTTTTTGTTGAAACGGACAAGGGGAATTATACGCTGAATCTGCGTCTTTATGAAGTAGAACAGCGGACAGACAATCAACTGTTTTTACGAATATCCCATTCGGAAATAGTTAATTTGAAAAAAGTAAAAAATTTTGATCTGAGTTTTACGGGTACGATTTGCGTAACGTTATTAAACGGATCTGTCACTTACGCATCAAGAAGATATGTAAGTAAAATTAGGAAAGTATTAGGAATATGAGGTGAACATTATGAAAAAGAAAGCATTTTTAAGAGGTTTGTTAGGTTTCCCTGTAGGGATTTCAATTGGATTTATTATCACAATACTTATTTCGCTTGTACATGCGGATGGTTACTACAGCCCTTGTGTACCGTTGCTTGTGAATATGATGGGAAGCGAAATTAATGCGGTGGTATTTCAGACAGTTTTAAGCGGGCTTTTAGGATCTGGTTTTGCAGCCAGCTCTCTTATCTGGGAAATGGATAACTGGAGCATTGCTAAACAGACAGGAATATATTTCGCTGTTACGTCGCTGATAATGATGCCGGTAGCTTATCTGGCAAGATGGATGGAGCCTACTCTTAAGGGTTTTGCATCTTATTTTGGAATTTACATATTGATATTCATTATCATCTGGTTAATTCAGTACTTTTTCTGGAAAAACAAAATTGATAAAATGAATCAGAAAATTTCAGACAAATAATATTTTAATTCTCTACAGAATCTGACAGTAAACTAAAAGATCCTCACATGGATCTTTTTTTAAATATGGCGCCCCCTGCGAGAATCGAACTCACAACTAACCCTTAGGAGGGGTTTATTATATCCATTTAACTAAAGGGGCTTTTTAAAAATGTCTCGTCACTTCTTTGTGCTGTTTTATAACCTTGAAAGACATAAGTCATTATATCATCTTTTAAATAATATGCTAAAATAAATGTGGTGATTTAAATGGAAAAATTATATTTAAATATGATTGTCGATATGACTGATACAAATTGTGAATTTATTAAAACTATTAATAGGGAAATTAAAAACTATGGAGCCATCGTTTATAACCACCAGTCTAATTCCTATCAGTTCATTCGTAAATTCTCACATATTGATTACAAAAACGAAATTATCCCTGATTTCATAAAAGTCGAAAACTCTGACGCTTTACTCAATGGATTGAATCTTACAATTCATTATGAGTTTAATCCTGAAACTGAAGAAGATGAAGAAAATCTGGATATCTGGATTAACGATATTTCACAAATTAAATTACCTGTCTACAGTTATGATGAAGAAGGTGATATTTATCTGGAAAACTATACTCCTATTGATACTTCTGTCAGCAGACATACTCTTTGGTATCTGAACAAAGACAGTTATGACTATATACTGGATACTGATTTACTGATGCTGACTCCAATAATCAAAAATATTAATATTGCCAGAGAGTTAATTAAAAAGTACAGTATCCATCCTTTCGACTATAAATTTGATGATAACAATTGTCTGCCTGATCATCTGGAAGGCGTTTACAGCCAGAGCCACGACGAAAATTGTCAATGCGAACAGCAGACTGATGATGCTGATTAGCTTTATATAATAAATCTTGTTACCTGCAAAAAAGAACTCCATGAGTTCTTCAGTGTATTTCATTGATAAACAGGCAGGTAACTTTTTTTATTTACGCAGCCAACAGTCCATTTTAATTATTTTCCACTGTGATTTCTTTAAAAACTTCACCAACTTTTTCCTTTATCACCAGATCAGCTCTACCATCCTGAGAAGTAGCTGATAAATTGATAACAACCAGATATTTACCGTTAAAGTAATTTACCAGACCTGCAGCCGGATAAACCACTAGCGATGTTCCGGCAATAATCATGCAATCCGCCTGTCTTATCGTACCAATTGCACCGTATAAAACAGAATCATCTAATCCTTCTTCGTACAAAACAACATCAGGTTTAATTATTCCGCCACAATCACAATATGGTATATCAGCACTATTAATAATATAATCCAAATCATAGAATTTATGACATCTGGTGCAATAGTTTCTATGAATTGAACCATGCAGTTCATAAACATTCTTGCTTCCTGCTTTTTGATGTAAACCATCAATATTCTGAGTAATTACACCTATGGCTTTACCTTTTTCTTCAAACTCAGCCATTTTTTTATGCGCCATATTTGGCTCGGCTTCAAGATAAATCATCCTGTCTTTATAAAAACGATAAAATTCCTGTGGATTATGCCTATAAAATGAGTAAGAAATTATTCTCTCTGGAGAATATTTATATTTCTGATTATATAATCCGTCGACACTTCTAAAATCAGGAATACCACTTTCAGTCGAAACTCCTGCTCCAGTGAAAAATACAATTTTGTCAGATTCATTTAAAATATTCTGAAGTGTATCTATTTTGCTCATATCAGTATACCACCAGAGCGTCAAGAACATTTCTTTCGCCAGTAAACTGATATGAAACCGGGTTGCTTATCAGTTTACCATTTTCAACCATCGCTGAAGAACCGCCACCATCAAGGTTGCAGGCGTTATATGCTCCATAGCGCATCATTATCTCTACCAGATCAGCAAAACTTGCTCCTCTGGAGCCTCCGCCTCCTCTGCCATTGATTACAAGCATTAATACAATACCATCTTTTCTTTGCCCAATACATGTTCTCGGGTGAAGACCTCCGCCTCCAGTACCAGTGTATTTAGAAGGAACACCGTTTACCACTAAAAACGGGCCGAACTCAACACCCCATCTCATTCCGGCTTCCGCCGCTCTGTCAGCAGTAGAAGTCATCAGCATAAGTACACCATCTTCATTCATACCGACCATTGGGCCGTTTCTTCCTGAATCATAATAGACTTCGCCATTAACAATCAGGCTGCGGGCCGGCCATTTTTCATATGTACGCTGATTTATATAGTACCCGCTGGCATTTGTGGCAACTTTTGCCTTCGTCTGTTTGGCTAATTCAGTAACCGTATTTCCATATCTGCTCTTTGACAGATATAAGTGGACTCTCGTCGGATCGTAGATAACTGCCAGATAACCTGTATATTTGCCTTCATTAATTTTGATTATTTTATAAAGGTCATTCCCTTCATTTTTCTTTAAGACCGCCTCTTCATACTCATTGGCATAAACTACCTTGTCTGAATAATTGACGAAAACAATGTCATCAACATTTGAAGTACTGCCAGCAGCGATAATTGTATGTTTGCCGGCAATTTCTTTGGCATATTCTTCTGAATACAATACATAAGCAAAATACCTGTGAGTATTGGTTCCAAAAGCTGTCTGAACAAATAAATCTCTGAATTTATCATATGGCCCATAAGCCAGAAAGAAACACACTAAAGCACAGATATCCACAAAGACTAAAAAATATGTATACCAGCTTAACTTTTTCTTTTTTCTGTTTCTGATGAAAACCGTCTGAATTTGTTCATCAGCATTTTTTTCCATGTTTGCCACTATATTCTGTTCATCATTTTTTTCAATCATTACTAATAACCTCCAAAACAAACGGACTTTCTTCAGTACCTGCTCCTGAAGTTATCAATATTTGTCCATTCAAACAAATTACCGGTTTGACATTGGCGCTCTCTTTTATATTAACATATTTAATTAAATTTTCATTAATTACACAAACTAATTTTTTAGACTGAGTTCCATTATTAGAAATAAAAATATTTTCGCTACCTTTCAGATGTTTGTAACTGATGTTGGGAATTGCTACAAAACACTCTACTTCTTTTTCATAACAACTTTCCCGATATCCATATTCACCTATATAAGGAAAAGTTCCATATTTCCATATTTTTTCGACTAAATATTTTTCATAATTCTCCAATTCTTTTATAAATTCATTATTCAGATAATAACCTATACCTTTTTGTAAATTAAACTCGTTGTTAACACCGTAACTAACAGCATAAGCCTCACCATCTTTTTGTATTACATCAGCTAAAATCAGCACAACATTCCAGTTTTCATCAATAGACTCCACTCGCCATTGCATATTTGAATATTCAATATATGAACCAACAGGAGCATCAAGTACCTTTTCAATTTCACTGTCAAATAATACAAACGGATTATTTCTAGTTCCATCACCCTGTTTTGCTGTGGTGGAACTGCTCAGTATTAACACCGGTCTTACACCAACCACAAGTGAATCTGAATACGAAAGACCAACCGCGCCTTCCTCATTGATAAAATAGTATTTGTTTTCACTGCTTCTATTTCCTGTCCAGAAACTTTCACCATTATTCAGATAAGAATTCTGTCCTCCGGCTGCCAGATAATCTTTTAATGCAAGCAAAGAGAACCTGTTACTGTCTAATTCCTGAGTACATGTATGATTTTCAAAACTGTCAAGCTGACAGACACAGTTGGCATTGTTGACTAAAAAATTTGAATTTTTTACCATTCTCTCATAAATTCCGGTATTCTCCTGTTCTGAATGATTTAGCCAGTGACTGATTGACGAATCATAGAAAGCTTCTTTTTCAAATAATGGCATGACTGTTATTGACTGCTGGGCAATTATTTTGATATTTTTATCTTTGTCGATGGACATAATACGATACAAATTTCCTGAAACAGATATATAGTTGTTTTCAACATTGCCTACATATGTATAGGTGCCGTCTTCATTTTCAGCCAGTCTATCGGCTGATGAATAATCTATTCTGTCTATCAGAACTGTCGATAAAAATGCATAATTGGCGCTATTATATATCTTATAGACTTTATTTTTAAAATAAATCAGTCGACCTACATAAAAAGTTATAATACCTGCTATCAGTATCGTATTTACTATTTGGAAACATTTTTCTTTTGTAATCTTTGTTTTCTTTTTCGCCATAATAAGAACCTCTGATACCCCATGAAATAATAACATAAATAAAAGAGCGTTTCCACTCTTTAACTCACTTCACATCACATCCCATAGATTGGAATATTGTAAAAACCGTAATATTTTTTCTTTTAACTATCCGGTTTGAATCAGCAGCTCTAAAATTGCTGCTTTTTTACTTTGCGCATCAAAATTAACAACGGCTACTTATAATTTTCAGCTATTCCTAAAGCAATCTCCATCATTCTTGTAAATGAATTCTGTCTTTCTGCAGCTGTAGTTTCCTGATGAGTAACAATGTTGTCTGAAACAGTTAACAAACATGCTGCTTTTTTACCTAAATATTTTGCATTAGCGAATAAAGCAAATGATTCCATTTCAACACATATACAATTATAGTCGTTTACTGTTTTATTGAAGTTTTCTTTTGCCACTTCTTCAGAATAATAGAAGACATCACTGGAATGAATTCTTCCTTCAATTAAATCATATCCCAGTTTTTTCGCTGATTCTTTAATTTCCGCATTTAACTTTTCGTTGGGATAAGTGACTTTTTCTTCATAGCCGCAAAATTCTCTGGCAAATGTTGATTGAGAATAGGCGCTGTCTCCTAAAATGACCTCATATAAATTAATATCTTCTCTCATAGCTCCAGTAGAACCAATACGGACAATTGCCTCTACTCCATAGAAAGAAAACAATTCATATGAATAAATACCAATAGAAGGCATGCCCATCCCAGAACCCATTACTGAAACTCTGTGTCCCTTATATGTTCCGGTAAAGCCCAGCATCCCTCTGATGCCATTAAACTGAACAACATCTTCCAGATATGTTTCAGCAACAACTTTAGCTCTTAACGGATCTCCTGGCATCAAAACCAATTTAGCAACTTCGCCCATATTTGCACTAATATGCGGTGTACCCATTTTACAAATCCTCCTTATTATTTTAATTTTTACTTCTTTAAATATTTTAGCAATCTATACCGTTATTTTCAATTGCCTTAATTTTTTTCTGCTTTCTTTTTTTCCGGTTTAGGCTTATTTTTTGCCTCGATTCTAAAAATTACTCCTTTTTCCATATTTTCAGCTGAAATTGAATAATCATAAGCATTACAAACTTTGTAGCATATACTTAACCCTAATCCAAATTTTCCTTTATCACCTTTTTCAAACGGTTTGAAAAGTGCTTTAACTCTTTCTGCCGACATTGGCGGACCATCGTTGGCGATTGACAGGTAATATGGTTCCAGCACAACTGTAATGTTACTTTCAGCATATCTTAAAGCATTATCCAGCAGATTGGATACCACAACTCTCCAGCTTTCTTTATCACCTTTAAAAATTGCCGGACTTAAATCTCTATCTATTTTAAGCTCCGGTTTAATCATTTTGAATGATACCAGTACATCTTCGATAAGCTGATACATATCAGTTGTTTTTTCAGTTGCTTTTTCCTGTTCCATCATATAATCAAGCCGGTTTAAAAACAGCAGACTGTATACTTTGCTTTCCAGCCTGTTGGCATTATCTAAAATCACATCAACACTTTTTTCTAAGGTATCATACGGATAAATTCCATCTTTAATACTTTCAGCATAGGATTTAATTGTTGCAATCGGAGTTTTTAAATCGTGCGAGATGTTTTGAATCATTTCTTCTTTTGTTTCTTCCTGACGTTTGATTTCATTATGCATTCCGACCAGTGCATTGGCTAAATCGCCAAGTTCATCTTTTCTTTCAATATTCAACACGGCCTTATCGTCACCTTCTCTTATTTTGCCAATATAGCTCTGCATCTGTAAAAGCGGAGCAATAATAGTTGCCACCCAGACAGATAAAAGAACAAATATAACCCCAAATACTATCGCACTGGTATTAGAGACATTGCTCAACAAATCGTTTTCAATAGCCTGTCCATAAGCGGCGCCGATAATAGAAATAATTTCGTATTGTCCTTCTATGTTGGAATAGTAGTAATAGTAACTTTCATTACCCACTTCAAAAGTGCTTTCTATCCAGCCGGAATTATTTCCTAAAGCAATTTCATTGACACATGCTATAAACTCGTCTGATATTCTTCCGCCATAGTATTTAATACATTTGTCATTAGAATAGACAAAATGAATAACGTCGGCATCATAAGATAAATCCGAAAAACCACTGTCATTATTTAATATTTTAATCAGACTTTCCTGAGAACGGTGTAAGAGTGACATGACCTGATTTACCACAAAATCATCAATATTACCTCTTAAATAAACTGAAAAGAAAAAAATCAGCACCACACCAAATGTCACAAAAATGATGCTGACCTGTTGAAACAATGATACATCTGTTATTGATTTTAAAAATCTTCTCATTATCCTAATTTATAACCATAACCATGCAAAGTGTTGATATTCAGTTTTGGCATTTTCTTTCTTAATCTTCTAAGTGTGTCATCGACAACCCTGTCTGAACCGTAGTAACCTTCACCCCAGACAGCTGTAATGATATTCTCTCTTGACAGAGCTGTTCCCTTTTTATGAACAAACAACATCAGTAAATCAAATTCTTTGGTTGTCAGATCGATAATTTTCTCACCATCACTGATTGTTCTCTGGGTTTCATTTATCACATATTCATCAATCACAAACTTTTCTTCTTCACGATAGAATCTCTTTATTATTCTGTTAACTCTTAAAACCACTTCTTTCATATTAAAAGGTTTGGTAATGTAATCATCACTTCCTTTTTCAAGGCCGATAATTCTGTCAAACTCCTTATCTCTGGCACTGATAAAAATCATCGGTACATCTTCTCTCTGATATTTGATAATCTCAAAGAGATCAAACCCGCTTTTTTCATCCAGCATTATATCCAGCAGCCATAAGTCAATATCAATATCCCCGGCATGCTTTAAGGCCGATTCATAGGTATAAAAAGATTTGACCAGATATCCTTCCTTTTCCAGATATCTTTTCATCAGTTCATTCAAATCTTTTTCATCTTCAACAATCGCAATTGTTCTTTTCATTAACATCACCTGCTTAAGAATATTGTATCATAAAATAACTGTTGTAATTGTTTTTACCTTCTGACAATTAAAACTCCATACCATTATTCTTCTTTCTTTTGAAAACTGACCAGACTCCGATAAAAGCTGAAGTTAAAAACAACGAAGCTGTCAGCTGTAAAATCATCAGAGTCTCCATCTGATAGGTAATATATCCGGCAATCAGAAACACCGAATGATAAGCGCATAAGAAAATCGTTATAAAAACAAATATCTTTAAAAGATGGCTTCTTTTTCTTGACAGATATGCTGGCAATAACGAAACTAAACTACCGGCAGCAGCTGCGATTCCATAAAACTGAATTGCAGTACGCGGGAAAATAACGAAGTTGCACTCTGACAAGGTTGCCTCACCGGAAATAACAACCTGCGGCTCATAATAAGAATATTGTGAGGGGATTATCTGATGATAAAATACCGGTGTTCTTCCATCATAATCCAAAATTCTGATTGTTTCTGTCTCTTTTTTCATTCCATATTGATATGATCTTCTTGATCCCATAGCAACAAGTGTATAAGATTGAGTTCCATCATAATATTCCTCATACAATTCAGCAAATTCAACCAGTTCTGTCAATTCAATAACCAGTGACCCGTTATCCTGATAAACGCTTTTTATCGCTTCATCAGGCGTTAACTGAAACTTGTCCTGAAATAATAGTATATAACCTAAAATTATTAGAAAAAATATAAATGAAATAACAGTTAAACTAATAATACTTTTCTCTTTCACCAGGATTTGCCTCCTTTTTATACCGGAATAATGTTACTTATCAGACACTTTACTGATTTGGCAAATGTTTTCGCCAACAACAAAAACACTTCTATCTGAAATCTGAACAGAACAAAACCAAAAAATATTACTATTTAATTTTTTTAATGTTTTGATTAAATTACTTTAAAACTGCATCAACCTGCTTTTCTTAAAGTCAGAAAAAACCTGAAATTTTTTACAGCCTTTCAGCAATTTCAATAAATATACCTTTGTTATTCTTTTTCGACTGGATCTGTTTTTTCCACTTTTTCTTTTTCAGGTCTGTTTTTCCTCTTTTTAATTATGAAATAAACAATTCCGCCAACCGGAAGCCAGATCGGAATTCCTGCAACAGCAAATATAATCAGATATTGAATAACCGAAACAAGCATACTTGCACTTCTTACGATTCCTGATTTCATGTAATATAAGAAATCTTCAAAACTTAATGCGGTAAATTCAATTTTCTGTGATGTCTGAATAACATCATCATATTCTGAGATGTCTAAGCTGATAGTAGAATAGTCAATTAAAGAATCCCATAACTTGAACTGCCCTTTTAGTATTTCAATTTCAGTAGTTGTCCTGTTGATTTCATATTGAATTCTCAACATGTCATCTACATTAGTTGCCTTATCAAAGAATTCCTGATATTTAAGTAATTCTTTTTCTAACTGTTGCAGTCTGATATCAGAATCATAATATTCTTTAGTTATATCCTGAGTATAAATATTAAGATATTTAACATCTTCACTTTCATTCAGTTTATCCAGATATGCATTAAGGTTTTCTGCAGGAATTTTAAATTCTACTCTGATTGTAGTATAATTACTTCCCTCGTTTCTGCTGATGTTGGTCTGATAACCTCCAAACTCATTAGCCAGATTTAAAATATTCTGGTAAGAATCATCAACATTTTTTGTTTTAACAGTTGCTGACCCGTTTTTAATTAATTTAAGGTCATTGTTAATTGGTGTTTTTGTTGTATTGTCGCCTTTCTGCGTATTAGAATTATCAGTTTCATAATTCCAATCGGGATTAACAAAATCTCTTCCGTCTGATGGGCTTTCCTTACTGCAGCCGGCTATCAATAACATCAATAATATCATAATAATCCATAACTTCTTTTTCATTTTCTCACCTCTCCTGTTTAGTACAGGAATCTAATTTAATTATACATAAAGCTTATATCTTAAAACAATCATCGGCACTTAAAACATCTGCCGTTATCAGCTAAACCTGATTTATCCATTAGTGTATATTCAACAGTCTTTATCGCCTTAAAACATTTAATTCCGATATAATTTGCCATCACGATAAAATCTTTTTATCAGTTCGATTCTTTCTTGTTATCGTCACTTTGAAATCAATCTTCATTTGCTTTATATATCTGAATTTATTGTAACACAAAATATTATTGATTGGTCAACTGTTCTAAATACTGCTGAAAATGCTTTTCCACATATTGACGGTTAAAAGGTTTTCGCCTGTTTTCAACATCCATTAAAACCTTCTGCATTTCACTTTTTATTATTATATCTATTTCCTTTGGATAATTCATCAGTCTGGAATGCTTTTCATATTCATCCTGATCCAGCATAATAATTTTATTGTCAGAAAAGATTTTGAAATCCAAATCATAATCAATGTATTTCACTGCTTCTCCATCATACAGAACCGGTGAAGCCAGGTTACAGTAATAATAAATCCCATCTTTTCTGATCATTGCCATTACATTGAACCATCTGTCAGTATAAAAATAACCGATTGCCGGCTCCCTTGTAAACCACTTTCTTCCATCTTTTTCAATTACCCAGGTTTTATTTGTGACAAGCACATAATGATTTTCATCACTCTCCAAAACAAAACCCTGGTCCCATGTCCGGTTTAAAGAACCATCATGTTTATAACATTGAATGTAAACCGAGGAATTTTTTTCTGGAAACATCCTGGCCTCACTATTTTAATAATGGTGTTATTTTTTCATACAGCAATGGAACAATAATTAAATCAACTATCATTGTCGGAATAATATATGAAGCATTGTAAGTCAATGAACCCCAAAGCGGAGTTTCCCAGACAACAATTCCGGCTATTGTTGAAAACATCAGTCTGATCAGACTGGTAATTATGATACCGCAATATAATCTTTTATAATTTTTAAACAGACTGCTGAAGCCGTAGGCTGTATAAGCAAACAGGTAATCAAAAAGAAAACTGAACATACCGTAATAATTAATTGATCCGGTTACAAACATCAGAAATACCGCTACCAGACAGACCAATACACCTTTTTTCCAGCCCAAATGATAACTGGCCAACAATAAGGCTATTGTACCGAGTGATAGTCTGCCTCCCTGAGGCATCACAAATAAATTAAAAGTGTTGGCAATAAAATCCAAAACTACAAACAGTGCTCCATATAGAGCTACATAAACTAATCCTTTAATTTTCTGATTCATAAAAAAACACCTTTCCACAGGTGCCAAGAAACTTAGATCTTCCTACGCTGGCATTAACCAGATCAGGTCTAAGGGTATTTCTCAGCATTACGCACCCCTGTCTTGTACTAATTATAGATTGTTTGATGACAATTGTCTATAATTAAGCTGGAGGTGGCAATAATGAGACTGGATGAAAAATTAAAAGTTTTTATTGCAGAAGAAAAATACCTGATATCACTTCTTTCAAATACCAGTGCCTTTTTCAATGACCATTTAGAAAATATCAATTGGGTCGGCTATTACCTTTTTCAGGATAATCAGCTCATTCTTGGCCCTTTTCAGGGAAAGACAGCCTGTGAAATCATCCCGCTGAATAAAGGTGTCTGCGGTCACTGTGCCACAACCCGTCTTTAGAGTTTAGCACCATGAAAGTTTAGAGGCAGAAAGCGTGTTGATGATGAAATAATCCTTTTGTATAAAGGGTTTTTTTAAATTTAAAAAACTTGAAAAACTTTTAATTTACTATTGCTTTAAATGGTGTACTGGTGTATACTGTTATCAGGAGGTTCTTTATGGCTTTTTTTCTGAAAAAACAAAAACAGAATAACAGGACTTATCTGCATATCTATGAGTCCTTCTATTCTCCTATTACCAAAAATACTAAACACAAATTTATTAAATCCATGGGTTCTGTACAGTCTCTTTCTGCTGAAGGTATTAAGGATCCTGTTTATTTCGCTCAGCAGGAAGTTGACAGGATGAATCTTAAAAGAGATAGAAGTAAGGTTAAACTGATATCTGATGTTTCTCCTGTTGTTCATCTGGGTTATTTTCCTTTAGCCGCTATTATGAATAAGCTGCAGATTAAAAAGTATGTGGATTTATTTAAACTCAGTACCGATTTCTCTTTTGACTTGTATGATGTCCTTTCTTCTCTTGTTTATGCCCGGGTTATCAAACCCTGCAGCAAGTATAAGACTTATTATGAGGTTATCCCCAATCTGTATGATGATTATCAGTTTTCCTATGACCAGCTTTTGGAAGGTCTGGCTTTCTATGGCAACGATTATCAGAAGTTTGTGGAACTGTTTAATACTCAGGTTGACAGGTTTTATAAACTTGATACTTCTACCACCTACTTTGACTGTACCAACTTCTATTTTGAAATTGACAGAGAGGATGACTTCAGGAGAAAAGGTGTTTCTAAAGAAAACAGAAAAAATCCGCTTGTCGGTTTGGGTTTACTGCTTGATAAGAATCAGATTCCCTGCGGCATGAAGATATTCCCCGGAAACGAAAGCGAAAAGCCCGTTATCAGAGATGTTATATCTTCTTTAAAACAACGGAATGAAATTGAAGGCAGAACCATTCAGGTCGCTGATAAAGGGCTTAACTGTGCTCAAAACATCCTGGAAGCCAAAAAGAACGGTGATGGATATATCTTTTCCAGATCAGTTAAAAATTTAGAGAGAAAAGAAGTGGTATGGTTATTGCTGGACAATGATTATATTGATGTTAAAGACAGTGATGGGAAAATATTGTATCGCTATAAGGAATGTGTCGACAGGTTCAGTTATGATTATATAACTGAAGAAGGCAGGAAAGTAAAAGTGGAAATAACTGAAAAAAGAGTCGCTACTTACAATCCCGGGCTGGCGGTTAAACAAAAAGCTGAAATAAACAGGATGGTTGAAAAAGTAAAGAATCTTCAGCTTTCCAAAGCTAAGAGAAGCGAATATGGGGATGCCGGTAAATACGTTACTTTTTCATCCACTTCCAAAGGAAAGGTAACTGATGACAAAGTTAACGTTTCACTTAATCAGGCAAAGATTGAGGATGACCTTTCGTTAACCGGATACAATCTTCTGGTAAGTTCAGAAATCAATATGAAAGCCCTGGATATCTACCGGGTCTATCATAATTTATGGCGGATTGAGGAATCATTCCGTATTATGAAATCAGATTTAGATGCCAGGCCGGTACATTTACAAAAACAGGAAACCATTCAGGGACACTTTCTCATCTGTTATATTGCCGTGTTATTACAAAGGATATTCCAGTTCCACATTCTTAAAAATCAGTACTCATCATCTGACATAATTAATCTGTTTAAAAACTTTAATGTCGTTAAAAGTGATAGAGGTTATCTGAATTTAATGACTTCCAATAAATTTGTCAACGAGTTCTCCGCTAAAGCTAATTTACCTATTAATCATTTAAATTTAACGCCTACTAAATTAAAAAAGGTGTTCAACTACAGGCCTTAAAGTCTGTGGTTGGTACACCATTTTTTAATGTCAACTTCGAAAGTCAGGAATTATAGATTGTTTGATGACAATTGTCTATAATTAAGCTGGAGGTGGCAATAATGAGACTGGATGAAAAATTAAAAGTTTTTATTGCAGAAGAAAAATACCTGATATCACTTCTTTCAAATACCAGTGCCTTTTTCAATGACCATTTAGAAAATATCAATTGGGTTGGCTATTACCTTTTTCAGGATAATCAGCTCATTCTTGGCCCTTTTCAGGGAAAGACAGCCTGTGAAATCATCCCGCTGAATAAAGGTGTCTGCGGTCACTGTGCCACAACAGGACAGACCGTTGTCGTTGAAGATGTTGGTTTGTTTGAAAATCATATTGCCTGTGACAGTAACTCAAAAAGTGAAATTGTCGTTCCGATAATAATTAATAATCAGCTTTTTGGTGTACTGGACATCGACTCACCCATTAAATCAAGATTCACTGACAAGGATAAAAAAATTCTGGAAAAATGTGTAAATATCCTACAAGAAAAAATAAAACAGCTTATCTGATCTGCTTTATTGTCGGTTAAAATCTTGGGGATTTTTTAAATTTTTCATATTAAAACCATCTCTTTTCATCAGTTTATTATTGAAATGATTTTAAGCAGTTTTAACAGCATCCTAATAGAAAAATTAACTTCTCTTTCAGAATAATAATTCAACTATTCAAAGGCAATCAGTTTTACATCCTTTACCTGTTTTAAAACACTTAATTCTTTAATCAGTCTACTCATACTGATATCTATTTCTGTAATATCAATTGATATTATTACATTCGCCAGTTCATTTACCGGCAATGACTGAGATATTGTAAGTATGCTTATTTTATTGTTTTTAAGAACATCCAGCACACCTGACAAACTTCCCGCATGATGAATTAAATCTACACTTAAAATTGCTTTTTTTGTGACTTTGGTTTCTTCAGGTAAAAAAACATAGTCTTTATATTTGTAATAGGTGCTTCTTGAAATGCCCGCCACTTTAACAGCTTCACTGATATTCGGATATTTCTTTTCTTTTATCGCCTGATTAACTTCTATTACTTTAAGAAAATAATCGGGCAACACTTTTTTATGGATAATCAGATAGTCTTTGGACATTTATAACTCCTCCACTTCAACTGCTTTGTTATGGATTTTACAATCCAGTAATTTCCAGTTGTTTTCAGTCTTAGAAATCTGTATTTTTTCAGAAAACCTTTCATCATCTGATATGACTAAACAGGTCGGACCTGATCCACTGATCATAAATGTGTAGGCACCTTTATTCAGACATTCTTTTTTCAATAATTCAAAATCCGGTATCAGCGCTTTTCTATAGGGTTCGTGTATCCTGTCATTGTTTGATAATTTAAGTGTTTTATCATCACCATCATTTAATGACAGACAAAGACTGATAATATTAGACAGATTAGAAATCGCATCTTCTTTTGAATATGCAGCCGGCAAAACTGCTCTGGCCTGTACAGTTGAAATTTCAAAATCCGGAATTAACAGAGTAAATTTGTATTTCTCATGAACAGCTATTTTTTTCATATAAAAAATGTCAGCACGCCTGAAACTGGAAGTGAGTCCGCCAAATAATGCCGGAGCAACATTATCCGGATGTCCTTCTACAGCTGTACATATTTGAAAGATTTCTTCTACTGTTAGTTTATTACCGTTTAAATAGTTTGCAGCTGTTGCTCCGGCAACTATTAAAGATGCACTGGACCCTAAACCTCTGGCTATTGGAATATTACTTTCAATTTTTAAATTTATATTTTTAAAAGAATTCAATTCTTCATTTACTTTATCAAAGGCTCTCATAAACAGATTGTTTCTATTCTGATATTCTTTATCCACACCCTCTATAAATAATGAAGCACTTTCTTCTATGTAGAAAGTATTATAAATATTTAACGCGATACCCAGAGTATCAAAACCAACCCCGAGGTTTGCGCTGGTTGCCGGTACTTTGATCTTAATCATTTAACTTTTTAATCCTTTCAATTACATAATCTCTTCCTTCATCAATATTTATTGTCCGGTTATGCAGAATCTCTAATCTGTCAAGATTTTTTAAATCAGCCGGAATTTCTTCTTTAGACATTTTGGCCAGCCTTTTCATCGCAGCCGCTTCACTTTCAGCAGCTTTTTCAACAATAGAACCATATACACTGTCTGCAAACTTAAAAGGAGAGGCTGTCGCAAGGATAATATTTTTACAGTTATCTCTGTATATATCAGCTGCATGATAAGCGATGGCAGTATGGGGGTCTATTAGTCTGTTATTTTCATAAAACGCTTTGGATATTGCCTTTTGGCATTCACTTTCCTTTACATCTATGCCCACAAAAGACTGCTGAAGTTTATTTAATATTTCTTTATCGGTTTCATATCTTCCTTTTACATATAAATCATCCATATACTGCTTTATTTTTTCATCATCATAATCACTTAATATAAATAACAGTCTCTCTAAATTACTTGATACCAGTATATCCATAGAAGGAGACATCGTAGTGTAAAATTTCCTGTTTATATCATAAATACCCGTATTGATAAAATCGACCAATACATTATTTTTATTGGAAGCACATACCAGCTTATTTATCGGACAGCCAATCAATTTTGCGATATATCCCGCCAGAATATTTCCAAAGTTTCCTGTCGGGACAATGAAATTTACTTTATCATGCAGTTTAATAACTTCGTTTTTAACCAGGTCACTATAGGCTTTAAAATAGTAGACAACCTGCGGTATCAGTCGGCCGATGTTAATTGAATTGGCACTTGATAATTGAACATTTTTATAGTTTTCCTGAATTTCTTTATCTTCATAGATTGTTTTAACAAGCCTCTGACAGTCATCAAAATTGCCGGCAACAGAAACAACATCAACATTGTTTCCTTTAGTCGTAATCATTTGTCTTTTTTGAATTTCACTTACTCCATCTTTTGGATAAAAGACGGTAATATAGGTGTTTGTTACATCTTTAAAGGCTTCCAATGCCGCTTTACCTGTATCTCCACTGGTTGCTGTCAGGATGTATATTTTCTTATTATCAGCAGAAGTTTGATAAGCCGTGGCTAACAGATGCGGAAGAATTGTCAAAGCAACATCTTTAAAGGCCGAAGTCGGTCCATGATAAAGCTCCAGCAAAAAATCCTTTCCTATTTCAGTTGCCAGAACAATATCATCCGTTTTAAAAGAATCAGTGTAGGCATCAGATACAACTGTTTTTATTTCTTCTTCAGTAAAATCATCAAAGATATCTGAAAGTATGTATGTCGCCAGTTTTTGATAATTTAAAGATAAACATTTTTTTAAATCTATTTTAATATCATTCAGTCCAATTGGTGTATACAGACCTCCATCCTTTGCAAGTCCCTGAATAATGGCTTCTTTAGAGTAAACAGCATTTTCTTTTTTTCTTGTACTTACAAATAAACGCATAATATTCTCCTTGATTACATCTTGAAAGAATGATACTATGTTTCTAACACAAAAACAAGTGTTTTTCCAGGAAGGACAATTATATTATGAAAATAGCATTATTAGGACACGGTAACGTTGGTAGAGGTGTCTGCAGTATTATAGATAAAGGTAATACAGATTTCACAAAACAGCTGAAGATTAAAAAAATTCTTGTCAGAGATAAAAGTGAAGCTACAGATGAAAGAATGGTTTTTAATATTGACGATGCTTTAGATGATGATATTGATGTGGTAGTCGAATGTTTGGGCGGACTGGATTTTCCTTTTCTCTGTATCTCTAAGGCCTTAAATATGAAAAAACATGTGGTTACCAGCAATAAAAAGGTTATGGCAACTTACTATGAAGAACTGGTCAGTTTAGCAGAAAAAAATAATGTAAATATTGTTTTTGAAGGCAGCGTCGGTGGTGGAATTCCAGTAATGTCCAATATCAGACATACAAAAAGGGTCGATGAAATTTATGATTTTATTGGGATATTTAATGGAACTACCAATTATATCCTGGATAAAATGTTTAAAGAAAACCGATGTTTCAGGGATGTACTGGCTGAAGCTCAAAAACTTGGATATGCGGAAAGTGATCCGGGCGATGACATAGATGGTTGCGATGTGAAGTACAAATGCTGTTTAACCGGTAATATGATTTGGGATACCTCTTTGACCCTGGATGATATTATAACCTTCGGTATCAGGACGATTAATCAGAGAGACATCGATTTTGGCAGAAAACACCAATCAACACTTAAACTGATTGGCCGAGGCCTAAAAAAGAATGGACATGTACAGGTTTTTGTTTTACCAGAGTATATTACCGACAATGATACTTTGGCTCATGTGCCGACTAATTTAAATTGCATTGTATTTAAAAGTACTAATTTAGGTGCTGCATCATATATCGGTCAGGGTGCCGGTACATTTCCAACAGCTCATGCAGTTGTTCAGGATATTGTTTCATTATTAGACAATGAAAATTTAAAAATCAGCATTGATAATAAAATTGCTATTGATAATAAAGAATATATTGGCAGATTTTATGTCAGAACTGAAAACCTGAAGTATTTTAAGGATAAGATTTATAAGAGGCTTGATTCAGATGTAATTATTACTGAATCTCTGAATTTATTCGAATTAAAAGATTTAATTAAAAAAACAGCGGATGAGAATATGTTTGTAGCAGGAGTTTCGTTATGATAAAAGTAGTTAAGTTTGGTGGAAGTTCAGTCGCCAGTGCGACTCAGTTTAGAAAAGTTAAAAAAATTATTGACAGTGATAAAGACAGAATCTTTATCACGACAAGTGCCTGTGGCAAATCTGACCATGAAGACCATAAGGTGACAGACCTGCTTTATTTGTGTCATGCCCATATAAAGTACGGTGTCCCTTATGATGATTTATTCAATATGGTCTATAACAAGTATATGGACATTAAAAAGCAACTCAACCTGGAAATTGATTTAGAAAAAGAATTTAAAATAATAAGAGATTTAATGAATAAGGATATCAGTATTGATTATCTGGTTTCCAGAGGGGAGTATTTAACCGCAAAGTGTCTGGCTGAATTTTTAAACGGACAGTTTATTGATGCCAGTGAGGTTATTGCGTTTGACTATAACGGGACAATAAATTTTGAAAAAAGCGGAGAGAATTTAAGGAACAAAATAGAAAACGGAAAAAGAATTATAATTCCCGGATTCTATGGAGCTTTGCCCAATGGGGCAATAAAAGTTATGCCCAGAGGCGGCAGTGATATTAGCGGCTCTATATTGGCCAACATTGTAAATGCGGATGTTTATGAAAATTGGACCGATGTTTCCGGGTTACTGATAGCTGATCCCGGAATTGTAAATAATCCTGAAACCATCAATTATATTACCTATAGCGAACTTAGAGAGCTCAGTTATATGGGAGCCAACGTACTGCATGATGGGGCAATATTTCCGGTAAGTGAAAAAAATATTCCTATTAACATTAGAAACACCAATATACCGGAGCATCCCGGCACCATGATTTTAAGTGACTGCAGCAAACAGGATGCTTTGGAACCTCCTCGTTTTATTACCGGAATTTCCGGCAAGAAAAATTTTTCTGTCATAACTATCAATAAGCCGCAGATTTCCAGTGAAGTCGGCAGTTTAAGAAAGACACTGCAGGTATTTGAAGATTTTAATGTTTCTATTGAAAGTGTTCCATCAGGCGTTGATTCATTCAGTGTGGTTGTTGAAACTGAAGCAGTTGAAAAAGTGATTTATGAAATTATTGCCAAATTAAAAAGAGATTTAGACTGCAATAACATCACTGTTCTTGATAAGATTGCTTTGATAGCCGTTGTCGGAAGAAGCATGAAAAACAAACCCGGAATGTCAGGATTGCTTTTTGGTGAACTTGGCGCTCACAATATCAATATCAGAATCATTAATCAGGCCGCTGATGAGATCGATATTATTATCGGTGTTGATAATAAAGACTTTGAAAAAACAGTCAGATGTATATACGATAAATTTATTACAAGGAGTGACTCATTATGAGAATTGGTATTTTAGGAGCAACCGGTGCCGTCGGTCAGCAGATGATGCAGTGTTTAGTTGAACAGGACATTAAAGTTGATGAACTGAGGCTTCTGGCCAGCTACAAAAGCGTTGGAAAAGAATTACAGTTTAAAGGTAAAACTTTAAAAGTTATCGAAGCCAAAGAAGACAGTTTTGATGGATTAGATGTGGTATTAGGTGCTGCCGGCCGAAAATCCTCAGAATATTTTGCCCCGTTTATAAAAAAAGCAAAAGCTGTCTTTATTGACAACAGCAGTGCTTTCAGAATGGATGAAGAAGTTCCTTTAATTATTCCTGAAATAAATGGTGAGGATGTCAAAAAGCATAACGGGATTATCGCAAGTCCGAATTGCAGTACAATTATTGCCTTTATGGCCCTATATGGCATTAACAAAAAATCTAAGCTTACAAAGATGATTGTCAGCACATATCAAGCTGTTTCCGGAGCAGGAATAAAGGGAATTGCTGAACTGGAAAACCAGATTGAAGCAATATCCAGTGGGGGAAAAATAGAAAATCATGTTTTCGCTCATCAGATTGCCTATAACTGTATTCCGGCAATCGGGACCTTTTTAGCAGATGGCTATACCGATGAAGAAATGAAAATGCAAAATGAAGGAAGAAAAATAATGCACTTGCCCCATTTAGATGTCACCTGCACCTGTGTCCGGGTTCCAATAATTAAAAGTCACAGCATTTCCATCAGCTTTGCGACTGAAAAACCATTAACAATAGAAGAAGTCAGAAAAGCCATTTCAGACAGCAAGGGAATCAGACTGATGGATGATGGCGCAAATAATGTGTATCCTATGCCGGTAAATACCACTGACAATGATATTATTGAAGTTGGCAGAATCAGAGAGGATAAAGTAATAGGCGGTTTTTCGCTGTTCTGTTGCGGAAATCAGATTAGAAAAGGGGCTGCAAGCAATACTGTAGCTATAATTAAGTGTTTATAATCTATTATTCTGTTTTTTCTGTATTATCACACAATTTCACATTGCGATTTGATTATTTTTCGCATCATTACTAGTATTATATCCTTGCAGGTAGAGAAATACCTGTCCAAATATCCTTTCTATTTCAGAAATATTTTATCCCCCATAAAATAAAGCAGGAAAATCTGCTTTATTTTTTTACATATTGAACAATCTGAAATATGGAATTATTGGTAGCTCCGTAACATAACTTTTCGCAAAAGCTCTCTGTTGTGCGACCTGACCAAAATGTCTTTCATCTAAAATGTTTTTATTTGACATATATCTGACATACAAAGCTTTCTTAATAATGAAAACTCTGGCAACTGTTTTATCGATATATGGCTTTCTGTCATCTGATTCTAAAGGTAAAATAGTTTTTACTGTTTCATCAAAAATACTCTGACAGATTTTTATACACTGCTCTTTCATTAAATCCACATCACTGATATATTTACTGTCCAGATTTTTCTGAACCGCAAACATCGGAATATCTCCTGTCAGCATGGTTTTTAAAGTATCTACAATCTCCTCTTTATTTTCCTGGTTTAAATAAATGGCGACTAAATCATTTTTGTCCTTTTCAAAATAATTATCCGGTTCTGTCAGGCAAAAGAACATTCCTTTAGCTTCAATATAACTGCTCAGATTGATTATCATCGCTCTTTGAACCTCGTTTTCTTTCCAGTAAATAATATATGGCACTTTAAGACAATGATCTGTAATTTTACTGGCATCTTTATAGCCGATTTTTTTATTGGCGATTAAAGCTAAGTTGAACTTCAATCCAAAATTTGTATAAATATAAAGATTATCATTTTCTTCAAGCATCATTTCGAATAAATCTTTATTTTTATCTTCAGGATATATATTCAAATATTCTTTAACCGGACCGTTAAAACCGGCTAAAGAATCAAATTGTCCATAACTGTCTAACAAATCATAAATAGCCATTGTACACTCTCCTTGAATAAACTTATCTTAATATAATTATCAGAAACTGTAAATGATTGATATTTTAGTACAATAATTAACGAATTTTTTGTATAATCATAATTGATAAAAGCTAAAAGGAAAGGATAAACATCTGTGGATTATTACAAGTTTTTTTCAAGTTATCAGATACAACTGACCGAAATCCAATTAAAGCAGCTGGATATATATGCTGATTTACTGATCAAGTGGAACAAAAAGTTTAACTTAACCGCCATCACTGATAAAAATGACATTTATGTCAAACACTTTTTAGACTGTCTACTGTTAGGAAAACTTTTTAATCCAACCGATAATCTTATTGACGTCGGCTCTGGAGCCGGTTTTCCAGGTCTGGTATTAAAAATTTATAATCCTGACCTGGAAGTATACCTGTTGGAACCAAACAATAAGAAAGTTTCTTTTCTCAATGAAGTCGTTTCAATCCTAAAACTTGAAAAAGTTTACATCTTTAATCAGAGAGCTGAAGATTTCGCCAAAAATAATTTTGAAAAATTTACTTTTGTGACTGCCAGAGCCGTAGCAACATTGAATATTCTATCTGAACTCTGTTTACCGCTGGTAAAAGTAGAAGGTCACTTTCTGTCGATGAAAGGTCCGAAGGGATATGAAGAATTGAAGCAGGCCAAACAGGCAATTGAAATACTCGGAGCAGAAATATATCAGATAAAAGAATTTGGACTGACTTTTGGAAATCAGCGTCTGATTATTGATCTTAAAAAAGTCGCTCATACACCAGATAAATACCCTAGAAATTATGGACAAATAAAAAAAGAACCATTATAGAAGGAGGAATTATGACAAAATATCAACTTATTAACATTGACGAAATAAAACCAAATCAGTATCAGCCAAGAAGCGGTTTTGATTATGAAGCCATTGAGGAACTGGCTCAATCAATTAAAGAAAATGGATTAATTCAGCCAATTACTGTCAGAGAATCATATACAGGTTATGAGCTGATTGTCGGAGAAAGAAGATATAGAGCCTGTAAAAGTCTGGGTCACAGTCAGATAAGTGCTATTGTCATTAAAGCCAGTGAGGTTCAGGCTGCTACTTTAGCTCTGATTGAAAATGTTCAAAGAGAAGATTTATCTGCAATTGAAGAGGCCAACGGTTATCTGCAGATGATTCGATTGACAGGCTTAACCCAACAGCAGCTGGCTGATAAAATCGGAAAAAAACAGACGACAATATCTAACAAAATCAGACTGCTGAATTTAAATCAGGAAGTTCAGCAGGCTATTAACAATAAGCAGATTACTGAAAGACATGGTCGGGCAATGTTGTCACTGGATGAAAAACAACAGAAGGAAGTTCTCAATTCTATTCTGACCGGAGAATTAAATGTCAAAGAAACAGAAAACCTTATTGAAGTCAATTATAGTGGAAAAAAGAAAAAGAAGAAAGGAACACTCAGATGCTTCGGTATTTCTTCTCAGTTAATTATCAACTCTATTAGAGATGCTTTTAAAAAAGCCAGAGAATATGACCATAATGTTCAAATGACTGAACAGGATGCTGGCGAATACTACATAATGACGATAACTGTTAAAAAATAGTTTCTTTATGGTAAAATAAAGGTTGAGGTATATAAGCATGGGAAAAATTATTGCATTGGCCAACCAGAAAGGTGGCGTAGGAAAAACAACAACAAGTATTAACCTCTCAGCCGGTCTGGCATATTTGGGTAAGAAAGTTTTATTAGTGGATTTGGATGCTCAAGCCAATTCAACTCAAGGTATTGGAGCCAGAAATGATATCAGATACAGCACTTATGACATGTTGCTCAATGACGTGGAAGCTGAAAAATGCATTCTGTCCCGTAAAATCCCGCCAATTGACCTGATTCCGGCTACTATTGATCTAGCGGGAAGTGATTTAGAAATGGCGAATTATGAAGAAAGAGAAAAACTTTTAAAAAATAAACTTGATCCGATAAAAAATAACTATGACTTTATCATCGTCGATTGTCCGCCTTCACTGGGTTTATTAAACACCAATGCCCTAACTGCTGCCGATTCAGTGATTATCCCTGTACAATGTGAATATTATGCCCTGGAAGGATTAACTCAACTTCTTTCTACCATCAGACTGGTTCAAAAACTTTACAATCCGCATTTATACATCGAAGGCGTCCTGTTGACTATGTTTGATGGAAGAACTAATTTATCTATTGAAGTACAGCAGGATGTAAGGAAATATTTTAAAGAAAGAGTTTACCGTTCTTACATTCCCAGAAATGTTCGCTTATCAGAAGCTCCATCATATGGAAAAAGCATCTTTGAACATGATATTAAATCCGACGGTGCCAGAGCATATGCTGCTTTAGCCAAAGAAGTTATCACTAAAAACCCATAAGGAGGAAAACAATGGCAAAGAAAAGAGGAAGCAAAGAACGTTTAGGAACCGGGTTAGCCGCTATTTTTGGCGAGGACGTTATTTCAGTCATTGACGAAATTCAAAGCAGTGCCAAAGCTGATGAATATGGACGCAGAGCAACTTTGAAATTATCTTCTATCCGTTCAAATCCGTATCAGCCAAGAAAAATCTTCGACCAGAAAAAAATGGAAGAACTGGCCCAGTCTATTAGAGAAAATGGTGTTTTTACTCCTGTTCTGGTAAGAGAAGCTGTAGGAGGTTATGAGCTGATTGCCGGAGAAAGAAGAGTTAAAGCTTCTGTTTTAGCCGGCAAAGAAGAAATACCAGCCATTATAATGGATTTTGATGATGGCCAGATGATGGAAATATCCCTGCTGGAAAATATTCAAAGAGAAGATCTCAATGCACTGGAAGAAGCAGGCGGATATCAGAAACTGATTGATAAACTGGGGTATACCCAGGAGCAACTGGCAAAAAGAATTGGTAAAAGTCGGGAACATATCTCCAATACACTGAGATTATTAAAACTTCCTGAAGACGTTCAAAAACTGGTTGAAGAAAATAAACTGTCAATGGGACATGTAAAATGTCTGATTACTCTGGATGACAAAACTATCAGCGAAATCGCTCACAAGGCTGTCAGAGAACGTCTATCGGTCAGACAGGTCGAAGCTCTGGCATCGGCCAAAAAGAGTGTCAAAACTGCTAAAACAACGGTAGAAGACCCATATCTGGCTGATTTGCAGAACTCCCTACAAAGAAAATTCAGTTCAAAAGTCAAAATTACAAAAAACTCAATAAACATTTTCTATCAGGATACTGATGAATTAAACAGACTTTTAGAACTGCTGAATGTTATCGATTAACCTTTCAATCCTGAAGGGTTTTTTTGTATAGTAATATTATGTGTGGCAGATATTATTTTGATGAAAGTATTGATATTTCAAAAATATTAGAGGTGTTAGAGAAAAAATATGATCAGAACACTCTGGATTTATTGTCTACCGGTGAAATATTTCCTTCTAATATTTCCTTGGTGTTTGCCAACAATGATTATTATCTGATGAAATGGGGCTATTCACTGAATAAAAGAAACCTGATCAATACCAGAATCGAAACAATCAGAGATACAGATATTTATAAGGAAGATTACCTGAATCACAAATGTGTCATTATTGCTTCAGGCTTTTATGAATGGGACAAACATAAAAAAAGACATTACATTACTACTGGTGATGACATTATCTATTTTGCCGGTATCTACCAGAAAGATAATCCTGTATATAACTATTCAATCATCACCACTGAAGCAACCTCTACCAAAAGCATCCATAATCGTGTTCCAATTGTTTTAAATAAAGATGAAATTGATAATTATCTGAATAACAGATATTCTATTAACCAGCTGATTGAACTGCAACCGGTTTTTAAAAGCTATACCGACTATGAAATTCTTTCTCTTTTCTAATTTTATATCGATTATTATTCAAATAAATACAAGATAATTTTTAATAATTTTGCATCAGATCCATGTCAACTTTCAGTTCAATAATACAAACAGATATTTTTTCCATTTCGATTTTCCAAGTTGATGTTGATTTTTTTAAAAAACATTCTTTTTTTTGACGTTATTCCCACTCCTCTTTTTAGAATGTACATGAAGTGTTAAATGGTAAATTATGACTATTCAACCCTGTTCAATATCGTTCTGTATGATACATTTCAGTATGTTTTCTAATTTCTCTACCTGTTCCAGTTCCGGTTATTATCTCTTTTTACTCTTGGTTGATTACTTTGAGAATTGCTGCCTTTAAATGCAAATTTTGTTATTACATCTGCACTGGAGAAAACAGCATTTATTTGTGTATTTTCCCTTGAACCGGAAATACCCGTCAAAAGAACATTTATCTTATCAGAATCTAATATATATTGTGTTTTCTTCGATTTCTTTTTATCAATTTTCTGTCTTCAATGGTTTTTGCTTCATTGTTTTTAACTATGACAGACCTCCCTACATTAAACGAAAAGCAAGTGACTTTATCACATATTAAAATTAGGCCTCTTTGACAAAATCTATAATTTAACAACATCCATTGTAGTTTAATTATAGCCAATCCCTGTTATAAATTTATATTGTTAGAAAATATTGATAGCACCTCAAGTGTCTTATCGAAATCCAAGTCATCAGCATACTTATTTTCTCTGATATAAACTTCCCATAGTTGTCTTAAATAACTGTCCTTGCTGATACCATTTAATATTTCCTCGCTGTCTCTCATTATATCTAAACTTTCTCTTTTTGTCGCTGTCCTTATGATTGCTGTTTTAAAAGTGTCAAAATTAATCTCTTTTTCTTTAAATTTGAAAAGAGCATATATATCATAGAAATCTCTCATTCTTGTAGTGGTGATATTCCTTTTGATAATGCTTTCATACTTCTCTGCAAAAATTGTTTCTAAAGGGTAAGCAAGGACTTCTATATCCTCTTTTGAAAATATACACGAATATTTATACTCAATCTCTCTTAGTGTAATGGGATCACCTGTTGTAAAATCTATTTTCATTAGGATTTTTAGTTTTTCCTATGTTGGCAATAAGGGATAATCTGAAGTTGTCATAATCATCATCTTCTCTTATACGTTCCAGACTGGTTATTTCAAAGACAATACCGTCATCAACTTCTATATTTATAATCTCTTTAACGATTTCCTGAATCAGTTTTTCTTCTAAAGGTATTCCTTTAATTGTCGTATCCATATCCATAGTAGTTCTGTTCTCTACTCCTATAAGAGATGATATCAGAAGTCCGCCTTTAATTACAAAATTTATCTTATATTCAGATAGTGACAGCCTTTCCAAGAATCTTTCAAAGAAGTACATTTGTAGAATTTCTTGTGTGCTTAAAACATAATTTTTAGCTAAATTTCTTATTTTTCTTTTACGCTTTCTATATTAATCACAAAAGTACCTCCATATATCGTCTGACCACATCTTCTATATTAAAAGTTCTGCTGTATTTGATGAGTGTTCTTAAATCCTTCCTCTTACTTTTAAAATATCTCATCAATCCCTCTATAAATATTTGCCTATCCATTTTTTCCCTGTTAATGATAATATCGCAAATTGTTCTTTCAGCATCATAAACCTGGACGGTATTTCCTAAAGGCGTCTTTATATTTGTTATTCCGATGGGGTATAAGTCCTTTTTCACATATCGAACTTGCATATTTTCATATCTCTTCTTAATGTGACTTACATTATAACCTTGAGGCACGGATATATGAAAGATATTGGGTGTTCTGTCAGATAAATTGTGAAGATATAAAGCTGTTTGGTGTGAAAACACTATTCTTTTGCTATTTGATGAGATAAGGATAAAATCATCTATTATTTCTCCAGCCTTTTGATATACTCCGGGTCTTATTCTTTCAATTATTCCCTGATTTGTTAAATCAGATAATATGTGCCTGCTTATTCCGATATTTTCAGCATCTTTATTTGTAATGACCGGATTTTTCATTAAGTATTCTCTTAAAGTATTCATATTCTCACCTCCTACAGTTTCGCTTTAATTACATAATGTTAAAGCGATATTGTAAACAAAATTAATAATAAAACATACTTTAATGTGGCAATCTTGCATTGAATATATCGATTTTTATAATGTTAAAATACATTTCCGATATCAAAATAATATCATGAACTATTCGAATCTTTAAAACAGTCTGTAAAAAGGTGTTAGATGTTAAAATTTCACACTCTTACTATCCGATTGTTCAACTGATGCAAAATCATACAAAATAAGTATTTTCTGGCAGTTAAACTCCATTCTATCCATGATAATTTATCCAGCATAAATACAACAAAATAAGAAAACATAACAAAAAACTGTCAATTCAAAAACTGACAATTTTCGTCCTCTATTCTAACAGCATTTACTGCTTATACACTTTTTTCTTTGGTCGATTTCCAATGCATATATATTTCATATAAAGTAGCTACCAGAGATACAATGGCAGCTATCCAGCAATATAAATTTATTATCTCAAACTTTATTAAAAACGGTATCCCGAACAAACCGATTGAAGTCATTTTATTCAGTATACTGTGAGTCGAAGAAAGTTCTCCGAATTTAAAGGCAAAGTATAAATAATCAAACAATCTCAACATTACAACTACACAGACTAAAATCCATATTTTTCTTGATAATCTTACCCATAAATCAGGAAGCAATTTAATCAGAACTGTTGCATAAAACAACAGGTCAGCTGCACTGTCCAGCTTTGAACCCAGTTCACTTTCAGCATTTAATTTTCTGGCTAAATAACCATCTAAAACATCACTGAAACCAGTAAAAGTATAAATAACCAAAAAAATATCCGAATTTGTATGTAAAGGTAACAGGATAACAGTTCCTATAATCCTTAAAACTGTAACTATATTCGGGATGTGTTTCTTAATTTTTTCCATATATACATTATAACAAATTTATACTGATAAACACGAAAAAGAGAACCGTTTCCTATTAATACGATAAAATTTCATAGCCATCTTCGGTAACTAATACCATATGTTCCCATTGAGCAGAAGGCAGCTTATCCTTGGTATATGCTGTCCAGCCGTCAACAGTTGAAATTCTAATACCGCTTTTTTTCATATTAAGCATTGGTTCAATAGTAAAAATCATTCCTGGAACCAGCAACATTCCCGTATTCCTTTTTCCATAATGAAAGACAAATGGTTCTTCATGAAACTGCAAACCAATGCCATGACCTCCAAAATCTCTGACCACCTTATAACCATTTTTTAAGGCATGTTTTTCAATATAATAACCGATATCTCCTAAATAACCGTAAGGTTTTACCTGTTGTAAACCTATTTCCAGACATTCTTTAGATACTTTGACAAGTTTTTCCTTTTCTGAAGTTGTTTCACCAATGATAAACATTCTGCTGGCATCTGAATAATAGCCCTTATAAATTGTCGAAACATCAACATTGACAATCATTCCCTCTTTTAAAACTGTTTTTTTATTAGGAATCCCATGACAGACGACATCATCTATGGAAACACATACATGTTTGGGAAATCCTCCATACTGATATGGTGCACAGATTGCACCTTGTGATTCAGTATATTCTTTTACCCAGTCATTAATCTGTTCAGTAGTAATCCCCGCTTCTATTCTTTCTTTAATATAGTCCAATACCGCAGTATTGATTTTTGCGCTTTCTCTGATACCCTGAATCTGTTTTTCAGTTTTAATCAGTTCATCTTTCGGAATATTTAAATTGCCTTCTTTTCTCAATTGATTCAGTTTTTCCAGAACCTTTTCTCTATTCATCACCAGGCTCCTGTGTCACATGATAAGAACCGCTGACTCCAAAAATAGTGACTCCTTTGACGATATTTTCAGAAGCCAGTAAAGAATCACCTCTTACAACGATGTCATCAACAAGATAGACGCCTTTAGGAATTTTATAATCTGATGTTGATGGAACAATCGTTGTCAGACCGTTGTAAGTAGGTATTGTTCCTGTTATCAGTTCACCGCCCACATAGGCAGTATATCCTTTTAGAATATCTGCTGCTGTGGCAGTGGCATTTGATGTATCAATATCTTTCATTGTTCCAACAACCAGCTGTCCGCGAATATAGGCTGTTTTCCCTTCTTTTATATCTTCAGCATTGGCATTACAGCCATTTGTCAGCATATAGCCATTTTGCTCATAGGCTGCTCTTATATCAGCGGCCATCCTGGTTTTAAATACAAAAAATGAAATAACTGCTCCAATAACGACGCATACCAGTGCCAGCACAAAAGCATTTTTAAAATAACTTGGTGTTACATATTCATATTCATCATCGTCATCGTAATATTTTTCGATCTCAACAGTTTCTTCAGGTCTTTCACTCTCTTCTGTTTTTTCAGCTGCTAATAATATTTCGTCCTTTGTTTCTTCTGAGTAAATCTGAACGCCAAACTTTTCTCTTACACCATCTATCTCTCTGGTGGTTTCATCTAAAACACCGGAATAGGTTTTTGTATCCTCGTTTACAATCTCTTTAGCGACAATATCTCTTTCTTTTTTAAATTTTAAAGCCATATTACTACCTCACTAGTTACCATCATAACTTCCGCTGACATCAAAAATCATGACACCTTTTTTAATATTTTTAGGCAGTAAATTACTGTCTCCTTTTACTATCAGATCACTGCTTAAATAACCGCCGCCATTAAAAGAGACCGGCCGGCCGGCCGGGGTGATAGTTCTGCCGGAAATCTGAGGAAGTGTTCCAATTACCAGTTCACCATTAACATAGGCTGTTTTGCCCTGTAAAATTGTGTTTGCAGTAGCTGTTGCTCCACTTGTATCAAAAACTTCAGCCGTTCCATTTACCAGCTCTCCATTACAGTAAGCTGTTTTCCCGGCAGCGATATCTGCTGAAGTAGCTGTTGCATCAGTTGTCAATACATAACCCTCATCAAGCATTTCAACTAATACTGTTTTCTCCAGAATAGTATGTGTTAAATAATAACCGGCACTAAGTCCCAGTAAGAGAGCTGAAACCGCGATAGTTATCATTCCGATAATAATCTTTTTGTTCGCATATGTAAAAATATCCATGATAATATTCTCCTTTGCAGATATAATTATAATACAATTGGTCTGAAAAATGAACAAATCCCATTTAATCACATAAACGGCGTAGTGGAAAACAGCAACTCAGAGCTGTTTTCATTTTTAAAATTTTTGAGACTTAGCTAAATAATAATTCTTATAATTAACATCATCAGTTACCTCTTTGACAACATTGAAATACTCCGGAATAATTATTTTTTCATTTTCGCTCGGTATCTGAACACTCAATAAGGCCTTACTATTATCAAATGAGAAAATATCCAATTTAAAGAAACGGTTGTTTTCAATAAAACCATATCTTTCTTTATCAACGATATTCAACTGATGATTAATTTCAGCTCTATAATCAGCATACTGTCTTTCAGAGATGATTCTGTCTCTTTTGACTCTTGTATTAGGAGTCAGTTGAGTTGCTTCTGAATAATAATAGAGTGTACTACCATCCTTTTCTCTTTTTCTGATTCTTCTTTCTATTCCCTCGTCGGATTTCAAATAATGCTGAAGAATATGAACATAAGAAACATTAGCTTTACTTTTGACCTTTTCAATTACTCCATCATTAACTTCTACCAGGTACTTTTTGAATATTTCAATTGGTTTTTCATCACCCAGATAAGTAAACACTGCCTGAATAGCTTTTCTGAGTTTTACTTCAAAATCTGTTTCATTAGTAATAATTCTTCTGTTGGGGTGAGCTGACCAGCTTTTTAAAATGGTATCATCAACTTTTCTGGCATCTTCAATAGATTCATATCTGGCTGCATTATTCGACAGAGTATAAGCTTCTTCTGCTCCCTTGGCACTGGTTACCAGATGCATTACCAGATCATACCTGTTATTTAACTCAGCTTCTTTTAAATCAAACCCTTTCAGTATTTCTGCAAACTCATCATCTGAAACATAACCTTTATTGTCTAAAATCCCTCTATCAATGAAAACCAGTACTTTTTCTCCTTCAATTTCCCGAGCCGCCTGATAACACAGTTCTTCTTTTTTTAGTTGTAGAGCAATGACATATTTCTGAAAATTATACATTCCGATTGTCGCTGGTGAAATACCGCCCGAAATCAGATCAGTCGCTGATTCATTGGCAATTATTACACGATATCCTCTTTCAGCAAAAATCTCCTGGGCTCTGGACATAAAAGTGGTTTTACCACTGCATGGTCCACCCGTAAATACTATTTTCTTAATGCTTTTCATATTCTTTTCTCCTGATAATAACATTATAACAAATTCAACAAATTTAAGTTCATTGTCCTAAATTAATTGTAACTTTGTACTTTTCATCAATAAGTATAAAGTTTAATTTATGCCTTCAAACAAACTGTAAATTCTTTTTGTTTTCTTCTGGCCGGTCAGTTCAGAATCCTTACTCATCGCAGTAAGTTTTGTATTGCCGCTTCTTATTAGCCCTGTTTTTAATAATCTGATGATAAATATGGCTACTCTTTTTCTTCCGGTAATTAATACAATTTTCTTACTTTATCCTTTTTCTAAATCCGACTTTTCTTAACTCGTAATAAATAAGCCGGAATCTGTCAATCCATACTTTTGTAGTAATTAATGATGATTTCTGCTCCTGCTGCGTTACCGCGCGACTGTTCAATCAGCTTTTGAATTTTTTTGATATTATTTTTAATATCTGTATCTGATAACACCGACAGCACATATGCTTTTAGAGTGTTTTTATTAACTGATGAATATGCTAAAACTTTTCCGGCTCCAATTTTTTCTACACATCGCGCATTAACATGCTGGTCTGATACAAAAGGTATCACTATCATTGGAACACCATATACAAGAGCTTCCGATACACTGTTCATACCACCATGAGTGATAAATGCATCCGCTATTTTCAAGACCTCCAGTTGAGGTACTCTATTGTAAATATATACATTCGATGAGATATTTTTCAATTTTTTGACATTAAACTTCTGTCCTGCTGAAATAATCACATCAATATTTTCATCACGAAAAGCTTCTATACAACTTTGAAAGAAAGAAACAGCTCCTTTTATAACTGTCCCCAGTGAGATATACACAACCGGATTTTTGTTTTTCGTATAATTGAGAACCCCATCTTTCCTTGCATATATGGATGGGCCAAGGAACTTATACTGACTTTCTGGGAACTCTTTTTCATAGGGTTGATACTCACGTAACGTATAGACAAGATTCAGTTGCGGAGGATTATGAATAATTTCATCAAGCCAATTATCGGTTTTCATTGGAATACCTTTAGCAATATCTTTCGTAAATGCTTTAGCAATCCATCTGTGCCTGAAGACAGACAATGGTCCCGAAGCAATAAATTCCTTCATCAATTTTTCATTTGTAACAGGAGCAGTAAAAATTCTTGCTACCGGTTTGTTATATTTTTCAGCAAGGTGTTTCCCTAAAAAGAAAAATTGCTCATAGATAATAAAATCATGCTTTTCTATAATACATTCTGCGGCAGCATAAGCATTTTTTATTTGTGCTGACAACTGTCTGTGATTTCTATATCCATAAAATATTGCTCCACTTTCGACAACCCTTTCTTCCCAATCAAACGGCATGAGATATGTTACTTCAACACCTCGTTTTATCAGCTGTTGAACAAGGCCAATTGTAGGAACAAAATGTCCGTAATATGGAAGGTTTATAAAGAGTATCCTCATATCATACCCCCCTTTTAAAAATTTAATTTACCTGTGTTTATTGATTTAGAAAATATGTCCTTTTTTATATCTATACCCCTTGTTTCAATTCACATTATATCAACTTGAAAAACCGGTTGATTTATATCAATTATTCCAGACGTTTAAAAATCTGATAACACAGATATGTCAGATAAGGGGACGGCGCTTTCTTTTGACCGAAATCCCAGTCCTCCAGTTTCCGGTATACTGATTCAGGAGTAAAAAGACCATCTTTATCCTGTTTACTTTTTATATGTTCGAACATTTCCAGAAAACGCGGATCGTCTCTAACAATTTCATATTTACTTAAAACTCCAGTTACACTGACAATATCGTACCAGCATGACGGTGCTTTTATCTTACGAAAATCTGTTCCCATATAAAACATGTATGGATGCTGATTAAGACTGTTTTCCCATAAATACAGTAGCGAATTTACAGAAATAGAAGCAACCTGAGAATACTTATATTCCGGAATATACGATAATAAATCAGCCATAATCAGTGTCGCATATGGACAGCAGTCCTCTTTTCTTCCCGGTCCACGAAACTTACCCAGTTCAGCTGATACAGCACAAGGAAATCCGTTATCATGACCTAAGGACACCAGATAGTCAACACCAGGTTTGATAAATTCACGATAATCCATACCTGACTTCAGTAAGGCCAACAGCAGTAAAGGTGCATCACACAGACACCAGCCAAATATATCTTTACCCGTACCGCCAAAATGCTTTGGTATGTTGGTCATAGACTGATAAATACCATGTCTGTCACGATGCTTTATAATTTCATAAATTGCTGTTTTTATTTCTGGTACTTCCAAACCAAATCCAAGATCAAGCAAAAACAACAGTTTATGTATTGGTAAAGTCGGGTTTTTGTGATTTGTCAGCAGGATATCATGAAAATTCTTTATATCCAAAAGCAGTTTTCTTATACGTTCATCAGCTAAAGCTGACTTTCTGACTTCAATAAGATTATCCTTGGATTCTTGTCTCAAGTTAAGAAAGACAGCATATTTCAGCCAGTCATCACTGATTTCCAACAATTTCTGAATATCCATTTCCCATCACCATCTTTTTTATATAATCGTACATACGATTCAAAAACACAAAATGCAATCATAACATATTTCCATTTTCTATTTTTAAATATTATTGAAAAATCCGTTTGATTGAAAACCACTGCATTTACACTATCAATCACAAACTATATTTATTGCTTTTTGTACAACTTCAATTTTAACTTCTTTTGGTTCTCCGCCATATTCTCCATCTAAAGTCCAGGGCATCGGTTCATCAACAATAAACTCTATATTATCTGTCTTAAATATTTTGACCAGATTATTATCCCCTTTACCTGACAACAGATAAGAGGCTATCGAACTCAATTCCAGTACATCGTAAGTGGCTTTTACCAGAGTTACTTCAAAAAGTCCGTCATCCAGTTCCACATTCTGATTTGAAAGTTTATACAAACTCCCGACAGTCAGAGTATTCGTAACCATGCCATAAAGATATTCGTCTTCAGAAACAATGCCATCTACTATAGTTTTTACTTTAAAAGCCTTCATTGAGGCAACCGATTTAATCCCCTGCAAAAAATAAGCCAGCTTGCCTAAAATGTTTTTCATTTCCTGCGTTGTTTCATAAGCAACATCGGTAAAAACTCCAAAAGCAGCCACATAGATAAAATATTTGTCGTTGAATTTTCCCACATCAATTCCTTTAGGTTTACCTTTTATCGTCAGTCTGGCTGCCTTGTCCATATTTCTTGGTAATTTTAAACTGGCAGCGAAATCATTTACTGAACCGGCTGGAATATACCCTAAGGGATTACTGCTTTCTATTTCCATCATTCCATTGATTATTTCATGTAAAGTTCCATCTCCGCCAGAGCAAATAATCTTATCATATTTTTCAGCTTCATTTTTTATTAAATGATATGCTTCTTTGCTTTTCTGAGTTGCATGTACCGTCAATTCAGCCTCCAGACTGCTAAAGTAGTTGAGAATAGCCCACAAATAATTTTTTATCTGAAGTTGTCCGGCAACGGGATTATAAATAAATAATATTTTCATAACTCTCTCCAATATAATTTTATTTCTTTTTTCAGCAGATTACAAACTTTATCCGGATATGTGATAAAATATAATAGTCAATAATAATGGAGGACGATATTTTGAAAGATTCCTTAATTAAAAATTTTAAAAAAATTATCCGTTTTATTACCGTTTTGCTTATTGCCTGGGCAATATTATGGCTTCAGAACAATTATGACAGGTTTATACAGCAACCCGATGTTTTAAAACAGAATCAGATATCAGTTGAGGAAAATAAAAGTTATTTTGATAAAGAAAACGTTGCTCTGTATATCCATACTTTCCATCACCTGCCACCTAACTATGTAACTAAAAAAGAAGCCGGACAAGCCGGATGGACTGGTGGTTCTGTTGAAAAATATCTGCCAGGGAAAGCAATTGGCGGAGATATCTTTTCCAACAGAGAAAAACTTCTTCCTGTTAAAGAGGGCCGGATATATTATGAATGCGACATTGACACTGCCAAAGAGAGTTCTCGAGGAGCAAAACGAATTGTCTTTTCTAATGATGGCCTGATTTATTATACCGATGATCATTACAAGTCCTTTGAACTGTTATATGGAGAACCGTGATTATGAATGTTTATGTATTAAATGGAAAAATGTTTACTGATAAAAAGTCCTCCTATTTTTACCTGAAAAAGATGTTGCCGTTACCGGCTTACTGTTCAGATAATCTTGACAGTCTGTATGACTGTCTGGTTGATTATCTGCAGAATACCACGATTATTCTTATTAATCAGCAATATCTGATTGAACAGCTGGCCGATTATGGCCAGGATATTATTAATGTTTTTGAAGATGTCGCTAAAGATGTTACAAACTTTACATTTATCAGACAATAAAACCAGGTTTCTGCCTGGTTTTAATTTCACTGATTTAACATAAATCCAGATTTAAAACCTGGATTTTTTACGTATTCTGATACTATTCAAATAATTTTTTTAAGTTTATATCAAATGGCGGATAAACAATTCCCTTTTCGGTCACAAAGCCTGTCAATAGACTATGGTCTGTTACATCAAAGGCAGGATTATAACACTTCACTCCCTTTGGAGCCATCGGCTTTTCATACCATTTTTCAGCTATTTCACCTGGATCTCTTAATTCAATTTCAATATGGTCACCATCAGGACAATTCATATCAATAGTACTTGTCGGTCCCAATGAGTAAACAGGTATTCCATAATGCTTAGCCAGGATAGCTACTGCACTTGTGCCTATTTTGTTGGCAAAATCACCATTAGCCGCTATTCTGTCACAACCGACAAAGCAGGCATTTATCCAGCCGTTTTTCATAACAATACTGGCCATATTATCGCAGATAAGTGTCACATCTACCCCTGCTTTTTGCAGTTCAAGAGTTGTAAGTCTCGCGCCTTGTAACAGCGGTCTGGTTTCATCAGCAAACACTTTGAAATTATATCCTCTCTGTTTTCCAAGAATAAGCGGTCCAATAGCTGTACCACGACTGGTTGCCAGAGGTCCGGTATTACAGTGTGTTAAAACACCATCACCATCTTTCAATAAAGACAAACCGTATTCACAAATCTTCAGACACATCTCTTTATCTTCACGATGTATTTTTTTAGCCTCTAAACCTATCAGTCTGACTATTTCTTTAACGTCTTTATCCCTGTTGTCCAAGACCGTTTTTTCTATTCTGTTCAGTGCCCAAGGCAGATTAACCGCCGTCGGTCTGGAAGAATTCAGATATTCTTTTTCTTTTGTAAATCTCTGATAAAACTCTTCAAAACCCAAATCAGCATATTGCTGTGTCAGCACATACATCGAATAACCGGCAAATATTCCAATTGCCGGAGCACCTCGAATCTGAAGTGTTTTAATTGCCTGATATAAATCTTCCAGTTTATTTAAATGGAGATAGACGACATCATTTGGCAACTGTACCTGGTCAATTATTATTATTTCTTTTTCATCAGGGCTGAGTTGCACATTTTCAAAAAAACTTCCTTCTTTTAAATCAGTCATACTACTCCTTTTCAATTAATATCTTAATCGCTTCAACAGCTACTCTGATTGCTAAATCAGTATCATGATGCTGAACATTTTCCAAATTCGCTTTAGCTCGTTCCTGATTGGCTACCACAAGAAAACATGATCCAACTTTTACTTTCAGGTAGTTGGCTACAATAAACAGCGCGGCTGATTCCATTTCCGATGCCACAGTACCAAGCTTTAACCAGGCATCCCATTTTCTTAACAGTTCCTGTCCATTTGGCAGAGTTTCAGGGCGATGCTGTCCATAAAAAGAATCTTTACAATGTACAATCCCGGTATGGTAATTTGCCTTCAGATTTTTGCTTGCCTGAATCAAAGCATTTGTTATATCTAAATCAGCAACTGCCGGAAACTCAATCGGAGCATATTCTTTCGTTGTACCTTCCTGTCTGATAGCTCCTGTAGCGATGACTACATCTCCACCTTTAATATCCAGCTGCATACCTCCACAGGTCCCGACTCTGATAAATTTCCTGGCTCCACATTTTACTAATTCTTCCAAAGCGATTGAAGCACTTGGACCACCGATACCGGTAGAAGTTACTGAAACTTTCTTTCCATTAATGTAACCGGTATAAGTAACATATTCTCTATTATCGCCAACAAGTCTGGCATCGTCAAAATACCTGGCAATTTTTTCACATCTTTTTGGATCGCCTGGTAAAATTACATATTCTCCAACATCACCCGGACCTACACCAATGTGATATTCTTTTCCGGTACCTTTTGCATAATCAGTCATAGTATTATCTCCTTTTCTCTTTAATTGTACAAATTAATTATATCACAAATTAAAAGATGAGATATAATTGGTATATAATTAGAAATCTGTCAACAGAAAATTTATGCTATTTATAAATATAACTGCTTGACTTACTGTTTAAAAACAAAAAATAATAGATAAAAGGAGCTAATATTATGAACAATGACGTTCTTTATCAAATGATTTTTAAAAGAAAATCATTTCACCTGTTCAGATGTGAAACCTTTCCTATCACTACTGGAGAAATTGACAATATTTATTCCGTTTTTAATTCAATAGCGCCACTGGACAGTAGTATAAAAACAAAAATAAAAATTGTCAAAGCTGAAGATTCAGGATGTAAAGTCGGCAATGAATATACCATCATGTTTTATAGCGAGACTAAAGGCAATTATCTTACAAACATTGGATATCTTGGACAGATATTGGATTTGTATCTGGTTTCAAAAAACATCGGGACTCTCTGGTATGGATTGGGAAAAGCTAAAGAGAAAAAATGTAATGACCTGGATTTTGTAATTATGATGGGCATTGCTAAGGTCAGCCCTGACAATTTCAGAAAAGATATGTTCAGAATAAACAGAAAGCCTTTAGAGCAGATATGGAATGGTGATTATCTTTCAATCTCAAACATCATCAGATTTGCTCCAAGCTCCTGTAACAATCAGCCCTGGACAGTGGAAAACATTGACAACTGTCTAAATATTTATCGAAACCACAAAGGACGTATGTATGGGGTTCTGCCGCCAAAATTTTCATTTTTTATGACCAGAATTGATATGGGTATCTTTCTGGCCTTTGTGGAAACCTGTCTGACCTATGAAAATATTTCTTTTGAAAAGGAAATATATGTTGATGATAAAAAGGTTGATAAGTTTCTGCTTGCCAAATACCATCTCAAAATAAAAGAGGGTTGACCTCTTTTATTTTTTCAGAATAACTGTCTGATATGGATTTAAAGTAATACTGTTTACTTTTCCCTGATAAATATTTAAAGTATCCAGGTAAATCTCATAACCGCTACAGTCAAAAGTATAATTGCTGACCAGACCATTACCATGAATGACAACATAATGACTAACACCATCATTTAATTCATATCTTAAAACTGCACCGTTCTGTTCTCTTAACACATCGATATAACTGTTATTCTGATGCAAGTCAGTTACTTTCTGTTTGAAACTGATAAGTTTCTGATACGAACTGAATACGTCAGGATGTTTTACTTTTAAACTGTAATCTAATCCGTTTATTTCATCAGTGGACATATAAGAGTTGAAGTCCCCCTGTTTGGTTCTCAACATCTCTTCGCCAGCCAGCATAAAAGTCGTTCCATTTGATGTAAATACTACCGAATTGGCTAATACACACATCTTTTTAATTACATCCTCATCTTCAATACCGGCAGCTTTACATCTGTCAAACAGCGTATAGTTGTCATGGCAGGTCACATAATTAACAGTTTTATTGCTGTCACTTATGATATAGGTTGCGCTATAAGTAATACCATTGATCCCATTTTGAATAGCTTTTAAATCACTTTCAATCAACGCTTCTCCTGTTACCCAGCCCTTTTCATGAGCGCCAGATAATCCTCCTTTAATTAAAGCATCACGCATCTGATCATTAAACTGTCCATAACCTGTAAATTCATTGGCGTTTGCCTGTTTAGCCTGTCTGTCAGCTTTTAAAGGAGTGGCTCCTCCAGTCCAGGGTTCACCATAAATAACAATATATGGATTTATTTTTTTGGCATTTTCAGCGACCATATTCATCGTTTCAATATCATGCAGACCCATCAGGTCAAATCTGTATCCTCCCAGTTTGTATTCTTTAGTCCAGAAATTAATGCTGTCAATGATAAATTTTCTCATCATGGCATTTTCACTGGCTGTTTCATTACCACATCCAGAACCATTTGCCAGTGTGCCGTTTTCATTATATCTGAAATAATATTCCGGCATCAGAACATCAAAATTTGAACCTATTGCTCCTGCCACATGATTATAAACAACATCCATAATGACACTCACTCCTATTTCATTAAAGGCCATTACTACTTCTTTAAATTCCCTGATTCTGACATAGCCATCATATGGATCACTGCTGTACATTCCTTCTAAAGCATTATAGTTTAACGGATTATAACCCCAGTTGAAAGTATATTTTGTTTCATCATTTGCCTGGTCATAAACGGGAATAAACTGAATAGCATTGATTCCCAGTTCCTTGATATGATCAAAGCCGGTTGATACAGTTATACCATTTTCGCTGTAGGTTGTTCCCTTCTCAATAACTCCCAGATACTTTCTTCTGTTTTCCTCACTTCCCTGCCATGACGGATTAGAAGTAACATCGGCAATATGAGTCTCCCAGACGGTTAACTGTTTTCTATCCAGACTTAAATATTTAACCTTATCCCAACCATCCGGATTAGTTAAAGAGAAATCAACAATCATCCCTCTTAATCCATTTATTCCAGTACTTCTTGCATATGGATCAACAATTTCTTTTCCTTCAGGATAAGCACTGTTATAAACAACATAGGTGTAATACTTTCCCTGATTATTACCTTTTAACACATATTCAAAGACACCTTTTTCTTTTTTCGCCATTTCATATTGTTGGTAACTGTCACAGCCTTTTTCTTTAGAAACACTGACAGGTGTTCCATTTTCATATATTCTTAAATATATTTTAGTTGATACTGGAGACCATACTTTAAACAGCGTTTCATTTTTTGAATAAATAGCCCCTAACTGACCGCTATAATAATACAGATTATTAAACATTTCACTTCCGTATAAATTAGACATTGAAATTTGTGCTGTCAGAGTCTGTTTTGATTCTCTAAATAATATCTCTACCTGATAGTCTTTTGAAAAATCGGCCTTCTCTTCCATTTTATGAGAGAAAAAACTCTTTCCGGCATTGGAATTTTCTGCCACCAGCTGCCCATTACAATAAATCCTGTATGTTTCAATCGGGTTTGAACAGACTACATATACCAGCTCTTCATTATAAAATGTTGAAATATTTATTGAATCAGTAACAATTTTTTCTGCTGTTGTATATAGATTAGCATCATCTCCAGCCAGATAGATATGATAAACATTGTTTTCATCCTTTGTAAGAGTTGAAAAATCAATAAATCTGTCCGCTTCGGTACCGTCTTTAGTCCATGAACCCTTAGTTTTTACAATAATACCTAATCTGTTTGATGATAAATCACCAAAAAGAGAAAGCGGATAATGAGCAATTACTCCATAATCATCCTGGTAATTGAAGTCATTTTCTTCATTATCGTCAACCCCGTCAGGGTCCCATAACCACAGTGTCCATTTTTCATATTTATTGTCTTCTCTCTGATAATGGATTTGTATTGAATCTTCTTCCATCATTACTATTTCTGTTGGCAAATTAACATCTCTTTGAGGATAAGCCGGCTTTTTTGGACCACATCCAAACAAAGAAAACACAATAAACAATGCCATCAGCAAACACCACATTCTTTTGTATTTATTCATATTTCCTCCATCTATATTTTACTTTGTTTTACATATTTAATTATATTACATAATCAACTGTTTATTCAAAACAATCAATTTTATAGATAAATCTTGATACAATCCGGTCAAATAGTATAGTATAATATTACTAGCCATACAGGAGGATTTAAATGTCTATTAATAGAGTTCTTTCGTTTCTAAAAAAACAAGGTGTTTTAGATCTTACCAATAATAAAAAGCTTGACACCGAGTTAGCAACTTCGTATCTTTCTGTTCTTTTTGAGTCAGACAGATATTCTGATCAGCATATAAGTAATAAAGATTATTTTGCCCAGTCTGTCAAAAATGCTTTCCTGTATTTTGATGGAAATGGCTTTGCCAGTAAAATCTACACTTCATTGTGTTATTTTTTTGATGAACTCTTAAGTAAAGACGACTACTATATATTTGCTGACAAGCTTATCCATAAGATTTCCGGCACCAGAAATTTATCAAAATATATTAATATGAACACTTTCATCAGAAACTGCAAAGCTGACTTTGATCCTTCATCAGTTGAATTTAAAAAAACAGATGGAATGATTTTAAAGGATGAAAAATCATTTTTATCCGGTTTCAAAAGAGATTACCATTATAAGCGGATTGTTTTATGTTATGACCAGTTGCCTGGTCTGTTTATCTTTGATACCTCAACAACTTATCTGGATTTAGATAAGGATGTTTATGTTTATTTCATCGATGTTAAGGGAGAAGCCTATCAATTTGACAGTGAAGGAATTCAGGTAAACAAGAGAAAGAAAACTGTTACTGTTTCCCTGCCGGTAAGATCAAATGTTATTGTTTCAAATTATCCAGTCATTAAAAGAGTGGCTCAAAAATTAGAAGATAAAACTGCTGAAATGAAAAAAACAGCTGCTGATGATGTTAAAAATGAAATTAAAGAAGATACAGCTTCAGTCAAAACAACGGGAAAAACAGTAAAACAGCCTAAGCCACAGCAGAACAGACAGGAAGTTCAAAAAAAAGTAATACCGACTCCTGAAAAAGGAACTGCTATTAAACGGTTAACTTCTAAACAGATTAGAGCTAATCCTAAACTCTTAGCCAGAGAAAGACAGGGTTTGAAGAAAGCTATTACTTCTTCATATTCTAATAAATTTTTCTACCTGCCGGCTATAAGCGCCGGGAAATACAAATTATCTAATGTTCATCTGAATTCTTTAGATATAACATATGGATTTCTGATGGTAGGATTCAGTTTAATAACATTTGAAGTTTTAAAAAATGCCGTAAAGATTTTAGGAAAATTACCTGATGGCACAATTATTTATGAAGTCGTCGAAGACTGTCATGTAGTTGTATTTGCCGGAAGAAAACCATAAATACTAATATTATAGAATTAAAACAGGTAATTAGTAATTATTTCAACCTGTAAAACAAAAAAGGTGGTAAAAAAATTCACCTTTTCATTTTCATTAAATAGATTTTTCTAGTCCTTTACTGCTGCTTTTCTCCTTTGTCGGTTAAGAATATCAGAGTGCTGACAGAAAAACACATCAGCGTCAGCCACAGATAATACACACCACCATCTCCTGTTTCAGGTACACCACTAAATGGTGCTTTAATTTCAAGTATGCCAAAAGCAGTTCCTGGTATAGAAACTATTTCCACCTGATGAATTCCTAAAGACAGAGTTTCTAAAAATTCAGGATTAAAAGTAACAGCCGTTGAACCTTCTTCTACCGCATAACCTGATCCATCAACCTCATTTCCATCCACTTTAACAGAAATAAAATCGACAAACTCCGCATTTGAAACAAAACCAGCATATACATTTGAACCTTTAATCCATACTGGAGGTTGTTTGATCATTTTTATCTGCTCAGGATCAGCTGTATAAACAGGTCTGATAATAATATCAGCAGTAATGCTTTTACCATCGTGGCTCCATACACCAGTATATCCTGTTTTTTCAGGAAAAACTTCAGCAGTTGCATCAAAGCCATACTCTATAGTTTGTGGACTGCCGATTGTATTGCCATGTTCATCCTGATAAGTGACAACAAAAGTTTTAATTATATAGTTTAAATCAACAACAACTCCCATCATCAGTCCAGGTATGCCAGGTGCTTTTAAATCATAATAATATTTAATTTTACTGATTTTGTCAGCAGGATTAATAAGCAGTATTCCGGCATCTGAATCATATTCTGTTGTTACAGGTAAATTTCCATCATTTTCCTGTTTTACATCAGTAATTCTGGCAACACCATCTTCCGGAGTAGAAAACAAAGCAGACAAATCAAATTTATACATCCCATTTTCAAAATCAGAATCCAGTAAAGTTGGACAGTTTTGAGGAGAATTAGAGGCACCGGAAACAAATAAACTCATCAGTTCATTATTATTGCTCAAATCAAGTGCTGTTAATTGATTGTTATGAAAAAATAAACTTTTTAAACCTGTATTGCTACTGACATCCAGGGAAGTTATTTTATTATTATGACAACGTAAATCTTCCAGTTTAATATTGTTGCTGACATCCAAAGAAATCAGCCTGTTGGTATGACATATTAAAATCTTTAACTCACTGTTATTGCTGACATTTAAAGAATCCAGATTGTTGGCACAACAATACAGTGTCATCAATTTAATATTATTATCAACATTTAAAGTATTCAGGCAATTATATCCACAATGAAGATATGTCAACTCGCTGTTACTGCTGATATCCAGAGCTAACAGCGCATTGTATGAACAGTTTAATTGTATTAGTGCTGTATTATTGCTGATATCAAGTTCTTCAAGCAGATTGCTATAGCAGTATAAATATTCCAATTTAAAATTGCTGCTGACATTTACAGTAGTTAACTTGTTGTTATAGCACATCAGTTCTGTCAATTCGCCATTGCTGCTGACATCCAGAGAAGTTAACTGATTACCACTACAAAGCAATCTTTTTAATTCAGTAAAATGTTCCATACCTGTAAGGTCACTAATATTTTTATTTCGGCAATCTATGACTTTAACACCCTCTAATTCAGAGAGAGATAATATATCATCATTATTTGCGTCAAAGGAAATTTTTACATAACTTCTAAAATTATCATCAGGAAAATTGATTTCATTAATCTCTACACTGCCACCAGCAGATACGACAATAGCTTTCGAAACTAAAAAGCAAAGCATCAATACAAAAACAATAATTTTTGATAACAATTGTCTTTTATTTTTTACCATCCTCTATTTCCTCTTCTCTTATATTTATTGTAAAACTATTTTATAAATACTCTGACACATCTTGATATTACACAGAAATCACTGGTAAAGTTAAGTTTAACAGCGCTCTCATTAAAACGCATGTTCATTTGAATTATATCATAATCTCAGTTATATTCATAATTCAGCATATTTTACCTGTGACTTCAAAAAAATACCTTCTAATGCTTCTATATCAATTTCATAATAAAAAATTGAGCCCTGCTTAATTTTTTTTCTCTGTGGAAAAGATAAGTAGCTTTAATAATAAATTTGTGAACATTTTGTACTCTTTTATACCTAAATAATACCGTTTACAGGGATTTATTGGTATTTTTGAAACAATAATTATTATAATTGTATTTAGTTCGTATGTAAAAAAACACTAGTTTGTTTCAACAGTTTAACATCAGCACTTAACATATGTTCCTTGTCTGCCAGTACTGAATCCTTTTCTAAATCATACCTAAAATGGTTAAAAATAAAAAAACCTTTATTGATATGATCCCTCCAAAGTAGACACACGAAATATACAAAAGTGAGTTTACAGAGGAGGGATTTTATTATGGGAAGAAAACCAAAGTTATCTTATAAAGAAAAGATACAAGTGGTAGAAGATTATCTAAACGGAAAAGAAAGTGCCGTAAATATTGCCAGAAAATTAAATTTAGGAAGGTGGGGAAAACGACAGATACTAAAATGGGTAAGAAAATATCAGACCAATGGTCCGGAAGCACTACTTTCTAAAGGAAGAAATAACAGCTATACAAAAGAATTTAAACAAACGGTTGTCGAAGAATACCTGAACGGTGAAGGTTCTTTGGAAGATTTGGCGCTAAAACATCAAATACCAGCACCTTCTACAATATTAAACTGGATTTCAAAGTATAATAACCTTAAGGAACTGAAGGATTATAATCCTGAACCGGAGGTGTATACAAAGATGGCATATCGCAAGAAAACGACCCTGGAAGAAAGAAAAGAAATAGTAAATTACTGCCTGGATAATAACAGAGACTATAAGACAGCAGCCTTAAGATATGATGTTTCATATTCACAGGTATACAGCTGGGTTAAAAAGTATTTATCGGAAGGCGAAGAAGGACTCATAGATTGTCGAGGAAAACGAAAACTTGAATCTCAACTGACTGAACTGGAAAAATATCAAAGGAAAGTGAAAATACTTGAAGCTAAAGTAAGAGAACTGGAAATGGAGAAAGAACTGTTAAAAAAAGTTCAGGAAATCGAAAGGAGGCGATCTTTTCAAAAACGAAAAATGAAGTAAAATATCTGGCGATTAAAGAGCTCAATGAAAAAAAGAATTACAGTTTACAGTGGATGTGTGAGAAGCTGAATGTATCCAGAGCAGCCTATTACAGGTGGCTGAACAGAGAAATACCGCAAAAGGAGCTGGAAGACATTGAATTGGGCAGACTGGTTTTAGAATATCATCAGAAATACGGAGGAATCCTTGGCTACAGAAGAATGACAATGTTTATTAATCGTCATTATAATAAAAACTATAAATACAAAAGAATTCGTCGAATCATGAGAATTGCAGGTGTAAGTTCAACTATCAAGAGAGTAAGAAAGTGTTGTACAGTATCAAATAAAACTGATCAGAAAGCCGAAAACATTCTCAATCGTAACTTTGAAGCCTTCGCTCCAAATGAAAAGTGGACAACTGACGTTTGTGAACTGATTATACCGAAGAGCAACAGTAAGATGTATCTGAGCGCGTTTCTGGACCTGTATGATCGTTCTATTGTCGGATGGCAGCTGAGCAGGACTAACGATAATAAACTGGTGTTTGATACCTTGAACAAAGCTATTGAAACTAATCCGGAAGCCCAGCCATTATTTCATAGTGATAGAGGTTATCAATATACCAGCCCGGCATTTAGAAATAAACTTAAACAGCTTGGCATACAGCAGTCAATGTCAAGAGTTGGCATGTGTATAGATAACTGTCCTTCAGAAGGACTGTGGGGCATTATTAAAGATGAGATGTATCAGATGTATGATATATACGATGAACAGTCCCTGATCCAGGCTTTAACAGATTATATGGAGTTTTATAATCATCATCGCTATCAGGAAAGATATGACTGTAAGGCACCTATGGAAGTAAGATCAGAGGCTTTACAGACCGAGGTACCTAAAAGGTATCCGATACCTGTTAACAGACGTATTGAAAAATACAAAGCTGATTTGGCAAGTAAAAACCAAACCGAATCTTCGGCTGGGTCAGCATTATTTTAGATATTTCCCGTGTCTACTTGACAGGGAGCAGATCATATAAGGCTTTTTTCTCTCTGGTGGAGGCGAGGGGAGTTGATTTTAGTCAGTTTATAGTGGTTATTGTTGGTTTATAGTGGTAATTTATAGTCATTTATGGGTGTTTTTAGTTATTTTTGGCATGTTGCTTTTTAAAAATCGTACCCAGTTCGTACCTAAAAAACCGCTGTTGGTTAGCGGTTTATGGGAAATAATTTATATTTAAGTTATTGATTTCTCTCAAATTATTAATTTTTGAATTTGTAACGCAATAATAAATTCTATTAGCAATTATATCTGAAGCTCTAATTAAACATTGTTTTTCTGAATTACAATAATTTAAGTTTAATTCTTTCATATTTGTAAATATAGGTGGATAATAGGTCATATATTTATAATTAGTTGTCCCAATTTTTAATTCTTGTTCTAGGGCTTCTCTCAATTCATATCTGCCATCAGTCGCAGTTGAGTGCTGATCAACATTAAAATAAATTTTTATTTGTTCATGTTCATTTAATATGCCTTTTGATATCAAGTCTTTTAGCGCTCTTTTTATAGCAATTTTATACACATAATCAAGATATCTTTGTTTAGATTTTTTATCGATAAATATTTTGTCGTGTACGTTTTTCTGATTGATAATAGCGCAAAATTTATAACATTCTTTCATTACGTTGAAAAGTTTTCTTTTATCATTATTGGTAGCTCGACATGCTTTTATTTCAGTACCACTTCGATAATTATGTTTAATACTTTTTTCCGCACCAATATATTTATTGGACCACCTTATTTTTTCATTGTCGCCTATAATAATTATTCCAGCAAAAACAAAATAATCGTTATGTACTTTATCAAATGTGCCACTTTCGTCACTGTAAACATAAATCCTCATTAATTCCACCTTATTAAAAAACCACTCAAATGAGTGGCATCGAGGCCGACGTACTTACAGTACGCTTAACCGTTAAGTCAGTAACTCGATTTGACAGCGTATCTCTACCTGCAAGTTTATTATGAGTTATTTAGGGTTGATTTGTCAATAATTTTTAGCGAAATTTATCATTTTTTCATATTTTACAATGGTTTTTAATCATTTTCAGTTGATTTCAGTAAATTAAATGTCGTTAAAAAAACTACTTTTGTTGTAGGTCTTTTATAATCAAATCAATGATATAAGCAGTTAAAGTTTTATATTCTTTCTCGGCTTTTTCTTTAGCTTGCTTTTTTAAGTCTGGGTGGATTCTGATTTGAATATATTCAGTTTTCATTCGATTTCACCACTTTCAACTTTATCAGCTAAAGTTTTAATGACATTTTCAATTTTGTCATTTTCTTCGAACAATTCTTGATTTTCGTAGAATACATCTTCGTCATAATATTCAATTCCACGCGCTTCAAGCTCTGCACGAACGCATTCATAAATGGTGTCGATATCGTAAATGCCGTAACTCCAGCCATTTTTAACGTCTTTAACTGACAACTCTAAGAAGTTTTTCCAATTTGCTTCGTGGTCATCGATGTGTAAATCTCTTACATTTTTTAATTCGTAAAATGCAACTTGCCATAAATTCTCCGGAAGATTTACAATCATTGAATTAAATTGATCTACCAGTTTAGTGACTAATTTTTGGTCATCAACAGATTCATATAAATCATTAAATAATTCTTTTGTAGCTTCGTAATCAACGGCAATTTGCTCTACAACTTTTGCTTCGATCAGTTCTTCAAAAGAAGTAGAAATTACATTTTCGCAAACTAAGTTGTTTACGATTTCTGCGACAGATTCAGCCCAAAATCTAACTCTTCCATCTTTAGCGACAACTTCAAATCTGCCGCTGTTTTCAAATAAATTTTTGAAAGTAATGTTTAATTTGTTATTCATGTTTTTTTTCTCCTTAGGGGATTACCCTTTCTTCAATTATAGTATATCATGATGTAATGACGTTGTCAACACATTTTCGCAAAATAATTGAAAATATTTTAACTTTTTAAAATTTATGTTATGATTTAACTGTAAATGTATGTAGTTGTCAAAATTCATTTACATGAGGGTTAACGGAAAAAGTGTTATTCATGTTTAAATATCCGTTAATCCTTTTTTTCTGCACAAAAAAAAGAGGGAGCATTTAAACTCCCCTTTACAATTTACTGATAAACTCTTTCAGCTGATCTAATTTGCTTTCAGCCTCATCTCTCTGTTTAATTAAAGCCTCTTTCTGCGATTGGTATATCGCAATATCCTGCTTCAAGTCTTCAATTCTTTTGTTTGCAGTTTCCATTTTTCTAATCATCTCCTTTTTTTCATTCTCATAAACTGTTTTCAAATCGTCATACAGCGATTTATAATCCATGTACTCATCATCACTGCTCATCAGTGCGACCCAGAAATCAGGGCTGATATTTGCCCATCTGTAATTTCCCGCTTTCTGAACATCGTAAACGTTGTATAAACCACGTTTACACCTTTCCGGATAAACTTCACCGTTCGGCATTTTTCTAAGGTTTCGTGTATCGGAATTAATCCGTACCTGATACACTTCTTCATTCCTTTCAACCGGTTCAGGATATTCACTCATCCATTTTGGAGTGAACTTGTCGCTGAATCTGTATTTTCTTTTTCTGTCACAATACAGAAACGGAAGCGGGTTTATTGCTAAACCACGCATTGTGCTCCAGTTGTATTTTTTTGTTGTAACTTTTGTTAAATACAAGTGCAGATGATTACCGTTGCTTTTGCCGGTGTTACCCATGATTCCGATAACATCACCCATTTTAACTTTTTCACCTTTTTTTAGAACTGGCAGTTTGTGAAGATGGATATAGCCTGTCCAGAAGTGCTCTTTTTCATTTAGCCTGTGTTCAAGCACAATCAGATTTCCCATTTCAGTAGCAAATCTTACATCAACAACAACTCCGTCATCACAAGCCAGTATCGGCTGATACAGATTGATAATCCAGCCGAAATCAACACCCAGATGAACCTTTTCATGAAAGTAATATGTAATGTTTACTTCGTCAACGGGAATAAGTAATTCCTTATTCATTTTCTTTTTTGTAATAATTGGCATTGGATACACCGATAAGTGTCCCAATAAGAACTCCAACAGCGTTTAAAGTAGTAACTATTTCATCAACGTAAGGAAGCCCCCATGCTTCACCCAGCACGTTGTAAAAAACTGCCAGTGCCGGCAAAGCAATTAAGCCTGTCCACTTTAAAGCGTCATACCATCCATTTTTTAAAATCATTTTTCATACCTCTACTTTCTTTCGATTATGTATTCATCAAACTCATCAAGAACGTTTCCCATTTCACTTGTACTATTTTTTTTCACAATGTGTTTGAGCATAATGTGTTCGGTTTTCATGACCATGTTCACATCTTTTTTTACACTCTTGACTTCTGTTGATAACTTTTCAACATCCTGTTTAACTCCGTTAATGTTTAAATTAATCTCATCAAACTTGTTATTGATTTTCTGTTCATCTTCTAAAGACTGCTCCTTTATCACTTTTTTCATTGAATTTGAATAAAATTTACCTATTGCAGTAGCACCACCAATAATACTAACCAGCAGTAATAAACCTTCATTCAATTCAGTAATAGTTAAATCACCCAGCACTTATCAACTCCTCCAGTTCTTCAATTTTACTTTCCAGTTCTTCAATTCTTAAAAATGCTTTTTTCAGCATATATGTATTCAGAGCTATAAACTCTGAATATGACAAAGTATATTCATCTGTTTGTTCGCCATTTTTTTCAAAGAAAGCATGTTCAATCATATATTGATTACTTAAATTGCTTTCTTCAATAGCTTGTTCTACTTCTTGTGCAATAAATCCAATGTGCCATTTATTATCATCAGAAGCATCTTTTTTCATCTTAAATCGCTTTGGATTTAATTTATGAAATAACTGCTCATATTTATCATCTAAATTATTGATATATTTCTTATTTCTTTCATCCGATGTAACATACATAGCTTGAGTACAGTATGCTCTTCTCCACGGGTTTGCTATAGTACCCAAATTAACATTAGTGGATTTTGTAACAAATCGGTCTTGTTCAAAACTTAAGGTATAAAACTTATTCTCTAATTTGACATCATATCCTTTTACATAAGTATTTTTATTGCTCGCACGAACATCTTCGCCAATTACCAAATCATCATTATTAAGCTTAAGAACTTCTTTGGCGGTATTATTACTATCTTTTATATAAACACCTTTTTCAGTATCAAAAACAGCATTTTCATAAAAATAAGTTAGTAGTTTAAAATGAACATCAGGCTCAGTTGCTTCTTCGCCAAATGTTACACCAACATTGCCCTGCCTGTCGTCATAAAGACTTATCGGCATTCGTCCTGTTTGAACAATTATAGATTTAGTCTCACTCCCTACCGGATTATTTCCATTAAACGTTACAGCTGTAATTTCAACAACAGCAGTAGTAAATGCTCCTATCAGATTTTTTATCGTATCATACGCCAAATAGAATGTTGTTCCGGAAGACTTTTCTGCCAGAATATATTCAATGCTGTCAACTTTATATTTAACTGTTGTAGTATAGTCGGCTATATATTTCGTTATTGAAATAGTTGCATTTCCTCCGGTCAGCGTTGCAGGTTCCACTGATAATTTCGATATTCTTAATATCGCCGGCATTTCTATTAAACTTGATAGTGTATTGCTAACTGCGGAATATGAATTACCGTCATCATAGCCATGCCAAACACCATTTACAGTCAAACTAAGTTCACCATTTTCATTATGTTCAACATCTCCGGTCCATGAAGCCAGAGTATAAGTTACATTTTTTGAAGCGTTCGATTGATACTTTGTAGCCTTAACGTCACTGCCGATCTGAACAGTTGAGTAAGTTTGTGAATAGTTTGAATAATTCGCCCGGATAGCTTTCATTCGATGTGTAATCGTAATATTTGATTTATTATTTACAATATCCTGTGAATTTAATTTTACATCCACATAAAAAAGATAAGCATTTGATATTTGAGGTGTAGTATCAGCATTTGCATATTGTTGTGTTGTAATTGTTTGACCTACAATAATTTCTGCCATATATTATTCCTTCCTAAAAACATTTAATACACTTGGACTTTGTCCTTGAACTATAGCCCAATCTTGAATTCCTAAACCTTTATTACAGTTAAATCTATCAGCTGTAGCTTCAGCTACATTTGTATTGTTTACAAATATTCTCATTCCATCACCTTTAAAAGAGCTATATGAAGTAGGCTGTTCACTTGCCTGGTTAGTAACTCTTACTTCTTCCTTAGTTGAATCAACCTGCAGATGAATCAGTTTATTATTATTGCTATCAACCTGTTGTGCCAATACACCTAAACTGCCTTCCTGTTGATTAACCTTGATATTTACTGAAGCCAGTTTATCTGAAGCATTATTCACTTGTTCGATGGTAGTTATTAAAGTTTGAACCAATGAGCTTTTAGCATCACCAATTGTCAGTGATATATATTTTTCAGTCAGAACATCATAGACTGTCTTGATGATTTTGGCTTTAAAACTTATGCCAAGTGGCTGGTAGATAACCGTTATCTCATCACACAGATCAATTGATTCAATTCCAACTGAAAACCTGTATTCATCCGTTTTGGATAAATCAACAAAAGATATCTTTATATTTTCTTTCGGTAATCCCAGTAAACTTACATATTCAAAGCCATAGGCATTCAGCTCTTGCAAAGTTGGAGTGCTTTCAAAATGAACTGAACAGTCCAATACTACAGTTCGATTAAATGGATAATTGTTCTTATATGGTGAATACTGAATATCACCGGTTAAAGTTGAAGTGCCTTCTGGATTAGTCCAGACAGGAAGTACTCCGGTTATGGTTTCTTCAATATTTTCAGTGTAGTTCAAATCAGTGATATTTTTGCCATATCTTAATTCAACACCATTATCAGAGCCACGATGTAAAGTCACATAAATATCGTAATTATCCCATTTATACTCAATACCAGCACTACCACTGAAGGTTTGTAAAACGGAGCCTTCAGTTCCGCCTAAACACGCTCTAACTGATTTTGGAACATCAACTTGAAATAAAGTATCAGTATTGGTTATGTCAGTAATAAAGTTAAATGGGTTATTTTCCAGACTGTTGATTTTTAATCCGTTTAAAGCAGCATTGATGCCAACCGCATTGAATATGCTTACCGGAATATAGTTTAGATCATAGCTCAGATGATTAGCATATACCGTTACAAGCTGGTTAATCGGCTTGCTGATTTTATAAATTCTAAAAGCTTGATAAGGGTGTCCATAGTTTGGTTTTGCTAAAATAATTCTTGATGTTTTTATTTCGTTATAAAACTGGCCAGAAGTTGGATAGACCAATTCAAGTGAATATTCGCCATTTCGTTCTTCAGCAACTTCACAGCTTAGACAGTCTATCAGCCTTCCAATGCCATTTGTATTAAAACTTGTAGCATTTTCATTGAACAAAACAGGTATCATACTCTCCACCACCTCGGAGTTATCTTAACTTCCGTAAAGCCGGTGAATGTGATTTCATTTTCACCAGTTTTTAAAACCGGGAAATCAGTCAATGTGACGTCATTGTTGCAATTCACATCGTTGCTGTAGCAGTTCATAGCTTCACAGTCTATTGTCAATGAGGTTTGAGATGTATTGACCGTCAGTTCATAGTCGCCGATATTTAAAGTTCCGTTACCTTTGACAGTGATTAACGGCTTGCTGTCAAAAAAAGTGGGATTAGTTAATATATCACCACTTGTTATAGTTGCTTCAGTTAAACCACTTTCAAGATAAATTTCCGGCCTGCAGTTTATATTTAAACTAAATACTGCTTTGTTTTTGTCTGAATCATCTAATTTAAAGCTGTCATTTCTACCGATTCTGAAGACTCCGACATGAACCGAATCCTTTAAAATAAAACCACCTTTCAAGCTCATAAGGTAGTTTTTAAAGTTGTTTATATTGGTCTGCATATCTTTGGTGCAGTAGCATTCTAAACGTGCTGTAAAGCTTTTATATCGGTTATTGCTGACAGTTAAGGCTCCATTTCTACCGGCAATTTCAATATATTCAACATCTTCAGTTGCACTGTCAAACAGATTGCTGTCAGCCAGATAAATATCAAAATCAGAAGAAGGTGTATTGTTTATTGTAAATATTCTCATTACGCAAACACCTTCCTTCCTGCATTTATTTCGTTCATTATCAACGATTGTACTTCTTCAGCGATTTCTTTAGCGCTCTGATTATCTCTTGCATAAATATTGAAGTTGAAACCACCATAATTATTTGTTGACATATTACCGTTTCCAAAATCAGATGGTATTCTGCTTCTTCCTATCATATTTTCAGCGCTTCCTAAAGTCATGCTTGAAATATCATCCATTGCTCTGGTTACACTTTTTGTATTGGCAGTAATACCAACCGCTATACCTTCAGGTATGAATCTGCCTATTTCCTTTTCCATCAGTTTTGATGGTGATTTTATGCCAAAGAAATTTTTAACAGCATTAAAGGCATTTTTAGCAATATTTATAAACGATTCAATTAATCTGTCTTTAAATTCTTCAATTCCTTTTTTAATGCCTTTGATTATGTTCTTGCCTAAATCGACCCATTTAAAAGCAAGAAAAACATCCCATATTGCTTTTACAATATTGCCTGCATTTGCGATCAATGAAGGTATTGCTTTTATTAAACCTTTAATCAATTCAAGCAGGATTCTAATTCCGGCTTCCAGTATCTTAGGCATGTTCTGATTAATAATATTTGCTATATTACTGATAATCTGTGGCACAAATTCGATTAAGGTAGGCAAACCATCCATTAAGCCTTGTACCAAGCCAATAACAAGTTCAATTCCAGCCTCAACCAGTAAACTCATGTTGTTCAGCAGTTCCTGACTGAAGTTTAACAAAAGAGGCATTGCTTCATTTATAAATGCAGGTATCGATTCTCTTATTCCACCTGATAAACCCTGAATCAATGTTATTGCTGCTTTTATCAAGGTTGGAACTCCTATAATCAGGCCATCTGCAAATCCTTTCACCAATACTGGTACCTGCTCGATCAATATTGGCGCCATATTGGAAATCATTGTTGCCACCGCTACTGGTAGGGTTTGGAACACTGTTGTAATGGCCGGAATTATGTTTGAAGCAAAATCATTTACACCAACCATCAAGTCCTGCAAGGCTTCATCCAGGTTTAATATGCCCATGCCCTCTTTACCTACCATAGACATAGCCGCCATGACGTTAGTAAAAGCGCCTTTCATTTGCTTTAATGAACCACTGATAGTCGAAAAAGCTTCTTTAGCAGTAGTTCCAGTAATGTTTAAATTCTCCTGGACCTTATGAATTGCCTCAACCATCGTTCCAAAGCCAACATCAGCCAGTTGAGAAACGTCAGTCAGAGTGTAACCCAATACTCCGCTATCGTTGATAAGCCTCATCATTTCGTGAGCAGTGCCTTTATAACCTAATTTAAGGTTGTCAAGCATAACATAAGAGCCACGTGCCAAACCTTGATAAGCGCTTTGCACCATCGATAAATCACCGCCGAATTTATTGATATTGTCACCCATATCCATCAATGCCATATTTGCCAGTTCAGCAGCCTTTTGAGTATCACCGCCTACACTTTGCAAAAGTGAAGCACTGAATAAAGTAGCCTGTTCTGCATATTCATTTGCACTGATTCCGGCAGTTTTCCAGGCATCCTGAGCATAGCCAGCAATTATTGAATAGCTTTCTTTAAACATGGTTTCCAAACCGCCGAAAGACTGCTCGATTTTAGCTCCTTCAGCAATTGATTGTACAATTACTTTACCTATTGCTGCCGCAGTTATGATTCTTTTAGCAAAGGCAGCAAATTTCTGCCCAAATGTTTTTCCACCTTTTTCACCGGCATCTTCCATGTCACCAGTAATTTCAGTTTTTATTTTTCCAGTTGAACCTTTCATTGAAGGTATTATCTGAACATAGGCGGTTGCCAGTTCTGTTGCCGCTGCCATAGTTAATCACTTCCTTTCAGCTTTTTTTCTCTTGCCTTAACAAAATCTTCACCGCTTACAAAAACCTGCAGCTGTTCACTTTCCTTCTGTAAAAGCATATCTGTTATCAGTTTCGGCTTTTCCTTACTTCCAGCGCTTCCAATCAACGTTAATCTGTCAGCTATTGAAGCAAGAAGCCATATTTCTAATGAGTATGGCTGCTCACTTATTTTCAATTTGATTCTTGAATCCGCCCTCAGCCCAACTGAAAGAGTCGCCAGCAGTTTAACCGGCAACTCTCTGTAGTTGAATACATGATAGGTTTCCGCTAAATCACAAATCAATGAATCTTCATCGGTTACTATCATTGTGGCCAGGGCTATTAATTTTTTCCTTCTTTCAGGCTGCTGAAAATTTCAACCAGTTCGTCACTTACCTTTTCAATTGGAACTCTTCCATTTTCAACTTCAAGATGTTTATATAGCAGCTGTTTCTGTTTTCTGCCTAATACCAGATTAAGCAGTTCAGTAACTGCTACCATTACCAGACTGTCATCACCTGACTGCATATCAGCCAGTGCGTCAACAATTCTCATATCATTCAAGACTTCTTCGTTTATTTCAAACTCGAATCCACTTTTTGTTTTTCCTTTAATCATTTAATAGCCCCTTTCTTAATTATGTTGCTGACTTCTTGATATATTCGTATTGAGCAAACCCATTTGTGTCTGGTGTCTGCAGAATAGTAACATCATAGCCAACTTCTTCACTGTCACTGTAGACAATTTCAGCCATTTCAGTAATTGAAGCGCTTGGAATACAGATTCGCTTCAATGCTCCATCTCTCAGGATCATATCAACCACCCAAGCAGCGCTTTCATCATTGATTCCAGCAATCTTGGTTGAGATTCCAGTTGATATTGTTCCAGTAACGTTTGTTGAGCCAAATACAGCCTTTAAAACGTCTGTATTCATTGTTTCAACGAGCTTAAACTTTGAGGTGACTTTTTTCCCCTTATTAAGGGCTAAAACAACATCACCGCCCCACGCTTTAATCTCGTCTGTTTCGTTTTCAATTGCATTTGTCAAACCTTCTTCACCAACATAGCCCAGACAAACAAAGCCGGTTGGCAGTGCAGTTGTTGCATCAGTTGGCAAAGTAAGAGTGGTAGCACCACGATAGATAGCACCACCTATTTTAGGTTTGGCAGCAGTAACATTTGCCGCAGTTGTTGCCATAAGATTTTACTCCTTTCCTTAGTAGTAAGTTAAATTAAAAACCGCCTGATAGCGGTACTTCTTTTGTTGTGTATCTGTAAAATTATAATCTGAGTTGAGTTCACATTTGCTGATAGAGTCAAGTTCATCAATGTCAAGCATTGCCTCAATTACATTTTCATTTAATTGAGCTGCTTCATATAAGCTCGTGCCATAGCTTTGAATTGCTACAGTCGCTCTTTTGAGATAAGTATTGCGATTACCGCCGGTTTTCTCAATTCGAACAAAAACTGATGGTGGTTCTTGTGGTGTTTCAGTATAGACGTCATCCATATTCAGTCTTTCTTTAAGATATTCAAGTATGATCTGTTCTATCATCAGCTCACCGCCTTCAGTAATGTGTTGTTTTCTAAATTATCTTTAACCGCTTCTTTTGTAACAGCAGCCACTCTTGTATGCAGTCTTTTTTTACCAATCTGGGTAGTCACCACATAGCCTGTGCCGGCTTTCTTTGATACCTGTTCACCCAGGTCATTGCAGTATTTCTGAAGCTCTATGCCATTCAAAAGCCTACGATAACCAGTATTGTTAGGTTTAATTTTTGTAACTTTAATTTTAGTCATATCTTTCAACCTGTACTTTCATGTTCCATTTGAGCGGTATGTTGGCTTCAATGCCCATCAAAGGCTTGCCAAAAACTTTAAATCTTTCGCCAAAAAACTCGACAATCTGATTTTCCCAGATATGATCATCACCTTTTGGAATCGCAAGATTATAGACTGCTTTTCTTCCGTAAAGGTTGATTGAGTCAGTAATATCATCACTGTTTGCCGGCTGAATCAGTACATTTTCAACGTTAATGGAAGTTTCTTGCATTATGGGATTTCCGAAAGGGTCGTTTTGCCCACTATCAACCAGATTAATCAGTTTTACTGTAATTCCTTTAATCATAGCATTTCAATAACTCCTATTCTTTGTTTTCTCAACCCTAATCTTGCAAGTTCACTCTTTTTGATAAACAGGCCACCGCCTGGAACTAAATATGTTCCACTATACGAATAGCCCATTGCAGACTGACTGCTTTGTATCATTGGCTCGGCATCTGTTGATGTCATCAGAGTTCTCGCAACAACATCGACAACCACTGATTTGACTACTGAAGGCAGTATTTTACCATCTGTAATCATCTGATCTAAATCTTTTCCTACGTTTATAGCTTCCTGTCTCAAAGAATCGGAAATGACAGGCAGCAGTGCCTCAGCTCTTTCTCTTTCTTCATTTGACATAACACGCCATAAACTTTCAATATCTTCAATTGTTGCAAATTCACTCATAATATCACCTCATCAGATTATAAAGTTCACTCTTGTTGGCTCTTGGATTGTATTCAACACCCATTGAGTCCAACTCAGCCATAATTTCCTTTTTTGTCATTTCATCAATGGTTTTAACTGGATTTTCTACAATTTCAATAACTGGTTCAACAGCCTTTTTTTCTTCAATTACAGGGACCCAGTTTTCGCCACCAATAACACTGGAGCTGTCAATAACAGCCCCAGTCTTGATATTTCTGTACTTCATTATGCTTTGATTACAGCAACAGTCTTCGCAGCTGGCATATCGTAACCACCGATATCAGCAATCTGTAATGAAATATTACCGCTCTGAGTTGGTGTAATTGCCAGGCTCCAGTTCTTCTTAGAACCGGTCAATGCGCCTTTTGTTGCTTTTCCAGTACCATCAGTCAATGTGATGTGTTCAGCTTTCAAACCATAAATATCAACGTTAAATGCTAAATCAATTTTAGTTGATGAAGTTGAGCCAGCTGTTCCATCTGGTGTTGCTGTAAAGGTAACTGTTTCAGGGTCAACAATTCTTGCAAATACTTCACCATCAAAGATGCCCCAGCCAATAAACATTTCAGCTCTTAAATAAGCCTGATTATACTGCTTCAGGTCCTTACCAGTTCCATCTGGGTCACCATACTCAATGACTTCAAATCTGACGTCACCAGCATAGCCCCATTTAACAAAGTCAGCAAAGTCACCAACAATTGCTTTATTTGTTCCGGTGTCAGAAACAGTTCTGTTGATGTCAACTGGCAAACCATTTACTTTTTCTGGATTCGCACCCCAGGCTAATTCTGGGAACTGCTTGACTCCGTTTACCTTTAACCCAGCCAGTGCTGAACTGAAAGCTGGAGCCATTGCCAAACCGGTGACTGCTCCATCTGAAGCCTGTACCAGCTTAACTGCACTTTCCATATTTGTATCTGGGTCACTTGAAGTGTAGGTAACCAGATTCTTAACTTTATCTTTAAAGTTGTTTTCACCGATTACAGTTGAAGCTGTCATTGTTCTTGGATTCACACCGTGGAAGGCCATCAGGTCTAACCCACGTGCTGCTTTTCTTGCGAAACCATCATTGAATGCCTTCAGAATGTCGATTTTCTTTTCATCAGCGGCATATAAAAACTCATCAGATACTCTTGCGCCATATTCAATTTTTAATGGAAGAGTAGTAACTGGTTCAATACTTACACCACCGTGTGTTTTTTGTCCACCCTCTGCGACAATAGCAACTTCTGAATCCATTGTAAACGTGAATTCTTTCTGTCCGCTGAATAAAATTGGCTCACTTGCTGCTAATTTAGCTAATGAGCTCTTTCCTCTGACTTTGTTTACTAAATCAGTAACTAATACTGGATCAAACAAAGTTCCTTTTTCTAATACTGCCATATTTTAAATACTCCTTTACTTTTTTAATTTCGCAAGCATATTCTGGTATGCTTGATTTTCCCCATCAGTTGGCACTTCTGGGTTTGCTAAAGGTGCTACCGGTTTACTTACTCCAATTGCCTTGAAAAGCAATTCAGCATCTTTTCTGATTTCTTCTTCCGTTTCACCTTTTAATCTGGATGCCATTTCAAATGGCAATCCAACTTCAAGAGCAATCCTATTTTTTACCGAGTTGGCCTCGTAGCCCTTGATTTTCAAATCCTTTTCGGCAATCTGCTTTTCATATTCGGTTAACTTGCTTGCACTTTCTGTTGCAGACTGGCCTAATTTCTGGTTTGCACTTTCAAGATCGCCTACTTTTTTCTTCAGCTGTTCATAATCGGCGAAATTCTTTTCAATGCTTTCCTTCTGGCGAGCTAAACGCTCCTTAAGGATAGCGTCTAACTGCTCCTGTGTTTCAATAGCTTTAAATTCTTCTGACATTTCTAATGTCTCCTTTCCCTATTTTCAATCCGCATAGTTGCGTAATATAAAACAGGTTAGTAACTTATAACCTGCTTTCTTCTCTCTTTTGTCTTTTCGGCGCTCCAATAGGCAAAAATAGCACTTTCCATCAGCGCTATTTCTATGTTTGAATTTAACGATTTATAGCCAAACCCACCGCTTGAACCAATGGCTCGCTTGTCACAGTTGCTGACTGCCTGAGTAAGTGATGGCTGTCCGTTATGCCTCAATTTATCAGTATCAATGCCATTTGTGAATGTAGCATTGGCTGCTATGACTTCCTTTACGGTTGGGAATACCGGTTTTCTTAATCCGGCATCTTCCATTGCTTCAGCCAATAAATCCTGTCCGTTAGCACCATCAACAACTACATTCTGCCAGTCGGCGCTTTGCAAGAATCTGATAATCCATCCGGTGCCATTTCTTACTGACTGACAGTCAATGCTTTCAACAAATATCTTGTCATTTGTTGTTTTAACCGCAATACTCATAGCTACATTGGTATTGTCAGCACCGTACTTGATACCTACATAAAGCTTACCTTTAAACGTAGGAAGTTCATTAATTTTAAGACTGTTCCACGTTGCTTCACTGATAGCTGATTTAAGTGAGTAGCTGATCCAGTACCCTAATCTCTGAATATTGAAATCAACATCATCATTGCCTATCTCATCTAAAATCTTTCTTTCAGACAGAATAATACCTAAGCTTGGATTCGTTTCATACCACCAAGATTTGTCACGAGGTGATTTTTGCTCTTCCACACTCCACTCAGCCCAACCTGTGTTGATAGATTCACCACTTAAAGCTGCTTCTCTTAATTTGGTAAATACTGTTCCTGAACTGTCTGGTGTCGGTGGAGTTCCACAGAATATTGTCTGTGGATTAGGGCTATCTGATACAACGTATTTTAAAGCGCTCTCCTGGTCATCCTGATACTCTTGAGCTTCATCTATTACCAATAAATCAAAGCCTTCACCAAGTCCGCTTTTACTTGTACGAGTTCTGAATTCTATCTTCCCACCATTTTCAATCTGGATATGTTCCTTACCGTAAGCACGATATGATGACACTATTTTAATATCAGCCAGTTCAAGCAAATCATAAAGCCTTTCCCATGCCATATGAGAGGTTGTAGTTCGATGAGCTGTATGAAGTATATTCTCACCATTGACAAGTCCATACATTTCTCTGATGGCTACTATCTCATTTTTACCATTTCTACGTGGTACTGAATAGCCGAACTTGGTATGAACAAACAGACCATCATCATTCAGTGCCAGCAAATCGTACAAAATTAAAGACTGCCACTCCTGAGCAGTCTTGTTTGTCTTATGGTATAAATCTATAGCTACCTGGCCATCAGTTCTATCGTAGGGAAGTATCAGACTCCTGGTGGGTGTTTGTCTTCCTTTTTTAGACATACTGCACCACCTTTATATGAAATTTGCTATTAAATCAGTTGCCATGTTTCCTTTTATGTATTCAAGCACTTTCCCCATATACTCATCACCTTTTAGGTAATGAATGCCCTTAGGTGTTATCTGGCAGGTTGATAGCTGGTTTTTGATATAATAGCCATTGCCGACCTTAATGTCTGTGATTCCTTTTATGTATTCTGCACTGACCAGATTCTCAATGATATACAGCCAGTAATCGTGATGGATGTTAAATAAGGCACCATCACATAATAGATACTCTTTTTCTGGGTTTTCACCTTTTTTAAGGCAACTATACAAGTATGCCAGTATCTTATATACGATTACATGATAATCATCTTTTACCATAATATCATCCTTTCCAAATAAAAACCACTTTATTCAGTGGTATTATATATATATTTTTTTGATTTTTTAATATTTTCGTAAGAGTCTATCACGTGTTGTGGTGTGTTCGGTAAAAAATGAATCCCCGGTTGCTTGCAATTAGGGTCAAGCCATTTGTGGATTTCTCTATTTCTTTTGATTTCTTCTTCCGTTAGTTCTCTTCTCATATCTTTTTCCTCTTTGTTTTCACAACTCTATATTCGGTATGTGCTTCATCATAATCAGCTTCTAAATAAGAATTAAAAGCATACTCACCATAATCAATTATATTATAGCCAGTTATTCCATTTTTTGTCAATTCATCATCAGCCATCTTATTAATAACCATTTCATAATTATTAAAATCATATCCATATTTCTCAACATACCTCATTCTATCCAACCAATGAAACAATTCGTGCAACACTGTGCTTGATGGGTCTTCAGGATTCGCATATATTCTTTGCGCTTCAATTGTTTTAGGGATACTGCCATAAATATCTGGTAAAAATATACTATTTGTTTTATAGGCATATGCTCCCATTCTGCCTTTTCCCATCTCTTTTGAACTTAAAATGTAAAATTTAGGTAATTCATAATTTTCTTGTAGTTTTAATTGCTTTAGTGCTTTCTTGATGTTTTTCTCAATATTTTTAAACCCTTGATGGTCTAATCTGGCATTTACCGAAACATAAACCTTATAAGTTGAGTTTAGAACTTTTTTAACCTTATATTCACCATAACCTTGTCTAACTATTGATTCTTCATCTTTAGAAGTATGCAGTTGCCTATAATTAACGGCTTTATCAATTCTAATGTTTAATTCTTCATCACTGAGATGTCTCTTACTCCAAGCCTCTTTTGCTTTTCCTTTCATAGGAACATAGGTAACAGTACATTTGCAGTCTGTATGCCTTCTAAATACATCATTCCCGGTATTCTTAACATCTTCATACTTGTATGTGCCTTCAATACTTTTACACCATTTACAAGCAGTAGGTTCAGCAATTCTAACAATTTTAGGTTCAAGCCTTGCCTTCCACTGAAAATCAGCATTTGCTCTTACTGCTTCATCAACAGTACTTTGATAGAAGTTATCAGTATATGCTGGATATGCCTGTTTAAATGAGTTTAAATCTCTTTGTGCCATATCCCACACGATACTATGAGCTCTGTCGTCGTCATATTTTGGAGCTATTGCCTTTAATCCAATGTTGGCATTCTTATTCATTTCCGTTTGAGCAGTAACACAGGCATCAGCTATAAGTTTATAGTCACTTTCTAAAATATCGCTTAAGCACTTCATTTAAAATATCATAGTTCAATGTTCCAAACTCATTAATCAGAGAATCATCAAAATTGTCTATAACGGCTTTAGAACTTTTTTCAGCTATCTCAATGGCATAATTTTGCACCTGCTCATAATTGGTAAAGCCTTCTTTTTCCTTAAACCTTTTTCTGAACTCTTCTTTGATTTTTTCCAGTAATTCTTTAGCTTCCATTAACTGCCACCTTCAATACCGGTTAAATCACGTAGGTTTTCTTCATTGAAATAACCAGGTACTGCTTGATTAATCTTGATAGCAGCATCACCGATTAAAGAGAGAGTTGAATTGCTTGGTTCAAATACTGGTTCATATTTTGGTTTAGTCAGGAACATCATTTCTCTTGTGTAGTTGTAGTTATCCCTTAAACAAGCAGCCAGAAAGCCAACGTTCAGGAAACAACTGCCAAACACTTTCTGGGCTTTTCTTGCTTCTAACCTTAAATTTTCATGCGCTGCTGCAATAGCTTCAGCACTTGATGGATTATCGGTTACAAATCCCAGGTCATCTAAGGTTAAACCAGTTTCACCGGCAAATAATGATGCAAACATTTTCAGCTGCTCATTATGAGGTTGCATTGACTGTTGAGTAAACTGGCCCAGTCTTGGCTCATTTCCTTCATCAGAAGCACTGATTTCAATTAAGGTAGAAATAGACGCTTTCCACTTTTCCATTCTTTCAGCACTTGGATCAGTACCAACTACCCATTTTTGAGGGAAAGAATAAAACTCTGCACTTATTTCACTTCGTTTGATTGTTCTTGCAGCGCTTTGCATATAGCTCATACATGCTCTGGTTATTCTGCTTCTACCAAACGGTCTTTTGGCATCCGGCCTGTTTATAACCGGCACCAGTAGTGGATAGCCAACGTTATGATCATATGCTTCAGGCGCTTTGTTTTTGTAATAAATCGTAGTTCTGAAAGGCTCGAAATACGCTTCCATTACAGGTCTGTCATATTCTGTCTCTTTCAAGAACTGCATAGCCTTCTTTTAACAGATAAGTAATAGGGTCGATAATACCGGTTGCATTTGCTCCATCAATAACCTGCAGACGTGGATAGCCGGATTCATCTTCACTTATGTAAACAAAAGAACACGAACTGATCAGAGCGCTTTTGATGGCATTGTCAAAAAGGATATCGGCATTGTTAAGGTTGAATATTTCGTTAATGTTGAAATTGTCATCCTTGAACTCCCTGAAGCTGATTCTATCGGCTAATCTATCTACGGCTTTTGAACACCAGCCAAGCACTGAATTGAATCCTCTCAGTTCATCTGGGGTTGATATTCCCAAGTCCATTACACTATTCTTCATATCATAGTATCGATACCTTAAATCTACTCTGGGTTTCTTGGATTCCAGCTTTTTTCTCAGTTCTCTTATGCCTAATAATTCACTCATTTGCAGGCTCCTTTCTTTTCCGTGTGTTTTTTTGATGTGTGACCGTGCTGTAAATCAAAAGGACAAAGGGTAGGGTTCTCCTACCCCTATAAATAAACGTTTGTCACAACGGCTTAAAACGGCTCACACAACACCCTTATATTTTGCTCTACTTTTCAGCACTTATTTTTATTTCCTTACAATAAAATCTGTAGGCTGGTCAGCTAAAAGCATTTATCTTTTCGCTTTGCTATTCAGCTTTGTAATTCATCCAGTTAATACTTTGAGGCAGTACCCGGTTGGATATGGCTTTGTCCTTTGGAACTACCGCACTTCCGTCAGCCAGCTTGTTGTACTTCTGTCTGTTGCAGGTCCAGTGAGTCAGTTGCAGATTTGCTATATCACTTGGGTGTCCCCCCAAGATCAAGCGGAACGATATGATCTATCGTTGCTGACAGGGGGTGGGGATATTTAAGACTCTTGTCTACCGGCTTTCCGCATATTGCACAGACTGACTGCGTTGCCAGTATCTTTTGTTTGTTTTTATCATAAGCAACTCTATGTTTGCCAATTTCATTTGCTCTCTTTTTGTTTGTCATATATCTTTCACCTTCAATTGTGTTGTTCGAATAAAAAAGTCAGATATCTGAAAGGGGACCGATATCCAACTTTAGAAATAAAGCCGGCAGTTATGAGTTTTGTATAAATAGAAAGGATAACTGTAAAATGGAAAAAAACAATGATAAAAACCTAATTTACGGAGATTCTACCGGCTCTATTAAAAAAGACATTTGCTTATGAAACACCTTTCTCAGTAGATTCACTTTTCTACGATACTATTTTATCATATTAAATTGTGTACTTTTGTGTACTCTTTAAGTATTTCGTCAAATAAATCCAAAGCTTTCTGGTGTATGCAGTGAATCCATTTGTAGCTGAAATTCATCTCAACAGCTATCAGCTCCCACTTCTGATAGTGAATATACCTTCGATAAAGTACATCCATGCAGTCGGCATCTTCGATTCTGTCTATCAGTGTCATTGCTTCATGTTTAAGTTGAACCAGTTTTGCCAAATCATTTTTAATTGACTTTTCGTATTTCTCATACAGCGGATAATATTTTTCCTGTGGTGACAGAGATGACTTTGAAGCTGCGGTCTCTTTCTTTTCAAAATCCAATGCCTTGACTCCAGACATAAGCAGTTCAATTCTTCTCAGTTCAAGCTGCTTGTTTCTTATCTGAATATCCAGCTTTCTTATCTGCTGTAAATACTCCTTAGCTGTCATCTCTTGCACTCCTTCAAAACATTTTCTATCTGCTCAATATATTCAAGATGATTCCAACCTTCAAACTGACAAACCATCCTGTCAAATTCCAGTTCTGCCTTTAAAACGTTTATGAATTTTTTTCTTGCTTCCTGTTGAACTTCTGTAACATCAACAGGTTCTTTTTCTATTTCTTCATAAACATAAAGATTTACACTGAGGTTGTAGTCATTTTTCTTTATCTGTTCCAGTGTGATAACTTCTTCTTTATTCAATTCATCATCTATAAATTGAATATCTGTTGTGATTTTATTCTTGTTCAGCACCATTACTATTGTAGATATTTTTGTATCTACAAATTTATCACCTGGTATTGCTACGATTTTTTCAATAAAATTATTGTCTACAAGCCATTTTCTTATTTTAGCCTCACGATTTCCTCTATATAGAACACCTGGAAAACATAATACAACTGCTATTCCTTTATTACTTAAATAATGAAGTATATGTAATATGAAAGCATAGTCTGCTCTGCTTGGTGGGGCAATAACTGGTGCAATGCTGAATCTTTCATCTTCTGAATCAGGCTCCCAACTGATTGAAAATGGTGGATTTGCAATTATATAGTCAAATTTCATATTTTTAAAAGCAGGTTCTTTCAATGTGTCTCCTACTACACCGTTGAAGTTTTTTAATTTACTTCTCGCTACTTCAACTTGAGATTCGTTAATGTCCTGACCATATTTCAACACTTCATCTTAAAATAATTCAAGCAATGAACCATCACCACAGGTGGGGTCATATATGCTTTCAATTTTATCCGGTAAGAATTGTTTCAAATATAAGCCAAGTTCTTTAGGAGTATAAAATATTCCTTTATTTTTAAAATCTTCTTTTATTGCTTTCAAGTTATATTTATTCATCATCCACCTCGATTTTTATAAATTTATATTTTTTATTTTTAGCAACACCACGTAGATGTTTACTAACAGTATCCTCACCCAATTTAAGTTTAAGGCTCAAAGCTCTTGCTGAATCAGCCTGAGCTATCGGCAACTCGTATTTATCTTTAGTTACTGCTTGATATATTATTTTTGGCATAAATCATTCCTTTCTCTTTTTTTTATCAAGGGAGCAGAAGTCCCAGTCATCTACTCCCTTTATCTAAACAGGCTTGTTGTTGGTATTAATATATTTTTTTGAAGGTTCTTATGTCAGAAATTTTTAAAGCCTGTTTAAATCAATTTACTAATAGCCTCTCTGACTTTGGCTATGTTATCGGATTTCTGCCATTGGTACATAGAATCGCCTTTGATTTTATCTAACTCATCAGCTATCCAGTTAATAGCCTCAGTAGCCTCTTGCTGAAGTTTCATTTTTCTTGGCAATTCAAACATAGGTTCCATTTCTTTTAAAATATCGCTCATAATTAAACTCCTTCGTTTAAGAAGTCAATAACTTCACTTTCGCCAAAATAATCAGCTAATTCACCTAAAGCAAAATCGTGATTATATTGACTATTTACTTCATGAAAATCATCGCTATTACAATGAGGACATACATCTAAATAACAAGTAGTGCTTGTATTAAACTCGTGAGTTAATCCATATTCGCTTTCAAAAGTTGATTTTTCAGTAGCACACTCATCAAAATATTTTCCACATTTATTACACTTGTAAATCATCTCATTCACTCCAATCTAATTTTATTTTGCAATTTTTGCATTTAGTTTCCTGCATGTTTACTTCACTTTTGCATTCAGGACATACATAGCAGTGATATATGTATTTCCCTTTCTGCTTAATTGTTAATTCAGGCTTATTTTTTTTGAACAGTGAATCAACAAACTTTTTTTTCATACTTACCAGCCCATTTCTTCTGCCTGAGCAACAATCATCTTTAATGTTTCCAGATTCATAGCTGGGACTTTATAATATCCCCAGTTTTTATCCCCAACCACTACAGTTTTATCTTTGTAATTGAATCTGATACGTGTTGTGCCTTTTGAATATTCAAAGTAATCATTTCGCACAAGAACATTCCAGCCGTTTTCATCGAATTGTTTATATGCTTCCATTTTCATTTTTCCTTTCTTACTGATTCATAAATTATTTTCATCTGAGAGCCGCCAAACTTATTGCTATTAAACTTACAAATAAACTTAGGATTGATATCACTATCATTGCTCTAACTACTTCTACCAATCTGACTAAATCAATTTTTTTACCAGATGGTGTAGCAGTTTCGCCTAAAGTATATTTTTCTTTATTTTCTTTCATTTTTTTACTCCTTTATGGCAACCACCTTAATCTCTTTTTTATTACTTGTTCACTGAAATCAATTTTGTGTTCAATTTCTCTGAATTGTTTTTGAATTTCCCAAAACTCATTTTTAAAATATTCTTTTTCTCTTTTTCGTCTAATATGTTTTGCATAACTTTTTAACTTTTTTTCTTTCATTTTTTAATCCTCCAAAAACTCCATCGGCTCCCCGATTTCAACATCATCATTTTTAACTTCACCTCTTGCCATCATTTCATCAAGTATTTCATCGTGAGTGAAAAGTTTAAGAAAATCCTTTCTTTCCACTTCAAATATTTCTACCGGCTCTGGCAAACGTAACAAAGTGTATCCACGTTTATTTGCTTTTACTTCAAATAATTCATTATTGTACTTAACTATGTTTTTCATTTTTTTCTCCTTTCTATTCTTGGCCGCAAATCGTCCCAGTAACATATTCTCCCGTCCGGCATTTTATTATCACAACCAACATGACCGGATATCATTCTTGTTTCACCGTATTTAGTAGGTTGATGACAATTAGGACACTCGATAACAATTTCCATTTCATCATCATTAAGTTCTAAAACCTTTGCCGGTGGCTGAGTAAGTGATATTATCTTGCACGATGTTTAAATAATCTAATTCATTCATTCCGTTACCTCTTCTTCAATTTTTACTTTTTCTAATTGTTCTAAAATAGATTTAATCTGTTTATCTTTCGTTTTCAAAACTTCATATTTTTTCACCAAATCTTTAAAAGATTCGTTTAAATCAGTAAAACGCCTTTTAAAATAATCAAAATCTCTTTCATAATTTTTGATTATTTTTCTGACATCATAATAGAACTCGCCATTTATTAGGAATAACCAACCGTCCCTATAATCGTTTGAAAACTTTAACCCGGGAGAATACTCAACTTCCTTGTTGTAGTCGTTAAAAAACATCTCTTCCGTTGCCAGCACATAATCCGACACACAGAATGAATTGCTAACAGTTTTATAAACCAACCTATTTGCAATGTATGATAATGCTTTTTCTACATCTGCCAAATCATCAGCAATTCTTTTTTCTGTTTTTTCCCTTTCTTTTTCAAGTTTTTTGTTTATGTTTTCATAAGCAAGTGCTTTAATCTTTTCTACGATTTCTTTACTCATTCCGTCACCTCACAGCATTTTTTTAATTCCAAGCCTTTACCCATATGTAAATCGTCCTGATATTTGTTTAAAAGTTCATCTTTTTTTGCAATCTGCTCACGCAACTCTTCGCATTCCTTTTCCAGTATCATATGTTGCATACGCAAACCATCACGTGATTTCTGCAGATAAGTATTATTCCTTTCTAATTTTTCATAATCATAAATCAGCCCTTTTATCAGGCTTATCTGTCTTTGAATATATTCTTTTCTGCCTGAATCTGTTTCACAATTTATTTCATCCAGCGTATCAACCGCTTCTCTGTAAATATACATATCCATTTACTTAAACTCCTTTATCTGTTCTAAAATCTCCAGCACTTCATCATTCGTTAAATAGCCCATTGAGACGCTATTTACTTTTTTATTTGATTTAATGAATGTGTTGTTCATCATCTGCCCTTTATACAGCAGGCACATTTCAAACAAATCATCATCATACCCGAAGCTGTATCTGTTTTTTACAACGACAGCACCGTAATCATTTTCAAATCTGAACGCATATTTAATTTCGCCATCAGTAATAAGCCTTATAGTTTGATATTTTTCAAAAACATCACAAAATAATTCATTTTTCATAGTTTCAGTCCTTTCTTATACTCATTTTTTTCAGATGTTCAAACATTGTTTCTTTTTCCATCTGCTCATCAAACGCTTTTTCAGTTGTTTTTGCAAACTCACAGTATTTTTCCCACTGCGATTTGATTTTGGTTATCAAAGATAAGGTTTTGTAGGACATAGTATATAAATTGCCTTTAATTTCAGTTACATCTAATTGAATTTTGTCATCACAAATTAGGTCTAACATTATCTCAATTGGACATTTACAAACACTATCTTTATCAACAATTGTTATGTAAAATAAAGCTTCATTTTCTTTCTCGATACGAGTAATTTCATCTAATACATCATTACTAAATACGTTTATTAAATCTTTAACATTCATAATTTTTCTCCTTTTTTTTATTTGTAACAGTTTGTAACGGTTTGTAACACTTTTGATTTTCAAAGTGTTACACTATTTTTTCCTTTATTTATAAGGGTTTTTTTAATTTTTGTAACACTTGTAACACTTTTAGTCCCCTATATTTATATTTTTTATATATTTATATATAGATTTCTTAAAAAACTATATTTTTATATTAAATATATAAATAAGTTGAAATGTAACGTTACAAGTGTTACAAGTTATTTTTTCCTTTATTTATAAGGGTTTTTTGTGTAACACTTTGTAACAGATGTAACACTTTTTTAATAATTTTTATAAATTCTAAGTACTTTTCCATCAATTCTTGAAGTTATAGTTTTTAACCCTAAATACTTGTTTATCTCTTTTGAGAACTTAGTAAGTGATAATTCAACATATCCATTTGCTAAACAATACATCCTATATCTTCTATAAACTTCTTCAGTAGACTGATTTTCAATATCGTTATCTTCCTCAATGAAACCTAATATCGGATTATTATCCTTTTCATAACTATCCAAAGCCTCTTTAACTTTTACTGACTCAGTAAATGAGTTGTTTTCAAGTATTCTTTCCAAGCCTTCAACAGCTATTCTTACCAGATATTCCATTGCTTTTACCGACTTCAACTTGTAGATTATGTAAGGGTCAAAGTCTGGGCTGTCCTTATCAAATATTGCATTGAACGGTATAATAACTAACCTTCTCAACACTGAACCAGTCTTGTCTTTTGTTCTCGGAATCTCATTAGCACTGAACAATAACTTGACATAAGGTTTATACATGAATGCATCCTGACCTTTGTATTCAGCCTTGATAGCATTACCAGAAACTATCTTTTTAAATAGTGCTATCGACCTACCTTGCAGGAACTCATCTGATATATCATCACCGATATTTGCCAGCATTCCAGCCATCAGTGCTGTGCTGAACCTCTCATCCAGCTCACTTAAATCAAGTGATGATATGTTGTTTTCACCAAGCACGTGACTGACCATTGATAGAAATGTTGACTTACCGTTGGCTTTTTCACCGGTCAGAATAAAGGCCTTAGACAATTCATTTCTACGATAGAAGCAATAACCTATACACTCTTCCAGAAGTGCTCTAATCTCCTTGTCATCAACTGTTTCGCTAATAACATCTGCCACCATACCAATTTTTAAAAGTGTTATATCTAATTCTTTTTCTTCTTCAATTGGGTTAATGTTGTTTAAATCATCTAAATACATTTCTAACCCAGCAATACAACTTGTAATTTTAAAAACCTTTGCTCCCTTTTCATCTATGACTTGAACTACTTCTCCTTGTATCTCTCTAATTGTTTTTGCATCTAACATTTTTATCATCCTTTCTCAAATAGTTTTTTTCTCAATGTTTCATAATCTTGCCCTGTTTCGTCATAAATAAGATTTCCATTTTCATCAATTTTCTCGCCAAAACGAGTAATAGTAATCCCATTCACTTTAGATGTTTTGTTTTTTCTTCTTACATCTTTTAATTGAGTTTTATCCCATTTTTTTAATAAACCTTTCCAATTCTTAATTGGTTTATTTTCTATTAACCAATTTCTATCTTGGTAATAGCAATACCAATAAATTGGATCAACATTTAGATTATTAACTTCTACAAAACTTATAACTTCACTTAACAGTGGTGGTTTAAGTGCCAATTGGCCAATATTACTACTCATTTTAATATTCCTTTCTCTTGCCAGTTGCCATTGGATATTTATATATTCACTAAACTTTAATAGTTCACTATACTAACCTAACCTATACTATCTCTAACCTATCCTTACCTAACCTGTGTATCCACTTTGTATACATTTTGGATACATGATTCGTTTTTGGGTTTGTAAGTTTTGTTTTTATCAAGTTCTAACCTTGCTAAATGCTTCAAATATTTTGTTGGTTTATATCGGTCTTTTTGTATATAGTTATGAACTCTCCAATGCTTAATCGCTATTACTCCATCTTCAAACACAATAATGAATCTTTTTGTAATCAAAATATTCATATCATCTAGAGCAGCTCCCACTTGTCGCATTATCGATTTTGGTTTATTTACAAACCCATCATCATCAGCTTCAATGGCCAGCGCAAAATATAAACATCTTGTGCTTGTTGGCATATCTAAAAATGCATCTGATAAAACTATGGTTTTTGCAAACATCCTACGTTCAGCCATCTAATCACCTCTTTCAACATAAGTTTTAACAACCTTTAACATTTCCTTTTCCATTTTGACCTGATTATTTAAGCCAACCTTTCTTTTTAGATTCCAGTTAGTTTTTAAAGATGATAAATCTCTTTTAAATCTCTTGTTAATAAATTCGATCGCCTCATCCTTATTGGCTATCTTGTAGCCTTTTTTGCTTGAAACAACAATCTTTTCGACATCAGAGCGATTTATCGCCCTGACGTCTCTTCTAATTTTTGAGAAAGCTCTTGAATTGTGTTCAGTTGAACTTTCTTTTTCTCTAGAGTAAAATTTAGGTAGGTTGTAGCAGATTTCCTCTTTTGAAATATATTTGTTTGTGTGTGATTTTTCTAAAAGGAACTGATACAGCCTTTCTTGTCTTTCATTCATAATTTTTGTCCTTTCTACAGATAATTTCTTTTAAAAATCTTCATAAACTGTTCGTGCGAATAAATCTCTTCAAACTTTTTTTGTGCCATTTTCTTAACCAGCAAGATCTAGTTCTTTGTCGAAGTGAACACTTTCATTTGATAGATTGTGATGATAACCACAAAGATAGCATCGTTAGCCATACTTTTCGCTATGTTTTCGATTAGCTCCCCCAAAGCAATGGTGGCGATGCAGGTTTTGAGTTGTTTTACAAACCCAACACTCCTTTTTATCTTGCAAAATACTTTCATTGCCACTCTTCCTTCAGCAAGAGCTAATTCGCTTGGTGTCATTGTTTCAATACCAAGAGCTTGTGCTTCTTGAACAACTCCATCTATAAGCCTTGCCATTTCACTTGTGTCCATTTCACTGCTGCCCATATACACACGATAAGCAGTCCACTTCTCGCCTTTTTTCTCGACTTCGTAATACTTGAAGTATTTGCTTACATCGACCTCATTTAAGGCTGTAAACATCTCACAAGTGCCATAGTCTTTTAGCATCTGGAAATGCACATCATCATTTGACATTTTCATTGCTGCAGCAATTTGATTAACCAGTCGCCAGTAGTAATTATTCGCATTTAAACTTCTTTTTGGCTTGTATTCCTTGATAGAGATTTCATATACTTTCTCTCTATCTAAAGCAAATAGCCTTTGAAGTATGCTTTCTATCTTTCCAACTTTGACTATTTTGTTATTCATTAGAACGGTAAGTCATCGCTTGTAATATCGGCTACTGGTTCATAACTTGGTTGATAAGTTTCTTGTTCTTTCTTTTTGCTATCTAGCAAAGTAATTGAGTTTACTAACACTTCTGTTACATAGACTTTTCTATTTGGAATATTTGGATCATCATAGTTTCTAGTCCTTAATGTTCCATTTACTCCAATTTGAGAACCTTTTGATGTGTAAGTTTCTAATAACTCAGCCGTTTTATTCCAAGCCACACAACTTATAAAATCGGTTTCATCTTTGGTTCGGTAGACAGCCAAATTGAATTGAGTTACCACTTTTTGATTTGGTGTCATTTTTAACTCAATATCTTTGGTCAAGCGACCAATTAAATTAACTTGATTCATATTTCCCCTTTCTACCAACTAGCACCATCAAAGAAACTCATTTCAGTTGGTTTTTGTTCAATTGCTTCTTCTTTAACTAATTTGTTTGTAATTGTTTCAGTTGGTGTTTCTGGTTCATTGTCGACATATTCATAACTGCCATCTTCATTGATTACACTCATATCAGCTTCAAGTGCTTTCTGCATTTCGATACTCAATACTCCCCACTCTACTTAAAAGTTGGCGAAGCATGGTTTTATAAGCCATATCATCAAATGACTTTTCCCAGAAGGTATAGCCTTTTTTTGCACGATAACCTTTTGAATACTGCAAAGCATGACTTTCCATTTTGCCTTTACTCCAATAAAGAGATTTCTTAAACCCATTGACTAACTCAAACATTGCATAATAGCCAATTGTTTCAGCATTTTCTCTTTCGACTTCATCATCAATTAGGTTTACATTAATTTCTTCATCTAAAGGGTTATAGCTGATTAATTCATCCTTTTTAATAGCAAGAACATTGATTCTTTTATACTGGCCACTTCTTATTGCCAGCTGAATATAACCTTTGTACCCCAAAATGAATTGTGCATCTGGGAATGGTTTATTTTTATTAGCAAAGGGCACCATGTAATATTGGCCAAGTTGTGGGCTAGGTGATAACTTCAAACTTTCGCCTAATAAGGCAGCACTAATAATTGTGTAAGCATCACATTGCTGTAAATCTGGATTAGTAGATACAGCACTGATAATTGATGCAGTAAATGATTTTGCTCTTGTAGCACTACCTAAAGTTGACATTATATTTTTTTGAACTGCTTCTGATTTAATTACCACTTGAAATTGTGGTTTTTTTGTTAAACTATTTGCTACTGTCATTTTTAAGGTCTCCCATACTTGATATTGTTATTTCTCATATATTCACCCAACTTATTAAGTTGCTCTTTAGTACAAATGACTTTAAACACCATTTCTACCATTTCAGCAGTTTCGACAACTTCAATTGCTTCTTCAGTTGGCTCTTCGATTACTTCGGCCATTGTTGGCATTTCTACAATTTCTTTTCTTTTTAATGCTTCAGCTTCTTCTTTGGCTTTTAATTCTTCTAGATATTTCTTTTGTTGAATTAATCTAGTGTTTTCGACCAAAACTGAAGTAATATCTAAAGTTTCAAAGTATTTGTCTTTTAACTGCTGTGTAAATTCACTTCCTAACTCTTCAATTTGTTTTAAGTGAATATCAGCACTTTCTTTGATGTATTTGATAGCATCTTCAACATCTTTTAATTTGAATGTTTTGTTTTCCCATTTGCTATCATAGATTTTTGCAAGTGGAATCAACTTTGAATAATCGCCAATATTTTTAGCATAGATGCCATCAATTTCTTTTCTTTTTGCTTCCTTTTCCATCTCATCGAAGGCTTTAATTTGAACATCAATGCTTGATGATGTATCGTTGATTAATTTCTCAACTTCCTTACATTTGGTTTCAAACTCTTCAAATGGAGCTAAGAACAATTTCTTTTGTGCAATTCGTTCATCAGCAATAGATTTTTTCAGTTTGTTAAGATTTGCTCTATCACTTTTTGCATCACTGATAGCATCTTCAGTGACCACAAGATTTTGGTATTTCTTTAAACTGACTTCTAATACACTTTTTAATTCATCAATGTTAGAAGTAAGGCTTGGTATCTGTTTAATTGGCGATACCACTAATTCAAATTTCGTTTTACTCATTTTCTTTTTTGTCCTTTCTTTTTTAAATGTGCAATATCTTAGGCGGTCTGACACCTTTTTCAATGTAGTCCCAAAACTTAATTTCTTCTTGTAGCAAATAATCAAGGTCATCTTTTAGATCAAGACGACTATTTGCTATTTTGTAGTCTCTTACTTCCCTTATGACTTTGTCATTGAAGAAACGTAAGATATAAGCTCTTAGATAGCCAAACTCAATATCCGGATTAGACAGGAAGTATTGGAGTGTTTGAGTATAGTAGTGATTAGGAATCTGGTTATTTGCCCATTGGCTGTATTGATTACCATTTCTAATCTCTACTCTCTTGATTTCTAAAAAGCCTTTTCTTCCAGTTTCTTTTTCAGTAAGTAGACTATCTGGACTACATCTAACAAAACTATGTGTTGGACTAACCATTATGAAGTTTTCTTTGTATTCGACTTCATATTCTGGATAGTCTATCTTGAATAGTTCTCTTAATGGTGCTTCGCTTAATGTTCCGTTTTTTACATAATCTAAATCAGAAATGTCTTTGGGCTCTCTTATTCCCATTTTCTCTTCCCAGAGTTCTATATTGGTTTTAAATGGGGAGATTCCAAGAACAGCTGCCACATCACTTGAACCTATTCCTTTTGTTCTGGCTTTAAGCCATTGCTCCTTTGTTGGAGTTTTCATTCATGCTCCTTTCTCAACAAAAAACACACTAAAAAATGTGTTTAATACATTAATAAATGGTCATGATATTCTGAGATTTTGCCCCAAGAATAGCCGTTAAAAAGCTCGAACTTGTACTCGTGATTATCAAATTTAATAGCACTATAATCATCACTATAAACATGGTGAAGATTTTCTCTTAACCACTCGTAAAAGGTGAATGCCAAATCATCATTATGGTGACAGCAATAATCAAGCATTTTGTCTATCATTTCTCTTTTTTCTTTGTTTTTCCATTCAGCCAATGTCATTTTTCTCATAATTTTTTGTTCCTCTCTTTTCTACTTCGCCATCCTTTTTATGTGGCGAACATCAATTTTTAATTTTTCAATAACATACTTGGTAGGCACTAACTTAGGCCTACATTTGAAGATGGGAATGTTATTAGATTCCATATCTTCTAAGATTTCGTTAATCACTCGATATGATTCTTTTTCGCCAATTGGAACTAACTTACGAATATCTGCACTTGTGAGATAAGATTTTTGAAGTATTTCCAACTGTTGTTCGTATGTGTAGTCCATTTGCTACTCCTTTCTAAACGATTTAGAGCCGTTTTAAGCAACGTTTGTTATTACTGGTGTAATTGGTAGGGTTGTTGCCTAAATGTTGCTAAAATAGTTTAATTGTTGCTTATATGCAACATTTTGTCGAAAAAAATAAATAAGATTTCATCTTCAGTTAGTTTCAAGTGTTCTGCCAAACTTCGCACTTCTTTAATCGTAAATGTAACGTTTGAAATTTTACGATAAAACGTAGATACACTAATTCCCAAAACTTGAGATAATTCATCGAATCCTACATCTTTTTCTATGCATTTAGCTTTTAATCTTCTTTCAATCATTATCTTGCTCCTTTCTTTGTTTCATTTATGCAACTTCATTTTACTAAAGTGCAACAATGGTGTCAATACTTTTTTTGCACATTTGCAATTATTTTGTTGTAAAATGATTAAAAAGTTGCAAAATAGATATTCTTTTACTATAATTTGTATGAAAGAGGGTGGAATTATGAATATAGTTGGAAAAAGAATAAAAGAATTAAGATTACAACAAAAAATGTCTGTTGAAGAATTAGCAAACAAAATTGGGAAAAATAGAGTAACTATCTATAGATACGAAAAAGGTGAAATTGAAAATGTGCCTTACACTATACTTATTCCTTTGGCTGAAGCATTAAATACTACCCCAACTTATTTATTAGGTATGGAAGAAAAAGAATATGAAAATAACAACAATTCATGCTTAAACGAACTAAACAATTGTATAAAAAAATATAATTTCACCGATGAAGAATTAGAAGATTTGCTTAAATATGCCAAATTCTTAATCAGTAAGAGGGACAAATAACAATGCCAACCTACAAATCAAAATCTAAAACCAAAGATGGGCGACAGTGGTACTATTCAGTAACCATAACCCATAACGGTGTTTCTAAAAAATATAAATCTAAAAAATTCCACACCAAAAGAGAAGCAGAACGTGCTGAATCACTTTTTTTAATTAACCAGGATAAACTGCCAGCTGATAAGGTTACGTTCTCTCAAGTGGCTGAAATGCTTTTGCTGCAGAAAAAACAAACCTTAAAAATAACTGGTTATAAGAAACTGGAAACATCTATCAACCATATTCTTAATGTTCTAAGTGATGTGGAAGTTGCCAAGATGACAAATAACGACTATCTGAGATTTAGAAAATATCTTGATGATCTAAATTTTTCAGTCATTTATAAAAATAAGTTGCTGGTAACTTTAAAATCTTTATGTAGATTTTCACAGCTCTTTTTTGATGTGACAACCAATGTTCCAGACAAATTTGAAAGATACACTGACAACAGCCCAATAAAAAAAGAGATGAACTTTTACACCTTTGAAGAGTTTACTCAGTTCATCTCAGTTGTTGATGATCTAAAATATCAGGCCTTGTTTATTTTACTTTTCTACAACGGATTAAGAATTGGTGAAGCCAATGCCCTTTTATGGAGTGATATTGACTTTAATACACACCAGGTAAATATAAACAAATCCATCAGTACTAAAATACGTGACAACAACGGGAACTACCTTGTCAGCACTCCAAAAACAAAAGGCAGTGTTAGAATATTACCTTTGGCGAACGTGCCTCTAAAAGCCTTAAAATCGCTCTATGATTATTATTCAGCATATGATGGATTCAACGAAAACTGGTATGTGTTCGGTGGTATTAGAGCTATTCCGGAATCCAATATTCAGAAAGCTAAAAACAAATATGTTAAATTATCCAAACTGAAAAATATAAGAATTCATGATTTCCGTCACAGCTGCGCTTCTTTTTTAATCAATCATGGTGCAAATATTACATTAGTTAGCCAGTATCTTGGGCACTCTAATACTTCAATGACTTTAGACACCTATTCACACTTTTATAAGTCAAAAATGGATGAATTAGTTGTAGAATTGGATAAAATACCACTTGAAATTCGTACCTAAATCGTACCTAAAACACTCTAAAATCAAAAAAAGCCTTTATTATATAGGCCTTTTTTTCTCTCTGGTGGAGGCGAGGGGAGTCGAACCCCTGTCCAAAACGAGTCCCACATTCAGATGTCTACAGTTTAGTCCGTTATCATTTGCAAGCAGTCAGTAACGGACCACTGAACCTGCCTGTTTCCTCAATTAAATTTCGGTTTCAATTATTGAGAATCCTATCAACCTATCCAGTGTGTATCACACCAATCCCTAGCCCAATGGAGTAACTAAGGTTGACGGCTGCAAGCCTTTATTGGCTAATTAAGCAGCAAATACTAATTGACGATTGTCAGTTATATTTAGTTTTTGTTTGTCAGGTAAACAACACCACTGCAACCCGAATCCAACCGCGCCCTGTCGAAAACCAGAACGCCCCCAGATGGAATCTAATTCTAAGACAATTATATACTATTGTCAAATAAAAGTTAAATTACCAGTTTACCGCAATATCCAAAGCTGTTGGATTATTTTTCGCAAAACCACCAGTATCACAGACAATTCCTGTTCCTAAAGAACATTCTACCAGTGAGCCTCTTGGATGTAGAGTAAGATTGGCGGCAACCATTACATAGTCACCTAACATTTTCACTCCATCATCTCTGATCCAGTACTTGTCTGTATTTCCCATTCTTCTCATAATTGCCAGCACTCCATCCATATTCAGATTATAATAAGTCTCTCTGCCGTTTGGACCGGTAATTGCTCCTAAATAGGCATTAAGAACTGTGCCCTTCCAATTATGATTATAGGTGGCATCCTGCATTTCTTTAACTGTCTGTTTATCAGTAGTAATACTGTTTTTGCTGATATAGTACTCTTTCCCCTGATAACTGATTTTCCAATATTCAAAACTGTTTTCACCAACTAAAACCACTTCTTCATATTTGGGCAGTTGCATTATTACTTTACCATTAGAAAAAGGTTTGCTTAACAGGACTGCTCTTTCTATCAGAACTGCCTTTTTATTCACTTTGTCAAATTCGTTTTCAAAATAAAATATTCTGTCAGAAATGCTCTGTTGATTTTTTGGTATTAACTTTATATTGTTTTCTTGCAATTCAACTGATCGTTTTGGCTGCAGTTTATTAGAAAAACTGAAAATCATACCTATCGCCATAACTATTGCCAAAAATACAGTTTTTATATTTATTTCAATTATCAAATTAATCACTCTTTCTTTAATAAATCAAACCGATTAAAGCACAGTGGATCCTCTGTCATTATTTATATTTTCCACTATTGTTCTGGCGACGTGCACACCGCTTGCTGAAGCATGAGACAGGGAATGGGTAATACCGCTGCCATCACCAATAATATATAAGTTTTCATATTTTGACTGCAGGTTTTCATCCACACTCACTTCAAGATTATAGAACTTTACTTCAACCCCATACAGCAGAGTATCATCATTAGTCATACCTGGGGCAATTTTATCCAGAGCATAAATCATTTCAATGATTCCATCTAAAATCCTTTTAGGTAGAACAAGACTCAAATCTCCAGGTGTGGCATTTAATGTTGGTGTCACAAAAGAATCCTTCATTCTTTTTTCTGTTGATCTTCTTCCTCTGATCAAATCTCCAAATCTTTGAACTAAAACTCCGCCACCGAGCATATTTGATAATCTGGCAATGCTTTCACCATAACCATTTGAATCTTTAAACGGTTCTGAAAAACGTTTTGAAACTAACAAAGCAAAGTTGGTATTGCCAGTCTGTTTGCTTTCATCTTCATAACTGTGACCATTGACAGTGATGATTCCATTAGTATTTTCATTTACTACCACTCCTTTCGGATTCATACAGAACGTTCTGACCATATCTCCATACTTTTCTGTCCGATATACTATTTTGCTTTCATACAACTCATCTGTGATATGAGAAAATACTTCTGCCGGGATTTCAATTCTTGCCCCTATATCTACTCTGTTGCTATTTGTCGGTATATCTAATTTCTGACAGACTTCTTCCATCCATTTACTTCCAACTCTTCCCACTGATATGATGCAGTATTTGCATTCATACATTTCTTTTGCACATTTAATTCTGTAGCCACTATCTATGATTTCTATTTCCAGAACCGACTGATTAAAATAGAAAGTTACTTTTTTCTTAAGTTCGTTATATAAATTTTCCAGCACAACATAGTTTTTATCTGTTCCTAAATGTCTGACTGAAGCATCAAGTAAATGCAAATCATTCTGCATACAGATTTTTCTGAATTTCGTTCCTGATGTTGAATATATTTTTGTACCTGCACCGCCATGGCTCATGTTGATATCATCAACATATTTCATCAGTTCTAAAGCTCTCTCTTTCCCAATATACTCATGCAGGGTTCCTCCAAAATCATTAGTGATATTATACTTCCCATCAGAAAAAGCACCTGCTCCACCAAAGCCGGACATAATAGAACAACTCTCGCAATTTATACAGCTTTTTATCTTTTCTCCATCAATCGGACATTTTCTTCTGTTTAGCATGTTGCCGGCCTCAAAAACAGCTGTTTTAAGGTCAGGATTTATTTTTGTCAGTTCATAAGCTGAAAAGATACCACCAGGACCGGCTCCTATAATGATTACATCATATCTCATAAACAAACCTCCAATCACACTTCCATCAACCTCTTATATTATAGCACTTACTATAGCCTCTCCAATCAAAAGAAAAGCAGATTTTAGCTGCTTACTTTAAAAAATCTCTGCGATATTCTAACTTAAAGGCCTCTGCCAGCTCTTTCAGGTTATCATCAGTAAGTGTATTGATTATTTCTAAATGTGAAGTCATCAAGTAGATTTTAGCTGCCTTTTCTACCGTTTCAATTAAACCAAAGGCCTCATCCAAATCTTTTCCAACTCCATAGATACCATGATGAGCCCAAATCACAATGCGGTACTGTTCCATTTTTCTGGCTGTTGCCTGTCCAATTTCATTTGTTCCGCAAACCATCCAAGGCAATACCCCAACTCCTTCAGGGAAAACAATTATACATTCAGTTTCAAACTGCCACAGTGTTTTAGAAAAATCCTTATCATTTAAAGGTAGTACATAGGTCAGAGCCAGAATATTATCCGGATGACAATGAGTAACGACCCTGTTTGTCGGGTCAATTTTCAATCTGCTGATATGACTCATTAAATGTGCCGGAAGTTCACTGGTAAATTTCCCTCCATCACTATAGCCCCATAATAACTGAGCAGTTGTTCCGTCTTCCTTAATCCTGATAATACCTAAACTCTCTTCAGGATTTTTTTCAACATTTTTAAAATACTTGCCGGTACCGGTAACTATAAAGTATTTTCCGATTAAATCAGCAGCATCAAATCCCGTTGGGATTTCTCTGATTATTTTTGTTAAATCCAGATATTCAGCCAATTGTTCTTCCTCTAAAAGATAAGAGATATTCCCTCCATTTCTTTCGTCCCATCCTAATCGATACATATTTGAACACATCTGACATAACTCAATCACAAATGGTGCTTCTAAAATATTTTTCATACTTCCTCCTTTTTTTGCAAATCATTATTTACCGGTGGAACCAAATCCGCCATCTCCTCTTTCTGTTTCATTCAACTCTTCAACTTCCTCAAAATCAACCGATAAATAAGGCATAATTATAAGTTGTGCAATACGGTCACCTTTACTGACCATCTGATATATTTGAGTGTCATTATGAAGCAGAACTATTATCTCTCCACGGTAGTCTGAGTCAATAACTCCGACACAGTTTGCCGGTCTGAGACCTTTTTTATCCGCTAAACCACTTCTGGCAAATATTCCGCCAAAATAACCTTCAGGAATTTCAATCTTTAATCCTGTTGATATTTTAGTAGTATTATGAGGATAAATAACCTCATCATTAATGGCATATAAATCATAACCCGCCGCATAATTACTTCCTTTGGTTGGAATTATCGCATCTTTGTGAATTTTTTTAATATTAATTTTCATGTTTTGTCTCCGTCTGTTGTTACAATATTTATACTTTCACTATATTTATTATAACCTATTACTCATATTAAAATATCCTACTTTTATTTTCATACCATTTTTACATATTTGTTATCTTAAAAAAACAAAACCCACCTTGAAACTGAATATATTTCATAGTGGGCAAACAATAATTTATTTACGGTTTTAACAACTTCGTTTTCTTTTTATAATGGAAAACAATCAGGTACCAGATTTCCTATTCAGATTGAAGATGTATTCCAGACACTGAAAAGATAACCCACTCTGCAATATTGGTCGCATGGTCACCGATACGTTCAAAGTACTTGGCAATCATCAGTAAATCCAGAGCATATTCGCCATCTTCGACATTTTCAGCGATCATATTAATAAGCATTTCTTTTGCATGAATAAATGCTTCATCTACCAGATCATCATGTTTCAATACCTCTCTTGCCAGTTCAACGTCCTCGTTGACATATGCGTCAATACTTTCAGTTACCATTTTAATTGTCGCTTCAGCCATGACACTGATATAAATACATTCATCAACAACTTTTCCCTTAAGATTGGCAACAATCCCGGCGATATCTTCAGCCTGATCTCCGATTCTTTCCATATCAGTAATCATCTTGAGGGCGGCGGAAATAACTCTGAGATCCCTGGCAACAGGCTGCTGCTGAAGCAGTAACTTCAGACAGATTGCCTCGATTTCTCTTTCCAGCTCATCTATCCTCTGACCTTCTGTTTTCGCTTTTAGGGCATTGTCAATATTGCCTTCAAACAAGGCGTCGGTAGCCAGCGCTATCAGCTTTTCGCATTCCGCTCCCATTTCAATCATCTTCTTTCTCAGATGATTGAGCTGCTCGTCAAATCTGCTTCTCATCGTTATCACCCAAACCTTCCTGTAATATAATCCTCTGTTCTCTTATCCTCAGGATATGAGAATACCTCATCTGTCTTTCCGAACTCTATCAGCTCTCCCAACAGGAAGAACGCCGTATAGTCCGAAATACGGGCCGCCTGCTGCATGTTGTGTGTCACTATTATTATAGTATATTTTTCCTTCAGTTCCATAATCAGGTCTTCAATTCTTGATGTGGAGATGGGATCCAGTGCCGATGTCGGCTCATCCATCAGGATGACCTTCGGCTCCACCGCCAGGGCACGGGCGATACACAGCCTCTGCTGCTGCCCTCCCGACAGTCCCAGGGCGCTTTTTCTCAGCCGGTCCTTTACCTCGTCCCAGATTGCCGCATCACGCAGCGCCTTCTCGACGATTTCATCCAGCTGCACCTTGCCGGTGATACCATGGGTCCTCGGCCCGTAGGCGACATTGTCATAAATGCTCATCGGAAAAGGGTTCGGCTTCTGAAAGACCATCCCGACCTCACGGCGCAAAGCGTTGACGTCGATGCTTTTGTCATAGATGTTGCTTTTTCCGTAATAGACCTCACCCTCTATCCTCACTGTCGGAATGAGGTCGTTCATTCTGTTGAGAGTCTTCAGAAATGTCGATTTCCCGCACCCTGACGGACCGATCAGGGCTGTTATGCTCTTTTCCGGAAGCTCTACCGTTATATTCTTCAGAGCCTGGTTGTCTCCGTACCACAGGCTCAGTTCTCTGGTTGTTATCACATTGCTCATACGTTTCTCCTTTTCGCAAAATATTTCCCCACAAGTGTCGTAGACAGGTTTATCAGCAGGGTCAGTACCATCAGTATCGCCGCTATCGCAAAGGCGACCGCAAACTCGCCCTCCTCCTTGGCATAGACATACAGGGCGACGGTCAGGGTTGCACCAGGACTTGTCAGACCGCTGAAAAATCCGTTAAGGGCATGGGCGAATCCGGCAGTAAACAGCAACGCCGCCGACTCCCCGATTATCCTTCCCACTGATAGAATGCAGCCCGTTATGACTCCGTCCACACAGCCGGGAATTACCACCGTCCTGATAACACGCCATTTCCCCGCTCCCAGTCCGAAGGCACCCTCACGGTAGCTCTGCGGCACGGTCTTCAGACTCTCCTGGGTTGTGCGCATTATAGTCGGCAGGTTCATAATCACCAGCGTCAGCGCCCCGGCCAGAAGACTTGTTCCGAAATTGTTGGAAAACAGCAGCATCCCCACCAGTCCGTAGATAATTGACGGAATGCCCGAAAGGGTTTCCGCCGCATATTCTATCGACTCCACCACCTTCCTGTTCTGGGCGTATTCATTCAGGTATATCGCCGCTCCCACTCCCAGCGGCAGCACCACCACCAGTGTGGCGATGACGATATAGACCGTATTCAGAATGTCAGGCAGAATTCCTATCCTGTTCTGCAGGTAGCTCGGCCTGGTTGAAAGCAGCTCCCAGGTGATGTTCGGTATACCCCTGGACAGAACAAAGCCGAAAAGAAACACCACCAGCAGTGCCACCAGCATGGTACAGACATACATTGCTCCGCGCATTGTACTGATATATATCTTTCTTCTGTTCATATTCTATTTCTCCTTATCCCTCTTCAAAAAGAAGTTCAGCACCGCATTGATCAGCATGATGAACATGTACAGCACCAGCGCTATTGAAAACAGCGCGTTTCTCTGCAGGCTTCCCGGACTTGAATAGGACATCTCGCTTGCCACCGCCGTGGTAAGAAAACGGACACTCTGGAAAAGTGACGGCATGTTGGCGACATTGCCGGCCACCATCATGACCGCCGTCGCCTCACCTATGGCCCGGCCAACTCCCAGCACTACCGCTGCCGCGATGCCGCTTCTGGCTGACGGTACGGATACCCGGAAAAAGGTCTCTGTAGGTGTTGCACCCAGGGCATATGAGGCATCCTCATATTCCTGAGGCACCGCATCAAGCGAGGTGATTGACACCTTTATGATGTTGGGAAGTATCATTATCGACAGAACTATCATGGCCGCCAGCAGACTGGCCCCGTCCGGAACTTTGAATATTATGCGGATTGACGGAACCAGCACTATCATGCCGACAAGTCCGTATACCGCTGAGGGTATCCCCGCCAGCAGGTTGATGGCTGTTTCCATGACAGTGCGGACTCTTCTGTCTGCCACCTTTGAAAGATAGACGGCGGTAAAGAAGCCTACCGGAACTCCGATTACTATCGCCCCGGCGGTTCCGTAGATGCTCGTCAGAATAAACGGCAGTATCCCGAACTTCGGTTCTCTTGCCGTGGAAGCCCATACCCTGCCAAACAGAAACTCCTTCAGCCCTATCTCTCTGATAGCCGGAAGTCCGGAAATTATCAGATATACCGTAATCAGCAACACACAGCCTACGGTAATCAGACCCAGAATCAGAAATATACCGTGTACGATATCCTCAAATATTTTATTTTTTTTCATTTTCCTCCCCCAAAAATATTTATTACCAACTATAAACAGTCAGCTGTAACAATAACAACAAACCTTTTACAACAACTTTCATCAGAATTTTTATCAATATAACAAAAAAATCAGCTCTATTTTTATTTCAAAAACTACAGATGTGTCACAATCACTTGTAGAATTGAATATAACATTATAAATATAGTTAAAAATAAGCTGCTTTTATTCTACTTTATTTAACATATGATCTTATACCCTTCTAAACTTCATGTTATTATTATATATGATTTTTTATAAAATTGTTACTGGTTTTAGATGATACGGTTTATATGATATGTCATAAAAAAGGCTGATTACTTTTTTCGCCTTTTTTTAATGTCGTTTTAAATTGATTTTATTCTGTTAAAAACTTACAGTAATTGTTGTCCCCTTGTTTATATTGCTATCAATTTTTATCGTTCCGTCATGGTATGCTACTGCGTTTTTAACTATTGAAAGACCAAGCCCTGTTCCACCTGTTTCTTTAGAATGGCTCTTATCAACACGATAAAACCGTTCAAATATTCGAGAATGATGTTCTGGAGAAATTCCTATTCCATTGTCACTTACTGAAAGAACAATATTGCCACTCTTGTTTTTAAGGTCTACAATAACTTTTCCACCTTTTTTACTATAACGGATAGCATTATCACAAAGATTATAAACAATTTCATATAGATATCTTCTAATACCTTCCATTTCACAACGTTCTCCACTGATCACTATTTCAACTTCATTCTGTTTAGCAAAAACAGATAAGGCTTCAGCAACCTCTTCTACAACCTGATAAAGATCGACCTTTTCTTTTTTAAGTTCAATATTTTCATCCAATTGAGAGAGATCAATAATGTCGTCGATTAAAGAAACAAGTCTTGTTGCTTCATTTTTAATATTGCCAATAAATTTTTTTTCATCTTCTGGTTTTACTAATCCGTTTTCCAGAAGCTCAGCACTTCCAATAATTGACTGCAGAGGAGTTTTTAATTCATGAGAAACATTTGCGGTAAACTCTCTACGATTGCGTTCGGCAAATGCTCTTTCTGTAATATCAAATGAAAGAATCAGAACACCTTCAGTATTTCCATCCGATTCAATACGGTTAATAAAAAACTGATATTCACTGCCATTTCTTTGTTCTCTTAATTCACTATGTTTCCCTTTAAGAGCTTTATTTATCGCCTCATTCATTTCCAGATTTCTGTCAACAGTAAGGAAATCACGTCCAACAGCATCATCAGAAACATCAAACAATTTCTTTGCGGCATCATTAATACTGATTACGACACCTCTTTTATTTAATAAAACCAGACCTTCACTCATAGATTCAGTAATCTGCCTGAATTCATCAGATTTCTGATTAATTTCCTGCATCTGTCTGTTAATTCTATCCTGCTGCCTGATAATTTTTGTAACCATTGGAGCAAGCTCTTCATAGGTGTCTATTGTTGACAGATTTTCAACATCTAACTCATTTAACGGTTTAACAATACTCTCCGACATTTTATTAGCTAAAATGAAGGCAAGTATTGAGGCTATTAAAATTATTGAGAAAATAGGCGATAACATCGCAAAAAGCAAAGCACCTACCGTTATCTGATCTGCTGATATTCGAAGTATATTGCCATTTTTCAGCAGTATAGCTTCATAATAGGTTTTCCTGCCTAAAGTTTCTGAATATCTTGCACTGCTTCCTTTTCCAGTACTGATTGCTTCAGCTATTTCTTCACGATCCAGATGATTATCCATAAGTGTGATATCCGTCTGTGAATCATATAGCACAACACCTTCCTGAGATACCAATGTTAAACGGAATAACGAAGAATCAAAATTATCAAAGTATTCATCACCAAATCTCTCTACATTGTTTGCTACAAGTAAAAGCTCTTCTTTCAGCCTGTCCACCTGTGACTTATTAAAATGATTGTATAAAAAACTGTTAGCGACAAAAATACTTGCTATCAGGACAATCATTGAAGTCACTATTATAGCTTTAAATATCTTTTTGGTCATCTTCTTTCCCCTCCATACGATAACCTACACCTATTATCGTTTCAATACGAGAACCTTCTTTTTTAAGTTTCTGCCGAAGATTTTTAATGTGCATATCAACTGTTCTTGATTCACCAAGGTAATCAAGACCCCATACTTCTGAAAGTAATTTCTCACGAGAAAACACAATGCCTGTGTTCAGCATAAAAAGTTTCAATAATTCATACTCTTTTAAAGTAAGATCTACTTTTTCTTTATCAACCGTCACCAGATGTTCCCTATCATTTAGCATTATTGTTCCGACATTTAAAATTTCTTCTTTATGTACCGGCTGATAGCGGCGTAACACTGCCTTAATACGTGATACCATTTCCATTACACCAAAAGGTTTAACAAGATAATCATCAGCGCCAATATCAAGACCTAATATCTTATCCATCTCTGTTCCTTTGGCCGTAGCCATAATTACAGGTATTTCTCTGGTTTTGGGATTTCTTCTGATTTCTTTCAAAATTTCTATCCCATCTTTTCCAGGTAACATAATATCTAAAACAATTAAGTCCGGTTTTTCACTTTTTAATGCTTCCAGCATCGAAATACCGTCAGAAAAACCTCTTGCTTCAAATCCTGTTTGTGTCAGTGTATAAACTTCGATTTCACGAATAGTATTATCATCATCAACACACCAAATCATATTATTCTCCCTGATGATAACCTGTCACCGAAAAGATAACCCACTCTGCAATATTGGTCGCATGGTCACCGATACGTTCAAAGTACTTGGCAATCATCAGTAAATCCAGGGCATATTCACCATCATTGATGTTTTCAGCAATCATTCTGGTTAATGTTTCTTTCGCATTCACAAAAGTCTCATCTACCAGATCATCATGTTTCAATACCTCTTTTGCCAGTTCAACGTCCTCGTTGACATATGCGTCAATACTTTCAGTTACCATTTTAATTGTCGCTTCAGCCATAGTACGAATGTAAGTACACTCGTCACCAACTCTGCCATTTAGCGAAACCACAATTTCAGCAATATCTTCAGCCTGATCTCCGATTCTCTCCATATCAGTAATCATCTTGAGAGCGGCAGAAACAACTCTGAGATCCCTGGCAACAGGCTGCTGCTGAAGTAACAGTCTCAAACAGATTGCCTCGATTTCTCTTTCCAAATCGTCTATCCTCTGACCTTCTGTTTTCGCTTTTAGGGCATTGTCAATATTGCCTTCAAACAAGGCGTTGGTAGCCAGCGCTATCAGCTTTTCGCATTCCGCTCCCATTTCAATCATCTTCTTTCTCAGATGATTGAGCTGCTCGTCAAATCTGCTTCTCATCGTTATCACCCAAACCTTCCTGTAATATAATCCTCTGTTCTCTTATCCTCAGGATATGAGAATACCTCATCTGTCTTTCCGAACTCTATCAGCTCTCCCAACAGGAAGAACGCCGTATAGTCCGAAATACGGGCCGCCTGCTGCATATTGTGTGTCACTATTATTATAGTATATTTTTCCTTCAGTTCCATAATCAGGTCTTCAATTCTTGATGTGGAGATGGGATCCAGTGCCGATGTCGGCTCATCCATCAGGATGACCTTCGGCTCCACCGCCAGGGCACGGGCGATACACAGCCTCTGCTGCTGCCCTCCCGACAGTCCCAGGGCGCTTTTTCTCAGCCGGTCCTTTACCTCGTCCCAGATTGCCGCATCACGCAGCGCCTTCTCGACGATTTCATCCAGCTGCACCTTGCCGGTGATACCATGGGTCCTCGGCCCGTAGGCGACATTGTCATAAATGCTCATCGGAAAAGGGTTCGGCTTCTGAAAGACCATCCCGACCTCACGGCGCAGAGCGTTGACGTCGATGCTTTTGTCATAGATGTTGCTTTTTCCGTAATAGACCTCACCCTCTATCCTCACTGTCGGAATGAGGTCGTTCATTCTGTTGAGAGTCTTCAGAAATGTCGATTTCCCGCACCCTGATGGACCGATCAGGGCTGTTATGCTCTTTTCCAGAAGCTCTACCGTTATATTCTTCAGAGCCTGGTTGTCTCCGTACCACAGGCTCAGTTCTCTGGTTGTTATCACATTGCTCATACGTTTCTCCTTTTCGCAAAATATTTCCCCACAAGTGTCGTAGACAGGTTTATCAGCAGGGTCAGTACCATCAGTATCGCCGCTATCGCAAAGGCGACCGCAAACTCGCCCTCCTCCTTGGCATAGACATACAGGGCGACGGTCAGGGTTGCACCGGGACTTGTCAAACCGCTGAAAAATCCGTTAAGGGCATGGGCGAATCCGGCAGTAAACAGCAACGCCGCCGACTCCCCGATTATCCTTCCCACTGATAGAATGCAGCCCGTTATGACTCCGTCCACACAGCCGGGAATTACCACCGTCCTGATAACACGCCATTTCCCCGCTCCCAGTCCGAAGGCACCCTCACGGTAGCTCTGCGGCACGGTCTTCAGACTCTCCTGGGTTGTGCGCATTATGGTCGGCAGGTTCATAATCACCAGCGTCAGCGCCCCGGCCAGAAGACTTGTTCCGAAATTGTTGGAAAACAGCAGCATCCCCACCAGTCCGTAGATAATTGACGGAATGCCCGAAAGGGTTTCCGCCGCATATTCTATCGACTCCACCACCTTCCTGTTCTGGGCGTATTCATTCAGGTATATCGCCGCTCCCACTCCCAGCGGCAGCACCACCACCAGTGTGGCGATGACGATATAGACCGTATTCAGAATGTCAGGCAGAATTCCTATCCTGTTCTGCAGGTAGCTCGGCCTGGTTGAAAGCAGCTCCCAGGTGATGTTCGGTATACCCCTGGACAGAACAAAGCCGAAAAGAAACACCACCAGCAGTGCCACCAGCATGGTACAGACATACATTGCTCCGCGCATTGTACTGATATATATCTTTCTTCTGTTCATATTCTATTTCTCCTTATCCCTCTTCAAAAAGAAGTTCAGCACCGCATTGATCAGCATGATGAACATGTACAGCACCAGCGCTATTGAAAACAGCGCGTTTCTCTGCAGGCTTCCCGGACTTGAATAGGACATCTCGCTTGCCACCGCCGTGGTAAGGAAACGGACACTCTGGAAAAGTGACGGCATGTTGGCGACATTGCCGGCCACCATCATGACCGCCGTCGCTTCACCTATGGCCCGGCCAACTCCCAGCACTACCGCTGCCGCGATGCCGCTTCTGGCTGACGGTACGGATACCCGGAAATAGGTCTCTGTAGGTGTTGCACCCAGGGCATATGAGGCATCCTCATATTCCTGAGGCACCGCATCAAGCGAGGTGATTGACACCTTTATGATGTTGGGAAGTATCATTACCGACAGAACTATCATGGCCGCCAGCAGACTGGCCCCGTCCGGAACTTTGAATATTATGCGGATTGACGGAACCAGCACTATCATGCCGACAAGTCCGTATACCGCTGAGGGTATCCCCGCCAGCAGGTTGATGGCTGTTTCCATGACAGTGCGGACTCTTCTGTCTGCCACCTTTGAAAGATAGACGGCGGTAAAGAAGCCTACCGGAACTCCGATTACTATCGCCCCGGCGGTTCCGTAGATGCTCGTCAGAATAAACGGCAGTATCCCGAACTTCGGTTCTCTTGCCGTGGAAGCCCATACCCTGCCAAAAAGAAACTCCTTCAGCCCTATCTCTCTGATAGCCGGAAGTCCGGAAATTATCAGATATACCGTAATCAGCAACACACAGCCTACGGTAATCAGACCCAGAATCAGAAATATACCGTGTACGATATCCTCAAATATTTTATTTTTTTTCATTTTCCTCCCCCAAAATCGAGTAGGGCTAAATAAATAGCCCTCTCACACCACCGTACGTGCCGTTCGGCATACGGCGGTTCAACTAAATTTCAATTCATGTCTTTGTTGATAATAGTCCAAGCAACTTATTAAGCCTGCTTGGGCTAGTTTTTCTTTTGATATAGCTCTTACAACACATGTTTTAGTAGTTACCCAGTAGTATCTATTTCCTACATATGATGTTATTCTAGCCAAATCCTTATTTATCCCTAATTTCTGTAGCGCCCATTGTCGCTTGTTTGGAACTTTCCATTGCTTCCACAAAATGACTCTAAGTTGTGTTCTAAGTCTCATATCTATTTTAGTCATCCACGTTTTCATATGACTTATCGAGAAGTAATTTATCCATCCTCGTGTCACTTGATTTATTTTCTTGATGCGTTCTCTAAAATTTATTGACCAGTTTCTTTTAGTCAGTTCTTTCAATTTCCTTTGGAACTTACTTATTGAATCTTCATGTGGTCTGACGTGATACTTTTTAGTCTTGGTATTATAATAAAATCCAAATCCTAAGTACTTTAATTTATTTGGTCTTACTATCTTTGTCTTTGTCATATTCACTTTTAAACTAAGTTTTCTCTCCAACCATCTGGATATTGAATACATTACTCTTTTGGCACTCGCTTCACTTTTAACTAATATGAGCACATCGTCTGCATAGCGTACAAAGTTCAATCCTCTTGATTCCAGTTCTTTGTCCAGTCTGTTTAACATTATGTTTGATAATAATGGACTGAGATTTCCTCCTTGAGGTGTACCTGTTTCACTTTTCTCGTGTTTACCGTTGACCATTACTCCTGCTTTTAGATACTTCTTAATTAAAGATTCTGTATCTCCATCGTTGATAATCTCATGGACAAAACTCATTAGTTTATCATGATGGACATTGTCAAAGAACTTTTCTAAATCCATATCAACTATCCAGTCATAACCGTCATTGATTAAATCGGTTACTTTCATTATTGCCTGTTCACAACTTCGCTTTGCTCTAAATCCATAACTTGTTTCACTGAAATATGGTTCACATATTGGGCTTAGCACTTGTACCATCGCCTGTTGAATTACTCTATCCATAACTGATGGTATTCCAAGTTTTCTGACTCCTCCATTAGGTTTGGGTATTTCTACCCTTTTTACTGGTAAAGGTTTATATGTTCTAGAGCGAATGTGTGTTTCAATATTTGTCCAGTTTTCTTTAATGTAGTCTTTTAGTTGTTCGATTGTGACTTCATCAATTCCACTGGTTCCCTTATTGGCACATACCCGTTTGTAGGCTAGATTCATATTCTCTTTGTTCAGTATCCTGTCTAACAACATTGACATAATTGTGCGCTTGTCTCCTTTCCGCTTTCAGGAAATTAACTTTAGATTTATGAGTCTTGAGTCATTTACGTTTTCATCAGTTTCTCTATCAAGTATTTTCCTGAGACTACTCATTTGCTTTACGCTGTTTAATTGTTCAGCCCTTCGGATTCTACACTCTCCTACTATGGCTTCTGCTGACTTCTCATTATTCGTTGTTACTACGGTTACTTTACTGCGTGGCTTTCTCCACCTCGTGTTTCTTCGCTAACGAGACCTCACGGGATAAGTCATCAATCTTTCCTCATCTACCTGTCCAATCTACGCCTATGGGTTACGATTGCCTTTTGGACTTCACTACCATTTGCTAGTTTATCCGCCATAAACGCCTTAATATTGGCTTCCTGTTCGTCAGGCTATGATTTCGCTATCTCTTCCTCTCGCCTGTACCTCACGATACAAACCTTGAGAGTCGCTTTCGGGTTCGTTGGCAACTACGCCCCTTGTGGACTTTCACCACAGATTGACAGCATGCCCGTCATACAAATATAGCGACGATACCATACAGTATCGTCGCTAATAAAACTTTTAGTTCTTTAGTGCTCCTTGCACTATTGTTAAATTCTTTAGTTAGCAGGTACTACGCCTGTACCACTGATGATATCACGAGCTTTTTCAGAAGTGATATAATCGAAGAACTTCTGAGCACTATCAGATAATTTTACATCCTTTTTAGTTACCAGAACAAATGGACGTTGCAATACATAACTGCCATTTTTGATATTATCTTCATTTGCTGCTACACCACCTACTGTAAGAGCTTTTACTTCAGCCTTAACAGAAGCAACTGAAGCATAACCGATAGCAGCAGAATTACTTGCAACTGTAGCAATAACATCACCAGTAGAAGTTAATTCCTGACGATATACACATTTTTCTTTTGTCTTGGTAATATCTTCAAAACCATCTCTGGTACCACTTCCAGCTTCACGTCCGATTACAACGATTTCTGCATCTTCTCCACCAATTTCACTCCAATTTGTGATTTCACCAGTGTAGATTTTTGCAATAGTATCTAAATCTAAATCGCCGACAGGATTTTCTGGATGTACAATGACTGCGATTCCATCATAAGCTAAAACTTTTTCTACAAGACCCTTGTCCTTTTCTTCCTGTTTAAGGCCACGACTTGCAAGACCAATGTCACATCTGCCTTCTAAAACTGCTGCAATACCAGAACCAGAACCAGTAGCATTATAAGTTACAGTAATGCCTGTTTCTAACTCAAACGCTTCGCTTAAAGCTCCAATTACTTTACTCATAGAGGTAGAACCATCTGTTGATACAGATTCTTTTTCTTTTGGTCCACATCCAGTTAAAACTGATAGAACTATAAGCATTGCAGTTAATAATCTAATAATTTTCTTCATTTTTTACTCCTTTAAATCTAATTTCCTTTCTTAAGTATCATAGTTTTCACTACATTTACATTATAATTGTATATGGTAAAATCTATGTTGCCCTCAATGTAAATTCCAAGTAAAATGCTCTGCATAATTATTAGAATAAAAAATGCGTTTTTCATAAAAAAGTAACACTCTGAAATGTTACTCTCTATTAAAGGCTTTTTAATTTTTGGTGGGGCTGGGGACAACCTTTAAGTTTTGGTGGGGACTAAAAAGTCCTCTTTTTTTGTCACGGTGGGGACAACCTTTAAGTTTTCATGGGGATACCCTTTAAAACTTAAAGGAGACAATAAAAAACCCTTCATATTGTATTATTTTACTGAGATAAAAATGATATGAAGGGAGGCCAATATATGCCTATAAAAGATTTTATCACAACAGTTCTGAATATCGGGGAAAACGATATAGAAAGTATTAAAACGATTAATAACTCCGGAAAATCCTTTGATATTTTTCTAACTCTTAAATCATACAGACCATCATGTATCTATTGTGGCGGTCCCACAAAGTCCAAAGGTTTTTCCAGGTCATCTATAAGCTTGCCTAACCTTTCTTCCTTACAATGCACCCTGCATTGGGCCAGAAGAAGATACGTTTGTAATGATTGTCAGAAAAGTTTTGTTGAACATAACAGGTTTGCTCCTGAAGGATTATCCGCTTCATACAGTCTGCTTAGAGAGATTATGATAGACTTCAGTAACCCTCGCATGACTGTTACTGATATCTCCAAAAAGAGTCATATTTCAGTAACTCAACTGACCAAATATTTCGACAGTTTTGTTAATGTACCGGTATTACCTCTGCCGGAAAGTCTTGGCATAGATGAACTGCATTCATCAATGTCCAACAGGGACAGTGCCTATCTCTGTGTGTTTGTAGATAATGAAAACAGAAGACTGACTGAAATTCTGCCTTCAAGAAGTAAGAGAACACTATCTTCATATTTCTCTAAAATACCCCTTCAAGAGCGTAAAAAGGTCAGATTTGTCACTATTGATATGTGGGAACCATATAAAAGTGTTGTTTCCAGGTACCTTCCTGACGCTATCATAGCGGTTGATCCATTTCATGTTGTCAAAACCTTATGTGACGGTTTTACTAAACTGAGAGTGGAAATCATGAAAGACCAACTCTATGGTTCTGCCGGTTATTATCTTTTAAAAAAATGGCACAAACTTCTTGAATCCGACGATTACGATTTATCTATGGATGCAGAAAGGAAATATAATCATTTCTTCAAACAGAAACTTAATTACTATGATTTACAGCAGCTCGTTTTAAATGTTTCGACTGAACTGAAACTGGCATATAACCTGAAAGAAATGTATCGGGATTTTAATAGACATTGTCGTTATGAAGATGCTGGAAGTGAACTGAATTATATAATGCAGTGTTTTATAAAAGTTGATTTATCCTGTTATAGGGAGTTTGTTTCGATGGTTCAGAATTGGAAAAAGGAAATAATTGCCTCCTTTATCCGACCTTATGATAATAGAAAATTATCTAATTCTTTTTCTGAATATACCAACAGAAGATTAAGAGAACTGATTAATGCATCTAATGGACTTAATAACTTTGTCCGTTTTAGAAATAGAGCTGTTTATTGTTTTAATAAACAAATCAGTTACTCTCTTTCTAATTTTCTGTACTCTAATTCTTATAAAAAACCAGAAAAACAAGGGAGTAAACAGTCGCGAAAATTCTAATGGGAAGGCTAGCCTTCCCATTAGAATTACATCATAAATCTGTATGTTTTTATTCAATATATACTATTTTTTTGAATTTCAAGTCCCCACCAAAAATTAAAGGTCACTTTTTCAAGTCCCCATTAAAGTTTAAAGATGGCTATTAAATAAAATGTTGTCTATAAAACTATACTGATAATTTTTACCAGAAACAGCAGATTATGAAATCTATTTGGACAAATTTTCAGGTATTTCCATCTGTTTTCCTTTAACGGAAATTATGGTTTTATATCCATCTGAAAAATTCATCTACCAGTTCTGTATAATCACCGGCACAAATCAAATGGTGATTACCAATTGATTCAGTAAGGAAGTAATCGATTGTATCATCATCAATCTTTATTTTTATCTGGCTACGGCACAAATCATTTTTAGTTAAATTTTCTATTAACTTTGCCGGTGAAACAAAGTAACTGTCCATCAGTCCGGAACATTTAAACAATGTTACATCGCCCTCAGTAAGTTTTCCTCTTAATGCTACTCCCAATCCCGATTCATAATGAGTCATCAACGAGAAATTGGTTACCATATTAATAGGTAAAGTACAGTGAGCAAGTATCATTTCCTTTGCTTCAGAATCAATCATCGATGGATTTGCCTGGAAAACAGGTTTACCAGTCAGCTCTCCAAGTACTGCCATTGAGACAAGAGAAGGAACATCACCTTCACAAGAAGAATAAATACCTTCACCATTTAAAATTGCCAAAGCCAGACAGCTTGTTGATTTAACCGTATCAAGCAAATCGAAGCATCTTACAGTCAATCCGTTCAGCTGATATTTATCGCATAGACGCTTTAAGGCCCCATAAATATTTAAAGCCACTTCTATTTCCTTTGAATCAAATTCTTTCGATTTGATCAGTTTCGTGTACTCATTTTCCGGATAGCACTGTTTTTTAATCTCATCAAAAAATTCCTGCATTTCAATATCAATAATCTCAATACCGTTTAAACTTTTGCTTTCATCAGCATCTACATCCGAAGCAATCAGCCAGTCACTGGGTTTGCCTACTCTGGCCAATTTAAAGTTCTTAATTTTGTTTTTTACTTCAAAAACTTTGGCCAGATTGGCAATTCTCTGTGCCATTTTTTCCAGAGAACCATGAATAATCTCTCCTTCAATATCGTGCTGGTTTAAATAAGACAGTATTTCCATTGAAGCAGCTAAGGAATTGTTGTTTGAAGTTGCTAAAAGGAAAACCGGTTCTGGCAGTTTATCCAGCACCTCAAGAAATCTGCCTTCCGTGCCTCCACCACCGATAAAATTAAATACAAAATCATATTGGTCCAGGCTGTCTAAACTGACCAGTTCAATATTACTGCCGACTAATGCAGATAATTTTTTGATTATTTCATAATTTGCATCATCAATTGCCTGACCTTCCACATTGCTTGATACAACATAATGCACACCTATTTTCATAAATTATCTCCTTATTTTTGTTTACAAAGTATTACTTATATTATACAACTTGTTAACTTCAATTTTCACCATACTTTTACTTTTTTAATATATTCATATACTTTCTCTGCTATGGCCTTTGCTCCTTCTTTATTCAGGTGGACATTATCAGAACAAAACCAGTTGTGATTTTCTGAAGTTAATTTATGGATGTCAATTAATATATAATCCTTTTCAATTGCCATTTCTCTGATAATATCAACAATTTCTTCTATTTTTTCAGGCTGAATAAAATAACTGGTCATTTTAGTATTGCGTCCTTCAGGATAATAAGCTTTAGAAATGGTACACAAATACACTTTTGTTTTCCCTTCTTTAACATATGTTTCCAATAAAGACAGATATTCTTCTTTAAACTTTTCTTTACCCTTCCAGTTAAAGGGTTTTGAATCATTTGATCCCAACATAAAAACTAAGATATCGGCATTATATTCTAATGAATGCAAATAATTTTTTGTTTTCAGGTAAGGAAAAAAAGTCTTCCTTCCAACACAACGTCCACTGACGCCAAAATTTGCTACATTATAATTGTCACCCAGCAGTCTTTGCAGTTTTTTTGGATAGTTGTTTACCGGCCAGTTACTGATTCCGAAACCATACGTAATACTGTCGCCTACACAGGCCACTTTAATCTGGTTTTCTTTTATATCGGGATTTTTTCTGATATCCGAATAACCATTATAATATATGAATAATCCAGATATCACAGATACTATGACAATAACAGGTATTATTAAATGCACTTCTTATTTTCCTTTTTAAATAAATTCATCTTTCAGACTTCTTTGAAACAATTTGTCCAACTCTTTTTTAGGATCTTTATTTTCATACAGAATACGGTAAACGGCTTCTGTTATTGGTAAAACAACATAATATTTTTCTCCCAGTTTCTTTAAAGCCTTTACAGTATAGTAACCTTCAGCCAGTTTTTCATAAGGTTCTTTTGTGACAAATCTTCTGCCAAAAGTCAGATTCTGACTGTGGTCAGAAAACAAAGTGGCTTCATAGTCTCCTAAATGACATAGCCCATATACAGTACCTGGCTTTCCTCCCATTGCAGTAATAAGTCTTGAAATTTCCATTGTTCCTCTGGCCATCAGCGCTCCTTTTAAAGAAGATAAATCAAAACCATCCAGCATGCCAGCTGCGATACCAATAACATTTTTAGCTGCTGCCCCTATTTCATTACCAATTAAATCTGTTCCATAATAGAATCTGATTAAATTACTTGATATATTATTAATAATTTCATTTATTACAGCATCCTCTTTACTGTCAATAACCATACAGTTGGGAACTCCACGATAAAACTCCTGAACGTGTCCCGGACCCAGCCAGACCGCTATTTTGTTACTTTTATCAAGATTTTCTTCGGCAACCTGAGACAGTCTTTTACCGGTTTCTATTTCAATTCCTTTCATACATAATATAAAGATTTTATTTTTAACTTCAAGTTTATTAACTTCACTTAAAACTTCATTTAAATTTTGAGAATTTACAGATACTACCACATAATCGGCATCTTTAATATCCTCAAGATCGGTCGTCAATAAAATAGATTCAGGAAGGACAATATAATCATTTCTTCTTGTCTCCATAAATCTTTTCATATTATTAGAATTTTCTCTTCCATATAATTTTACTTTATGACCAATATTGTCTAAATACCAGCCAATAAAACTTCCCCATCTTCCGCATCCTAAAACAAATATATTTTTACTATCCCTTTGTTTTTCCATATCTCTATTTTTCAACCTCATCTCCACTAAAAAACAGCGTTTTTATTTTATCAACAGTTATATTTTTATTAATTTAATATTACCATAATATTTAAAAAGCTACATTTTTTTGCCGCTTTAAGTTATTTCAAAACCAATCTGTCCTTTAGAAACATTTACATCTGCAACTCTTACCCTAACCCTGTTGCCAATGGTGTAAGTTTCTCTTGGACCTGTTAAACTCATGCTCTTTTCTTCATATTCATAATAGCCGGTTAATGATCTTACCGGAACTAATCCTTCAACTGAATTATCCAACTGAACAAAGAAACCAAATTCCAGTACTGATACAATTGTACCTTCAAAAATATCGCCTATAAAACTTTCCATATATTCAGCCATTTTATAGTCATTGATTTCTCTTTCAACCATGATTGCTTCCAGTTCTTTGTTAGACATCTGCAGAGCCTGTTTTTCAATTTTGGAGCTGTCTTTTTCTTTATTTCCCTGGAAATTTTCAAACAGATATTTCCTTAACATTCTATGAACTGTCAGATCTGAATACCTCCTGATTGGAGCTGTAAAATGACAATATTGGTCTAAAGATAAACCAAAATGTCCAAGACACTCATTGCTGTATCTGGCTTTTTGCATCGTTCTTAAAGCTATATTACTGACTGCAATATAAACGCTCTCATCTTCAATACTGTTAAGAAGTTTTTGAATGACAGCCGGAGTGATTTCTTCAATATCCACATCTATATCAAAGTTGCTACAAATATTTTTGAGTTTCAATAAATCTTCATATTCCGGAATTAAATGAATACGATACATTGAAGGAATGTTGTTATCATCCATATAACCAGCAACACAGCTATTGGCTGCAATCATAAATTGTTCAATTATCTGTTCTGCTGCTCCCAATTCCCTTAATGTAACATTTATTGCCTTTCCTTTGTTGTTTAACTCAATAACCGGTTCAACACTGACAAACTCAATACTTCCCCTTTTCTCTGCCTGATTTTGCAGTAATCCGGCACAGTCAGCCATATTACTGATCATTTCCATTAAACTGGCATATTCTTCAATTGCTGTTTCATTGTAAGAGAGACATTCATTCACTTTTTTATAAGTGCATCGGCGATCTGAAAAAATGACACTCGGATATATGGAATAAGCCTGTATTTTACCCTGTCTGTCAACTTCTATCTGACAGGTTATGGTATTTCTTTCCGTGCCTTCATTAAGAGAACAGATACCATTACTCAACTCAAAAGGAAGCATCGGTACCACACGGTCGCAAACATAAATACTGGTACATCTGGCATAAGCTTCTTTATCAATGGCACTGCCTTCCCTGACATAATAAGAGACATCAGCTATGTGAACATACAAACTGTAACCTTCTTCATTTTTAATAATACTGATGGCATCATCAAAGTCTTTTGCATCATCACCATCAATTGTAACAGTCTGAAGAAATCGTAAATCTCTTCTTGATTTGATTTCTCTGGATGTTACTTTTACCGGAAGGTTTTTGGTCTCTTCTTCAACATTTTTATTAAACTCCATCCTGACATTGTTTCTCAGCAGCAAAGAAGTAATATCAACACCTTTATCATTATTGTTACCAATCACCTTTTCGATTTCTACCAGCATTGGATTATCATATTTAATGACTCTGACAACTACTCTGTCATTGGCATTTATCTTGAATTTTCTGATGTTGGCAATTTCAAAATCACGATGAAAATCTATGTCACTATGAAAAACCAGTTTTCCGTTTAATCTGATAAAATAACCTGTAATTCTATAAATGTTATGGGCAAAGATATGTCTGACTTTCCATAGACCTTTTTCCTTTACTGCCAGCACTTCATCATCAACAAAAACATTTTTTGCATATTTCTTTTCTACATAAACTTTTTTGTTTAAACCACTTACCGCAATTTCATATTTTGAAATATCTTTAACCTTTCCAACAACATCTTCGTCTTTAACAAGATAATAGTAAGCGTGATTATTTACCAGTCTTCTTTCGTCAACTAAGGCATTTAAACCTCTCATTAACTCTACCAGTTTTGACGAACTGTCAATAACTGTTTCTTTTCTTAATTCTTCCAATGTCCATTTATTTTTCTTATTAAATAATTTTAATAATTTTTCTTTCATCCATAACACATCCTTATTTCAAACATATATAATTATACATCTTAAATTTACTATTTCCATTATTTATATTCCTGTTTTAAAATATTACAGACACACTGATTTTGTAGTACTATTAATTAAAGGAAGGAATAATCTATGAAGCAGAATATTTTATTGGATTTAGAAATCGGGGTAGAAAAAGTAGCTGACAGAGATACATTTATTTCTATGTTAAAACAGGCAAGAAAAAACATGGATGATAAGTATGCCTGTTTTATGGGCAGAGCCTTTGATAATTACATAGTTTCAGTAGAGAAGGATAATAATTTTACTCTAAACGATGAAATAACAATAAAAATAAAAGATAATACTTACGGACCTGATATGGACATTGTTTGTATTAAAGGCGGAACCTGGGAAGAATATTTTGATAATAACGCTGAGTTTATGGTTAATAATGACGCATTATTCTATAAGGGAGAGGAATTATTGGAATTGAGAAGTTGTTTAAGAAAAGCCGGGTTTAACATCAGGTGGGATAAAAACAACAGTGAATTTCAATCACCGGAAGAAATATTCAGAATTTTTGAAAATGACTATTACTGGAAAATCTGAATGGTTAAAAGTTTTTACCTATCTTTTTACCTTTTTGTGGATCATGTTTATTATTTATAATATTATTTGAATTAGCATTGGTGATTTGTTATAATATAAAAGCATTTATGTCGAAAGGAGCCGCGTAGTATGTTAGATATTCTTATTATGTTTGTTGCGGTATTTATTATTCTTTTGGTTCTTTTACAGAGTGGAAAGTCTGCTGGTGTTAGTGCTGCTTTCACTGGTGGAAGCGGCGGTTTAAATCTTTTTAGCAATCTGAAAGAACGAGGACCTGAAAAGGTTATCTCTACACTGACTTTAGTTTCAGCTGTCTTATTCTTTGTATTAGTAATTATTAAGCTGATTATTACGCAAAACTAAAAAAGGACTGGTCAGTTCTTTTTTTGTCAGGGATTTTTATGGAAAAAAATATTGCAGTAAATCGAAAAGCCAAACACGAATATTTTCTTGAAGAATTTTATGAAGCCGGAATCCAATTAACCGGAACCGAAATTAAAAGTATTCGTCAGGGACGTGTTCAACTTAAGGAAGCATATGTCGACTTCATTGAAAATGAAGCTTTTGTTGTTGACATGCATATATCCGCTTATGACCATGGCAACATTTTTAATCATGAGGAGAAAAGAAAAAGAAGACTTCTTTTACACAGGTATGAAATACGCAGTTTAAAAAGGGCTGTTTCAGTTAAAGGATATACAATAATTCCTACCAGAATGTACATTAAAAAAGGATTATGCAAATTAGAAATCGCCTTAGCAAAAGGCAAAGCCCTATATGATAAACGTCAGACTCTGAAAGAAAAAGATATGCAACGGGAAATAGATAAAACAATGAAAGTGAGATAAATATGATTATTATTGAGATGAATGATGGCGGAATCATAAAATTACAGCTGGATAAAGATGCCGCTCCAATTACTGTTGCCAACTTTAAAAAACTTGTTAATCAAAAGTTTTATGACGGTTTGATTTTCCATCGGGTTATCAAGGGATTTATGATTCAGGGTGGAGATCCTACAGCTAGCGGTACAGGCGGCAGTGACGAAAGAATTAAAGGAGAATTTTCAAATAACGGAGTCAATAACCCTCTAAAACATCAAAGAGGTGTTATCTCTATGGCCAGAAGCCAACATCCGGACAGCGCTTCTTCACAATTCTTTATCATGCATCAGGATTCACCTTATCTGGATGGCTCTTATGCAGCTTTTGGAAAAGTTATTGAAGGTATTGAAGTTGTTGACAGCATTGCCAACTGTAAAACTGACTGGCATGATAAACCGGTCAAAGAGCAGAAGATTAAAAGAATCTACGAACTCTAATGGATACAAAAATATCCATTTTTATTTTCCGCTTTTATTTTAATTGTCATACCGTTATCTTTAGTGTATTATGAAAACATGTAAAATGAGAGGTATATATGACAAGAAAAACAAACAGAAAAGATAGAAGGGATGGCTACCTGGTTGAAGAACATGATCCAATGCATATGATTATGCCATACATTATGGGAGGCAGAGCGGATAATGAAGCTGTATTGTGTGATAATTTTGATATGACCAAAGTCATTGAATATATGAAGAAGAAAAATGAAACAGCTCAACATAAATACACATACTTTCATGTTGTCTTAGCAGCTATCGCAAAAACAATTTATCTGCGTCCACTGATGAACAGATACACCATCGGACACAGGTTTTACGACCGAAAGGATATTTCTTTCTCTTTTACCGCGAAAAATAAATTCCAGGACGATGCTGATGAATCACTGGTAATTATAAGAGTTGATGACAATGATGAGAATATCTCCGAACAGATTCACAACAAAATCTGTAAAGAGGTCTATAAAATTAAAACTGAAGAACTTCAGGATGATACTACCAATGTCATGTCCTGGCTGGTAAAGATTCCCCGTCCGCTATTAAAAATAGTAACCAGGTTACTGTTTACTCTGGATTACTATGATAAACTGCCAAAAGCTCTGGTTGATGTAGATCCATATCGAACAAGTGTATTTATTGCCAATCTTGGATCAATTAACCTAGACGCTGAATATCATCATTTAATCAACTGGAGCACTAATTCCGTTTTTATCGTTCTTAATAAAGTAAAAAAGATGCCGTTTTTCAATGATGATGGCACCTACCAGATGAAAGATGCTGTCAAGATTTCTTTTACAATCGACGAAAGAATAGCTGATGGTTTCTATTTTGTGAAGAGCTTCGCTATTTTCAAGCATCTATTAGAAAATCCTGAACTATTAGATGCTCCTATTTCCACTCCAATAGATTTATAATAAAAAACTATCTACTTACCTGTTTAATATGTGAACAAAGTGTAATTAGATAGTTTTGGCTTTTTAATTTTTGGTGGGGCTGGGGACAACCTTTAAGTTTTGGTGGGGACTAAAAAGTCCTCTTTTTTTGTCACGGTGGGGACAACCTTTAAGTTTTCATGGGGATACCCTTTAAAACTTAAAGGAGACAATAAAAAACCCTTCATATTGTATTATTTTACTGAGATAAAAATGATATGAAGGGAGGCCAATATATGCCTATAAAAGATTTTATCACAACAGTTCTGAATATCGGGGAAAACGATATAGAAAGTATTAAAACGATTAATAACTCCGGAAAATCCTTTGATATTTTTCTAACTCTTAAGTCATACAGACCATCATGTATCTATTGTGGCGGTCCCACAAAGTCCAAAGGTTTTTCCAGGTCATCTATAAGCTTGCCTAACCTTTCTTCCTTACAATGCACCCTGCATTGGGCCAGAAGAAGATACGTTTGTAATGATTGTCAGAAAAGTTTTGTTGAACATAACAGGTTTGCTCCTGAAGGATTATCCGCTTCATACAGTCTGCTTAGAGAGATTATGATAGACTTCAGTAACCCTCGCATGACTGTTACTGATATCTCCAAAAAGAGTCATATTTCAGTAACTCAACTGACCAAATATTTCGACAGTTTTGTTAATGTACCGGTATTACCTCTGCCGGAAAGTCTTGGCATAGATGAACTGCATTCATCAATGTCCAACAGGGACAGTGCCTATCTCTGTGTGTTTGTAGATAATGAAAACAGAAGACTGACTGAAATTCTGCCTTCAAGAAGTAAGAGAACACTATCTTCATATTTCTCTAAAATACCCCTTCAAGAGCGTAAAAAGGTCAGATTTGTCACTATTGATATGTGGGAACCATATAAAAGTGTTGTTTCCAGGTACCTTCCTGACGCTATCATAGCGGTTGATCCATTTCATGTTGTCAAAACCTTATGTGACGGTTTTACTAAACTGAGAGTGGAAATCATGAAAGACCAACTCTATGGTTCTGCCGGTTATTATCTTTTAAAAAAATGGCACAAACTTCTTGAATCCGACGATTACGATTTATCTATGGATGCAGAAAGGAAATATAATCATTTCTTCAAACAGAAACTTAATTACTATGATTTACAGCAGCTCGTTTTAAATGTTTCGACTGTACTGAAACTGGCATATAACCTGAAAGAAATGTATCGGGATTTTAATAGACATTGTCGTTATGAAGATGCTGGAAGTGAACTGAATTATATAATGCAGTGTTTTATAAAAGTTGATTTATCCTGTTATAGGGAGTTTGTTTCGATGGTTCAGAATTGGAAAAAGGAAATAATTGCCTCCTTTATCCGACCTTATGATAATAGAAAATTATCTAATTCTTTTTCTGAATATACCAACAGAAGATTAAGAGAACTGATTAATGCATCTAATGGACTTAATAACTTTGTCCGTTTTAGAAATAGAGCTGTTTATTGTTTTAATAAACAAATCAGTTACTCTCTTTCTAATTTTCTGTACTCTAATTCTTATAAAAAACCAGAAAAACAAGGGAGTAAACAGTCGCGAAAATTCTAATGGGAAGGCTAGCCTTCCCATTAGAATTACATCATAAATCTGTATGTTTTTATTCAATATATACTATTTTTTTGAATTTCAAGTCCCCACCAAAAATTAAAGGTCACTTTTTCAAGTCCCCATTAAAGTTTAAAGATGGATAGTTTTTTTATTCTTTAAATATCTTTTTTCCTGATTATTGCAAATGAGGAAACGTAACTTACTACAGTTATTACTCCATACAACAATAATAGAGGAATAACTGACAACGAGTTATTAGCTGATAAAATCGGCAAACCCCATTCGATTCTTGTTACATCAGAATCCATATTCTTAATAGAAAACAGATTCATCAGATAAGTCAGGGTTCTATTTGGTTTAATGGTTTCAACCATCTCTACACAAGATTTGAAAATCAGACTGAAATGATAATTTAGATCAAAATATTTTATAACTGGTGCCTCTGTTGATTCTCTAAGTAAAGTCATAACTCTCTGTAGCGGTAAAAAACCTAAAGTTAATACTACAATTGCCAGAAGCGGCAGCATAGCCGTAATTTTTCTTTTGAAAATGCAACTAAATAATGTAGATACAGCAGTAAAAAATATGATAATCAAAATCCCATACAGAAAATACGCTGGTAAAAATGAAACCATTTCTTTAATAATATTGCCATCTGTGAAATCTGCAATTACTATTGTTGAATAATATGAAAGCAATGATATTGCAAGTAAAATTACCAGACCTGTAATAACTCCAAGTATTTTACCTGTCAGAATCTGCGTTCTTGAGTTCGGCTTGGCTGCCAGTAATTTGAATGTTCCTTCATGAACTTCACTGGCAATAAGTCCGGTAGCGTTAGAAATTGTCAGGGTCATCAGCAAAAAACCATCAATAACAAAGAACATCAGTAGATGTTGCAACATCAGGTTATTTTCTAATAATACATGATATGCACCTGCTCCCGCCTGATTTTTACTAACCGAAATGATGATGTAACCAACAAAGGAACTGATTAAAACACAAACGATGATACTTACCTTCTTTAGTGTTGTTTCTAATGTCCTTGAGAAAATTTTACTCATTCTGTTCTCCTTCCAGTGCCTGTTTGTACAGTAAATCTAATGATAATACCTCTTCATGTAAAACATTCAGAACTAAATCATTTTCAAAAATCGCTTTAACAACATCTTTTTTAAGACTGTTAACATCGCTGGCTGTAATTCTGATTGAACCCTTGGCTTTTTCAACATTGTATCTGCCTTCAAGTTTTTCGGACAATAAGTCATTATCACTACAGCTTACTACTAAAATACCCTGTTTGAATTTTTCCTGAGCTGTGCTGATATCTTCATCCATAACCAGTTTGCCATGATTAATCATAACAACATGGTCAATAACTGTTTCAAGCTCAGTTAATACATGCGAACTGATCAGTACTGTCAGATTCCTGTCCTGAACCATTGTTCTGACAGTATTTAATATTTCCATTCTACTGGTCGGATCCAGGTTGGCAGTCGGCTCATCCAGAAGCAGAATCTTTGGATCGTGAATCATCGCCTGAGCTAATGACACTTTCTTTTTCATACCGGTAGAAAACTTAGACACTTTTTTATAAGCATGATCAACCAGATCATACTGTTTAATCAGTCCTGTTGCTTTTTCCATCGCTTCTTCATTAGATAAACCACTTAAAGTTCCCATATACCACAGATATTCTACACAACTCATATCATCATAGAAACTGGTAAATTCCGGAGAATAACCTAAAATCTGTAAAGCTTCTTTACTGCCCAGTTCATATCCCATAACATTTCCTGTTCCTGAACTTGGATGTAGTGAACCCATAATCATTGCCATTGTTGTTGATTTACCGGCGCCGTTAGGACCGATAATTCCATATACTTTACCTGGCAGCAATTTCAGACTAAAATTATCTACTGCTGTAAACTTGCCAAACTTTTTAGTCAGGTTCTCTAATACAATACAATATTCACTCATTATTTTAGCCCCTCCTTACTCATCTTCTTAACATACGTTTTTCTATAAAAATTCAAAACAAATCCGGCAATAACTGCTACTGCTGCCAGCCCTACTATATATCCGCTATTACTATTCTGTTTTAAAACAGTAATTTCAAAACTGGCTTTTGAGCTCTTTCCCTGACCATCATTTAATGTCAGAGTAATTGTATGGTGGCCTTCGGTCAATTTTAATTCAAACTGTTTATCCTGAGTTACAGTAATCAGGGTATTGTTATCATATATCGATGTAATTGCATAAGGAACTACTGTTTTCCATTCAAGAAGAATAACATTATTGCTGATCTGATCATCAAACTTCGAAATAATCTCAAATGACTCACCAATATCAATAGTGTAAACTTCGTTTTGAGCTGTTGTTACAACAATAGTGTCATCATTAATTAAATAATATTTCTCTCCTGTCAGACTATACTCAGCAACATCTTTAAACTGCTCTAAATCTATTAGCATTATTTTGTCATTTCCTGCTCTGGCAAGAATATATTTTTCGCTGTTTTCAACATCGTAAAACTCTTCAACAACCCGGTCACTTGAAGATAATTTTTCTTCTTTTAACAGGTCAAATGTCATAGCATCATAAACCATAAGTGCATTGACCTGACGCCACTGCTGCTGATCGTGGTAACTCTTCAGTACCGCAAAATCGTTAACTCCATCTCCACTGAAATCTCTAACCGCAATTAAACCTGTTACAGGCTTTTCTTCTATAGTAAATGGTACAAGATACTCCGGATGATAATTATATTCTTCTTTTATTTCTATATTGTCGTATTCATATCTGCTAATCCTGGTTAAATCTTCCCCCGTTTTTCCATCAATAATAACATATGTTCCCCAATAGTATGTGCTATGATAAATTTCATTATATCCGTCATTGTTGAAATCAAAATCTAATAGAGCAAAATTTTCATAGTCATATACACCGTCTCTGCAGAGTGAATACATTTTCTTAAATGTTTTTCCATTGTAGACATCAAATATCTGATGACCCTGAGCATTTCTGTTTAATAAGACAAACTCTTTGATTCCATCATTGTTTATATCAGCAAACACCGTTCCATAGGTCATATTCATCAAATCCTTATTCATTGAAATAGAGGCTTTTTGCTTTTTATATTCAACATTATAGGTGCCATATATTTTAGAAGTCCACATTTCAACCTTGGTATCACTGATTGAAATATAATCAGCAAAACCATCTTTATTGATATCACCTATACTGTAGGCAAGACCTTTGGTATCCATAGATGCATCAATACTGCCCTTTAAAGACCAGCTGTTTGTAGCCACAATCCCTTCAGGTATCAATAATTCTTTCTTTTTATCACCATTTAAATCTCTTATTAAATCAATATCTGTTGATGTAGAATAAACCTTATATTTTCTTCCTTTAGCATCATAATTGTCATATAGATATATTTTTTTATTAGCCAGAACTTTACCGCTGGCACCATCAATAATAATATAATTACTATTTATCGGTTCATTTTTAGCGTTATAGCTGATTACTACTCCAATAACATCATCAATACCATCCATATTAAAGTCTTCATACTTTAACGTTTCAAAACCACGATTTCGATCTTTTATTTTTAATTCATATGACCAGATAAGAGTTTCTAAATCTTTCTGATATTTGGCAATTTTATTGGTAATACCATTCACTTTATAAGACAGGATAATATAATCCGGTCTTACTATTTCCATATTAGTATAAAGAGTGTCATATAAATAAGCTGTTGATGACAGTTTCTTATCAATTCTGATAGATCCACCAGAGAAAATCTCAAGCAGGTAACCTTCAGTTTCATTATACTTAAAATTATATTTACTTGTTGACTGCAGCGAATCTACAATAATATCTTTTTGAAACAGCTGATTGCCTTCATAATCAAAGATATTTACTCTTAACCTTTTATCTTCCGAAGCAAAAACTGTAGTAACTACATCTTTTACTTCTCCAGCAGTTTCATATTGGGCAAAGACAGCTTTACCGTATTTAATGGCTGATACATTGCCACCAAACAAAGTAACAGTTTTATTTTCCTTATCATAAAGAACATACTTCTGTGTATACATAAAATCTACATCCATAGCCAAAGACTCTTCATCAAGGAAATAACAGGAAATCAGCAGATGAGTTGCATTGTTATCAATTATTTTATAACCTCTGAAGTTTCCTCTAAAGATTCCTGTCGGAACATATACCGGACCATTGTTCCAGCCGTAATTTTCTGAAATAATATTTAGAAAATCTTCTTCGGAAATCAGACCTATTGGAAGACTTTCGAAACTGTTGTTTTCAAAATCGTATAAATAAATATAACCGTCCTCACTTAAAACAAACAAATTGCTGCCATCATAGTAAATGTCAAAAAGACTCATTTGAGCAGTAAAAGAATAACTGTTGTCAAATCTTAAAGTGACATCATATTTATTGGCAATTGTATTTATTTCAATTGCCTCCCCTGTTTCAGAATCCAAAATCCCAAATTGTCCTAACTGGTCAATAAAATAGATTCTATCTTCTATAATCTCAAAATCCCAAATGTTATCTTTGTTTTCGAATTCATAAATTACTGAACAATCTTCAGGATTAATATTTACAATTTTATAATCATATAAAACCAATACTTTTCCCTTTTCATAGCGCATATCCAGAATATAGGAATTGTTTTCAACATTTCCCAGATAATCGTCATATCCTGAATGCGACAGTCTTGCAGAGGAGATCACGCTGCCGTCTTTAGAACTGATTACAAACAACTGATCATTAAATTCTGCTACCTTTTCAAATACTAAAAAATCACTATTTCCATCCTTATCCACATCACTGATAACAATAAGTTTCAAAATCGGAAATTCCGTCTGAAAATGAGTTTTCTCATTTCTGCTTATAATGTCTATTCCATTAATTCCATAATAGACAGTTGAAGGCACTCCATTGTAAGTCATCTCATAACTGACTCCTACATTGTCAATCTGACCTTCACTTCCTAACTTTTCGATACTTTTTGCCTTTAACATACAAATGTTGGAAAAAATAATCAAAGCAGTCAGGATAATACAAAACAGTTTTTTCATAATGTCCTCCTGTTTATATACTTCTATAATACACCTGGTATATTATAGTTGTAACTATTTTATTTTTCAAAATATGAATAATCTTCCGTATTTAAAGCAGACACATATTTTTCCATCAGGCTGTTTAAATCATCATATTTATTAATCTTATTTATTTTTGCTTTTACTTTATTGGCATTTGCCAGACCACTGATATACCAGCAGGCATGTCCCCGCATCTGTTTAATACCGTTTTTTTCTCCTTTTAGTTTTACTAACTCCCGGGCATGGTACAGACACTGTTCTATTTTTTCCTGATAGGTTGGCTCCTGAAAAATCTTACCGGTTTTATCATATTCGACCAGTTGTTTTATCAGCCAGGGGTTACCCAGACATCCTCTGGCCACCATAACAAAGTCACAATTAGTTAATTTTCTCATTTCTATATAGTCCTGTACTGTTTTAACATCACCATTACCAATTACGGGAACATTAACAGCTTCTTTTACCTGCCTGATTAAATCCCAGTCAGAATGACCGGCATAATAGTCAGTTCTGGTTCTGGGATGAACAGCAACAGCACTGACTCCCGCTTTTTCCATCAGTACAGCCATTTCTACCACATTAATCTGCTGATGACTCCAGCCGGCTCTTAATTTGACGGTAACCGGTTTTTTAACATTTTCAACAATTGCTTTTACCATTTCATAAGCGTGTTCCGGCATCTGCATGAGGGCACTGCCAGCTTTACTTTTACAGACCTTTTTTACCGGACAGCCCATATTGATATCAATAATGTCGCAGTCAGTTTCTTTATCCAAATAAACAGCAGCTTTTACCATCGTATCAATATCATGTCCGAAAAGTTGTAAAGTAATTGGCTTTTCTTCTTTATCCACAGCACACATTTTCAGGGTTTTTTTGTTTTTAAAACAAATCGCCTTATCAGAAATCATTTCAGAATATATTAAAGCCCCACCAAATTCTTTGATGACCGTTCTAAAAGAATTATTACTGATTCCTGCCATCGGGCCAACAATAATTCTATTATCTAAAATTACATTTCCTATTTTTAACTGTTTCATCAGATTCAAGCCTTACCAGCTGTCTTCTGTTTTTGTTTTTCATGAGCAGTCTGAGCATTAACATAACCCTGTAATGTTCCTTCATCATACTGATAAGTCGTATTACAGAATCTGCAAACTACTTCACAACCATGGTCTTCATCAATCATTTTCTGCAGATCTTCTTTTGGCAGTCTGCTTAAAACAACCGCAAATTTACCTTTGCTGCATTCACATTTGAAACTTAATTCCTGCGTAGCCAACTGTTGATAATCATTGAAAATAGACTTTACTATTTCTGTCGGATCTTTCATCTCATCAATAATTTGCGAAATCGGTTTTAAGTGAGCAACAATTTCTTCGACAATCTGAATATCTTTTTCTGTTGCTGATGGCATCATTTGAATAACCAGGGCTCCAGCTGCTTTAATTGAACAATCAGTATCAACCATAACTCCGACACTTACTACCGAAGGAGTCTGCTCACTTTTCATGTAATAATAGGCAAAATCATCACCAATCTCACCAGTTTGAAGTGGAACCTCAGAGATAAACGGTCTTTTCATACTCATATCTTTAATTACTCTTAATACTCCATCAGTACCGACAGCTTTACCGACATCCAGCTTTTGAGGGTTATTTTCTTTTGTAACCTCGACATCTGGATTGGTCACAAATCCTCTAACTGAACCATCATGATAAGCATCAACAACCATATTTCCCAAAGGACCTTTACCATCTATCTGAATTTCAATTTTTTCTTTCTTATCTTTCAGCATCGTCCCCATAATACAGCCGACCGAAAGTGTTCTTCCTAATGCAGCTGCTGCAGTCGGCAGACATTTATGTCTTTCTACTGCTTCCTTGACCAGATTTGTCGTTTTACAACAGAATACTCTTACATTTCCATTCAGTGCTGTTCCTCTTGATAATTTATCCATTTAAACTCCTTTTCGTATAAACAGCTGACATTTGCCAGCTGCATTATTATTTTAAAGTCTATATATTTTCTTCCAGTTGTTCTGCCGGAACATCTTTTGTTCCATATTTGACAATATTATCTAAATCTTCTTTCGTCAATGTTTCATGTTCTATCAGAGATTCGACAATATCATCCAGCTCTTTGCGGTGTTCGTCAATAATTTTTTGAGCCTGTCTGTAAGCTTCATCAATTATTTTTCTTACCTCAGCATCAATTTCAGTAGCAACTTTATCTGAATTACTCTTATTGGTTGTATAATCTCTTCCTAAAAAGACATTTCCATCTTCTCTTGAATATTGAATCGGCCCTAAAGAAGACATACCAAATGAACTGACCATGGCCTGAGCTATTTTCGTTGCTCTTTCAATATCATTTGTAGCACCGGTTGAAATTTCATTTAATATTAATTCTTCAGCTACTCGACCGCCTAAAAGTCCGCAAATCTGAGCTTCCAGTTCACTTTTGGTTGATAGCATCGTATCTTCTTTTGGTGTCATCAGATTATAACCGCCAGCATCACCACGAGGTATTATCGTAACCTTCTGAACAATGTCAGCTGCTTCTAAGAAAATACCAATAATTGCATGTCCGGCTTCATGAACCGCCACCAGTCTTTTTTCCTTATCAGTATATTTTCTGCTCTTTTTAGCCGGCCCAGCCAGCGTCCTGTCAATACCTTCATCAAGATCACTCATCATGATTTTTTCATGATTGTTTCTAACCGCCATTATTGCCGCTTCATTTAAAACGTTTTCTAAATCGGCTCCGGAAAATCCCGGAGTTCTGGCTGCCAGAGCTTCCAGGTCAATATCATCAGCAAGTTTTTTATTTCTGGCATGAACTTCCAGAATAGCTTTTCTTCCCTTTTTATCCGGCATAGAAATTGTAATCTGTCTGTCAAATCTGCCTGGTCTGAGTAACGCCGGATCCAAAACATCCGGTCTGTTTGTAGCAGCAATAATAACAATACCGGCATTTTCACCGATACCATCCATTTCAACTAAAAGTTGATTCAGTGTCTGCTCTCTTTCATCATTTCCGCCACCTAAGCCGGCTCCACGCTGTCTTCCCACGGCATCAATTTCATCAATGAAAACAATACATGGAGCTGTTTTTTGAGCTGTTTTAAACATATCTCTAACTCTGCTGGCACCGACACCAACAAACATTTCAACAAAATCAGAACCGGAAATAGAATAAAACGGTACATCAGCTTCACCGGCAACAGCCTTAGCCAGCAGTGTTTTACCAGTTCCTGGAGCACCAACCATCAGTACACCTTTAGGAATTCTGGCACCCATTTTGGTAAAACGCGAAGGGTTTCTCAAGTATTCAATGATTTCCGCCATTTCTTCTTTCTCTTCTTCACATCCGGCAACATCTTCAAATTTAACTTTGATATTGCCTTCAAGTCTCGCTCTTGATTTTGAAAATTCAAAGGCTTTGTTGTTTGAGCCTGCACTCATTCTGCTGATCATCATAATACCAAAACCAACCAGCAGCAGCATCGGCACCATTTCAGCCAGAAACTCCGCTAAATAATTAGTCTGGTAGGGGTTTCTGATTTTAATATTGGCATCAGTAACCTTCTCTGTCAGAAGAGCCATCAAATCATCATTCTGCTGCTGAGTATTAGGAACTGCAGCAACAAAAGTATATTCAACACCCTTTTCTTTATAAACACCAGTAATATCTATTACAGTCGAATTTAACGTCAATACTACTGATTCAATCTTTTTGGTCTCTATAATTTCGACAAATTGACCATAATTCACTGTCTGGGTTCTGCTTGAACCAACAAACAGAAATAAATTGGAAATAAGAATTGCCGCTAACAGATATGGAATGATGCTAATCCATTTTCTATTTTTCACTTTTGTTTTCTCCTTCTAGTAACATTCTTCCTTTTTAACTCCAATGTATGGAAGGTTACGATACTTCTGATTGTAGTCTAAACCAAATCCGATAACAAATTCGTTTTCTATTTCAAAACCAACATAGTCGGCCTGTACATCACATGCCCTTCTGGATTGTTTATTCAACATAGCAACCACTTTAACATCATGGGCTCCTTTATGATATAACAGTTCCTTTAATTTTTTTATTGTTAAACCGGTATCAATAATATCTTCAATAACCACAATATCTCTGTCAATAACGGAACAGTCCAAGTCCTTGATAATTTTAATATCTCCCAGGGATTCAGTCCCTTGGTAGCTGCTGGCTGCAATAAAGTCAATTTTAATATCAATTGAAATATGTTTCATCAATTCTGCCATAAAAGGAATCGATCCTTTTAAAATTCCGACAAATAGTACATCATGTTTATCATCTTTGTAATCCTTGGACAACTGCTCACCCAATTGTTTACATCTTTCAACTATTTCACTTTCACTGAATAGAATTCTTTTACAATCCTGATGCATAAAGTAACCTCTCTGTAATGTAACATTTATTATTCTACCATAAATAAATTAGGTTTAATAGAGTAATGATTTACATCACAACCGATATTTTTCACAAAAATAACTTCACCTTTACTGTTGACTACTACCGGCCATTTAATCCTGTCTTTATATAATACTTTTCTGTCAATCAGAAACCGGTTGACTCTTTTATGTCCATACCTTAGTTTGATTTTATCCTGTGACTGATAATTTCTGACAGTCAAAGGGAAATCCTCTTCAGTTACGGTCATCTGCTGAATTGCAGTTCCTTTATCCGACAGATTAAAATAATCATTTTTAAAATACTCAATTTTATCAAGAACATATTTAAAATCATCTTTCTTTTTACAGCAGTACAACAGACCGTATTCACAAACAAGCAGTAAATTTTCAGATATTTTTACTTTAAAGCCCTTAACTGCAGTTTCAATTTTTTCGTTCAGATCAATAATGAAGTCCTCAGAAAAACTCTTGTCAGAACAATACTGTCTTAGCAAATATCTTAAAATCAGATTTTTTATTTCTCTTTCTTCTTTTAAATAGTCATTAACCACAATTTCAGTATTAAAATTATATTTCTTTTTTAGATAATCCACATCATTTTTTAACTTCTTATTTTTCTTTTTTATTTCCCTTTGCAGTAATTCAATCTCTTCATCACTAAGTTTTTCCAATTGATCAGATCGGATTCTGTTTCTGGTATATTTTAAAGACAGGTTAGTTTCGTCTATACCATATTCAATCTTATTATCGATACAATACTGTTCTATTTCTTTTTTTCTAAGTCTAATCAGCGGCCTTAATATTCTCATACCGTGATGATGTGTATCTTCTCTTATTCCATAAAACCAGCTTTTGGAATTTCTTTCCTTACTTATCAGATAATTTTCTAAAGAATCATCCAAATGATGTGCCAAAAGCAGGCTGTAACATTTTTCTAAATCATAAATTTTCTTAAAAAAACAGTATCTGACCTCTCTTGCCCAGTTCTGAAAGTTTTCTTTATTATTATAAACCGGATAATCAACATATAGGGAAAGCTGATATTTTCTGCAGAAATCAGCTACTATTTTTTCATCTCTATCAGCACTGGCTCTCTTTTTGTAGTTTACATGAGCAACCACTACCTGATAGCCCTGACTGACACATAAAGAAAGAAGCATCATTGAGTCCGGACCTCCTGAAACCGCCACCAGATATTTTTTTTCTTTTTTCAAATTCAAACTAATGCTCATAGAATAATTATAACATTATTTATTCAAACTGGATTGTTTGCAGAAAACGCTGATATATTTTATTGAATAAAACCGAATCAGTGTTTATATGAGCCTTAATATCTATAATCCTGGCAGTATTTATATATTTCACATCATTTAAAAATAAAACTGAATATCTGTTTAATCCCCTGACAAGACCCAGTCTCATCAGATGTGAAGAGCCATCAGGATTGTTTTTTTCATCATAGGCACTGTAATAAGCTTCAGAATTTGAAGTCATTGGAATTACTAACGCTTTGGAATTAAACATTTTTAAAACTAATCCAAAATGTAAAAATCCTGTCTCTGAAAGATATTGTCTGCCAAAATCAATAAAACAGATGTCACCTGGACTTATAACCATGCCATATTTTATACAGGATTTAAGTTTAGCTCTTTCTATATAATTACATTCACTGATAAGTCTTTCCTTTACTTCAAGATAATTCCGTTTTTGCAGATCTTCTTTCTCTATCTCCAGATACTCATTTATTGCCCGGTCCAGCTTTCTTTCATCTTTTTCCAGATTGACCAGTTCAATCAGATTAAAACCAACCATATAAAAAACCCCCTAATATCTTATTAGTGAGGTATTTTGGTTTTTCCTGAAATTTTTTTAAAGTTTATATATAATCGACAAAACAAATTGAGCTGATAAATATCCCAAAGCCATTGATAACAGTATTACCAAAAACTGAGCCTTGGTCACTCTGTTTTCCACCGGAAGCATAATTTTGGCTAAATCCAGGCTGCTCAAACAATAAAAACTGAATATAAACATAATAAAGTGTAATGTGATTCTGGTTATCTGTTTAAACATAATTTTTTTATCCTTTCTTTTTTATCTTCACTTATTCTATAAGAATCTCTTATCTTTCCTTTAAAATACCTTAAAGTTTCTGCATCCATTTTCGCAATAACATCAATCACCTTATCAGAATATCTGATGGCAGCAGTAGCCAGCAACCAGGCATTGGCCATCTTTACCGGGTATTCTCTGTCTATTAATTTTTCACTATAATCTAATATTTCAGTAATATACTGGTCTGTTAAATACTGGTTCATTGACACACAGAGCACAAATCTCTCAATATAGGGATATTGCTTCATTAAGATTTGATTACTTTTATATTCATTTAACAGCAACCAGCCGGCTTCATAATCTTTTCCTTTAAGTTTTAAACTGCTGGCAAAACTGTCAATAAGACTCCAGCAATCGCATTTGTATAAATAACTGTCTATCAGTATTTTTTTATCCGTAATACTTTTATCAGCATAAGCAACAATAAAACCCTGCAGCAGGACTTCTTCAAAAGTATCATCACTTAATTCTTTCAGTACCTCAATTCCATCTTCCTTCAGTAGTTTTTCAGCAAATTTCCTGAGTTTTGGAATCCTTATACCTATAATTTCATATCTGGTTTTAGTCAGTCTCTTACTAAAGTCTTTATATTTTTCTTCGCTGTTTTCTTTTATCCAATTATCAATTTTCATAAAAATATTATAACACACAAAAAAGACAGGTTTCCCTGTCTCGTCTATAATTATCTGTCAGATAATTATCCAATACTGATATACTTAGTTTTGTCTTCTAATTTCAGTTGTTCTTTTGGAACGTTTATCGATAAGATACCATCATTAAACTTGGCCTGAATCAATTCTTCATTAACATTTCCAATGTAGAAACTTCTTGAGTGACTGCCATAGTATCTTTCCTTATGAACAACTTTATCGGTAGAATCATCTCTTTCAATTACTTTATTAGCTTCTACTTTCAGATAACCCTCATCTACAGACAGTTTAACATCATCTTTAGTGTATCCTGCCAGTTCAATTTCCAATACATATTCATTTTCTTTTTCAATTATATCAGTTCTCATACTTGGATTTACATTGGTTGTAACAAACGACGGACTGAAAAAATCATCAAACAACATCTTTTCCAATCTTCTTGGTCTTAAATAATTAAACATCAAATCATTCCTCCTTTTAGCACTCTATACACCTTAGTGCCAACTATATTATAACACAGTTTTTAGCACTGTCAACCATTAAGTGCTAATATTTATAATTTCTTTATTTTTTCTAAATGTTGTATAATAAATATAGTTTAAAGGAGGTTAATTATGCCAAACTTATTCTTTAGTTTCTTCTCTTTAATATTTCCTATTCTGTTTTTCTCTGTATTCTTTTTTATACTTGTTACAATTATTAAAGAAACTTCCAAAGTGAATAGAGTTAGAAAATATGTTTCTTCAAAAATAGATGATTTTATGACTTTGAATACAGACAGTGTTAAGCCAAAACCAAAAAAAGAAGATAAGCATTCACGTAATGAATTCTTTAAAATGCAAAAAGATTACTCAGATAAAAAAGTTGATAGTTTTGCAGCTGATAAAGAGATAATAAAAGATAACACATTATCTGAAGCAGAAAAAAATGTTCTTTACGGCAAATAAAGATCATTTTTATTTTAGGCAGAATATTTTTTGTTACCGTGACATTAATTATGTCACTTTTTTAATATGCCCTTAAAATAGAAAATATAGTCTCACCATATTTTATAACTGCTTTTTTAAAAAACAACTGGATTTATTTTTTTGTTTTACTGCTCTTACAAATGGCTTTTGATAAATAAAAAGATTTATCCTGCAGATATTCATACATTGCAAAAGCTTCACTTATACAATTTCTGTTACCTGAAACTATCGCTATTTCATCATTTTATCTTTCATTAAACAATGATATAAAAAGTAAATATTCTATGGATTTGCTGACCTGATTAGAAATTTCCTTACTCTTCGTCAGAGTGGAACAGTTTATAAACATTAGAAATCGGCCTGTTACAGGCAATTGCTTCAATGCCTTTGGCAAGCAGTAATGCTATTGACAAAACTTTAACATTCGGAACATTTTTAAGCTCTTCCTCAGTTCTTTCAATAGTATTAGTAATTACAAATTCCTGTACTCCACTTTCAGCTATTTTCTCCAGAGCATTTTTCGAAAATACTCCATGAGTTGCTGCGCAATATATATCTAATGCTCCATTTTCTTTCAGCATTTTGACACAACCCAATAACGAACCACCTGTATCTACTAAATCATCAATTATGATACAGTCTTTTCCTTTAACATCACCAATCAGATTCACTGATTCAGCATAATTTGGCCCGACACGTCGTTTATCGATAATGGCAATTGTACTGTTTGGAATGCTGTTAGCTAAATTTCTGGCTCTAACCGCACCTCCATGGTCTGGTGAAACAACCACAACATCATGCATATTCTTCTTTCTGAAATATTGTCCAATCATATCCACTGCCGTCAGATTATCTGAAGGTATTTTAAAATATCCCTGTATTTGAGGAGCATGCAAATCTACTGCCACCACTCTGTCTGCTCCTGCTGCCTGAAGCAGGTCAGCAACTAATCTGGCTGTAATTGGCTGTCTGGCTCTGGCTTTTCTATCCTGTCTGGCATAGCCATAATAAGGAATAACACAGGTTACTTCTTTACAACTGGCTCTTCTGCAGGCATCCAAACAAATAAGAAGTTCCATTATCGTATCATTTACCGGAGCGCACGTTGATTGAATAATAAATACATGTTTTCCTCTAACCGACTGCTGTGGTTCGATAAGCACTTCACCATCAGCAAAATGGGTTACAGCTATTTCTCCCTGCTCAACACCTAAAATATTAACAATCTCCTTTGTTAACTCTTTCGATGATGTCAATGAAAATATCACAATACTATCCATAAGAATGACTCCCTCCCCCTTTATTTATTTAAATACTTGAAACCATAACCAGGTTTAATTTCCTGTCTTACTCTGCCAATAGCTAAGTCACCCTCATTTACATCAGCAGTGATAGTTGATCCTGCCGCCAGAACAGTGTAATCACCAATAGTTACTGGAGCAATAAGATTTACGTTACTGCCGATAAAGACATGATCTCCTATTTCAGTATGGAATTTATGTTTCCCGTCATAATTGACAGTAACTACACCACATCCGAAATTACAATGCTCTCCAACAGTTGTATCACCCAGATATGTCAGGTGAGCACACTTGCTGTTGAAACCAAATATAACATTTTTCATCTCCACATAATTGCCGATACGACTCTCATCAGCAATCACACAGTTATCTCTTAAATGGCTGTTTGGACCTATTGATACTCTGTTACCAACTTTTGAATCAGTAATTCTGGATGCTTTAATATTATTGTTATCACCAATATTTACGTTTTCCAGATAAGTTCCCTCAGTTAGAACATTATCCTGGCCGATTACTGATTTTCCTTCAATTCGAACATTTGGATAGATTATCGTATCCTGTCCAATTGTTGTTTCAGTAGAAATATATGTACTTGCCGGGTCAATAATATTAACTCCATTATCCATCCAGTGAGCATTTATTTTCATCTGTAGCCATTTGGTAGCATTAGATAGCTCACTCATAGAGTTAATTCCCTGTAGCTCTTCGCTGTCTTCAATAAGCAGCGGCATGACTTTATGTCCATGTTTTCTGAATATCTGAACCAGATCGGTTATATAGTATTCTTTCTGATTATTGTTATTGTCTACCTCCGGCAAATACTTCCATAACAGCTTGTTATCTACACAGTAAATACCGGCATTGATTTCTTTAATTTCAAGTTCCTTTTCATTACAGTCTTTCTTCTCAATAATTTTTAAAAGCTGATTGTCTTCTCTGACAACCCGGCCATAACTTTTGGGGTCTTCCAGCACTGTCGTCAGCAGAACCAGAGGATTATCTACAGTTGTTTTTTCTAACAGCAGTTTGTATGTTTCTGCTTTGACCAGTGGACAGTCTCCATTAATTATTAGCGTTTTCCCGTCATATTTTTTTAACTGTTCAGCCTGCATAACCGCATGAGCTGTTCCCAGAAGAGGCTGTTGAACTGCATACTGAACTTTATCCTGCAGATGATTCATAATTGATTCTCTGCCATAACCGACAACAAAAACCTTATTGTCAACTCCGACACTTTCTAACACATCATAAATGTGCTCAATCATCGGTTTGCCTAATATTTTATGCATCGTTTTCGCATGTTTTGAGTTCATACGGGTGCCTCTGCCAGCTGCCATAACAATTGCTGAAATCATAACTATCTCCTTAAATATACACAGTTATTGTATCACTCTGACATCATTTTTTCTACTGCGTAATAACAGAAGTTCTTAAAACAGACGGATATTTTCGCTGCATATATTCCAGCAATTCTTTACAGTCCTGCCCTTTTTCCAGCAAAACAAAAACCGTTGAACCACTTCCTGTCATAAGTACATCTTCATAACCCATTTCTTTGCATTCTTCTATAATCTGAAACACTTCAGGAACAAGTTTCTCAGCAGAATATAGAAGCGAATTTCCCAACACATCCTTTAATGGTTCATTATTCACTAAAGCATTCTTCACCTTATCGATGTCCGGATGAGGACACTTGTCTAAATTCAGTATTTTGAAAGCACATTTTGTATCAACACCCTGCTCAGGTTTTATTAAAAGCACATCATAATCAGCATTTAAATCAAACGTTTCAACAATATCTCCTATTCCTCTGACTCTTGCAGTCTTTTGATAAATACAAAAAGGAATATCGGCACCGACTTTTTTTCCCAGATTACCCAATTGTCTGTAAGAGAGGTTCAGATTCAGTAATTGATTGATTATTCTCAAAGTGGCTGCGCCATCAGCACTGCCTCCTGCCAGACCTGATTCCTGAGGAATATTTTTTGTAATTTTTATAGAAAACTGCTCTTTAAATCCATACTCTTTTCTTAAAAGTTCAATACAGCGATAAACTATATTACTGTCATCATATGGCAAATCATCATTGCACCAGTAACTTTCCTCTTCAGCAATTTCAATATCTATTACATCATATAAATCAATTGGTACAACTATCATATCTAAATCATGATAACCATCTTTTCTTTTACCTGTTACATCTATACTGACATTTATCTTTCCATATGCTTTTTCAATCATAAATATATCATTTAACCAATTTCAATCTGACGTTGATGTTTTCCTTTCCATTCGACAATTAATATTAAACATATTTGCCAATATATTCAATATATTTAGTAACCTGTTTCTATTTTAACACGGCTGAGTATTAATCAGTAATAATTAAACCGGTTTATATATAGCATTATTCTTTCACCACAAAAACCAGTCAATATTAAACCGGTTTTAGGTTATATCTTTTTAATAATATGTATTATCATCATATATATTATGCATCAATTTGATTTTGTTTTTTCTATCATCATCTTTAATAAATCTTCCATTCCTTCATCATACCTGCATTCCGCAACAATTCCGGTTTTAAGATCAAAGTATAGACCCAGCAATCTGAGCTTTCCTGTTTTTACTTTTTCTGTAACAAAATCATATGTCATCAGATTATCCAGCTGCTGAAGCACATTTAGTTTCTCCAACATTTCAGCTTGTTCACTTTCTGATTTTTCAGGATGTCTTTCCTTAACACAATCCGCCAGTAATATACTTTGTTTTATCCATTCAGACGTATATGGCAATTTCTCTTCATAATTTTCCACATTCATCATTGCAGCACAGCCGCCACAATTTGAATGTCCGCAAACAACAACATTTTCTACTTCAAGCACTTTAACAGCATACTCTAAAGCTGAAATGATATCAGCATGTTCTTTAGGCTCCTTAAATCTCGGTACAATATTGGCTACATTTCTGATATGAAATATTTCGCCAGGATCTGCCTGCATAATTTTTTCCACATCAATACGCGAATCAGAACAGGTAATAACAAGGGTGTGAGGATTTTGCGAAGAAACAATCTTCTCATACTTTTCTTTATTCACATCATATTCTGTTTCTTTAAATTGTTTTAAACGTTCTTTAAGATTCAATAAAATTCCTCCTTTTTATATTAATTTTTAACAGCAACAATACTGTTTGTACTAAGTTATTTTAGCATTAACAATTAACATCTGTCTAACAGATATAACCGGGATTGGTTATAATTATTTTTTTATATAAAAAGAGTATTGAAACCAGACCTCCGGTTTGCCATACTCTCTGTTTTTTAAGTTATTATCTGTTTCAACAATCCCTATCCAATAAGTCTCTTTTTAAAAGGAACCTTAGGTGTTCCAACACGGACATTATAGCCCCAGCTTGACATCAGCACTGTCTGATTGGCACACAGTGCACCTTGAAGACTCATATAAATTGCGGTATCTGTAAAATCCCAGTCATAGGCATTCATCAACAGTCTGTGGATTTCTCTGTAGCCAAGCTCTGCAGCTTCATCATAACCTGGACCAGTGGTATTTACATAAAAGTAATCAGCAGTTTCAGTCACCGGCCAGTTAAGTTCAAAGTCTTTTATCAGACTTACCTTAGCCACAACTTCTCCTGCAATCTCAACTCCGGCTCCGATCATTTCCCCATCAGCCATACTGGCATGCAGATCACCTAATGCCAATAATCCTCCCTTAACTCTGACAGGAAGGTAAACTTTAGCTCCCCTGGTAATTACTTTACTATCCATGTTTCCGCCATGATTACCCGCCATACCTGAAACTACATCATCTCCGGCAGGAGCACAACCGATTACTCCAATCATCGGATCTGCCGGCCATTTAATATCATTAAAGTGAACATAACCATCCTTTACTTCCAATACCTTGGTTCTGATTTCTGTTTCACCATCAAAAATGCTCGCTCCCGGTATTGTACAGCCAATCCCTTGCGGTTTCACTTCTATAGAAAGAATATCTACAACAATAACATCCCCCGGTTCAGCATCTTCAACATAAACAGGACCTGTTGCCGGATTTACATTACTCCAATGTATGGCTCCTACAAGTTTGTCCTCACTTTTAATCTGTCCGCCAAAGCAGTCTTCAGTAATAAACTTTACTGTATCACCACTTTTAATATGGGCGACCGGTTTTGCATCCTTGCTGAAAGCATAAATGGTATCTCTAATTTCTAACATTTTTTCCTCCTTTATTTTTAGTTTTTAATATAATACCTGCAATAAAATTATCGTGAATATATTTCTTTAATTCTAACATAGCCAAAACAAGGGAGCAAATCTGCAATATTCTTTCTGCTTTACAAAAATAATTACAGTTGATTTCACTTTTCTTAATATAAATAAGAAATAATTGATAAAATAATTCTTAGTTGAAATTCATAATTATATAGTCAACATATATTATACATTTTGAACATTTGATAATCTGAATTTATAAAACAATCTGAAGGATGTTTTTGTTTCTCATTGATACATCTTTATTTTAAATATTCTACACTTCTATTATTTCATAAATTCTAATATAATCTTCTAAACCTAATTGTTCTACTCTTGAAGTTGGGTCAACTCCAATATCTAACAATTGCTGTTTAGTTAACTTAAATCCACTACTGTTTAAATTCGATATAATCATCTTTCTTCTTTTGGAGAAACAGGCTTTTACGATATCAAATAATAATTTTTCATCTTTTACTCTCTGATAGTTTTCTTTAATATCAAATATCAATATTTCACTATCCACTTTAGGTACAGGAATAAAGTTGTTTTTACTAACTCTGGTCAATACTTTGACATTACAGTAATACTCTGACATTACCTGTAAAACATTATAATTTTTACCTTTTTCATTTTTAATAAATCTATTTGCGACTTCTTTTTGCATCATCGCAATAATTTTATCAATTCTATCGCTCGATAGTAATACTTTGGTTAACAGTTCGGTTGTAATGTAATACGGCAAATTTGAAACAATTGTTATCTTTTGATTACATAAGTTTAATAAACTTTTTAAATCAACCTTTAAAAAGTCTTCATTTATTATTTTTATATTTTCATACTCTTTTAAATTATCATTTAAAATTTCTATTAAATCACCATCAATCTCATAAGCTACAACCTGTTTAACTTTTTCTGCCACTGACTGAGTAACTGCTCCAAGTCCTGCACCAATTTCAATGACAATACTGTCTCCATTTATCTGTTCAACTACCTTATTAATAATGTCTGGTTCAACAAGAAAATTCTGTCCAAACTTTTTTTTGGCACGGTAATTATATTTATTTAAAAGATAGTTAGTTTTTGATCTGCTGCCAACCATATTTATCTAATATCCCTTTCAGATAATCAAATTCATATCCCAGCATGTTCAAATACTTAAACAGCTTTTTATTGTTATTGCTGCCAAGGTTTAACTGCTTTGATAAATAATCTCTTTTTGTTTTATTTTTAATCAGATCCAGTTTCAAATATTCACTCCAGCTGATACTTTCTTTGTCTGTTGTAAAAGTAACAGTTTTTTCTAAAGCTTCAATCAAATCATCATCACTTACATATTCAATGCCAACATTTCTTTTTCCAACAGCCTTATCTTTGTCAACAAATACATGTTTAACATTATTTATTTCTGAATCTATAATATCTCTGATTTTCTTGCCTGGAAAATCCGGATCAGTCAAAATTATAACACCATTATTTTCGCTGGCAGTTTTAATTATTTCTAAATCTTCTTTAGTTATCGCCAGACCATTGGTGCATAAAACCTGACAGTCAAAAAGCCTTTCCAGTTTTTCTTTATCATGTTTTCCTTCAACTACAATCATCTCTTTTATCTTAATCATTACATGTCCTCATAAATCTTTGATAGTTGTCAATTATACATAATTGAAGCTTTTCTGTTTTCATATTCCTTAAGTCTGCTATATACTCTCCAACATAGCGAACATAAGCCGGCTGATTGTCTTTGCCTCTAAAGGGAACAGGGGTCAGATAAGGGCTGTCGGTTTCAATCATTATTTTATCTAAGTCTACATTTATCGCATTATTCTTAACTTTATTGGCGTTTTTAAAAGTCACAACTCCCGTAAAAGAGATGAAGTAACCTAACTTCTGATATTCTCTCATCATCTCTAAAGAATCAGAATAACAGTGCATTAGCACATTTGTTTTAGCATATTGTTTTAAAGTATCATAAGTATCTTTAGCCGCACTTCTTGAATGAATAATAATTGGTTTATCATACTTATTGGCAATCTCAATTTGTTTGATGAACAGCTCTTTTTGCTCATCGGCAAATTCTCTGGTGTAGTAATAATCTAAACCAATCTCCCCGATTGCTTTGATTTGTGGATATTCCTCTAACGCAAAAACAAGAAAATCCAAATCTTTTTGAGTTATTGCTTTTGCATCCTGAGGATAATAACCAAAACTGATATCCAGATTTGGATATTGTTTTTGTTTTTCAATCATGTACAGCAATTCTTCTTTACTGCTGCAAATAACGTTAATAACAGCTACATCATTTTCTTCAGCTTTTTGCATATAACTGTCAAAATCATCTTTGTACCTGTCATCAGCTAAATGGCAGTGAGTATCTATCCAGTATGTCATCTTATTTACCTATACAGAATCTTGAGAAAATACCATCCAGCAAATCTTCTCTGGAATATTCTCCCAATATCTCTTTCAAACACCTGTAAGCATTTTGAATGTCTTCAGTTACCAGATCCAGTGGAACTTCATCATTTAAAGCTTCTAAAGCCAATTCCATTGACTGTTTAGCCTTTCTCATTAAAGAAATCTGTCTTTCATTTGTCAGGGCCGGTTGAGAAAGAGCAATTTTATTTTCTTCAAACATTTTATTTATTTCATCAATAAGTTGACTGATATCGTTGTTAGAAGCTGAAATTGTGATCCCTTCATCAGTCGGTTTAATATCTGATTTATTATAAACCACAATACGGTTACAACCTTCTGTTTCTTCTAATAACTGATAGTCTTCTTCATCAATGTCAGAACTGTCTATAACAACAATAACAAGTTGAGCCTGAGAAAGGGCTTCTTTTGATTTTCTAATGCCAATCTGTTCAATACTGCTTTCTGTTTCCCTTATCCCGGCTGTATCAATTAAATGCAGTGTTACATTATTCAATCTGACTTCTCCTTCAACCAAATCTCTGGTTGTACCGGCAATATCTGAAACTATGGCTTTATCCTGATCTAACAAAGCATTAAGAAGAGAGCTTTTGCCAACATTTGGTTTTCCAACTATCACCGTCTTGACTCCTTCTTTTACCACCATGCTGCTTTCGGCAACATTTAGAATTTTTTCACTTTCTATCAACCATTTCTCAACTAAAGTTTTTACTTCACCTGCTGTGATAATTCCATTATCGTCATATTCCGGATAATCGATATTAACTTCAATATGAGCCACACACTGTTCAACAGCATCAATCATTGGTTCTAATAGTTTTCTAATACTTCCACTTAATGAATTCATTGCCAGTCTGGCATTATCTTTATTATCTGCCACAATCAGATCATTAATTGCTTCAGCCTGAGTCAAATCAATTTTTCCATTCAGGAAAGCTCTTTTAGTAAATTCTCCATTTAATGCCTGTCTGGCTCCATAAGCTAAACACAAAGTTAAAATCTTTCTGGTCACATATAAGCCGCCATGACAGTTTATTTCCACCATATCTTCACCAGTAAAAGACTTGGGATTTCTAAAAATATTGACTAAGACCTCATCAATCATTTCATCAGTTTCCGGGTCGACAATAAAACCATAGTAAATCCGATATCCTTCATAATCTTTATCTTTACTGACAAAAATTTTATCAAGCACATCAAAAGCACCATCTCCCGATAATCTGATTACATTTATAGCCGCTGTACTTAACACGCTGGTAGAAATTGCGGCAATAGTGTCATTTAACATAATTCACTTTCCTCGATACATATTGTATCACACCCCTGATTTCGTTGACAAAAAAGCTCATGTTAAAACATAATTTTATTAAAAACTCTACAATATGACCATTGAAAAAATATGTATTAATAATATAACAATTTTTTTGCAATTATAATGATAAACAAAGACAATTAAAGTGATTCTTTTATATTATATCGATATATTAAATAATTTCCACCTCATATATGAAAATATAGATATAGAACTATTAAAGAAAAACAGTAATAATTAGGACACAAGGAGAAAAATGAATCAAAGACAAAAAAATATAATCAGAGAGTTAGCTGCTTTTGAAAATAACACCATTGCTAATATAGCCACAATGATGTCGGTTTCTTATCGCACAATTCAAAACGATATAGAGAAAATAAATGGAATTATAAAAAAATATAGTGTCCAAATTGTCAAAGATTCTAATAAGGGAATAAAACTGAAAAGTAAATCGTTGTCTGATTTGAATAATTTGTTAAAGCAATTAGAAAATGAAATCAGCGAAAATAATCAACTGATTTATAAACTCTTAGAAAGGTTTATTACAGCACCTGATTATGTAAAAATCGATGAATTAGATGATGAATTTTTTGTCAGTAAAAAAGTGCTGAACAATTCAGTTGCAGAAATGAAGAAAATCCTTAACCGGTATAACCTCAAATTAACTTCTAAACCAGCATACGGAAGTACAATCGAAGCAAAAAATGGATTCATAGAAAGCAAAATAAGAAGAATGATTATTGAAATAAAACAAAAAGAACCTTCATTCTATAAAATAACTCTTAATGAAATAACTGAAAAAACAATTATAAATGCAGTAAAAAAACGCTGCTGTGATTCTGGTTTTTTGACAACTGAAGAAGGAGTCAACGAACTATGCTTAGCAATTTTAGTGGCAATAAACAGAATTAAACAGAATAAAAAAATAGATTATGCTGCTAATTTTGTCAGCTATTTGATTGAACTTGAAGAATTTAAACTGGCTGAATCCATTGTAAATGATATTAAAAATTTTGTTCCTTTTACATATAACGTCTCAGAAATTGCCTATATTGCCAGAATGATGAAGGCTCATAGAAGATTGACAAATGAAGACATGAAAAATCTTGAAAATTCAATCCGCAACGATCTCGATAAACTATTAAACAAAATATTCAATGAGATTGAAAAGGAATATAAAATTAAAATTCACGATGATTTAGACCTGTATATTGCCTTAGGAATGCATCTTGTTCCTTTGATATCCAGAATTCAGTTTGACTTTTATATCAACAACCCGTTAGTTGAAGAAGTTAAAAGAAATTATATGCATGCTTTCGATATGGCAATAACTGCTTCTAACGTTATTGAAAAGGAATTTGACATCAAACTTACAGAAGATGAAATAGGTTACATTGCATTACACTTTAATCTTGCATTGGAAAGAAAGACTGATGATACAGTCCCTAGAAACATCCTCGTTGTCTGTTCATCAGGAGGAGGGTTAGCTAAACTTTTAGAATATAGAATTAAACAGAATTTCGGTTCTAAAATCAATAAAATACGAACATGCAATATGTATGAATTAAAAAATATAGAGATTGATAAATATGACTACATTCTCACCACAGTAAAATTGGACCAGACATATTGCAAACCTACTCTTCACATTTCACATATGTTTACAAAAGAAGATATCAACAGAATAGAAAATATTATGAGCAAAGAAAGTGGACTGATGACACTGTTAGATGTCACAAATGAACAGCTTTTCTTCTCTGATATAGAAGCTGAAAATTCAGATGACGCATTGAAGCAAATTTGTACAAGGTTAAACAGTGTACTTCCATTACAGAAAGATTTTATTGAACAAGTGAAAAAAAGAGAGGATCTGTATTCAACTGAAATAGGAAATAATGTCGTCTTTCCACACCCTCTTGTTACAAGTACTCCAATAACATTTATTTCAATTACGGTACTTAAAAAACCAATTCGTTGGAAATATGAAACCGTTCAGGTTGTAATAGTTGGCAACACTAAAATTGGTGAAAGCAATAAACTGCAACCGATGTACAAACAATTTGCACAATTTGTTTCTGATAGAAAAGCTATAGCAAGCTTAATACAGAAACCGGAATACAAAACTTTTAAAGAGATTATTGAAAGGATGGAATAAAAATGAACAATGATACAATGATTGCATTTGAAGTAATAATGCATGCTGGAAATAGTAAATCATTAGTTATGAAGGCAATGGATGAAGCAGAAAACGAAAATTTTATCGAAGCCGAAAAACTTATCAGTGAGGCAGAGAAAGAAGCCAATAAAACTCACCTCGTTTATAAAGACTTACTGGACAGGGTGTCTAATGGTGAAGTTGTTGTGATGGATTTGTTAATGACTCATGCTCTTGACCATATGACTTCAACAGATGACACAATAATTATGGCTAAAAAATTTTTATACTTATGCAAAAAAATAGGAGGAGAAAATAATGATTAATGTTCTAATCAGTTGTGCAGGTGGGTTCTCATCAAGTTTGGTTATTTCAAAATTCAGAGAAGCAGCTAAAAATAGGGGCATTGATGTTAACGCCTGGGCAATAAACTCAGGTGATTTTGATGCGAATATTGATAAAGCTGATATTGTGCTTGTTGCTCCACAAATTTCATTTATGTACAAATCATTTAAAGAAAAAGCAAATAAAAAGGGTATTCCTTGTTTTATGATATCGCAACAAGACTATGGACGCTGTAATGGAGAAAATATACTGGAAACAGTTTTAAATATACTAAACAAATAAAGAAAGGAGAAAAAAATGAAAAATTTAGGAGTTTGGTTTGAAGAAAAATTTTTGCCCGCTTTAAATAAAGTCGGCTCTAGCAAATACCTGTCTGCTGCAAGAGACGGTATCGTGGCAATCATTCCATTTATGATGATTGGCTCATTCGCATTATTGATTACATCGCTTCCATTTCCAAAATGGGAAACGTTCATTGCTCCGATTGCTCCTGTAATCAATATTATTTATACAGCATGTACTGGTTTTATATCAATTATCGCTGTTGTATCCACTGCAATCCAGTTCGCTAAGTACTTTGAAGTTAATCAGCTATCTACAGGTTTTATTGCATTGATATCTTTTGTTGTAACTCAGACGACTCCAGAAGGAATAAGAACTGATAATTTTGGTACAGGAGGATTATTCCTAGCAATTTTGATTGCAATTGTTTCTGAGAAAATCGTTGAAATATTTACAAAAAAGAATTGGCAAATTAAACTACCGGAAAGCGTTCCTACTATGGTTTATGAATCTTTTGCAGCACTCATTCCTGGAATAGTTTCTATTCTCTTGTTTTGGTTTGTCACGCATGTATTGGGCATTGATTTGAATTCTCTTGTGGCAACTCTTTGTTTACCATTAGTTAAAGGATTAGATACATGGTTTGGTACAATGGTGATAGTTTTAATTTCCACACTTTTATGGTGTTGTGGAATTAATGAGGCTGTTTTAGAAGGAGTTATCTATCCAATTTGGTTCTCGCTTTTGGCTGAAAACACAGCCTTGTTTGAAGCTGGTAAGGCAGCCACACATTTAGGAGGATATGGATGGCAGTATTTTGGCTTCTGGATGGGTGGAACCGGTGGAACGATGGGTCTTTTGATTTTAATGCTTCTTTCTAAAGCTAAAGAATACAAATCATTAGGTCAACTTTCTTTAGCACCAGCTATTTTCCAGATTAATGAGCCAATTACTTTTGGTTTTCCAATTTGTTTCAATCCTATCATGTGTATACCATATATCCTTGTTCCTATGGTAACAACAACAATATATTTTGGAGCAATTTCCGCGGGATTATGTAATGCAGCCTGTGTATCAATCCCATGGACAACACCTTTGTTTATTAATGGCTTCCTTGTCACAGGAGGAGATTGGAGAGCGATTGTTGTACAACTTATTAATCTTATAGTTTCAGTTGTAATTTACTATCCTTTCTTCAAATATTCTGAAAAACAGGCTCTTGCCAGAGAAGCTGGCAAAGCGGAATAATAATGAAGGCATTAAACAAAAATTTTCTCTGGGGCGGCAGTATTGCCGCCCATCAGTGTGAAGGCGCCTGGAATAAAGATGGAAAAATTATGTCCATTATGGATTTAGCTACTTCTGGTTCACGTGATAAAAAAAGAGAGTTTACAAAAGAAATTGAAGCAGATAAGTATTATCCAAACCATGACGGCATTGATTTCTATAACCGTTATAAGGAAGATATAGCTTTGTTTGCTGAAATGGGATTCAAGGCTTTGAGAATTTCAATTGACTGGGGTAGAATTTATCCAAATGGAGATGATGAAAACCCCAATGAGAAAGGCATAAAATATTATCAGGATGTTGTTGATGAACTGATAAAAAATAATATCGAACCAATTGTAACTTTATTTCATTTCGAAATGCCGGTAAATATCGTCAGAAAATATGGCAGTTGGACAAACAGAAAAACAATTGATCTCTATCTGAAATACTGCCAGACAATGTTTGAAGCATTGAAAGGGAAAGTGTATTATTGGGTTAATTTTAATGAAATGAATCACATTGACCCCATGTCAGATGCTGATGACATGTATGTTTACATTCTTTCTGGTTTAGTGAATTCCGATTTGGGCGGTACACCTGAAGAGAGAAGAAAAATGATCAGTCTGATGGGTTATAATATGACTTTAGCAGGTGTAAAAGCAGTTAAATTGTGTCACAAAGTGGATGCTAAAAATAAGATGGGTTGTGTTTTTGGGTTACACCCTTGTTATCCACTTACAACAGACCCAAAAGACAATCTTTATGCTTATAAAAAAATGATTCGCGATTTTTATCAGGTTGATGCTATGTGTAATGGTGCTTTCCCTGAATATAAGTTGAAAGAATATGAAAAGCTTGGCATTGATATTGGAATAAATGAAGAAGATAAAAAGTCTTTTGCGGATGGTATTATTGATTATATCGGTTTCAATTATTATTATAGTGAAGTTGTTACTACCCATAATGAATTAAAAACAAATGATGAGGCTCTACATGGTGGTTTGTTTAATGAATACCTTAAAGTTTCCGACTGGGGCTGGACAGTTGACCCTACAGGTATGCGGTATATGTTAAATATCATCTGGCGTAGATACAACAAACCAATTATCATCTGTGAAAATGGTCTTGGAGCTGTTGACGAACTTAATGAAGAAGACAAGGCTGTTCATGATGATTATCGTATAGCTTACCTTAGAGAGCATTTTGTCGAAATGAAAAAAGCAGTTGAAGAAGATGGTGTAAATCTTTTTGGTTATCTGATGTGGGGACCGATTGATTTGGTATCAGCAACGACAGGCGAAATGAAAAAACGTTATGGTTTCATTTATGTTGATAAAGATGATTTTGGAAACGGTACCTTTAATCGCTATAAAAAAGATTCCTTTTACTGGTATAAGAAAGTTATAGCCAGTAATGGCGATGATCTAACTTAATAACAGACTTTTAAGGCCAATCATATACGCACGAAAAAAGATGATTGCAAAAAATCATCTTTTTTTTAATCAATAACGAACTTGTTTTATAAGGAAACAACCAATTTAAACTAAATAACCGCTATTAATATTCTTTTTTACCATTACCATTTTTAACTTACTAATTTAATCTTTTTCTGCTTCTTCAACAATTTCTCTTGCCCAGTTAAAGAACTTGTTAGTTGCTAAATCTTCAACCGTTTTGATATTAAATGCTTTTTTAAGTAGCTCAGCATCACCATCCGAAACTCCCCACAAGGCATTTACCGGTGATTTCATCAGCTCATCCAGTGGTAAAGAATTATATTTTTTAATTACCCATCTGTTTCTGTTTTGTAAGTCTTTATCTTCAGTAATCTTTTCCTTGTCTTCTGTTTTTTCTTCTTTTACAGCAACAACTTCTTCTTTAACTTCTTTTTTGTCTTCTACCTTGATGTTTTTAATTAAAGCAGGTAAAACATAAAATAAAGTAATTATCACAAAGTTGACAATTATATGACCATAAAAACCAATAATACCCATTGGTTTAAGTAACATGACAACTGAAATTATCAGATTTATTATTCCAAATACCAGAGCATAAATGCCTGCAGGTTTCATCAGTTTTGTCAGTGCTGAAAAAATCACTACACCCATTACTAAAGCCAAAGCAATATTCAATACTGTGTTTACTTCAAATAAAGCCAAAACAAATGCCGATACAAAGGCTAAGACTGAAATAAGTAATTTCTTCTCTTTAAATATTATCTGAATTGCAATAAGTACCAACAGTCCGATTAATAGACTGTGTATAAACACATAAGAAAAACTATTAAAGTCAGAAACTCTGGCACTGGTAAATAAACTGCAGACTGTCAGTATAAGGTGCAGTCCAATCAGATGGTAAAAAACTGATTCGTCTTTTTCTTCCTTATCGTTATAAACATAATGCATAACTATAACTAAAGCTATCAATAATAATGTCAACGCTAAACTCATAAGGTAAACAAAGTACTTTTTCCCTATTGTAAAGGCTGTAATCGCTAAAACAACTGCAACTACATTCAACAATGAAACAGCCCTTTCATTATTCTTATAATTATCTAAATATTTTTGTTCCATAGCTTACTCCTTTTCAATATCTTTCACATTTACCCAGCCATAAACTTTTTTGCCATCCAGTGACACTAAATGATACGGATGAGCAGCATTTCTTGCAACATGTGTAACCTTACATCTGCTCTGAGGTTTTCTGCTGGCATATTTGCCAGATTGTGAACTGGAATAAACTTTGCCACCCTTAAAGATAACAATATCGCCAACATTCAGATTGGTATTAGTTACAACTTTCTTTAATTGCTCTTCATTTTCTTCTAGTATAAATAAATTGGTCACCAGCTCTTTCTGTTCTTCAGAAAGATTTTCATAAGCAGTTCTGGCAGCATTGACAGCATTTACGTCATTGCTGTTATTCAGTGAGTTAATTAAATTAATTACTTCCGTAGCTGCCTTTTGATCTTTTAAAGCTTTCAGCTGTTTCTGGTAATCTTCCAGTTTTTCCAAAGTCGTTACTTTTTCTTGAGCTTCTGAAGGAAGATTTTCGTATTTTTTTACAGCTTCAATAATTAAACTTTCATCTTCCAGAGTAACAGGATTATTAATTGAATTTACAAATTCATCATATTCATTAGCCAAAATTAGATTTTCATCAACTTCTTCAGTTTTAAAATTTTCAATGAAGGGCATCTTTATTGTTTCATCAAGTTTGTTTAGGCCAAAGACGGCAAGAAATAACAGAGCAAACAATACTAAAAGTCCTAATATATGTTTTCTCATATTATTTACCTTTTGCCTCCTGATATAAAATTCTTGCTCTTTTAAAATACTTCAAATTAGCCATTTCTTCGATATTGTCTATTCCGAAGGCTTCTTTCATTTTTTCTTTGTCTTTTTCTGATACACCCTGTAATGCATCAATTGGAGCTTTCAAAAGTTGTTTAGCACTATTGCCTTCATATTCTTTATCTAGCCAGTTTTTATCTATCATTTTCGCTCTCCTCCCTAACTTATTTTATGTCATTTCTGCTTATTTCACAAGTTAATATATTATTGTTTTATAATTATTGATCCGCGATAACATATATGCATTAAAAAACTTAATTAAAAACAAAAAGAAAAATTATGCCAACCTTAATCATCAGTAAATTCAGTTTAATTTTAGAATATTTATGAAAACAGTTTAAAAAGTGGATTCACATTTAAGAAATTGATCGGAATATAGACAAAACCATTGTTAATGACTTATAAGTAACATATATAGTAACCGATAATTTGAAAATTTTAAATTCAGTTGTTATAATTTAACCAATAACAAAGGAAAAAAATATGAAACTTCAGGAATCAGCAGAGAATTATTTAGAAACCATTTTAGTTCTTTCTAAAAAAAGTTCTTTTGTCCGTTCTATCGATATAGTTAATGCCTTAAATTTTTCAAAACCCAGTGTAAGTGTGGCAATGAAAAAACTTTCTAAAAGCGGTTATATCAAAATCGGTAAAGATGGAGCAATAACTTTAACTGAAAATGGATTAGAAATTGCTGAAAAAGTCTATGACCGTCATGTTTTTCTTACAAACTGGCTTGTCAGTATTGGTGTTGATGAAAACATTGCCAGCGAAGATGCCTGCAAAATGGAACATATAATCAGCCAGCAGACAATAGAAGCTTTAAAAAAGAATTATGGTAAATAATTCTCTTTTATCATAACCTGACTTCTGTAACTGAAAAAGTGAGAATTCCTACAAAATAGATATTCTCACTTTTTTACCGTTTTTCTTCACTTTTTGTTTTTCCGTCAGTCTGAAAATATACCAGGCAAATGTTAATATCGACAATATCTGGAATATGGATTAAATAGTTTCTTATAAGAAAAACACTTCTTCTACCCTCTTTCCTAAATATTTATATATTTTCAGCGCTAATTCTAAAGACGGATTAAATTTTTACTGCTTTTTAATAAATTTAAAGTAAGCTCTATTTCTTTTTTCTTAAAATTATTTCATTTGTATTAGCGTTCATTCCATCAACAATAGCTAATGACTCCAGATGATAACCCAGATTTCTGATTATTGTCCCGCCAGGCTGAAATCCTTTTTCAATAGCAATACCAATACCCGCAACTCCGGCTTTAGCCTGTTTAATAATTGAAATTAAACCTTGCAAAGCACAGCCGTTGGCTAAAAAGTCATCGACAATTAAAATGTTTTCTCCTTCATTGATGAATTCTTTAGAAACAATAACTTGGTTTTTAGTTTTATGGGTAAATGATTCAACCTCGGCTATATAGACATCCCCGGCTATATTGACACTTTTTGATTTTTTGGCAAAAACTACCGGAACATCAAAGTTCCTGGCTACAGCATAAGCAATCGCTATTCCACTGGATTCAATGGTTACAATTTTGTCAACTCTTTTATCTTTAAATCTATCATAAAACTCTCTGCCCATTTCATCCAACAGGTTAATGTCTATCTGATGATTCAAAAAACTGTCAACTTTCAACACATTTCCAGGCTTTACAATACCATCCTTTAAAATCCTTTTTTCCAAGCAATTCATATTACATTCCTCTTTTTTCATAATATCATACCCACAGCTTTATATAAATAAAAGAGCTTTAAAACTCTTTATTTGTCGCCATACTTATTAATTGCATCCATTCTGTTTACAGCTTTAGCCAGTGAAGCTTTTGCTAAAATAATGTCTGTATCTCTTTCTGCTAGTGATAATTTTTCTTCAGCTTTCTGAATTGATGCCCGAATTTTTCTTTTATCCAGTTTTTGAACATTTTCAATCGTATCACACAATACTGTTGCTTTATTATTTTCAAACAAAAGCATCCCGGCACTGATAGAATGGTATGAATCCTTATTGTCATAGGTTGTTTCAATAACACCTATTGTTAAAGGTAGCATAATCGGCATATGATTGGCCAGAATGCTTCTTCTACCCTCTGCAGTAGGAACATTTAATCTGTTTGTTTCCACAGTTTCATAGAGTCCACGATATGTGACAAAATCAACTTTGAAGTAGTTCATTACTCCATCCCCTTTGCTTTTTCTACTACATCTTCAATTGCTCCAACAAAAGTGAAAGCAGCTTCCGGAAGATGATCATGTTTGCCATCCAGGATTTCTTTAAATGATCTGACTGTATCTTCAATCTTTACAAATTTCCCATCATAACCGGAAAATTTTTCTGCTACATGAAATGGCTGTGACAAAAAGTTTCTGACTCTTCTTGCACGATTAACCGTAACTTTATCTTCATCAGATAATTCATCAATACCTAAAATAGCAATTATATCCTGTAAATCTTTATATTTCTGCAAAATACCAATAACTTCCTGAGCAACATTATAATGTTCTTCACCTACAATATTTGGATCCAGGGCTCTTGAAGAAGACTCCAGAGGGTCCACTGCCGGATACAGACCAAGTGAGGCAATATTTCTATCTAAAACTGTTTTAGCATCCAGATGAGCAAAAGTAGTTGCCGGAGCGGGGTCTGTAAGGTCATCGGCCGGAACATAAATTGCCTGAATTGAAGTAATTGAACCGTTTTTGGTCGAAGTGATTCTTTCCTGCAGTTCACCCATTTCAGTAGCTAAGGTAGGCTGATAGCCAACTGCTGAAGGCATTCTGCCTAAAAGTGCTGAAACCTCTGATCCAGCCTGAGAGAAACGATAGATATTGTCGATAAACAATAAAACATCCTGTTTATCCTCATCTCTGAAATGCTCTGCCATTGTAAGAGCACTTAAGGCAACTCTCATTCTGGCACCTGGCGATTCGTTCATCTGACCGTATACCAGCACCGTCTTATCCAGAACACCGGATTCTTTCATTTCATAGTAAAGATCGTTCCCTTCTCTGGTTCTTTCTCCCACACCCGCTACAACTGACAGACCATTGTGTTCAGTCGCAATTGAGTGAATCATTTCCTGCATCAGCACCGTTTTACCGACACCGGCACCACCAAACAGACCTGTTTTTCCACCTTTAATGTATGGACATAAAAGATCGACAACTTTAATGCCTGTTTCTAAGATTTCTACTGTCGTTTCCTGATCTTCAAAAGCAGGAGCTTTTTTATGGATAACATCTCTTTTAACATTGCCGGGAATCTTACTTAATCCATCAATTGGATCTCCCAGCAGGTTAAACATTCTTCCCAAAACAGGTTTTCCTACTGGAACTTCAATTGCCTTTCCAGTATCATAAGCCGGCATCCCTCTTTTCAGACCGCTTGTCTGGTTCATAGCGATACATCTGACTATATCATCGCCAATATGATGTTCTACTTCACAGGTAATGACTTCATCGTTCAGCTCAATTTTTATCGCATTGTATATATTAGGCAGAGTTTCATTAAATCGGATATCAATAACCGGACCGATTATCTGTACAACTTCACCGACATTTTCAAAAGCAGTAGAAGCTATTGTTTCCTGTTTTGTTTCTATTGCTGTAACAATATTATCTGTCATAATTAACTCCTTTCTACTTACTGTTAACTGTCCCGGCTGTTATCTCATTCATTTCCTGGGTAATAGCAGCCTGTCGTGCCTGGTTGTATGTTAACTCTAATTCATTTATCAGTTCATCAGCATTCTGATTGGCATTGTCCATCGCACTTCTTCGGGCAGCATGTTCACTTGTTTTAGCCTGTAAAAAGGTCGCATAAATCTGTGAACTGACGTACATTGGAATCAACTGATTCAATACTTCTTCCCTGCCTGGTTCCAGCAATATCTCTGTTTCTTCTATTTCAGCACTTATTTTTATAGGCAGCAAATGAAACGTTGTAGGCAAAAAAGTAAGCGCATTTACATATTGAGTATAAATAACATCTATTGATGACAAGAAGTCATTTTGATAAAGAATAAGTAAATCTGTAATCAACTGATTGATTTTTGATGGTTCCAAATCCTGCCATTCGTTATATTCTTTAATCACCATATAATCATTGGCTTTTAACCATTTGATTCCATATGCTCCAATGGCAAAGACAGGTTCATCTTTGGCGATATGCTTTTCAACATATTTTAATAAGTCCTGGTTATATGATCCGCATAGTCCACTATTGGAAGTAATGATAATATGAGCAGGATTATCAACAGTTGAAGGTTTCAGATATAAATTTGTTTCTTCACCTTCTTTTTTAGCAGATAAAGCAGCCAGCAGAAAAGTATGATAGATATCAGCATATCTGTTGTTTTCTACCATTTTGTTTTTCTGCTTCTGAAGTTTGGCTGTCGCAACTAAAGCCATCGCATTTGTCAGCTTTTTAGTTGATTGAACCGACCTCAGCTGTCTTTTAATCTTGCTGATCTGTCCTGCCATTTTACATCTCCGTTATTCTATATCTATCACTATGTTCTTTCATAACTCTATACATTTTTTCTTCCAGTTCCGGCGAAATATCTTTTTCACTTCTGATTTCATCAACAATTTCCGGATAAGAAGAATGCATTTCTAAAAGCAGTGACTGTTCATAGTACTTAACCATATTTAAAGGAATCTGGTCAATCAGTCCTTTTTGATTGGCAAATAAAACCAGCACCATATCTTCCATTTCCACTGGAGAATATTGCGGTTGTTTTAATAGCTCTGTTAAATGCTGACCACGATTAATAGTCTGCTTTGTTGCTGAATCTAAATCTGTCCCGAATTGAGCGAAGTCTAATACTTCACGATATTGGGCCAGGTCCAATTTTAATGAAGCAGATACTTTTTTCATTGCTTCAGTCTGCGCTGAGCTGCCTACACGTGATACTGACAAACCAGAATCTACTGCCGGTCTAATGCCACTATTAAATAGTTCTGTCTGCAAGAAAATTTGTCCATCAGTAATTGAAATTACATTTGTAGGAATATAGGCTGAAATATCGCCAGCCTGAGTTTCAACTATTGGTAAAGCCGTTGAAGAACCTCCTCCTAAATCAGCTGACAGTTTTCCGCTTCTTTCTAAAAGTCTTGAATGCAGATAGAAAACATCACCCGGATAAGCTTCTCTTCCTGGAGGACGCTTTAAAAGTAAAGACAACGTACGGTAAGCAACTGCATGTTTACTTAAATCATCATATATTATTAAGACATCCTGTCCCTGATGCATCCAGTATTCGCTGATGGAACATCCTGCATAAGGCGCGATATATTGCAATGCTGCAGGCTCACTTGCTCCAGCAACAACTATAGTAGTATAGGCCATAGCCCCGTTCTGCTTTAATTTTTCCACAATCTGAGCTACTGTAGAATTCTTCTGTCCGATTGCAACATAGATACATTTGACGTTTTTACCTTGCTGATTCAGGATAGCATCTATCGCAATTGCTGTTTTTCCTGTCTGCCTGTCACCAATTATTAACTCACGCTGTCCTTTGCCAATTGGAATCATTGAGTCAATAACTTTAAGTCCTGTTTCCAGTGGCTGATGTACCGACTGTCTTTCTATTACTCCCGGAGCAGGTTTCTCAATCGGAGAATATTCGTCAGTTTTAATTACTCCTTTTCCATCGATCGGATTTCCAAGAGCATCAACTACTCTGCCCAGCATAGCATCGCCGACAGGGACTTCTACTACTCTTCCGGCAGCTATTACCTGACTGCCTTCAACAACATTTCCTGCATCGGATAAAAGTACTGCTCCAACATTATCTTCTTCAAGATTCATTACCATTGCCACACTGTCACCAATTAATAACAACTCTTCAGACATCGCTTCAAAGACACCACTTATATTAACAATCCCATCAGCTACTGATGTTACATATCCTACCGTAGCTGAGGTCTGAACATTTACTCTCTTTTTTTCAAAAGTGTCTATCTGTTGTTTGATTGATAGACTCATTTCTTTAGTTGATGCTTTAAAATCTTCATCTTTTGCCAATAAAGAAGCTTTTAAATCTTTTAATTTTGAACGATATGAACCATCCCAGACATTATTATTGATAACGATTTTAAAACCGCCAATCAATTCTTCATCGAGTTTGTTTTCTAAGACAACTTTCTGTTCTAATTCCGCTCCGATTGTTGCTTCCAGTTTTTTGATATGTTCTTTATCCAGTGGTCTGACTGAATAAACAACACCAAAACCGACACCCTTAACACGATAGTAATACGCCAAAAAATCCTGAATCAGCAGTAATTCAGTATGTTTCTGATTGATGGCGTTATTCATAATAAAGAACGTTGTTAATACATCATTGTCTAAGGTGTTATTAAATGTCTTTTGAAGTCTTTCTTTTTTATCACTTGTAGAAACGGTTGTTGAATCGATATATGCTGCCAGTTCACTGTCTAAATTCAGCTTTTCATTAACCTGATTAAGAATATTAAAATATAATTCTAATTTATCATCCTGTAAAGCTAAATTATGCAGGTCACGGGCATACCTTCTTGTAGTTATACTCATTTGCCGGTTACTTCGTCAATGAAGCTTTCGATACTGTCAATATCTGACTGACTATCTAATTTCTGCTGCAGCATCTTTTCTGCTGCGGTAATTGCTACATTAACAATCTCCTGATGCATATCTTCTAACATTTTGTTTTTCTGTAAAGTGATATTATATTGAGCTTCTTCAACCAGCTGTTGTGACTTCTGTTTGCCTTCTTCTACTAAATTGTTTTTTAATCTTAAACCTTCTTCCTGGGATTTTCTGATTGTTTCCTGAGCCTGAAGTTTTGCTTCTTCAATATAGGCATTAGCTTTTTCGTTTAACATTTCTGTTTCTTCTTTTAATTCATCTGCATCCGTTAATCTTGATTGCTCATATTCTGATCTTTTATCAAGAATTCTTTTAACCGGTTTCCAGGCCAGCAAATACATTAAAGTAAACAAAATAGCTGTAGAAACTAATTGAGTTACAACAGTCAGGATATTTGGCACTAACAACTGCAAAATATCAGGTATTTTCATAAAATTATGCTCCTAAAATGAAGATGATTAAAAACGCTATCAGCAAACCATAAATAGCTGAAGTTTCTGCAATAGCTGCACCAATAATTGCCATACCCTGAATTTTCCCTGATGCATCCGGGTTTTTTCCGATAGCTTCTACTGCCGCAATTGCAACTTTTGCTTCATAAACTCCTACGATAGCACCACCTGCTACCGCTATTGCTGCTGCTAAAGCAATAATTCCTGTTTCCATTTTTCATTCCTCCTAGTAATCTTTTGGTAACTCTTTCCCTATAAAAGAGAGTGTAAGTGTAATAAATATATAGGCCTGCATTGCTCCTGAGAACAAATCAAAGTAGAAATGCAGAACTGGAGTAACTATTACTCCAATAACATTGAAACCTGCAAACACGGGTATCAATGCTGATACTTTTGCAAACAATTGGTAAATGACTCCCATCAATACCGTTCCGGCAATAATATTGCCAAACAGACGTAACGATAATGATAATAATGTTGAAGCCTTGCTAATCAGATTCATAACAACAAACGGCGCCATTGGTTCAGCCAGATTTTTCATATATCTTTTAATTCCGTTTGATTTAATCGCATAATACTCAATCAATACACAGGTGACTGCTGCCAGAGATAACGTCACACTATAATTCGATGTCGGAGATTCAAATGATAATAATCCTGCTATATTAGACAAGAAAATATATACTGCAACTGTCATGATGTACGGAGTTAAAAACCTGGCTGCTTTATCATCTGTTTTTTCCTTTACCATCTTATCGACCGTCTCTGCTCCCATCATAACCAGTAATACAACTCCCGCAGGTTTTGATAAAGGATCAAATTTAACCAGTTTTCTATTTATTATCAATAATAATATCGCAATAATAATTACTATTGCTATGATATAGAATACTGTTGACTGTACTTCCATTTTACCCGCCTTCCTTTCTGCTAAAAGCTAAAATTAATAAACTTATCTTAAAAATGATCAGCCCAAAAAAAACTCCGAAAATATTTACTTTTTTTGGAATTATCATCGCAATTAACATCGATATAATGATTATTGATAAGCGCAATAACTTTGATATCATCTTTTTTGTTGAACTTTGCTGTCTGTTAAGTGAATCTTCCATGCTGACAGTCAATAACTGAATATATGTCAGGGAAGCAATACAGCCAAGTATCATTCCAGAACTTACTGTTTTATTGATGAAAGAAAAGATTATTGAAAATACAATTGTTATTAAAACAGAAAGCCCTCTTACTTTTTTATCCATTAAGGTAAAGCGATGACGAAAAAGTAATTAAATATATTGGTTTTTGCTGATATTCTGAATTTTCTTCAATCATATTCGTCATCCACCTCCTTTAAAAAACGACATTAATCACTTTATATCATATCATAAGCCGTTTTTCTTTTCTATATGAATTTGCTATGCGGTAACCATATCTGCTACAGATAAGGAAAGTGTTTTATTATTTCCTCTTTAAACTCAGTTAAAGAATGCTGATAAACACCATCCATCAAAATAACATCCATTTCCAACGCTCTCTGCCTGACTGGTTCTAAGGCCTTTCCTGAAGAGACCAGAACAGCTTTAGCATATTTTCCTCCATACTGTTGAGCCATTACTTTTATCTCATACCCGTCTTTAGAGTTTAGCACCATGAAAGTTTAGAGGCAGAAAGCGTGTTGATGATGAAATAATCCTTTTGTATAAAGGGTTTTTTTAAATTTAAAAAACTTGAAAAACTTTTATTTTACTATTGCTTTAAATGGTGTACTGGTGTATACTGTTATCAGGAGGTTCTTTATGGCTTTTTTTCTGAAAAAACAAAAACAGAATAACAGGACTTATCTGCATATCTATGAGTCCTTCTATTCTCCTATTACCAAAAATACTAAACACAAATTTATTAAATCCATGGGTTCTGTACAGTCTCTTTCTGCTGAAGGTATTAAGGATCCTGTTTATTTCGCTCAGCAGGAAGTTGACAGGATGAATCTTAAAAGAGATAGAAGTAAGGTTAAACTGATATCTGATGTTTCTCCTGTTGTTCATCTGGGTTATTTTCCTTTAGCCGCTATTATGAATAAGCTGCAGATTAAAAAGTATGTGGATTTATTTAAACTCAGTACCGATTTCTCTTTTGACTTGTATGATGTCCTTTCTTCTCTTGTTTATGCCCGGGTTATCAAACCCTGCAGCAAGTATAAGACTTATTATGAGGTTATCCCCAATCTGTATGATGATTATCAGTTTTCCTATGACCAGCTTTTGGAAGGTCTGGCTTTCTATGGCAACGATTATCAGAAGTTTGTGGAACTGTTTAATACTCAGGTTGACAGGTTTTATAAACTTGATACTTCTACCACCTACTTTGACTGTACCAACTTCTATTTTGAAATTGACAGAGAGGATGACTTCAGGAGAAAAGGTGTTTCTAAAGAAAACAGAAAAAATCCGCTTGTCGGTTTGGGTTTACTGCTTGATAAGAATCAGATTCCCTGCGGCATGAAGATATTCCCCGGAAACGAAAGCGAAAAGCCCGTTATCAGAGATGTTATATCTTCTTTAAAACAACGGAATGAAATTGAAGGCAGAACCATTCAGGTCGCTGATAAAGGGCTTAACTGTGCTCAAAACATCCTGGAAGCCAAAAAGAACGGTGATGGATATATCTTTTCCAGATCAGTTAAAAATTTAGAGAGAAAAGAAGTGGTATGGTTATTGCTGGACAATGATTATATTGATGTTAAAGACAGTGATGGGAAAATATTGTATCGCTATAAGGAATGTGTCGACAGGTTCAGTTATGATTATATAACTGAAGAAGGCAGGAAAGTAAAAGTGGAAATAACTGAAAAAAGAGTCGCTACTTACAATCCCGGGCTGGCGGTTAAACAAAAAGCTGAAATAAACAGGATGGTTGAAAAAGTAAAGAATCTTCAGCTTTCCAAAGCTAAGAGAAGCGAATATGGGGATGCCGGTAAATACGTTACTTTTTCATCCACTTCCAAAGGAAAGGTAACTGATGACAAAGTTAACGTTTCACTTAATCAGGCAAAGATTGAGGATGACCTTTCGTTAACCGGATACAATCTTCTGGTAAGTTCAGAAATCAATATGAAAGCCCTGGATATCTACCGGGTCTATCATAATTTATGGCGGATTGAGGAATCATTCCGTATTATGAAATCAGATTTAGATGCCAGGCCGGTACATTTACAAAAACAGGAAACCATTCAGGGACACTTTCTCATCTGTTATATTGCCGTGTTATTACAAAGGATATTCCAGTTCCACATTCTTAAAAATCAGTACTCATCATCTGACATAATTAATCTGTTTAAAAACTTTAATGTCGTTAAAAGTGATAGAGGTTATCTGAATTTAATGACTTCCAATAAATTTGTCAACGAGTTCTCCGCTAAAGCTAATTTACCTATTAATCATTTAAATTTAACGCCTACTAAATTAAAAAAGGTGTTCAACTACAGGCCTTAAAGTCTGTGGTTGGTACACCATTTTTTAATGTCAACTTCGAAAGTCAGGTATCATATCATAAGCCGTTTTTCTTTTCTATATGAATTTGCTATGCGGTAACCATATCTGCTACAGATAAGGAAAGTGTTTTATTATTTCCTCTTTAAACTCAGTTAAATGTTCTTTTTTCCGTGGATTAGGATTTTCAAAATGAAAGAAATACACGCCATCATATTCTCTATGAAATAAAGAAATGAGATTTTCCAAGTAATCTTTATCATAAAATTCCATCAGATATGTTTTCATGTACTTTCTTTTACTCCCTGCTATCATTCTAACTTTATTTCTACTTCATTTCAACAAATGGCACAAAAGGATGATTTATATCCTGAATAAAATCAATCTATTCCGATAATTTTTCCACACTTTTTAATGTCAGTCCCTTCTGTTGTCTGATTGTCTCTGGTCTGTTGCATCATAAGTATCTAAATCATTTTCATATAAATAACACTGACAATAGTAATAATATAAATCTTTAATCCGATAAAGTTTTCTCTTTTATAATCATTATGCTTTTTTTGCCGGCTCTTCAAAACCTGGAAAGTCAGTATATAATCCTCTATCAGATTTTTCAATTTCTTCGACTATAGAAAATTCACTCAAGATTAATATATTGCTGATTTTCGACGATTTTTATTTATCTTGTTTATAAGTCTTTCAGTCAATTCCTTCTACTCTACCATTCCATGCTAAAAGACAGTATTTATAATGATTAAAACAGGGTATACCCGGATTTTGTATCATTATTGCTGTTGTTTATATGATTTACCTCATTTTACTTTTTCATCAGTAAATCTTTTTTTGAAATATAATCTGATTATGTTTATTTTATCACACAGTTCATATTAATAAAAAAAACGGCAATTTTTTGCCGTATATCAACAATACTGATTTTAATTAAATCTATCTTATCTGTTATTTGGTACCGAATATTCTGTCTCCGGCATCTCCCAGACCTGGAACAATGTACCCTATTTCATTTAGTTTTTCGTCTTTGGCAGCCAAATATATATGGACATCCGGATGAGCTTTTTCTACTTCATCAATTCCTTCCTGAACTCCTACCAGACAGACAAGTTTGATATCTGTTGCACCAGCCTTTTTAACGCAATCTATCGCTGCTACAGCACTGCCTCCTGTTGCTAACATCGGATCAACAACCATCACCATGCTATTGGCAATATTTGGCGGAAACTTGGCATAGTAGAAATGCGGTTTCAGAGTTTCTTCATCTCTATAAAGACCGACATGACCCACTTTAGCAGTTGGAACAAGTTGCTGAATTCCATTAACCATTCCTAAACCAGCTCTTAAAATTGGCACCAGCACAATATCTTTATCCAGTTTTGAACCGGTTGTTTTCCCCATTGGAGTTTCAATTTCAACATCTCTTAAAGGAAAATCTTTTGTAATTTCATATGTCATTAAGCCTCCGATTTCATCAAGATTCTCTCTGAAATCCTTTGTTCCTGTTTCAACATTTCTCATTATTGTTAATTTGTGTTTAATCACTGGATGATCTATTACATGCAACATCTTTGTTTCCTCCCTCAATATAAAATATATTATCACGCCAAAGCGTTTTTAATATCTTCTTCTTTAATGTCTCCCTCTCTTAAAATAATCAGGTTTTCCTTTGTGCAATCGATAATTGTACTTGCTACTTCCGATTTCGCTTCTCCTTCAACAATCAAATCAATCTTACCGTTTAATTGTTCTAAAACTTCCTTATGATTATTCAAAGCAGGCAGTCCGGAAATATTGGCACTTGTCACAAACATCGGTCCAACTTCTTTCAATAATCTTAATACAAATTTATCATCAGGAATTCTGATAGCAATAGTATTTAAACCGTTGGTAAATTCGTCTTTAATAATCTCCTTCTTATTGAGCACCAGCGTCAAGGCGCCAGGAGTTAATTTTTCTACCAGTCTCTGTTCTCTCTCATTTAAAAAAGCCACTCTCTGCATCTGAGAAAGACTTTCAACCATTAATGGGAATGGTTTTTTTTCATCTCTGCCTTTAGCGACTTTCATTTTATTTAAAGCTTCCAGATTGTTAAAACAGATACCGATACCAAAAACAGTATCAGTAGCAAAAGCAACTAACTCACCCCTTTTCAGGGAGTTAACTATTTTTCTAAAACATCGTGGTTTTATTACTTTTGTCATCCTGTTTCTTTAAACCCTGTTATATTCTATCACAATTAAATCTGTTGTGAGTTATTTTTTAAATATTAATACCGATTTGATCAAATAATGCTTTTATATCAGGTTGTTTTACAGCAGTTTGATAATTCCCGTTCAGATATTCAAGAGCATATCCGATATGGCAACAGACTCCCATATATAATACCTCCTCGTCAACATCAAATTTATAATTATGAGTTTGAGCTGTTATTCCTTTTTCTTTGTTGGAAGTAACTAAATTAATATATAGTCCATCAGATTTCATCTTTAGATAAGCAAATGATTCTGAGCCCATCTTAGCTTGACCTTCATCAACTATAAAATTTAATTTACCAAAAGCACTTTTTCCTATTTCACAACTTATTTCATCATTAATTACTGGGAAGGTGTTAATTCTAAAGGTATCATAATAACTACAACCGTACTTTTCTGACTTTTCCTTTAGTATCTTTTTAAATTCATTCACAAAATAATCAGCCAACTCTTCTTTAAAAAAGCGAATTGAGCCTTCAAATCTTAAAGTATCAGCGATAATATTACATTTACTACCACAATTTACAACACAAACTGAATACGAAAATACTCTTCTTTATCGATTTTAATTTCTCTTAATGCATTTACTACATCAGCAAAGACATCAATTGGATTATTACATAAATCCGGTCTAGAACCATGGCCTCCTTTACCATTAATGCTAATATCAAAAACAATCATTCCAGCATAATATTCATTAGGATGAACAATCACACTTCCTAATTCAAACTCTTCATTTGAATTAACATGGATGCCAAAACAATTATCAAATTCTATTTTATTTTCTTTAAAATATTTCAAACAATAATAGATATTATCTCCAGATTCTTCCCCTCTTTCAAAGAAACCATATATTTTGCCTTTAAAGGTATCTTTGTATTGATTTAAAATTTGTAAAGCAACTAAAAGCATCGCTGTATGACAATCATGGCCACACATATGAGCGACTCCTATATTTAAACTAATACAACTTTTCTTAAATCCTCCATCGTTATACTGACATTCTTCAATTGGTAAAGCATCAATATCTGCTCTCAGTAAGACTGTTTTACCAGGCTTATTAGAATCGATAGTGACTAATATACCACCATTTTCAATTTCCACATATTCGACATCATATTTTTCTAATTCTTGTCTAATGAATTTTAAAGTTTCAAACTCCTTACCTGTAAGCTCAGGGTATCTGTGAAAATGGCGACGATATTCTATTAGTCTTTCTTCACTTTCTTTAGCTAATTTAATGATATCCATATCTTTAACTTCTTTCCTTTTATTGAATTATAGTATTAGATTATCACTTTGACAATAAAAAAAGAGGCTTACATAAGATAGCAATCAGTTACCTATCAAAGCCTCTTAACTTTAATAACTTTTAATTCTCTTTATTTTTATACCCGTTTTCCGTCGTAGTACCATGAAAGTTCGGAAGCAGTCATTTGGTTAATAATTGAATATTTTAAATATAAGCAACAAATTCTATTGAAAACGCTGAAAATCAGTGTTTTTTTAATTAGAAATCAACAAAAAAATATTTAATAAATTTTTAAGACGTGTTATTAATAATGGTACTACATGGTACTTTGTGAATAGGAGGTTCTTATGGCTTATTTCCTTAGACAGGATAAAAAGAAAAATGGTATCTATCTTCAGGTTTATGAATCTTATTGGGATAAAGATCTTAAAGAATCCAGAAATAGAAGTGTTAAATCTTTTGGTTATGTTCATGAACTTATTTCTGATGAGATTACTGACCCTGTTACCCATTTTAAAGAAGTGGTAAATCAAATGAATGAAAAAAGAAAAGCTGAATTTTTAGATGAAACCAGACCACGGGCTTTTACTAAACATCTTGAAAAAAATGTCGGTTACTTTCTGCTTTCATCCTTAATTGATGAGTTAGGTGTTAAAGAAACTGTCGACATTCTTGCATCAGCTAAACAATTTCAATTCAGTCTTTTTGATATGATGGCCCAACTTATCTACTGCAGGGCAATCTGCCCCTGTTCAAAATCAAAGACGGTTTCCAGTGTATTCCCAAAACTTTTTGAATCTTCAGATATTTCTGAAGATCAGGTTTATGACGGACTAAACTTTATAGGAGAAAACTATAAAAAATACATTGAACTTTTTAACCATTGTCTTAATCAATATTATAAAAGAGACTATTCCAGAGTTTTCTTTGACTGTACCAACTATTACTTTGAAATCGATATTTCTAAAGATGATAAACAAAAAGGTGTTTCAAAAGAAAAGCGCAATGAACCTGTTATTGGTCAGGCTCTGCTTTTAGATTCTGACCTTATTCCATTAGCTATGCAGATGTATCCTGGAAATGAATCTGAAAAACCTTATATTCGAAAAGTAATAGAAGAAATGAAACAGCGATATAAAGTAACGGGAAAAACAGTACAAGTGGCTGATAAGGGACTTAACTGTGCCAGAAACATCTATGCTGCCGCTATTGAAGGTAATGATGGTTACATATTCTCCAAGTCTATTCGTGGCAAAAACATCAGTCAGGCTGAGAAAAAATGGGTTTTATTAGAAAACAGCGCTAATGTTTTTGAAGACTTTTATAATGAAGATAATTCTATTAAGTTTAGATTAAAATCATGTGTTGACTCTTTTGAATATAAATTTGATGAGGTTGACCCTGAAACCAATAAGACTGTTACAAGAAAGTTTTCTGTTAAAGAAAGAAGAATTGTATCTTACAATCCGTCACTGGCGAAAAAACAAAGATTGGAAATACTTAAAATGGTTGATAAAGCCAAAAAACATCTTTCATATAAAGAACTTACCAAAGAAGAAATAGGTGAAGCAGCCAAATATATCAAGGTGAATAATAAAGATTCAAGTGGTAAAAAAGTGAATCCTGTTTTTGAAATTGATCAGGCAGTTATTGATGAAGATATGGAATATGCCGGATACAATATGATTGTTACTTCAGAACTTAATATGCAGCCTGTTGAAGTATATGAAACCTACCATAATTTATGGAAGATTGAAGAATCATTTAGAATAACAAAATCAATGCTTGACGGAAGACCGGTTTTTGTACAGAAAAAAGAAACAATCTACGGTCACTTTCTTATCTGTTACCTTTGTTTGTTTCTTCTTCGCGTTCTAGAAATTAAGTGTTTTTCCAACAAGGTCAGCTCCTATGATATTATCAATTTCATTAGAGATTTCCGTGTTGTTGATAAAGGTGATGGAACTTTTATCAATCTGTCCAGCAACCAATATGTCAATGAAAAGATAAGTTCTGTGACAGGAATTATCAATCTTGACGCACTTGTTCTTACTAAAAATGAGATTGATAATTTGTTTAATTCTTCCATATTAATTAATTCAGAGTACTAGGTTTTGGGCAAAACGACGGAAGTCAGGTTAGATTATCACTTTGACAATAAAAAAAGAGGCTTACATAAGATAGCAATCAGTTACCTATCAAAGCCTCTTAACTTTAATAACTTTTAATTCTCTTTATTTTTATATTTTTTAGTTAATACAACTAATCCTATACCAGATAGTATCATCAAAGACATAAAGACATTTGGATTAAATATGTCTCCTGTATCTGGAGTTACCGGTTTATCTTTCCACTGGGCATATAAAATCACACCTTCATCAGCAACTGTTAAATTCGCTCCAACAGCATAATCTATTCCACTGCCATCAGCTTCAGTATTCCATCCAATAAAATTATAGCCACTTCTAGTAATATCTACTGCCACATTATCTTTTACTTTAGCATTAATGTCAATGTGTTGATAATAAACACTTCCTTGTCCACCATTTGGATTATATGACATAAGCACAGCATTTTCATAACCAGCTACTAATTTAAATTGACCTGAAATTAAATCATTTTGTAAAGTAGTAAATGGGGTAGTTGAATTAACTGGACTCCAACGCTCGGTAGAAACATCCTCATACCAACCTGTTATTGCATTTGTGTAAGGAACAGGCTGTTTAGCATTCATCGCATCAGCATTTGGCAAATAAAAGTATGCTCCTTCACCTTCAAATTGAATATCTGCTGATTCTAAACTTGCAATATTAAAAGCCACAAGTGAATCTTTTATTTCTAGATTACTATTAGTAGCATATATTCCTCCACCTTTACCATCATTTATTACAACTTTTGTAGCTTTGTTATTGGTAATTACACTATTATCAATTAAAACATTAGCAGTTTGAGTATAAATAGCACCTCCATAAACACGCCCGCCTCCAAAAGCTGAATCATTACTTGCACTATTAAGATCTAAAAATGAATTTTTTATTTCTAAACTGGTAAGATTATTAACATATATTCCACCACCTATAGCATTTATTGATGAGACTTTGTTATTAGAAATTATACTATTATCAATCACAACGTCAGAGTTTGAAGCAAAAATCGCTCCACCATAAGCATTATTTCCACCTAAAATTTCATTTTCAGTAATCTGCATATTAGAGATATTTAATGTTGAATCTTCGACATTTATCGCCCCACCACGAGTATCAAGAGTATCATCATTAACTGTGATTATATTTTTTGTAATAATACCACCAGTTAAATTAGCAACAGCATTGCTAGTAATAAGAATAGCTGCTGATCTAAACTCCATATGTGAATCATTTGTAATACTATTATCACTTATTTCTCCGCCTGACATATTAAATGTTCCTTTATTATGTACATATATCATTGGATGTATTGATGTACTAGCATTTAGATAAGAACAATTTTTAATAGAACCACCATACATATTAATAGTTGAATTATCCACAGTGAATACTACACCGACAGCGTCGGGGTCATTTGCTGCTCTATTATATATTTCAACACCACTATACATGTTTATCACACTTCCTAAGCGGGCTTCAAATAGAGATTTCGTAAATTCAACTCCTGAATAACTACCATTAATCTTTAATATGTCACTACCATCCTGTTTACCCAAAGTCAAAGTTGGATAAGGAGGAAGATAGCTTCTGACTAAAATGCCAAGAATATTTGTAATTTCATGTCCATTACCTATTATTGTTACATTTCCTCTTCTAATAGTAACAACACTTTCAGTATAAATATCAATATTCTTTGTCAAATTAATGACATAATCAGTTTCACTACCATTATTAATATCATTAATTGCTTGCAAAAATCCTGGACCTGAATCTACATTAATAACCGTTGGGGCAGCATTAACTACTTTTGGTATTGAGCATATCATTATCAAAATAGCTACGACGACTAAAACCTTTCTTTTTAATTTATCCCACATAAAAACATATTCCTTTCAATATTTATTACAACTATTATAAAGGATTTTCTATCTATTTTAAAAGAGGTAAATTACATTTTTTTAAAAAAATTAATATTTTTTTCTATTTATAAAAAAGTAGTGCCAAAACACTACTTATGATATATTTCATTGTTTAAAATCTTATAGCTGCGATAGATTTGCTCTAAAATTATCAGTCTAGCCAAGTTATGTGGAAAGGTCATTTCTGATAGTTTAAGTTTAAAATCAGCTCTTTCTCTAACGGTTTCACTTACTCCTAGTGAACCTCCAATAATGAAAGTAATATTGGAACTATGATAAGTGTTTATCTTTTCTATCATATTAGCTAAGTCTTCACTATTTAATGATTGACCTTGTAAATCTAGTAAAATGACATAACTATCTTTTTTAATTTGTTTTAAGATTCTTTGCCCTTCTAACTCTTTTACCTTCACATCTTCTAACTTATCATTAGGCTCATCATTAACTTCAATTATTTCAATTTTAGAATAGTTACTAATCCTTTTTTTATATTCATTAATTAAAGAAGTTAGAGCTTTTTCTTTGATTTTTCCTACCGCAATGATGCTAATCATTTTACAATAGCTCCATCTTTTACTTCATTAACCATAATAGTTTCCAAGGTTCCATCTTCATCTTCCGCCGTTAAAATCATACCTTTGGACTCCTGGCCTCTTAATGTTATCGGCGCCAAATTGGCAATGAAAGTAACTTTTTTACCAACTAATTGTTCTGGAGTATATTTTTCAGCAATTCCTGAAACAATTTGCCTTTCATCAGTACCACATTTAATTTTAAAAACTAACAGTTTATCAGCCTTTGGATGTTTCTTACACTCTAAAACAGTTCCAACTCTAATATCTAATTTCGCAAAATCATCAATAGTTACCTCATCTTTAAACTCCATCTTTTTAGGTGCTTTAGCTTGTAAATATTCTTTGATTTCTTCTAACTTAGCTTCTGCATCAATTCTAGCAAATAGAACTGTCGGTTTTTCAGTTACTTTGTTATTGATTTCATAATTACCCCAAGACTTAATTGAATCATAAGATTTCTGGTTAGTATTAATCTGTTTAAACACATTAACCGCTGTTTCAGGCATAAACGGTTCAATTAATACTGAAGAAATTCTAATCCCTTCAAGCAGGTTATATAAGACGGTATTTAATCTTTCTTTTTTAGTTTCATCTTTGTCCAAAGCCCAAGGAAGGGTTTCATCGATATATTTATTACATCTTCTTAATAGTTCAAAAATAGCATCAAGAGCATCGGCTATTCTTAAATCGTCCATCTTATGGTCGACCTTTTTAACTGTCTCTAAAGCAAAGTTTTTTAAATCATCATCAATAGGTTCATACTCTCTTTTTTCACTTAAAGCACCATCAAAATACTTGTTAACCATTGAAATTGTGCGGTTAACTAAGTTGCCATAAATATTAGCTAAATCAGAATTAATTCTTTCGACAACTAATTGCCAGGTAATTGAACCATCTTGAGCAAAAGGCATTTCATTTAAGACAAAATATCTAATGGCATCAACGCCAAAGAAATGTACCAAATCATCAGCATAGATAACATTACCTCTTGATTTAGAAATCTTTTCTTCGCCAAATAACATCCAAGGGTGTCCAAAGACTTGTTTAGGTAAAGGAATGTCTAGTGCTAAAAGTAAAATTGGCCAATAAATAGTATGGAATCTGACAATATCCTTACCGATTAAATGTAAATCTGCTGGCCAGTATTTCATATATAACTCATCGTGATTACCATCAGCATCAAAACCTAAACCAGTAATATAATTACTTAAAGCATCAATCCAGACATAGACAACATGTTTATCATCAAAAGTTACTGGTACTCCCCACTTAAAACTGGTTCTTGAAACACATAAATCCTGTAATCCTGGTTTCAAAAAATTATTCAGCATTTCATTTTTTCTGCTTTCCGGTTGAATGAATTCTGGATGATCTTCAATATGCTTTATTAATCTATCTGCATATTTACTCATTTTAAAGAAATATGATTCTTCTTTGGCCTTATGTACTTCTCTTTCGCAATCCGGACATTTACCATCTTCAAGTTGAGCATCAGTCCAAAATGATTCACAAGGTGTACAATACCAACCTTCATACTGGGATTTATAAATATCACCTTGCTTATAAAGTTTTTCAAAAATCTTTTGAACCTGCTGTTTATGATATTTGTCAGTAGTTCTAACAAACTTATCATAAGAAGTGTTCATTAAATCCCAAATATCTTTAATTACTGCTGTTTGCTGATCAACGTAACTTTGAGGATCCATGTTAGCTGCTTTGGCTTTTTCTTCAATTTTTTGACCATGTTCATCAGTTCCCGTTTGAAAAAAGACATCATATCCGACCATTCTTTTATAGCGGGCAATAGCATCAGCCATAACTATTTCATAAGTGTTACCGATGTGTGGTTTCCCACTGGCATAAGCAATAGCGGTTGTAATGTAATATTGTTTATTTGTCTTTTCATCCATTTTCTTATCCTCCTAAAAATAAAAGGCACCAATTTAAGGACGTCTTAAACGTGGTACCACCTTAGTTGCTTCTCAATTCACTTAACGCGTGTTGACGTCTTTATCTACTTATAATCGATAAAGCAGCTCCAAGACCATGTTGGCAGCACTTGACTGATATCTTTCACCACACGATATCTCTCTACAAGACAGTTGCTGTTACTCTTCTTTTCTTTGCCTGTACTGAAATTATAGTTTATTTTTTTATTTTTATCAATCTCCATGATAATATTTAAATTCTGTTACTATCCCACTGTTTTTCTTTTTCATTTAATATCTGATAATTTTTCAAAATAATGCAACTATAAAGCAGAATCAGACAACATTAAACACGATTATTGTTCTGTAAAAACAAAAAAAAATTTTTCAATGTTTACTTAATGTAATTATCTAAAATCAGCCAGAGGAAACAACATAAAAATGAATTAAAAAAATGCTGAATATAGTCCTGAAAAAATATTGGCCAAAGCATGTATAAACCAGCCTGGCAAAATTGAGCCGGATGCTTCTTTTTCATTTACATAACCGATGCACCAGCCGACTGCACCTGTAAACACTATAATAAGTATGGCCTTTAATACACCAGCTGATGAAAAAAACATTACCCCATGTAAAAGCCCAAAAATGACAGCCTGAGTGATATTTCCGACATTGTATCCAAATTTATCAGCCAGACGCTTTAAAAGAAATCCTCTAAAGAAAATTTCCTCCGGCAGCGAAGTATTAAATACAGCATATATCAGTATTGCCGGAAATGCATTGATACCCAATTCTGAAAACTCCGATATCGCCATGTCCGCTTCTTTTAAAGAATTAAGGATAAATACAGACACAAGAAGAAATGCCAAAGAAATCCCAATAATCAGATAATATACTTTACGGCTACCTGCATTGCTTATTTTTTTCAATCCTATCCATTCCAGAAAGGGACATTTATTTCGTGAAGTTACCAACCACCAGACAAAAGGTATTGCTGAAAAAATTATTATCTGGACAATGCTATTAATTAATTTTTGAATAAGTAAACTCATATCTTTTCTCCTGAATATATTTCCAACACGTTTTCAATATATATTATTACTTCCATTTCTTCAACATAGGTTCAAGATAAAAAATACCTTTATCACATCCAATTTATAAATATTTCAATTTTTTTACCTCATCTTTACTGAAACTTGATATTTTCCCTCTTTGTTGTTTATCAGACAGAAAAAATAATAAAATATCTCAGCTCCTAAACAGGTTGCCAATATATAGATTGGTGCATTGACATACCAGCCAAAGGTTTTTGCGATATCCTTAAAAACGATTATTGAAGATATTGCCGGCCCGATAAAAAACATATTTATTGTACCGTCAGAAACATCGTAAAATGCAAGATTTATCAAAAATGCTATTAAACATAAAATCAGATATACTACTACAGCCTGTTTAAATTCTCTATGGTCGGTTGCTGCTCTTCTGCTGCGGGCAATATAAAACCCGACAAATACCAGACTCATATGCCACATCAGTGAATGTACAGTTAAAACCAGATATTCATTAAACAATCCTGATGGTTCAAAAAAAGAAATAAATCCTCCCATCAGGTTAAAAGATGCCATAAAATTATAAAAATAACTTTTTACCTTGTCATTTTTTATAAATGGTAAAGCCAGACATAAATACATTGGTATTGAACACATCTGAAAAGGAAATATCCACCACGAATAGCCTCCATCACTTATTACATAGTGGAAAAACAACTGTTTATATACTTCTGAGAAAAATAAAAACAACCCTACTGTCATCAGGATGATATTGTTTTGTTTTTCATTTGTATTCTTTAATTTGCCTGCCAGCAGCCAACAGAAATTAAATCCTGATATTGTAAACAATAAATGAAACACGCCATATGGTTTTGGTGGAGTAATCAGCCAGGCCATCTTTTCAAAAAATTCTTCCATATAATACTTCTTATCAATTTAAGTTGAGAATTGATAAACTCCCTTCCTGCCCACAAAATAATTTAACATATTTTATAAATCTTTCAAATAGTTTATTAGTACTATATATTTTCGACCAGTCAGCAATGTAAAAACAGGTGATTGAAAAATTATGCCTAAAATAATAAAGTAATTACACCATACTTTATTGAGTTTACTTTTTTCACTTGTATCGGCTTTGACAGTTTTTAACTATGCTAATAACTCAATCCGTTTATTCATTTTTAGAAATTAAAAAGCACCAATTCAAAGTATTTTTGATTGTGGTGCCTGTTCAATCATATATCTTATCATAAAATTTTTGGTTTTATCCAAGTGTTTTGTCGGTCATATTCATTAAATTATAATTTGTTTGGCAAAATCAAATGATTATCAACCAGCCATTTATAAACTCCATCATTTATTGCATCATCACATATTTCATCAGCGATTTCTTTCAATGCCGTGTTTCCGTTTTTTACCGCAATCCCTCTGCCAACACTTTTTAACATATCGATATCATTTATACCATCGCCAAATGCATAAGTATCTTCTTTTGAAAAAGACAGATATTCTATTATCTTTTCGGCAGCTTTTCCCTTATTAATACCTTTTGGAACAACGTCATAGGCATTAATATTCTCCTGTTTCCGACAGTCCGAAATACCTTTCATCATTGATTCAAATTTTCTGCATTTGTCTTCTTCATCAAAAACTGCTGTGATTTTATATGTATTTTCAATATCAGGTTCTTTCTCAATAATCTTAAGTGACGGCATATTCCATTGTTTAATAAATTCTGTAATCAGTACTAATTCTCCTTTTTTTACTACCATTTCATCATCAGATTCATACATACATACTCCACCACAAAGTTTAATAATATTTTCAATCAATGTGATTGATGAAGTGCTGAACAATATTTTCTCTATCTGCTTATTGTTAAATTCTACATACCCACCATTTACAAGAATCAGTCCACTGGGATTACAGGCTTTTAAATCTTCGTTCAGTATTGGTTTACTTCTTCCTGTCGCGATAACAACATAATGCTGATCTTTTATTAGTTGTTTAATCGCATATTCTGTATTTTTAGAAATTGCTGTTACATTTCTTTTACAATCAAGCAGAGTCCCATCGACATCCATAAAAAACAATTTTCTCATATTACCACTCAACCTTATCATAACAGGTTTTAATTATATCAATTAACTCTTTTGACGTTTTCGCTTTTGATAGCATATCTGCCAAATTAGGATATTCTTTAAATAAGGTAAATGCTTCATCTAAAGCTTTTGCATATCTGACATTATCATTTATTGCCAAAACCATCATTACTTTTATTTTGATTGGTGCTTCATTCCTATTTACTTCAACCATTATCGGATCTTTCAAAGTTGCTAATGACATTGATAACTTGTTTCTTTCATTTGGAGAGGCATGTGGCATGCAAATTCCATTAGCAATAACAGCATACTGACCAAGTTCATTTTTAATCTCAATTATTTCATTTAAATATTCTGAATCAATCATTTTATTTTTTATCAATGGCTCAGCAGCTTTTATAACCGCATCTTCCCAATCGTCCGCTTCTATATTGGCAACAAAAAACTCTTTGCCCATTACTTCATATAAAGACGGCAAATCGCTGGTATCCTGGAAGAAAATGTTATGAATATCTTTTTTAATTCTCTCATTATCTTCTATGTCATAGTGTTTACTTATCGTTTCAAGAATTGTATCCACCAACATTTCTTTTTCGTCCTTTTTTTCTTGAGAAAACTCATTTTTATCCAGAAAGTTTTCTATTTTAGCAATATCTCTTTTTGTCAACATAGGACTAACCTTTAAAACAGGTTTTAAAACAGTAAAAGGTAAATTAATTGTACTTAAAATCAAATCAACATTTGAATAATCATAAGTACTGGCCTTAAATGCCGATATTTTATCAATTATCTGAATATTATTGAAATTTTCCTGTATTGATTTAACCAGAAAAGAAACCGTCGCTAACCCTTGGGAACAAATCAATAATGCGTTTGTGTGTCTGAAATTATTTTTATTTTTATATATTCTTTCCAATGCCTGATTGACATAAAGGGAAATAAAACCTATTTCACTTTCGTTCTTTTCAATATTATAAATCTTTTCAATTTCATCAAAAATTTCCATGCACATATTAAATGAATCCGGATACATTCTCTTAATATCATCCAGAACTACATTTTTATATGGAATGTTATATTTTATTCTGTTTAACATTAAGTCAATATGTAGAATCATACCCTTTTTTAAATCCTGGTCATAAGAAATATCACAATGCGTTAATTGAAATACCCGATTAACAATTAATTCATATATTTCCTCAGTCAAATGGTTTTCTTTTTCTATCTGAAAATTATTCTGAACGTATCCCAGATATATTGATAAAAAATACTTTTTTTCTAATTCCAGTTCAAACTTCTCTAAACCTGTATTTTTAAATTTATTATCGAACCAATACATTACCCGTTTTTTTAACTTGTCATCAACTGCAAACAGACCGTTGTCTTCGACAATTTTATTCTGCTTAATCTGATACTCCTGCACCGCTGCAAAATATACTAAATAAACAAAACTTGCATCAGAAATGTTAATCATATTTTCTTTAAGTATATAATCCAAGTTTTCAATTATCTTTTCTAAATTGACGGTTTTATTAATACTGTAAAATAAATCAGAATCATTATCTATATTATTGTTTATTTCGCTTTTATTAAAAGCATGACAACTGATTATTTTTTCTAACCCCTGTCTTTCAATTATATATTCAACAATCAGCTTTCTTCTTTGACTTTCTGTTGCTTCTAATAAAATGCCTTTTCTTTGTTTTCTTAACAATTTACTGCCGTGTTTTTTAAACCAGTTTTCAACCTTGGTTAAATCTCTTAAGACGGTATTCTTGCTGACATCCATTTTTTCAGCCAGTTGTTCTATTGTTTCTCCTTTATAAAATGAAAGCAGGTAAGAAATAAGATAATTAACTCTTTCTTCAGCAGAAAAAAAGTAATCGCTGCCTCTGTTCTTTAAAGCTTTTTTAACTGCTGCCTTAGAACTTTCTTCAATTTTAATACCTTTATTAGGAATAGATAATAACTGCAAATTATTTGATTCCATCCAGTCTCTTATCTGTTCCAGATCATATCTGGTAGTTCTTATACTGGTATGGCACCTTTTAGAAAGATTATTTGCATAAATAAAATCTTCTTCCTCTAAAAGTATTCTTATTATGGCGATACAGCGATTACTTAAGTTATTCATTATTCTCTATCTAATGCCTCTCTTAATGACTTTAAGAACTGTTTTCCTTCTCCATTGGCAATTGCATTTATTACACTGCTTCCAATTACACAACCATCAGTTCCCATACTTTTCATTTCATATACCTGTTCAGCATTTGAAATTCCAAATCCACCTATTACCGGTGTAGTTATGCCATTGTCTTTAAGCAGTTTTGTATTTAATCCAACCTGTTTATCAACCGTTTTTTGAGGACCGGTTGCACCGTCCACTGCCTGAGCGAAAATGAAACCATCAGCATTCTGTTTTAAATCTTCCAGCTGTTCATCGGTAATATTATAATAAGCAAATCTTAAGTTAATTATATCATATTTACCAAACACCTTGTCTGCTTCAGCCATTTTCTCCAGCGGCATATTTGGAGCCAGAATTGAATCAACACCCACTTCACGGGATTTTCTGGCAAATTCTTCAAGTCCTATTTTTTCAATATTTTCATAGTAGGTCATTATTTCCAGTACTTTATCCGGACATTCTTTGTTTATTTGTCCAATAACTTCAAAAGCATCATCTAATGTATGCTTTTCCAAAGCACGATGCATTGAGTCTCTAACAGTTTTCCCATCAAGAACTGGGTTTTCATACGGTAAACCCATTTCTAATACTGTTACTCCAGCATCAAAATAATTTTTTGCCCATTGTACCTGGTCATCTAATAATGGATCACATAAAGGAAAATAACAAACAAGGATTTTTTCTCCTTTTTCCATCATTTCCTTAAATACTTTTCTCATTTTATTCATTTTTTATTCTCCTTTCTCTTTCCATAATTCTTTAAAAAGTACATCGCAAACTTCCTCTTCTTCTTCTGAGTGAAGAATTATTTCACAAACTTCTTTTTTTGACAGAGCTTCTATCAGTTTTGCTAAAATATGTATATGATTATTCGGATTATTTACTGCCAGTAGAATCACCGCATCTACCCGGACGAATGTATTTGGATCATCCATTAAAGCAAATTCCGGGCGATTAACACAACGGGCGACGACCATTGACGTTTTATTAACTCCAACTGAATCTCCATGTGCCAAAGATATCGTAATATCTTTAAATTTCAATCCTGTTGGAGATTTTTTTTCTCTTTCAATTACCTGCTGTTTGTAAATATTTTCAACTAATCCTTCTTTTATCAGCATATCTACACAGTGCCCAATCGTTTCTTCGAAATTAAAACCCGGCTCATTTAGTTCAATAAGATTCTTATTCAGTATTAATGTATCTTCCATACCGTCACCTTATAGAGCTGCTGCTTTCATTTCCTTCAAAAATTTCAGGATTTCTTCATTACTCTCTCCATTTACCATTCTGGTAAATAAAGCGCTGCCAAACATAACATGCAACCCTAATTCATGTACCATTTTATGGACCTGTTGTGGAGTTGATATTCCGCATACCGCTACTATTGGGCATGGTCTGTTATATTGCTCTTGGACTTTCTTGATTGAATTTTTTGCCTTTAGAAGTTTCTCATATGGAAAATCATCAACTTCTCCTGTCTTTCCACCTTTAGTGGCTATCAGAAAACAAAAACCATATGATTTTTTAACAACTTCAACAAAATCCTTATAAGCTTTACTTCCTTCTTCTGATAAAGCCAGATCGACGCTGATACAATTTACAAAATCAATTCCATTGTTTCTTAATTTCTGGTAAAACCCTAATGGGTCGTTATCATGGACAACTGGGTAATCCGGTACATCAACTATGTCAATATTCAGTTTTTTCAGTTCAGATATATAGTTATCTTCACCCATTTTTCTTAAGCCGCCATAAAAACCCACCGGCATGAATATCTGATCGGGATAAGCTTCTACCAGCTTTCCAAAAGTTGAAAATGATTGTTTATAGTCAATTCCTTCCTCAGCTGCCTGCTTCATTATTCTCTGAATTCTTGGACCCTGCATCCAGGGAAAGCGATAAGGAACAGCCAGTTGAATTACATCAATGCCCGCTTCAACCAGAAGAGAAGCAATGTTTAATTGAGTTTCTGGAATTGGAGATAGCATCGGAATTTCAACAATTATCCCTCCTTTTCCCTGGCTTTCATAATCATTAAATAGATTTTCTATTCTTGACATATTTATCGCCTCCTTTAACTACTAATAATTACACATTTCTCTAATGCTTTTAACATATTTTGCAACTTCTTCTAGTGGTTTTCCTTCCAGTATCATGTCAATATAAGCACTTCCAATCATAAAGCTTTCAGCTTTTGATTCCTTTAATTTATTTAAGTCTTCTTCATTTCTGATGCCGCAGACTATTGATACAGTGCAATCATTGTTTCCTTTTGCTTTCATCATGTTTTTAACATTTGCAACAGCCTCTTTTAATTGCTGATTTGTAAGTTTTTTATCTGATCCTGACTGTCCTCCCGGAGCATTCATAACAAATACGAAACCTCTTGATAGCCTGCATGTTTCTTCCAGCAACTTATAATCAATAGTACCTGGAACAGACATGGCTTCTTCATATGAAATATTCAATATCAGATGACGGTCATTATCTATGCACCACTTATACAAACCATACTTATCATCAGTCTGAAGTAATGGATAATTTGGTAAATCATAACCATCAACTTCGGCATCCTCTGATAACTTCAGAAATCTGTCTTGACCCATAGTCAAGGCAGTTTCATAGAGAGTCATATCAATAATTGGCATTGCCGGATACTTTTCTCTTATTTTTTTAATAAATTTGAAAATATCTTCTCTTGTGATTCCGGCATGTCTTGGTATTCTGGCAGCTGTCTGCAGCGTTCTTCCTTCCATCCAAGGCATCCAGTTAACAATATGCACCATCATAATATCAACACCTGACTCAACCAGCATATCCACCACTTCAAGTGACTTCTCCATTGATTGCGGCATTATTGGCGCCAGGCCAATAAAAGCCAGTCTGTTCTCTTTTTGTGCCTGTTCAATTACTCTGTTGATTCTATTTGTCATAGGTTTGTTCCTTTCCTGAGTTTTTTAACAACTTTCAGACTGTATCTGTTTTCATCAGCAGACAAAACAGCATAGCTTTGCAATGATAAAGGGTATTTATACATTGCACATAGTTTTTTATCTATTTTCTCCACATCAAAAATAACCCTTTTCACCTTGCCTTTTTCGTACATATCAACTAACTCCGGAGAAAGCACTCTGTCAACAAGATTGTTTCTTCTTACTTTGGTCAAAGTGCCACAAAAACTATCAACTTCCTCAGTCATATTAGGATAAACATCACATTCATATGTTTCATATTGCTGGATTGTTTCTTTAATCAAACCTATTGCTGTAGAACCCGATACAACAGGTATGATTATTTTGTCAAAAGAAAGATTGTTGTCTCTAATGAATTTCTCAAATGCCTGATAATATTTTCTCAAAAAGTAAGAAGCGATGTTTACTTGTGGAAAAGCACCAGTATTACATCTCATGTTTATAACATGTTTGTCTTCACTTTCTGCCAGCCATTCTTGGAAAGCATACATTTCAGGAAGATTAATAATTTCCTGACACTGTTTTTTACAGACTTCAACACCCATCAGTTTTAACTGGGTAATCACTGTCTCGACTTCAGCCAGTTCTTTTGTAACATACATTTTGAGTTTAAGTCCCAAATCATTACATACTGTTGCGATCATTATTGCTTCATCAACAAACCTGCATCCGGCAAGCATCTGTTTTTTATTCAGATGCTTACCTAACAGGGCTGTTCCAAAAACAGCGTAATAGTTCTCAGGGACACAGACTGTTAATTCATCAAGCAACTCAAATCTTCCATTATATTTTTCTGTCAGTTGCTTAAAATCGTTTTTAAATTCTTCTTTTTCAACAACTGATTTAAATTGATTATAATAATGGTCACAAAATGGCGAGAATGCATCAGCTACAAAACATCCGCCATATTCTCCAAACCATAGTTTATCATTTTGAATTAACATCATAACTATTACCTCACTCTTCTTTTAATTTCTCTAATATTTCATTTAATGTCTTTTCTATTCCAATGCCTGTTAAAAGTGATGCAGATGAAACAGAAGGACAACCTAAATCTTCCGGCAGCCTTGTAGCCGCAACAATCAAATCAGGCTTATGAATTCTAATCTTTGCAGGAACTTCAATAACCTTACATGTTTCGACTTTGCAATCAACATTGTTTTCTCTTAAAAATTTTTCAACTTTCATTTGTACGTTTTTACTGGTAACACCACCAGTTCCACAGGCTACAAATATTTTCTTCATTTATTTCAACTCCTTAATTTTATGCAAACAAATTAAATATCGCAGCAACCAGCCATGACAGCCATGTTGAAGATCCGCCTATTGATGTTGAAACCGCATCTAATGGAAGTCCATTTAACGCAGCTGCAGCAGTATACCATTCAGCTGTCCAGGTACACACATACAGTGCAATAGTAAATACAAAAATTCCACATATCAGGCCTCTGAAGATATTCTTTTTACAGAAAGGCATACAGCAGGAAATCAAAAACGGACAGGCAATTGCCAGGTCAGCCAATGGCATTACTTTGTTTCCTGGTAAAATGAAAGCTAATAAAATTACAAGTGGAACCAACAGGATACCTGTAGCCATAACATCCGGCATACCGACTAAAATAGCTGCATCCAGTCCGATATATAACTTCCTGTTTAATCTCTTTTCTGAGAATTCTCGCATTCCATCAGCTACTGGAGTAATACCTTCAATCAGTACATTCAGTACTTTTGGGAAAACAATCATAAATGCAGCGATAGTTACGCCCAAAAACATAGTATCCCCAAATTTATATCCAGCAACAATACCGATTAAACATCCCATAAAAAAGCCGATTGTTGAAGGTTGCACCATACCACCAAATCTTCTTTCTATTTTTTCTGCATCCCAGTCAATCTTCGCCAGTGCTGGAATTTTTTCGATAATCCAGTTAACAAAGATGCCCACAGGAGCAAACACTATTGCATTACCATGAGGAATCGATACGCCTTCAAGTCCGTATTGTTCCGCAATAGCAGGAGCTGTCAAATCCGCCAGTTTCAAACAGACAATTTCAGAAATAACAAAACCAATAATTGCATAAACTACATTATTAGTAATTGCCATAATGAAAGCTGAAGTTAATGCCCAGATAAAGTAGTTAAAAATGTCAACATCAAATGTATCAGTAAATTTGATTAAAATTAAAATGATATTAACTACTAAGCCAATTGGCAACAATAATGGATAAAAACTCAGCGGCATACAAACCTGTGTCTGCATTGCTCCTATACCGGCATCGACAATACTTAGGTTTATTCCTGTTTTCTGTACAAATGCCATAACTGCAGGAATTGCTGTACTACAGAACATTCCTGTCATTGCACCCATGGCAATCATACCCGCAGATACATAAATCGCAGCTTTTAAAGCTTCGAACGGTTTTAGTTTTGCCATTGTCAGACCGATTATTAAAATACCTAACATAATCATAATTGAAGATGGCAAAGCACCGTACCAATTTAAAATTGATTCTAAAAATTTCATATTATTTTCCTTTCCGGGGGGTTTTTCTCCCTCTCTAATTCAATTATACGTTTCATCATTCCATTATAAAAGTTTCATTTTTTGGACAATTATTTAGTGCAAAAAAGGTACTGTCTTTAATTTTTTTGCAACACTTATACATTTCAGATAGCCAGTAAATCCTGGGTATAAAGAAAAACATATATAATTGCAACAAATACAGACAAAGCTTATTGAGAGTTATTATCAATATATAACTTGCTTATACGACTTTTATGAAACATTAACAAATTGTCAAAAAAGCTTTACAATAAAAGGGAGGAAAAGAGGACCGGCTTATGAAAACACTGATTAAAAATGTTGTAGTTATCCAAAAAGATAAGAAGTTTAATGGTTCAATTTTAATAGAAGATGGAATCATCAGGCAGATTTTTGAAGATAAAGACTATGACATTCACGATGGCATAATAATTAATGGAAACGGGCTTTTCTTAGCTCCCGGAATGGTAGATATTCATATTCATGGCAGTTATGGTTATGACTTTATCAATAATCCAAAAGAAACTGTCAATATTGTCTCAAAAGGTCTGGTTAAAGAGGGAACAACTTCTTTTCTGGCATCCCTGACAGTTTTATCGCATAACGATACTTTGCAATTACTGAAAGCTTATCAGAATATCGAAGAAAAACAGGCAGGTGCTAATTTTTTGGGTGTTCATTTAGAGGGTCCTTATCTTTCTTATGAGAAAAAACAACTGATGGATGGCAGATATCTTAGAAATCCCAGCCTTAGTGAATTTGATGAAATGTTGCAGTCTGCTAAAGGAAAACTTAAATATATGACCATTGCTCCTGAACTGGAGAATATGGATGGTTTTATTAAATATGCCTGTGATAAGGTTGTTTTATCAATTGGCCATACCGTGGCAGATTGTAGAACTACATTAAATGCTCTTAGCCTGGGATGTAAAAGTTTTACCCACCTGTACAATGGTATGGGCCAGCATTTACATCGTCAGCCATCAACTGTTACAGCAGCCTTAACTGATGACAATGCTTATAGTGAACTGATTGTCGATGGCAATCATATTCATCCTGATGTAATCAGAGCTACTTACAGGATTTTAGGAAGCAATCAGATTATACTGATTACAGATTCCATGTCAGCAAAAAAAATGCCTGATGGAGAATATATCTTTTCTAATCTGGTCTGCAGAAAACAGGGCGACAGAATCAATGTTGTTGAAACAGGTATGTTTGCCGGTTCGGTAATTACCCAGCTTGATGCCATTAAAAACATGAAAAATTATTGTAACTGTGATGAAGTTGATTTATTTAAAATGGCCAGTTATAATCCCTGTAAATTATTAGGCCTTGCTAACAAAGGTTCTGTTGAAGAAGGAAAAGAGGCAGATTTAATCCTGTTGGACAGCAATTTGAATTTAAAAGCTACTTTTGTAGCTGGAAAACAGGTTTATTAAAACTCTGTTTATTGATTATCAGGGACATGATAATTGAAGAATATTTCCTTTTATTCTTTCCCTTTTAATGTAATCCTCTCTTTATCTGTTCTCTACCGCCGTTACCATATAAAATTACATAAAAAACCTCCTGTCAGATATCATCCGTTATTTCCTGCAGGAGGTTTGTTTCTTTAAGTTTTTAACAATTTATTTCTATTTGTTTTTTCTTTTTTTGTCGTAAACAATTGCTGTTATAATACCTAAGCCGCTCATAAACATAACTGTCATCAACATACCGATATTTATATCACCTGTTGGCGGAGTATATTTAGAATAAACAGCAATAATAGTAGTATCCTCTAAAATATTAGTTCCATTATGATTCCATGTTCCTACATAGCCTGCTTTTGGTGGAACATTAGGAACATTAGCAACATTGTCATTTTCCTGAACCCTCATACTTGCAACAACATTTCCATCTGCCATATAAGTTACCAGGAAGATCTGCTTTGAATAATCAATACAAATCATTTCCTCTGAATATGGATTACCTGTATATGGTGGAACTGCAGCTGGCGGACTTGCCGCAAAGCCTTCATTATTCAGTTGCTGCTTATATCCTGGGCGTACATAAAATTGATATCCATCAGCAGGATCAAGCCCAACAATACCCGTAGCTGAACTATAATCTAAATCAGCATCCAAGTATAAATATAAAGCAAGGTTTTGACCAGACGATGAACCGGCAATCCATTGTTTACCACAGTTTTCAAGTGATTCTGCAGAAACTGAACCGCCTCGAACTACAATTATTCCAAGAAAAGCTCCATTATAAACCGTTGCAAAATCATTTAGACCATTATCCGGAAGATTATTTATACCAGTTAAATTAGAGTTCTTTACATTAGCTTCACTATTTTCACCATATACTGCAAGAGCTGCATAACCTGTTAAATCACACTCTTCTACATTCAGATAAGCTCTATCAGCTGAATTTCCGACATGAAGCGCATAGCGATTTATATCAGCAACTTTAACTTTATATAAGTACACATTACAATCTTCGCCAATGACATTTATACCGTTTTCACAATTAATATTATCTCCATAAATATCAAGATTTTTAATAGTAACTCCATCTGTGCCGGTATTGTTGATGTTAATAACGCTTCCAGCAGAAGAGGTTAATTTTATTTTTCTGCCAAAAGGAAGAACGTTATCAATACTGTCAAGCACAACTGAACCGTTTATTTCAATTGGCTGGTCTATGGCAGTACTTCTCAGTATTTTAACAGTCTCACCATTATCAACCGCATCCTGAATTTCTTCATACAGATTTCCATTCTCATCTAATGCAACAGCAGTATAAATATCTCCGTTGACAGTTGTTAAATGATCAACTTCAACAAAACAATCATATTTGCCATCAGGCGCTACATTTATTATTGCATAAGAATCTGCATTGAATTTATCTTTACCTTCAATAGTACTATTTGTAACTCTTACCTGAGTGCCTTCTGCTCCATAAGGTTCAGGATAAGGTGCATAATTGGTGTACACGTAATTAAGCATAATTGCTGCATGGTCCAATGTGGCAGAATCAACCCGACTGTAAAGAGTTGAATTACTAATATTCATTTTCATAGCAGAGGTCCATATATAAATTGCACTCCTACCTTCAAAATAGCTGTTAGTAATATTGACATTACATCCATATGCCTGCAAACTACAAAGCATTGCATAGTCAGGAAAACCTGAACCTGAACCACTGGCTCTTACATTGTCAAGGATTAAATTAAAATCTTCATAAACATAAATAATAGCTTGAGCAGTATCCGAAATAATCGATAGATTTTTAATGGTTATATTACTGCCTTCAGCCCCGATAGCAACCGCAGTATAAGATCCCGGATAAGTAATAGTATGATTGTCTCCGTTAATCGTAACTGCGCCATCGGCAATTGCTATACAATCATTATTACCGAGAACAATATCTTTTACCAGAATAATTTCTAAATCTTCTTCCGGGTTGAAGTTTTGTATAGCAGTATTTAACTGGGCTACTGTATAAATCGGATCAGGAGCACCTCCACCAACTTTACTGACTTCGGCTATTCTGCCTTCCGCAAATATTGTAGCAGGAAAACAACAAATTAATATTGCCAGACATACTACAATTTTTAATATATATTTCCTCATTTCCTTTCACCTCACTTAATCTGTTTTATCCACTCAAACATTGATGTGTTTCAGGTTGTTCTTATCCATTAAAATCCATATCACTGTTATACAAATCAAGGATACATAGTCTGACAGAATATAATCTTTTTCTGTCCCAATGCCGATGTGCAAGATATAAAATAAACCTTAACAACATTAGCAAACATTCAATTGACATTATTATATATTCAAATATATTTATAATCATAACTATTATAGCAACTGACTATACCCGTTTTCCGTCGTAGTACCATGAAAGTTCGGAAGCAGTCATTTGGTTAATAATTGAATATTTTAAATATAAGCAACAAAATCTATTGAAAAAGCTGAAAATCAGTGTTTTTTTATGTTTTTTTATTAAAAATCGACTAAAAAAATATTTAATAAATTTTTAAGACGTGTTATAATAATGGTACTACATGGTACTATGTGAATAGGAGGTTCTTATGGCTTATTTCCTTAGACAGGATAAAAAGAAAAATGGTATCTATCTTCAGGTTTATGAATCTTATTGGGATAAAGATCTTAAAGAATCCAGAAATAGAAGTATTAAAGCTTTTGGTTATGTTCATGAACTTATTTCTGATGAGATTACTGACCCTGTTGCCCATTTTAAAGAAGTGGTAAATCAAATGAATGAAAAAAGAAAAGCTGAATTTTCAGATGAAACCAGACCACGGGCTTTTACTAAACATCTTGAAAAAAATGTCGGTTACTTTCTGCTTTCATCCTTAATTGATGAGTTAGGTGTTAAAGAAACTGTCGACATTCTTGCATCAGCTAAACAATTTCAATTCAGTCTTTTTGATATGATGGCCCAACTTATCTACTGCAGGGCAATCTGCCCCTGTTCAAAATCAAAGACGGTTTCCAGTGTATTCCCAAAACTTTTTGAATCTTCAGATATTTCTGAAGATCAGGTTTATGACGGACTAAACTTTATAGGAGAAAACTATAAAAAATACATTGAACTTTTTAACCATTGTCTTAATCAATATTATAAAAGAGACTATTCCAGAGTTTTCTTTGACTGTACCAACTATTACTTTGAAATCGATATTTCTAAAGATGATAAACAAAAAGGTGTTTCAAAAGAAAAGCGCAATGAACCTGTTATTGGTCAGGCTCTGCTTTTAGATTCTGACCTTATTCCATTAGCTATGCAGATGTATCCTGGAAATGAATCTGAAAAACCTTATATTCGAAAAGTAATAGAAGAAATGAAACAGCGATATAAAGTAACGGGAAAAACAGTACAAGTGGCTGATAAGGGACTTAACTGTGCCAGAAACATCTATGCTGCCGCTATTGAAGGTAATGATGGTTACATATTCTCTAAGTCTATTCGTGGCAAAAACATCAGTCAGGCTGAGAAAAAATGGGTTTTATTAGAAAACAGCGCTAATGTTTTTGAAGACTTTTATAATGAAGATAATTCTATTAAGTTTAGATTAAAATCATGTGTTGACTCTTTTGAATATAAATTTGATGAGGTTGACCCTGAAACCAATAAGACTGTTACAAGAAAGTTTTCTGTTAAAGAAAGAAGAATTGTATCTTACAATCCGTCACTGGCGAAAAAACAAAGATTGGAAATACTTAAAATGGTTGATAAAGCCAAAAAACATCTTTCATATAAAGAACTTACCAAAGAAGAAATAGGTGAAGCAGCCAAATATATCAAGGTGAATAATAAAGATTCAAGTGGTAAAAAAGTGAATCCTGTTTTTGAAATTGATCAGGCAGTAATTGATGAAGATATGGAATATGCCGGATACAATATGATTGTTACTTCAGAACTTAATATGCAGCCTGTTGAAGTATATGAAACCTACCATAATTTATGGAAGATTGAAGAATCATTTAGAATAACAAAATCAATGCTTGACGGAAGACCTGTTTTTGTACAGAAAAAAGAAACAATCTACGGTCACTTTCTTATCTGTTACCTTTGTTTGTTTCTTCTCCGCGTTCTAGAAATTAAGTGTTTTTCCAACAAGGTCAGCTCCTATGATATTATCAATTTCATTAGAGATTTCCGTGTTGTTGATAAAGGTGATGGAACTTTTATCAATCTGTCCAGCAACCAATATGTCAATGAAAAGATAAGTTCTGTGACAGGAATTATCAATCTTGACGCACTTGTTCTTACTAAAAATGAGATTGATAATTTGTTTAATTCTTCCATATTAATTAATTCAGAGTACTAGGTTTTGAGCAAAACGACGGAAGTCAGGTTATATATTCAAATATATTTATAATCATAACTATTATAGCAACTGACTATACTGGTTTTCAAGTATTTTTTCAATTTTTTATTTTTTTTAGGTTTTTTCAAAATTATATTCTTTACCGATTTCTTTTTACAGATTAAACTTTTAGAGATTTAACCATATTTAGTGCTATAATTGTAAACGGGATAACTTTTATGATTAAAAACAATGAAGTTTTTAAAGAATTTGCGACAGATAAGGGCCCATATGCTGGTATTTGGGTAATTGTTTTAATCCTTTTGTTGTTTCCGCTGGGCCTGAATAAATTATTTTTTGCTTTATTTACCAGGTTTAAAGCCGGTAATGCTTTCATGATTAAATATCAGGCAAAAATATTTGCCGGACTTATCAGCGTATTATTTGATTTAACTTATATTTTTGCTTCAGGCTTACAAAAACCATTTGCTGTTGTAAAAAGAAGGATTGCTGATTTTTTAGGTAATCTGAGATATATCGGGCTTAAAAATTCGTTTAAATGGTATTTTGCCGCTGCGAAAGCAGAAGGCTATGCTTTCTGGATTATTTTTGGATGTATTTTGTATAATTTTTATTGATGCACTTATTACATTTATAAACTACAATAATATTTGAGAGATAGATAAAGGGGATAAATATGTATAATTTTGACAAAATCATAGAACGTAGAAACACTAACTGCTACAAATGGGATTCACTGAAAATTAAATATAACGGGGTTGATGATATCATCCCCATGGGTATAGCCGATATGGATTTTGAAGTATGTGATGAAATTGAGAAAGCTTTAAAAGACCGGATTAAACACCCTGTCTTTGGTTATTCCAACGATATCAGAGGTGAGCTGGCTCCAATTATTTACCAGAGGCTTAAAAACAAAGGCTATGATATTGAATTGGACGATATTGTGATTGCCACTGGTGTAGTCTATATTGTTTCTCACATCATAAGAACTTTTACCAGCAAAGGAGATAAAATTGTTTTGCCAACACCTTATTACACTCCTTTTGGCTCAGTAATTGAAAATAATAATCGGATTATTTTACCCTGTAAAATGAAACTGGTTGACGGTATTTATAGAATGGATTTGAGCAGTATTGAAGATAAAATTGATGAATCAACAACAATGTTTATTTTTTGCAATCCTCATAATCCTACCGGAAGAATTTTTGATAAAGACGAAATGTCAGAATTATCAGATTTTTGCCGAAGACATAATCTGCTGATAATTTCTGATGAAATCCATAGCGATTTTGCTTTAACTAAACCTTTCTGTCCGATTATCAATATTGATGAATATGCTAAAAATAATACTTTTACTGTTTCCAGTTGCACTAAAACATTTAATCTGGCAGCTCTTAAGGTGGCCTTCTGCATCATTTCAAATCCTGAACTCAAAAAAAAGTACTTAAAAGCTGCTATAAATACCGGTTTAGACAGTGTTAATGTTTTTGGCATTGAAGCCCTCAAAGCAGCCTATTTAAAAGGTCAGAAATGGGAAGAAGAAATGCTTGAATATTTAAAAGGGAATAGAGAATATGTTCTTAACTTTTTTGAAAAGAAACTTCCCAACATTAAGGTAAATCCTTCTGAAGGAACTTATTTGTTATGGATTGACTTTACCAACAGTGGCAAGGATATTGACCAGATTCAAAATATTCTCATTAACGAATGCAAAGTAGAGTTAAATGACGGGCGTATGTATGGCGGACATACAGGCTTTGGCAGAATGAATATCGCTGCTCCAAGAAGCTGTATTGCTGAAGCCTGTGATAGAATTTATTCAGTTTTCAAATAAAGTGGGCAACCACTTTTTATTCTTTTAAATTAAGTATCATTAAAAAATCTGATTCACAAAATTTCCAAGGTCATTTTTCTCTCTCATTTTATTCTTCTAACAATTCTATCCGGTTATTATAATATGTTATAATATTATACAGAGGTATTTTCTTGATGAAAAAAGGATTATTTTTAACTATTGAAGGTTGTGATGGAAGTGGTAAAACTACCGCTTCTTTAGCCGTTATTGATATATTAAAAAAAGAAGGCTACGATGTTCTATACACCAGAGAACCAGGCGGAAGTGATATTGCTGAGCAAATCAGAAAAGTAATTTTAGACATTGATAATACTTCTATGGATATTAGAACCGAAGCTCTATTATATGCTGCCAGCAGAAGACAGCATCTGATTGAAATTATTCTTCCAGCTTTAAAAGAAAATAAAATCGTTGTTTGTGACCGTTTTGTTGATTCTTCACTGGCATATCAGGGTTATGCCAGAGGAATCGGAGTTGATGAAGTTTTCAGTATTAACCAGTTCGCTATTGGCAATAATATGCCTGATTTGACTATCTATTATGCTATTGATGCTCAAAAAGGACTCCAACGCATCGCTAACAGGAAAAATTTAGACCGTCTTGATGTAGAAAGTATTTCTTTTCACAAAAAAGTTCAGGAAGGATATGAACTTCTTTGTGCAAAATACCCTGAAAGAATTAAAGTGGTCGACGCAACTTTATCTAAAGAAGAAGTTGTCAGAAAAACATATGAAATAATTATTGAAAAGGTAAAAGAAAATGTTTAAAGAAGTTCTCAACACAACCCAGCCTATCGTTTATCAGACACTGAAAAATGCACTGGAAAGTGAACATCTTTCTCATTGTTATTTATTTGTCGGCGATAAAGGAACGCACAAACTAGAAACCTCTTTTTTGCTTGCTCAAAGTCTAATCTGCGAAAACAAAACTGTTTTTGCCTGTGAAAAGTGTGCGAATTGTCGGAGAATAAAAGAAAACAATTACGTAGATTTGATATATATTGATGAGGATGACAAAAACATCAAAGTAGAAATGATTGAAAATCTTCAGCATCAATTTGAAAAAACCGCCCTAGAAAAAGCAGGAAAAAAGGTTTTTATCATCAACAACTGTGAAAAACTGACATCTCATGCTGCAAACAGTTTGCTAAAGTTTATTGAGGAACCTGCAGGTAATACGACCGGCATTTTTATCACAACTCAGGTTGATGGTGTGCTTCCTACAATTGTTTCCCGCAGTCAGACTCTCAATTTCAAACCCCTGAGTAAAAAAGCGTTCTTTAACTTTGCATTAGAAAAAAATATTGATTCTTTATCCGCTCATTTAATAAGTAATCTGGTGAGCAGAGAAACAGATATTGTTCCTCTTTCTAAAAATAAAAATTTTAACAAAGCAATTGAAATTTTCTTTGAATTTACAGATAAATATTTTAATAATAAAACTGACAGTTATTTTTATCTTCAAAACACTGTTGCCAACAGCAGTAAAAGAAATCATACAGATATTATTAAATATTTTTTAGACATTTCTCTTTTGTTTATTCAGGATTATTTAAATAATTATGATAGTGAAGATGAAGCTTATTCAGACTTGCTTCAACTGGCTAAAAATAGTGACTTCAACTATTCAGCAGTTATGAAAGCCTGCATTGATTCCAAAACTTCACTAAACAAATCAGCAAACAGATTATTACTGGTTGATCAACTTATATACAAATTATTGGAGGTTTAATATGAATACAAAAAAAATGAACGACAGTGAAGAAAACGTTAAATATAAATACTGTGTCTCAATCAAATTCCCTGGTTCAAGGAAAGCATATAATTTTGGTACTGATGATAACACTTTAAAATATGGCGATCAGGTCGTCGTAGAAACAGTAAGAGGACTGGAATTAGGAGAACTGATCAGTGAAATCAGAGATGCTGATACTCATCAGATAGATGTGGAGTTAAAACCCATTTTAAGAAAAGCCAATATTGAAGATATTCGTCAAAATGAGGAAAATCTCAGTGAAGAGCCTGCACTTTTGGCAAGATGTCAGGAGTGTATTGATCAGCTGGCTTTGGAAATGTATCTGATTTCTGCTGAGTATACACTTGACAGAAGCAAAGTAATCTTTTCTTATGTGGCTGATGAAAGAGTAGATTTCCGGGAGTTGCTGAAACTTTTAGCTTCTGCTTTTAAATGCCGTATTGAACTGCGACAAATCGGCCCCAGAGATAAAGCTAAAATTATAGGCGGTCTTGGAAGTTGCGGAATGGAGACTTGCTGTTCAAGGTTTTTAGATGATTTTGATATTGTTTCCATCAACATGGCTAAAAATCAGCTGTTGGCCCTGAACACATCTAAATTATCCGGTCAATGTGACAAACTGATGTGCTGTTTAAAATTTGAAGATGAAGCTTATAAAAAATTAAGAGCCGGCTTACCTAAACTGAATGCTCTGGTTGTTTATGATAATGAAAAATTTCGTATCACCAGCATGAACCTGCTGAATAATTCAGTACGAATTTCAAATAAGGAGAATTCTGTCGATATGACAATTGATGAACTGAAAGAAGTTTTAGCTGCAAATAAAAAAACTTCTAAACAAAATAAATAATAATTATTGGAGAGATATTTATGAAAAAAGAACGTAGAATTTGGATAACTTTACTGGTATTTGGATTATTGGGACAGTTAGCCTGGACTGTTGAAAATATGTATTTCAACATTTTCGTCTATAACACCTTAAGTGGTGATGTCGATGTAATTGCCGCTATGGTAGCTCTCAGCGCCATAACTGCTACTGTTACAACATTACTGATGGGGGCTGTCAGTGATAAACTTGGTAAAAGAAAAATTTTCATCACCCTTGGCTATTTTATCTGGGGATTAACTGTTATTGCTTTCTCTTTTATCAATCTGGAAAATATCGCTAAATTTTTCCCTCATATTGAAGCTGCTACAGCCGGAGGGATTTTTGCGATTGTTTTAGACTGTATAATGACCTTCTTTGGTTCTACTGCCAATGATGCTGCTTTTAATGCCTGGATTACCGATGAAATTGATAACACTGACAGAAGCAAATATGAAGCTGTGCTGGCTACTCTGCCTCTGATATCAATGATTATCGTATTTGGTTTATTGGATGGTTTTACCCAACAGGGTAGATGGGATATCTTCTTCCTTATTGTTGGCAGCAGTGTTTCCCTGGGAGGACTATTTGGAATGTTCTTTCTTAAAGAAACAGTTTCCAGCAAATCAAAAGAATCTTTATTATCAAACATTCTCTACGGATTTAAACCATCAGTAGTAAAAGAAAATAAAAGACTGTATTTGTCTTTTGCCTGTTTATTGACACTGTCAATCGCTACTCAGGTATTTATGCCATACTTCATCATTTATATTCAGGCATACCTGCAGATTAATGATTATGCCCTGATATTGGCAGCGGTACTGATTGTTTCAAGTGTTATCTCGGTTTTGTTTGGCAGAGTTATCGACAAACTTGGCACTTTTAAAGTTTTTGTCCCGGCAACACTGACTTTTGTTGTTGGTTTAGTAATGATGTTTTTTGCCAGAAAGATGTTAACTATTATTTTTTCAGGCATTGTCATGATGAGCGGAAATCTGATTCTTACCGCCATTATCCATGGAAGCATCAGAAATTACACTCCAGAAGATAAAGCCGGACTTTTCCAGGGAATCAGAATGATATTCATGGTTATGCTGCCAATGATAATCGGGCCGGTTATCGGAGCATTAGTAATTAAAAACAGTGGCAATACCTATGTAGATTTAGGGGTTGTTAAAGAAGTTCCTACACCAGCCATCTGGCTGGCTTCAGCCATTGTCGCACTGCTGATTTTAGTTCCTTTCTACTTCCTGTCAAAAGAAGATAAAAAGCAAAAAAAAAATCACAATAAATTATTAACAGAATATGGTGATCAGCTTGATATAAATAATGTTTTGCCGGAATATCCCCGTCCGCAATTGGTAAGAGATTCTTATATCAATTTAAATGGTATCTGGAAATATGCCATTAATCAGAGTGATGAAATCCCTTCAGTTTTTGATGGTGATGTTATTGTTCCTTATGCTATTGAATCGGTACTTTCAAGAGTAAACAGAACCATCACTCCTAAAGATGTTCTATGGTATAAAAAAGAATTTACCTTACCTGAAGGATTTAACAAGGGATTGGTACACTTGCATTTTGGTGCAGTTGATCAGATTTGTAAAGTATACATAAATCAACAGCTGGCAGGTGAACATGTCGGTGGATATCTTCCATTCTCTTTTGAAATATCTGAATTTTTACAGGAAAAAAATGAACTTATAGTATATGTAAAAGACTTAACTGACACCAGTTATCATTCTAAAGGTAAACAATCATCTAAAAGAGGAGGTATCTGGTATACTCCTATCAGCGGTATCTGGCAGACTGTCTGGCTGGAATCAACACCTGTAAACTATATTGAATCTCTCAGGATTTCTATCGATTATGATTTACAGACAGTTAATTTAGATATCACCGGAAATGATGAAAAATATATCGTAACTGTTAAAGAAGAAAATAAAACTATTTTCAATAAGCAGACTGAAACTCCAGTTTCTATTAAATTAGACAACGTCCGAAGTTGGACTCCTGAAAATCCTTTCTTATATGATCTGATTGTTTCTAATGGAAAAGATACCGTAAACTCTTATTTTGGAATGAGAAAATTTTCCGTCGCCAGTGACAAATATGGCATAAAGCGTCTGATGCTGAATAACCAGCCGTATTTCCATAAAGGGATTTTAGATCAAGGTTATTACAGTGATGGCATTTATACTCCGGCCAGTTACAGACAAATGGAAGATGATATCAGAATGCTTAAAGATATGGGCTTCAACACTATCAGAAAACACATTAAAATTGATCCATTATATTTCTATTATCTGTGTGACAAAATGGGTATGTTAGTATGGCAGGATATGGTTAATGGTGGAAGCGAATATTCTGATTTAATTATTGGTTATCTGCCATATCTTAAAGTTTTAAACATCAAAGATAGTTACTACGGTCTGTTTGCCCGCAATAACAAAGAAGGAAGAGAAGAGTTTATTAAGGAAATGAAAGAAACTGTTGATTTACTATATAATACCGTTTCACTGGCTCTGTGGGTTCCATTTAATGAAGGCTGGGGACAGTTCGATGCCATAAAAATTGCTGAACTGTTAAGAAGTTGGGACAGTTCAAGAACTATTGACCATGCCAGCGGCTGGCACGATCAGAAAGGTGGCGATTTATTCAGTAAACATATTTACTTCGACAAAATAAAATTTGAAGAAGATGAGCGGGTATGGGCGTTGACTGAATATGGCGGGTATTCCTGGGCAGTTAAAGGACATACTTACAATAATGCCAACTTCGGTTACCAGGTCTTCAGCAATAAACTTGATCTGCAGAGCGCCTTTATTCAGCTTCATAATCAGCAGATTATTCCACTGATTGAAAAGGGCTTGTCAGCCATTATTTATACTCAGTTATCAGATGTTGAAGATGAAGTAAATGGTCTGGTAACTTATGATCGTAAAATAATTAAGTTTGATACCAATGTCATTAAAATCATCTTAGATAAAATGCAATTTTAAAGGAGACTGCTAGTCTCCTTTTTTCCATAATTCACTGATAAAATATAACAGGGCAAAGTGGGTGTAGACTGAAAAATAATTATTATGTTCATCACAAACCTTATCGAGTAACTCAATTGCCTGCTTTTTTGTCAATAGAGAATACCCTTTAAACAGTTCTCCACCCTCACAATTTTGAGAAGTGTAGTCCTCAATATCATCTACAAAAACGCAGACCATTGCATTTGTTTCATCGGTCATACCGGGAGAACTAAAAAGTAGCGGACTTATCATCCTGATTTCTTTGGCTTTTAGTCCTGTTTCTTCTCTTATTTCTCTTTTTGCTGCTTCAAAAACATCTTCATTTTCATTTTCATATAATCCCGCCGGAACTGATAACACAAATTCCCCTACCGGATAACGATATTCATGATTTAAAAACAGTCTATCTTCCTGACCCTTAACAATTACAACACAGCCTACACCATCAGCATTCATTTTCTTCAACTGTTCATTACTTTTCAAAACAACCAGATCTTCTTTTTTTCTCCTTGAAGCCTGGTAATAACTTTTACCTTCAGTCTGCCCGATATCATAAAAGTTTAAAAATTCTGATTGATGCAAGACCTTAATTTTTTCTTTTTCAACCTCTTTCTTTTTCATTTTTACTTCTTTCCCTTCTATTATAATTTAAAAATCATCCTTTAAATATCAATAAAAATATCTGTAACAATTGGTATCTGTTCTTTTATATGATACTAATCAGATCTTCATAATCTTTTCTGGCAATTTCCGTTTTATAAAATGCCGAAATGTTTCAGAGCAGTGACAACGCCATCATCTTCTGCGCTATCTGTTATATAGTCAGCTACAGATTTAACTTCCTCAGCGGCATTGGCCATAGCTACTCCAAGTCCGACATATTCAATCATATCATAATCATTTCCGCCATCACCAAAAGCCATCGATTCCTCTTTTTTAATATTATATGCCTCAAGCACTTTTTGAATTGCTGTTGATTTGGAGCAATTGACAGATATTGCATCAAAAGCAAGATCCCACCAGCGGGTGATTTTTGTATATCTGCACCCTTTGAGATATTCTTTTTCCATATCTGCTGTTCCAGCTGCCATCAACTGATAGATATCACCTTCTGTAAATCTGTTAAAACTGTCTAAATCAGCCGGCTGATACACTATAGAAGCAACTTTCATATACTGATCCAATATTTCACCATATCCACTAACACGCATCTCATCCTTACCGGCAGCAGCAACCGGTTCATTCAGTTTCTCAGCATTTTCCAAAAACTGACGAACATCTTTTTTATCTAGCGGTTCTGAATATAAAACACCATCTTTATCATAACAGTAAGCACCGTTATAACATAAATAGCCATCAAAGGAAATTCCCTCAAACTTCGGTACTGTATACGGCGCTCTTCCTGTCGCAATAAATATTTTAATACCTTTTTCCTTTAATTTCTGTAAAGCTTTTAAAACTACTTTTGTTATATCTGAATTATTCAGACTTTTTAAAGTCCCATCAATATCAAAGAAGATAATTTTTATATTCATAAACGTCCTCCATTAAAATTCTTTTATCCTTTTTATTATATACTCTATTTTATATTAACATTGATTTATACTGGTATTTTAACAAAATGCAATAAACAACAGTTGCTATACATTTTGACACTTTAATTTATATCAAATACCGGAATATTATATTTTATTGAAACTTAATATAGTATTTTTAATGGTAATAACTGTGACATTATCACTGTTTTATTTTATTTATACTGATATATTATTGATAATTGAAATCAGAATCGCTTTTTTCAAGAACTGCTGGCAGCTGTTTGTCATGTTATGCTTTTTGATGCAGATGTATTTCAATGCTTATAAAAAAGAGAATTGCTATTAGAACTCCAGTACCATTGTTTGAAAAGAAGACGTAACTTTAAAATCGGTTGAAAAAGTTATGAAAGAGATAGTCTGAAATTCAATCTTAGAATTTATAAAATTCTATCAATATCATTAACCAGGATAAAAATTTCTATTATTTGTCCTCCTAATACAAAAAAGAAGTATCAAATTTTACTTCTTTTTTCTTGTAGTCTTATATTTTTATAGTTTGCGCTGTAAAACAACTACCGTTCCCTGTCCATTATCAGTTTCAATTCCTGTTTTTTCAAATTGACACTTTTTCCAAAAAGACTCACTCTGCGGATTACCTTTCACATAACCTAAACGCACAAAATAATAACCCTGCTTTTTGAACTCAAGCAAACATTTTTCTATAATATTACTTCCAATTTTCTGATTACAATAGTCCCTGTTTACCATAAACAGTCCAATAAACACTGTATCCTGATTTGGATATTCTGCAATCAAATCCATAATCGCAATCAATTTGTCTTTTTCAAAAAAGCCAATATAGTATTTATCACTAAGTTTTTTTATGAAGCGGTAATGCTTTCATTTCCAGCAGAATACTCTGAACAGATGGTGCAGGCGGACAATATTCATAGTAAACAGGATGTCCCTGCTGCAATTTTAAAACAAGACTGACATCCTCTTTATTTAATTGTCTTACTTCATACTGCTTAGATAATCTTTCCACAACAATCATATATTTTCTGCCTTTAATAATATATTATAAAATCTTTTAGGTTTTCCATCTTTTGAAACATTCAAACCTCTAGAACGAAGAATCCCTAGCTGCTGGTTATATGTTTTATATTTTTTTCTTGCATTTTAATGCTCCCTCTTCGAAAAAAATGGCCAGAGCGTCGTACGCCTCCTGACCTAATCCTGCAATGGAATACTAACAAAAGCCTTGCTGTTTTGTCAATACTTTTTGCGATACTTTTTAAGTATTAAACTTCTTTAAGTCTGTACTCTACCGCCTATATAAAATGTGCATATCTCCGTCAACAAACCCGATTCCAACAGCTTCATATTGTTTCAGTTTATGAGAATATTTGCTTGTATTCAAATATTTTTTTACCATTTCGATAAATAATATTTCTATTTCTTTCCATTCACTATCCTGTTCAATCACAAAAATATTATCTCTTGCTGAAAACACTTCACAACAGGCCCAGTCATCGTCGTTTTCATCAAACATTGAAGTTCCTACTAATTCTATAGACCATTTATTATCCATATCTTCATATAAATTGAAATTGATTGCTTTTATTTCTGGTAACAAATCATCTTTTAGAATTGTGTCCAGCCATTTAAAAAACTCTTCCTCTTCTTTCTTTTTCTTCAGCTTTTCAAATACTATCATAATTCTTCACATCCCTTTTAATAAAAACGCACTATATAATGAGCTGATTTTCTCGACAGTGGTATATTATCCAATACTCAAACATTTATATCTTTTCCTACAATAAGGAAAAACCCATTAATCCAATATAAAGCACTTTTCTTCTTCACTTTTATAATTACAGAAAATTAAGTTTATTTTTCACCATTCAATTCACTGAAAGCAATTATTTTCTTCCGATATCTTTTTTATCGGCAATCAAATATTTTATATGAATATCCCAAAACTAGCTTATTCTTTCTGTTGGAATTTCTTCTGTTTTTCTTTTAACCTGCATTAGATTATAATCTGATTCTATTTACTAGAAGGATAACTTTTGAATTAACAATACATTGCTATCTCAATACTATCCATATATTCTCCAAGAGATAAATTAAATTTCTTATAGTCCATTTCCCTGAATTCTTCTGAAATAATAGGTATTGTCACATTTACAATCTTCAGCTGATTGAAAAACTCTATCATCATAGGAGTTTTAATTATTCTTGACGTCCCTCGAATAGTCATTTTTCCCTTTTCCTCAAGTTTTAAAATGTCATCTTTATTATCAATATTTATCATCTTGTCATCTGCCAGAACTTCAACATTATCATAATAATCGTAAACTCTGCTTACAGCCATGCAGATATTCTCCCATGAGGCTGCATAGGTCAAATTAAACGTTGATAATAACCAGCCCTTTTCTTCTTTTACTTCCAGCAATAGCATCTTTTTTACCTCCTAATGACTGAAAACACTGATTTTTCAGTCAAATTTCTTTTTCATTATAATAATCTCATCTGTATGACGTTCTTCAGCAAAACTCACTTTCAAAAAAACGATACTTTTTAATTATCAATTACTAGATTATCATAAAGATTTTCCGCCTTTTTTATGATGTATACTGATGACTTCATTTATCAAATAATTAAATTCTCTTTTGACTTCAGAATATCCTGACGGAAATGAATTATCACCCTCAGCCGTCAAATGTTCACCGTTTTCAAAATCAATATCTAAATTGAAACTCCATCCATCCAGAGCTTCTGGGTCATACCCATCAAAACCGGCCCAAGAAAGCACATCATTATTATCAAAAACTCTGACAATTCTTTCAAAAAATGACTTTATTATCTTTGCATATTTTTCCCCTTCCCACATTAATTCTGCAGGTTCATATGAATTTTCCGGGTCATCAAACTTTGCATGAAGAAAATAATCTAAGCCTTCTCTTTTTATTTTAATACTATACGACCAGCCTCTGGCCACTCTGTTTTTGTAGTCAATGCAACTTATCCCGGAAAGTTCCATTTTATTCATCATACCACTTCCAATCACTGCTTCTTCTAATATAATCGTTTGGAATGCCTTCATCTTTTCCCTATCTTTAACTTTGCTGCTGCCTCAATTGTATGAATACCATTTCTGGTTTCAATTCTCTCAATCAAATGTTTTTCCTATGTCATCACAACAATATAACAAATCTACACAGGCCTGATTAATGCCATCCAATCTTCTAAGGAAACCAATCTTCCGATGTCTTTTACTTTTGAATCTTCAATCACAGCACAATAGTCACAACCAACTAACATATTATACATAATATTAACATAGACAACATTTTCCTGGAAATAATCGTTTACAATACTGATTGCATTAGCCATCGCTTCTAAAAATCTTTTCTGAGGCGGTTTTGTTTTCCGGCACTCCTACTGACTGGTTGTTTTCCATGTTGAACAAATATTGGCTTTTCCGCCACTTGATGCACATCCAATAGCCAACTGTTTTAAAACTCTGTCATATCCTGAGGCAGAATCGTGAATAAAACGCCGTTTTTGCCTGTTTTTACATTCATAAAACCTCGTAAAATCAACCTTTTCCGAGTGTAACATTTGTTTGACATCAGGGGTCTTCTTAAGTTCAGGTACAACAGATCGGTATTTTTCAGCACGACAAACTGGGATTTGTCTGTCAAATGTAATATTTCCCATCAGATGTTCTGTGAATAACTCCTTGTCTAATCAGTTTTTCTGTATAACGCGAAAAGACATTGGGATTTTTTACGCCTGCCTCTGCTAAAGTCTTTGCCGTTTCAGGTGAGTTTGCACCACATTCTTTCAGCTTTTTGATTATAATATTACGCCTGATAAGAAGGACAGGTGGAAAAAAGCCATTTTTATTACTTCCGCAAATTCTAATTTATCTATTTCAATTTGTTTTCAATTTCTTAAATTATCGGCATAGACGACTAAAATTTTTCCGTCCTTCCGTATCATTTGCAACAAAATCAATAGTTGTGTCACCGATGGTGTCACTTTTTTCCGTTGTCCTTTTCATGCTTTTGTTGAAGTAGCTTCACAGCACGGTCAAAATCGCTTTCAAGTTGTCTCATTTCTCTGGCTCGATAAATTTCAAATTCCTTCTCCGCTTTCTCGACTGCTTGTTTATGGCTAATTCTACCTTTGCCTTCCAAAAGCTTTCTTCTGTTTGATATAATTTGATTATCTAAAGCGTCAATCCAGTTTTGCATACTCATAGGTATCTGCTCTAAAGCCTGCAATTCCGCAAAATCGAGAAATTGAGAAACAAGCAGATTTAGCCGCTGCAATTCAATTTCAGAAAGATAGTTTTTCGCAATCTTCACATCATCCTTAGTGATATAATTGCCCTTGAAATTGGTCATTCCTATAAGCGGCTTTTCATTGTCTACTCTGTCATAAATAACCTCGGCAGCTGTATTCTCATGAACAGCATAATGAAGCTTGTTCTGGACAGTTGCAAAGAAAACTCTTGTCAAATCCGATCTCGGATCATAATCCGTTGCTGTTGCGTAGATGTCTGTAACCTGTTGATAGAAATTGCGTTCAGATGAACGAATATCTCGAATACGCTGCAACAGTTCTCGGAAATAGCGGGAGCCACCCTGCTTTAACCTGTCATCATCCATCGTGAAACCTTTTTGGATATACTCATGAAGCCGTTCTGTTGCCCAGCGGCGAAAACGAGTGGCTACTTGGGATTGCACACGGTATCCGATGGCAATGACTATGTCCAGATTGTAGTGATCGATATTTCGTTTTACCTGTCTTGTGCCTTCGGTTCGAACTAACAAGAATTTCTTGTTAGTTGCCCCCGGCATAAGCTCGCCGTCTTTGTATATGCCGTCTATATGCTGGCTGATATTTTGTTGCGTGGTGTCATATACCTCCGCGAGCTGCTGCTGTGTAACCCAGATATCCTCATCGGAAAAACGGACCGATACCTTTGTGATTCCGTTATCATCTTGATATATCAACACATTATTGTTGTTATTGTCATTCATAATATCCACCACCTATCTTTAAGGCTCACTTCTGCTGCCTTATGCCAACTATTTTACCAACCCTTTAGTAATTATATCATTGGTTAAAACTTAATCCGGTAAGCCGAATTAAATTTTTATATTTTTTCTGTCTAATTCCTTCAGTTTTTCGAATTTCTTACTTTGTGGAAGCTCTGAAACCCTGTTCACTACAACATTTTCCCCCTTTAGCATTATTATGACATACTCCCCTGAGAAGAGGTCAAAAATAAAGTGCCGTTTTTGGCTGTTTTTACATTTATAAAACCTCGTAAAATCAAGCTTTTCCGAGTGTAGCATTTGTCTGACATCAGGGGTATTCTTAAGTTCAGGTACAACAGATCGGATTATTTAAACCTGACAAACCGAGATTTGTTGATTTCTGAAGATTATAAATGTTTTTCCGCAACTAAAATAACGCTTTCTTTCTGTGCAACTTCTCTAATTACTTCAAATCCATTTTTGTTCCAAAAATAATTAGACTGTGGATTAGCTTTATCGATTCCTAAGCGACACATTTCGAATCCTCGTTTTTTCAAATAATTAAGTACTTCAAAAATAATCAAACTCCCTATCCCGACTCCCTGTAATTCCCTCTTCATCATGAAAAAACCAATAAAAACACTGTTGCTGTTTGGATATCCGTCAATCAAATCCATTACAGCAACCAACATTTTTTTCTCAAAAAATCCGATGTAATATTTTTGTTCCACAGGAATTCCGGGTGGAACTACTTTTAAATCTTCCTCTATCAATTCCGGAGAGATGTCCTTACCACAGCATTCATAATACTGTACATTACTCTTGCAAAATGTGTAAATCATTTCCACATCCTTTAAATCAAGTTTTCTTACTTCATATCTTTTTGAAAGTTTTGAAATATCTATCTTCCCCATAAAACCCCCATGAATTTTGATTTATCAATATTTTCCTCCTAAAATCATCCGTCAAAAGTATTTCGCATGTTGTGGACGCTTTAAAAGTGTACTCATTACATCATTTCACCTTTTAATTTTTTGCGTTTTACTTAACCCGACATTTAACCCGACATTAAATTTGTCGGGTTAAAAATAAACAACCCTTGGCAACACTATTTTAAGACAATCCACTTTCCACTCCTCTTAGATCCGACTCTTTCTAAATATCCGTTTTTTTGCAATGAAGAATATGCCCTTTGTATAGTCCTTACTGTGACTCCGATTTCATCCGCAAGTTCATCAGCTATCAAATCGGAATTTTTAACTAAAAGCTCCAGAACCTTCTTTTCTGTTTTTGTCAACTTAACTTCTTTTCCGGTTCTATCGTAATTGTTTTCGGTTTTTGATATTACTTCTTCATCAAACGGTATGACGCAACGAATATAACTATCATCTATTTCAAAAACATCTTTTCCATACTTATCAACAATGGTGGGTATCCCGTGACCTGTATGTTCGGTAAGATCCATCATTAAAAATATTCTCATCAGAGTCTCATTCCTTGGCTTACTGACTCCTTCAAAAAATAATTTTTCAGTCATGCCGCTTGGAAGACCGCCATGTGAAAATATTTCTATTCTGTCATTAAACATTGATATTTGAGGTTCTGTAATCGTCCAATCGTTATGAACCAAACAATTTATCACCGCTTCATTGACTGAGTCAAAGTCAAAAAGGTAAATGTCTTTTCGCGGTCTGACAGTAGTATCCGATATACATATATTCTCCGCTTGCAATCTTGTTTTTATCTTAGCATAAGCTGTTAATAGACAACCATAGCCATAATCACTGCGTTCAGATATTGTCGCTTTGTTTTTACCGGCAAACTTGACAAATATAAAAGGTATATTGTTTCTATCTGCCAAAAGTTCTGCCAATAAATTATAATTACCTTCTTCCGTTTTTAGATTTAAGTTGCTCTCAAAGGATCTGTCATCGAGATGATAACCCTTTTCCGTAAAATATATTTTTAACTCCCTAAAAGTTAAACCTGCCGAACTTGATTTCTTTTTCAGCATATATTCCGTATCAATAAAATTTCTTTCGTATCTGATTTTGATTTGCTCAGGGGTCATTTCCTTACACACTGTTCCAATCCTCATAGGGCAGCCTGCCGATGAAAATCCGTACTTCTTTAAACAATAAATATTCCTGCTGCCCTTTGTAATGTTAATGGCTATAATCGTCTTTCCTTCTTCAAATTTTAATTCTGAGGTTATTTCATCTTGCGGGTTAGGTTCTATCCCGCTTGTGATAATATCCGACACTTTCCTCAAAGTCTCATCAATCTTATCTGCACCGATAATTTCGCCGCTATCTTTTACGCCAATGAGAATGGTGCCTCCCGATGAATTCAAAAAGGAAACTATCTCTTTTGCGATGGAGTCTGTGTATCTTTCTTTTAATTCAAGATTTTCTGATTCAACATACTTTGCCATATCCTATCCCTCCTCGCAATATTATATATTATACCCGACATTTATTCAACTTAACCCGACACGAATGCTGTCGTGTTATTGCCGTTTGAGAACAATTTTTTGAATTTCATACTTTGTGGAAGCTCTGAAACCCTGTTTACTACTAAGTTTTCACCCTTTAGCATTATTATGACATACTCCCCCTGATGAAAAGTCGTGAATAAAACGCTATTTTTGACTGTTTTTACATTCATAGAATCCCATGAAATCAACCTTTGCCGAGTTTAGCATTTATCTGACATCAGACTTATATACAATTTTAGGGACGACAAGCCGGAATTTTTCGTTTAGAAATTAAAACAAGGATGATCCTTATACTCTTCAGGCAAGGTTTCTCCCAAATCTGTCCACCCCAGATTTTTAATCATTTTCGATTCGCAATCGGGGAAAATGTATGTATTCAAATACTCAATAAAATCTGCTTCCGTATAACAAACTCCATTTTCAATTCTGTACTTTTCAGCATCAGGACTATTCCAAAGCCAATCAGAACAGAATTTCAGGCAATATTCTTCCAGGTTTTCAGCGACATCATCCGGAACCAAGTATAGAATACTGTCTCCATCTGCGCTAAGTATTACTTCTTTCATGCTTTTATCCTCACAACTTCTAATTTGCTACTCTATTATTTAAACAAATAGAAACCCCATATACAGTTGCTAAATTCACCCGCAACAAAACTATGAGATTCTCCATCAATATTCACAGTATACACCGGGAACTTGAATTTCTGATGATATATGGGATCTTCTACCAAAACACTCTCACCGGTATTGTTCCATTCATATTCAAATATATTTCTCCCGAATAGAATTACATTACCATCAATGCCGGAAACCTCAAACTGCCAAGTTTTTGATTTATACATTTTCATCCTCACACCTTTTTTAGCAAATTCTAATTTGTTAAATTAAACGCCATCTCAGTTCATTTGATACAATATAACTATTAGCTGGTTCACTAATCACATTATCAATGTCATTAATATCAAATCTACTATAATCAGCCCAAACAACCTGCCGCTTCGCTTCTCCCGGCAGTAACTCTTTTTGTATTGAAATATGAGCATCATATATGTCACAAGTATAATTATCCTGCCAGGCCACCAGATGAACTTGCCTAAGTCCTATAAATAGAAGCTCAAGCTTTTTCTTTTCTATTTGTGATTGAAAAATGACACGCATTCTGTGACCATTAGCGTCGGAAAAGTGCATTGCTCCTTCAGGATCAACAAATGTTCCACTTTCGTATAATACTGAAACAATACACGAGTCGTGAAAACCGCAATAATTGTCCATAAGTATCTCTATATCTTTTTCAGTTTCTATTTTATTCCAAAAACTCACAATATTTATCCTCAAAAATTCTAATTAAGCTACTTGCTTTCTTCCAAATAATTCATAAACTCAGTTGTTTTGGACCAATATTTAATCCCCCAGTTTTCAAAATTCCATTCTTCCATATAGTTATTACATTCATAATCAATATAAAAGATTTGGTCATTATTAACCACAAAATTAGTTGGGAAATAATCAATATTGAGATTTGACGGATATAACAACTTGCACATTGCTTTCATTTGTTCAAAATAATCAGATTTCATTTTGTCCTCGAGAACAAGGTCATAAATTGTTTTACCTTCAATATACTCTTTAATTATGCGCTCATTGTCTATGTCAACGTCTAACATAATCGGCATTTTAATACCAATATCCAATAATCTATTATAATCATCTATTTCTGATTGAATCTTATTGCCAAATTGATAGTAAGAACAGGGATTATGATGAATTTGCTTTAACACATATTTTTTACCACCCCTGTAAACCAAATATGAATAACCGCCTTTCCCTTTTCCCAAAAGCCTTTCAATCTCATATTTCTTTCCATTTACATATAGTGTTTCCAATTCAAGTATCCTCCACAAATACTAATTTACTCAATTCTACCATATTATTTTTTAAAAAAATTTATCAGAATTATAATTCGCCAACATAATAAATAATCAGATTATTTAGTTATAAAACACAGCTTAAACAAAACATTAAATTTCACTGGTGTTTTGTTAATTTTGGGACATTTTCGCATATTATTGACACTATTATATTTTGCCGTTTATATAAATACTCAATAAGATTAAATAATTATTTTAATTGATATTCAATCGAGGCTTTTCCTTCTTCAAAAACAAATCCGGCAACTGCTCCTGTGATAATTGGCCATGACGGTGGAAGATGTCCGATATCACAATCATAAATTACCGGACAGTTTAAATCCTTAAAGTTTTCTTTTAAAGCGTCCTTTAAAGAATAATCAAATACATCTTCGCTGTTTGCTGTTCTGCCATAAAGTATTCCTTTACAATATTTAAACCATCCAGCCTGTTTCAGTTGCCACAAACCTCTGCTTTGAGACAGGACATTCAAATCATAAGATTCTAAAAACCATATGAATCCATCTTCCTTGTACTTTTCCAGAAAATCATAAACCTGTCCGTACTCTGTTCCACAAAGCATCAGCAATATATCTAAACAGCCTCCAATAAGTCTGCCTGTCATTTCCACCTTTCTTTCACCATATAAACTTTTATACAGCACATTTTCTGTTAAATTGTAGCCGCACAATGCTTTCCCCTCTTCTTTTGACAAATCTTCGGCTTCATACTTATCATAGCTTTCAAATTTAAGTCTGTTGCCAATAATTAAGTCATAGGCCTGTTGAAGAGACTTATGCCAGTTTATCATTCCGAAACTACCAAAGTTGCTCCCATAAATTGCTGCAGTATCAGATAATATTGGCAGGGTAAAAGTCAAATTTGTATTGTCAGAATAACCCATAATATATTTTGGTTTAGCATAACTCAATGTTTTAAAATCAACATAAGGAAGCATCGTCATCATTAGTTCCCCGCCTGCTACTGAAAAGATAAAGTCTGTATCAACGTCAAGATACATGTCCATAAATTCTTTTGCTCTCTGCTTATCTGTTGTACTGCGGCATTTTTCCGCTCCGTGTAAATGTTTTACTTTTTTAATCTTATATCCCAGATTAGAAAACTTTTTACATGCATTATTGAACTTATCTTCATAGGGATAACCAAAAACTCCAAAAGATGGAGCTATCAGACCAATGGTTCCTCCTTTTTTTAAGAAAGCCGGATAGCGCATACTAACTCAACTCCTTTAAAGTTTTACTGATTCTATTCAACACTTCTTCTTTCCCTAAAATCTGCATAATTGTCCATAAATCAGGCGAATTCTTATATCCGGTGACCGCAATTCTGATTACTTCAGAAACATCAGCTACTGAGCCTTTATAATTTTCAGGATTCTCTTTATAATCTTTCATCTCGGCAGCATAGCCGTTATCTGCTGAAATAGTCTTTACTTTATCAAACCAGGTGGAATTATCGTCATTATAATCATAAGTTTCAACAAATTGCTCTAACAGTGTTTTTACTGTTTCCTTATCGCAATTAAACCCGTCAACTATGTTATGATGATAGAATAAATCAATTGATTCTAATATCTGTGAAGCATAGATGTAATCTTTTCTTCTTTTCTTCAAGTTTAATCCCATTCCCAGAGTCAATACTTTATCCAGATATTCTTCTTCACCAAAGTACATATCATATTTATCTTTCTTTTGTGAAGAAACGTATGATCTCAAAAAGTCTTTCATTTCTTCCAGTGAAAATTTCGCCAGATGAGTTTTAGAAATATTATGCAGTTTATCTAAATCAAACAAAGCGCCTGACTGTCCCATTTTATCCAATGAAAACCTGAACTCTTCTAAATGAGTATCCGGATTCTTCAAGTGCCACTGTTCAAAGTTCCAGTTAAGTAGAGTCATTAAATATAATTTAACTGCATAAGGATGATAACCCAATTGACGATAATAGTCTAAAGACAGTTCAGGGTCTTTTCTTTTAGACAGTTTTCGTTTGGTTCCGTTTTCATCAATCTTCATTAAAACTGTTGTATGTGCATATCTTGGCAATTTAAATCCCAGCATCTCAAAGAGTTCCAGATGAACCGGTAAAGTCCCCAGCCATTCTTCTCCTCTTAGCACAATTGTAGTATGCATTAAAGTATCATCAACTGCATGAGCAAAATGATAAGTCGGAATACCATCTGTCTTGATAATTACTACATCCTGATCATTTTCGCGAACGGTAATATCTCCTTTGATTTCATCATGAAAAATACTTTGATTTTCACTATTTCCTGTACTTCTCATTCTGATGACAAATTTTTCTTTTTTATCTAAACGGGCCTGAACTTCTTCTAATAATAAATTACGGCAGGTTGCCCATTTACCATAATATCCGGTTGCTTCATTCAATTCTTTCTGTTGTTTTCTTGTTTCAGCAAGCTGCTTTCCGGAACAGAAACAGGGATATGCCTTCCCTTCAGCTACCAGTCTTTTAGCAAAAGTCTGATATATTTCTGCTCTCTGCTTCTGATAATAAGGGCCATAATTTCCTTCATGGGGTTTGTGATGGGCTCCCTCATCAAAGTAAATCTGGAAATAATCAAAACTGTTAATAATTGCATCAACAGCTCCAGGTACTTTTCTTTTTGAATCTGTGTCTTCAATTCTTAAATAAAATACTCCCCCACTTTGATGAGCAATTCTTTCATCAGCTAAAGCACCATAAAGGTTTCCTAAATGGATAAAACCGGTAGGAGAAGGAGCAATTCTAAGCACTTCAGCATTTTCCGGCAAATCTCTCTTTGGATATTTATCAAAGTAATATTGGCAGTCATGTTTCAGTTTTGGAAACAACACCTCTGCAAGTTTCTGATAGTCCATATTCATCTTCCTTTCCTACCTGAACTGACTTGGATGTTTTATATAGAAGTCTTCTCTTTCTTTTAGTTCAGTTATCTTATGATTTTCTTTATCTTTCATAAAGAAATAATTATCTTCAAATATATTATCCCAGCTGAAGAACTCTTCTTTATCAAAACCTAAATATTCAACTGTTTTTTCCGTTCCTTCCGGACAGATTGGATGAGATAATACTGTCGCAACTCTCACCATATGAAATGCGTCAATTAAGGTCTGTTTTTTCAGTTTGTCATCCTCTTCTTTATTAGCCAGCGTGTTATTTCTTGACCAGTATTTATTCGCCTGTCTGATATAGGTATCCAGAACATTGTGAACCTGATGTAATTCAAAACGATACATCACCCTTTCATAATTCAGAATTGTCTTTTTTGATATTTTAAGTATTTCTTCCGATACTCTTCCATATGGCAATACTCCGTCAAAATATTTTTGACTGGAATAGAAACAACTTCTAACCAGCCTGTTTAACACGTTAGTAAACAGGTTGCCTTGTGCCAGTACTGGGTCCTGTTCATTTTCATCAGCTGCCGGATTTAATGGTTTGGGCATAAAACTGACTGATTTATTGGCTAAAGCCAGACCTAAAAAGTGCGCTCTGAGCTGTTCAGCCGTATAGAAATTCAATAAATCCTGTGCCATTGGAGGTTTTATTTCCCCAGAAGAAGAAGCCTTTTTATCTAAAAACAGGACATGATGGTTTGCTACCAGAGTTGTTAACTGAAGTTGTCCTTTATCTGGATTTATTCTTAAATCAGGTCCTTCCTGAGCCATAAACATCGGCATTTGAGCAATTCCATAAAAATAGATATTATCCTGTCCAATAAACTGGTAAACTTCCGCTTCAGGATCACACCAGTAATCTTTCCAGTCATCTTCATCTTTACCGATTTTTTTCAAATAAGTTTTGGTAAAGGAAATAGGAGCCCATAAACTTTCCGGCCAGACCCATACAGTTAAACCTTCTTCTCCCTCTAATGATGGAGCCTTTACTCCCCATTCAATATTACCCGTCAGACGAAGAGGAACCAGTGTCTTACCTGTTCTATACCTGATAGAGTTTTCAGTCAGAATTATACAGGCTGCTTCTCTTTCAGCCAGAGTCTTAAACTCAATTGTGAAACTGTCTTTTACATTTTCTAAATCTGAACAAAAATGTTCAGGAAGCTGTTCTTTAATTTTTTTATAGGTTTCAATCCCTTCTTTTCTGACATATATTATTGGTTTGGCCAGTGATTCTCTCATTGTTTCCCAAACAATTTTCCTGACATTTTCTTTTTTTGAAATATCATCTACGTACTCATTCAAAATATCAAAACAATCAGTCAATTTGAAATACCAGTTAGCCACATCTCTCATTTCCGGAACTTCTCCAGTCAAGGTACTTCTGGGATTAATTAAATCTTCCGGCATATATTGATGTCCTAAATCACATTCATCAGCATAACCTTTTTCAGACTGACAGTTTCTGATTGGGCATTTGCCGATTACCTGCCTGCCATTTAAGAAACAGTCTGCTTTGACATCATAAAACTGTTTTGTGATTAACTTTTCCAGCCAACCATGATCATACAGATTTTGAATGAATTCATAAGTCTGTTGCTGATGGATTTCTTTGGCCTCTGAAAGACCACTGGCACCATAAAAATTTAAACTTATTTTATAAGCATCAAGTGTTTCTTTCTGAGATAAATGATTTTCCATAACATAATCTTCAATTGTGCCTTTAAAACCTTCTTCATCCACTTTTTTCCGGTAACCTTCAACAATTGGCGAACCATAACAATCCGTACCACTGATAAAAATAACATTATCTTTACCTATTCTATCTCTTAAAAACCTGGCAAAAACATCAGCATGAATAAACATTCCACCCACATGGCCAAAATGTAACGCTTTGTTACCATATGGCATTCCGCCAGTTATTACTGCTTTTTTTGGAAATTCAGGACGTGACATAATGTATATACCTCCATTAAAATCACAAAAATTATACCATATTATGACTCTCAACAACAAAATAGTGCAAAATAACGCGTAAAATTAGGCAAAATACTCGAAATTTCAGACTTATGTCAGATTGTATAATATTTTAGAAAAATGCTTTTCCACTTCTATGACAACCTGTTACAATGATTCTTCCTATTAGTTCACTTTCATATAACATTTTTAATTATATGTTTCTTTCAAATAAATCTTTCAGAGTTCTAATTACCAAAGCGTTCATTATTTTGTTGGCAAAATATCAAAAAAAATATATTTCATTATTTTTCGGGCAAAGATAACAAAAGTGTTATGTTTTTTCTGAAAACGTGTTAAAACATAGAAATTTATTCATTTAATTCAAAAAACTGTAAGAAGATTTAAGACGATATCCTCTGAAAAATTGAGAGAAATCAGAAAACTGCGAGAGAAGACTTAAAAAGAAGTTGCTATTATGTCCGGTTTAACGCCCACAACTATAAGAAATTATAAATCGGGTTTGAAATCTTCCAGTGATGAACAATTGGAAATAATAACACAAACTTTAGAATATAATTCTTCCGCCTTAAGAAACCACGATTTAAAGAATAACTTTGATATCTGCCAAATCATTTTTGATTTAGAGGAAAGATTTGAATTCAGGCTAATCATAGAAGGTAATATTCCCTTACTTTTAGGAGGTAAATCGGAGTTCATCGACTTTTTAATTTAATGGAAGAAAATGAAAGATAAACATTTTCACAAAGAAATAACTGACGAAAAGTTAAACAGTAATTCTCACTTACTTACCTTTATTATCAGATTTCAGACATTTTTTATTTAAAACATTTTTTATATTTAGCTTATCATTCTACCCTATTAATTCTGTAAATAGCATATTGAAACAACTTCATCGAAATTACTGAAATTATACCATGATATTACATCAATTATACACTGCGGTCTTATAATCATAATGAGGGTTACTTTCCATGAATAAAAGAATTTCCAAAATAAAAACGATTATGGAACAAGAAAATATTGATCACATTCTTATTACTGACTATTACAATCTGAAGTATTTTATTAATTTAGAATTAAATTCTAGCGAGAGGATGGTTGTTCTTCTAGTTAATAAAAACAGTGAAAACATTTTGTTTCTTAACGATTTATTTTCAATTCCTTCTTCGGATAATTATAAAATTATCTATTACAACGATTCTGAAGATTGTATCAGTATACTTTCGAACCATTTATCCGGTAAATCAGTTTACATTGATGGTAAATGGACAGCTTCTTTTTTGTTAAGATTAATGAATCAATTTTCTGCCCATTATCAGGATGCCGATTTTTTAATAAAAAAAATCGTGCAATTAAAGATGAACAGGAAATTAAGTCAATGATTAAAGCTTCATTAGACAATGATGAAGTAATGAGAAAAATTTTTCCTCATATAAAATTGAAAGTTAGTGAAAAAGAGATATATAACCAAATATTATCTGAATTCGAAAATCTGACTTGTGAACCTGTATCCTTTGAACCTATTGTGGCTTTTGGCAAGAACGCCAGTGACCCTCACCATCAATCCAATGATACCATTTTACAAAAAGGTGATGTCTGTCTCATTGATATGGGCTGCCGTAATCAGGGTTACTGTTCTGATATGACCAGAACCTTTTTACAGAAAAATGAAAAAATGGAAGAAATATATGAAATAGTGAAAAATGCCAATCATCTGGCTATAGAAGCGGTCAAACCAGGAAAAAAGTTTTCTGAAATTGATAAAATCGCTAGAGACTACATCAGTAAATCCGGTTATGGACAATATTTCACTCATCGTTTAGGACACGGTATCGGATTAGAGGTTCATGAATGCTATGACGTTTCTTCTGCAAACGAAACTGTCATAGAGGAGGGAATGTGTTTCTCTATTGAACCTGGAATATACCTGCCGGATATCGGAGGAGTTCGCATTGAAGATCTTGTTATAGTTTCCAAAAAGGGAGTAATTGTTTTAAACAGTTTCCCAAAAGACAAACACTATATAAAAGAACATTAGGTCTATTGAAAACAGCAGGTTCTCAATCATTATTTGAGTAATAAATATCAGTTGTATTAAGGAGGATTAATTATGATAACTAAAAAAACAAAAAGATTTAAAAAAGTTTATTCACAAGGTGGAATGAAAACTAAAGAAATCTGGGTAGATATGGAGACCGGTGTAAATTATCTGTATCATGAATCCGGTTATTCAAGTGGAGTTACACCATTATTAGATAAGAATGGCCTTCCATTTATTTCGCCAATTGAAAAAACAGAAGATTAACTGATTTTTAACTCGTTTATTGTTAGAAATAACATTATCGCATGCCTAAATATTAGGTGCTCCGTGTAATATTCGGTGAGGTTGATTAAATATCCTTAACAGTTGTGTATTTTTCCTGTAATTACAGGAATTTAGAAAGCCCGCTAAATCTTTCTAGAGTAAAAGTTTTTTTCTCAAACTTACTCACATATCTCCTCGCCGAATATTACGCCCTTTTTATTTTGTCAATTTATCAAATTGTCATCAGACAAAGCAAAACAGATAATTTATATCTGTAGCAGAATCAGCTGTTTTGAATTATTATAGAAAAATGTTCAATATCTGAATTTATTTATAAAAGGTCTTGTTTGTGACGTTAAGTGATGAAATATAATACGTACAAGGAGGATTATATTTATGGAAAAATATAGAGCAATACCAGAAGGTTTTATGACTGTTGGTGAAGTGGCAAAAAAATTCGGTATCTCTGTCCGTACTCTGCAATACTACGATAATGAAGGACTGTTGCCTCCATCAGCAAAAAGCGAGGGTGGACGCCGACTCTATACGGATAAGGATTTAGTTATTCTTCATCAGATTATGTCTTTAAAATCATTGGGTTTTTCGCTGGATGATATAAAAAAGAACCTGATTTCGCTAGAAACTCCAGCTGATGTAGCAAACGCCCTTTCAGAACAAGCCTTAGTAATAGAAAATGAATTGAAAAAATTATCTTCTTCTTTAGAGGCAATCGAACAGCTTAAAACTGAAGTATTACAGATGCAGAAGGTTGATTTTAAGAAATATGCTGATATTATTGTCAATCTTCAGATGAATAATGAATATTATTTTCTGATAAAAAAATTTGATGATGAGACTCTTGACCACATTCGTGATAGTTTCGATAAAGATAGCGGCTTAGATTTTATAAACAGGTTTAACAGTCTGACTGAGCAAATTTTACAGCTGCAAAAGGATAATGTACCTGTTGAAAGCGACAGATGTCAACAGCTGACCAAAACTTACTGGAATTTGATATCCGAATTTACAAAAGGTGATACGAGTCTTCTGCCAAAATTATTTGAGTTAGGTAACTTTGAAAATGCCTCTACTGACTGGGAGAAAAAACAGGCTGATGTTAACGCTTATATCGGACCTGCCTTAGGAATATATTTTTCAAAGCTGGGAATAAATCCATTTAAGGAGACAACATTATGAGTGTTGCCATAGAAGTTCGTAATTTGAAAAAAAGTTATGGTAATAATATTGTTCTCAAAGAAATCAGTTTCACAATTAAGAAAAATGAAATATTTGCTTTTTTAGGAGTTAATGGCGCAGGAAAAACTACTACTTTAGAGTGTATTGAAGGGTTAAAGACATATGACAGCGGAGAAATTACTGTAAATGGGAAAATGGGTATTCAGTTACAGTCCTCATCATTACCTGCCCATATCAAACCACTGGAAGCAATAAAATTATTTGCCAAATGGAATAAAGCGGATATTGATTATAAGATGCTGGATATTCTGGGAATAGATGAGATAAAAAATAAAAAATATTTTGAACTTTCAACCGGACAAAAAAGACGATTACATCTTGCTCTTGCACTGATTGGAAAACCGGATATTATTTTTCTGGATGAACCATCTGCCGGACTGGATGTCGAAGGCAGACTAGCGTTACACAAACAAATTCATAAACTTAAAACACAGGGAAAAACAATTGTTCTAGCCAGTCACGATATGGCAGAAGTTGAGTCTTTATGTGACCGTATTGCCATATTAAATAATGGCAACATTGTTTTTTGCGGAACTTCTAAACAATTAACTGATAAATTAGGAAGAAATTATCATATCCACATTAAAACAGAAAAGGAAGAAAGTTCTTTTGAAACAACTAATATTGAAGATGCTTTACTTGCTCTGCTTATAGAATTGAAACAGAAAAATGAGCGTTTGATGGATATTAAAGTTGATCGCGGTACTTTAGAACAGCATTTTATGGAAATGGCAAGGAGAGAAACAGAATGAATGGTTTTTTATATAGTTTAACTTTACAGTGGAAATTAGATATCCGAAGCAAAACTTTACTGGTTACCTGTTATATTGTTCCTATTTTATTCTGCCTTATTATGGGCGGTATTTTTACTTCAATTATGCCGGAAATGAAAAATACGCTTGTACAGTCAATGCTTGTATTAAGCATATCAATGGGAGCTTTTATCGGATTCCCTCCAGCGCTGATTGAAACTTATGGAAGTGACATCAAAAAGGTTTATTCCGCTAATGGAGTACCGATATATTCAGGTGTTATTACCATGTTTCTTTCCGCACTGATACATTTGTTACTTAGCAGTGTTATTATAATGTTACTTTCTGTTTTACTTTATGACGCTGTATTACCTGCAAATCTTTTGCATTTCTTTTTGGCACTGACTGTTTACACTGCGGTGTCACTAAGTGTTGGCAGTATATTAGGACTTGTTTTAAAAGAACAGTCGAAACTGACAATGATATCGCAACTTCTGTTTTTACCTTCAATTATGCTTTCGGGAATTATGTTTCCTGGTGATTTCCTTCCTGATTTTCTAAAATCTCTGGGTTATCTTTTCCCAGCTTCATGGGGATATAATTTAATGCTTGATGGTGGTTTTTGTTTTAAAAACTTATGGTATCTGATCTTCATATTTTTTATAGCATTAATTGTAAATATTATTCTTTTGAATAAACATAAAATCAAATAAGATTAACACGAAATATAAATTTCAGGAGGTAAGATGAAAAATATTAAGAGATTATCATTTATTGCAATATTGTTTATGACGGCATTTTCACTTTTGAATATTTTCGACTTTAGTTTTAAAACAGCAAATATTAACTTTGCCAGTTTAACTCTTCTTATCGGAATCACAATGTACTTCATTACTTTTACAATTGAAAAGTCTGCTGATTTATTAAACTTCAAAATGATACCGATTGCTTTGAAAGATAAGAAAATCATTATTTTGTGTTTAATGCCTGTTATTGTCAATATAATATGTCTGACCGGAGCAAAAATATTTGTGCCTGAATTCATAACTCACTTAAAGGGTAGGACAGTTTTTCTGGCTTTCAATCAGATACTGCTGCTTATTATCCAGCTTGTCATTGCAGCTGTTGGTGAAGAAATCGCTTGGCGGGCTTTTTTCCAAAACCGATTAACTGAATCAATTTCATTTGTACCGGCACTAATTGTTTCTTCTGCTTTATTTACAATATGTCATATAACAAACGGCACACTGTCAGTCGTCCTTTATGATTTACTGTTCATATTTATAAATGCTCTGTTTTATGGGATTATTTTCAGGAAAACAGGTAGCGCTTTTGTCAGTGCACTTACCCATTTTCTGGCAAATTTATCCGGAATTATGTTTATAATGTTTTTATGATCAAAAAATGGTAATTGCAATTTTAACTGAAATAAATTTGAAACAGCATTCCGGAAATGGTTTGCTGTTTTGTTGTCGGTAACAGAAAAGCAAAGCAAGATAGTTCAGATTAGTATTTCAATATTCATTAAATTTTCCTGCTTTATAAAAAATTACTGCTTTTTCTTTAATACAGCATTCAAAATCAATATAATAACACTTATCCATATTACCAGAATTGGAATTGCAAAATACCATTTTCCTGGTTTTCCGTCTTTCCATATTTTTTCTGCCTGCAGTCGATTTCGTTCAATTATATTTTCAGGAATAAATTTAATAGTTAACAGGACCAATAAAGGAAGTAGAATTATATCATCAAAATAACCTAAAACCGGAACAAAATCCGGAATTATATCAATAGGTGACAAAGCATATGCAACAGTTATTCCGGCAAATATTTTCGCTATAATTGGTGTGTCTTTGTCTTTCAAGGCTAAAAATATTGCTGGAATTTCTGTTTTCATTTTTTCAGCTTTAGTTTTCAAATCCATCCAATCATCTCCATAAGTTTCAATCTTTTCTTTTATTGATTTTTTATATAATTCTTCTTTTTCAATTTCCACCATTTAATAACTATTCTTCTATAATAGGACCCTTTTCAAAATTCTGGAATTAATTCGTCAATTCTTTTTTTATTATATCCTTTAGAGGTCTCTCACCATTTATCCTCATCAAACCCTGTTTTACCAGAACCATTGGATATAAACAACAGCATTGGCACATCTGCTGTACCATTAGCATCAACTGTTTCAGCATTATTCTCTTTACTCTATCAAAGTCCTTTTAAGCTTCATCTTTTCATTTTTGTATGAAATTAAAGTATGACTTGGAAAAAATAACAGTGCTGAAACAGTCAGTAAAACTGATCTGTTCATTATTCCGCTGAAAATAAATACTATTGAAGGAATTATAGACAGTAACAGCGCTTTGAAAATACCGGTTTTATTAAAACAGACAATCCATATCAGGCAATAAATTACAACTAATATTACATTAATAATCACATAACATAAAAAGGCTTCATTTGACCGGAAACCGAAACAGGTACCCGGTATGTTAATAATCATAAACGTAAAACATCCGACTCTCCCTGTCTGTTCAATAAACTCCACATATTTGTTCTGCCATTTATTTTCAAATCCGTCTTTACATTTAATCGCAAATACGATATTAGGTATCATAATAATCACTATAAAGATGAATCCATAAATATTAAACACTTTTATATTATCCCTCCTGATATTCTATTTAATTCTTTACTCAACATTGGAGATTCATATAACCTGGCATTTTCAAAAGAATGATAAAAACTGTCAGCTTCATGATTTTCAGCACGAATCAGATAATACTCATATATATTGTTATCCTTACAGTCATTTTCCAATTCTTTAAATAAACCCTGAGCAATTTTTTTATGGCGATACTTTGGTAAGACATACACCCAGTTTACATAAGCAATACGATATCCATCCTGCAGGCAACCATAAAAATGATATTCTATCCGTCCCACAACATTTCCATCATCAATTGCCAGAATTGATTTTGTATTCATAAAAAAGGAATCTTTTAATCTTTCTTTTATCAGCTTTTCATCAACACTTTCAGCCAGCATCATTTTAGGTTCTTCTTCCATCGCTGTTTTCAGATATTTTATATAATTATCCGCATTATCTGACGTTAATTTTTCGTACTCCATGATTTAAAATCCTCCATCAAATATTTTTAAACAATCAGATTTGAAAACTTCCTTATCTTTTAATTTCTCTAATCATTGAATATTCATTTAATAATGTTCCATCTTTCAGACGAATAGAATTTGGCTTGATTCCCGTTATTTTAAACCCCATTTTTTCATATAATGCTCTTGCACGATTATTTCCCTCGACAAATTCCAGTTCGATTTGAATTATATCTTCATTGTCCTGAGCTATTTTGATAATCTGCTGTAGCAATCTTGTGCCAATCCCCAAATTCCAGAACTCGCGTAACAAAACAATTGTCGTTCTTGCACGATGTTTCGTTTTTAAATTACTGCTCCATGAAATCATACAACTGCCTGCTATTCTGCCTTCAACAAAACAAACCAACATAGCCTCATTATCTGAACTGTTAATTCTATCAAGTATTTCCTTTTCTTTTTCTAAAGTATATCGGCTGTATTCTTCAGGATATCTTGCTGTAAATTCCGTTTCTTTTGCAGATTTATATAAAAAATCCAACATGTTTTGGACATCTTCTTCTTTGGGACTGCGAACTATTGCTGTCCTTCCATCTTTTAAACGGAAATCAGATTTTTCTACAATCATGGCTACCCTCCATTTTTTTGTCTTCCCCCTGTTTTTTATTAAAACATAATATTGCTTATTAATAATCTTTTTCATTATTTAACTTCACAAATTATTTTTTATCCAGGCTGCTTCTATAATTAACAAAGCCCGGCTACCGTTCTGATCAGCCGGACTTTTACTTTTTTCTTTCTCTTATACCAGTTCTAAATCCCCGGGAGTAAAGCCCGTCTCTTCAATAATTTCATAAATATCTTCTACCGTAAAATCTGAATCAATAAAGACTTCTCTTTTTGTAACATTGAATGTGACAACTGCTGTCTCTGATTCTGCTTCAAAAGCTTCTCTAATCTGTATTGCGTCATTTTTATTCTTCATATCTTCCACAATCACTTTATACGTGTACATATTCCGTTTTCCTTCTTTCTTTTAATACGACAACAGCCAGTGCTGCTACTCCTTTTTCTTCCCCAACAAATCCTAGTTTTTCCCCCCGGGTTGCCTTGACGTTAACTTTAGATACATCACACTTTAATACATCTGCGATATTTTTTTCCATCTGTCGTTTATATCCGGCTAATTTCGGTTCTTCTATCAGGACTGTTGAATCAATATTTCCAATTTCATAATTATAATTTGACATCATTTTTTCAACTTCAGCCAACAAGAGCGTTGATGAAATACTTTTATATCTTTCATCAGTATCAGGAAAGTGTGTTCCTAAATCACCTAATCCTAAAGCACCTATTATTGCCTCTGCAATAGCGTGTAATAAAACATCAGCATCAGAATGCCCTAAAAGTCCTTTTTCATACTCTATTTTGACGCCGCCAAGAATTAATTCTCTGTTTTCTGTTAACTGATGAATATCTATTGCCTGTCCAATTCTCATATTTTCACCTTTAAATAATTTTAACATATTTTGTTGTTTAATGTCCTAATATGTTAAAATATAAACATGAGTAAAGTGCTTGTAATCGGATTAACGCATAAGACGGAAGTCATCTCAATTGCTGAAAATCTTATCAGTGGAGAAGATTTTTTGTGTCGATATAACAGTTATCTGACCGGAGGACAATACACCGTAGCCTACAATCTGGCTTTTTTAGGAGTTAATACTTTTTTTATTACCAGATTTGGGTTTGATATTGATGCCAATGCAATGATGGTTAAGTTAGATAATCTGCAAGGCATGATTCATTCACAACAGTTGAATTTTAAAGAAACACCGATTAAAACATATTTATTTGACAGAAATAAAGTAACTACTTTAAGCAACATTCCCTACAACAGTTATCCTGATATTGAAGATGGTCTTCCACAGGAATTTTTTATCAAAACAGATTTAGTTATTGTAAATATTTTAAATTATCACTATTTAAATACTATCGTCAGTCTGTATCCTGACCTTCGTTATATTTGCGATAACTATATTCCTAGTGATTTGCTGCTTGATAAGATGGAAGGTCTTATTCTGGAAGCAGATTATTTAAGAAAAACCATCAAAGAAAAAGACTTTAATGATTTTGCCAGTCAGTTGATAGATAAAGGCCTTAAGTGGATTCTGATTACTGACAAGGGCAAAAAAGTCAGTATCTTTACAAAAGATGGCTTTGACTGCATTGAAAAAGAACAATGTGGAATAAAATATTTAGGCACACATGAGGTTTTTGTCAGTATGTTTGCTGCCAGTCTGGTTGATGGAAAAACTTTTTCAGAATCTGTCATCAGTGCATTAAACATTTCTAATGATTTATCTTATGTTGATGACCTGGAACTGAGCAAAAACTTATATAAAGAGAGGTAGAAAAATGAGTTCATTTAAAGATTTAAGAATTGTTGATAATTTTTATCAGACTTCGGCATTTTTTCCAATGCCTACAGTATGTATCTCAACCATCAATGATGACGGCAGTCTGAATATCGGATCATATTCTTTATGTTTCCCATACTATGTTGCCGGGAAAAAACAATATGCAATGTTGTTATCCTGCCGTAATACATCCAACACCTGTCACAACCTGTTAAAGAGGAAAAAATGTGCCATCAACTTTATTGACGACAGCAGAAAAACGTTTAAGGAAGTTGTCAGATTAGGTTATCCTGGACCATCTGATGAAAAAATGAAAGATTTAAAATTTGAGATGGAACCAGGACAGGCAGATCCGGCCGATGAAAACCGTCCGCCGGTAATTAAAAGTGCTTTCCAGGTTTTTGAATGTACCTGGGCATCGCATTTAGAAGGAGCAGATAAATTCAATGCTGATGATATCGATGATGGGCATCCCGGTCCATACAATGATTTCAATGGTATCACAAGCAAATATGGTGCTTTATTTATCCTTTACATCGATAAAATTTTAATGAAGGAAAAATATTATAATGCTATTGTAGATGGTGTAAATAAATGGAATTTCCCTCCTGTTCCTGTAGATTACGGTTATAGAGATTCTACAAACTTCTGGTATACTCAATTCCCTAAAATCACCAAACCTGTTTCTGAACCTATTCCTGCTCCAAAAGAAGTGGATTTAATCTCAATTAAATATGCCGCAGAAAGGGCACATCCGGAAATCAAATTTACCGATGCAGCATTAAAGAACTTTGTAAAAGTTCCCCGTCCATTTTTGAAAACTGTCTTGAACGGTTGTATCAATTGGGCTAAAGAAAACAACGTTACTTTAATAGATGATGAACATGTTAAAATCATAAACGATAAACGTAACGCTGAAAAAGAGGCTAGAAAATAACCATAAAAATGAACTCTGTTTTGATGAGTTCATTTTATTTCGCTTAAAAACGACTTGCCATTCTGTGGTGCAGGGACCTTGTAGAAATCACATACTGTTGCTCCTACATCAGACAATGTCTTTCTTAAACCAATATTTACACCATTTAAACCTTTTTTATAAATTAGAAGTGGCACATTTTCTCTAGTGTGTTTATTATGACCAATATGTGGATCATTGCCATGATCAGCCATGATAACTAAAATATCGTCTTTATTTAACATTTTAATTATTTGACCGATTTTTTCATCCGCGATTTCTAATAATTTCTTAAACCAGCTGCTATCCTGTGAATGACCTGCTAAATCTGTTTCCTGAACATTGGTACAAATAAAACCGCATTCCATATTTTTTATTTCCTCAATTGTCAAATTTAAGACCTCATCAGTATCAACACATGATACTGATTTTCCTTTTTCGTTAGTTACGATATCCGCTACCTTGCCAAACAATGCCACCGGAATATCATGATTAGTCAGAATTGTCGGAGCCTGAACTTTTTCATCAACACCATAACCTAAGTGTCGACACTGATAACCCTGAATATAGGATTTAGAATTAACCGCATGAATACCGATGTATTTATCTTCTCTTACTTCTTCAGCTGCCAGAACATCTTCTATTGTGTTTCCGGTTCCGCCAAAAACAATTACTCTATTAACTGTAGCAACTTCTCTTACTTTTTTTCCGATTTTCAGTTCTTCTTCAAAACTCATGAAGTCCAGAGGAGCTGTACAGTTATAAGCCATACCTAAATCCGCATCGATATTATCTGCTACTGTACAATAATTATCCACTAACAGGTATCTTAAAGCACCATTTTTTCTTACTTCAACTTTATGACCCTGATTCTCTAAATGTTGTTTTATTTCATTAACTTTTTGCTGAAAAGGTTGCGTAACAGGTTTTTTTGGTAATGTTCCCATTATTTCCTGATGTCCCATAAAAGTATCAGCGCCAGAATGCATCAGCTCACTTATTCCATAATTGGCAGTTTTAGAAAATTTCATACATTCTGATTCCTGACCATAAGCATTCATTAGGCCTAACTTTTCCAGGGTTGGCAGTTTTAACTGCGGGTAATCTTTTAAAATACTTCCCAAAGTTGAAGAACCTTCATCTCCCGGTCTGGCAGTTGCAGCATCAGAGGTCGCCTGCAGACCAAACCCATCTAATACTATAACTACAAATCTTTTATTCATATTTTACCTTCAACAACTTCAATACTTTTCTTTAGCACATTTAAAACAGTTTCTGCACCGGCTCTGTTTGGATTTATTCTTATCATCCTGTCCGCCAGTGTCGGATCTGTCTTTAAAAATGTACCTGAAACACGATAAAACATTGGCGCAAATTCGTATTTACTTTCCGCTCCTACCGGATAAGGCAGAGCTCCCATTTTTTCTGCTTCAGCCAGTACCTGCCTGGCAATTGGTTTTTCAAATTCAATAATCAGTACTTTTGATTGGGCATTAGCTAAATATGCATTTTTTATCCCTTTAATTTCACCAGCATTAAGTATTTCAAGTATTTTATCACTTGTTTCTGAGGCAATTGCCAGCATTACCGGAGCATAAATAAATCCCCGTAAAACTTCTAAAGCTTCCCAGCCCTGAGTCTGACAGCCGCCAGAATAATGCATTTTTCTTATTTTACTGATATATTCTTTTTTGCCTACAACACAACCTATCCCTTCAGGACCCTGCAGTTTAAAAGTGGAAAAACAGGATAAATCCGCTCCTGACTCGCATGAAATTTTATCTACCTTAAATACAGCATAATTATCATCACAGATAACAGGCATGTCTTTAACTTTTTTTATTGCTTTTATTACTTCTTTTATATCATACCTGTCGTCTAATTTTTGACGGGTATGTTGAACTAAAGCACAGACGATATCCGGATTTTCATCTATTACTTTTTTAATATCTTTCAAATCATTAAAATCTGCTCTGACTACATTTATACCCAGCATATCAATTGATGAAACCGTTGTTGAATAGATTGCAGCGTTGTGAACAAGCAGTTTTTCATTATTTTTAATCATTGATGTTAAACCATACCTGATTGCTCCGGTTCCTGAACCTCTGATCAGAACACAATCTTCACTGTTAAAAATTTCAGCAATAGCTTTTTCCGCTTTAATTGTTGTCAAAGGCTGATTATCCGGTTGTCTTACACCTAAATCACCAAGAGTCAATAACTCAGAACCTGTAAAATGATTCATGATACATTGAACAATTCTGAATTGTTTTTCTTTTGCCTTTTTTAGGCTAATACTTTCTAAAGGATAAGTTTTCATAGTCTTTACTCCTATATCTGATAACCTTCGTCAAAATAGTTATCTAAATCTAAAAAATATCTTTCTATCAGTTCATTGCGATATTGTTTGAAACATTCGCCCAATTTTAATAATTTTACTACTTTTTCCTCTGTTGATTCACACATCAGCAGTATTGCCACTCCCAATTCATTTTGAGGAATAGCCATTGCTGTAGCATCGGCAATATTGCAGACACGAACAAACCCTTTGTTTGCCTGTTTCTGGATTGCCCTTGTTCTTTCATCATAATGACCAAACAGAGAATCACCAAAGCCATATAAGTCTATTGGTCCTTCTGTAACCATAAACACATCACATTCTGCAAGTATTTCTTTCAGATATTCTGTCAATTTATTTCTCGGAGAACTGCTATCCATTATCGCAATTACTTCACTATCGACACCATGATAGACTTTATCGCTAAATACTCTTCCATATTCTTCTGCTGACTGTAATCCCGTTGCTGCTTTTATCGCTTTGTAGAGAATTTTTACCTCTCTGGCAAAAAAACCTAAAGAATTTCCGGCAATAATTCCATCAGTATTTTCTTTCTTTTCTTCTTTACGGTCCTTTTCCAGAAGTCTGGAAATAAAACCGTAAATATTAACACACATCGCTGGTGCTAAAACACTGCCTCCACCATCATTACCAATTCCTAAATCATTAATCCCGGCAAAAACATTAATTGCTGTTCCTGAAGAAGAACCGGACATATAATTTCCAGTAACTGGATTTATCAGTTCTATGTCTACAGCTCTTCCAGCCAATTGTGATTTTTTATCAACAGTATGTAATGAAAAACCATGAGGTTGTAACTTCTTCATTAAGGTATTGGGAATAGATGACGTATTTTTTATACCAACCAGATAATCATCTTTATTTTCTACTTCCAATACTTTTACAACCGATTTATAAGGATTTAGCAAGGCAACTCTGTGTTGTTTTTCATAATTACCTTTCATATGATTACCAGTTTTTTTCTATTATTTCTCCCAGACCGTTGTATAGAGCAAATAATTCAGGTTTATTGTCTTTTAATCCCTTCACAACAGCTACATGACTTCTGGTAGTAAAAATCTGAACTCTGTAACACATAATCACACCATCTCCTACTTTATGTCTGCCCTGAAGTTTAAAATGATAGTCTATATTGTTATCTGCAGCACTGCATTTCACCTTTTTACTATTTTCTAAACTTGTGCCAACCAGAGCACTTTCCAGATTGCCTCTTCGATAGAAGCCTCCACCGTAACAATGACTGTTTTCCTTGAAATTGTGTGATATTTCACTCACATAGACATAGCCGATTTTTTCTGGCTGTACTGTATATTTATGCAGTGGTGTTGTCCCAGTCAGACCATGTCCCGGCTCACCACTATTTCCGCCATATTTATGAATTATTCCCATAGTATAGCAACATGTTGCTGATGGAAGATTAATTAAAAGATTATCATATCCTTTTCCTTCAGCAATTCTAATCGCCTTCTCCATCGCCTGCATATTTGTTGTAGGCAATATATCAGCCTGATTATTATCGTATAAAAATGCCGGGAAAACCGTTAAGCCTGCCAATCTGACATTTTTCAGTTTTGAAATTTGATCAATCAAACCCCCTAAACTATCGACAAAAAATCCGCCCTGCTGACTGTCATATAAAAATGAATTTTCATCTACAACTCTAGGCATAATATTCTGAATATGATTTTGTTTTTCAGCAATTTCATTAATTGCTTCAATCATTTCAAAACTGTAAACCGTCATAATTTCTGGTTTATTTTTAATGATCGTCTCTAGTGCCGCCTTAGGAACCTGCACCAGATGACCGACATTTCCTAATTTAATATTGTTTTTAATCATCGTTAGTGTTTCTTTGAAATCTACTGCTACAACTCCGTCAAAACCAATTTCCATCAGTCCTTTGGCAATCTCAGGATTTCTGCCTATTTGTTTTGTCATAAAAAATAACTTAATGCCTAAAGGATCTGCAATTTCTTTCATTTTCTTGCCGTTTTCAATTATTGCATCATAATCCAAAACATATGTATCAGGCAATATTTTCCCTTCCTGCTGTAATTTAAAAGCAAATTCAATAAGTTTCGGATTATTTTCCCTTACTCTTTCCAAAAACATAAGGTCACCTCCCTATTTCCAGGCATTAGATAATATTCTTGCCGGGTTTTTAACAGTTATTTTTTCAATATCTTCATCTGTTGCTCCCATTTCTTTTAATAATGGCAGTACTTTCTTATATGCTGTCAAATATCCGTCGCCACCATGGGAAACAAAATATGTTCTTCTTGAAACATCATTAGAAACCAGAATATGATCTCCATAACCTGCTTTAATTATTTTAAGCATGTTGACAGCTCTTATCTCATCAGGCTGATAAGCGGTTTTCCCACAGGTATCAAAAGCCAGATTTACACCCATCTTCAATAATTCCAAATGATACAGACTGTCATCAATTAAATCCTGATGGCCTAAGATTATCTTATCCGGATTCATTCCATATGACAACAGTATTTCAACTGTTTCCCTAGCAGTTTCTTTTCCTGTATGAGTACTCACTGCACATCCTGTCCTGCTGGCTGCTAATCCTGCAGCTTTTAAAATTTTTCTTTCATTTCCAACAAAACCATCATCGCTTGAAGCAATTTCAGCAATGATACCAGCTTTAATTCCTGTATCTTCTATTCCTTCCGTCAATTCTTTTATATATACTTCTGCGATTTCTTCTACAGTTGCATCATTCAGCCACTTTGGATGATATGGTGCCAAATAATAACCTGTTGAACAGACTATTTTTAATCCTGTCTTCTCGCTGATTTCTTTCAATTTCAAAACATCTCTATTTAAATCTATTGTTGTTACTTCAACTGCTGCTTCAACTCCTAAATCCATCATCATTCTTATTTCGGGAACTACTTCTTCAACCGTTTCAATTATTGAAACATCATCTTTTCTTATATGAGTCAAATCAACAATAAAATGTTCGTGGCACATCGTTTTTCCAAAATCTTCTTTGTTTATATCTTTTAACACTGTCCTGATCATAACTATTCACTCCCCCAATGAAATTAGGACATCAGGCCTTCCTGATGTCCTAATGTTTTCCTTCCCTTATTTATTCAGGTAAACCTTCAGATTTGTCAATCAATGCTTTTACAAGAGCTGGAACTACTTGTTCGGTATGTGAAATCACATATCCAAAAGCTCTATGATTGCCACCATAAATCATACGGCGAATTTCTTTTTCATTTGGACATTTTCCCTGTCTGGATACTACTAAACAGTTTGAATATCCCAAAACCATAATAGCTGTCGCTAAACTTCCGCCGCCTCCAGTCTGACAACTGCCTAAATAAAAATCGACTTCACCTTTCTTTACTTTACGTGCGGCAATCATATCTGAATCTGATAAAACTTCCACTTTATCCGGGAAATTACTTTCGATAATCTTTTTAGTCTGAGCTGCAGTCAATCCACAGCATTCGATTTTTAACATAGGAGTCCTCCTTTATTTTAACCTAATTGAACAAAACCTAAGAATACAACAATGTTGTATAAAATACCTACTACTACAGCAGCAATTGGACCTACTGCAGTTTTTGGTATTCTTAAACCAGTAACTTCATTAACTGTATAGAATGCACCAACAATCATCATACCGGTTCCACCCCAAATAGCATTAGCTGCCATAAATGCACCAATTGTCAATGCCAGGCTGATTGTAGCATTCATAGCGCCACGAATGTGGTCACCTGATTTAGATAATTCTGGAAATTTAGCTAACAATTTACCTAATAATCCAATTAATTGAATTTCAATAAACTCAACTGCAAATCCGAAGATTGGAGCCAGCCACCAGGTCGGAGCAATTGCGCCTGCCAGCATACAGGTACATAAACCAACTGCCTGATAAACACCGGTTGCTAATGCTGTAGAAACAATCAGTGGAATAAATGCAATTATTACACCAACCATGGCAATGTAAAATGGTGTCATATCACCAGACATTACAGCTGGTGCTAACAGGTATGGCTGATAAGCCTGAGCTAAAATCCTAATACCTAACGCATTAAGTGCGCCCTGAATTGACAAATATAACCAGTTTGATTTGATTCTGGCAGCATTCCTAGAGAATAAGTTTTCTTCTTCTTCGTCAGTTTCAACAGATTCTCCTTCACTTCCCTTAACTGAGAACACCAACAAGCATATCATACCAGCCAGCATAGCGAATGTGTATGGGAATAGCGAAACGCTAACTTCACCGATAGTAACTTTACCAACAATTGTACATACCATATATACGATTGCCTCAATAACTCCGGTAAGAATACCTTTTTTAGCATCAAACTGACCGGCAATTGCTACTGCTGGGAAAGCACAGAAAATTGGTAATGTCGGTCCTGAGATATTTGTTAAATCGCTCAAAAAGTTATATGGCAATGCCTGAAATGCCGCATTAATAGCATTTGTTCCAAACGCACATAACAAACCATAAGCAGCACCAATTCCCAATGCAACGTACTTGTTAGGAGACCAGGCACCTAAACAGTCACACGCAATCAGTGTTAAGTGACAGGCAATTAAGCCTGTTCCAAGCCATTGGCTAAAGCCGGCTAGAACCCAGCCAAAGCCCATACCAGTAATAACAACAGCAAACTCTGCACGAGACATTCTGCCTTCTGTTAATTCCGGGAATACCGGTCTAGCACCGTCATTAAAGTTAGAAATGCCCTTATGTGACAATAATGACGCCCAGGCACAAATAGCTACTAATACAACAGTTCTAAACGCAAACGGGAATTCAAAACTAGTAATAATACCTTCCATATTTTTCTCCTTTACTATTTCCTAATACTAATTCCATTGATTATCTGCCTTAAAAGCAGATATCAAATTGTTTATATGAAGCAAGAAATAACCCTTTTCTATTTCAGTAATAGGATTATTTGTTACTTTAACAACTTTTTCAAAGACCTCTAAAGAAAGTTCATAGGTTTTTAGTCCTTTTAACTGATTGACAATTTCCAGCGGCAGCTCTTCTATCATTTCATCAGTGTTTAACCTGGAATATGCAGCACATATATGAGCGATAAACGTGGCGGCATTTTCTTCAGATAAAGTTACTCCGTATTCTTCTTTAAACATATTTATAATGCTGTTAACGTCTTTAATATCATTTTCATTAATCATTCCACCTGCTAAATACAGTTCAAATCTTTCATTAAAATCCACTTTTATTTACCTCGCTTCTTTTTAGCTGCAATTTTTCTGTCTTCCTTTCTATATTCAACATAATTACCATTAAGCAGAAATACTGTGATATATAAACATAATTGTTCTGACATCAGCGCAAATGCTGTTGCTATAATACATGTTAATATTGTCATCATATAACTGGTTGTATTTTCCAGTCTGCTTAATCCAAACAGAATGATTCCTACCACAACAGCTACAATAACATACCTTATTAATTTTAATTTTCTGATTGTTGGAAAATCAAAAGTCATTACACTTTTACAATGCGAACAAACTATATTTTGTCTGACTGTTTTGTAATTTAACTGGTGCGGTTTCCCACATTTATAACATTTAATTTCTCTATTCATATTCTAATACCTGAGTTTGTACAATATTTTGTATATTCTACCCATAATATAAGCAAAACATCCGAATATTGTCAATTAAAATCTACAAAACTAATAACTTGGCGTTATTCTTCCTTTCAAAACAAGTTGCTGAATATTTGTTACCGTTTTTGGATCAATAATTTCCTCTAATAGAGATGCCAGTTCCGGCTTTTCTTTTGATACCACTAAAACTGCTTCATTGGCTGCTGAACCTATTGTTTCAATCGGATGATATTTAACTTCACATAATTTTTCATCAATTTCATCCTTGTTCCATATAGCAGCATCTATGTCTCCCTGAATAACTCTCTGTAATATTTGAGAATAACCATAATTAACATATTCTACCTTTTTATCTTTACATACTTCCTCAGTAAGTATTTTCTGGTCAACAGAATCATTATCAATTCCAACTCTCATACCGTCTTCTATTTCATTATGTTTTTCACTGCTGAAAATTATAACGTGTTCACTTAAATATGAGTAAGGGCCAAAACTCAAGGCAATTATTATATTGCCGTCTTCATCAATTATGCGCTGAGCTGCAAGTTTTGAAATAATAGCAAAATCGTATCTGTCTGATAACAGCATTCCAATTCTATTTCTGGCTCCTCTCATAAAAGCCATTGATGCTGGTATATTATAAAAATTTTCTAAAGTTACCATCAGTCCTGAAGCCAGCCCTTCATATCTTTTTGAATAAGGTAGCGGCATTACTCCGACAATTGAATTAATCCCGGCAAACTTTAATAAAACCGGCATATTTTTTTTGACCAGATAAGAACCTTTATGTCCTTTGGCATCAAGTCTGATTGCATCGTACTTCTGTAAGGATTTTAGAGCGTTTTGAACTGTTCCTCTAGCCAACTGATATTTTTCACTAAGTTGAGTAACCGTTGGAACTTTTTCACCAACATTGCATTTCAAAAACTCTTTTGCAATTATTATTGCAACATATCCGTTTTTTGATAACAATACTTCAGATATTTTCATAACTTTTCCTTCTATTAATTATAATTACACAAATAACATTAAATAACAATAAAAACTCCTCACTAGAAAGTGAAGAGTTTAGTACTTTTCAAACTGGTAGACAAGTTTTACGTTGCCATTTAGTTTTGAGCCCTGATCAACAATAAGATTTCTACAAATAATATCCCCAAATATATTGGCACTACTTCTGATTATTACTGAGTCTTCAGCATTAATGTTTCCTTTGACGTGGCCCCAAATTTCAATATTTTTACATTTAATATTTCCATCAACATTTGCACTGTTGCTGATAATACCATCATAGAGTATGCTTATATCACCATTAATTATACTGTTATTTCTGGCAATTAAATCCCTTGTATCGATGTTACCATCAATACAGCCATAAATACTGCTAAGCCCATCAGTTTCTAAACAGCCTTTTACTTTACCAAAAACTTCAATTGATCCTATTGTCTTTATGTTTCCCTCAATTGTTGTATTCAATAAAATAATCGTCGTATTCGGATCAGTATAGTCTACAAAATCAATCATAATTAAGCCTTAATAAATTGCTCCACATCCAGCACAAAAATTGTTGCTCCTCCAACATGAACTTCCACTGGATAAGCAGCATATTGTCCAATATCAAATGATGTTGTTGCCGGAATAATCTCTGTTCTTTTTTTGCTTTCTTCTCTAATCAGTTCTATAGCATGGTTAACCTTATCATCTTCAGTTCCGATTAGCATCGTGGTATTTCCTGCTCTTAAAAATCCACCGGTAGTTGATAATCTCGTTACCATATAGCCATGTTCCGTTAAGGTCTTGCTTACCGCTGAACTATCATCATTTGAAACAATCGCAATAATCAATTTCATGTTTTATCCTCCTTAAACATTAAATCTTACAAACATTATATCGCCATCCTGACAGGCATATTCTTTTCCTTCAACTTTAATTTTTCCCGCTTCTTTTAATGCCAGTTCACTGCCATAAGTTATCAAATCATCATATTTATAAACTTCAACTCTAATGAAACCTTTTTTAAAATCAGTATGAATCAGTCCGGCACACTCAGGAGCTTTCATTCCCTTAGTAAAGGTCCAGGCTCTGACCTCATCAGCTCCAACTGTAAAGAAAGTACATAAATTTAGTAATGAATACGTTTTCAAAATTATTTCATCTAAACCGCTTCTTTTTAATCCCAAATCATTTAAAAACATTTCTCTGGACTCTTCATCTAAGGCTGATATTTCTTCTTCCATTTGAGCAGTTATAGCAACAACCTGGTTGTTTTCCTGTTCCGCATACTCTTTTACCTGCCGGTAATAATGACAACCTTCTAAATCAGCAACAGCATCTTCAGAAACGTTAGCAACATAAATAACCGGTTTAGCTGTTAACAGATGATAATTTTTGAGAATCTCTTTTTCTTCTTCCGAATAATCCTGACTTCTGGTCATTTTCCCTTCTTCAAGGGCTGTTTTCAGTTTCTTTAACATTTCAAATTCGCTTACAGCCTCTTTTTCTTTGGTCGTCAAAGCCCGCCTTTCCACTTTGGAAATACGGTTATTTACTGTTTCCAAATCAGCTAAAGCCAACTCTAAATTGACTATTTCTATATCTCTGATCGGATCAACTGTATTTTCTATATGCACAATACTGTCGTTTTCAAAACATCTTACCACATGTACAATAGCATCTACTTCTCTGATATTTCCTAAAAACTGATTTCCCAGTCCTTCTCCTTTTGAAGCTCCCTTAACCAGTCCGGCAATATCAGTAAATTCAAAAGTTGTCTTGGTTGTTTTCTTCGGTTTGAATATTTCTGACAGCCTGTCAACTCTTTCATCAGGCACTTCGACTGTTTTAATATTAGGTTTGATTGTCGCAAAAGGATAATTGGCTGCTTCTACCTGAGACCTGGTTATAGCATTAAATAATGTGGATTTTCCGACATTTGGCAATCCTACAATACCAGCTGTTAATGACATATTTCTAATCCTCTGTTTCTAATTCAGATGGAATAATCTTTTTTACTCTTTTTTCAAAATCACTTCTGGAAAACAAAACCGATGCTCCACATCCCAGACACTTCACTCTAATGTCAGCACCCATTCTGATAATTTTCCACTGTTTTGATTTTTTACAGGGATGCATTTTTTTCATTTCCACTATATCGTTTAATTTATATTCCATACTTACCTCTTTAATATTATATCACTATCTAAGATTACCGTCACAGGTCCATCGTTAATTAATTCAACTTCCATAAAAGCCTGAAAAACTCCTGTTTTAACTTTAAGGCCGCTTTCCCTTAAAATATCATTAAATTTATCATATAACCTGCCGGCTTTTTCCGGTGGGCAGGCCTCTGTAAAAGAAGGTCTTCTTCCTTTTTTACAGTCTGCATATAAGGTAAATTGAGAAACGGAAAGTATTTCTCCGCCAACATCTATAATAGACAGGTTCATTTTTCCCTGATAATCTTCATTTATTCTGAGTTCCAATATTTTTTTGGCCATCAGTGGCAATACTTCTTCATTATCTGCTGCTGAAAAACCAACCAGAAGTAAATATCCGGCATCAATTGAACTATACAATTTTCCTGCTATTGTTACCGAGGCACTCTTAACTCTTTGAATCACTATTTTCATATTTATATTTTATACTATTTTGATTAATGTTAAAATGTTTATGGAGTGAAAATTATGCAACAACCATTAGCCATCAGATTAAGACCTACGAAATTGGATGAGGTGTTTGGTCAACAACATTTAATTGGAGAAAATATGCTGTTGAGACGCTGCGTCAACCAGCAACAACTTTTTTCAATGATTTTTTATGGACCTCCAGGCAGTGGTAAAACCACTTTAGCACTGGCTATAGCTAATGAACTTAATCTCCCTTATCGATCATTTAGTGCAGTTGAGGGAAATAAAAAAGATCTGGTTGAAATATTTGAACATGCTAAATTATCAAACGGTCTTATTGTAATTATCGATGAAATTCATCGTTTAAATAAAGACAAACAGGATTTACTTTTACCTCATATCGAAACTGGTCTGATTACTGTTATCGGGGCAACTACCTCTAATCCCTACTTTGCTATTAACCCGGCAGTAAGAAGCCGCTGCCATCTGCTGGAAGTAAAGCCTTTAACTGTTGATGATGTTGAAAAAGCCATTGATTTTGCTTTAAAAAGTGAAAAAGGCTACAAAGGTACCATCTCTATTGATGAAGATGCCAAAAAACTGATTGCCTACCACAGTAATGGCGATTTAAGATATGCCTATAATCTGATTGAAATATGTGCAATGGGTTGTTTTGACAACCACATTGATATTGAATTAGTAAAGAAATATTCTTCAATGGCCAATATGCATTATGACCATGACGAGGATGGACACTATGATGCTGTCAGTGCCTTTCAGAAATCTATCAGAGGCAGTGATGTAAATGCAGCTTTGTTTTATTTATCAAGACTGGCTATGGCTAATGATTTAGATTCCATTGAAAGAAGACTTCTGGTTATTGCCTATGAAGATATTGGTCTGGCAAATCCGGCTGCCTGTGCTAGAACGGTAAATGCTCTTGATGCTGCCAGAAGAATCGGTTTTCCGGAAGCACTGATTCCTTTAGGAGTGGCTGTTATTGATTTAGCCCTGTCGCCAAAAAGCAGAAGTGCTGCCGACAGTGTCCACAGTGCTTATGCAGTTGCTGAAAAATCTCCCTATGCTGTTCCGGTTTATCTTCGTCTTAATCCTGTTGGTCTGGCTGACGAGGACAAATATGATTACAGTGCTTATCATAATTTTCATAAAATTCAGTATTTGCCTGACGAACTAAAAGATATGGAATTCTATATTCCCAATACCAGCAGTTCTTATGAAAAAGCCCTGGTTGAAAACTATAAAGAACTTAAGAAATACTATCGGACAAATAAATTGAAATCACTTAAATAATCACGACATAACGATTATTTTTGGACTAGTAAATTCCTTTTATACAGCTCTGAAAACCTTATTACAACTGCAATAATTGTAATTAGTACCAGTATCAGTGCTAACAATGAACCAAGAGTACTGATATTTCCGGTAATTATTCTTTGTGAAGCAAATATCATTGAACAAAGCGGAAGATAACTGAGATATCTGATTATTCCGCTTTTTGTTAACTGCTCACTAATAATCATAATCAGATAATAAATAATCAGTAATCCTACATATAATAAACCTTGAAAAGATGCCATCTGCTGACCATTGGTATATTTACTGGTTACTAAAATGATTATTAGTTGAATAAGCAATAAGTTTAAAATCATAATAATCAGTACCAGTAATAATTTTCCTGTCATCATTTTTCCGCCGGCACTTTCAGCTGATACAATTAAAAATCTATTAATATAAACCAGTAGTCCTGAGCATTCATCCTGTAAAAATCTAATCAGATAACCAAACAGCAATTGACAGATTGTCATACAAGTTTGAATTAAAAAGATTAGATAGGAAACTATAATTTTCTCTAACAGGTGTTTTTTGGCATCAATATTAGTCAAGACAATATTTAAAACACCACTGGATTTTTCAATTATTATTTCGTTGCTGGAGGTACATCCATAATTGATAATCAGAAAAAAAGAAACAGCCAATATAATCACAATACTTCCATCAATTATTTCTTCGTTTTTTACAATTATTTCAGGGTTAATATTGACAAATTCATCGATAAAAAAACTCATAAACTGATGTGACAATTTATATTTTTTAATAACTGCTTTTTTTATATCACTTATTATTCTCTCTTTTGTCTGCTGATTTAATTCATATCTGGTTATTATCTGCCACTTTTCATTTAAATGTAAAATTACTTCATTTTCTTTGTTTTCTTTATCTGAAATCTTATACACAAGCTCTTCATCGCTCAGTTCCATAAACATTTCACTATATTCAATCAAGCTGGTATCAATCAGTACCGTATCAATATAAATTTCATCCTGTAAAATATAATCTATATGAAAACAACACAATATCATCACAAAAAGCAGTATATTGACTATTACTGCAGTTCTGTTAAAGAACCTTCTTTTTAAATCAAACTTAATTAATTCTTTCATAATAATCTTATCTTATCCTCAATTGTCAGTGGTCCATAGTAGGTTATTATCCTATTTTCCAATATTAGTTTTTCTATTGTTTTCTGAGCTGCTATTTTATTTCTGATGATGTATCTTATTGACTCATCGTCAATAATTTTTGCTATTATTTCTTCATCTTCTAAAAGTTTTTTATCCTGAACTTCTATTACTCTTTTATTATCCTTAACCAGATCTTCTCTTTTAATATCCAGTCTGATTCTGGCTCTGTCAAGATAAATATATCTGTCACATATCTGATTAATGGGCTGATAGATATGAGAAGAAATCAACACTATCCTATTTTCTTTTTTCAATTTTTTTATTTCATTTAAAAAAATTTCTTTGTTTTCATAATCCAGGCCGGTAAATGGTTCATCCATAATAACAATCTCCGGTTTTTTTATTAAACAGATTATTAAAGACAACTTTTGCTGATTTCCCTTAGACAGGGTATAAACCTTCTTATCTTTATATTTATGCAGATTCATCTTATAGAGCCAGTTGTCAATTTCTTCATTTTCATTTTCTATTTTATTTATTCCTGTTATCAGTCTTATATGCTGATAAACGGTACAATCCTGATACAGACTTCTCTGCTCAGGTAAATAACCTGTCAGTTCATGTTTTATACTGCCGTTTTCAAATTGTACTTTTCCGTTGTCTTTTTCCAGCAAATTTAATATTATTTTGAACAATGTTGTTTTACCGCTTCCATTATTTCCCAAAACAGAAACTACCATTCCTTTTTCCACAGCAAAACAGATATTTCTTAAAACTTCCTTTTCTTCGTATTTTTTTGACAGATTAATAACTTCCAGCATAAAAAAACACCTCTACTTATATATTGTAAGTAAAGGTGTAAATTCCTATTTATTTTTTGAATCGTAAATTATTTTTAACCGGCGATTGTTTCCTTCTCCTTCTGATTCAGTTCTTATATTTGAAAAACCGGACAAATACTGATGAATTATTCTTCTTTCATCATTGGTCATCTGTCCCAATCTGGCAGAAACCTTTGTTTTTTGAACTGTTTTAGCAATTTTGCCTACTATAGCTTTTAATTTTTCATAGCGTTCCTCTTTATAATTATTTACATCAATCAGCAGGTTGACATGTCTTTTAAATTTTGAACTGGCTGCTCCTTTTACCACATTGGTAATTGCCTGAAGTGTCTGTCCGGCTTTACCAATGATCACAGCATTATTTTCAGCATTTAATCGAACATCAAAGCCATCATCAGTTGGCTCAATAATTATTTCACATCCTAAATTTATATTTTCAAAATACTGTTTAATATAATCAACAATAAAATTCTCAATGTCTTTGCCGGTATAAGCCTCAATTACTGCTTTAGCTCCTATTCCGAATAATCCGCCTGGTTTTTCTTCAATAACAAAGTAGTTTAATTCTTCTTTTGTTACCTGTTTGTCTGCACAGGCTATTTCAATTGCCTCATCAACTGTTTTTGCTTCATATCTGTTCATTGTTAATATACCTCTTTTGAATATACAATGTTTTGACAACATTAGCCAATGCATTAACCAGCCAGTAAACAGTCATTGCTGCCGGCCAGTTTAATCCTAATAATGCTACCATTGCAACCATACTGTACATCATCATATTATTATTCGGTGCTTTTTGACTTTCATCTTTATAGGCGCGATAATTTTTAGCTTCTTTTCTTTTCTTTTCCGCTAATATTTGCGGAAGTTTTGTTGATAACAGCTGGCTTATTACCATCAGCACAAACAAAACAGCAATTGGCCAGCCAGTAGATAAATCTTTAAAAGTTTCTGATGGTTTAATAGAAAGCGGAATACCCAAAAATGAACCATTACATACCACATCTGCTCTTTGAACAGCGTAGAACATTGAAATCATTATCGGAATCTGTAAAAACGGTGTTATCAGTGAACCTAACGGATTAATACCATGCCTGGAATATATTGCCTGCATTTCCTGAGCCTGCATCAGTCTGGCATTTTCATCATCTCTTCCTTCATACTTGGCCTGAATTTTAGCCATCTCAGGTTGAAGCATTTGGATTTTTTGCGTTGATACTGTAGATTTCACTGTAAAACTTAAAGTAAGAACATTGAATAAAATTGTTGTAATAACAATAGCTAAAAAAGTGCTATTTAATTTTGTCCCAATAAAGTTAATACATTGTGCCAATGGATAAACAAAGATTGCGGTAAAAAAGCTTTCATTTAACATATCTTTCCATGGTGTTGACAGATAAATTATCTTTTCCGGTAAAGTAACACCACTCTGGTCGACATTTCTTTGACATCCAGCAAGAATTGCCATCATAACTAAAATCATTATGATTATTGTCTTCTTGTTAGAAAATATTTTTTTCATTATCAAATTCTCCTTTGTATAGACTGCCATTATCTATTATAAACTGAATTATATAGTCGTGACAAATCTTTTTTGTTGTTTTGGTAATCCGACTGCAAATACCTGGTCCTTACAATAAATATAAAATCATAACCTGTTTTAAAATTACACGATTCGACAATCATCATCCTGACCTGTCTTTTTACCTTATTTCTTTTTATTGCGTTACCAATTTTTTTACCTACCGAAATACCGATGCGGTCGTGTTCTTTTTCAGCTGGATAATAATACATAACAAAACTCTGACTTGTTTTACGCTGCCCGCAAGTTATAATTTTTTGAAAATCCTCATTGTTTTTAACTCGTAATTCTTTTTTCATAATCTAACAGGTAAAAAAAGTTGCCAACGACAACTCTCTTTATTCAGATATTACTTTTCTACCTTTAGCACGTTTTCTTGCTAAAATTCTACGTCCTCCAACAGTCTTCATACGTGCTCTAAAGCCTACTACTCTTGAACGTTTTCTTTTGCTCGGTTGATAAGTTCTCTTCATTTCAGACACCTCCCGAAAATTAATAATAATAGAGCAATTGCTCCACTATAATACTAAAATTTGCCTGCTAAGTCAACCACAATATCAGCCGATTTATGTGATGCATTACTCTTTACAAGTTGTAATTTGTTTTTCATCAACCCATAAATATCACAAAAAAAATTTAATAATCAGTAACGAATAATGTAATAAATTACATATACCCAACCCAACAATCCATGAAATATTGCCCAACCAATAGATTTCCATTTCGTGTAGCTTATAACAATCGCTAAAGCATTTCCAAATGTTATTCCTGAATCCACATACTTTCTTACAGTGACTTTGTTGTTTTCATCCATAATTTTAATCCCCCTTGATTCTTTACAGAGAACATTATAACCTATTTTACAGCTATAATTCATTTTTAGTTATTAAACCGCTTATTATTTTCTACAATATAACAATATCCATTATTTAATTTACATTTTTTGCACAAAATTAGTTTTATAAAATTATATTAATTTAAAGGCTTTTAATTTTCGTGGGGCTGGAGACAACCTTTAAGTTTTCACGGGGATACCCTTTAAATTTCAATGGGGGCAATAAAAAACCCTCCATATTGTATTATTTTATTGAGATAAAAATAAAAAGCAATAAAAACTGTGTTGCTAAAAAATAACAAACAATAAAAAATGTTTATAGTTTTATTTACTGTCATATTCAAAAATATCTTTTAAATCATGAGTTAGTAAATAACGTAACATCTTTACAGTTGTTTCAGCATCAATTGGATTATCTTCAAGCATCCACAGTCGTAAATAATAAATCATATTACTAATATAAAATCTTATTATTTCATAAGTAGTTAAAGGTTTTATCTTGTTTGGTTCTTTTAACTTCAGTTATTCAGCAAACTTTGGTTTATGAGAAAGAAAAGAGTTAATAAAAATATCATAGAAACTATTTTTTTAACACATCGGTAAAAAGGACAATTTTTATAAAAATAGTTAAAAACAAAAGCAATTGCTCCATCATACATTTCTAAATTGTTTAATTGTTTAATTGATTAATGGGCTTCAATAATTTTTCTTCTATTATGTATTCAAATATATGATATTTGTCATAAAAGTAATTATAAAAAGTAGGGCGACTAAAACCAGCTTCATCAGTAATATCTTTAATGACAATATCAAAAAACCTTTCTTCAACATAATTTTTTTAAGTATCTTTTAATTTGTCCTTAGTCATCAATAAGTCTCATTTTTATCACTTTATAAAATTAAATATAAACAAATGAGTTGAAATCCTATTAACACATGTGGCTAAGGACTGAGTGGTTGATACAATGCACACTCTATTGTAAAGACGAGTGCATTTTTGTTTACATCCAATCCGTGAAATCTATATAAACTGCCTAAAATGGATATTCCTCTTCCTCAACTGCATGAAATGAAAAGTCTGAATTAAAGATATCTCTTAAGTCCTTTAGCCTAAGTAGTATTTCATCATAGGCGATTATCTCTATATTATTAAGACTGTTTCGATAGTTTTCAAATGCTGCAATTTGTCCTCTTTCTAAGGAAGAAAGTCTTCCAATGATTACAATGCATTTCGGATTGAAAACCGAAAAATTCTCCCTTGAGTTTGCTCTAATACTATTATACTCCTTCATCAAAGAATCCCTATAATTGATAACTTGATTAACAGCCCCACTCATTTCATGTGAAAAACTGAAGGTTTGCCTATAGCGATTATGTATGATTTGTGTTGTTGGCGTCTTAATTTCAATAAGTGCAACATTATTGGTAATCTGATTCTGATAAAGGAAATCACATAAATTCCCTTTGTGATTATCTATGCTTTTTCCCCCAACATAAGCTTTGTCTTGGAAAATAGTGCAAGGAGAGGCAAACAATTGCGCCAATACCCACTGGTTATCCTTAAACACTTCGCTTTGCCAAAATTCCTCATTGGAATTATCAAGATTGTCCTCTATTAGTGCAATAACACGATTTAGACGCTCAATACTGATAGATTGTGATAATTGTTCCATATTTTTATTTTGAAGATTTTGTAATGCATTTTTCAGCGATTCGGTAGATTCAGTTGTCGTGATTAACTGAAGGAGTATTTTAACTAACTCGAAGTTTTCTGTACTACCAATCATTCTGGCAGCAGATGGATCATTTTGGATTATTTCAAGAAATGTATGAAAGCTGCTATCAATTCTCTCGTACGAGGCAGTTCCGTATGGAATGCCGTTTTTCGCATACATATCATACAGCAAGGTAATTGTTTGGAACAGCGTAAATACAGCAGTGGTATCTAATGACAATTCCATTATTTCGCCTGTTTTTATTATACGAGGAGTGATTTTCTCTGTTGGGTATTCGTCACCTTTGCTCTTCTTTTCATAAATCAGTTTTCCTGAAACACATTTATCTCTGTCATTTGGATTATCTACAAGCACAGGTTGAAAAACGATCCTAGTAACATCCGTCTCGCTTTGACTCAGAATAATTGGTGATACAGACGCTGTGGCAGCAGAAGTTGATTTAATATTTATTTGACTTCCGTCTCCTGGAACCGTTGATTTATACCAATCTGAAGATGAAAGTGGTATTTTCATGTTTTTTCCTCACCCTTTCTATGGTTATAATAAATAGGCTACTTTGTGATATTCGCAATTTTTTTAATCACTCTCAAGCTTTTCTCTATGTGACATCCATTCAATTGCTTGAATTCCCTAAAACCTCACTCACAATCTGCACTATCTGCTTATTGTTAAGCCGGTCGCGGAAATATACTTTATAGCCATCCAAGGACAAATTCTCAAAAAAGACCTTGGCACACTCTATCTTTGCAGCTTCCTCTCCTCTCAGCGAGAACTTGTTTTCCACGTCTTTTGTTTCAACAATAAGGTTCAGTTCCTTTTCTCCGGATGCTCGTTTTACGACATACATAAAATCGGGGCTATATGTGCCACCTGTGATAGTAGGAATAGCGATACTGCTTCGCGGAATCTTCCCATAAACGATCACCTCTTCGATATCGGCCATGATGTTTTTCTGTTCCAGTGGTGAATCATACGCAAAGGTATCATAAAGATATTTGTCACTTGGTGTTCCGGGAGTAATCTTTGTTCCTATTCTTCCTTGGGCAATTTCGTCAAGTACTGTGCCATCAGCTCTAGTCAAGGCAGTAGCCCCTCCATTTGTCTTGCACCTTGCATACGAGAAGCGTCCTTGCAACGAACTGGTCTTCCATGCTCGGAACTCTGCGCAAAAAGCAGCAACTGAATTTTCATTAAAAAGATATGCTTCTATATCACCATGTCGTTCTTGGTAATGGCATATGGCTTGATGGAGAAGATTAACTGGCAAGTTTGTTGCCTTGTTAATGCGCGAAAGAAACTCTCCATAAGGCAAGGGGCGACTTACAACGTATTGGGAACCCGTTTCTTCCAGAACAAGCATACTACCGTCTTGCGAAACAACTCGCTCACGTCGGCTTGTCAAAGCAACTTGGGTAAAGACACCTTCTTTTTCTAAAATTGCTAAAATAACATCCGGTAAGTCTTCATCTAAATCACGGTCATAAAGTAAAAGATAGCGATCGTTTATCTTTTCCCACAATTCACGTATTTCTTGATAGACAGCTTTTCTGATTTTAATAGGTTTAGGCTTTTGCTTATTGAGATCCTTCACCTTGCCACTGTACAGACCTTGCGCCAATTCGGGATATTCTTCTTGCATAGCTTCTCTGTTCTCATTTTTGATGTTCATATGGCGGTCAATATAATTTTTGCTATAAAGTTCATCAAACATGGCATCCGCACTTATGTCACGCTTTTGAGCCAACATATTAAGAACTTTCTCATTAATTGTCAAAGTCTGTGGAAGCTCTCCATTAATCTGTTTAACAAGCTGTTCGGCAAAATCGAATTCCGTAAAGTCGACGATGTAGTTCAGCCAAAATTCTTCATTGGATATGCGATTGCCATTTTCATCGACAGGAAGCCTAAGCCCTCTGCCGACTTCCTGTAACTTGCTAATTTCGCTTCCGCTCGAGCGTAACTTGGCAATGGTAAATACATTGGGATTGTCCCAGCCTTCTTTAAGTGTCCATTTGGAAAAAAGGAAACGCCTAGTATTCCATGAGCCATCTTTATGGCGGAATGATAAAAGTTCTTTCTTTCCGTGCAAAATCTCCCGCACTTCTTCCGCTATGTCATCGTCTGAATCAGTGTTATCTTGCGAGAAATATCCGGCATGACAAACCGAAATATCTGCTAGGCTAGCTTCTAAATATTCTCTGTACTCTGATTCATGTTCGGATAGGTTTTGCAACTCTTCCTCTATCTTTTCCTTTAGCAGGCGTTCAAAGGACTCTAAGAGGTAGGGTTCTTTCCCATCTGCGTTTTCACGGTAAGAAGTAATATCATCGATAAAGAAAAGGGCTAAGGTTTTAATTCTGTATTGTCGCCCACAGAAATTCTCTTTTTCAGTCTCAAAGTGCCTTTCCAGTGCCAGACGCAACATCTGCTCTTGGTAGGATGTCATATAAATATCAACATCGAGTTCTTCGCCCCGTGTCTTTGTCTGACCATTAGAAAAAACAACCTCGTTTGTACTAATACCGTCAATAGTAATTCCTTCAAAAGCAGTATCAATTACTGCTAAGGAATCGTCTTTCTGTAGGGTATATGTTCTAGTCGGCCTATTCCTAGCCTTATACTGAAAGTTAGCCGACTCTCTGCTTCGTAGAGATATAATTTTGACCTTGGCATTTTGGTCTGAAGCAGGCTCCAGATGTTCTTTGGCTACTCCCTTAATCAAGTTTTGATTGAATGACGCACAGGCATTTAAATCATAAAGCAGATTCTGATAGTCTTTCTTTATGATTCTGTTTTTGCCTCGTCCCGTCGTTATGTCAGGAAAAGTCGCACCGAAGCGAATAACGCACTGCGGTCTGATTTCTTCGGCAATAACCTTGTACGAAGCCTGGTCTCTTGAAAAACGATGCGGTTCGTCGATGATAACGAACGGTCTCGTCGCACGAAGGGCATCCAGAGGTCTATAGAAACCCTCAACACCATAATCATAGTCGTCACGCGCGAGCATAGAGTTTTTGCGCGTCGTTAAAAGATGCATATTTGTAAGCAGAACATAAATTTTCTTTGTGTTCTGCAAGGAACCTTTAACGAAGTTACTGACTACACCAGGAAAGTAAGAACGTTTGTCTTTTTTTCTCGTTTGTGCCGCAAGGACACCAACTTCCATCTCAGTACCATAGCCACAACTGTCAGAAAAGTGCCGACGGGCATAAGGGTCGAGTAGAAACTGGGCAGTACCTGCTTTAATAGCCAGTGAAGGCACGACAATAATAAATTTGTTGATTCCGTAGTTTTTGTGCAACTCAAATATTGTCTTTGTGTAGACATAGGTTTTGCCGGTTCCCGTTTCCATCTTGATGTCAAGATTGAGACAACGGTCAGATGCTTCAAAACCGCGATAATCCGGAGGTAGCTTGCCTTGAATAACAGTTATATTTTGTCTTAAACGAACATCCTGTAAGTCAATCGTGGGATTTTCAAAATAGTTTCTTGGCCTAAAAATATCGACACCCTCAAAGACTTGATTAAGCCTATCTACAGCTTCTTTTTGATGAGGAAGTCCTTGTTGTAGAATCAGTTCCATTCTATGACCTCCTCACTAGTAGCGAATATCAAAATTAATTCTAAGATTCTTTTCGGTCGCATTTAGGCGCTTGAGATTTGTCTGCAAAGACTCCATCTCTGTCCAAGTAAAGCTATAACCAAAGAGCACGACATTTTCTGGATTAAACTCCGAATCAGTATCAAATCTTGTAACAATGGCTTCAGTGCCAGAATGATACAATCCCTTATCAATCAAATAAAGATGTTTATCTATGTGATAACCAGTGTATGAACCAAAAACTATAGCTTTCACTTTCGGAGAAAAGCCGTAGCCATCACGTACAAGCCAGGTTGTAAGAACGGTGTCTGTACCAAACTCCTCCACTATATTGTTGGTGACGATTAACTCGTTAAGATTTCGATCAAAGTCTATAATGTCATCAAGTTGTTTTCCGGCAGGCTCTTCTAGCACATAATGCTTAAAGCCTAAATCAGCTGTAGTATCAGGATTTTCTTCTTTGATTTTCTTTGCAGCGCGGATGATGCGTTCTCGACCAATCTCATCAATGGTACGGTAACCAGCGTTATAGGCCGGTTTACCCTCCTCAATAATCTCCGGCAGTTGTACCATAATGAATTTTCTATTACCACCATCTTCCGCATTTAATTGCATGACAGCATCAGCAGTAGTTGCGGAGCCGGAGAAGAAATCGAGAACCAGAAAATCGTTATCTAATGTTGTTACATTAAGCACTCCCTTTACCAAATCAGTTGGCTTGGGCTTAGAAAATATATTTTTAACTCCATCAAATAACTCCTCGACGCGTCCTGTACCATCTTGATTAGAACCAAACTGAGAATGTGGCCACCAATTAGTCGCACATTGACCTTCTTCTTCTCTTTCTTGTTTAAATATTTTTTTTCGCGGCCATCCGCGTCCATTATCTGGAAAATAAATTCTATTATCCGCTAAAAGTTCTTCGTAAGTTGATTGGTCACCCATCCATTCCTCATCCAGTAGCCTTCCATCTGGTGCCTGAATAGTATATCTGCTACCAGATTGATCCGAACCAACTTTCCAAGGTTTACTATTCCATAGCCCCCTTGGATCATTATCTGGATTTGAAAAAACTCCTGTCAGTCCAACTTTACCTACTCCATATTCTTTTAGTTTTAAACTATTTTTTGCAAATACCAATAAATGTTCTGCAACTAGACCAATCATTTTTGTTCTATCATTGGGTTGATTATGACGTCTTCTCCAATGTACATGACCCTCAAAATTCTCCTCACCAAAAACGTCATCACAAATCAATTTCAGATTAGCCTGTTCATTGTCATCAATAGAAATAAAAATAACACCATCATTTGATAGCAAATCTCTTGCCAGTTGCAATCTCGGATACACAAACATCAGCCAAGCAGAATGAGAGGCTGATCCCCGCTTTGTTAGGTCTAAAACACGCTGTGCTTGGGACTCAGAAATACTGAGTTTTGTCATCAAGTCATCAACCGTAAAATCAAAACAATCGTTATATACAAAACCGTCTGAACCAGTATTGTAGGGTGGATCTATGTAGATACACTTGATTTTCCCGGCATAGGATTTGAGCAGATGTTTCAATCCATCTAAATTATCTCCGGTAATATAAAGATTTTCGCTGTCCTTATTTTCCGGTTTCTCATTATGCTCTTTATCCGGCTTGATAACCGTGGTTGTGTCAATAGAAGCAAGGAGCTTCGCATAATTCTTCCCTAAGAATTTCAGCTCATAGCCCTCATTTTTGACATCAACTTTATCACTGATATATTCCTTGAAGCGATCTAGATCAAAACTTCCGTCTTTACTAAAACAAGCGGGGAAATGCTCTTTCAATACACTAAGCTCACGATCTTGTGCGGAGATTGTTTCATTATTATCCAAAATATCTTTAATCATACTTCATCACCCTCATCAATAAATTCCAAAATATCATCCAAACCACAGTCAAGTGCTCGGCAGATGCGTTCAATGTTGTCGAGCGATATGTATTTTCTGCGCTTTATCTGCGTCATTACATTCACGGGAGAAACCGGCTTTATTAATGATTTCAGAATTGTTCATCTGCCGGTCGATTAAAAGATGGATTAATATATCATAAGATACTGCCATAAAAATTTTCCTTTCGCTCTCTAATAACTATAATTATTTTATCATCATTGTGTGAATATTTCTATGAGGAAATGATTTCCTACCTACAGAGTAAGAAAAGAAATATTTGAGTCTCCATATTCAACATAAGTCGTCAAAAAAATACTCAAAACAAAAAAAGCAGTTATTGATACGGAAAATTATATCAATAACTGCGTTCTAAGTTTAAATCTTATTAACACAACATATTTATTTAGACTTTGTTAACAACTGGTTTGACTATTTAATCATTTTATATTTCTAAAATATCTCATATTAAACTCACATTCCAAACAAATGAAATATAAAGGCAATAACAGCTGATAGTAGCGGGAACACTACTATAGTACCTGGCCACTTTAGTATAAATGTCTTTTTAAGAATGTAAGGTTTTAAATCTTCAGTACCTTCAATATCCCAGGCTTTGGTGTGACCAACCCAATACCAGTCGATAAATATTCGAAAAAAAATTCATTATCAAATAGATTACATTTAATTGGATAAACCTTCCCGGAATCCTTTAGCCCCATTTACAAAATAAACAAGTATTGGGACAACTATCAAAACAGGAATAAATAAAACCAAACTTGTTGTAACCGCACTTTTCTTTACTTTTTCTTTTGTCGTCAGTTTTAACTCAATTACTCTATCTACTACTTCCGTTTCAAAGAAAACAACTAATCCAACAGGTCCATTAGAAATGCCTACAACACATACCAATAGTAACCAAAAAGACATTGCCATTCCTTCTAATACAACCTTTTTTAACCTCCCGAATTCTAATATAAAATCAAATAAAGTGAATAAAATAGCTACTCAAACTGGAATTTGTTTATTATCACCCATATAATAGTCCGGCTTGAATCATATTTTTTATTGTTTCGGAATTTTTTTCTAATCTACCAGTTATAAAAAATTAATAATTCAATAGCATTTTTAGATTTTCTCTATGAAAAGTAAGAGAAATATAGTTGTCTGTTAAACCGTCACTCCAAAAATATATTTCCCATTCCATATAAATATCAGCTATTTCAAATCCTTTTTGAACAAATGTGTATTTTGGATCAGCTCTCAAATCACGTTTTGGATAAAATTTAAAATAAAAATCTGGTTCTATACAGACTATTTCTTCAATCTCATATAATTCATCATTTAATAATTTATCGATTTTATCTAAAAGTTCTTCTACCTCGATAGATAGCAAAATTTCACCTCCAGTCTGATAATTCAACCATTTTCCTGAAGTTAGTGAAAATCCAATGTTGTTCCACTGCTCATCCCAAATATCACGATTATATTTTTGATATTGATTAATTTGAATCTCTAACGCTATTCCTTGAACATCTAATTTTAGCCAATAAGACAAGATTATCCCTCCATAAAAATATTGTTTTCTAACAAACTAGTATTTAACGGTTACAAATAAAGCTATTCTGTATACTCTTTCCAAGTTTTATTATATAATTGCTTGCAACATACTTCCCTCAGTAACAGTCTAAAAAATCTTAAAAAATTGGTATTAATAAATCCATCATCTTTTTCGTATATATAACGCCAATAATCGAAAGCGTTAGAAATATCATCTAATAATTCATCAAACATACTTTTATTATCTGAATTAAATATTTCTTGCATTTTTTGCTCGACTAATAATGCAGTTTCATAATCTTTTTCTTTAAATAATTTCCATAATTTTTTTAAATCATGACCACCCTCTCTTCTTATTTTTTCAATAGATATATCATGAATAGTTAATAGTGTTTTAATAAACACCTCACAAGCAAAAGCAGAATTAACAATACCTGACACAGTATGTGATTTAAATCTATGTTCAATTATTTTATTAGGCTCTACTTCACAACACTTTGCACAATCAGAAAAAGCACAAGCCTGTTTAAACATACAATGTGGATCTAGCATATCTTTTCTCCCATGTAATATCCTCTTATACAAATTCTAATTTAACTTACTCAATTTTATCATATTTTTCATTAATGTTATCTAGCAAAATTATAACTGGCAACAATATAAAAAATGAAGTTAAAATCTTATTGTTTAATTATAAAAAACAATTGAAAATAAAGCGTTAAATCCCGTCAATGTCTGATTATTTTTGGGATATTTTTGAAAACTACGAACACCACAATATCAGCCAATTTATCAAGTGTTTTTCAAAACTCTTATATATCAGAAAAGAAGAATAGATAAAAGGAATCAGTGCGATTTCCTCTTTTTTATTACCGGCTTTTTTTAACCTGTACAAAGCAAAAATACTGGCAGAAAATATTGTTAATAAATAGATGACTATAATTCCTTTTTCTTCTGTCAACAAACCCAGACTAAAGAATAACTTCACATCTGCTCCTCCGATTGATTCTGTTATTATATTCAGAATAAGTAAGGGTAAACTTATAATCATCATTCCGATAATGTTTTTGATACTCCATTTTTCCATTGATACAATTACTACTGTCAAAATAAGTAGTAATAATTGATAAAAATCATTTATCTCTTTAGTTTCAATATCTACCAGTGACATAAACAATAACAAATTCATTATTATAAAAAACAGTACTCTGACTTCTATAATCTCAATTAAATTGAAACATACTAACGCATTAATACCGCCTGTCAGTTCTGTAATCAGATATCTTTCAGAAATTTTACTTTTACAGTAAGTGCATTTCCCCTGTTTTAATAAATAGCTGATTACAGGTATCATATCTGAAAAAGACAACTGGCGATAACAAAACTGACAACATGAACGGGCAAAAACAAAATCTTTTTTTCTGACTGTTCTATAGGCTGCGACATTGATAAAACTGCCAAATACTGCTCCAATAAAAAAGACAAATATTATTTCCATAGTTTATATTTGTCTTTTGTTTTTATTTTTCCTTGTTTTCCAAATAGTCAATTATTACATTGGCAGTTATATCACCACTGACATTTAGTGTTGTATATAACATATCCAGTATTTTATAAATTCCGCTATAGAAACCGATAAAATCCAGTGGTATTCCTAGCAGCTGCAGATAAGTTGCTCCTATTACCACGCCGCCATTAGGTATTCCCGGAGCTGACATATTTATCAATAGTGAAGCAACTATCATGATAATGTAAGTAGTTAAAGTAACTTCAACGCCAAATAAACTGCTGCAGAATAACCCCAGCAGGGCAAACGATACTGCTCCGCCACACATATGAATTGTACAGCCTAAAGGAACTACGATATCTGTTATTTCTCTGTCGATGTTTAAATCTTCTTTGCATAATTTCATCGTTGAGGGTAAAGTGGCTGCTGATGAACAGGTTGTCACGGTTATAATCCATATCTTGTAAGTCTTTTTAACAAACTCCATCGGATTCATTCCGGTAAATACCCAGACAGGTAAAATCATCACGACAATCATAGTGATAAAACCAGCTAAGTAGGCAGTCAGAATATATTTTATTCCTACCGTAAAGACAATTGGACCGTGCTTGGCTACAGTATTTGACATCAGCGAGAAAACCGCCAGTGGGGTCAGATACATGATATATTCCAGCATTTTAAATAAGACGTTTTTAAAACTTTTGATAACAGCAATAACAGCATCACCTTTTTCAACTTTTGTAGCACAGAATCCGACTAAATAAGCAAAAAAGATAATCGCAAACAGCTGATTTGTCTGAAACATACTGATTATATTTGTCGGAAAAAGATTGACAATAATTTCTTTAATGCTTAAACTGCCTAAAGCTCCTTCATAAGCTGATAATTCAAAAACAAATCCCTCCGCCGGATTTACAAGTACCACAATTATAGAAGTTAAAAAGAATGTTGCCAAAAACATCAGAGTGAATATCACTACTGATTTAATTATCAGTTTTCCTCTTTTCTTTGAAGAATCATAAATTGTTTCGGCAATACTGGTAAAAACTATCGGTCCAATCATAAATTTCAGTAAATTTATATAAATTGTTCCAATAAAATCTATCGCTGTTACCTGTTTTTTAAATAACAGTCCGCTGACTATCGCCAGCAATAATGCCGTTATGGTCAGAAGACTAATTTTTTTCTTCATTTCTTAATATCCTTCCGATGCACTCTATTCCATCTTCTCTTTTTCCCAAAGCTGATATTCTGATATAACTGTCTCCATTACTGCCAAATATGATACCAGGAATAACTACAATATTAAGCTTTTTCAAAAAATAGTCAAACATTTGCCAGCTTGTCTTCATATCTTTGGATTTTACCCATATAAAAGGCGCATCTATGCCGCCAGATACCTTATATCCATCTTTTTCAAAACCTTCTTTCAGTATTCTGGCATTTTCTAAATAATAGTCAATATTTTCTTTAATCAGTTTTTGTGACTCAGGCAGGTATACAGCTTCAGCAGCTTTTTGGGCAATATAACTGGCTCCGTTAAATCTGTTTATTGTTCTTCTTTTCCAGACAACATTTATATCCTGGCTTATTTGATTGGGAATGACATAATAAGAACATCTTAAGCCGGTAAAGGAAGCTGTTTTAGAAAAACTTCTCAGTTCAATTACACAGTTTTTAGCTTCTTCAATCTCATAAATGCTCTTTGGTACATCCCTGCTTCTGACAAAACCCTGATATACATTATCAAAAATAATTACCGCTCTGTTTTTTAAGGCATAACTGACCCATTTTTGCAAATCGTTTCTTGTATAAGCATTACCAACAGGATTATTTGGAGAGCAGATATAGACAATATCATATTTTTTATCCGGTATCTCCATTACAAAGTTTTCATCAACATTTGTATATTCCACTTTTCTGCTTAATGCTTTTGCTCCATCACGATAGATTGGATAAGTCGGATTTCCCAAAAGGATTGTACTGTCTTTATCAAACAATTCCAAAATACCTGTCGAATCTGTTTTTGTTCCGTCAGATACATATATTTCCTCTTTGCTGAAGCCATATTTCTGGTATTCATTTTTAAGAATTGCTTCCCTTAAAAAATCATAGCCGTAATATCCGCCATAGCCTTTAAAAGTCTCCATGTCTGATAAATCCTCTACTGCCTTATGCATCGCTTCGATAACCGGTTGTACTATTGGCTTGGAAACATCTCCTATTCCCAATGATATGATTCTGGCATTCGGATTTTCGCTTTTAAAAGAGTTTACTTTTTCAGTAACCTTGTCATAAATATCAACAGTTTCCATATCCAGTAAATCTTTATTAAGCATGTTGACACCTTCTTTCTTTTTTATTATATACTAATTTAGAGAAAGTAGTATTTCTTTGTTTTGAAGGAAGTGGATAGTTATGAAAGAGGAATTGTTAGAACTGAAAGATAAAATTGTGGTAGTAAGTAAAAACCGCTCTATTGATGAAATTATGACACTGTATAATCAAGGTTTCAGAGTTTTTGGTGAAAATAGAGTTCAGGAACTTCTTTTAAAAGTCAACCAACTACCACAAGATATAACCTGGCACTTAATAGGTCATCTGCAGAGAAATAAAGTTTCTAAGGTTGTTGGCATCTGTAGTCTGATTCATTCTGTTGACAGTTTTAAATTATTAGAAAAAATTGAAATAGAATCCAAAAAACAAAACATCATCACTAATGTTCTGCTTCAGGTTAACATCGCCTTGGAAAATACTAAGTTCGGCTTTAAAGAAAGTGAAGTACCGGATATAATAAAGAAATCCTCTATTTTCAACAATATTGTTATCAGAGGGATTATGGTAATTGGCCCTAATATTGATGATGAAAAAGAAATATCCGATATTTTTAACAGAGGGTATTATTTATATCAGAAATGTAAAGAAATCAAACAACATAATGTCCGTATTGATACCTATTCAGCCGGTATGTCCAATGATTATAAATTGGCTCTGAAAGCCCAAAGCACACTGCTGAGACTCGGGTCAGTTATGTTTGAAAAAGATAAATATTAACCTTCTTTAAAGATAATCCTTTTAAAATTAATATCACTTATTTATAAAAATGTAATAATAGGAGAATTTTAATAAATATAGAAAATATAAATAAGCCATAGGGAATGGTTTATTTTTTTTACCAGAATCAGACTATGGTTAACAATATTTTATGATTTCAGTTCATATTTCTTTTTTTTATATGAATATTGATAATAACATAGAACTTTGGTCTGATAATAATTTTTAACTGTCAAAAAACTGAAAATAGCGAATAACCGCTATTTCTTTTGTTCTAAGGTAAGCAATATACTGATTTCTTTTTGTCCTCTCACAACTTTAATTTCTACTGTATCACCAGCTGAGTAATTGCACAAAGCTGTTGTTAAATCTGTAAGAGATTTGATTTCAACTTCACCAAAACCAACAATTACATCACCAACTTTTAATCCGGCTTTTCTTGCTGCTTCACTGACTACTTCCAATACATACACACCAAAAGTATTAACACTGAAATCCCAGGCTTGCTGTATTGTTTCGATTGAAACCACTCTTATCCCCAACTGTGGTCTTCCTTCTACATAACCATTGGTAATCAGCTGTTTTACAACATCAGCGGCATAATTTACCGGAATAGCAAATCCTATTCCCTCAATATATTCACCGGCACTTTTAGCATTGACAATTCCTATCAGATTTCCTGAAATATCAAACAGACCGCCACCGGAATTTCCTGGACTGATCGCCGTATTTGTCTGCAGCAGCACCATTTTCTGTCCTTCAATAGTAATTTCTCTGCTTAAGGCACTAATAATCCCGTCAGTGACTGTTCCACCCAATGTTCCCAAAGGATTTCCTATCGCAATACACATCTGACCAACTTTAATCTGGTCTGAATTACCAATTGTAGCTACTTTCAGATTTTCAGCTTCAATTTTTAATACTGCAATATCACTGACTAAATCAGTCGCAATTATTTGTGCTTCATATTCTTCAGCTGATGTTAACACCACTGTAATATTTGTCGCACCTTCAACCACATGATTATTAGTAATGATAAAGCCATCACTGGAATATATTACTCCTGAACCTGCTCCTTCAGTAATATATTCACCATAAAAAGAACTGTATTTAGTTGATTCTGTATATACTTCAACAACCGAATCCTTAATATTGCTCACTACTTCACTAATGTCTGTCTTTCCTGTGACAACAACCGTCGGACTGGCATTATTCTGACTGGGCTGTTCAATGATAACAGTTTTGTTTTCCACATTTTTCAGCACTGCTTTAGCTGTTATATAACTGCTGACTGTTGAAACAAGCAATGTTAAAACTAACATTATTAAAATGATTCCTTTAGGAAAACCATTTTTTTCCCTTCTGTCATTTTTTCCTTTAATTCTGTCAATTGTTTCAAAAATAGTTCCGCTATTTCCATCATTATCAACAAGTATATAGTCTTTTTCAAAATTTGACTTATTCTCTGTTTGTATTTCCTCTCTCTTTTCATATGATTCACTCATAGAGCATCACCTGACTTTCTTTTATCTTTAAATTTATTCTTCTTTTTTCTTTGAGACTATTGCCACTGCTGCCAGCAAACTGACTGTTCCGGCTATACCCGCTGTCAGATAAAGCATTTCTCTGACACTCATTTTCTGATTTTCAATAGGATACAGCGGCAGAGTAAATTTTTGTAAAGTCTTTTCACTCATTTCAAAACTGTATAAAGCATCGTTTCCCTCAAGATCTTTTAAGAAAACCAGACGATAATTACTCATGTTATCAGCCAGAGATATCCAGCCATCAATCTTTTTCCCTTCAATATACACTTTTATTGGCTTATAATATTTTTCTAAATCCTGATATTTACTGTAATCAACTTCATTTATCAAATATTGTCTGCCGTCAATTACAAGTGGCTCAAACCTGCTTCCCACTACATCATTTTCAATATCATACAGATAAAAATTTTTGTTGTTTTCACTGTCGGCTAAATATATTAAATGTAGATTTTCCCGAAAAAAGACCGTTATCTGCTTTTCGTTTACGACAATTTCTTTTCTTTCAAAGCCTTCAGGATTGGTTACTTTATCTAAATTAATGACAACACCTAAATTTCTTTCCGGATACACTATTTTTGGCGCTTCCTCAACATATAATCTGATTTTATAGGTTACGGTTGTCTTATCCTGAGCGACACAAACTACATCAATTTCATTCCATCCCTCTGTAACATTCTTATTTATATCATTGACAGTTGCCTTTGAACTGCTGGCTTTAGCTAAAACACTGATTGTTTCGGTGTTTATTGGTGCATAAGCTGTATATTCATAAACATCTGATGAAAAAGGCTGTTCAAAATCAATATTTTCTATTTGCAGTGAGGCCAAAGAAGCATCTGAAGACAGTGGAGTGGTTGTACCAGTGTTGTTGGTTGTTTTTGCTTTAATCTGTAATGTTTTACTAATGTTTTCGTTATAACTTTCAATGTCTTTTCCATATTTATAATCGATAAAGTCGGATGTTAAAATACTGATATTTGTTGAACCTATTTTCTTAGTTAAAAAAGTAATTTTCAAAGTAACTGTCTTATTTTCAGTCGGTTCAACAAGAATCGTATTTCCTGAAATATTGGCATTGCCACTTAAACCTTTATACTCTAAATACTTTTTATCATAAGAAAGATAAATAAGTGCCCCTCCAATGCCGTCTTTACAGGATAGTTTTATACTGAAAGTCACTCTGTTGGATAACACTACTGAACTGCTGGATAAAGAAGCTGTCACACTTCCTGTGGCCGCTTCAATTGGTTTTATTGCTGATAAAATTATTACAAGTATTGCTGCTAATACTAAAATCTTTCTTTTCATAGATTTCACCTTTATTGTTCAATCTTTCCCAGTTGTAATATATACTTTCTTAAATATAAATATCCTTTTGTTGATAACTCTTTTTCTCCATTTATTTCGGCCGCTCTTTTCTCTAAAGGATTAAGTTCATAACTCTTTAAAAGGCCCTTTCTATACAGCAGATAATCAACAGTTCCGACTTTTCCATCACCATTAATATCTCCTTTGATGACAATGGTATAGGTACTATCACCTTCATCACCAATAATTATCAGGATATCACCAGTTGAAATTAATGAGTCCTTACTTTTTTCTTCACCACTTCTTTCAATTCTGATATTTACGCCTGTATTCATCAATTCAATTCTATTTAACAGTTGCTGATAACTTGTTCCTATATCAAATCCTGTTAAATAACCCGAATCATTTAGTAAATCCATATCTAAAATCAAGTCACCGGTGTAATGTTCTTCATTTGGAATATCCTCTTCAACTTCAGGATAAACAATTTCTGTTGGTAAAGCCGTTTTTTCCGGCATCTGTAAATATACGGGGATACTGAAAGTCAGCTGCTGCTGTATTATATTGGCTAACAGATAATTAGAATACGTCATTCTTCCTTCCGAATAAGCTGCTCTTACGTTGGTCGCATATTGATGCCAATATCTTTTATTTACACAGTTGAATTTCTGATAATACAAAGTATCCTGACCATTATTTATATATCCGTCAGCTATCCACAGTGCTCCACCCTTAATAGATTTTTCAATGCTGTTCCAAGGTCTGCCATAACTTCCTTTTCTTGCCGCATATACCAGACCATATTTCCAGTTCTCCGGACCTGAATAAGCATTAATATTATAAAAATTATAGATATTTGAATAAGTTACGCCATTATATTCAAACTCTCTTCCATCTACTGCTGCTGAGCCAGTGACTCCCTGCTCATTTCTGGCTTTGACGGCTAAATGTATTGGAGATACCTGTGCCGCTTCTCCGGCTTCATAAAAAATAGTCGCATAACTTTTCCTGGTGCTTTCATCAATTTGAACTTCACCAGCCATAAACGTTCCATTTAATATCTTTTGAACACATTCCGGTTTTTCATTTTCGTTAAAGGATAATTTCACAAACTGGAAAATATCCTGTTCATTTAAAAAATTTCTTGGATCCAGATAATAGGCAATTGTTTCTGAATTAGCCTGAAACCAGTTATTTCCGTCTAAAGGTATAAACTGACCGGTAGCCGGATCATATGCCCCTGGCTGAGTACTTCTTAAAGCCAGGTTGTTTCCGCTGATTAAACTTTTTCTTAATGCACTCTGTGCTTTTAAAATATCCGCAAAAATAATATTTGTATGAAAAGCTTTAAAAATCCACTCAGGATATTTAGTATGTAAAAACCTTAAATATTCTTTATATTCATCTGGAAAGCCTTCATTTTCCAAGTGGATTTCGAAAGCGTCATCTAACTCATAATAATGCAATAACACAAAATCTTCTCTGATCCAGGTCTGATATTCAACCTCTCCGATAACATTAATAACGTTATACCATAACTCATTTTTATCATTGGTTTCTTTTCCGATTACTTTATATAAAACGTCTTTAAGATAGTATTGATTTACTCCATTTATTTTAAGAATTTCATAACTGGTTGAAGGTCCTGTTCTGACTCTTACATCATCCTGCTTTACTTCCAGGTAAATATCCGGTTGCTGATTTTCCTCTGCTGAAACATTACTAAAAACCTTACAGTTAATAAGTGTCGCAATAATTAGTAGAGTAATTAAAACTTTCTTGAGCACAATGAAAACTCCTTCCTGTTTTTATTATATCATATTTACTTTTTAAGCAATACATATCAACATGTTGATAACCAGGTTTTCCACACCTGTGGAAAAAGGTGTTATATCCTGAAACTCCTTATGTCTTAAGTCTTTTTTGGTTTTATATTGTGGAAAACTCTTGTGGATTACTATTTTATATTCCAAGTTATCCACTTTTTCCACTGTTAATAATTTTTTATCCACCAGTTATCCACATGCAAAAGTCGTGGATTGTTGTGGATAACTGAAAAAACGCTTTATCTGTAACCTGTTTTTTATTCTTATTTTTTTGTGGATAACTTTTTTTAGGAAAAATATTGATAGATTTTTATCCACTTAGGGGTTAATATTATATTACTTAAAGTGAAAGAGTGATAGGTATGTACAGCTTAAACATAGTTTACAAACAATTGAAAAATAAAATTTATGAAAAACTGCGTGAAAACAATAAATCTAACTATATTGATTTTTTTGATGAAACCGAACTCGTTTTACTTGATGAAAAAGAAGCTGTTATTGTCACTCCCTATGGTTTTAATAAATCCATTTTATCTGATGTTATTACCGAAATTAATGATAGTTTTCTGGAACTTTTAAACCAGAATGTTTCCTGTATAATTGAAACAACTGACAATTATCAGAAGAATTATATAATTGATACTATTGCCAAAGACTTATCTGACAATTTACTGCCTGACTATTCGTTTGATAATTTTATTGAAGGTCCCAGCAATAAGGAAGCTAAAATGGCAGCTTTAGCCTGTGCCATGAAACCAGGAGAAAAATACTTTAATCCTCTTGTTATCTATGGTGATTCCGGTTTAGGAAAAACCCACCTTCTGCATGCTATCGGAAATTATATAAAACAGCATGATTTTGATAAGAAAATTTTATATATTACAAGTTTGGATTTTGTTAAAGAAGTTGGTAAATCTTTACGTGATAATACAATTGAAGAATATAAAAGCCAATTAAATTCTGTAGATATTCTGCTTGTAGATGATATTCAATTTCTTTCTGGAAAACAGAAATCGAATGAAATTTTCTTTACTATTTACAATGAACTGTTTAATAACAGAAAACAGGTTGTTCTGACTTCTGATAGACCTCCAATTCAAATAAAAGACATTGAAGATCGTTTAAAAACCCGTTTTTCTCAAGGATTATCAGTTACTATTTCTTCTTTAGAATTTGAAACAGCTGTAAAAATCCTGGAATTAAAACTCAAAAATCATCATTTAGATAAATCTTCTATTGATTGTGAGGTAATTTCATTTATTGCCAAAAACTTTTCAACTGATGTAAGAAATTTAGAAGGAGCTTTAAACAGACTGTTGTTTTATTCAATAAATTTTTCAAAAGGACAAAAAATTAATTTACCTTTAGCTTTAGAAGCCTTTAAAGACAAACTGGATTTTATTTCTTACAGCAATAAAGAACTTTCTACAAAATTGATTATTAAGGCTGTAGCTGATTATTACAGTTTAACGGAAAAACAGATTGTTTCAAAAAGCAGAACAAAAAATGTTACTACTGCCAGACATATAGCCATGTATTTATGTCGGGTTCATTTAGATTATTCTTATGAAAAAATAGGAGAAAATTTTGGTGGAAGAGACCATACAACTGTGCTTTCAGCATTTGAAAAAATTGAAAAACTTCTGAAAGAAAATGAATTATACAGAAAAATTATCAGTGATCTTGAGAAAATTATCACAAAATAGTTATTAACATTTTAGTCTATTTAAATTAACATTAAAAAATGTTAAAATGTACTTAGAGAAAAAGGATTTTTCGATTTTATCCACTTTTCCACATAAGTATTAATAATATTTATCTAAATTATTATAAGGAGGATACTATGTACTTCAAAATCAACAAAAAAACATTCCTGGATAATATCAACATTGTTTCCAGAGCAGTTTCTATGAATTCACCTTTACCGGTTCTTCATAATATTAAATTATCGGTAAAAAATAATAATGTTCAAATGACTGCTTCTGATGGTGATATTTCTATTCAAACTTCTATTTTCAATGATGAAGAAGCAAATCTGACTATTTTTGAAGAGGGAGATATTTTATTAGATGGTAAGTATTTATCTGATATGATTAGAAAAATTGATGCTGAAATTGTTGAAGTAGAAACTGTTGATGGATGTTTGACTAACATTAGAGGTTTACAAGTAAACTTTGAATTAAATGGAATGAAATCAGAAAATTATCCTGTTATTGATTTTTCTCAACCAGCTGAATCTTTTGAACTGCAGGCAGAAATATTGAAAAATATTATTCAGCAGACCTGTTTTGCAACCAGCGAAAAAGAATTAAGACCTGTTTTAACCGGTGTTAATTTTAACTGTAATGGTAATATCTTAACCTGTATTGCTACAGATTCTTATCGACTGGCTCAAAAGAAAATTATTTTAGATCATAATCACAATTTTAATATCACTGTTCCTGCAAAGAGTCTTCAGGATGTATCAAGAATTATAAATACTGATGATGATATTACTATTTCCCTAAGTGATAAGAAAGTTTTATTTATTATCAATAATATTTTGATTCAGACAAGACTGATAGATGGTATTTATCCGGAAACCAGCAGACTGATTCCTACAGAATTTAATTATGAATTACTGGTTGATGCCAGAGATCTTTTAAATGCCTTAGATAGAGCCAGTTTCATCAAAAATGAAGGTATTTATCTGGTAAAAATGGAAATGAATGAAGAAGAAATTGTTATTACTTCAAGAAGCAGTGATGTAGTTTCTGTTGAAAGAGTTACTCCTATTGAATATTCTGGAGAACCGTTGAGTATTTCCTTTAAGGGAAATTATGTTTATGATGCTATCAGAGTACTGAATGCTTTTCAGGTAAAAATATCCTTCAATGGAAATATGAAACCATTTATTCTGAAATCAGTTGATGATGAAAATGTACTGCAGTTAGTACTTCCTATTAAGACTTACAATTAAAGACCAAAAAAGGTCTTTTTTATTACTTTTTGTGTATCAGGCAATTTAAGACATTTTGAGTGGTTTTTTCATCTTATATATAGAAATGATATTTTTATTAAAATTATTATTGTACTGCTTTTAAATGAGAAAAAAGCCTTTTTTTATGTTATAATATATGTGTTGATTTAAATATTCAGGAGGCATTATATGATTGTGAAAATAAAAAATGAGTACATAGAATTACAGCAATTTTTAAAATTAACAGATTGGATATCTACTGGAGGAGAAGCCAAAACGGCCGTTAAAAAATTGAAAATCAAAGTAGATGGAGTAGAGGAAAACAGAAGAGGAAGGAAAATATATCCCGGATCCACTGTTGAAATTGAAAACAAAAAATATGAGGTAAAATAATGTACGTTGAAAGCATCAGAGTAAGGAATTATCGTAATTATCACAATCAGGAAGTCAATTTTAAAAATGGAATGAATATTTTAATTGGCCCTAATGGAATTGGAAAAACTAATTTATTAGAGGCCCTTTATTTGTTGTCAACAACCAGAAGTCATCGAAATAATGATGATAAGGAAATTATCAGGTTTAATGAAGATTTTGCTGCTGTTGAAGGTATCGTAATCAATAAATATGGGAGAGATAAACTTGATATAATTTTACATAAAAATGGAAAAACATTATCTTTAAATAATGTACTGGTTAAGAAAAATTCAGAGTTTATCGGTAAACTGAATGCTGTTTTATTTTCTCCTAATGATATGGATTTATTTGATTCGTCACCTCGTGAAAGAAGAAGACTGATTGATATGGAAATAGGAAAACTATCCAGAGTTTATATGCTGAATCTTTCTAATTATTTGAAATATTTGAAACAGAGAAATGCTTATTTAAAACAGCCAAAAACTGATGATGTAATGTTAGAAACATATACAGAGCTTTTATATAATCCTCAGATTCAGATTATTAAAGAAAGAAACAGTTTTATTAATTCTTTAAATGCTTATTTATCTTATTTTTATACTGAAATAAGCGGAAGTAATAATAAACTTCAAATGGTGTATAAATCGTTTATTAGAGAAAAAAATGATGATTCTTTAATGAAAGAAGAAATGAAAAAAACATACCAGAGTTTAAAAGAAAGAGATTTGACTTTAAAACAGACCAACATCGGTATTCACAGAGAAGATTATGAATTTTATCTGAACAATCTGAATGTAAGTAAGTACTGTTCACAGGGACAGAAAAGAATGGTAATTCTGGCTCTGAAACTGTCAATTGTTCAGATTATTTATCAGATTAAAAGAGAATATCCGATTTTGCTGTTAGATGATGTTTTCTCTGAGTTGGATAGCGAACACCGTATTTGTCTTTTAAGACTGCTTCCTAATTCTGTTCAGACAATTATCACAACAACAGATTTAAGAGAAGTCAATCTTATCAGAAGACAGGACGTTAATATAATCAAAATAGGGAAAGGAATGATTAACAATGGATAAAAAAATGACCATAGATGATTATTCATATACATCTCATGACATACAGGTTTTAGAAGGATTGGAAGCGGTTAGAAAAAGACCGGGAATGTACATTGCGACAACCTCTTCCAGAGGGTTGCACCATCTGGTGTGGGAAATTGTCGATAATGCAATTGATGAAGCATTAGCTGGTTATGCCAATAATGTGATAGTTAAATTATTGCCGGATGATGTAATTGAAGTTACTGATAATGGAAGAGGCATGCCGGTAGATATACATGATAAAACAGGAGTTTCAACAGTTGAAACCATTTTTACTGTCCTACATGCCGGCGGAAAGTTTGGTGGAAGAGCATACAAAGTATCGGGCGGCCTTCATGGTGTTGGTGCTTCAGTCGTTAACGCTTTAAGCCAGTGGCTGGAAGTAACAGTCAGAATCAATAAAAAAGTTTATTTTATCAGATTTTCTAATGGAGGAAAAGTTGAACAAAAACTCATTCAAATAGGAGAGTGTAGCGAAAGCCAACATGGAACGACAGTGAGATTTAAACCAGATCCGCTGATTTTTACTGAATCAACAGAATATGATTACCATATAATTCACCACAGATTACAGGAATTGGCTTTCTTAAGTCCGTTTTTAAGAATTGAACTTTATGATGAAAGAAAAAAAGAAACAGAATCTGATGTTTTTGAATACGAAGGCGGAATTTCGGAATATGTTTCTTTCATAAATGAAGATAAAAAGGTTCTATTTGAAGATCCGATTCATGTAAGCGGTATGGAAGATGATATTTTTTGTGAAGTTGCTTTACAATATAACGAAACCTATGACTCTAACATTTATTCTTTCTGTAATAATGTCAATACCCATGAAGGTGGAACACATGAAGAAGGGTTCAGGGCATCTTTATCGAGAGTTATCAATAATTATGCTAAAAATCAAAATCTGTTAAAGAAAGATGATGAAAACCTGAAACAAGAGGATGTCAGAGAAGGAATAACAGCTGTTATTTCGGTAAGACATCCTAATCCTCAATATGAAGGACAGACAAAAACAAAACTGGGAAACAGTGAAGTAAGAAGGATTGTATCTGGAATTTTCAGTGAGCAATTTGAAAGATTTTTATATGAAAATCCTTCAATAGCCAGCGCAATTGTCGACAAGGCAATTGTTGCTTCCAGAGCCAGAGCAGCAGCTATAATAGCAAGAGAGTCTACCAGAAGGAAAAATTCACTGGAGTCAGCCAATCTGCCGGAAAAACTGACAGATTGTTCAAGTAGAGATGCCTCTTTAAATGAACTTTATATCGTGGAAGGAGATTCTGCCGGAGGTTCAGCAAAACAGGGAAGAAACCCAAGATATCAGGCAATATTACCACTGAGGGGTAAAATATTAAATGTTCAAAAAGCTAGAGAACATCAGATATTTAACAATAATGAAATTAAATCAATGATTACAGCTTTTGGTTGTGGAATTGGTGATGAACTTGATTTAAGCAAACTGAGATATCACAAGATTGTTATTATGACAGATGCTGATGTTGACGGTTCACACATAAGAGTTCTTTTATTGACGTTCTTCTATAGATTCTTTAGAGAAGTAATTGAAGCGGGACATATTTATGTTGCCCAGCCTCCTTTATATCGTGTTCAAAAAGGAAATGTCAGCAAGTATGCTTACAGCGAAGTACAGCTAGAAAAAATTAAAAAGGAACTGGGAGAGAAAGTAAGCATCCAAAGATATAAAGGTCTTGGGGAAATGGATGCCAAGCAATTATGGGAAACAACAATGGACCCGGAAACAAGAACTTTGCTTCAGGTAACCATTGACAGTGCCAGAGAAGCTGACAAGTATTTTGAAATGTTAATGGGAGATGAAGTAGAACCAAGAAGAAATTATATTATGGCCAATGCGCAATTTGTTAAGAATCTGGATATTGCATAAAAGGAGAAAATCATGAAAAAAGAAAATGAAGCAGTAATTGAAAATGAGGAAGAAAAAACTTATGACAATATAGAATATATCAACATTTCCTCAGAAGTTAAAAGTTCGTTTCTGGATTATGCAATGAGTGTAATTGTGGCCAGAGCATTGCCTGATGCCAGAGACGGAATGAAACCTGTACAAAGGAGAATTTTGTATGGAATGCATGGATTGGGAAATTATGCCAATACTGCCTATAAAAAGAGTGCTCGTATTGTTGGTGAAGTTATGGGTAAATATCACCCTCATGGTGATAGTTCAATATATGAGGCGATGGTCAGAATGGCTCAGCCATTTTCATATCGTTACCCTTTGGTTGACGGTCATGGTAACTTCGGTTCAGTGGATGGCGACAGTGCAGCGGCACAGCGTTATACGGAAGCAAGAATGTCCAAACTTTCAATGGAAATGTTAAGAGATATTCAAAAGGATACGGTTGATTTTGCCGATAACTATGACGGTGAAGAAAAAGAACCGGTAGTTTTACCGGCTAAATTTCCAAATCTGCTTGTTAATGGAACAACGGGAATTGCGGTAGGTATGGCCACAAATATGCCGCCTCACAATTTGAATGAAACAATCGATGCCTTAGAAGCACTGATTGATAATCCGGATATGCCGGTTATTGAATTGATGGATAATTATCTGCCTGGTCCGGACTTTCCAACAGGCGGGACAATTCTTGGAAGAAGCGGTATCAAGAAAGCCTATGAAACAGGAAGAGGAACAATTTATATCCGTTCTAAAGTTGAAATCAGTGAGACGAAAAACGGCAGACATGAAATCATTATTACTGAGTTGCCATATGGTGTTAATAAACTTAATCTTTATCGTAAAATAATTGATTTAGCTAAAGATAAAGAAATAGATGGTATCACCAATACTGTTGATGAATCAAATATGGATGGAATAAAGATTGTCATTGAATGTCGTAGAGATGTTCAGCCAGAAGTATTGTTAAATCAGCTTTATCGTAAAACTCAACTGCAGGTCTCCTACGGCATAAATATGCTGGCTCTGGTAGATAATGCTCCCAGAGTTTTATCGATAAAAGAACTGTTTAAAGTTTATTTAGATCATCAGATAGATGTTATTACCAGAAAAACAAGATTTGATTTAAATAAAGCTTTAGACAGAGCACATATTTTAGAAGGGCTGAGAATTGCTATTGATCACATTGATGAAATAGTTGATATTATTAAAACCAGTTCAAATGATGATGAAGCTCTAAACAGACTGATGGAAAGATTCGGGTTGTCTGAAATTCAGGGAAAATCAATTTTAGATATGCAGATGAGAAGATTAACAGGACTTCAAAGACAGCGACTGGAAGATGAATACAAGGAACTGCAGTTTCAGATTGCTGATTTTAGAGATATTCTTGCCAGAGAAGAAAGAGTTCTTGATATTATTAAGACCGAATTAAATGAAACCAAGGACAAGTATGGTGATAAAAGGAAAACAGAAATAAACGATTCGGAAGGTGATATTGATGATGAATCACTGATTCCAGTAGAAGAAGTAGTAATTTCTATCACACATAATGATTATATTAAAAGGACCACCGTTGATACCTATAAAACTCAAAATCGAGGCGGAAAGGGTATCAGGGGAATGGGATTAAATAGTGATGATATTGTTGATGAAATGATTATAATGTCCACTCATGATGACTTATTACTGTTTACTAATTTTGGTAAAGTATATCGTATTAAAGGGTATAATGTTCCTTCAGCAGGCAGAACAGCTAAGGGTATGCCAGTGGTCAACCTGCTGAATCTGGATGAAAATGAAAAAATAAGAGCACTTGTAAGCATTACTCCAGGTAATGAATTAGACAACAGCTATCTATGCTTTGTTACTAAAAACGGATTAATTAAAAGAGTTATGCTGGAAGAATTTATTTCAATACGACAGACGGGAAAAATCGCCATTTCATTAAGAGAAGAAGATGAACTGTTTGGTGTTCAACTGACTTCCGGTGAAGATGAAATTATTATTGCCGGAGATAATGGTAAAGCAATAAGATTTGATGAAAACGATGTAAGACCAATGGGCAGAAATGCCTCAGGAGTAAAAGGTTTTGATACTGATGGCGGAGAAGTTGTAGGAATTGCAACCAGTGCTTCGGGTGACTACATTTTATCTATTACTGAAAACGGATACGGAAAGAAGACACTGATAGATGAATACAGAAAAACAAAAAGAGGCGGCAAAGGTGTAGCTACCATTAACATTACAGAAAAGAATGGAAAACTTATCTGCCTGAAAGCAGTTAATGGGGATGAAGACGCTTTGCTGATGAGCGACGATGGAACAATAATCAGAATTTCATTAGATACTGTAGCGATATATGGCAGAAGCACACAAGGGGTAAAACTCATTAATGTTGATGATTCCAAACTAGCGACTGTAACTATAGTTGAATATGAAGAAGATGAAGAGCTGGAAGAACCGGAAAAAGAAGATGAAGATAAGATTGAAGAAGAAAATCTTAACGAAACAGATTTTGAAAATGAAAACTCTGAAGAAGAAAATGAATAGGTTGAATACAGGCAGATAATAAACTATAATACTTATAACAGTAATGAAGAGACTTAGTAAATGAGGTTAAGTTACAGAGAGATGTTGGCAGGTGTAAAACATCACGTAAACTCATTGAATCTACCTTGGAACTGGAAGTAAAACTTCCCGGGTAAAACCGTTATCTAATTGAGAGATTGGCAGATTACCAATCAAGAAGGGTGGCACCACGAGACATCGTCCCTTTGGATGATGTTTTTTGTTTTTTAGGAGGAAAGACTATGCTGGATATGAATTTTATTAGAAATAATCCTGAACTGGTAAAAGAAAACATTAAAAGAAAATTTCAGGATGAGAAGTTGCCTCTGGTGGATGAAATTATTGAACTTGATAAACAATACAGAAGTTATAAGGCAAGGGACGATGAATTAAGATACCAGAGAAATCAATTGTCAAAAGAAATCGGCGTTTTAATTGGCCAGGGTAAAAAAGAAGAAGCTAAAGAAATAAGAGAGCAGGTTTTAGAGATTGCTGATCAATTGAAGGATAACGAACACAAAGAGGAAACCCTTTATGAAAAAGTCAGTCAAATTCAAATGATGATTCCCAACATGGTAGCTGAAGATGTTCCTTTAGGAAGAAGCGATGAGGAAAATGTTGAAATGGCCAGATTTGGAGAAGCAGCAGTTCCGGATTATGAAATTCCTTATCATTCTGAAATAATGTCATATTTTGATGGATTAGATAAAGAGGCTGCCGGAAGAGTATCAGGAGCAGGTTTTTATTACTTAATGGGAGATATTGCCAGATTGCATTCAGCAGTATTGGCCTATGCCAGGGATTTCATGATAGATAAAGGATTTATCTACTGTATTCCGCCTTTTATGATAAGAAGCAGCGCTGTCGATGGCGTGATGTCTTTTGCGGAAAAAGAAGGAATGATGTATAAAATTGAAGGTGAAGATCTCTACCTGATTGGTACATCAGAACATTCTATGATTGCAAAATTCAAAGATCAGATACTGAAAGAAAAACAACTGCCAGTTATGATGACGTCTTATTCTCCTTGCTTTAGAAAAGAAGTAGGTGCTCATGGTATCGAAGAAAGAGGAATTTATAGAGTTCATCAGTTTGAAAAACAGGAAATGATAGTTATCTGTAAACCTGAAGAAAGCGATATATGGTATGAAAAAATGTGGAAGTATTCTGTCGAGATATTGCAGACGTTGGATATTCCAGCAAGACAGTTGATATGTTGTACAGGAGATTTAGCAGATTTAAAATATAGAAGTTGTGATATTGAAGCCTGGTCTCCAAGACAACAGAAATTCTTTGAAGTATGTTCATGTTCAAATTTAACTGATGCTCAAGCAAGAAGATTAGGTATCAGAGTACAGGGAAAAGATGACAAGTACTTTGCTCATACACTAAACAATACCGTTATAGCATCTCCAAGGATGTTAATTGCTTTTTTGGAAAACAATCTGAATGAAGATGGATCTGTAAATATTCCTAAGGTGTTACAGCCATATATGGGAAGAAAAGAAGTAATATTTCCGAATGAATAGTTACATAAAATATTAAGCGACCTTAGGGTCGTTTTTATGTTTCAAGTAAAACATATTTCAATGAAATAAATAAAAAACATGTCAAAAAAAAATAAAAAAACGCGGGAAAAAATAGAAAAAGATTGAAAAAAAGAATATATTTAGTATAATGTAAGCAATAAAACATATCAGATTATAATTTGTCAGATTAGGAAAAAAAGACCACGAAAGCGAGTTGTGCTCAATTGTTTTGCTGTTGTAAAAGAAGCATTTGAGTTTGGCAACACTTGTTATATAAAAAGAATAGTGCATGTTCTTATGATGCTATAAAAGGTAAATATGTATCAAAATTGGAGTCAAAAGCCGGTTTTGAATATATATGAGAAATGGTATAAAAAAATTAAATGCAACAAACCGGATTTGGGGAAATATAAAAATATTAAAGAAGTTAATGTTTCCCTTATAACAATGGAGCTGTTGTATGTGAATCAATCGGCTTTGTGAAATAAAGAAAATGATAAAACCGGTTGATCACATTATTAAAAGCTTAGGCTTTATATACATAAAAAGATAAGGAGGAAAAAATGAAAAAAATATTTAGAGTATTATTAATTGTGATGTTGTTGATAACAACAGGATGTGGCGAAGGAGGTAACGGTGGAGGAAAACCTGCATTAAAAAGCACTGAAATTGGTGAGGGTTTAATTAACGCATATCGTTCATCAGGAAAATATTCAAAAGTTGAAAGAGATTACTTGCCAAAAGAAATTGCTGATATTGGGTTAGACTATATTGTATATGAACAAGAAAGCGATTTTGGAACTATCAAAGGCTTCAATGTAGTCATTAATGACAAAGATAAAGATGCAATATTAGCTTATATGGAAAATTTAGCTAATTCAACTTATGAAAACTTAGAAAAAGAAGACGCTGGAATGATTGTTATATACTACAACAATGAAATACCTATCGCAATTTCTGTTGTTGTAATGGACTATTCTGATGAATTTTGTTCAATTATGTATGAAACTATGCCTGCTACTTTAAATGATTTTTATAATGCGAGGTATTAAAGAGCAAGTCTAGAGAAGTCATCAAACAGTTAGATTAAAAAGAGGATTTATGAAAACCGCCTTTAAAAAGGTGGTTTTTATATGACAAACAAAGGATAAAAGAAAAAGCGATTGATTTATAACTGTTCCAAAAGCATTATAATAATATGTAGGTAAAAAATGAGTAATCATATTAAATGCATATCATAATTCAAAGACATTTAAGAAGTGTTTCACGTGAAACATTTTGATGTTATACTCATTAGAGAGGTGGAAAAATGATAAAAAAAGCATTGAAATACACATTGCTGGTAATTTGTATCCTGACGCTGATTTTTTTTGGCTATAATAAATTAGAGGAAAGAAAAGAGAAAAACCGCTTTATCGGCAAAGCCAGTGTTTTAGAAGAATATAATGAGGAAAGATCCGAGGATTATTTTAATTACTATAAAATACATCCCTCATTGGAAATAGACAGAATTGTAGCTGAGGTCAATGACAGAGATGAAAAGGTACTATACTATGACAGTTTCATTGATTTAATCAAGCAGCCAAACCGGTTTGAATGCATAAGCTATTTTTTAAAGAACAGAAGGGCATCAATTAATGATGTAATAGTTTTAAGCGGCAAGCAGCTGCTGGACATGCCGTATGACGATATTCTGGTGCGGTATCTCCATCTGGATATGGACGGGGAGACAATCAGAAAATGTGTTGAGTATTCCGTAAATAACAGTACAGCCAAAACAGAAGATGTGATTATTATAAGCGAAAAAGATCTGCTGGACATGCCGTATGATGATGTTCTGGCGAAATATCTTTATCTGGACATAGACGGAACAGCAATCAGAAAATGTGTTGAGTATTCCGGAAGGCATAACGAAATAGAAGCGGAAGATGTGGTTTATATTGTTGCTCTGGGTCTGGAGGACATAGAACCTTCAGAGCAGCTTCTGGATCTTATTTATACTGATTTCTTTATGCCTGCCAGAGTAGAGAGATATCTGCAGCTGTATCAGAAAAACAGCGGATATACCTCAAGACAGGTTGTAGAGATTGTAAACTGTGATGCGGACCGGAAGTTTTATACGGATGTTGGACCGTCTGATCTTTCTAAAGGTTATCTGGTAATTGTCAACAAGTATAATTATCTGGGAAGCGATTATGTGCCGGACAATCTGGTGGTTGTCGATAAGAAATACAGCAGCTACGGAGCCAGAATGGAAAAGAATGCTTATGATGCCTTTGTGGAAATGTGTGAGGCGGCACGGGAAGCTTTGCTGGAAATCAAGATTAGAGGAGATAACGGCTATAGAAGTTTCAGCTACCAGAGATCGATTTATAATTATAAAAAAAGTACATATGGTATAGAGGAAGCGGACTCTCGTGGTGCCAGAGCAGGCTACAGCGAACACCAGACAGGACTGGCTGTAGATATAGATGTTTACTTTTTAAAAGGCAGCGAAGCATACTATAAATCAAAATACGAATGGATAAAAGAAAACTGCTGGGAGTATGGTTTTATTTACCGGTATCAGAAAGGGAAAGAACATCTGACCGGATACATAAATGAAAATTGGCACTACAGATATGTTGGAAAAGAGGTTGCTTTATTCATTAAAGAACATGATATAACTTTTGACGAATATTATGCATATTTTGTTAAGGGGTATTAATGTTTCACGTGAAACATTTTGATGTTATACTCATTAGAGAGGTGGAAAAATGATAAAAAAAGCATTGAAATACACATTGCTGGTAATTTGTATCCTGACGCTGATTTTTTTTGGCTATAATAAATTAGAGGAAAGAAAAGAGAAAAACCGCTTTATCGGCAAAGCCAGTGTTTTAGAAGAATATAATGAGGAAAGATCCGAGGATTATTTTAATTACTATAAAATACATCCCTCATTGGAAATAGACAGAATTGTAGCTGAGGTCAATGACAGAGATGAAAAGGTACTATACTATGACAGTTTCATTGATTTAATCAAGCAGCCAAACCGGTTTGAATGCATAAACTATTTTTTAAAGAACAGAGGGGCATCAATTAATGATGTAATAGTTTTAAGCGGCAAGCAGCTGCTGGACATGCCGTATGACGATATTCTGGTGCGGTATCTCCATCTGGATATGGACGGGGAGACAATCAGAAAATGTGTTGAGTATTCCGTAAATAACAGTACAGCCAAAACAGAAGATGTGATTATCATAAGCGAAAAAGATCTGCTGGACATGCCGTATGATGATGTTCTGGCGAAATATCTTTATCTGGACATAGACGGAACAGCAATCAGAAAATGTGTTGAGTATTCCGGAAGGCATAACGAAATAGAAGCGGAAGATGTGGTTTATATTGTTGCTCTGGGTCTGGAGGACATAGAACCTTCAGAGCAGCTTCTGGATCTTATTTATACTGATTTCTTTATGCCTGCCAGAGTAGAGAGATATCTGCAACTGTATCAGAAAAACAGCGGATATACCTCAAGACAGGTTGTAGAGATTGTAAACTGTGATGCGGACCGGAAGTTTTATACGGATGTTGGACCGTCTGATCTTTCTAAAGGTTATCTGGTAGTTGTCAACAAGTATAATTATCTGGGAAGTGATTATGTGCCGGACAATCTGGTGGTTGTCGATAAGAAATACAGCAGTTACGGAGCCAGAATGGAAAAGAATGCTTATGATGCCTTTGCGGAAATGTGTGAGGCGGCACGGGAAGCTTTGCTGGAAATTAAAATTGTCGGAGATAATGGCTATAGAAGTTTTAATTATCAAAAAGAAGTTTACAGTCATTATCAAAATGCCTATGGTACAAAAGGAGCAGATGCATGTAGTGCCAGAGCAGGCTACAGCGAACACCAGACAGGACTGGCTGTAGATATAGAGGTTTATCCTTTAAAAGGAAATACTACATTCTCTTATTCTAAAATGTATGAATGGACAAAGGAAAACTGCTGGGAGTATGGTTTTATTTACCGGTATCAGAAAGGGAAAGAACATCTGACTGGATACATAAATGAAAATTGGCACTACAGATATGTTGGAAAAGAGGTTGCTTTATTCATTAAAGAACACGGTATAACGTTTGATGAATATTACGCATATTTTGTTAAGGGGTATTAATGTTTCACGTGAAACATTTTCAAATACTATTGAGCATTGAAAAAAAGAATAAATTTAGTATAATATAGGTGGTACAACATGTCAGACTTTAATTTGGTCAGGTCAGGAATGAAGCAGCCACGTAAGCGAGATGTGTGTGTACCTTTTTATTTTCAGGAGTGCAAAATGGAAAAAAAACACTATATGAAGGAAGCCATAAAAGAGGCTGAAAAAGCATTAGAAAATAATGAAGTTCCAATAGGAGCTGTTGTTGTTTTAAACAATGAAATAATTGGCAGAGGACATAACTGCAGGGAAAGAGAAAACTCATTAATAGGTCATGCTGAAATAATGGCGCTTGAAGAAGCGTGCAAAAATGTAGGAAGTTGGAAACTTGATAATTGTTCAATTTTTACTACAGTTGAACCCTGTCCGATGTGCGCTGGGGCAATAATGCAGGCTAGAATTGCAAATGTTTATTATGGCACTAAGGACGAAAAATCAGGTGCTTTTGGCTCCGTTTTTGATTTGACAACAATTCAGGGTTTTGCTCATTACCCTCATGTCAGAAAACAAATAATGGAAAAAGAGTGTTCTGAATTGATGCAATCATTTTTTAAAAACATAAGAGCCAAACAACAAAAAGAGTAGTTATTATAGTATAATATAAGTACAAAAGAGGTAAGTTATGACATATTTAGCATTATATCGTAAATATAGGCCGAAAAATTTTGATGGGGTATTCGGTCAACAGCATATTGTAGAAACTTTAAAAAACGCAGTTAAAAATAATAAGTTAGCACACGCTTATCTTTTTTGTGGACCAAGAGGAACAGGGAAAACGACAATTGCCAAGATTTTAGCCAAAATGGTAAATTGTGAATCAGAAAAAGAAAGACCGTGCTGTATCTGTGCCAGTTGTATTGATATACAGGAGTCTGGACATCCGGATGTAATAGAAATGGATGCCGCTTCTAACAACGGTGTAGACGAGGCCAGAGAACTGGTAGAGAAGGTTAAATATGCCCCGATGAGCGGGAAATATAAAGTCTATATTATAGATGAGGTACACATGATGACAACAGGTGCATTTAATGCATTGTTAAAAACAATTGAGGAACCGCCTTCTTTCTGTATTTTTGTTCTGGCAACTACTGAACCCCACAAAATTCCTTCAACCATTATTTCGCGCTGTCAGCGTTTTGACTTTAAAAAACTCAGTAAAAAAGTAATTCAGATTAATTTGGAGCAAGTATGCGAAAAAGAAAAAATAAACTGTTCGAAAGAAGCAATTTCCCTGATAGCAGATTTAGCTGATGGCGGAATGAGAGATGCTTTAAGTATTCTGGATCAGTGTATAGCCTATGCTCAGGATGATATTACACTGCAAGATGTCAGTGATGTATATGGGGTAGCAACAACAGCAGATAAAATTGAACTTTATCAGCTGATCAGTGAAAAAAATGTAAAACAACTGATAGAAAAATTATCTGAAATAGAAAACAAGGGTATTGATATCAGAAGATTAACTACCGATTTAATTACTATTGCCAAGGAAGCAGTTGTTTATATTTATAGCAATAATATGGACACATTAAGCGTGTTAAATGAAGAAAATGCCAAAAAAATGGTTTCAATGTTTGACTCAGATACATTATTGGAATACACTGACTACCTAATAGAGACACTTTCAAAATATCGGGATGCGACCAATACTTTAACTTATCTGGAAGTCTGTTTGTTAAAGATGGTTGAATATAAAAAAGAACCGATTGCATCTGAAAGAGAAGCAATAAGGAAAGAACCGGTTGCGGTTGAAGAAGTAGTAAAAGAAGTAAAGAAACCTGTTATTATTGAAAATAAATCATATACTGATGAACAGTACTATCAGATATTATTAAAGGCGACAAAGAAAATTAAAGAAGTAGATATTAAAATAATAAATGATATTTTTATTGATAATTTCTTTGGGAAAGAAAGACAACTGATGAACCTGGTAAAAAAGGCAGAAATTATGGCTTCAAGTAAAGCAAATATTATTCTGGCTGCAGATAATAGAACAGAAGCAAATTTTATTAACAACATGGAAAATAATGCAATAGTAGAAAATATATTAGGAAAATATCTTTTAGACAGAAAGGATATTGTATGCGTGACAAAGGAAGAAAGAGATTTTCTGATAACCTATTTTAAAAATGAAAGAAGTAAAGTACAAAAACAAAAAAAAGAAGAACCAAAAAATGAAGAAGGTATTGATACTCCAGAGGATAGATTGGCTTCGCTGTTTGGAAAAGACGGCTTTGATATTATGGGAGAGTAGAACATGTATCCTGATATACTGGAAAAACTAATGGAATACCTGAGGATGTTTCCCTCAGTAGGGCAAAAGACAGCGGAAAGATATGCTATGACTCTGTTGGAACTTCCAAAGGATGACATAGAAGCATTTGCCAAGCAGCTGATGCTAGTAAAGGAAAAAATCCACAAATGTACTATATGCGGTAACTTAACTGAAAATGAAAAGTGTAGAATTTGTGAAGATTCAACGAGAGATAAGGAAGTTATCTGTGTCGTACAGCAGACCAAAGACTTAATTGCGATAGAAAAAATGGGATCGTACAGTGGTGTTTATCATGTTTTACATGGTGCTATTTCTCCAATTAAAGGAATATTGCCGGAGGACTTAAATTTTCAGAGTCTTTTAGATAGAATAGATGAAAATACAAAAGAGATAATTATCGCGACAAATTCGACAATGGAGGGAGATACAACGGCACTCTATATATGCAAGATATTAAAATCCAACACCCGTCTTACAGTGACAAGGCTGGCGTCAGGACTTCCTACAGGGAGCAATCTTGATTATGCTGACGAGCTAACTTTAATGAACGCTTTTAAAGGAAGAATAAAACAATAAGAGGTTAATTATGGCAGCAATCGCTTATGTTACAGATGAAAAAATGATTGAATACCATCGAGTAAACGGATCGAACTCGATAGTATTCTGGCGCTTATCGACCAAAAATTTTTCCGGCTTTAATATAGGTGATCTGCTTTTTTTCCTGTCTAAGGATATAACCACAAAAACCAGAAAAGAAAAGGGACTGGTCGGCTATGGCAGATTTACCGGTTCTTCATCAATGTCAGTTTCTTCGATGTGGAGAAAATATAAGACAAAGACAGGCTATGTATCCAGAAAAGAATTATATGAAGCAATTGAAAAGAGCAAAAAAACTGAAAAGATACCAGAAAAAATCAACTGTCTGGTTTTAGATAGAGTGGTCTTCTTTCGAAGCCCGATATATTTATCTGATTTAGGTTATAAAATTTCAAACAATCTGGAAAGTTTCACCTATCTGGATAAACATGAAGGACAACAGACTTTAAAAATATTGGAAGAAGCTCGAAAAATAGGACTGGATTTGTGGAGTTCTATGCAGGGGACAGCGGATGAAATAAGCTTCAGCCAGCAGCTGATACAGTATAAAATTGCTACGATAATTGAGACTTTGGCAATTGAAAATGAAACAACAAAAAAATACTTTAAAAAAGTAGAAAAGAAATATAGCATTGATAATCATCTATGTATAAACAACAGACATATAGGCTTTATCAATTTTGGAAAGGTGAATATACTATATTATATATTTCAGTCAAACATTAGAGATTTCAAAGATAGCTATTATAAAACAATAGGACAGCTTGTATGTCTGTCATCAAATATAGAACAGACGATAAAAGAAATAATAAAAATCATTGTAGTTTCAAATAGAGAATTCACTGATTCGCAGATAGAAATGTTAAACAGGATAAATATAGGTTATGTTTATGAAAAAGAATAATTTAAACTATTCTCCTGTTGAGATACATCTGTAATATTTTGAAGCATAAGAAGGTATGTATCTGATATCAGCTTCAGATAATATTTCTTTAAATCGTCTTAGACCATCGTGGTCTTTTTTTATTTCATATTCAATTTCATAATCAATTAAATTGTTATAATGATTGATATCAAAGCATAACTGTGCCAGTTCACTTTCAACAACTGCCCTATAAGTAATCAGTTCTCCTTCTAAATTAAAAGGAGGATAAATATTTAATCTATCCAGAGTATTTTTAATTTCATTATCTTCATAAAACGGACCGGAAAAAGTTTTTTCATGTTCCAGAATATTATTGTCTATTTTTTCTTTTAGAGTAAAAATTTTTTTGTTTTCTTTAATTCTGATTCGAAAAGAATAATCACAGGAAAGCGGTCTGTAATAATAATTATGTTGTTTATAAAATAATAAAGGCCAATATAAACTGATTAATTTATCAAATTGCTCTTTAGTAACCAACGTTTTAAATTCTATTTCAAGTTGTTGTTTCATGTGGAATAACACCTCTTAAATATGATACAATATTAAAATAGAGAAGGAAAGAAGTCTATGAAAAAGTTTGCTATTGTATCAAAAAATGATACTGTCTCGATAAAAGTTGCCAGAACGATTCAAAAACAGCTGGTGGAAGGAAATATGGAATATGATGAAGCCAGTCCGGATATTGTCTGTGTTATTGGAGGAGATGGGACTTTTTTATCGGCTATTCATAAATATATTCACAGGCTGGATAAAACAGCGTTTACCGGTATACATACAGGAACTTTAGGCTTTTTTGCTGATTATACATTAAGAGAAATGAAAGAGTTTGTTAATCATATCTTGACTAAAGTACCGGAAATAGAAAAAAGATATTTATTAAAAACGGTTCTTTCAAATGGGAAAATTTTTTATTCTGTAAATGAAGTGAGGGTAGAAAGTTTTAAAACAAAAGTAATTGATGTACTTTTAAATGACGAAAAACTTGAAACTCTTCATGGTTTAGGAATATGTGTATCAACACAAATAGGTTCAACAGGGTATAACAGGTCAATATCAGGAGCAATAATCCAGCCGGGATTAAATGTGCTGCAACTGAAAGAAGTAGCCGGTATTCACCATGCTCATTTTCATTCAATAAGCAACCCGATGATATTTCTGGGTTCAACAAAGATTGATTTAATCAGTGATGATTTTAGTAATACAAAATTATGTTTTGACAGATATGATTTTGATTTAGACGGGAAACTTCAAATAACCTGTACGCTTTCAGACAGGTATGTTCAAATCGCTCATTATAAACCCCATAATTGGATAGATAATCTGAAGCAGTTATTTTAACGACGGGAAGGATAATCAATGAATAACAACGGATGGTATAGAATTATTGAATCAATTAAATTCTCTTTAGGAATGCTGTTTATTGGCTTTATCCTGATGAGAATAGGTAGTATAAATACAAACGGGGAAATTATAAGTCTCGTTATTTCAATGTGCGGCTATAGTGGGAAACTGATTGTTGATTTATTTCCCTTTATTCTGGCAATCAATTATGTTGGCAAAACATATAATGATGTTATTGTTGTAATTGCTACGATTATCAGTTATACGTTGTTGAATGTAGTTACGATGTTCTATGCCAAAACTTCTTTTGACAGTAATTACTATAAAGCCATATTGGGTTTATCGTACGAAACAATAAGTGCTGCAAATAACCCTATTACCAAGTATCCTCTTAATTTGGGAATTATTGCCAGCATAATTGTCATAATGATAATAAAACTGGCGTATAAGATTTCAAGAAAAAGATATAATTACGGGATGTTTGTGTTTATTGATAACGATGTCTGGTTCTTACTGATAACATTTGTTTTTACTGCAGTGGTTGGAATTTTGCTGAGTCATGAATATGGTCATCTGGTAATGATTTTAAACAATGTGATGAACTGGATATCAACCAACAATTCAAATCCTGCTGTCATGTTTGTTTACGGAATAATAAGACAATTTTTAAATGCCTTAGGAATGGAAGAAATCATCACTAACAAATTTTTGTTTGGAAATCTGGGAGGAAGCTGGATTACTCCAGCAGACGTCACTATTTTGGGTGATGTCAATATTTGGATTGAACAATACAAAATAAATTCAGTATCAATAGGGACTGGAAGGTATATAAGTGCAAGTTATGTGGTAAATATTTTTGCAATTCCGTCACTGATACTGGCATACTATTTAAATATTTCTGATAAAATAGAAAGAAGTCGTGCCCTTGGGTTAGTTATAATAGGAATAATTGCCTCACTATTTGGAGCGGCAACTCTGCCCATGGAACTGGTACTGATGCTTACGGCGCCTGTTTTACTGGGAATACATATAATAATATGCGGATTGCTGTATTTAGCGTGCGGATTAACAAATACCTATTTAGGATGTGGTGCTTTTGGTAATCCGAAATATCTGGCTACTGGTAATATTTATGAATTGATTAAGTATTCAAGTGATGCAGATTTATTGCCAAATATATACAGATTGTTAATAATAGGAGCAATTGTGTTTGTTGTCTATCAACTGGCAGTATTCATTTTCTATAAAGTTTTAGCTTTTTATTTCCTGGAAAAAGAGAAACAGACAATTGAAGTTAGACAATATATAGAAAATCTTGGTGGCATTTCAAATATTAAAAAAATTACTTCTTCAGCGACAGCGCTCATTGTTGTTCTATACGATAAACATAAGATAAATGCAGATAATATTATTGCCGGCAAAGCTTATAAAGTAGTGGAAAGATATTATGGATATATAATAAATTATGGGCCGGGAAGTAATGCTTTAAGAAGAAAAATAAGTAAAGAAATTGAAAATTACAAAGACTGTTTAGAATATAAAGTTTAAAGAGGTGAAATAATGACTCAATATACTCCAATGATGATGCATTATTTGCAACTCAAAGAAAAATATGCTGATACATTAGTCTTCTATCGTTTAGGAGACTTTTATGAAATGTTTTTTGAAGATGCAAAAATAGCATCTCATGAATTGGATCTGGTTTTAACTGCAAGAAATGCCGGAGCAGATGAAAAAGTTCCAATGTGCGGAGTTCCGTTTCATGCGGTAACCGGATATATCCAAAGACTGATAAACAAGGGCTACAAAGTTGCAATTGTTGAACAACTCGAAGATGCCTCTCAGGCAACAGGTCTGGTAAAAAGAGATGTCGTCAGAGTAGTCACTCCAGGTACAATTATGGAAGAGCTGCTTGATGAAAAAAGCAGTGTTTTTTTAGCAAGCCTTATCGATTATGGTTATGGTTATGCTCTGGCGATTTGTGAAACGACAACTGGTGAAACGAAGCTGATATCAATAAAACATGATATTGCAACACTGGTCCAGACACTGATTAGTAATGATATTAAAGAAGTAGTAGTCAACAGTAACTTTAATGGAAAAGCTATTAAAAACCTGGATAGCAACTATTTTTTGACCGTTTCAGTTTGCGATGAATCCTCAATAAAAGAAGAATATAAATATTTATGTGAAGAAATTGAAGATATTCATTTATTAGAGGCAATAGGAAAATTAATAAACTATTTAGAAATAACTCAAAAAAGAAGTATGTCTCATTTAAGAAAGTTCAAAGAGATAAATGAAGATGATTTTCTCAAAATGGACTATGCAACAATAACAAATCTTGAACTGATTCAGCCATCCAGAACAGCAAACAGGTCAATTACTTTGTGGTCTTTTTTAGATAAAACCAGAAGTGCTTTGGGTTCAAGAACACTTAGAAAATGGATTTCAAAGCCCTTAAGAAATAAACAAGTGTTAAACCAAAGACTGGATTTTATAAACTATCTGAATACTGACTTTCTGAAGAGAGAACAGTTAAAAGAAAATTTAAGCAATTTATATGATCTGGAAAGAATTGTAGCCAGAGTGGCTTATGGTTCAGCTAATCCAAAAGACTGTCTCAGACTTAAAAAAACACTGGAAGTTGTACCTGGTATACATGCAATAATTAAGGACAGTAAAATATATCCGGAATTTGATGAACTTGATTTATGTGAAAATATTTATCAGTTATTGTCTGACAGTTTAAATGATGATGTACCTATATATGTCAATGATGGTGGAGTCTTTAAGGACGGCTATAATGAAGAACTGGATCATTACAGAGAAATTCAAAAAGATGGTCATAGCTGGCTGGCGGCACTTGAACAGCAGGAAAAAGAAAAAACCGGTATTAAGACTTTAAAAATCGGCTATAACAGAGTTATGGGTTATTATATTGAAATTTCAAAAGGAGCATTAAGTCAGATAAAAGAAGAGTGGGGTTATCAGAGAAAACAGACTCTTACCACTGGCGAAAGGTTTATTACTGATGAATTAAAACAACAGGAAAACATTCTTTTACATGCACAGGAAAAGGCAATTAAATTAGAAAATATTTTATTTGTTGAGCTGATAGCAAAAATAAAAACTAAACTGGCCAGTATGCAGCAGCTGGCTATGGCTTTAGGAATTACAGATGCCAACTACGCACTGGCTGTAATCAGCAGCAGTCATGGCTATACAAGACCTCAGTTTTCTGAGGAAGGAATAATGGATGTTAAAAATGGCCGACATCCGATATTGGATTCATTTAAAGAAATGAAATATGTTGCCAATGATATCTATATGGATGATACGATAACTACTTTAATTATCACCGGACCAAATATGGGTGGTAAAAGTACCTATATGAGACAGTGTCTGTTAATTGCTATAATGGCTCAGATTGGTTGTTATGTGCCGGCAAAGAGTGCTTTATTACCTGTCTTCGACCAGATTTTTACCAGAATCGGTTCAACTGATGATATTTTATCCGGTCAATCAACTTTTATGGTGGAAATGCTGGAAGCTAATAATGCTTTACAGAATGCAACAAAGGATTCGTTAATTGTGTTTGATGAAATCGGAAGAGGCACTTCCACTTATGATGGTATGGCTTTAGCTCAGGCGATGTTGGAATATATTGATGCGGCAATAGGTGCTAAAACTCTCTTCAGTACTCATTATCATGAACTTACGGCTTTAGAAAACAATATGGAAAGAATAAAAAACAAGAATGTAGATGTTCATGAAGAAGATGAGAAAATCACATTCTTATATAAGGTAAAGGATGGCAGGGCCGATCGCTCTTATGGAATTCATGTGGCTTCTTTAGCTAAACTTCCTGAGAGTGTAATTGATAGAGCAAAAGAACTTCTGAGCGGTTTTGAACAGAAGAAAAAGCATAGAAACGATCAGTCTCAAATAATAGTTATGGAAAAAATACCACCACATATAAAAGATGTGGAAGAGATTATGAAAAAAGTTGATCCAGATAACATAACTCCAATTGAGGCACTTCAACTGTTGGCAACGATGAAAAATAAAATGGAAGGAAAATAATGTGAGTAAAATAAGAATACTTGATGAACTTTTGTCAAATATGATAGCGGCTGGAGAAGTTGTTGAAAGACCAATGGGTGTAGTTAAAGAACTGATTGAAAACTCAATTGATGCTCGGGCTACCAGAATAGAAATTCGTTTGACAAATGGCGGACTTGATTACATTGAAATAACAGATGACGGTTGCGGGATGGATAAAAAAGATGCTACGGCCGCTTTCAGTCGCCATGCTACAAGTAAAATTTCAGAAGTAAATGATTTATGGCAAATAAGTACGATGGGTTTTAGAGGTGAAGCTCTACCTTCAATTGCTTCAGTAAGCAAAGTCACTTTAATGACAAATGACGGCAATGACTCAACACAGGTAAAAGTGGAATACGGAAATATCGTTGAAGCAAAGCCATTTGGAGCACCAGAGGGAACAACTGTCAGAGTAGAAGGATTATTTTACAAAACGCCTGCCCGCCTGAAACATTTGAAGAGTGCCAATGTTGAACTTAATCTGATTTTAGATTTAGTTTCTAAAATGGCTTTATCTCATCCTGAGATATCATTTGAATTGTCTAATGATGGTCAGATAAGAATTCAAACCAATGGTTCAGGTTCTTTACAGGAAACAATCATGGCCATTTATGGGGTTGAGGTTGCTAAAAAATGTATCGCTGTTGAATTTGAAGACTATGACTTCAGAATAAGTGGATATGTAGTTAATCCGGCAATCAGCAGAGCAACAAGGCAATACATAAATTGTTTTATCAATGGACGTATAGTAAAAAGTTATCAGATTCAAAAAGCGATTGTTGAGGGTTATAAGGGATATATGATGTCCGACCGATATCCGATTGCGGTAGTAAATATTGACATTGATTATAAGCTGGTGGACGTAAATGTTCATCCTTCTAAATGGGAAATAAAAATTTCTAAAGAAAGACAGTTGTATAAACTAATCACTGACGGAATTAGAAATACTTTAAAAAAGGAAATGACCCCTGCTGATATGCTGCTTAAAAATATAACGATAGCACAACAGAAAGAAAGAAATAAATTAATAGAACCAATAAAAGAACAGGACCTGTTTTCTTATCAGCAGCAACCGGTTTTAAATATTGTTCAAGAAGAAATAGCAGACTATCCGGAGCCGGAGAAAACTTATAGATTTAAATATCTGGCTCAACTGCATGGTAAATATATCCTGGCTAATGATGAAGAAAACCTATATATCATAGACCAGCATGCAGCTCAGGAAAGGTGTATGTTTGAAGAAATTCAAAATCAGATAATGGAAAAAAGTGTTGTAACACAGCATTTGCTTTTACCTTTAGTAATTGAGGTAAACCCGGCGATAGTTAATCAGTTGGATTTAATCAATGAACAACTTGACTGCATTAAGCTGAAATTTGAACAGTTTTCAATGAATTCAATTGTTACTCGTGAAGTACCTTATTTTTTCGAACAGCTTGATGAGGAACATTTTATTCAGCGTTTAATAAATGAAATTGTAGAAGATAAACAAATGAGCAGAATAGATATCAGAAAAGAAAAAATAGCTTCGCTGGCCTGCCATAGTTCAGTTCGTTTTAACCAGTATCTGTCGAGCGAAGAAAGTAAGACTCTTCTTGACCGACTTTCAAGATGTAAACAGCCATTTAACTGTCCGCATGGCAGACCGACAATGATTTCTATTAGTGAAAAAGATTTGATAAAGGAGTTTAAACGTGCCTAAGGTCATAGTTGTTGTAGGGCCTACAGCTATAGGAAAGACTTCACTGTCAGTTGAGCTGGCTAAACGATTTAATGGAGAGATAATAAATGGTGACAGCATTCAGGTTTATAAAGGCCTGAATATAGGAAGCGCAAAAGCAACAGAAGATGAGAAGCAGGGAATAATTCATCATTTACTGGATTATAAGGAAGTGACTGACAGATATGATGTAGCAACTTTTCAAAAAGATGCCAGAAAAAAAATTAAGGAAATCAGTGAAAAAGGGAAAACTGTTATAATAGCAGGAGGAACAGGACTATATATCAAAGCATTATTATATGATTATGAATTTGTAAAATCCGGCATCAATATAGATGAAATTAAATATAACGATTTTAGCAATGAACAATTACATCAGAAATTGAAAGAATTAGATAAAAAATCAGCAGATGCAATTCATCCAAATAACAGAAAGAGAATTATCAGAGCTCTGGCCATGGCTGAAAGCGGAATCAGTAAATCAGAACAGGAAGAAAAACAGGAAGGTATTATGATATATGATGCCAAAATAATCGGTCTTACAATGGATAGAGGAAGATTGAAAGAAAGAATAAATCTAAGAGTTGATGAAATGATCAGAGAAGGTTTATTAGAAGAAACCGACCGACTTTTCAGCAAATATCCCTTAAAGAGTCAGGGTTTTACCGGTATCGGGTATAAAGAACTGATTCCATATTATCTGAAACAGGAATCTCTGGAGAAGTGTGTAGAAAAAATCAAAGCTCATACCAGACAGTTTGCCAAAAGACAGTATACCTGGTTTAACAATCAGATGATAGTGGACTGGTATAATATCGAAGAAGAAGGTTGTTTTGAAAGAATTTATAAAGAGGTAGAGGAGTTTTTAAATGTGCAGCAGTAGAACTATCAGCATGATTGGAAAAGAAAACTTCGATTTGATTCAAAGTAAAACCGTGATGATTATTGGTCTTGGAGGTGTTGGCGGATATGCCTGTGAGACTTTAATAAGAAGTGGAATCAGGAAAGTTATTATTGTTGATAATGATAAAATCGATGACTCAAATATCAACAGACAGATAATATCAACTGTAGAGACAATCGGAAGAAGAAAAACAGATGTCATGAAAGAAAGACTGCTGAATATCAATCCTGAAGCCGAAATTATTACTTATGACATATTTTTCTGTCAGGATAATATAGAAGAATTGTTTAGCGAAAAAATAGATTATGTTGTCGACGCAATTGATACTATCAACAGTAAAGTAGCTTTATGGAAATATTGCCTGGGAAATAATATCAGGATAATTTCTTCTTTAGGAATGGCCAGAAGAATAGACCCTCAAAAGGTGTTTATAACCAGGCTTGACAAAACAGAGAATGATCCCATGGCTAAAGTTTTGAGATCTCTTGCCAGAAAAAATAACATGTCTTTAGATATTCCGGTAGTTTTTTCTAAAGAGAAACCGTTGGAAAGCAGTGAAGAAGAGAGAAAAAATCTGGGTTCTATGATGTTTGTTCCAGCTGTTGCCGGGATAATGTGCGGTTATTATATAATAAACGATATTATTGACATAGAGAATAAATAGTGTAAAATAAAAACTCAAAGGCAGATAAAATGAAGTTAATTGTAGGTTTAGGAAATCCGGGAAGAGAATATTCAAACACCAGACACAATGCTGGCTTTTTAACTTTAGATGTTGTAGCGGATAAGTTAAATGTTAATATCTGCAGAAAGGAATTCAATTCCTTGACCGGCAGAACAATGTATAAGGGTCAGCAGGTACTTTTGATGAAACCGCAAACCTATATGAACAATTCCGGAGAAGCTGTCAGAAAAGCGGTAAATTACTATCAAATTAATCCACAGGAAGATTTAGTAGTTATTTATGATGATTTAGATATTAATTATGGTCAAATCAGATTAAGATCAAAAGGGTCTGCCGGCGGTCATAAGGGGATGAAAAGCATCATTGCCAATATAGCTACACAGGAGTTTCCAAGAATCAGAATTGGAATTGAAAAAAATCCTTTTATACCGGTAGTGGATTATGTCTTGGGAAAAGTTGAAAAAGAAAAACTGACAATGTTTAAATCAGCGGTTGAAAAGGCGGCTCTGGCAGCCATTGACTTTATTGATTTACCTTTTGATAAAGTAATGAATATGTATAACAAAAAGGAAGAGGATGAATAATTTCTATCAACTGTTAGAGAAAGATCCGGCTGTTTTAGCCTTGAATAAAAATATCGAAAAGATAAACGGGCTGACAGAAACAGAAGAAACACTGGTTTTAGCAGCCAGCTTTCATCAGCAGCAGATAACTAAAGTAGTTGTAAAAGGTAACACGTATTCAGCACAGCAGCTTTATTATCGGTTATACCCCCTGCTAAAGGAAGATGTGTTGCTTTTTACTATGGAAGAATCTTTAAGAGTAGAAGCTGTTGCAGCCTCTCCAAGTATGTATGCCAATCAGATGGAAGTGCTGACTGCTCTATGTCTGGAGAAAAAACCAAAAATAATAATTACTCATCCGATGGCAATTATAAGGTATTTGCCAAAAAAAGAAATTTTTGAAAAACTGATATTAAATTTATCTGTCAATCAAAGATATAACATGGATGATTTAAGAAATGATTTAATAAAAAGCGGGTATAAACAGACAGCCAGAATTGACCAGCCCCTGACTTTTTCTTTAAGAGGAGGAGTAATTGATGTTTTTTCTATTCAGGATGAAAAACCGGTAAGAATAGAATTCTTTGATGATGAAATTGATTCAATCCGCTATTTTGATATTTCAACTCAAAGAACAATAAAACAGGTTAAAAACTGTAAAATTGTGCCAGCTTCTCTTTTAATATTCGATGAAGACTTTTCAGTTTTTGAACAAAAGGTAAGAGCTCAGCTGGAAAAAGACAGAAAGAAAGCAAGAAATTTCTCAACTTTAAAAGATAATGTGGAAAGAGATTTAAATTATTTAAAGAACAATATATTTGAACATTATCTCTACCGCTATCAATGTTTTAAAGAAAACACAGCTTCACTGCTCGATTATATTACGTATAAACAGGTAATCATTTCTACTGATGACGATGTTAGAGCCAATTTGGATTTAATTATTAGTGAAAACAGTGAATACATAGGTGAACTTTACAGTAATGATTCAGGTTTGAATTATTACAGTGTTTTCGATGATTTTGACCGGGTTATTGAAAAACATAATCCTTATCATATTAAAAGCAACTTCGCCAGTACTGATTCAATCAAGTCAAAAGTTAAAATGACATACTTCCCGCTTTTGCCTTTGGATAAGGTGGCTGAAGAAATAGTCAGGTTATCAAAAAAAAATAAAATAGTATTATCAATCAGCAAAGCACAAAAAGAATTGTTGGAAAATGTTTTTAACCAGGAAAAACTGAATCTTGATGAATATGCAGAATTTACTGATGTTGAATTATTTGAAGGTTTTAATTACGAAGAAATTATGGTTTTGACAGCTAAAGAATTATTTGGAGTTAAAATTGTTAAAGGAAGATTTGAAAATAAATTTAAAGAAGCTGTAGTTTTAGAATCGTATACAGATTTAAAAATTGGTGATTATGTAGTTCATAATCAGTATGGCATAGGAAAATATGAAGGTATAGTTGATAAAGAAATTCAGAATAAGCACCGTGATTATCTTCAAATCAGATATAAGGACAATGATTTACTATTAGTTCCACTGGAACAGTTGAAGATGGTCAGAAAATTTCTGGCTGCTGAGGGAGTCGGTGTCAGATTAAGCAAACTGGGCAGTAAAAGTTGGGAAAGAAGCAAGAAAAAAATCCAGGCGGAGGTAAATGATATTGCTGAAAGACTGGTAAAACTTTATTCTTCAAGAGAAGAAAATATCGGACACGCTTTCAGCAGGGATGATGAGTACAGTCGGAAATTTGAAGCAAACTTTCCTTATCAGTTGACAGAAGATCAAGAAAAAGCCATTTCTGAAATCAAATATGATATGGAACAGCCAAGACCGATGGACAGGCTTTTATGTGGGGATGTCGGTTTTGGGAAAACTGAGGTAGCTATGGTTGCTGCTTTTAAAGCAGTTAAAGATTTGAAGCAGGTTGCTTACCTGTGCCCGACAACGATTCTTTCGCTACAGCACTATAATACCTTTGTTGACAGATTTAAAGGATTTCCAGTGAAAATCAGACTGTTAAACAGATATGTTGTTTTATCTCAACAGAAGCAGATTATTAAAGAATTAAAAGAGGGTAAAATTGATATATTAATTGGAACACATAGAATCATCAGCAATGATGTTGAATTTGCTGATTTAGGATTACTGATAATTGATGAAGAACAGAGATTTGGTGTACAGGCTAAAGAAAAAATCAAGGAATATAAAAAAAGCATCGATGTCTTATCTTTGAGTGCAACACCAATTCCAAGGACTTTACAAATGTCACTGGTCGGAGTAATGTCCCTTTCACAATTGGATACCGCTCCTCAAGACAGAATGCCGATTCAAACTTATGTTGTAGAGAAAAATGATTCGCTGATAAGAGAGGTTATTTCAAGGGAACTGGCAAGAAACGGTCAGGTATTTTATCTGTATAACAATGTCGATAACATTTATAATGTGGCTAGAAAAATATCAACCATGGTTCCCAATGCTACGGTAGCAGTCGGTCATGGTAAAATGAACAGAGAAGAAATTGAAGATGTTATGTACCGCTTTATAACCGGAGAGTTTAACATTTTAATTTGTACCACTATAATTGAAACCGGCATAGATATACCAAATGTTAATACTATTCTTATTGAAGATGCTGATAAATTTGGATTAGCTCAACTATATCAGATAAGGGGAAGAGTCGGTCGAAGCAATAAAATAGCCTATGCCTATCTTATGTATCGCAGTAACAAACAACTGTCAGAAACAGCAACCAAAAGACTTCAGGCGATTAAAGAGTTTACGGAACTTGGTTCAGGATACAAAATAGCAATGAGAGATTTGACTATCAGAGGGGCTGGAGATTTGCTGGGTGAAAGACAGGCCGGCTTTATTAACACTATAGGAATGAGTCTGTATTTGGAAATGTTAAATAAAGCTATTAACAGAGAAAAAGGAATTATCGAAGAAGAAATTGTAGAAGCCAAAAATAAAGTCAGTGAGATAGACGGTTATATTCCAAGCAGATTTGTTAACGAAGATTTAGAAAAAATTGAAATTTATCAGAAGATGACCTTGATTAAAAATGAAAAAGAACTGATTAGCTATCAGAAAGAGCTGACGGACTATTATGGCCGATTGCCGGTAACAATCAATAATCTTTTCGAAAAGAAAAAGTTGGAACTGATGTTAAATACTGACAGGATTGCTTCCTATGAAGAATATGAAAAAGAAAATCGGATTGCACTGACCAGAGAATATTCTTCATCAATTGACGGAGTTAAATTTTTTGAAAAGATTTCGAAAATTTCTAATGAGATTAAACTCAGATATGTAAAAAATCAGATTATTTTAATTGTTGAAAAGAAAAAGAATTATCTAAGTAGGATAACTAAAGTATTGGAGGTGATTAACAGTTAATGAGATTAGATAAATATTTAAAAGTTGCAAGAATATTGAAAAGAAGAACAGTTTCGAAAGAATTGGCAGTTAATGAAAGAATAACTGTAAATGGGAAGATTGCCAAACCTTCAAAAGAAGTTAAAGTTGGTGACATTATTGAAATAACCTATGGTGTCAGAGTTATGAAAATAAAGGTTTTGGATGTTAAAGAAAAAGTAAGAAAAAATGATGCCAGTATTCTATATGAAGTTTTAGAAGAGTATAGAATCAGCCAAAAAGAAGAAAACGAAGCATGAAAACGATATAAAAAGTGGTCAAATAATAACCACTTTTCTATATCTTCGATAATTTAACAATCCAGTTTTTCCCCTCTTTTATCTGGTAAGTATCTCTGAAGTTGTTTTGGTTTAGACCTATGGAGATGTAGTTACTGCTGGAATTATATAAGACTGGCATATTCAAATCGACATAACCAAATGATTTTTCATAGATAACGTTATCTTCAAAATATATTTTACCATTATTGATTATTTTGACATGAACTATATCGCCATGGGTATAACCGACAGCGTTAAAATCTTTTGTCAGGACATTGAAAATAATAGAACCGAAATGATCTGAGACACTGGTAACAATTCCCTCAATATCAGTATCAGTAACTTCAGCTCTTAAATAGATGTAATCTTCTACTACTATTTCACTGACCGGATATGAAGGACCAGCTTGTTCAAAAGAGATAATCCCGCTTGCCAGTCTGGCAGCTGTATAGGCAAAGATATCACGACCGTGAAAAACTGAAACATCCTCAGTTCCTTTATATCTGTTGACAGTAGTATCAATTTCTCTGACTTCTTTTATTCCAACATGATAGAACAGATGAGTTAAAGTACCATTATCCGGCGTAATTACATAATTGCCATCATTTAAAAGAGCCACACAGGCTTTTCTTTTTGTTCCGACACCCGGGTCAACGACACTGACAAAAACAGTTCCTTTTGGCCAGAACGGTTCGACATACATCAGTTCTCTGGAAGCGGCCAGGACATTATATTGTTCAATATCATGAGTAATGTCATAACATTCTAATTCGCTGTCAACCTGTTTAACAACTCCACGCATACTGCATACCGCTCCCCAGGTTAAACTGAAGTCGGTTTGCCATACAATACTCGGTTTCATCTTTTGAACTCAATCCTCCAATCTTTTCCAGAAGATATATCATATACATTCGCAAAGTTTCCCTGGTTCAGGGCTAAACATACGGTTAAGGTAGAACCACTGAATAGAATTGGCTGATTAATATCAACGTATCCGAATGATTTGTGATATAACACTTTCTGATTAAATTTAATTTTATCTTTATAACTGATTTTTACATCTACATATTCTCCTTCATTAAAACCGGCTTTAGCAAAGTCTTCAAAGGAGATGTTTGTAAAGATATTGCCGAAATGTTTGAAAACAGAAGTAATTGTTCCTGCGATATAATTTTTTTCTACCACAGGGTTGTAGAATATATCGTGTAAAACAGTTTCTTCAATCGGATAAAGCGGGCCAACTTCTTCAAAAGAAATAATATCAGCAGCTAATCTGGCGGCACAATAGGCAAATAAGTCACGTCCATGGAAAACAGAAGTGTTTTTTGTTGAGGACAGACGATTAATTGATTCATCAATTTCTCTGATTTCCTGTATTCCCACTTCATAAAAGACGTGAGTTAAAGTACCGTTATCTGGTGTAACTACGTATTTGCCATCTTTCAGTTTTGCCACACAGGCTTTTCTTTTTGTTCCGACACCCGGATCAACAACACTGACAAAGATAGTTCCTTCAGGCCAGAAAGGTTCAACATACATTAGTTGAGCACTTGCTTCCCAGGTATTGAATGGTGTAATTGAATGAGTAATATCTGTAGTGATTAAGTCATTACAGACAGTATTACAGACACCTTTCATAGCACAGACACTGACATTGTCAGCTCCAAAATCAGTCATCATAACAATAGTTGGATATTTCATAATCAGCTCCAATAGACCCACATTTTAGGGGCGCGTGGACTAATCAGTCCGGAAATCATGTAATAACCACAGAACAGGGCAATTAAACAATAAATGACTTTAAATATTGTGTCATTTCTTCTTTCAGGATATTCAGAATAATATGATCTCTTTTTACCCTTACCAAAACCTCTTAAATCCATAGCGTTGGAGATGTTACCAACCCTGTCAAAAGAAGTAACAATTAACGGAATTAAAATGATTATCATCTGTTTTAAACGTTCCATTGGTTTTGTTTTCGTGGCATCTAATTCCAGTCCTCTACACTGCATCGAAACAGCAATATTTTCATAGTCTCTGGAGATATCCGGAATATACCTGAAAGCAAGTTCCACAATACTGCCAAGTTTATAAGGTAAACCCAAAGAAGTCAAACCGGCAGCAATTTCACTTGGAGTAATAGACATAATGAAAACCAAAGAGGTACTGAAAGAAGTAAGCATCTTTAAAAGTCTGATGGTCAGATACCAGAATGTACCTCTGGTAACAATCAGATAGTCACTAAAGGCAAATAGGATTGTCTGATCTCCGGTATATTCCAGTCCACAGAGCGGATTAGCCAGCCAGAACAGTATAATGTTAAAAATGTTCATTGCAACAACGAAAATTATGACCGGTTTAATTATTTTCCAAGCCGGCTTTAAGGAGAATAAACCGATAATTGAGAAAATAAATAATGGTAAAATTATTGGTAAATCAAATGACATCGTAACATAAACCATCAAAACAGCAAATAATCTGACCTTAGTGGTACCAGAAAGCTGGTGCAGAAAAGTTTCTCCTTTTGTCAGATTTATAATATTAAGATTCTTCATGACGTTTTCTCCTTTCCGCTACAATAAATGATTCAATAAATTTTTCAGGATTAAGACCTATTCTTGTAGCCAGAGAATAAAGAGATGTCTGCTTCAGACTGGCCTGTTCAATAATATCGTTATCAGATAGAATCTTAAAGACAGAATCATCGCCGATACATTTTCCATCAGCAAATACAATTGCTCTATCGGTATATTCAATTGCCAAGTGCATATCATGGGTGATAAATAATATGGTGATACCAAAATCTTGGTTTAGTTTTTCTAAGAAGGACATTATTTCTGTATATATCCGATAGTCCTGCCCGGCTGTAGGTTCATCCAATATAATAATTTCAGGATTCATAGCTAAAATAGAGGCGATAGTAACACGCTTTTTCTGACCGTAGCTGACAACAGAAACAGGCCAGTTTCGCATAGACCAGAGGTCACATTTTTTTAGTGCTGCTTCAATATTCTTTTCAATCTCTTCTTCACTTTTATTATTAAGAACCAGACCTAAAGATACTTCATCTTTTATAATGTCTTTTACCAGCATCTGATTTGGGTTTTGCATTACATAGCCTATTTGCTGACCCAGTTCTTTGATTGAATATTTGAGATAATTGACACCTTCTAAAAGAACTTTTCCTTTATCCGGGCGAAGAATTCCGCAGATAAGTTTAGCAGCAGTCGATTTTCCAGCTCCGTTTTTACCTACCACAGCAATTTTATCAGCTTTATTGACTGAAAAAGAGACATTATCCAGAGCTTTTTTTCTGTCATAAGAAAAATCAACATTCTTAACTTCTAAAACTGTTTCTTTTTTCTTTTCAGGTTTACTGGTGTCAACGTTACTGTAATAAGAAATCAGTTTTTCTTTGTATTTATCAAGATTAATGTCAAAAACATTACCTGGATTATCTTCGACAGTAACATTACATCCTGCCATCTTCAAAGCCTGCAGATAAAGAGGTTCTCTAATTCCTTTTTCAACAACCAAATTTGAACACAGAAGGTCATTAGGACTCATATCGGCAACAATCTGTCCATCTTCTAACAGAATTATCCGGTCAACCGGACGATATAAAACATCTTCCAGACGATGTTCGATAATGATGACAGTACAGTTATTCTTTTTTTGAATCTGATCAATCAGATCAATAGCATTATTACCCATCTGAGGATCAAGAGCGGCTAAAGGCTCATCGAAAAGAAGAACTTTTACATCATCATGCATGATTCCGGCTAAAGAAACACGCTGTTTCTGTCCTCCGGAAAGATTATAGGGAACATGTTCCAGAAATTCATGCATACCTACAAGAGTGGCTGATTTTAATACACGTGGAAGCATTTCGTCTCGTGGCATATTTTCATTTTCCAGTGCATAGGCAATATCTCCACCGACTGATAAACCAACAAATTGGGCATCAGAATCCTGAAGTACTGTGCCAACAACAGAACTTAAATTAAAAATGCTAGAATGTGATGTTTCATTTCCAGCAATTTTACAAGATCCTTGAATTTCGCCTGGATATGAGAAGGGAATCAAGCCATTGATACAATTGGCTAAAGTACTTTTTCCACAACCGCTCGGTCCTAAAATAAGCACTTTTTCCCCCTCATATATTGTTAAGTTTATTTTTTTTAACGTGGGTTCAAGTTGAGAATTATATCTAAACGTGAAGTCTTTAAATTCAACAACAGGCGATTTTGACATATTATTCTTTTGTTAAGTTTTTGCCACGAGCATTTCTAGCTGCTAAAGCTTTCAAAATAGGAATACCGGCAACAATCAGTACTGTAGCGTTAGACACAACAGCAAACCATCCCTGAGTAATGGTAATACTCAATTCTCCACCAAAGAAAAGTTTAGTGAATATTGGAGTAACGACACCAAATGCAAGGATATTACCTAATACTGCTAAAACAGCATAGATAACCATATGTTTGACATCGAAAACACCTTCTTCGATATCAGCACCATAAAGTTTTAAGCAGCCTACGATGAAACCTAAAACAGCATTACCGATTGACCAGTCAAACCATAAGCCCCAGCCACCAATCAGGTCAGCCAGAACATTTCCTAAACCACAGGCTAATGCAGCAGGTAACGGTCCGAATAAACCGCCGACGATAACTGGAACAAGCATAGCTAAAGACAGGTTGGTATTAGTAAATACTTTAATTGAACCATAAATCATCAATACAGCAAATAAAGCAACTCCAATAGCGACCCCGACAATAGTCTTAGTGTCCCATTTTCCCAACAAAATTTTTCCAATACTTTCTTTTTTCATAATATTTCTCCTTTTCCTGCAATATATAAAACACACCAGGTGTTATTGCCTAAAATATAAAACAACATCCACAAAGGATGTTATTAAACAAACAAACATTTTCCCTTATGGGTTTATTTTATTGAGTAATGCTTTTTATGTCAAGCAATTTTTCTGAGTTCAACCTGCCAGGTAATACCAGTACCAATGTTATAGGCATTGGCAAAACTACCTTGATTTATAGCAATAGCCACACAATCCAGTGAGTTAATATATAATAACGGTTCACCAATATGAACATCGGCAAAACTGCGGACATAAATCAGACTGTTGCTGTAGACAGTTCGGGTATTATTTGAAATTGTAACTTCAATTTTATCGAAATGTCGGATATCCAGCTGTCTAAACAGTTTTCGGGGTATATTGGTCCATAATGAACCATATCTGACATCAAGCACATCTATCGTTCCAGAAATAACCCCATCTTCAATAGAGGGTTTTGAAACCGGTAATTCTATGATACTGTTCACATCATACAAAGGTCCGATATCTTCAAAGGAAATTAAACCACAGGCCAGTCTTGCACCGGTATAGGCATAGATGTCGCGACCATGAAAAGTATAGCTTTCACCGGAATTTGGAAGTCTGTTGATCTGTTCATCAAGGATTCGGGCTTCCTTAATACCCAGGATTCTTTTTATATGGGTTAATGTTCCGTTGTCAGGAGTAACCACATAGGTGTCGTTATTTGCTTTAACTACAAGTGAGTTTCTCTCGCTTCCCACTCCCGGGTCCACCACCGAAACAAAAACGCTTCCCTCCGGCCAGTAGTTGATAGTCTGGATTAAGCGATAACTGGCTTCCCAAATATCGTATTGGGGAATATCATGAGTTAAATCATAAATTCTGATATCCGGAGCAACTGAACAGGCAACACCATACATGGCACTTACTGCACCGTCTGCTCTGCCGAAATCTGATTGTAAAATTAACGGAAACATAAGCATACCTCATTTAATATCTTTAGTATAACATTGAAAAAGATTTTTTAGTATGAATCCTTGAAAAACAGAGCAAATAATGGTTTAATAAGGTACCAGGAAAAAGGTGGCGGAAATGAAAAAGAAAAGGACTAAAAAATCCAATCCTTTAGGAATAATCTTAAAAATTTTAATCAGTGCAGTGATGATCGTATTTATCGTATTTATGTACCTTCAGATGACCAGAGAAATTAAGACAACTTTTTCTTTGCTTGGAGATGTTAAAGAAACAGAAAAAGAAATAGCAAAATTAGAAGCTGAAAAAGAAAGTTTAGAATCACAAAAAGAAAAATTGACAGATGAAAATTATGTCAGTTCAGTCGCCAGAGGCAAATATCTGATTACTAAAGAGAATGAACAGATTTATGTTCTTCCTCCACTTTCAGAAGGTGATAATTAAGAAGTTATCAGACTTCTTTTTTTAAGGTGTCCCTTACTTCCATTAAGGCAAAACCATGTAAGTTGAGTCCTTCCCATTTAGAAAGGTTATAGACTCTGGTGTCACCTGAGTTTAAACCAGTTCCCCAAACTTTATCTGTTTTGCCACACTTAGCCAATACAATATTTTCTGTGCTTAACAGCAGGTTTTTTAATTCCGGATTTTGAGAAAATTTTGCATAATTTGCCTTATATAAGTTAATATGTCTTCTTGCATTCCAGACTTTATCAACATAATTGACAACGCCTTTGCTGTATTGTGTGATATCTTTATTCTCTTTGGCATTTAAAAGTTTATCAGCCCGATAAATATCATTGAACATTACTGCTTTACGATATTGTAAATACTGTTCCACGCACCAGAACTTATATCCATCTAAAAAGAAACTGCATGGATACCAGACACTTAAATAACCATTTTCTTCATTGATTTTTTCATAACTAACTACTTTCATATAATCACCATCCTATATTATATAAGAAAAGAAGACCTGATTTAAGTCTTCTAGATAAATAATTTTAAAAAACCGAAAGTACCATAACAGGCAAGGGTCATAATAATGGCAGCAATACAGACTCCTAAAAAGATTGAAAGCAGGGCTTTTTTAAAATCGAACTGCAGGATAGTGGCAACAAGTGAGCCGCTCCAGGCTCCTGTAGCAGGCAGGGGAATGCCAACAAAAACAGTTAGAGCAAAAAAACCATATTTTTCGACTGCTGCACTTTTTGTATGCAGTTTTTCTTCATATTTTGTAAAGAAATTACCAAAAAGTTTAGTTGTCTTTAGATATTTAACAATTTTCATTCCAAAAATAAGTAAAAAAGGAACCGGAATCATATTTGAAATAATACAGATAGGCAGAGCTTTGAACCACGGAAAATCAATGGCAGAAGCAAATATGATAGCTCCTCTTAATTCAATGAGAGGAATCATGGAAATCATGAAAAGTGCAAACTCTTTTCCCAAAGCGCCAAAGAAATTAAATACTGCTTCAACCATTATTTAATGATACTTTCATTCCACTTTTCCTGTGGTTTTAATCCTAATAATTTGACAATGGTGGCAGCTACATTGCTCAGTCCAAAGTTTCCTTCTTTTATTTCTACATCGTTATTATAAATAATGAATGGAACTTTATTCAGGGTATGTGAAGTTAAAGGAACAATCGGTGCATCTTCACTTTTTCTCTTCTGATACATTTCATCAGCATTTCCGTGATCAGCAGTAATGACAACAGTGTAATTCATTTCATCAGCAACTTTCAAAATTCTTGTTAATGCCAGATCAACAGCTCCAACACCGGCGATAGTTGCAGCATAATCTCCTGTATGACCAACCATATCACCATTTGGATAATTGACACGTAAAAACTGATATTTATCAGACTTCATCGCTTCAATCAGCAAGTCAGTTACTTCTGCTGCTTTCATCCACGGTCTTTGGTCAAAAGGAACAATATCTGACGGCACTTCCTGCCATACTTCAAGATTTTCATCAAACTTTTCACTTCTGTTTCCATTCCAGAAATAAGTGACATGACCAAACTTTTGTGTTTCACTAAGAGCATAAGAACTGATTTTTTCTTTAACCAGCAGTTCAGAGAGCGTATGCTCAATTTTTGGCGGATTTACCAGATAATTATTCGGTATATGTAAATCGCCGTCATATTCGAGCATTCCTGCATAGACAACAGAAGGATATTTATTGCGTTTAATATAAGGCAAATCTTTGTTATCGAACGCTCTGGAAATTTCCAATGCTCTATCACCTCTAAAGTTAAACAGGATAACAGAATCATGATCATCAATAGTTCCAACCGGTTGGCCTTTTTCAGCAATGACAAAGCCAGGTAGATACTGGTCATCGAGATTTAATTCTTTTCTGTATGTTTCAATAGCTTCTGTAGCATTGGCAAATTGTCTGCCTTTTCCTTCGACATGAATTTTCCAACCTTCTTCGACCATTTTCCAGTTAGCTTCATAACGGTCCATAGTGATAACCATTCTTCCACCACCTGAAGCGATTCTGGCATCAAAGGTTGAATCATTTAATTTTTCCATCGCTTCTTCCAGCTGTCTTACATATATTTCACCAGTTCTAGGTCCGACATCTCTTCCATCCAATAAAGCATGAACCCTGACCTTATTTAGTCCCTCATTTTTGGCTTGAGTAATCATCGCAATCAGATGAGAAATATGTGAATGAACATTACCATCTGATAATAAACCAATAAAATGCAGAGAATGGCCTTGAGCATTTTTTATTAAAGAATTCCATACTTCTGACCGATAAATATCTTTTGAAGCAATTGATTCATTAACCAGTTTGGCTCCTTGTGAATATATCTGGCCACATCCTAAAGCGTTATGACCGACTTCAGAGTTTCCCATATCTCCATCTGAAGGTAAACCGACAGCTTCTCCATGAGCAGCAATAGCAGTATGAGGGCAGGTTTTCCATAATTTATCCAAGGTAGGAGTATAGGCGTTTTTAACAGCATTACCAAAAGTATTTTCGTTTATGCCAACACCATCCATGATAACTAATACAACAGGCTTTTTTTCCATAAAATCCTCCTAAAATCACTTAGAATATTCTACCATTTTTTTAAGAATTATGCATCAGTAAAAGAAATGTAGTATTATATATGATGAGGTAAAGTGTATGTCGAAAAAGGATTTTTTAATTAATACCATGTATTACAGCATTATCATATTGATGATATATTTGTCCGGCAAGTATATATTGCCTATAATGATGCCATTTATCATTGGATTTTTAATAGCTTATATTGTCAGAAAAATTTCATTGAGAATATTTGGTGATCTGAAGAAAAGAGGGCTTATTTTAATACTTGTCTGTTTTTATATAGTTGTGGTATTTATATTCACTCTGATCTCAGTAATTACCGTTAATTCAGTAACCGGTTTTGATTATGCCGGATTATATTCAAACTACCTGGAACCGGCAGTTAATATTGTTTACAATTTCTTTATTGAATTAAACGAGGCCTTGCCTTACGAGGTAGCAGAAATATTCAATCAGGTTACGGCATCAATTTTTGAAGCAATTAAGACTTTGCTGATGACTTTATCAACATATCTGATTAACTTTGTCAAAGGAGTTATTACTTCATTTCCTTCTGTTATAATTACAGTAACAGTAACAATAGTTTCTTCTATTTATATGCTTTTAGACTTTGAAGGAATTGTAGTTTTCATGTATAAGATATTGCCTGCAAAAGTATTAAAATTACTTGAAGATGCCGGAATATTTATTAGAGAAAACATTTTGAACGTATTAAAGTCATATATAATTATTATGGGAATAACTTTTGTTGAACTGACAATAGGACTGACAATATTAAAAGCAAAACCAACGATACTGTTAGCTGCTTTAATAGCTATAATGGATATTCTGCCGATACTAGGTGTAGGAACAGCATTGATTCCATGGGCTTTTGTAGAAATGATTTTTGGCAATATTTTAAAAGGTTTTGGTGTATTGGCACTGTATGCAACAATAACAGTAATAAGAAATATTATTGAGCCTAGGATTGTCGGAATAAAACTGGGTTTAAATCCGTTGGTCAGTTTAATATCGATGATTGCCGGATTAAAACTGTTCGGACTGGCAGGTATGATTGGTTTTCCACTTATAATTTCATTTTTCCTGTATCGGGATGATAAAAAAACTGAGGTTGCCGGTTAAAGGCAATCTTTTTTATATCCGGAGTATAAAGTGATATAATTAATAAGAGAAGAAGGGGTATACAGAATGTATGATGTAATAATAATTGGAGCGGGAGTTGTTGGATGTTCAACAGCTTACTGGCTTTCACAATATGAAATGTCAATTGCTATTTTAGAAAAGCATAATGATGTGGCAAATGCCACCACGAAAGCAAATTCAGGATGTATGCATGCCGGATATGATCCGGAACCAGGATCACTTATGGCAAAATATAATGTTGAAGGTTCAATAATGGCCAAAGAACTGTGTAAAAAATTAGATGTTCCATATGAAAACTGTGGTTCACTGGTTTTGGCTTATAATCAGCAGGATATGCAAACGCTACAACAGTTGTATCACAGAGGACAGAAAAATGGAGTTAAGGACTTATACATTCTTGATGAAAAACAAACTAGAGAACTGGAACCATTATTGAATAAAAAAGTAGTAGGATCTCTGTATGCCAAAACAGGCGCAATAATAGACCCCTGGCAATATACAATTGCTTTAGCAGAAATAGCTGTTGAAAATGGTGTTGTTTTGAAACTCGGCAACGAAGTCCAAGAAATTGTTAAAGAAAATGGAATTTTTACCATCACGACCAATAAAAATAAATATCAGTGTAAATATATTATTAATGCTGCCGGAGTTTATGCAGATGTTGTTCACGAAATGATTGGGGAAAAAGAGTTTACCATTATACCTGTCAGAGGGCAATACTATCTGTTAGATAAAAATGAAGGAGAAAAAATAAACAGAGTTCTTTTTCAATGTCCAGGCAAGCAGGGAAAAGGAGTAGCAGTGTGTCCGACAGTACATGGCAACATGATTGTTGGTCCTGACGCTGAAACTGTTGAGTTTGAAAATTTGGCAACAACAGCAGAAGCCTTAAACTATATAAAAGAAAAATCAGTTATGACGATGGACTGCATCAACTTCAAAGAAAATATCAGAAACTTTGCCGGAATAAGAGCCAGAAGTGATAGAGGAGACTTTATTATTGAAGAAAGCAGATCAGTGGAAAATTTCTATAATCTGGCAGGCATGGCTTCTCCAGCTCTGACAGCAGCCTGTGCTATTGGATATCATGTCATTGACTGGCTCAACAGAAAAGAAAAGTTTGTTAAAAAGAACAGTTATCAGAAGACAAGAAAAAAGATACGCTTTAAAGATTTATCAGCAGAACAGAAAAATGAACTGATTGCCAGAAATCCTGCTTATGGCAGAATTGTCTGTCGCTGTGAACATGTTACTGAAGGAGAAATACTTGACTGTTTTAATTCGCCAATTCCTCCACAGTCCATTGACGCGATAAAAAGAAGGACAAATGCCGGGATGGGAAGATGTCAGGGTGGTTTCTGTGGTGAGAGAGTAGCGATGATATTAAAGGAAAAACTTAATATCGAATTCAATGAAATCCTGTTAGATAAGGAAGGATCAAATATCTTAATGAACAAAGCGAAAGAAGGTGGCTACTGATATGTATGATTTAATAGTTATTGGTGGCGGTCCGGCAGGATTAAGTGCAGCTTTGACAGCTCATGAAAATGGATTAAAGAAAATACTGATTGTTGAAAGAGATAAGGAATTGGGCGGGATTTTAAATCAATGTATCCATAATGGTTTTGGGTTGCACCTTTTTAAGGAAGAACTGACAGGACCTGAATTTGCAGGCAGATTTATTGAAAAAGTAAAAAATACCGGTATTGAAGTTATGCTTGATACGATGGTGCTGGATATGGATGAAAACAGAAATATCCATATTTTAAATACCGATGGTTATAAAAAGTTATCAGCTGAAGCAATAATTTTAGCGATGGGTTGTCGTGAAAGAACCCGTGGGGCAATTGCTACACCAGGTGATCGTGGAGCAGGAGTATATACAGCAGGAACGGCACAAAGATATATGAATATGGAAGGTTACAGCGTCGGTAACAGAGTAGTTATTTTAGGTAGCGGAGATATTGGCCTGATTATGGCTCGCAGAATGACTTTAGAAGGAGCTAAGGTTTTGGCATGTGTTGAAATCAATCCTTATTCATCAGGATTAAGGAGGAATATTAAACAGTGTTTAGAAGATTTTGATATTCCGTTATATTTATCTCATACAATTACTGACATTAAATGTACTGACAACAGAGTCAGTAAAGTTATCGTTTCTGAAGTAGATGAAGCATACAACATTATAAAGGGAAGTGAAAGAGAAATAGAGTGTGACACGGTATTGCTGTCTATTGGTCTGATTCCTGAAAATGAATTAAGTAAGACAGCCGGTATCGTAATTGATGAAAGAACAAAAGGACCGGTAGTATTTGAAAATATGGAAACTTCTGTGGAAGGAGTATTCTGTTGTGGAAATGTTGTTCAGGTACATGATCTGGCTGACAATGTAGCCCTGGAAGGGAAAAAAGCAGCTCTAGCTGCCAGTAAATATGTATTAGAAGAAAGAAATTATAAAAGAATAATCGAAGTAAAGACAAAAAGACCCATCAGTTATACCATCCCTCAGAAAATTCACTTGCCAATAGAAGAGAAACTTATTGATATTTCATTTAGAACTAATAAAGTTTCCGGCAGAAGTGTAATAAAAGTTGCTGATTCCAAGGGTGATGTTATTTGTAAATATCCGAGAGAATATATTATTCCCGGCGAATTGGAGAAAATAAATATTCCGACCGGGTTAATTAAAAATGAAGAAGATCATATTATGATATTTATTGAGGAGGAGGATTAAGATATGGTTGAGTTAATCTGTATAGGCTGTCCAAAGGGATGCAGGCTGTCAGTAGATGAAAATAACGATTATTCAGTATCCGGTCACAGCTGTCAGACAGGCGCAGAATATGGCAGAAATGAAATTCTTAATCCAACCAGAGTGCTGACTACAATTGTAAGAATTGAAAATGCAATTCATAATAGTCTGCCTGTCAAAAGCAGCCGGCCTTTACCTAAGGATAAGCTTATTGAAGCAGCTAAAGCATTAAAAGATGTCGTGGTAAAATCGCCAGTAAAAACCGGTGAAGTTATTGTGAAAAACATTTTAAATACTGGAATTGATATAATTTCAACCAGAGATATGTAAAAAAGCACTCAGGTGCTTTTTTACATTCTGGTAATCAAAAACTTGATCAGTGATTTAAACTCGTTGTTAACTTTTTTGGCAACCGCTTCTACTTCTAAGTGACTTAACTCTTTGCCAGTGATGCCGGCTGCCATATTGGTAATACAGGAAATGCCGATTGTTGGAATATTGGCATGTCTTGCTACCAGGATTTCAGGCACTGTGCTCATTCCGACAGCATCAGCACCAATTGTTTCAGCAAAGCGGATTTCTGCCGGAGTTTCATAGTTTGGTCCTCTAAAAGACATGTAAACACCTTTTCTTAAGTCAATGTTTAATTCTCTGGCTGCTTCAAAAGCCAGTTTTTTATAACCATCATCCAGTGCCAGGGTCATATCAGGAAATCTGGGACCGAATTCATCAATATTAGGTCCGGTTAATGGATTTTCGCCCATAAAGTTAATGAAATCATCAATTACCATCAGGGTTCCCTCATTAAAACTTCTGTTCACTCCGCCTGCCGCATTGGTAACAATCAATGAACGGATTCCCAGAAGCTTCATAACCCTTACCGGCATGGAGACAATTTTCATATCATAACCTTCATAGAAGTGAAAACGTCCCTGCATACAGATAACTTTGACGCCATTGAGTTTTCCAATAACCAGTCTTCCAGCATGTCCAATGACATTGGTCATCGGAAAATGCGGAATATCTTTATAGGAAATAATTATTGCATCTTCTACTTCATCTGCCAGGTTACCTAATCCGCTACCAAGAATGATGCCAATTGCATCAGTTGTGGCATCATATGGAGCAATATTGTTTCCAGCAACATATTCTTTGATATATTTGGCAGATTCAACACATTTCTGATAAATATTCATATTATCCTCCCATCTTTAATACAACCCCATTATAACAAAAATTATGATAAAATAGACATGTATCGGAGGGTTACTTATGAACACATTATCTGAAGAAAAAGTTTTTAGAGACCCTATTCACGGCTATGTTAGAGTTCAGGATAAAGTAATATGGAATTGCATTCAGACAAAGGAATTCCAGCGCTTAAGAAGAGTAAAACAGTTAGGTTCTACATCAATGGTTTACCATACTTCAGAACATTCCAGATTTGCTCATTCTTTAGGGGTGTATGAAATTACCAGAAGAATGATTAATGAAGTAAACGATATTAATAATGCTTTAACAGAGTATGAAAAAATAACGGTAAAAGCAGCTGCTTTACTGCATGATGTCGGTCATGCTCCGTTTTCTCATTCTTTTGAGTCGATAATGCAGAGTAGTCATGAACTTTATACTCTTCAGATTATTGAAGAAAAATCAGAAGTTAACACTGTTTTAAGCGAATACAAAGATACGCTGCCTGAAGATGTAGCCAACGTTATCAGAGGAACTCATCCTAATAGGATATTATGCCAAATGGTAAGTTCACAATTAGATGCTGATAGAATGGATTACCTGTTGAGAGATTCATATTTTTCAGGAACAAAATATGGTGAATTTGATTTGGAAAGAATTTTAAGAACAATGAGAGTCGCTGATGATAAACTTACAATCAAAGCCAGTGGTATGCATACAATTGAAGACTATATTATGGCCAGATATCATATGTACTGGCAGGTTTATTACCATCCGGTAAGTAGAAGTTATGATACTCTGTTACAGAAAGTATTTATGCGTTTATTTGATCTGTATAAAAAAGATAATGATATTGTCGAGATATTGCCGATGTTTAAAGCTCTGTTAGAAAAACGGAAATTATCAAACGAGGAGATGTATCTTTTAGATGATGCAACCTGTTTTTATGGTTTCAATCTGATGAGTCAGATGGATGATGAGATTTTAGCTGATTTAGCTAAAAGAATATTAAGCAGAAATCTCTTTAAATATTCGACAGTAGACAGAAAAGAAGAGATTGAAAGAAAATGTCAGGAAAAAGGCTATGATTTAAAATATTATCTTCATCAGGATTATCAGAGTCAGAACCCTTATAGACCATATACCAGTAAATCTCAATGTGTCTGGGTATTAAAAGATGATGGTTCAATCAGTGAACTTTCAACTGTCAGTACAATTGTTTCATCTTTGTGTCAGAATGACTCTTATGAAGATGAGAAAATATTTTATCCAAAGGAAATACTATAAATGGTAGAAACTGTATATTTAGTGGATAGCGATAATATTAATCCTTTTCACAATTTAGCTTTACAAGCTCATATTATTGAAAATATACCTGATGACAGTCTGGTCTTTTTGGTGTGGAGAAATAATGATTCTATTATTTTAGGAAATAAAAGCAGTCCATATACGGAATGTAATGTTTCACAACTGGAAATCGAAAACACCCGCTTATGCAGAAGAGACAGCCATGGCAAAACAGTCTTTAATGATTTGGGAACTCTTAATTATGCTTTCTTTATATACATGAACAACTATATTCCTTCTGAACATATAAATGTAATTTATCAGGCTTTAACCAGGATGCAATTACCTGTCTATTTAGAAAATAATGAAATAATGTTAAATAAATTACGTTTAACGGACAATAATGATTATATTAAAGAACACAGATGTATGTATTCCGGTTCTCTGTATTGGAGTTGTGATAAAAGTAAAAGAGCTCGGTTGCTGAAAGACCCCCTCAACAAAAAGGGAATCATAAATATTGTAGATTATGACCCTTTTATTCGATACATTGATGTAAAAGAAAACATCCTGCAGTCTTTAGCTGATTTATATGGCGATGTTTATCAGATGTCAATCACTGATGATTTACTGGATTATCTGGAACATTATCAGAGTTATCGGTATGTATATGATGCTGACAGCAGGTATACAATCCGTATAAGCGATAATTATGATTTTGGTCAGGCTCAAATTTATGTGGATTTATTCAGAAACAGAATCTTAAAGATAGATGTTTATTTACCTGAAGAAGATGTTGAGGTGATTGATTTAATTATGAATACTTTTAATGAACTGGTACTTGATGAACTTCAATTTATACAGAAACTGAGAAGAATTGATAAAAAATATCATGATGATTTTACTAAATTGTTTGAGAAAATAAAAAAGGATAGTTATTGCTTATGAGTAAAAGTTATTTTAAGAGGTTATTGCTGATGGTGTTTAGCGGACTGGTTATCGGTTCGGGAGTATATTTTGCTGTTACAGCTGATATCGGAACCGATCCTATGACAACATTTCAGAAGGGCTTATCTAAGACATTGAATTTGGATCTGGCATTATGCAGTTTTCTGGCTAATGTTTCATTTGCATTTTTTTCGTTTATTGTTGATAAAAAGTCGGTAAAAATAACCGATATCATATATCCCTTTTTAATTTCAGTAGGAATAAAACTTTCAAGTTATATGAACCTGCCGGCGAATTCAATAGTTTTAAGAGCGATATATTTTGCTATTGCTTTAATTGTTATTGGTTTAGGTATTGGTCTGGGAGCCAACAGCAGATGCGGGAATAACCCCTATGATGGTTTTTCTCTATTGGTAAGTGAAAAAACAGACAGACAGTTTAAACATATAAGACTGATAGTTGATATTATCATGCTGGTAATTGGGATTTCCTTAAAAGGCAATTTTGGAATCGGAACTTTTATTTCAATGTTATTACAGGGAACAATTGGTCAGTTTTTCATTGAAACTCTGGCAAAAAGTGAATTTATAAACAAAATAGCTGCAGAATAAGAGAAACTATACTATTATTCATCATATTTTATAGAAAAGATGTTGCAATTAAATGACATTATATTTATAATCATAGGGACGTATATAGGAGATGATAATAAGTGAGTTTGAAAGCTATAGATATGGCATACAATTTATTGTTGAATGCTAAAGAAGGAATGTCATTTAAAGAATTATGGACTAGCATTAGTAACGAATTAAATTTTGATGAAAAAATTGCTTCCAGGAAAAAATCTCAATTTTATACTAATCTGACATTAGATGGAAGATTCGTCATGCTGGAAAATAATGTCTGGAATCTCAAATCCCGTTGCAAGTATCAACAAGTCGAAGTAAAAGAAGAAGAATACGAAGAAAATGAAAATTATGATGAGAACGAAGAAGAAGATGACGAAGAAGACGAAGATGACGAAGAAGAAAATGAAGAAGATGAATATTAAAATAGCCGGCAAGGCTATTTTATTTTGTTTAACTCTTTAAGTGCTGCTATTAAATATTTTTCAGCAGAATCGAGGTTTTGCATTTTTAATTTTTCAATTACTAAATTAATCTCTGCGGTTGTGTAACCCAGATTTTTTAATCCCTGAACAGCTTCACCAAGATATGGGTTGACATCATCGACTTTTTTATCATTTATCAGCTGATAAGGAGTGATTGCCTTGAAATTAAAAGAAGTGGATAAATTAATTCTATTTTCAAAATTCAGGATAAAATCATAAGGCTTCAGGATACGGGATAAATCAACATTTTCCATTTTTTGGCGATCAAATCTGATTGAAAATAAATATTCATCAATCAAATCACCGTCCTTATTCCTCCTTTGTGAATAACCGGATAATACGATAAACTCAATAAAAGGAGATAAGTTGAAGAAGTTGGCAGTTAAATAAATGGCCAAGGAAATAACCGTATGACTATACTGTTTTCTGATAGTAGGCTGGTTTTTATTTTTGATTAGTATTTCTCCATTTGAAGATAATGCCGGATATTGACTGTTGAAAGATTCAATTTCCGGTAAATCCAGATCAACGAAAAGAACGTTGCCCTCTATCTGATAATCAATACTGAATTCATAAGGCAGTTGCAGGGAATTTATATAGTTTTCAATTAAGGAATTAAGAGTGTCTGTGTCTCCATCAATAACCAGTTGCAAGGAATTTTTAAGTGAATCTCCTTTAACAGAATTTAAATGGCTGATAAAATCTTCTCTGGTTACTACATCATCGGCATATTTATGAAGATTAGTGATGAAATCATTTTCTTTTTCGTATTGTTGCAAAATATCATTATTTTCTTCTTTTTGTTTTTGTCTGTCCACTTTTGCGGCAGATGTTTTTGTTTTGTCGTTCTTCTTATCCAGTTTTTCACGCCATGAAATTCCGGTTTTAGGAATTGACAGATTTAAATAAGTTCCTCTTTTACCAGTATTAAGTTTTACAGCTTTAGAACCTAAAGTCCAGCTTATACCTGATTTAGAAACATTCATTCTGACACCAGGCAGAATTTTAAATGATTTATAAAATCTTAATCCCATAATTATTACCTCTCAGTTAATTATATAATAAAAAGACCAGTATTTAACTAGTCAGAATTATGACGCGAGTCAGAATTATGATCTAAATTATGATAAATAAATAACATTCTATTTTTGCCATTTATATCTTTTAAAAATTCATATTTATCATTTGGGAAGTGTTCCTTGACCAACTTTTCCAGCGCTTCTTTTTTATCAAAACCGATTTCAAAGGCCATAATGGATTTATCTTTAAGAACTTTTCGGGCATTTTCAAAAACCGAACGATAAAACAGCAGTCCGTCTTCTCCACCAAATAAAGCAAGGTGCGGCTCAAAATCAAAAACGCTTTTTTCCATGTTCTGTCTGGATGGAATATAAGGAGGATTACATACCAGCATATCAAGTCTGATTTCATTTTCTATTAAAGGCTGCAACATATCTCCCTGAAAAAATGTGATTTCACAATTATTGATTTCACAGTTGTTTTTGGCAATATCCAGGGCTTTATCTGAAATATCTGTCGCAAACATATTGAACCTGTTTTCTTCTTTTTTTAGAGCGATAGCAATAGCTCCTGATCCTGTTCCGACATCTGCAATATCTATTGATTTATAGTCTTTAAAATAATAATCGGCATCAGCCAGAACATTAGCCACTAATTCTTCCGTTTCATATCTTGGAATTAAACAGTTTTCAGAAACCAGTATTTTATAACCATAAAACCACTGGTAGCCTAAAATATAATGCAGAGGTTCATTTTTCAAAAGTCTTTTTAACCCTGTCTGAAACTGCCGGTTAATTGATTCGTCAATTTCATTTTCATAGTTAAGGTATAAATCGGTGTAGTTCATATTACATAATTCAAGTAACAGGATTTGGGCTGACTCGGCAGAAACAGCGGCCTTTTGACATTTTTTAACAGCTTCCTGCATAACCTGACGATAGGAAGCCATTATTGTTCTCCGGCTATTCTGGATTTCTGATCGGCATCTAACAAAGCTTCAATGATATCATCCAATTTGCCTTCCATTACCCGATCCAGCTGTTGAATAGTAAAGTTAATCCGATGATCAGTAATACGGTTTTGAGGGTAGTTATAAGTTCTGATTTTTTCACTTCTGTCACCTGTTCCAACCTGACTTTTTCTAACTTCACCTTTTTCTTCTTCTTCTTTTCTTTTATATTCATCATAGACTCTGGATGCAATAATCTTTAAGGCCTGTTCTCTATTTTGAAGCTGACTTCTGCCATCCTGACAGTTGACAGTTATTCCGGTTGGAATATGAGTAATTCTGACAGCTGAGTCAGTTTTATTAACGTGTTGCCCACCGGCTCCTGTGGCACGATGAGTATCAATAATCAAATCATCCATATTGATTTCATATTCAACATCTTCTAAATCAGGTAAAACCAGTACTGTAGCTGTGGAAGTATGAATTCTTCCGCTTGCTTCGGTTTTAGGAACACGTTGCACACGGTGAACACCGCCTTCAAATTTAAGTTCACGATAAACATCTTCACCTTTGATAATAAATGAAATATCGCTAAAGCCGCCGGCTTCACTTTCAATAAAGTCAAAAGTCTGAACCTGCCAGCCTTTAGCTTCGGCATAGCGGCAATACATCCGATATAAGTCACCGGCAAAGATATTGCCTTCATCTCCTCCGGCAGCCCCTTTAATTTCAAAAATAGCATCACATTCATCGTTAGGATCTTTTTCAATCAGCAAAATTTCCAGGCGGTTAATGAGTTGTTGTTTCTTCTCTTCTAAATCTTCAAGTTCAATTTCAGCCATTTCCCTTAATTCAGGGTCTTTAACCAGTAACTCTGCTTCCTCTATGTGTTTTAAAATTTCAACCAGCTGGTGATAAGTTTCAACCGGTTGCTGAAGTTTTGAATACTCTTTACTTATTCTTCCATATTCTCGAGCATCAGAAAAAGATGAGCCACTGATCAGCTTCTCATTTATTTCGTTATATCTGATTGCCATATTTTCCAGCCTGGCCAGCATCTTGTCCATAATAATCACCTTCTAACGATGTAATTATACTATAAGCATTTCAATAATCCAAATCAGCAAATGATAAAAAATTTATTATTTTTAAAGAAAAAATCAGCAGTAAAAAGGCTGAAAATAGAAGTTTTTACTTTTTGATATGATAGTGTAATATTACTTTATGGAAGTATTTATTGTTTTGGCAGTTATATTTTTAATTTATTCCATTTATCAGAACAAAAATGTAGGACTGACTTTCTACAGGTTTGCCAGTGTTAAAGTAGAAAAAGAAAAAAGAATTGTCCATTTGTCAGATATTCATAACGACCTGTTTGGAAAAGACAATATCAGACTGATTGAACTGATTGAAAGGGTCAGCCCGGATTACATTTTTATTACCGGAGATTTGTTGGATTGCAGACGGACGAATGTAGATAGATGCTATTATCTGATAGAAAGGATTATCAGGATTGCTCCGGTTTTTTTTGTTACCGGGAACCATGAATCAAGAAAGGCACTGTACCCGAAGTTTAAAGCCAGACTGATAGAATTGGGTGTTACAGTTTTAGACAATCGAAATGTTCAGATAGAAGAAATAAATCTGGTCGGAATAGATGACCCGGAATTTAAAGCAAGACAGAGCGAGATAATGCGCCGAAAAAATGTTGAAGAACAGTTAAAAGAAATAGAGCTGAAAAAATTTAATGTTTTACTTGCTCACCGGCCTCAGTATGCTGATGTATATTCAAAGTATGATTTTGATCTGGTTTTAACAGGCCATGCTCATGGCGGACAGATCAGGCTTCCATTTATTGGAGGATTATTTTCTCCACAGCAGGGAATACTGCCAAAATATACCAGTGGAAAACATAAGATAAAAAATACCGAAATGATTATTTCCCGGGGAATAGGCAACAGCAAGTTTCCGTTAAGAGTATTCAACAATCCCGAAATAGTGGTTGTTGATATGAAAAAAGAATATTGATTTTTATAATATGAGTAATATAATTTATTTGCAGGCAACAATAAAAACGGATGATAATCAGAGAAAGGAAACTTATGAGAAAATGTATCAGATGTGAAACTGAAATGATTGAAAATCTTAAAATTACAACACTTAACAGTGCAGTCAGCATTGTATTAAAAGAAAAACTTCTTAAACCTTCTGCAGCAGAAATAGAAGCTGCTTTATGTCCAAATTGTGGTTATTTAGAAACGTATATTGAATTTAATAAAAGAGAAGAGCTGGAAGCAATACTTAAAAAGAAAAAATAACTTTAACATTAATTGTTTTAGGATATATTTTATAAAGCAAATTTATAGTATTAATCTACTTGATTATCAGAACCAACCTGTTTAAAAACATGAGCAGAAAAAGGTAATAATAAAGCATTTAAACATAAAATGTGAAAAAATACAAAATATTCGCTCATTTTTTTTGTGATATTTATTTGAAACATTATCATACAGGAATTGTATGAAAACATGGTAACTGTAGTACTTGTTAAACAAGGATACAAACTATTCTATTATAAAAAAGGTAAACTAAAAAATCAGTAATTCCAACAGAAGTTAAAAACTAAAGGTTAAAACCAAATCTATGAATACCAAAATATCTTCCAAACAATATCCTGATATTCAATATGGTTTTAAACTTTCAAAAAATAATATTTGACATAAAAATAAAATTTATACCTTTTCTTACTTTTGCGGCTTTCTTTTGAAAAGATTTATGTCAGGTTTAAATCCTATTGAAAAACAGGAATAGTTTCAAAAGTATTATTATAATAAGTTTTAAATCAATCACCACTAATAAGCACAGACAGTTTATTTATAATATTATTTATTCTGATAACTATTCCTATATTGTAATAATTTACTGATTGTCTTTAAAGCCAGAGAGCTTCATGGCGCTATTTTACTATAAAAAGTCCCCTATTTTTAACTTATTGAATTATTCCGTTTTTATATCGGGAAAAGATTAAATTGAAGCTAAATATTTGTCCAGTTCCCTTTCACAGATTTCATTCTTTTTGACTTTTGGCTGCATAAACTGCTGATTTTTAAAGTGAACCAAATAAGGTTTTCTGATAGTTGAAAAACCGCAAGTTAACGGATTTTCATCCACTACTATAAAATCAGCTGATTTGCCAACTTCAATAGATCCTGTTTCTTTTTCAATTCCTAAAATAGAAGCATTAATTAATGTGGCGGTATGCAGAGCGTAGTTTCTGGATACTCCAACAAGTTTATGGAAATATTCCAGTTCGCGCCACATATCATAATGAGTGATGAAAGGACAGACTGTATCTGTTCCCAGCCCAACTGTGATGCCGTTTTCAAGGCATTTTTTTGTCCCTGAAAGAATACCTTCCAATAGGACTTCACTGTTATAAAGTACTATTTCACTGGCTTTGGAAACAGAAGGATCAAATTTGGCTAATGGAACAGCTGGAGAAATAGTACAGACTAAAGCAGCATCATTCTGTTTAAACAGCCGTATTATTTCGTCAGTCATGGCTGCGCCATGTTCAACTGTATCAACTCCATTTTCTAAAGCTAAGATGATACCTTTAGTACTTTCTACATGTGCACAAACTTTTAAGCCCAAAGAATGAGCTTTGTCACAGCAGGCTTTAACCTGTTCAGCCGTCATCTTTACCTCACCAGGCTCACCTCTTACCTTGGCATCTAAAACACCACCAGTAATCATCAGTTTGATCCAGTCGACATTGGCTTTAGCATTATTTTCAATAAATTGTTCAAATTCTTCAATTGTTCCGGCTCCAAAGGCAACTGAACCTTCCATATGTCCTTTTGGAACAGTAACAGCACTATCGCAACTGAATACTCTGGGACCGACAGTCTTGCCACTATTTATTTCATCACGTAACTGTGAATCAAAGTTTCCAAGTCCCCCGACAGTTCTGACAGTTGTAGTTCCTGATAAAAGTTGAGTTTTTAATGCATTGCGACAAATCATTTTTCCAACTTGCTGTAAAAGCCTGTTACTCATAACCAGTCTGGCAAGTTTGGTACTGTCAGATTCCTTTTTCTTTGGAAACCCGGTACCGGGAGTGTGGATGTGCAGGTTAATCAGTCCGGGAATCAGATATCTGCCCTGAAGATCAATCACATTGTTCGTTTTTGTATCTTTAGCCTCCTCAATACTGACAATAATTCCATCTTCAACTGTAAGCATCATGTTTTCCTGCAGAACCATGTCTCTGGTTCCGTTTAAAATATTGACATTCTTATAAACTGTTTTCATAAAACAATTATACACTTAAAAATAAAAAAGTTCTTTTTGTTTTAAATACAAGTATAATTATAATAATGAAAGTTGGTGTTTTTTATGTATGGAGCAATCATCAATGCAGTACTGGTAATAGTCGGAACAACTGCAGGAATAATTATGGGCAGATTTTTAACAGAAGAATTACAGAATCAGCTGGTAATAGCTATGGGGTTATGTGTTGTTTATATTGCGATAGATGGAATGCTGGAAATGACATCAGCTTTAAATATGCTGTTGTCGATGTCTGCAGGAACGCTACTGGGAAACATCATTGATTTGGATGGCTTGATTGTCATAATAGGAGAAAAGATACAGGAGAGATTTAGTTACAAATCTTCAATCGCTGCAGGATTTGTAAATGCTTCGTTATTATTCTGTGTTGGAGGTATGGCAATTGTCGGTTCAATTCAGGATGGTCTGACTTCGGATTACAGTATCCTTTTAATGAAGGGGATTATAGATGCAGTAAGTGCAATAGTTTTAGCTGCCAGGTATGGTATTGGCGTTTATATTTCTGCCGGATTTGTACTTGTTTATGAGGGACTGCTTAGTGTTTTGGCTTTAGTTGTTGCACCAGTATTAACTAACGAATGTATCGTTCAACTTTCAGCAGTTGGTTCAATTGTCCTTTTGGCAGTTGGTCTGAATATGCTCAATATGATTAAAGTCAAACCGATGAATATGGTTCCAGCCATAATAATCAGTGCTATTTTAACAGTATTATTTAAGATATAAACTTTTGACAATTTACCATCTTTTTTATATACTGAAAAAAGTCAATTTGTGAAAAGAGAGCGGCTGATATATTTAAAGAAATGTGGAGGTTAAAGAAATATGATTAGAGTATTTGTAGATTCTGGAAGCAGTATAAAACAGGAAGAAAAAGAAAAATATAACGTTGAAATATTGCCTTTGAAAATTCTGTTGGGTGACAAAGAATATTTAGACGGTATCGATTTATCAATGGAAACCTTTTATCATGCCCTGATAGAGGAAAAACAATTTCCTAAAACCTCACTGCCAAACATGGTCGAAGCTAAAGAAAGGGTTATGGAATATGTAAAAAATGGGGATGAGGTAATAATAATCCCTATTTCTAAAGGAATTTCTTCAACCTATAACACTCTTTATATGCTTTTTCAGGATGAAGAAAAAGTGCATGTAATTGATTGTAAAACGGTTGTTGGCGGAATCAGACTGATTGTTGAAGAAATCAACAGACACCGTAATCAGCCAATTGAGATTGTTTTGCAAAAAATTGAAGAAATACTTCCAAAAATAAGAGTACTGGCAATTCCGGATACATTAGAGTATTTATATAGAGGCGGAAGACTTTCAAAAGCAGCTTATGTTGCCGGTAATGCTATGCAGCTGAAACCATTTATCGCCATTGACAACGAGGATGGCGGAGTTAAAATGGTTAACAAGGTTTTGGGCAGAAAAAAAGCTCTTAAAATGCTGGCCAACTATCTTGAAGTGCAAAATTGTGATACAGACTATCCGATTATTCCTTCATATACTTATGACAGAACCAATCTTGATGAACTGATTTCACTGACTGATGACAAGTATAAGAGTGCGATGATTGAATATGACAATCTTGATCCGGCAATTGCCTGTCACTGGGGACCTGGAGCATTTGGATACATTTTTGTAGCTAAATAATATTTAGATGAAAAATAAGGGGCTGTAACGAAATAGCTGATTCAAACAATTTGAATTAGTCCTATTAAGAGGTTTCAGCCTCTTTTTTTGTTATGTTAATATTTATATGAAATATTTGTAATTTATAGGTATTTATTATTAAAAAAGTTCTAATTTGACCATTATTAAAAGAACTTCTATTATTTCTACGATAATCTAACTAGGCCTTTGGTAGTATTCGATATTTTCGGTTATGGTATTTCGATAAATTATATCCGATACATACCAACAAAAACTCCAGTTTCACATTCTCATGTTTTCTTCTGCTAAATCTATCGTATCCAAAGTTCTCTTTTATAACTCCATAAGCTCCTTCAGCCTGTATTGATCGATTGACTCTATAAAATATTCCCAACCCACTATCCAACTTAAGTTTAGCTGTCGCTTCAAATTCTTTTAATATTGGATTTACAACTATCGTTCTATTATATTTAGACTTTGTACATTCAGTCTTTAGCGGACAATCTACACATTTATCACAACTATAGTATTGATTGATTCTTGGATATCTGCTTCGTTTATCTTCACACTCTTTAACGAAGTAAAACTCATTTCCTGCCGGACAAACAGGTTGACCATTTTCACTGGTTTCCCAATTGTTTTTATTAAACTTGTTATTTTGATATTTCTTTTCTTTTTCTTTATTGTACATGGTGTACTTGATATAAGCTTCAATATCATTCTGAGCACAATAAAAGTAATTGTCATATGAACCATATCCGGCATCAGCCACTACTACCTTTGGATGTCTTTTATATAACGCTTTAAATTCCTCCATAAAACTTATCAGTGTCTTTTGATCATTTCTTTTCTGATAGATTGATCCATATTGGATATATTCATCACTTACTGCTATCTGGGCATTATATCCGGCTTTGAAGATTCCTGTTTTCATATAGTAATCTTCCTTCATATGCATCATTGTCGCATCGTTATCGGTCTTTGAACAACTGTTTCTATCAGGTCCGCACAGATTGATTCTTTCCAGACAGTTTTCAAGGGTATCCTTTAATTTATTAAAATCATCATAGATACGTTGAATATCTGTTTTTCTTCTACCTTTTCCATAAACAAAAACAATTTTCTCTTTTTCAATTATCACTTTTAACTGATTTATGATTTCTTCAACTTCATCTGGTGACCATTGTTCTTTTTTCTCTATTTCAATCCAGTCTTTAACTTTTTCTACTAAATTATTTAATCGAACAAAAGTTTTATCCCTGGTTTTAACAGCTGTCTTTTTCCAGATAAAGGTGAATTTATTGGCATTGGCTTCTATCTTAGTTCCATCTACATATACAACATCTTTATTTATATCATCTAGTAGACAAATTGACTCAAAGATATCCTTAAAAACATTCTCTATACTGTCTTTCAGGTATTTAGTTATAAAGCGTTGGATTGCCATATGACTGGGCTTTTCTTCACCCATCAGATACATAAAACGGATATCTGTCTTACAGGCTTTCTCTATACCTCTTAAAGTATAGATTTGGTTCATAAACGCAAACAGAACAATTTTTATCATCTTGAAGGGATTATATTCTTCTCTACCTTTATTTGTCTGTGCTTTAAGGTATTTACTCCAGTTTACTCCTTCCATCACTTCAAGAAAACTTCTTACCGGATCATCTTCTTCTATTTTTTTACTTAAATCCAGTGGTAAAATCATCTGATATGCGTTATAATTCTTATTGTCAGAGGAATAATTTAACCTACCTTTATTAGATTTATTCATGGTTAAATTATAACAAAAAATGTATCTTGTTTGGTTTCAAACTCGATACATTTTTTTATTATTTTGGCTGTTTATTCGTTACAGCCCCTTTGTATGACTGACAACTACATTCTTTCAGGAGAAGACACACCAACTAAGTTCAAAGCATTTTTTAAAGTAACTCTGGTAGCCTCTACCAGAGCTAAACGCTCTTTAGATAATTGAAGGTTGTTTTCATCCCAGATTTTATTTGAGGCATAGAAAGAATGAAAATATTGAGCTAATTTCTGAATATAATTACACATTTTGTTTGGCGATCTTGTTTTAGCGGCATCAGCAACAACTGAAGTAAACTGTCCAATATGTTTTAACAAAGCGATTTCTTTTTCACAATTCAATAAAGAATAACTGTCTAATGCCTTAGCGGGTTGCTGTCTTAAGACAGAACAGATTCTTGCATAGGCATATTGTGCATAATAAACAGGGTTGTCATTTGTTTCTGATTTAGCCAGATTAAAATCAAAATCAAGATGAGTATCAACAGCTTTACTGACGAAGAAATATCTGGCAGCATCTAAACCAACTTCGTCAATCAATTCTCTAATAGTTATGGCATTGCCGGTACGTTTACTCATTTTAACTTCTAGACCATCTTCAACAAGTCTGACCATCTGAATCAGGTCGATTTCCAGAGCATCTTCCGGATGTCCTAAAGCTTTCATCGCAGCTTTTACTCTGGCAACATAACCATGATGGTCAGCTCCCCAGAGATTAACCAGTTTTTCATAGCCTCTTTCAAACTTATATTGATGATTGGCAATATCAGGCATTAGGTAAGTATATGTACCGTCTGATTTTTTTAATACTCGGTCTTTATCATCGCCATAATCAGTACTCTTAAACCAGACAGCATCATCCTGGTGGTAAGTAAGCCCCATTGAATTTATTTTTTCAAAGACCTGAATGACTCTATTTTCATTAACAATCCACTGTTCAGAAATCCAGGAATCAAATTCACATCCATAATAAGCCAAATCCTCTTTGATGCGTTTGAGCTCTCTGTTACGTCCTTCCCATTTAAAAAAGTCTAGAGCCTCATTTTTATCACAGTGAAGATATCTGTCACCAATTTCACTAATAATTTCTTCAGTAATTTCAATGATATCCTGTCCGTGATAGCCATCATCAGGTATTGAAAAATCCAATCCAAAATATTGACGATAACGGCCGTAAATCGACTCGCCCAGCATGTCAATCTGATTTCCGGCATCATTGATGTAATATTCTCTTAAACAATCATAACCTGATTTTTTTAACAGACGGCAAATAGCATCACCCCATGCTGCTCCTCTGGCATGACCGCAATGTAAAGGTCCGGTAGGATTGGCAGAAACATATTCGACCAGAATTTTTAAATTATTTCCGCTTTGATTTTCCCCATAATTATCTTTGGCAGCAATAACAGTATTTATGATTTCTGTCAGGATTTCATTTTTAATAAAGAAATTGATAAAGCCGACTCCGGCAACTTCAATTTTCTCAGTAAAGTCGCATATTTCGTTTAGTTTTCCAACTAATATTTCAGCAGTTGCTCTGGGTTTTTGTTTGACTGATTTTGTTATCTTCATGGCGATATTAGTAGAATAATCGCCATTATTACTGTCTTTTGGAATTTCGATGACAATATAATCATCATTTAACTCAATATGAAAAGACGAAAAAACTGCTTCAATAATTTTATTCTTTAAGAGTGTTTCGATTTTATTCATGTATCCACCTCAGTTCTATCCTGTCATACGCAAAATATTAACATATTTAAAGAAAATAATAAATATTTAAAATAATTCAACATCCGTCATTATTATTCTGTAACTGGAAAATAATGATAAGACTATATTTATTACATCAGGAAAATAATATGACAGGTATATAACAGATAAAAAAAGTCTGTATTAAACAGCCTTCTTTTAACTTCATTATTCTTGTTCCTTGATGCCGTATTTTTTATTGAACTGTTCAATACGTCCTGCAGCAGCCTGGAAACGTTGTCTTCCGGTATAAAACGGATGACAGTTTGAACAGGTATCAACTTTGATTTCCTTTTTGGTAGAATGTGTTGAAAATTCTGTTCCGCAAGAAGCACAAGTCACTGTTATCTGGTAAACGTCTGGATGAATATCTTTTTTCATAATACGAACTCCTTTCGCCCTGGATTACCTGTGAATCCAAAGTAAGTGCTTTAACATATTAACACAGTTAATATTCTTTTTCAATACTTAGATTAGCGGTTTTTGTTAATTACTTAGATTAGCGGTTTTTGTTAATTACTTAGATTAGCAGTTTTTGTTAATTGACTTTTCAATATCATTCCCAGGTTATTTTTTAATAATTTTTAAATCTATTCAGTTTCGCCATAATATAATTTTATTCCTAAATATCCAATCAAAATATAGAGACATATCATTGAAATACAAAAAGAAAGATATATTTCATTACTTAATGCTCCGTAACTATAGTGGAACGGAAGTATAAGAATAATACTCCAAATATAATGATTGAAATACCAGCCTGTTAATAATAATGAAACCGATACAATTATTAATGTTTTCCCAAGTGTTTTTTTATTCATTTATGTCTCCTTTTAAAGGTTTTTATTGTTTTCCTTTAGATAATTTTATTATATAACTTTGTTTATTTTTTTTCAAAAAGACAGTTATTTTGTATTAAGCATGTGATTTCTTTGACATTATTAAATTAAAGTGTATTTAAACAATTATTATATTTATAATTTGATTTGTTCCGGGATATTATAGAAAACTATTGAAATACTAAGATTATGGTTTTCTACTGAAATGTAGTTTTAATTAGATGTTTTCACGATAAATATCAGCGCCCAGAGCAGATAATTTGGCAACAATATCTTCATAGCCGCGATCAATGTGATAAATATCATGAATAGTTGTTGTGCCTTTGGCAATCAGTCCGGCAACAACCAGAGCAGCACCGCATCTTAAATCAGTAGCATTTACATCACAGCCAACCAGTTCAGTCGGTCCTACAACTGTTGCTGAAGCAGTGGCGGTAATAATGTTGGCACCCATTTTATTTAATTCCTGACAATGTTTAAATCTTTCAATATATATTGTTTCAGTGATTTTGCTGTTTCCTTTTGCCTGGGTAAGTAAAGCTGTCAGTGGGGCCTGCAAATCAGTGGCATAACCTGGGTAAGGCATAGTTTTGATATTAGTACACTCATATGGTTCTTCATTTCTGGTAATTAAAACCTTATCCAATGAAATCTCTATATTAACACCTATTTCTTTTAATTTGGAAATCAGAGAATCCAGATGATAAGAAATGACATTATCAACAATTACACGTTCCCCCATTGCGGCAGCCAGAATAATGTATGTCCCGGCTTCAATTCTGTCAGGAATAATTTCATGAAAACAACCCTCAAGTTTTTCAACACCGTCAATTATGATGGTACTTGTTCCCCCGCCTCTTATTTTGGCACCCATTTTGTTTAACAGGTTAATACAGTCAATGATTTCAGGTTCCCGGGCAGCGTTTTCTATAATTGTTCTGCCTTTTGCATAAACTGCTGCCATTAAAATGTTGATAGTTGCACCAACAGATGCAAAGTCCAAATATATTCTTGTGCCGATCAGTTCATCAGCAGTAAGAATGTAGTTGCCGTTATTATATTCAATTTTAGCTCCCAGAGCTTCAAATCCCTTAATATGTAAATCAATGGGTCTGGGGCCTAAATTACAGCCGCCTGGCATTCTGATTAGTACATGTTTATATTTTCCTAACAGGGCACCCATAAAGTAATAGGAAGCTCTAAGTCTGCTGACAGCATCGATTACCAGCGGTTTGTTGGTCATGTCTGTTGTATCAATTACTATTTCATCAATATTCGGAGAAGAAACCTTTATATCCAGGTATTCTAAAATCTCTTTTAAACTGTTAACATCGGAGATATTGGGAATGCCGACGATTTTAACTTTTCCATATGCCAGAACAGCAGCTGGTATTAAAGCTACTGTGGCATTTTTTGCTCCGGAAACTTTTATTGTTCCGTTAAGTGGTTTCCCTCCATTTATTTTAATGACTTCTTCCATAATTATTCACCATAGATAGTATATAATAATTTTTAATGTGATACAATTATTAACAGTGGTAAAGTAAATGAGCAGAAAAAGAAAGAGGATAATGTTTTCAATAACCAACCTTCTTGCCTATATTGCAGAAGGGGTGGGCTATTGTATGTTAATTACTTATTTAATATCGATAGGATATACAGCAACGCAGAGAAGTATTATGCTTTCTTTCGGAGCGCTTCTGTCGATATTTTTTCAATTTCTGACAGGTTATCTGTGTGACAAAAATAAAACTATCAGAAGATATTTTATCTATTCGCATATTATTTATTCAATATTTGTGTTACTTTTATATTCTTATAACAGATATAATTTCTATTTTCATCTTATACTTGTCGCTTTAAATACGGTTATGCTTAGAGTCAGTATGGGGCTTTTAGATTCCTGGGTTTTAGAAACCGGTGAATATTATAAGACTAATTTCGGTTCAATCAGAGCATTTGGATCAATTGGCTGGGTAATTGGTTCCTGGCTGGTTGCGCTTATAATTGAAAAATTAAACTATAAATTTATTGGCGTGTTTTTTACTTTATTACTTACAGTTTTAACGATTATCAATTTGAAGATGGATGATGTTATTAAAGAAAGTCAGGAAAAAATAGAATTAAAATCAGTTGGAAAACTTTTTGAAAATAAAGGCTATGTTTATATGCTTCTGGTGATGTTTGGTATTTATATGATGCAGACTGCTTTAGACTATATGATTGTAAGTAAGCTGGATTCTTTAAAGGCAACAAATTATGAGGTAAGTTATTACTGGATGATAACAGGAATTATTGAACTGCCGTTATTCTTTTGTGGTAGCAGGGCAGTAAAAAAGTTTGGAGCTGTTGTGCTGCTGGTGATATCAATTGTATCTTATGGAATCAGATTTTTTCTGTATGGTCTTTCAGTTACTGTAGGACAGGTTCTGATTATTTCCCTGTTGCAGTTTACCTGTTTTCCAATTATGCAGGTAGTTTCAAAACAACTGATCGATATTGAATCTCCAAACAGTTTAAAAAGCAGCGGTCAGCAGGTCGGCCTGGCATTATATTCTTCAGTAAGTGCATTAATAGCGCCACTGGTAACGGGAGTATTTGAAGATATATTCAATGTAAATGTTGCTCTGTTTGTAATAGGAAGCTTTTCTTTGTTTTCACTACTGTTCACTTCTTTTTATGTAAAGGAAAAGAAAAAACAGAAATTATTTCGCTGATAAACAAATATCTTTTTATTTTGTTCTTGAAAACCCTTTCAGAATATAATAGAATCAATGTAGATTATATAAAAACATTATAAAAAGGAGGTTTTTAATAATATGACAGAAGTTAAAGTATTAGTTATCGATCCGGTAGGACTACATGCCCGTCCGGCAACAGTTACGGTAAATGCAGCCAGTAAAAGTAAATGTAAAGTTACAATTTCGTACAATGGACGTTCAGTTGATATGAAATCGATTATGGGTGTCATGTCTCTAGGTGTCCCTACTCAGTCTGAAATCGTAATTGCCTGTGATGGGGAAGGCGAAGAAGAAGCTATGAATACTATCCTTGAAACATTAAGGGCTGAAAAGATTATCGGATAATTAAGAAAAATCAAAGGGAAGGATAGGGCTTCCCTCTTTTTTAAATCAGGAGAATATGAATATGAGTATAGAAAAGAAATATTTAAAATGGTTGAACCATCCTTTTATGGATGAGGATTTAAAACATGAACTGGAAAACATGAATGAAACTCAGAAAAAGGATGCTTTTTACAAAGATGTTGAGTTTGGTACCGCTGGAATGCGCAACATTCTGGGTGCCGGAACAAACAGATTGAATGTATATACAGTTAGAAAAGCAACGGTTGGTTTCAGTAATTATTTAAATAGAAAAGATGGTGAAGTTTCAGTTGCGATTGCCTATGACAACAGATATAAATCTACTGAATTTGCCATGGAAGCAGCCAGAATTTTTGCTTCAGCAGGAATAAAATCCTATGTTTATAAGACCTTGAGAACGACACCGCAATTGAGCTTTACTGTCAGACATCTGAAGTGTGATGGTGGGGTTATGATTACAGCCTCACACAATCCAAAAGAATATAACGGATATAAGGTATATGATAAAAATGGCTGTCAATTAATTCCGGAACTGATTGAAGGGGTAATTGAAGAAATCGGTAAATTAGGAAATGATTTTATAGAAGCACCGGAACTTACTGACCAGCAGGAAAAACTGATTAATTATGTAGGCAGGGAAGTTGATGAAGCATATTTAAATGAAGTATTGAAGATACAGTTGAATCCGAAACTTTCTAAAGAGGATTTTAAAATTGTTTATACTCCCCAACATGGTACAAGTCTGAAACCGGTTAAAGCGTTATTTGATGCTGTCGGATATGATGTAATATATGTTGAAGAGCAATGCAGTTTTGATCCTGCTTTCTCAAATACGCTGGTTCCTAATCCCGAAGATCCGGATGCTTATATTCTGGCTCTTGAGTATGCCAGAAAAACCGATGCTGACATTGTTCTGGCAACCGACCCTGACGGAGACAGATTGGGTGTGGCTGTAAAAGATGGAAAAGATTACACTTTAATGACTGGAAATCAGACAGGTTCAGTGCTGATTGAGTATATTTTCTCTCAAATGCAAAAAAAGGGAATAATGCCTGATAATCCGGTAATGTTTAATACTGTTGTTACTTCAGATTTAGGTGAAATTGTCGCTAAAGAATATGGGGTAGAAACTGAGAAAACATTAACAGGTTTTAAATTCATCGGAGATAAAATTGAAGGTTACAGAATCAGTAAAGAAAAGAACTTTGTATTTGGTTATGAAGAGAGTTACGGCTATCTGGTTAAAGAGTTTGTCAGAGATAAGGATGCCAACCAGTCTTGTCTGATGCTTGCCGAATGTGCAAACTACTACAAGAAAAAAGGCTTGACCCTGCTTGATGTTTTAAAGCAGTTATATGAAAAATATGGAACTTATCTGGAAACTATTCAGTCAATTACTTTGACTGGTGCTGATGGAGCTCAGAAACTTCAGAAACTTCTGGCAGATTTAAGAGCTGATGTGCCGGCAGAACTTGGAGGTTACAGAGTTGTTAAATATCAGGACTTCAGAACAGCCAAATGCATAGAAAACGACATAGAAACTGATATTGTCGGTTTTGACAGAAGTGATGTTTTAAAGTACTTTATGGAAGATGGTTCCTGGATTGCGATACGACCTTCAGGAACTGAACCGAAGTGTAAATTCTACTATTGTATAAAGGGCGAAAACCAGAAAGACGTTGAAAATAAAAAGGAAAAATACTTCAAATCAATCGAAGAAATAACAAAATAAAGAAATCGGGCTGTCAGAAGCCCGATTTTTATGACATTCTTTTTTTGTTTGAGTATAATAGTGAAGCAAGGAGTGTGATTGGTGTGATTTCAAAGAAATTAGCAATAGATGTCCTAAACATCGCAACCGGAACAGGCGCGGATTTTGCTGAGATATATTTAGAAGAGGAAAAATCAGCGAGTATAAGTGCTGATAATGGTAAGGTTGATTCATGTAATGATTCATTAACTTATGGAGCGGGTATCAGACTGTTAAAAGATTTACAGAGTGTATATGGTTATACAAATAATCTTACTAACAGGGGATTGAAGAAACTCGCCAGAGAGTTGTCAGCTTCATTTTCTGAAGAAAGAAAAGTGGAAGTAAGAGAAATTAAAAAAGTAAGAAGCGGGAAAAAACATCTGCCAAAGATCCCTTATGAAAGTTATCCAAGAGAAAAGATTGTGAAAATGTTAAAGGAAGCTTCTGAAGTGATGAAAAATTATGATGAATCGATTGTCAGAACCACGGCTTCATTTGTTTATAACAATAAAAAAATAACAATTTTCAATACTGACGGAAAACAGTTTTCTGATACTAGGACTACAGCGCGGGTAGCGCTGGTAGCGGTAGCTTCAAAAGATGGGAAAATTGAAACGTTTTATCGGGCTCCCGGGGCTCAAAGAGGTATGGAGTTCTTTTTAGAGGAAATTGATTTGAATAAAGAAGCTGAAGAAGTGTCAGCTTCAGCAGTTAAGATGTTATCAGCCAAAGACTGCCCATCAGGGAAAATGCCGGTTGTTATTGGAAATGGTTTTGGCGGAGTTATTTTCCATGAAGCCTGTGGTCATTCCCTGGAAGCTACTTCCGTAGCTAAGGGTTTATCTGTTTTTTCGAATAAAAAAGGAGAAAAGATTGCTTCAAGTATTGTCAGTGCTGTGGATGACGGAACAATTGAAGGAGCCTGGGGTTCTGGCAATATTGATGACGAAGGAAATAAAACTCAAAGAAACCTTTTAATTAAAAACGGCATTTTAAATGCATATTTAATAGATAATTTCAGTGGTCGAAGAATGAATGAAAAAGGAAATGGATCTGCCAGAAGACAGTCATATAAATATGAACCGACCAGTAGAATGAGCAATACTTTTATCCTGCCTGGAAAATCTGAACCGGAAGAAATTATCGCCAGTACAAAATATGGCTTGTATGCTAAAAGTATGGGTGGCGGAAGTGTCAATCCGGCAACTGGAGAATTTAACTTTGCGGTCAATGAAGGTTATCTGATTCAGGATGGGAAAATTACTTATCCGGTTAAAGGAGCTACTTTAATCGGATCAGGGAAAGATATTTTGTTAAATATTGATATGGTTGGAAACGATTTAAAAAGGGCACAGGGAATGTGTGGTTCTATCTCCGGAATGATTCCGGCAGATGTTGGTCAGCCGACAATCAGAGTCAGCGAAATCACAGTAGGAGGAACAGCAGGAGGAACAAATGATGACTAAAAAATATGAAAAGTTCTTTATAAAAGCAACAGAAGAAAATATCGAAGCACTGGAACTGACAATCAGAAAATCCGGCAATTTTTCTTTTTCCTTTTTTAACAACGAAATTGACTCATATAAAATAAGTGATTCATTTAAAATATCTGCCAGAGGAATATATAATGGGAAAATGGGTACCGCTGAAAGTGAGAAGTCTGATAAGAATACAGCAGATTATATTATTTCCCGGATTAAAGAAAATGCCCTGTTATTAGACAGTGAAGACGAACCTTTTATTTATGAAGGTTCGAAATCTTATAAAAAGAAAAATGTTTTCAATAAAAAACTGGCAGATGCTTCAGCTCAAGATAAACTGCAGATAATAAAGTCGTTGGATGCAGCGATAAAAAATTCCAGTGATTTAATCGAAAATGTTGTAACCCATTACATGGAAACAGCTGAAGATTACACAATTCTAAATTCATATGGTTTAAAATTGACTGCGAAAACAAATTATGCTTTAGTATACAGTTCAGCAACAGCTAATGATGAAACAAAAGAAACAAAATCCGGTTTTTCTTACCGTTTTATTACTGGTTTAGATAATTTAGATAAAGAAAAATATGTTGAAGAAGTTGTGGAAAAGACCATTTCTCAATTTGGTTCAGCACCATGTGCTACCGGAAAGTATAAATGTGTACTTTCACCAAGTGCAACAGCATCATTGTTAGAAGCGCTTTTATCAAATATTTCAGCTGAACAGGTTCAGAAAAAATCATCTCTGCTCGCTGACAGATTAGAACAGAAAATCTGTTCAGGCAAGGTTACAGTAATGGAATTACCATTAAAGAAAAATCCTTTTTTCAGATATTTTGATGATGAGGGTGTGGCAACTTATAATAAGCTGCTGATTAAAAATGGAGTTTTACAGACTTATATTTATAATCTTCAGACAGCCCATAAGGATAATGTTGAATCAACCGGAAATGGTTACAAAGCGGGTGGAAAGATGGATATCAGGCTGGTCAATGTGACAATGAAACCGGGGAAATCAGATAAACAACAGCTTTTTAAAAAAGCAGAAAAGGGAATTTATATTGATGATATGAGTGGTGTTCATGCCGGCATACATCCGGAATCAGGAAACTTTTCTTTAATTGCCAGCGGATTTATGATTGAAGACGGTAAAAAAGGACAGCCAGTATCACTGATTACCGTTGCCGGAAACATTTTTGATGTTTTTAATGATGTAATAGCTGTTGGAAGTGATGCTGAATTACAGTTCAACGGTTATGAAGTTCCTTCAATTCTAATTAAAGAAATTGCGGTATCAGGTAAATAATTATGATTAATGAAAAAAGACAGTGGCAGTTATTGGAAAGGATTGGTTTCAGTAGAACAGGTGGTTCAAAAGAGGAAAAGAAGGCTGCTTTGATATTAAAGGAAACTATCGAAAAAACTGGCAATGAAGCTATTATTGAAGAGTTTGAGGTTGATTGGCAGGATGTAAAAGTGGCAAATCTGAAAACAGATACCAGAGAGTACAATGTTACAGCCTATCACCAGTGTGCCAACACGGATGAAAATGGTTTAACAGCGCCATTTTATTATCTTTCAACAGTCAATGCTGTGGGAATTAAAAACTGTAAAGGAAAAATAGTGTTGGTAAACGGTTATATAAATATGAAGACTTATGAAAAACTTATCGAAGGCCAGGCGGCAGGTTTTATCACTTTTTCAGGCGAGTTAAAAGAAGCTGAGGAAAATGCTGATTTAGAAAGCCGGGAATTGAGACCCGGTCAAAGGGCAAAAGGGAATTTACCTGGAGTACATATGAAAGTTCACGAAGCGATGGAACTGGTCTTGGAAAATCCTGAATGGGTTACCATTAATGTTCAGCAGGATACTTATAAAATAAAGTCTCAAAATGTTATTTCGGAGATTAGAGGGAAGAAAAATTCTGAAGAAGCAGTTGTATTTACTGCTCATTATGATTCGGTTCAATACTCTTCAGGAGTATATGACAATGGGGCCGGAAGTGTAATTCTGATGGAACTTTATCACTATTTTTTAAAAAACAGGCCGCAAAGAACAGTCAGGTTTATCTGGTGCGGTTCAGAGGAAAGAGGATTACTGGGCTCGATATTCCACGTTAAGAATAATGAAAATCTTCTCAAAGATATTGTATTAAACATAAACATAGATGTTGCCGGGCCGGTTTTGGGAAGTGATGTAGCAATTGTTACCGGACCGGAAAGTCTGGTTCATTACATCGAATATCTGTCTAAAGAAAAAGGATTTGAAATAAAGGTGAAACAGGATATCTATTCCTCAGACAATATGCCTTTTGCCGGAAAGAATATTCCGACGGTCTCTTTTGGCAGATTTGGTGGCAGTGGTCAGGCTTATATTCATGACCGCTATGACCAGCTGTTTTTTATGGATTCAAAAAACATGTATCGTACAGCTGAATTTGTCAGAGTATTTGCTGAAAGAATGATAAACAGTTATGTTTTTCCGGTCCCTAGAGAAATGCCGGAAAATATGGTTAAGAAAATTGAAAAATACTTAAGTGATAAAATACCGGAAGAAAAAAAGGAGGTGTAAAGATGAAACTGATTATTGATACAGCTGATGCAAAAGAGATTAAAAGATTATGTGAAATTTTAAATGTCTGGGGAGTTACAACAAATCCAACAATTATTACCCGAGAAAATAAACCATTTAATGAAGTGGTTGAAGAAATTGACCAGGTACTGGATGAAAGTCAGATGCTGTTTATTCAAGTAATTTCAACAGATTACAGATCAATGGTTGAAGAAGGAAGATACATTGCCTCTTTAAGAAAAAATATGGTGGTGAAAGTGCCAGTTACTTCAGATGGTTTAAAAGCAATAAAAATCTTACATCAGGAAAAAATCAAGGTACTGGCTACGGCTATTTTTAATGCCAGCCAGGGATTTATGGCAGCATTAAACGGAGCAGAATACTTGGCTCCGTATGTTAATAAAATGTGTAATTATACCGATGGTGTTGAAGAAACGATAATTTTGCAGGAAATGATTGATGCCAATGGATTGGATACTGAAATTATTGCTGCTTCCCTAAAAAATCCTGAACAGGTAAAACAGTTAATCAGAAATGGTATTGCCTCAGTCACTTTACCGGTTGAGACAGCTGACCTGATGTATTTGAATAATATGACTGAGGAGTCAGTAAAAACTTTCACTGAAAACTGGTATAAAGCCTTTAATAAAAAGACTTTAGTATAGATTTATAAAGTCTCAATTTAATTTTTAAAAAATGACAACAGCTAAAATGCTATTGCCCTGTGTTTTGACGGATTGTTTCGTTGCTTGTATAGTTGATACCTAAAGGTTCAGAATCGTTAATTCTGCTTACAGTAATTTCAAAGTCATGAATTTCATATTCTCCAGAGGAAGATTCGTAATCAAATGAAAAAGTGACAATGTTTTTTTCAAGACGCAGACCATCCTTTTTACGATAATAAGCAGCATTGTCTTCTCCGAAAGAAACCTCACCCCAGTCGTCATGGTCAAAGAGAAAGAATAAAGTGAAAGAAGAACTTTTTTCTCTGTTAGAGGCGACGATAACTGCCTTAATTGGCGAGTTATCTTCTGCTGCAACAATATAATCCAGAAAGTCATAGTCAGGATGATTGCCGGAAAAATTATTGATGAAATCAATCACTTCTTTTTCTGATGATATATTCTGCTGATTGAATCCTTTGTTTTCTCTGTTATTGAAACAGCCACTTAGTAGAACAATCAAAATGATTGCCATAAGCAGGATTTTGTGTATAAACTTCATACTTAAAAGTCTCCTATTTCATAAGCTTAAATAAAGAGTACATCAACAATATTTTATTGTAAATACACACTGGTAAAAACACTGGTAAAATATTTGTAAATTAATAATGAACAGGTGTTTACTATGATAAAAAAGAGTGTATAATAATAAACGGGAGTTTATTATTATGGCACAGGTACTGAAAGAGGAAGTAAGAGATAAGATAATAACGTCTGCTAAAGAAGAGTTTCTTGACAAAGGATATAAAGATGCCAGCATGAGAGCAATTGCCAGAAAAAGCAAAATGACAGTTGGTAACCTGTATCGTTATTTTTCCGGCAAGGAAGAACTGATTATTCAGATTGTTTCTCCTGCAATGCTGTTATTAGACAGGCTGCTTAAAAAAGTAACTGACGGCAAGCTTACTTTTTATTCTGAAGATTTTTATCTGAATGATGAAAATTTATTTAATCTGAAAGAGAAAATCAAAGTATTTGTTGAGGAGATGGTTGATATTTTTCATCAGTATAAGGCTGAATTTAATATTTTACTGATGCATTCAGAAGTTAATGATGGAATAACTAAATGGTGTGCCAATTTAATCAAGTATTTTCTGACAGATAGAAATGATATCCGGGGCTATGACCAGGAAGCATCAACTCTCGCTCAAAGTTATGCGGTAGGGCTGTTTAGCGGGTTGAAAGAAATTTTTGCTATCAGTGAGCTGGATGCAGACAGATTAAAAAAAATAACTGTATTATACCTGGAAAGCTGTCTTTCAATGATTCAGTTTGATATTAGAAAGAGTTTAGGTGGCTGAAATGAGTTTTATAGAATTTAAAAATGTTTCAAAAATATACAAAATGGGGGAAGTGGAGATTAAAGCCCTTGATGATATTTCTTTTGAAATTGAAAAAGGGGAGTTTGTCTGTGTTTTAGGTGCTTCAGGAGCTGGAAAAACAACAATTTTAAATATTCTGGGTGGAATGGACAGTGCGACAAAAGGAACAATTATTGTTGATGGAAAAGATATTTCGGGTGCTGATGACAAGCAATTGTGTGAATATCGTCGCTATGATATTGGTTTTGTTTTCCAGTTTTACAATCTGGTTCAAAATTTGACAGCTATAGAAAATGTTGAATTGGCAACTCAGATTGCTGAAGATCCGATGAGTTCAAAAGAAGTTTTAAAAATAGTAGGTTTACAGGACAGGATAAATAATTTCCCTTCACAACTCTCTGGCGGGGAACAGCAGCGTGTTGCCATTGCCAGAGCTGTGGCCAAAAACCCTAAACTTTTACTTTGTGATGAACCGACAGGAGCGTTAGATTATGTAACGGGTAAGCAGGTTTTAAAAGTGTTACAGGATATGTGTCATAATCACGGTATGACAGTAGTTATGATTACTCATAATGCTGCCCTGGCTGACATGGCGGATAAAGTTATCAGAGTAAAAAGTGGAACAATCAGCAGCATAGAGAACAACGAAAATCCAAAGGATGTAGAGGATATTGAATACTAATGTTTAAAAAAGATACATTTAGACTGATAAAAAATAGTTTAAACAGATTTTTATCACTGGTGAGTATAGTTATTATCGGAGCTGGCTTTATGATGGGTCTTTTTTCAACTTCAACACTGATGCGCAACAGTGTTGATAAGTATAACATTGACTCAAATTTACACGATGTTCAATTATTTTCTTCATATGGCTTTTGTGATGAAGATATTGATATGATTAAGGAAATTGATTTTATTGACGGAGTCTTTGCTTCAAAAATGCAGGATGTGTTTATCGATGTTGAAAATGAAGGACAAAGAGTAGTCAGATTAAGAGAACTGGAAAGCGATGTCAATAAAATTGAACTTATAGAAGGCCGATTACCGATAAACGAGCATGAAACTGTGTATATCGTTGGAGAATTCGATGTTTTTGATATTGGTGATAAAATAACGATATATTTAGAGGATTCAGATGTTTCTGAAGTAATAAAGAATACTGAATTTACAGTAGTCGGCAAAGTTAAAAGCAGTGAATATATGTCACTGTTTCTGTCGACATCATTATTAAAAAACCTGGATTTAGATAATATTTTCTACATTTCAAATAATAATTTTATCAGCGATTATTATACAACAGTTTATTTATCAGTCGAAGGTGCTGAAGAGTATCAGACAACTTCAAAAGAATATTTTGATTACGTAAATGAAAAAATCGAAGAACTGGAGATTTCCACAATCGAACAGCAGGATTTTTTAAAAGAGCAATTGCTGGTAGAAATTGAAAAAGAACTGATTGAAGGAGAAGAGCTGTTTCAAAAGAGAAAGGCTGAAGGCGAAAAGGAGCTTGAGGACGCTAAATCTAAATTGGATGAGGCTAATCTGATGCTTATTGTTGCTCAAATGGAAATAGATAACAACAGTCTTTCTTTAAAAGCTTCAGAGAGAAAACTGCTGGAAAATGAAAAACTTGTCGACAGTAATCTTAAACAGGTAAATGAAGCAATTAGTGAAATAGAAACCAGTCAGAATAAAAGTATCGATGAAATATACAGCCAGACGACAACTTTATATCAGACATATAAAGCTCTGGAAAGAATAGGTTCAATTGAAAATGAAACCGGTGATAATTTATATGACCAGATAATTGAACAAAATAATAATCTGAATTTAATAATTAATGAAAACACGGTTTTAAAACAGGAGTACCAGACACAACTGAATACAGTAAATGAAAGATTGGCTACTGAAACAGACCCTGAGGAAATTGCCAATTTGAATTCACAAAAAAATAATTTGCAGACAAGGATTGCCACATGCGATATTACAATTCAGACCTGTCAGCAAATATTGGATATTAATGAAAAAATAATAGAAAATATTGAAAACGATCCTGAAGGAAGCAGCAATCCGACCCAGCTGGCTATGGATGAAATAGATGCCATGGCCGGCGGTTCAATTGAAACAACTTATATTCAAATGACTCAACTTGTTGAAGGAAAGAAAGATTTGGAAGCAGCCAAAGCCGAGATTCAACAGGGGAAGAAACAGCTTGAAGATGGAAAAAAACAACTTGATGCTGCTCAAAGAGAGCTTGATGCTAACAAAAAAACATATCTGGAAGGTTTAGAACAGTATCGGGAAGGAATGATAGAGTTTAATACGGAAATAGAAAAAGCTGAAAATGAACTAAAACTGGCCCGACAACAGCTGAAGGAACTTCCTGATGCCAACTGGATGATTTTAAATAGAGATTATCATTACACAAGCATAATGTTTAAAAATACAGTTTCCCAGATGCAGGCAATAGGTTCTATTTTACCATTTCTGTTTTATCTGGTTGCTGCACTCATATGTATGACTACGATGAAACGTTTAATTGACGAACAGAGAGGTCAGATAGGAATCTTTAGAGCTTTGGGGTTCAGTAAAAATCAAATCATCGGGAAATATTTAGTATATGCTTTTTCAGCGACATTTATCGGTTCTGCTTTTGGCATTCTGATGGGTCAGTTGCTTTTTACGTCAATCATTTATAATACCTGGCGTTTAATGTATGATTTTCCAGAATTTTTAATGTCTTATCCGCTAAAGAATGTTTTGCTTTGTTTTGTAAGTTTCAGCGGACTGATGATGGCGGTAGCCGGAGGCGTTGTCAGAGAGAGTTTAAAAGAAGCTCCAGCTCAACTGATGAGACCGAAAGCTCCTGGAAAAGCAAAGCAGGTTTTCCTGGAAAAGATTAGATTTATATGGAAAAGGCTGTCATTCACCAGTAAAATTACAGTCAGAAATATATTCAGGTATAAGACAAGATTTTTTATGACAGTAATAGGAGTAGCCGGATGCACCAGTCTGCTGGTTCTTGGTTTTGGCATCAAGGATTCTATCAGTAATATAGTGAATATTCAATACAAAGAATTCTGGACTCACAACACAATCGTCAATCTAGAAAATGACCATAATATTGAAGAAATTATATCAATACTTGAAAGTGATTTAAATAATGAATTTATTGTTCCGATGATGTCATATAATGGGAAAATATATAATTCACATAATGATGCAACAATTATTGTGGAGGTTTTAGATGCCAGAGAAAGCAGCAATATTTACAATCTATACAGCGAAAAAACGCAGGAAAAATTAAAAATGAATAATAAGGGTGTAATTATTTCTGCCAAGTTTGCGAAAACAAATGGATTAAAAGCGGGAGACTTTATTGTGCTGGAATCCATTAATGGAATTAAGGCAGAAGTTCAGATTACTGATATCTGTACAATGTATTTTCAGCATTATCTGTATATTTCAGACAATCTGTATCAGCAGTTGTTTGATGAAGTAGTTCACTACAATAAAATAGCGATTACCAATTCAAGAGGTCACAAGAGTGTCCAGCAGAGTTTACAGGGTGTTAAAAATGTTGCTTCCGTAACAGATTTTACGACATTCATTGATCAGTTTAACACGACTATTGAAGCTTTAGATATTATCATCGGAGCAGTTATTGTAACTTCCGGCGCCTTAGCGTTTGTGGTTCTGTTGAATTTGATTCAGGTGAATATTTCAGAAAGAACCAGAGAAATAGCGACTTTAAAGGTAATCGGATTGAGGGATTATGAAATTAACAGTTACCTGTTTAAAGAAATATTTTTGTTATCAGCTATTGGAGGTTTATGTGGCCTTCCTTTGGGGGGTGTTGAGCTGAAATTAGTCATGTCGATAATAGAGATAGATATGATTATGTTCCCGACCCAAATTAAACTATTGAGTTATATCATGGCTTACACAATAACATTCATCTTTACTTTTATTGTGCTGTTATTTGCAAGAAAGCCTTTAAGAAAAATTAAAATGGTCGAGTCTTTAAAGTCGGTTGAATAGAAAAAAGGTTATAGAATTAAAAAGTCCTATAACTTTTTTTGGAAATGTAGTACAATTCATAATGGAGGGTTGTTTATGGATTTAAATAAACTTAAAAGTTTTTATGACGGATACGGTATGCAAAGTTATGAAATTTTTGGTGCTCATCTACATGAAAATGGAACAATCTTCAGATTGTATGCTCCAAATGCCAAAAGTGTAAGAATAGTTGGTGATTTCAATTATTGGAATGCCAATGAAACATTTCTGTTTAAATCTGACTTGGGTTTTTGGGAAATCTTTCTTGAAAACGTTGGTGAATATGCCAGATATAAATATGTCATTGAAGATCAGAAAGGAAACCTGTTTGAAAAGGCTGACCCATATGGTTTTTATAATGAATTGAGACCTGGGGTCTGTAATAAGGTAGTTTCTTTAGATTATCCCTGGAATGACCAGCACTGGATGGCTACAAGAGATAAGTGTTTTGATAAGCCGATGAATATTTATGAAATCCATCTTGGCGGATTTAAACTCGGTTATGAAGGCCGATGGCTTACCTATTATGAAATGATTAATGAAGTAATTCCCTATGTTACTGATATGGGATATACCCATATTGAACTGCTGCCACTTAATGAACATTCATTGGATGAGTCATGGGGATATCAGCAGTATGGTTACCATTCAGTTACTTCCCGATACGGTTCTCCATATCAGCTGATGATGTTTATCGATGCCTGCCATCAGGCTGGTATTGGTGTGATTATGGATGTGGTACTGGTTCATTTTCTAAAAGATTCTTTTGGGCTGGCAAAATTTGATGGAACCCCTTTATATGAATCAAGTGATAAAAAACGCAACGAGAGTCAGTGGGGAACATATTATTTTGATTTTTCGAAAAATATTGTCAAAAGTTTTCTGTTGAGCAGTGTCTGCCTGTGGCTGGATAAATATCATATTGATGGCGTCAGAGTCGATGCTGTAAGCAATCTGATTTATTATCATGGCAATAAACATCTAGGTGAAAATAAAGAAGCAATCAGCTTTATTAAGCGGTTCAATTATCACATTCATCAGAACTATCCAAGTGTCATAACAATAGCTGAGGACAGTAGCGATTATCCGAAAGTAACCGGCAACGAGGTTGAAGGTTTAGGATTTGACTATAAATGGGATTTAGGCTGGATGAATGATACCTTAAAATATTATGAGATGAATCCGGAATATCGGAAATATCATCATAATTTAATCAATTTCTCTATGGCTTATTTCTATTCAGAAAGATTTATCTGCCCGTTTTCTCATGATGAGGTTGTGCACTCTAAAAAAACAATAGTTGACAAGATGTGGGGAAGTTATGAGGATAAATTCAGACAATGCAGAAATCTGATGGTTTATATGTATACCCATCCTGGTAAAAAATTGAACTTTATGGGCAATGAAATAGCTTCATTCAGAGAGTTTGATGAAGCAAAAGAGTTAGACTGGTTTATTCTGCAATATCCAATTCACGACAGTTTTAAAAGATTATGCCGTGATTTAAATCTGATTTACAAGTCTCATCCGGCTTTTTACAAATATGATTATGACTATAAAGGGTTTAAATGGATTGATGCTGATAATAATAAACAGAGGATTTACAGTTATGTCAGATTTGATGATGAAAATTGTTATGTAGTAGTATTAAATATGGCGCCTGTCAGTTATGAAGATTTTGAAATAGGAGTGCCTGTTTATGGTTATTACACTGAAATAATGAATTCAGAAAAAGATATTTATGGTGGATGTAATATGTGTAATTTCAAAAAAATTCAGGCAAGAAAAGGAAATCTGCATAATATGAAATATAAATTGAACATTCGGGTAGCGCCTTATGCGGCGATTATATTTGAAGCGAAATTACGATAATGGAGGGGAATTATGTTTAGCAATAAAGAAGAGTTCAAGACTCAATACTGTCAGATGATAATTGAAAAGTACGGGCATGCTGTTGATTACACCAGACCATCTGAGAGATATCTGGTGCTGGGAGAGATGGTAAAAAACTATGCTTCCAGAAACTGGAAAGAAGCAAAAGAAGCGGTCAATGAAAATCAGCAGAAACAGCTTTTCTATTTCTCAATGGAGTTTTTAATCGGCCGGCTTTTGACAAGCAATTTGATGAATCTGGGTATTTACGACATTGTAAAGGAAGGTCTGGCTGAATTAGGTTTTGACATCAATGAAATTGAAGAGCTTGAAACCGATGCCGGCCTGGGAAATGGCGGCTTGGGAAGACTTGCAGCCTGTTTTTTAGATTCAATTGCGACTTTGAATTTACCTGGTCATGGCAATACTATCAGATATGAGTATGGTCTTTTCAAACAGAAAATTGAAGATGACAAACAGGTTGAAGTCCCTGATATCTGGTTAAAATATGGCAACCCCTGGGAAGTAAGAAAGGCAGATAGTGCAGTAGAAGTTAATTTTTATGGTCATGTTGAGACTTTCTGGAATGAATATGGGATTATGGATGTCAAGCACGTCGATGCTGAAATCGTCAGAGCTGTACCTTATGACATGGCAATTATTGGTGCCAACAACCAGTGTGTCAATACATTAAGATTATGGAAACCGGAAGCCAGTGATAAAGCTCCTGCCGGACAGGACTTTATTCAATATATTCAGGATGTTAACAAAATCTGTCAGAATGTTTATCCTGATGATTCAACTGAAGAAGGAAGAATGCTGAGAATCAAACAGGAATATTTCTTTGTTTCAGCGGGTTTGCAGACAATTATTAAAGGCCATTATGAAAATTATCAGACTTTAGATAACCTGCATGAAAAAGTGGTTATTCAATTAAATGATACGCATCCTATTTTAATAATTCCTGAACTGATGAGAATCATGTTAGATAAGTTCCATTATAAATGGGACCAGGCCTGGAGTATTGTTACTAAAACAGTTGCTTATACAAATCATACAATTATGCAGGAAGCTTTAGAAAAATGGCCGGTTACAATGATTAGTAAATTGCTTCCAAGAATCTACATCCTGATTCAGGAAATTGATAATCGTTTCAGAGCAGAAGTTTATTCTAAAACATATGATTTTAATCTGGTTAACAGAGTAGCAATTATTAGTAACGGTATGGTTCATATGTCAAATATGGCCAATGCTACAGCCTTTTCAATCAATGGAGTAGCGAAAATCCATTCACAGATTTTAAAAGATGATGTAATGAAGGATTTTTATCGTCTATATCCTGAAAAATTCAATAATAAGACTAATGGTGTAACTCCCAGAAGATGGCTGTATTATTCAAATCCTCAGTTAACCAATTTGCTGAGGGAAACTATTGGTGATGGGTTTTTATCTGATCTGACAAAATTATCAGATTTACATAATTATGTTGAAGACCGGAATGTTATCGACAGGTTTAATGAAGTAAAATTAGAAAGAAAACAGATTTTAGTTGACTATATTAAAAAGACTATGGGATTGGAAATCAGTCCGCATAGTATTTTCGATGTTCAGGCAAAACGTCTGCACGCTTATAAACGTCAGATGATGAATTGTATGAATATCATTTACCTGTATCAGAAAATAAAGAGTGATCCTGATTTTAAAATGTATCCGACGACTTTCTTATTCAGTGCCAAGGCAGCACCAAGTTACGTGTTTGCCAAGAAGGTTATTCAGTTGATTAATACTTTACAGAGAATCATCAATAATGATCCGGAAGTTAACAAATATATCAATGTGGTATTTATTCCAAACTATAGTGTATCAATTGCAGAAATTCTGTTAAATGCTGCTGATGTAAGTGAACAGATTTCTACAGCAGGCAAGGAAGCAAGTGGAACCGGTAATATGAAATTGATGATGAATGGTGCAATTACTATTGGAACACTGGATGGTGCCAATGTGGAAATCAGAGAAAATGTTGGTGCTGAAAACATCTTCATCTTCGGTAATACGGTCGAAGATTTAAGAGTGTTAAGAAATACCGGCTATAATGCTTTTGATTACTATCATAATAATCCGGATATCAAAAAAGTAATGGATTCGCTGGTAGATGGTACATGGTCAACAAACATTGAGGAATTCAAGGGTATCTTTGATGAAATTATGTATAGAAATGATGAGTTTTTCCTGTTAGCCGATTTTAATGCCTATATTGAAACTCAAAGAAAAATTAATGAGTTGTATCAGGATAGAAAGGCATTTGCTACAATGTGTTTGAAAAATATTGCCAGCAGTGCATATTTCTCATCTGACAGAACAATTAGAGACTATAATGATGAAATCTGGCATTTAGAGGAGATTAAATTTTAGATGAACGATTATTTCATCAGAGCATATCTGGATGATTATAAACTGATAACTATTGAAATGGATATCAGTTTCTTTGGTGGTGAATGTAATAGATTTGATCTGATAAAAGATGAATTGATTATTCCGTTAAAATTTATCAGTAAAGCAAGAAAGAATACTTATTATGAATATAAGTATTCTTTTGATGCTGATATTGTCATTGCTCAGGATTATGAGGTAATGGGAATAAATGGTTATACTACGCCGCTGGTCTATCGATATATTGTCAAAACAGAAAAATTTAATCAGCAATACTATTATGATGACGATGATTTAGGCTCAGTAGTGGCAAACGGGATAACAACATTTAAATTATGGGCTCCAACAGCAGGCAGTGTGATTTTAAGTATTAATGATAAATATTTTAAAATGAACAGAAATGATGTCAATGGAGTTTTTTCTCTGGCTTTTGATGGTGATTTAACTGGCAGTTTTTATAACTATATTGTTTCAGTAAACGGAAATACCTACTGCACTATTGATCCATATGGCAAAGCAAGTACTGCCAACAGCAAACAGTCAGTGGTAGCCAATCTGGTTAAAGCCGACCCGGTTGGACTTGAAAAAACAGCAGACCCCATCATTTATGAGTTATGTATCAGAGACTATAGTGAAGCAGGAACATTTGATGCTCTAATACCGCATTTAGATTACATCAGTTCTTTAGGAATAACTCATATTCAACTTTTACCGGTTAATGATTTCGGAAGTGTAAACGATTATCATAGAGATGTTTATTATAATTGGGGTTATGATCCGATTCAATATCAGGCTTTAGAGGGCAGTTATTGTATTGATCCTACCAATCCGCTTCTGGTAATAGATGAATTTAAAAATTTATGCGATGCAATTCATCACAAAAATATGAAAGTGATTTTAGATGTTGTTTTCAACCATCATTATTATGCTTCCAGAAGCAGTTTTAACAGGGTTGTTCCTTATTACTATTTCCGATATGATGATGACAATAAATTTTATGAAGGCTCATTTTGTGGAGCTGAACTGGATACAAAACTGAGAATGTGCCGCAAATATATTGTTGATACATTGGTATATTTTGTTAAACAGTTTGATGTTGACGGTTATAGGTTTGATCTTATGAGTTTTATTGATATTGATACAATGCTGGAAATTGAAAAAAATCTGAAGAATATCAAAGAAGATATTATGTTATATGGTGAAGGCTGGATAATGGAAACAGGCGAAAAAGAGTTGAAACTGGCCAATTACAGCAACAGCAGGCTGATAGAAAATATTGGGTTTTTCAATGACGAGTTTAGAGATGTTATTAAGGGCAATTCATTTGATCACTGCGCTACCGGATATGGCAGCGGAAATATCTGGATGGCAAAGAAAGCGATTGAAGTAATGAAGGCCAAGAGATTTTACAAGCCGTCGCAATCGATAAATTATGTTGAATGTCATGATGATATGACCTGTTTTGATAAACTTGCTCTTTGTTGTGTCAATGAGAATCATAAACAACTGGTTAACAGACAGAAACTGCTGATTTCATGTGTACTGTTAGCCAAAGGAGTCAGTTTTCTGCATGCCGGTCAGGAGTTCTGCCGCAATAAAAAAGGAATCCAGAACAGCTATAATGCTCCGGATAATATAAATAAAATAAGGCATGAGCAAAAAGAAGATTATCGGAATGTTATTGATTTTACCAGAGATCTGATTGAAATAAAAAAGGAGTACTGTTTCGGTCTGGCAAATGTTACTTATTCTGAAAAGGAAGGAATAATAATCGGCAAGTATCAGGATCTGACATTTATCATCAATCCTTCTTTGCAGGATTATGTCCATCGTTTTAAAGGTAATAAACGGGTAATTCTTGATGATGAAGGGAAACAGGACTTTATAGCAGAAAAAGAGCTGACAGTAAAAAGCATCGCTGTTGTGATTTTAAAGGAGCTATAAAATGATAAACAAAAGTTGGGACGATTTTTTAAATGAGCAGTTCAGTCAGGATTATTTTAAAAAACTGTCCGCTTTTTTAAAACAGCAATATAATGAAAAAACAATCTATCCTCCAAAAATAGAGGTTTTTTCTTCGTTCTATTTCACGGATTTAGACAAGGTGAAAGTAGTGATATTGGGACAGGATCCTTATCATCAGGAAAATCAGGCCTGCGGTCTGGCTTTTGCGGTCAAACCAAATGTGGCCTTGCCTCCTTCGCTGGTAAATATCTATAAAGAAATCGAAGATGATCTGCATATTAAGATGTCGGATAATGGTTATTTAGTCAAGTGGGCAACTCAGGGAGTAATGCTGCTTAACGCAATACTGACAGTTGAACAGTCAAAAGCCAATTCCCATAGAGGAAAAGGCTGGGAGATTTTTACTGATAATGTGATTTCATATTTAAATAAACAGAATCAGCCAATAGTATTCCTGTTATGGGGCAATAATGCCAAAGAGAAAATTAAACTGTTGGATAATCCCGGACATCTGGTATTAACCAGTGTGCATCCTTCTCCTTTGAGTGCGCATAGAGGTTTTTTCGGCTGCAGGCACTTTTCCAAGGCTAATGATTTTTTAATTAAAAATGGTGTTGAACCGATAGACTGGAAAATGTAGCATGTTTGAAAATGTACAGCAGGCTGTCGGCTGGATAATAAAACGAAAAAAAAGTGAGCATCAGTTCTCGGATTTTTCTGCTTATATAAAACAGATTAATAATCCTCAGAATCAGCTGAAGTGTATTCATGTGGCAGGCACCAACGGGAAGGGATCAACCACAAATTATTTAAGAAGTATTTTACAGTCAGCCGGCTACAAGGTTGGAAGTTTTACTTCACCACATCTGGTCAGTCATTTAGAAAGAATAAGAATTAATGATGAAAACATTGCTGAAGAGTATTTTTTAAAAAAAGTCAATGAAAACTACGGATTGTGGCAGAAACTTGATTTGACAATGTTTGAAATTGACATGTTAATTTCGCTTGATTACTTCTTAGATAATAAGGTTGATTTGGCAATTTATGAAGTTGGTTTAGGCGGAAGACTTGATGCTACCAATATAATAAATCCTTTAGCTGCAGTTATAACCAACATTGATTTAGAGCATACTCAGATTCTGGGAGACACAATAGAGAAAATTGCCCGTGAAAAAGCAGGTATTATTAAGAAAAAGTCAATAGTGGTTACCGGTGAAAAGAAAAAAGAAGCGCTGGATGTTTTTAAGAAAATATGTAAAGAAAGGCAGGCTGAGTTAATATATACCAAGGAAGTTTCTGAACTGACTTTTAACGAGGGTATCAGTTTTAAATATGACGGCATAAATTATCATCTTTCGGCAACTGGCCGCTATCAGGTCAGAAATGCTATTTTAGCTGTTGAAACAATAAAGCAGCTGCAAAAAGCAGGTCTGTTAAAAATAAAAGAAGAAGAAATTATCCGTGGTCTGCAAACTGACTGGCCGGGTCGTTTTGAAACAGTAAGCAATAATCCGAAAGTTATCCTGGATGGAGCCCATAATGTCAGCGGCATTGAGGCTTTGCTGTCATCACTGAATGAAAATGAGGAATATCTTTTTGTCTTTTCTGTTTTATCAGATAAAAATTACCGGCTTATGTTAGAAAAACTCATCGGTAAAGGCGAAGTAATTGTAACAGAATTTGATAATGAACGAAAAATGAAGGCTCTGGATTTAGCTTCAGGTCAGGATGTTCTAATCTGCTTTGATTATTTACAGGCAGTGAAGTATGCTCTTACAAAAAAGAAGACAGTAATAATTACTGGTTCGTTATACTTTGTTTCTTTGATACGAAATATCTTTGTTAAATAACTGATTGTGGTTTATAATGGATATATACATATTAAACAATAATATAAAAATAGTTAAGAAAGGACATTATTATGAAAACAGAAATGTTGGCGATGATTTTAGCAGGTGGAAGAGGAAGCCGTCTGAAGGAACTTACCGAAAAAGCGGCTAAACCGGCAGTGCATTTTGGTGGAAAGTATCGAATAATTGACTTTCCGTTGAGTAACTGCGCAAACTCCAAAATTGGCTATGTAGGAGTTTTGACTCAATATGAATCAATTGTTTTGAACTCGTATGTTTCTCAATCATCATATTGGGGGCTTGATGGTAGAGATAGAGGTACATTTGTTTTGAATCCTCGTGAAAAAGTGACCGGCTTTAGTCTTTATATGGGTACAGCTGATGCCATTTATCAGAATATTGATTTCATGGATCAGTATAATCCTGAATATGTCCTGATTTTATCAGGGGACCATATTTATAAAATGGATTATGATCACATGTTAAATTTCCATAAAGAAAATAAAGCTGATTTAACAATTGCAGGACTGAAAGTTACCCTGGAAGAAGCAAGTCGCTTTGGTATTATGAATACTAATAAAGATTATAGTATTTATGAGTTTGAAGAGAAACCTCCGAAACCAAAGAGCAATCTGGCCAGTATGGGTATTTATATTTTTAATTATGATGTGTTAAAGAAAGCACTGATTGAAGATGCACAGACAGACAGCGCTCATGACTTTGGGAAAAATATCATTCCGAATTTATTAAATGAAGGTAAACGTCTTTTTGCTTATCCGTTTGATGGTTATTGGAAAGATGTTGGCACTATTGAATCATTATGGCAGGCTCATATGGACCTGCTGGCACAGGGAGACCCACTGAAACTGGATGATGAAAGCTGGAAAATATACACCGAAGATATTCCGACTACTCCTCAGTTTATTGGAGAAAACGCTATTTTAAAAGGAAGCAGTATTAATCAGGGATGTATTATTGACGGCACTATTGAAAACAGCGTCCTGTTTAGAGACGTGGTAGTTGAAAAAGGAGCAGAAATTGTTAATTCAGTAATTATGCCGGAGTCAGTAATTAAAAAAGGAGCAAAAGTTAAAAATTGCATTGTTGGAGAAAAACAGCTGATCCTTGAAAATGAAGTTATTGGCAGTGATGATAAAATAGAATTGTTCACTTCAAGGGAGGTAAATTAAGATGAGAGATATTTTAGGTATTGTTAATTTCGAAAGTGAAAGAGCAAGAGTTGAAGGATTATCTAATTTCCGTTCAATTCCGGCATTGTCTTTTCTGGGCAGATATCGTATTGTTGACTTTGTTTTGAGTAACATGGTCAATTCCGGAATTGACCATATAAAAGTTTTAATTAAAGATAAACCAAGATCTTTAATTGAGCATATCGGGATAGGTTCTCATTATAATATCAACTCAAAGAGTGGTTCTTTGCAGATTCTTTATTCAGATAAAAATATAACTAACAAACTGTACTTTACTGATGTAAATCTTTTAAATCAGTATTCTGACTACATCAGGGATTCTAATCAGGAATATGTTGTTATTGCACCTAGTTATATGATTTGTAAAATTAATTATCAGGACGTTGTTGAACAGCACATCAAATCCGGTGCCGAGGTAACAGCTGTTTACAAACAGGTCAGTGATGGTGACAAACGCTTTATTGGCTGTGAAGAGTTTGACCTGATAAATAACAGAGTTGTGCTGATGAAAGTCAGTCATGGTTCAAGAAATGTTAAAAATATTTCTTTAGAAACCTATGTGATGCACAAGGATTTTTTGCTGGATCTGATTGAAGAAACAGCCAGCCGTTCAGCAGCTTATTCAATCAGTGCCTTTCTGGCTAATGATGACAATATTAAATACATCAACATTCAGGGGTATAAATATGAAGGATATCTGGCTTGTATAAATTCTTTGGAAGAGTATTATCATACTAATTTAGAATTAATCAATTATGAAAAAGCTAAAGAGTTATTTGATAGAAACTGGCCGGTAAATACCAAGACAAATGACTCTCCTCCGGCTCACTATACTTCAAAAGCAGAAGTTAAGAATTGTATGGTCGCAAATGGCTGCGTAGTTCAGGGGAAAATTGAAAATTGTATTCTGGGAAGAGCTGTTAAAGTTAAAAAAGGAGCTGTAGTTAAAAATTCGGTTATTTTACCGAATGTAATAATTGGTGAAGGGGCAATAGTTGAAAATGCTGTAATTGATAAAGGAGCAAGAATACTTGTAAATAATGAGATTATTGGCAGTGATGAACAGATTGCCTATGTTAGAAGAGGAGATACAATATAGTTATGAAAGGTGTGTTATTTGCAGCCAGTGAAGGGTTACCTTTCATTAAGTCAGGAGGATTGGCTGATGTTATAGGTTCACTTCCGCAGTGTATCAATGGAGATGAATTTAAAGTAGCAGTAGTAATGCCGCTTTATAAAAGAATTATGGATAAATTTGAACTTGAGGAGTTGACGAGTTACCATGTTCAGTCAGGGCTGATTGATAAAGAAGCAACGCTTTATCATACAAAGTTAAATGATATTGAATACTATTTTATCAGACAGGATGATTATTTTAATCGTGATGGGATGTATGGTTTTGCTGATGATGGTGAAAGATTTGCTTTTTACAACAAAGCTGTTTTGGAAATGCTTCCTCATCTGCCATTTGAAATCAATATTATTCATAGTCATGACTGGCATACTGGAATGATTCCGATTCTGTGCAAGCAGGAATACAGGGACAAAAAATATCATAAGATTAAACATGTTTACACAATCCATAATCTGTTATTTCAGGGCAACTATCCAAAAGAAATGATGAGGTATTTCAATCTGGACTACAAGTTCTACCAGTATGGAGATGTTAAGTTCGATGAGGGAATGAGTTTTATGAAAGCAGCTATAACTTATGCTGACAAGGTTACAACAGTAAGTGAAAGTTATGCTAAAGAAATATTAACTGAAGAATTCGGTGAAAGGATGCAGGGAGTATTAAGCAGCCGTCAGGCTGATTTAGTAGGGATTGTCAATGGTATAGACACAGAAATCTGGAATCCTAAAACAGATAAATTCATTCCATACAACTACAGTATAACTTCTATGGCAAACAAGAAAAAATGTAAAAAAGAATTACAGAAACGTTTAGGCTTAAGAGTTGCTGAGGATGTAATGCTGGTCGGGATGGTTTCAAGACTTACCTGGCAAAAGGGAGCAGCTTTACTGATTGAAAAGATGAACCAGATTATGGGACAGGATATTCAACTGGTGATTTTGGGAACTGGTGACAATTATATCGAAAATCAGTTGAAGAGAATTGAATATGATTATCCTCATAGAGCAGTGTTCTATTGCGGTTATTCGGAAGAGCTGGCTCATGAAGTATACGCCGGTGTGGATTTATTTCTGATGCCGTCACTGTTTGAACCATGTGGAATTTCTCAACTTATTTCAATGAGATATGGCACACTGCCACTGGTTAGAGAAACTGGAGGTTTAAAGGATACTGTTGTTCCATATAATGAATACGATAAAACAGGAACCGGATTCTCATTTCAGTATTTCAGTGGTGATGAATTGATTTATATCTTAAAGTATGCAATTCATGTCTATTACTATAAACAGAATGATTGGAAAAATCTGATAAAAAATGCAATGAAAAAAGATGTAAGTTGGCAATTTTCAGCTCAAAAGTATAAAGATTTATATCGTCAACTGGTTTAATCCCCAAAAATATTTATAAAAAGGTGAATTTTCTATTAAATTCATCTTTTATTATTGAATAAAAAACGCAGAAAAGACTCCTGTCAATATAAGTGTTTGAGAAAAACAGTCGTAGCTGATTAGTTTTTTATATGAGTTTTTGCTCTGATGATGGATAGACTAGCATTAAAAGAAGCAAAAACAGATTATTAATCTTAAATTGTGAAGATTATTTTTTTAATGTTATAATTATAATAAGTAAGAAGGAGACCAGTTATGAGATCAATCGGTTTTACAGAAAATAATGAGGAGATATTAGAGTATATCATTGAAGATAAGGATTTGCAGGTAACGGTTTTAAATTATGGAGCAACAATAACAAAAATTATCTACCAGGGTACGGATGTAGCTTTGGGATATGAGAATGTAGAGGATTATTTTGATAATGGTGCTGCTTTCGGCATGAGCGTTATGCCAAATTGCAACCGGATAAAAAATGCCGAGATTACGATTGATGATATAAAATATCAGTTACAGATTAATGACAAGACAAATAATTTACATTCGCACACCAGCAAAAGCTGTCAGAAAAAGATTTATAATATTGAAAAAATCAGTAATAATAAATTAATCTGTAAAGTAAAACAGGAGCATTTAGAAGATAATTTCCCAGGAAATAGAGAATTTGAAATTATTTACACTATTGAAAATAATGGTCTGCATCAGACTTTCAGCTGTATTTCAGATAGAAAAACAATCTTTAATCCGACTCAGCATACTTATTTCAATCTGAATGGTCATAATCAGAAAGATATATTAAATCACCAGTTAAAAATAAAGGCCAGATATTATACGCCAACAGACAAAGATTTGATTCCTACCGGAGAAATCCTGGCTTTAGCAGATACTCCGGTTGATTTCAGAGATTTTAAAACGATTGGTAAAGATATCAGAGCGGATTATCCGCCATTAATTTATGGAAAAGGTTATGATTTAAATTTTGTTATTGAGGGATATAATGGAAAACTGCAGGAAGTTTGCTATCTGACTAATGAAAAGATTATGTTAACTGTGGAAAGTGATCAGCCTGGTTTACAGATATATACTGGTAACTATTTAGGCGATCAGTTAGGAAAAGGCAATTATATTTATCAGGAAAACTCAGGAGTGGCTATAGAAACTCAACTTTTCCCGGACAATAATCATAACAGTCATTTCTTCAGCAGTATTATAAATGCTAACGAAAAGAAAGAGTACAATGTAGTTTACAGGTTTAATTAAGTGAAAAGAATATATATCATATTAACCAAATCGCCAACCATTTTATCAAGAACAATAGGATTGGTAACCAAGGATGAGTATACTCATTCTTCAATCAGTTTTAACAGTACTGTTCAGCCGATGTATTCAGCGGGTAGAAAGTATACTTTCAGTATGTTTCCTGCCAGTCTGAAGGTAGAACCTTTTACTGAAGGTTTTTATAAATACTACAACAAGTGTAAAATGGGTATCTATTATCTGGAAGTAAGTGAAGAGGCATATAATAAAACTAAAAATTATGTTGAAACAATGGTAGCCCAAAGACTTCCGTTTAATGCTATTGGTCTTTTGTTGTGTAAAACGAAAATTGATTTTCCAAGAAAAGGACGTTTTTTTTGTTCGGAATTTGTCTCAACCGCTTTACAGCAAAGCGGAGAAATAGATATACTGAAAAAACCAAACATGTTCCGACCAATAGATTTTACTAGAATCAAAGGGATAAAGCTTCTGTATGAAGGAATTATTCAGGATGCAGTAGGGAGAGACTTTAAAGATTTGCTGCTGGAAGAGGAAGAAAAAAATTTTATGCAGGTGGGTTTTCAAATGGAAAAAGGGATATAATTATAAAAAAGAAGGTGAATAGTTATGAAGAAATCAGTTAAATTAATGGCAATAATGATAATCTTTTTATCTGTAATAAGTTTAATAAATGTCAGAGAAGTAAATACATTAGAAGCTTTTGACATTAATTTTCATAATGTTGACATTGTAGTTAATGAAGATGGTTCACTTCTGGTAACTGAAACAATGTCGGTTCATTTCAATAAAAAACGCCATGGTATTTATGTAAATTTAACTGATGAATACTATATGAACTGGGAAGTAAATGGACAGACATTAAAAAAATACTATCGTTTTCCAATTAGCAAAGTTAAAGTTCTGTCTTCTCATAAATATAGTATCAATTACTATAACGGAGATGTGCAGATTAAAATCGGGCATCCGGATTACTATGCCAATGATTATGAAACATATCAATGGCAATATATAATACATACCACTGATTTGGATTTAGATGGCCAGGATATGTTATTTATCAATATTATAACGACTGGTTGGGACACCTATACCCACAACTGTGAATTTACAATTCAGTTCCCTGCTTTTTTTGACAGCAGAAATATTTATGTTTCTTCACCGGAGGGAATGCTGAACAACGTTGGAAGTCAGGGGCAATTGACAGTTGAAAGAGAAGGAAATAAAATAACAGGAAAATATAATGGGAAATTATCTCCAGATGAAGGAATAACTGTTCAGGTACTGTTGGGAAAGGAATATTTTAAGTTTCCGAATCCAAACAAATATGGGTTTATTGCAGCAATTATATCGATGATTGTGGCAATAATGTATGCAATTTTATTCTTTATTTTTGGTAAAGACGACCCAATTATGCCTTTAGTAGAATACCATGCTCCAAAAGACCTGACTTCAGCGGAAGTAGGTGTAATTATAGATGAAGAGGTTAATGATTCCGATTTAATTTCTTTAATTCTGGATTGGGGAAGAAGAGGTATCATTACAATAAATGAAACCGAAGATGATCTGATTCTGAAAAAAATCAGTGATCTGGAAAATGATGCTAAAAGTTTTGAAAGGATATTATTTGACAGGTTATTCGACAAAAAAGATGAAAGAGTTGTCAGTACACTTCAGGATTCATTTTATAAAACAATGAATAAAGCGAAAGAATCACTGAAAAATTACTACAATAAGGAAAAAAGAAAACTTTCTACTTCAAGTTCAATAGCAGTTCAGATAAGCTGTTCGATATTCAGTTGTATCCCGTTTCTGGCAGCTTTTTTGCTGGTTGAATTAAAAGTCAACTATAGATTCGTCCTTATTGGATTAGCTGTATTTGGAGTTGTCGCGATTGTTGCAGGAAGTTTCCTGTTAAATTATATGTATCAGAAAAGATTTGTCTTCAAATGGTGGAAAGAACTGCTGTTTGGTACAATTGTGTTTTTCCTACAGGCAGATGCAATGGCAATACTGGCATTTATCTTTTACAAATCCGGGATAGATATGTTCCACTTTATAACAATCTTTATCTTCCAGATTCTCATTCTATTAATTACAATGTTTATGCGCAAGAAAACGGAATATGGCAATGAAATGTTATCAAGGATTCTTGGTCTGAGAGATTTTATCATCAATGCAGATCAGGGAAGATTAGAGGATTTGGTAGAAAAGAATCCATATTACTTTTATGATATATTACCATTTGCCTATGCTCTTGGTTTGACAAATATTTGGAACGAACATTTTAGAAATCTGACTTTTGCTGATTGTGACTGGTATGATTCACCTTATCATTATCACGACAGATATCATATGATGCATTCAATGGATTCGCATCTGCATACAATGCAGAGAACAATGACTTCAGCCCCTTATGAAAGCAGCGGTGGCTCAGGTTCATCTTCGGGAGGAGGCTTTTCTTCCGGTGGAGGATTTGGCGGAAGCAGTGGTGGAAGCTGGTAAGTTTACAGGGGATCATATCATATTCCCCTTTTTTTGTCAGTTGTGATATTATATTACATGAGGTAATGAGTATGAGCGAAAAAGTAAAAAGTATATTGTTGATTATTTTAGGAAACTTTATCTTCTCAATAGCGATAGTATATTTTGTTTTGCCGTATAATATATTATCTGGCGGCTGTGCAGGAATTGCCATAATCCTGGAAGAAACATTTGGTATGAACCCTACAGCTGTAATTGATTTTCTGGTTGTATCAACTTTTATTTCAGGATACTTCCTTTTAGGAAAAGAATTTGCTTTAAAGACCTTTATCAGTTCGCTTGTTTATCCTCTTTTTTTAACTGTTTTGAGTTATTTCCCTTATCATATAGAAGCTGATCCAATAATTATTACTGTTTATGCCGGTGTACTGACAGGTATAGGTTTATCATTAGTATTAAGGGAAGATGCTTCAACCGGAGGGATGGATATACCGGCGATTGCATTGCACAAATATACCGGTTTATCACTTCCTGTGACCATGTTTATTATCGATGCTATTATTGCTGTTGTCGGAATATTGGTATTCAGTATTCAGGATGTGATGAATGGATTGGTCTACGTTTATTTATATAACTCCGTAATCAACAAGATGATGGTACCAAAAACAGACAGAGCAGTATCGCTGTTTATTATTTCTGAAAAGAAAGATGAAATTAACGAATATATTCACGACAAACTGGAAAGGGGGACAACTCTTGTTCCGGTAAAAGGCGGATATACTGCTGATGATAAGGAAGCTATAATGACAGTTGTTTCTAAACAGCAGTATCATCAGTTGGAAAAAGTTATTGAAAAGATAGATAAATTCGCATTTGTTATCGTGGCAGATGCTAAAGATATCAAGGGCGAAGGTTTCACATATGAAATAAGAGTGTAAAAACACGATATTTATTTACATTAAACTGCTTTTAGGAGAGAATATATGATTGTCTTAGAGAATGTTTCAAAAGTCTATAAAAATGGAACGAGGGCTTTAAATGATTTTTCTTTGGAAATAAAGGAAGGAGAATTTGTATACATCATTGGCGAAACAGGTTCAGGGAAAAGTACGCTTATTAAACTGCTGAATGGTGAAGAAATACCTACTAAAGGAAGAGTTCTTGTCAACGAGATAAATGTCGGCCGTCTGCGTTTCAATAAGGTGCCTCTATATCGCCGTAAAATTGGAGTAGTTTTTCAGGACTACCAGTTATTAAAAACCAAAACAGCTTACGAAAATATTGCTTTTGCTCTGGAAGTTATCAATAAACCGACAAAAGAGGTACGCAGAAGAGTTAAAGAAGTACTGGATATTATTGGTCTTTCAGATGAATTTAATAATAAACCCAATCAGCTGTCAGGCGGACAGCAGCAGAGAGTAGTCATTGGCCGAGCAATAGCCAACAATCCTTCGATTCTGATTTGTGATGAGCCTACAGGGAATTTAGATCCCAGACATTCAAAAGAAATTATTGAGCTGTTAGAAAAGATAAACAGGACAGGAACAACAGTCATAGTTGTAACTCATGATAATGTTCTGGTTAATACTTTTAAAAAAAGAACAATTCTTTTAGATAATGGTAGTATCATTTCTGATAATCCTGAAGGAGGATATACGAATGTTTAGAAGAATAGGACGTGCTTTTAAAGAAGCGTGGTGGGGAATAAGCCGACATCTGGCGATGGTAATCTCTACAGCCATAACCATAACTATAACTTTACTGATATTGAGTGTTCTAATTTTACTAATTTCTAATGTAAATCAGATTACTTACGCTGTTGAAGAAGAAATACAGATCTTCGTTAAAATAGATAAAGCTGTTGAAGAAGAAGACATCGATGCTCTAAAAACCAAAGTCAGCAGAATTGCCGGAGTTGCGGCTATTGAGTATTCGGATGCTGATTCTGAACTTACTCATTTTATTGAGCAATATGGTGAAGCGGGAGAGATGTTCAATATATATCGGGAAGATAATCCGCTTTCAAGAGCTTTCATCATTTCTGTTTCAACAGGCTATTCAATTTCTGAAGTGGCCAGACAAATAGAAATAATTGACGGTATTGCTGAAGCAAATTTTGGTGGTGCTACAATTGAGCAGTTTATTTCCTTGTTGAACGGTATTCGAAAAGTAGGTTTATCCTTTACCTTAGGCCTGGCAATATTAGCGGTGGTCTTGATTTTTAACACAATAAAAATTACAATACATTCAAGAAGAGAAGAAATAGGGATTATGAGATTAGTTGGAGCGACAAATAGTTATATTAGAGTTCCGCTGGTTTTGGAAGGCATATTTATTGGATTTTTCGGTTCAATTTTTCCTTGCTTGGTAACTGTATTTGGCTACAATTATGTTTATGAAATGATGGACGGACATCTGGTTTCAGGTATTTTACGTTTGAAAGATGTTTTCCCATTTACGTTGTATGTATGTGGACTTGTGATGCTGGTAGGTATTTTTGTCGGATGGATTGGTTCCTGGCTATCAGCTACTGTTTCATTGAGGACAAAGCGATGAAAACGATAAAAAAATTATTTAAATTATTACTAGTTTCTTTATGTATACTGATTTCTTTCAGTACTTTTCAGGTTGAAAGAAGTGTTCTGGCTGATGATGAAGATTTTGAGAACAATTATGAAGAGTACTGTCAGTTATGTTCAACCAAAACCAAGTTAACAGACGAAGAAAAAAAGATTTGTCTTCGTTTTAGAGATTTTGAGCAAAGAAAGCAGGATGAATTAAAAGGGCTGTTAGATGAAGCAACTAATAATTTAAAAGATATGAAGTCCAATATTATTAATGAAGGTAAAAAAATCCAGATATTTAATAATAAAATTGCCTCATTAGAAAAAGAAATCAAAGCGGTACAGAAAGTAATAAAAATTCTTGAAACCAATATTGAAGAATTGAATAGCCAGATTGAAGATAGAAAAGAAAAGATTGAAAAGTTGAACAATCAGATTAAAGATAGAATGGCAGCTTCTCAATCTAATGTCAGAACCAATTCCTATATCCGGTTTATTATGGGTGCAGACAGTTTCATTGATTTATTAAGAAGAATAAGTGTAATAGCTGAAATCAGTGACTATGACCTGTTGAAGATTGACGAGATGCAGAAGGAAAAAGAATTATTGGAAGTTGATCTCAATGACCTTGAAATTCAAAGAAACAGTCTTTTTGTACAACAGACATCTTTGGAAACACAAAGAAACGGGTTAGAAAAATTAAAAGCTGCTGCCACTGAACTGATAGAGGAATTTGAAAGACAGGAAGCTGAGTTCGAAGAGCAGATGAATGCTTTAGAAAAAGACTACACCGAACTTGAACAGAGAATAGATGAAATAAATGCGGCAATCAATGACTTGTTCCCTTCTGATAATTTTGGGCCGTTTTATAAGAATACTTCCTTTAGAGTAACAGCTGGTTGTTATTATTATCAAAGCGGTGGTTTCCATGCAGCTATAGATACAGGTGTGGCAATAGGAACAAAATTATATGCGGTGGCTAATGGAATTGTCATTGATGCCAGAGGCGGATGTCCGTATAATGGAGGTTATCCCGGAAACAGATGTAACTGGGGACGTGGCAACTATGTTTTCTGTCTGGCGCTGGTAGGTGATAAATATTACTTTATTCAGTATGACCATCTTAAAGATATTAATGTGGCAATTGGTGATATTGTTTATCAGGGAAGAACGCAGCTTGGAACAACCGGAAACAGTGGAAATTCTTCCGGACCACATCTGCATTTTGCGATTACCTATTTAGGTACCACTTCATCAACCAATGTTAACAAAATCATAAATGATTATAAACGTTTAAATAATACGTTCGGCCTGTCATATCATATCAGAAATTCCTGTGCCAATAGAAACTGGAGGGCTCCATGCTTCGTCAATCCAACCGATATCTATGGATATCGTTACGGAAAAAGATATTATGTAGGTGAATAAGGTGTAACTTGTTGCACCTTTTTTATTGTGCTAAAATATAAAAAGGTGATTTATATGAGGAATTTTTTAAAAGGTTTATTTAAAGCAATACTGGTTGCAATACTATGTGCAATTACTTTTGTAGGCGGTCTGGTTATTGGAAGTTCCACCGGTGGGACAGCATTGGAAAGAAAGTTCAGTACTTTACAGGCAGTACATGAAATATTGCTGAAGGATTTTTATTTTGGTCAAAATTCAGATGAATACAGTCAAAAGCTGGTTGATGATGCTATTTATGGAATGGTCAATGCTCAGGGAGATATCCATTCTGAATATCTGAGCGCCAGTGAACTGGCTCAATTTACCGGTTCTTTAGAGTCATCATTTGTGGGAATCGGTGTTACCTACACGGTTGTTGACGATCAGATATTGGTAGTCAGTGTAATTCGCTCTTCTCCTGCAGAAGCAAGTGGTGTTTTAGCTGGTGATATTATTATTGCTGTTGATGGAGAAAGCATAGAATCGATAGGTGTAGATAATATTGCTGATAGAATTAAAGGAAAAGTTGGTACAGAAGTAATAGTGACAGTATTAAGAGGAACTGAAACACTGGATATTCCGATTATCAGAAACATTATTTCAAATACCGTCTTTTCTGAAGTTGCTGACGGTATTGGTGTTATCGTTTTAACATCATTTTCTGATGGAACAGGCAAAGAGTTTAAAAATCACCTGGAATATTTAAAACAGCATAATGTAACAAGACTTATTATAGATTTAAGAGACAATGGTGGCGGATATGCTTCAACTTTAAATACAATTTCTTCTTACTTTTTAGATAAGGGCGATATTGTTATGAGAGAATATAACAGAAATGGAGAAGAAATATTAGATACAGCTGTCGGTGGTGACAAATATTCTTATGAGAAGATTATCCTTTTAGCCAATGGCAACACGGCAAGCAGTTCAGAGGTGTTTATACTGGCGATGAAAGAAAACTGTAACGCCATCGTTGTTGGAGAAACGACTTATGGAAAAGGAGTTGCTCAGGTTACAAGGATGCTGTTGGATGGAAGTGCCATTAAATATACTGATTTAATCTGGAAGAGCGGCAATGGTGTTTATGTTGGAGAAACAGGCATTGCACCAGATTATGAAGTTAAATTACATGATGTTCTTTATATGAATTATCTGACAGTTGAGGAAGGTGTGTTTTACAGTTATGACAATGTTGCTGACGAGGTAGCACAGATGCAGTTGATGCTGGATTTTTTGGGATATGATGTAGACAGAGTAGATGGTTATTTCTCACAGATGACTAAAAGTTCTCTAATAGCTTTTCAAAAGGACAGACAACTTGAGGTTACAGGAGTTTTAGATGAGAAATGTGCCAGTTCCTTAAATAGTGCAGTTGTCAGAAGCTGGCAGCTGGAAACTGAAAAATATGATACTCAAATGAATTATGCTTTAGATTTAATCAGACAATAAATTAACAGGTTCAGTGAAAACTGAACTTTTAATTTGTCTGAGTCTATCAGATATCAGCAGTTTAATGAAGAAAACGGTATTGTTCCAACCACTATCAGAAAAGAAATCAGAGAGCCAATCCGCTCAAAAGAAACTCAGGAGATGGCCGTTAAATATATGAGTAAAAAGATTAAAAAACAATCTAAAGTGGAAATAGAAAAATTGTTGGTAAGATTAGATAAGGAAATGAGAGAAGTTGTATTAAAACTGATACATTTTTATTTCAGTCACTGTTTATTCGTTACAGCCGCATTTGATTTATATGGCGTTAATTTATAGTGGTTCATATCAACATTATTACTATTTAACCAGGCAACTGCTAAGAGTGTTTGTTATCAAAATCTGAGGCAGTTAATATGATTTTTTGTTTCTATCAAAATCTTTTTTGGTCTTATTAAATTCTAGAAACACCGTTATTTTGCGAATGCCAGCTCATAAGATGTAAGTTCTTCTCAAACAAACTCATTTCGATATTTTTCGATATATGAAGCATAAACTTTTCTTATTAAATCATCAGTATTGTCAACTGTCGCATAGCTAGCTGCATATTTTATGGCTTGAAATTCAAAAGCTTTCTTGCGCGATTCAATGTCTTGCAAACCTCTATTAATTTCGATAAGAACAATATTTCCTTGGTTATCAATAGCGGTTAAATCACTTCTTCCATTTTTTCATTTCTCACTTGTCTACCAACAATTAACATAGATTCTTCTTCATCACAAATAATATCAATATTATTTCTCAAAATTTCTTCTATATCATTTTAAGTCATATTTAATTCTGAAAAAGTACTAGCTTCAATTTTATTGATTTTTATCTTTCTTAATGATGTACATAGTTCCTTCCATTAGACAACTTATCAATAATAATTATTTTGGACTATTAATATATTACTTTTCAAAATTATAATCTCTTCCATAACTTCTTTGTGCACATCTCTAATTTTACATGGCACATAGACATATTTAACAATTTCTTCTGGTTTTTCTTCTAATATGTCAAATATAGACAACTGTTTTTCAGTTTCGTAAGATAACTTAGAGCCAGAATCGTTATTCTGTTTATTTTTAATATCTTCTAAAGTATATTCAGTTCTTAAGACAACTATTTCATTATTTTTAAATTCTGGTTTCCATTCATTAAAAACTATTTTGTTATTTCGAGAATTTAATCCAGTAAGAAAATCACCTTGAACTATGTTTCTTTTTAAAATCAAACTTGCACTTTTAAGTATATTTTTTTTAGGTCTTTTAGAATAACTAATACAAACCTTTTCATATTCTTGCTCATACACTTTATTTACATTCATAACACAAGACAGATGATTGTCGTGTAATAGTTCCACACCATACAATGTTGATAGCACAAATAAAGAATAATTTTCATACATTGTTAAATTATCATTGTATTTCTTTTTAACAATAGATAGCTTACGCTTTAAAATTTCCATTAAAAAGATTCCTTCTCCTACTGAAGGCTCTAAAAACGTTGATTCTAAACTGTAGGTTTCTTCAACAATCCCTGGAGTATCAAGCATCTTATTGACCATCCATTTTGGAGTAAATACTTCCCCGTGCTTTTCTACTCTTTTTTTACTTTTAATTAGTTTTTCCATCTTAATCCATCGCTTGGACATTCTCTTCAATAAATTTTATTTCCTCTTCATTTAGTCCATATTTTTCATATAACTGTTGGTCAATCTCACTTATAGATTTGCTCCAATTAATGTTGGAATTTTCAGTAAAATCTTGCAACGGAATATTTCGCCAAACAGCTTGTGTATTTGTTTGTGTTACCTTTAGAGTGCTTAGCAAAGCACGTAAAAATTTTGTTTTAATATATTTTAATGCTCTTACAGCATCTTCAAAACTTTTAAATTTCCCAATATTAATAAATGTTTCTGTGTTTGATTCTTTCGGATTTAAAACGAAAGGATCGCTTAGCACTTCACCAAACTTTCCTGTCCCATTAGCAGTTGGAACTATCAATTTATAATAGTTGAAATTTTCTGGTTTGACTAAATACTCGCTTTTAAACCATTTAAATGTCCTTTTATTATCTTCTCTACCATATATTTTTATATAACTTTCATCTATTTTTTTATTTTCAAATACTTGTGGCAAACGTTCAAATATATTACTAGAAATATCATATTTATGACCAACACTTAACATTGATTCTGCCTCTGGATAATCTTTATGAAGTTTATCACTAAATCTATATATTGTTCTTGCGTACACCAAATTGCCAAAAGATTTGAAATTACCTTTAATTACTTTATTCAAAATATTTTTCATATTATTATCAGGAATAAATGTCTTTATTTTTCCAAAAATATTTTCTGTATCCCTTAAAGTAACCGTAATACCTCCTTTAATATCTGTATTTGGAAAAACTTCAGCAGCATTTTCATTGTAATATACAACTCTTAAATGTTCATCATTAAGCATTTTTTTATTCCACGACTTTGGTGTACTTCCAGCATTAAATAAAAATCTTGCTGGAGTTATCAATATTACTTTATTTGCTAAATTATATGCCTCGTCCATAAATTTATGATAAATAGGAGGAGCATAAGTTTCGTTTTCTCCAATTGTCTCGTCTTGATAAGGTGGGTTTCCAATAACTACATCAAATTTCAAATCATTTCCTCCATATATTTCATTAATTTTTTTGTTAACACATTTATTTTTTATCAATTTTAATATGTCTTCCTGAACAATATTTGTTTTATCAAATGTCAATCTCTCTGGGTAAACAAAGTTTTTAACAATGTTATATGTTATATTAGTTGGACATAACCCATATATTTGGTTTTCAAATATATAGGTAATTCGCTCTTTATCATTGGGTATTTGAGCTTTTAAATTTTTATTTAGCCTTTTTACTATCTCAGTTAAATATAAACCACTTTTACAATACAAATCAATAAATTTTGTTTTGTAGTTTTTAAAGATGTTAGGATTTTCTTCTTCTAATTTATCAACCATTAATTTAACCACTTCTTTGGGGGTAAATATTTGGTTGTTTTTTTGAGGTGGTATATAACTAAATATGTCATCAACAACACTTTCATCAAAATAATTTTTTAGTTCCTCTTTTTTCTTTAAAAATTCTCTTATAGCTGCATTGAATACCCCTTCATCGAAACAACCATCAAATTTTCTATTATTTCCATCATCGTCAACATAATCAAATCCATCCCTAAGTTTTCTAAAATCTATTTTTGTAATGTTTGTTAACTCAACAAAAGTTGCATCATCTATTTTTTCTTCAAAATTGGCTAAAGTAGTGTCATTATCGCCATAAGCCATTAAGAAAGATGGAATAGTTCTAGTAAAACCTCTCAATCTATCTCTAACATCATCTTCGGTTGTTTTCTTAACCGCTTCTTGTATTTCAACTTCTAATTCTTTAATTAAATATTGCTGGCTTTCTTCTTCAATTTTATTTAGTTTTGTTGAGATACTATCATAGGCAATATTTCCACTTACATATTTAGTTATCAATTCAGTAATTTCTTCATTAACCTTCTTTTCAAAACTCTTTTTAATTTCGTTTTGTTTTTTTATTGTTAAAGAATATATTTCTTTTAATTTTTCAAAAATATCTTCGTCGCTCATTTGCTTGCTAATAATTTTTACTGTTTCTTTTACATCATTGACTTTTTGAGGTATTTGGTAAACTTTATAAATTTTTTCACCGAATATATCTTTAGTCTTATTAATAACTATTTCAGTTTCAACTTTAGTATTTCCATCATCATCAACCGTAATATTAGGTCTTTCAAACTCAGCTTGTTTTCTGGTCTTTCCTCCTTTTTCTGGTTTCATTTTCCCAAAGATATCAACTATTTCTTTCGGAGCTTTAAATATTCCAAAAATATTTTTGAAAAGTAAATTTGACATAAAACCACGTTTAACAACTTCAGTTGCTTTGATTCTATTTGGAAAAATTAGAACTTCATCAACAGTCAATGGTTTTAAACTACCCTTTTCATCTTCGGCAATAACCGGGAAAAAATTAATTAGTTCTTTAATGTTTTCTTTTCTATTTTCATCGCTTTTATCTTTTGAAACTTTAAGGTTATTAGCAAAACTATCATATAATACTAATGTTCTATCAGGAGCAAAATCAAATACATATGAATTTTCTTTAAAAATATAATTATTATTATCATCAATATATTGATAAGGATTTTGTGCTCTAAAAGCAGCTTGGAAGTAATTGCTTGGCGAAGAAATATTACTTAACATAAATACTGCACTCCACTCTGGAATAGTAACTCCTGTAGTTAATTGTCCAACTGATAAAGTTATTGTTTTTTCATTTTCTTCAATTGCCTTTTTAACTCTATCATAACTATTTTTTACTTTTTCTAAATCATTAGCTTCCTCTTCAAATGACTTTCCATCACCTGCTGCTAGAATAATTGTATAATCCTTGAAAAAGAGATGATTACGCAACATTTTTTCTAGAGCTTTAGCAGAATTTACTCTTGATAGTAGCCAAAAAGTATGATTAAGATCTTGTGCATATTCTTGTTTAGCAAAAGGGAATTTTCCTTGTGATAAATTATCTAAAAACTTTTTAACGCTATCTTCATAAATAAAAGTTCCATTTGGTTTCGTACTAAAAAATTCTCCTAAATCGAATGTAAAATCAACATTTGAATCATCATCAAAAGTGAGGCCTTTTTTTACCTTGTCTTCAATTATCTCACTCATTTGATAAGTAAACATATTCATACTAGGCATAACTTCATAAGGGTTGGTACCATCAAGTATATTCCAATTTTCCTTAGCTTGTTGCTCTTCTAAATAAGACCAATTATAAATCTGTTCTTCACTAAACTTGTTATTAGCAATCGCTTTAAAAGGTGTCCCAGATAAATGAAGTTCAAATTTTCTCTTTATTTTTTCGAAAACCTTTTCAGTTCTATCAGTATCAACACCTTCATGCGCCTCATCAATAATTAATAAATCCCAAGGCGTTTGTTTAACCCACTCTAATTTTTGATAAGGGCCACCAGCCCATTGAGCGCCTTTTAAATCTTGAAGCGATATAAAAGCGACTTCTTTTATATCATCTTCATATACATATTTATCTAAAAATTCACTTCTTGTTATAGCCTTTCCTGCCAAACTATCTGAATCTGAATAAAATTTTAATTTTTCATCTTTGTGGGCAATAAATTTGTAAAAATCATCATACCATGAGTTAGAAATAGCAGGCCTATTTGTTACAATAAGTGTTCTCTTTGAATTTATCGACAACATAAAATCATATGCTGTTAGTGTTTTGCCAAAACGAGGTTTAGCATTCCATAAAAATCTTTTAATAGTATAATCATCACTGCCTTTCACTTTATTATAATAAGCTATGGTCATATCAACAGCTTTTTGTTGCTCACTTCTAAGGATGTATTCTAATTTTCCTTTTACTTCTTTATAATCATAATCGCTTGCTATATAGTCATTGACAAGCTCTTCTGCTTTATGAACTCCTTCAGGAAACTCAAACCATTCCTTTGAAATATCATTAAGTATTTTCTTAAAATATCCCCTATATTCAATATAATTATGAATATCCTTGTCAGTAAACCATTTACCATCATTACGCTTAGCTTTTTTGTCAAATAATACTGAAGGATTTAAACCAGCAGTTCCTACTTGTTCTGTTATTCTAGTTTTTACATCACGTGTAGTTTCACCAATCTTAACCAAATTATTATGAACTTTCGATTCAGGCAACGTATATCCATATATCTTTTTATTATTAATTGAATTTGGTATTATTTTAGTTTTTTTACGTTCCACTTTTTATCACCTTTTTTTAAACTTTTCTTAATAATATCTTAACACCAAATACTAGGTTCTTCAATTTTACCCACTAAAAAAGGGGCTGTAACGAAATAGTTAATTCAAAAAAATTGGATTAATCCTATTAAAAGGTTTTGGCCTTTTTTTGTTTGAGTATTATTTTTATTAAACTTGTTATTTTGATATTTCTTTTCTTTTTCTTTATTGTACATGGTGTAATTGATATAAGCTTCAATATCATTCTGAGCACAATAAAAGTAATTGTCATATGAACCATATCCGGCATCAGCCACTACTGCTTTTGGATGTCTTTTGTATAACTCTTTAAATTCCTCCATAAAACTTATCAGCGTCTTTTGATCATTTCTCTCCTGATAGATTGATCCATATTGGATATATTCATCACTTACTGCTATCTGGGCATTATATCCGGCTTTGAAGATTCCTGTTTTCATATAGTAATCTTCCTTCATATGCATCATTGTCGCATCGTTATCGGTCTTGGAACAACTGTTTCTATCAGGTCCGCACAGATTGATTCTTTCTAGACAGTTTTCAAGGGTATCCTTTAATTTATTAAAATCATCATAAATAAGTTGAATCTCGGTTTTTCTTCATCCATCAGATACATGAAACGAATAGATTCAAAACCCGACGCGATACATTTTTTCTTGTAACTGTTTATTCGTTACAGCCCATTTTAATTTGTCTGAGTCTATCAGATATCAGCAGGTGAATAAATTGCTTCAGATTATTACTGATAAGAAGTATAAGAACAAAAGATGGTGTATAATATGCTTATGGGAAAATTTCAATTAGTCAGCAGTTATACTCCTAAAGGAGATCAGCCTAAGGCAATAGAGCAGCTTGTTTCTGGTTTAAAAGAAAATAAAAGATGCCAGGTACTATTAGGAGCAACAGGTACAGGTAAGACTTTTACTGTAGCTAACGTTATTGAAAAAATAAATAAACCGACTTTGGTATTTGTTCATAATAAAACTTTAGCGGGGCAGTTATATTCTGAGCTGAAGGAACTGTTTCCCAACAATTATGTAGAATATTTTGTTTCTAACTTTGATTATTATCAGCCGGAAGCCTACCTGCCGAAAACAGATACTTATATTGAGAAAAATTCGATGATTAATGAGGAACTGGACATGTTACGCTTAGCTGCCTATAATGCCGTTTTAGAGCATCGGGATACGATAATTGTCGCTTCTGTTGCCTGTATTTATGCTGCAAGTGATCCTAAGCAATATAAAGATTTATTTTTCACTATTAAAACCAATCAAAAGATAAACCGAAAAGATCTTTTAATGATGCTGGTAGACAGACAATACAGTCGTAATGATATTGAACAGAAAAGAGGGACTTTCAGGCTGAGAGGTGATGTCATTGATGTAAGTCTGGGGCATACTGACAACTATTTTTTAAGAATTGAACTGTTTGATGATGAAATTGACAGAATCAGTGAAATAGATACAATAACCGGTAAGACTTTGCAGAGTTATACAGTTTACAATATTTTTCCGGCTACCGGTTATGCTAAAAACAAGGATGATATTCTTAAAGCCTGTGAAAATATTGAGATTGAGTTGAAAGAAAGGCTTAATTATTTTGAAAAAGAAGGAAAACTTCTGGAAAAACAAAGACTGGAACAGAGATGTACCTATGATTTAGAAGCCTTAAGAGAATTTGGAGTATGTCCGGGAATAGAAAACTATTCCCGCCATCTGGAATTTAGAGCACCGGGTTCAAAACCCTGGACACTATTTGATTATTTTGATGATGATTTTCTGATGATTATTGATGAATCACATGTCTCAATACCGCAGGTCAGAGGTATGTACAATGGTGACAGAAGCAGAAAGGAGACACTGGTTAATTTTGGGTTCAGATTGCCAAGTGCTTTAGATAATCGTCCATTAAAGTTTAATGAATTTGAAAAAGCTATCAATCAGGTAATATGTGTCAGTGCAACTCCGGGAGACTATGAACTAAGTAAAGTTGATGGCCAGGTAGTAGAGCAGATTATTCGTCCGACGGGCCTGCTGGATCCGGAAGTTGAAGTGCGGCCTTCAAAAGGTCAGATTGATGATCTGGCTTATGAAATTGATTTAAGAGTAGAAAAACAGGAAAGAGTACTGATAACAACTTTAACGGTCAGAATGGCTGAAGAACTGACTAAGTACCTGCAGAACAGGATGTATAATGTGGCGTATCTGCATCATGAAACAAAAACTCTGGAAAGAACTGAAATCATCCGCGATTTAAGAAAAGGGAAATATGATGTTCTGGTGGGAATTAACCTGCTTAGAGAAGGTTTAGATATTCCGGAAGTTTCTTTAGTTGCGATTATTGATGCTGATAAAGAGGGATTTTTGAGAAGTGAGAGAAGTCTGATTCAGACAATTGGCCGTGCTGCCAGAAACAGCAATGGCAAGGTTATAATGTATGCGGACAATATAACCGGTTCAATGGCCAGAGCAATCGAAGAGACAAACCGCCGTCGAAAGATTCAGCAGCAGTTTAATGAGGAAAACGGCATTGTTCCGACTACTATCAAAAAAGAAATCAGAGAGCCAATCCGTTCGAAAGAAACTCAGGAAATGGCCATTAAATATATGAGTAAAAAGATTAAAAAACAATCTAAAGCGGAAACAGAACAATTGCTGGTAAGACTGGATAAGGAAATGAGAGAGGCTGCCAGAATTCTGGATTTTGAAAGAGCGGCTCAGCTAAGAGATATGATTTTAGAAATCAAAGGAGAATCAGGATGAAAAAGTTAATATTGGCGAGTAAATCGCCCAGAAGAAAAGAATTGCTGGAATTACTGGGTTTTGATTTTGATGTGGTTGTTTCTGATGTCAATGAAACAGTTTCTGAAAATCTGTCTATTGAAGAGATGGTCAAGGCTTTAGCATATCAGAAAGCAATTGCAGTTTTTGAAACTCATCCTGATAATATAGTACTGGGAAGTGATACGGTAGTAGTAGTTGATAATGAAATACTGGGGAAACCAAAAAATGCCAAACAGGCTAAAGAGATGATGCTGAAAATAAAAAATAGAGAGCATCAGGTTATTACCGGAGTCGCTATTTTGTCAAAGCAGGAGAAGATTGTTTTTTCTAATACTTCCGTTGTTCATTTCAATGACATCGAAGAAAAAGAAATTGATAAGTATATTAAGACATCAGAGCCATATGACAAAGCCGGAGGGTATGCTATCCAAGGCTGGGCAGCCAGATATATTTCTTCTATTGAAGGCAACTATTATACAATAATGGGTTTACCCCTTGATAAGGTGTTTGAAAGCTTAAATAAGCTGTTGTAAAGTGCCGCAATAGAAAATAATTTCTTTCAGTTAAAATAGATACTGATGTAAATCGTAAGAAAAAGTCAGATATTTGAAAATTCTGAAAAATAATATTTAAATGTTGTAAATAGTTGACTAAGTATCCGGAAAATTATAAGGGTATTCTTCTTATTGTATATAGAGAAAAAGTAGATAGTTTAAAACTTTGATTTATAATGAAGCAACGGGAAATTACCTTTTTTTAAAAACAGTAAGCAGCAATATGATAAAATAACCTAAGTTAAATTAAAATTTCTAAATGCTTCAATCAACAGAAGACACCGTTTTGTTGATTGAAATCGTAAAATTATCTTTTATAATTTAATTGTAATGTAGTAAATTTGCAAACCACAAATCTAACCTTGGCTTGTCTGATTGCTTTTTGTTGTGGTTTGTTTTTGAAAGGTTACATAAAGTCAAAAAAATTTTTTTCTTCTTTACATTTATATGTGTGCTTTTTTAGTTGGAGAAAGAATATGGATATATTAGTTACATTTGATGAAAATTACATTCCGCCGTTTAAAACCATGTTAAAATCGCTGATGATTAATAACCCTGATCAAAATATTACTTTTTGGTTAATTCATGACGGCATTAAGGAAAAACAGTTGCAGGATTTAATTTGTTTCTGTTTGTCGTATGGAGCAAAATTTGAGCATATTTGTATTTCGAAGAATTATTTTGAGGATGCCAAAACAACAAAACGCTACCCGCAATCTATGTACTACAGGTTGTTGGCACCTTTGATTTTACCGGAAACCTTAGATAGGATTTTATATTTGGATCCTGACATTCTGGTTATAAACGGATTGGACAACCTTTGGAAAACAGAATTCCCGGCAGGGAAATTTTATGCAGCATCATCTCACGCAATTTTCGGGTCTTTAACAGACGATATCAATAAAATCCGTCTTGATACAGACCACTCGTATTTTAATACCGGGGTAATACTCATGGATCTTAAAAAAGCGAGAAAAATAGTGAATGTGGATGAAATAATCAGAACCGTCAACCAGAGCAGGGATATAGAGCTGATTTTACCTGATCAGGATATATTCAATACCATGTATGGCAAGTATACGCTTGAAATTCCTGAGGAACTCTATAATTATGATGCCAGGTTTTATTTTGCCTATCTTTTAAACAGTTCTAATGAGCACGATTTGGACTGGGTCATGTCAAATACCTGTATACTTCATTTTTGCGGAAAGAAAAAACCGTGGCTCTCTCAAGGATATGATATCTTCAGCAGTCTTTATAAATATTTTATGTATAAATAAAGAATTACTCAAAAGAGATTATTAAATAGCGATAGCCTAATTCACAAATTAAGATAAGAGTGTCTGAAAAAATATGTCGCCAAATACCAGGCTTTTTAACCGCTGGTGATTTGGGCTGCAGCGGGCAAAACTACAGCTGTATAAAATATTATTTTTGAAACAAAGGAGCAAACTGTATGAGCGTAGAGCAGCTATTTATACTATTTTTTATATATAGTGTTATTGGATGGGTAGTGGAAGTTCTCTTCGTTTTTCTGGAATCGAAGAAGATAGTTAATAGAGGATTTTTAATTGGACCGTATCTTCCAATATATGGTCTGGGAGCAGTGTTGATAACATTAGCTTCATTTTATATTCCGTTTATGGATGATTCAATAAGTTCAGGTTTTTTAATTTCATTTATTATTTGCGGTATTTTGGAATATTTAACAAGTTATATTATGGAAAAAAGATTTTCAATCAGGTGGTGGGATTATAGTACCAAACCAATGAACTTAAATGGCCGGGTATGGATAGGCAATTTAATATTATTTGGATTGGGTGGTGCAGTTATTATTAAGCTTGTTAATCCGATTATTTTCCGTTTTTTTGAAAGAATAACTGATTATCAATTCAGAATAGCTTCGATTATCATATTAATTATCCTTATTACTGACTGGATTTTTTCCCACTTTATTCTTAAATTGCTTAGAACAGAAGTCGTTCACAGTACTGGAGATTCTACAGAAAAGATTGCGGAAGAAATAAGAGAACTGTTTAGCTCAAGGACTGTTTTCCATAGAAGAATTTTAGATGCCTATCCTAATCTTGAATATAGAACGGATAAAATAAAAGCAAGATTAGAAAAGGCAAAAGTAGAAATAGAGAAAATAAACAGAATGGTACTGGAAAAAGTAGAAGATACCCAGAATAAATTTAAAGAAGGCGAAAAAATAATATTAAACTATGTGACGCCTGTGGAAAAATTACAGCAGGATGTTATTGATATTCAGGATGAATTGATAAAAAATCTATTATCTGATAAAGCCGATTTGGAAAAGAGAGACCGGTTAATTGAAGAATTAGCTGAATGCAGAAAAATATTAGCTGAAAAAGAAAAGAATTCAATAATATCAATTATAAAAAATAAGGAAAAGTAAAAGCTGGTAATCTGTCCTATTCCGGATACAGTTTGCGGCTTTTAATTAACTGTTTTGTACTTTTCTGTTTCTTTTTGGCTAATATCAACTTCTTTATAATTTTGATAAATACCTTTTCCCCTGTCATTACCTGTTACATTACTATGTATTAATTACAGAAAACTAAAAAAAGCTATTAAGGTGTTTGACAATAGAGAAAAATGTGATATAATCAAATCAACATTTGAACAAGTGTTCAAATGAATAGGAGAACCATTATGAAAAAAAGTTATAAAATAGCAGTTGACTGTGCAGCCTGTGCCATAAAAATGGAAGATGCAGCTAAAAAGACAGAAGGAGTAAAAGATGTTACTGTAAACTTCATGACTCAGAAGATGATTGTTGATTTTGAAGATAGTGTAAAAAAAGAAGAAGTGATGCAGAAAGTTTTAACTAACTGCAAAAAAGTTGATAGGGATTGTGAGATTTTTCTGTAATGAATAAAAAACAAAAGAGAATGCTGGTAAGAATTATTTTATCAGCTGTTTTATTAGTCATATTGCAGCTATTTAAAATTGAAGGTGTAGAGGGTTTTTTAATTAATCTTGTTCCTTATTTTCTGATCGGTTATGATGTTCTTTTTGATGCAGTTAGAGGGATAATAAATAGACAGCCTTTTAATGAAAATTTTCTGATGGCAATTGCGACAGTTGGAGCAATTTTCCTTAAAGATTTTAATGAAGCAACAGCAGTTATGCTTTTTTATCAGATTGGAGAACTGTTTCAAAGTTATGCGATAGGAAAAAGTAGAAAGAGTATCAGTTCACTGATGGATATCAGACCGGATTATGCCAATGTTGAAAAAGATGGAACTTTGATTAGTGTTGATCCATATGAAGTAGAAGAAGGAACAGTTATAACGGTTTTGCCAGGGGAAAAAGTGCCGATTGATGGTATAATTGTTGAAGGCCGGTCAGTTTTAGATGTTATTGCTTTGACGGGAGAATCAATGCCTGAAGATGTATCTGTTGGTGATGAAGTATTGTCAGGAAGTATAAATATTACCGGTCTGTTAAAAATAAGGACAACAAAACAGTTTGAAGAATCTACCGCCAGTAAAATACTGAATCTGGTAGAAAATGCCAGCAATCTGAAAAGCAGAAGTGAAAACTTCATCGGAAAATTTGCCAGAGTCTATACCCCGATAGTTGTCTATAGCGCTTTGGGGCTGGCTGTTATTGTTCCTTTAATAAATCTTTTGACGAATAACCCGGTTGAATTAACGAAATGGGTTTACAGGGCTTTAACCTTTCTGGTTATTTCCTGCCCCTGTGCTCTGGTTATTTCCATTCCTTTAAGTTTTTTTGCCGGAATTGGAGCTGCCGGCAGTCAGGGTATTCTGATAAAAGGTTCCAATTATCTGGAAACGCTGGCCAATGTGAAACTGTTGATGCTGGATAAGACGGGAACACTTACCAAAGGGGTTTTTGCGGTTAATGACATTCATCATAGTGAAGATGATGATTCTTTGCTGATGTTGGCGGCTTATGGAGAATATTACTCCAATCATCCGATTGCCAGGTGTATTGTAAAAGAATATGGGAAAGAAATTGATGAAACAAGAATAAATGATGTTAAAGAAATTGCCGGGAAAGGTATTATTTGCAATTACCGGACAAAACAGCTGGCTGTCGGTAACGATAAACTGATGAAAGAGCTGGAAATAGATTATCGCATCTGTGAAAGTGTCGGAACTATTGTACATGTAAGTTTAGAAGATGAATATTTGGGTCATCTGGTAATAAATGATATTATTAAAGAAAATACACCTGAGGCTATTGAAAAACTGAAAGAAATTGGTGTAAAAGAAATATATATGTTAACCGGTGATAACGAAAAAGTGGCGAAAGATGTAGCGGAAAAAGTAAAAATAGAAAAAGTGTATTATCAACTGCTTCCAAATGATAAATTGGAGATTATCAGGAAAGTAATTGCTGAAAAACCAGAAAGCCATAAGCTAGCTTTTGCCGGGGACGGGATAAATGATGCTCCGGCTTTATCGATTGCTGATATAGGAGTTGCCATGGGAGCTTTGGGAGCTGATGCGGCTGTTGAGGCAGCTGATGTTGTCTTAATGGATGATGATTTATTAAAATTAGTTAAAGCAGTAAAAATCAGCAAAAAGTGTCTGAAAATTGTATATCAGAATATTGTTTTTGCCATAACTGTTAAAGTGGGAAGTCTGATTCTGGGAGCACTTGGCTATGCTGATATGTGGCTGGCAATATTTGCTGATGTTGGTGTAATGGTTATAGCGATATTAAATGCCATGAGAATATTGCTGGTAAAGAAGTTGTAAGAAAGGATGAAAAATGGCTGATAAAAGAATAACGGAAAATATGCTTTATGATTTGGCGGAACTGTTTAAGGTATTTGGCGATTCAACCAGAATCAGGATTTTATATGCTCTTTATGAAAAAGAACTTTCTGTAAGTGAAATTGCTGAAAAGCTGGGGATGAATATCTCGGCGGTATCTCATCAGCTGAAAATATTAAAACATGGTAAATTGGTAAAATTTCAAAGAGAAGGTAAACAGATTTATTATTATCTGGCTGATGACCATGTAAAAACCATCATTGCGATGGGAAGAGAACATATTGAGGAATAATGTTTTGTTACAGACAATAGAAAAGAGGTGGATGGAAAGTGCCTAGTATCCTGACACACTGCTTATGTGGAGATGAAGCAGTTAACAAATGTAATAGTGAAATGATGAAAAAAGTCATTGCTGAAAACAAAGATATATTTTATCTGGGTTGCCAGGGACCTGATCCTTTCCTGTTTTATCATTATCTGCCATTTAAAAGTAAAGACAGAATATCAACAGTCAGAAAGTGTTCCAGGCTGATTCATAGAAATAAAGTAAATGACTTCTTTTTTTCAATGTTAAACTATGCCAAAAGAAAAAATGAAGAGCAGTTGTTTGTATATATTGCCGGTTTTTTAGCTCATAATGCTATGGACAGTATTGCCCATCCTTATATCAATTATCAAACCGGTTCAATTTATAAAAATACATTAAGATTACATCAGATATTTGAAAATCAGATAGATCTTGCCATGTTGAAACTGATGAATATAGAACGGAAAGATTACCGGGCTGATAAAAAAGTAGTCAAGTTAAAAGATAAAGCCGTAAATTTGGCTGAAATGATGGTTTACTGTATTAAAGAAGTGTTTGATTATGAAGTAACAGCGAAAGATGTAATAGAGAGTTATGATGATATGGCTGTTGCGGAAAAGATACTGACAGATTCTAAAAAAACAAAGTACGGATTTTTTAAAGGAATTGAAAACCTGATGAAAAAGCCAAACATAGCTGTCAGTATGATGCTGCCTTTAAAATATGACCAGCAGATGGATGCAATGAATTACCGTCAAAAGTTATGGTATAATCCTTGTGATTTATCATCTGAAACTACAGAGGCATTTGAAGATTTATTTGACAGAGCAGTAAAACAGACAGCAGCTATATTAGATTTATTAGGAGAATATATTGTCGGTGTAATCGACGAAAAACCAATATTGGAGATTGTGGACAATCGGAATTATGATAATGGAAGAAGCGACAAGCTGGAAATGAAATATTTCAGGATGGATATGGGAATTGGGGACTATGAAATCAGGCTGATGGAATTGGCTGATTTAGAAGAAGTGTCTCAAATTTATCAGCAGGCCAGAGATTTTATGAAAGAAACGGGAAATCCGGAGCAGTGGAAAGATAATCATCCTTCAACTGAATTGATAAAGAAAGATATAGAAAATAAAACAGGTTATATTGTTAAATCGGATAATGAAATAAAAGGAGTGTTTGCCTTTATCCCTGGAGAAGATGTTACCTACAAACGAATAGAAGGAAAATGGCTGAATAACTTTTCTTATGGAACAATTCACAGAATTGCTGCCAAAAGGGAAGCTAAGGGGATATTGAATGCGGCAGTAAGCTATGTCAGCAGATTTACAGATAACATAAGAATTGATACCCACAAAGATAATAAGGTAATGCAGCATTTGCTGGCTAAATTACATTTTAAAAAATGTGGAATCATTTATCTGCCGGATGGCAGTCCGCGCATTGCTTATCAGAAAGAGGTAGGATAGTAAGATAAAACAGGAGTTATTATCTTTAAAAGTATTGTCCATAGTTAAGAAAGAGTTTTGAATATTTGGCGTTGGCAAAAGGTCAAATGAAAAATTTTCATAACAGGAATTAAAAGCAACACTTTGAATGTAATCGTTTACAATTTTAGTTGCTTTAATAAAAAATATGGTTTATAATTGCTAAGGGTAAGATAGAAATAGTATCTTACACTTTTTTTCGAAGGGAGAAAACAATGAAAAAATTATTATTGATTGCTCTTACAGCATGTATGTTATTAGTTTTTACAGGTTGTAATAAACCTAAAAATGATGAATACAAGGTGTCTGTATGGGTAAGTGAATCCGAAGGGGTTAAAGAATTAACAGAACAGCAAATTGCTAGATTCTGTGAAGAAGAAGGAGTAAAACTTAATGTTACAGTTGAAGGCATTTCAGAAGGTGATGCAGCAACCGTAATGATTACTTCAGTTGAAGACGGTGCAGATATTTACTGTTTTGCACAAGACCAGTTAGCACGTCTGGTACAGGCAGGAGCTTTACAGGTTTTAGGTGAAGCAGCAAGTAAAACTGTTACAGAATTAAATGATGAAATTTCTGTTAAAGCTGCTACAGTTAATGGACAATTATATTGTTATCCGTTAACAAGCGACAATGGATACTTTATGTATTATGACAAGAGCGTTGTTTCTGAAGACCATTTAGATTCTTTAGAAGACATCATTGCTGATTGTGAAAAAGCAGGAAAAATGTTCTCTTATCATTTAGATGATAATGCATGGTACACTGCATCATTCTTCTTTGCTACCGGTGCAGTAAGCGAATGGACAACCGACGAGACAGGTGCATTTGTTTCAGTAAACGATACATTCAATTCTGAAGCGGGTATTATTGCTTTAAAAGGTATGCAGAAGTTATTAAAATCTAAAATTTACAACTCATCTTCAAATGCTGCTGACTTCTCAGCTGCAATTCCAAGTGCTGTACTGATTTCTGGCACATGGGCAGTTAGTGATGTAAAAGCTGCATTAGGTGATAATTTTGGTGCAACAGATTTACCTTCATTTACAGTTGATGGAAAATCTTATCACTTAGGTTCATTCTCAGGTAACAAGTTAATGGGTGTAAAACCTCAAACTGATGCCAACAAAGCTGCATTATTACAGAAATTGGCTTTATACTTAACAAATGAACAATGTCAGGTTGAAAGATTTGAGTTAAAAGGATGGGGTCCATCTAACCTGGCTGCTCAAGAGTTGGAAAGCGTTAAATCAGATGTTGCTTTAGCAGCATTAAATGCTCAAAATGCTTATGCAACTCCTCAAGGCCAGATTCATGGTTCATGGTGGAGCATTGTCAATGTACTGCCAATAAGTGCAAAAACAGCTACTACTGATGCTGAATTACAGGATGCTTTAGATGCTTATAAACAGGCAATTGATGCATTATTTACATTAGATACCAGTGGATTGATTTTCGTTGGTGCTTGGAATGGCTGGAATAATGCTGATGATGCAATGAAAATGACTAAAGAAAATGAAACATACACAATCACAGTTGAAGTACCAGAATCTGACTATATGGGCGGAAGAATTGTCACTCCAGGTGAATGGGATAATGACAAAGGTGTTACAGCTGTAACTGTTGGTACGGAATTAATTAAACCAGCTGATGCAGAAAGTAACCCAGATAACAACATTATCTTCTTAGCTGCTGGAACTTATGAAGTAAGTTACAATGCAACTACTGGCGAAATCGCTATCGTTCAAAAATATTAATAATAATTAATTGTATGTAAAGCAGGTTGGAAGTAGTGTCTTCCGACCTGCTTGTTTATTATTTATGGGAGGTTTGTATGACTGAATACAAAGGAAAACGTCTAAATCTTTTTGAGAACCTTAGTGATTTGGACTATCTTAGATTGAATAAGTTACAGGCTTTATTGTATAACCTGATAAAGGCAATCAGGGCAGTTCCTAAATGGTTTTTGAATTTATTTGTACTGGCAGGAAAATATATCAAAAAATTCTTTACTTATATAAAGGATGAATTTGTTGATATATATACAACGTTTATCTACGGTGACTGGAAGACCAAAACATCATTTTTTATTATGGGATTTGGCTCAATTGCCAGAGGAAAGATATTAAAAGGTTTGTTATTTTTAGTATTTGAAATTGTGTTTATTGTCTATATGTGTTTTGGTGGAGTACACTGGTTATCAAAATTTAAAACACTTGGTGATACTTATGCACAAACTGTTTACGATCCAAATCTTGACACCTATATCAGAGTGGATGGCGATGATTCATTTAAAATAATGCTATATAGTCTGTTGACAATTATTTTCATTATTTCTTTTATCTGGACCTGGCGAACAAACGTTAAACAAAATAAAATAATGGAAGATATTCTTAAATCCGGCAAAAAACTTAAAAGTACGAAAGAGGACATTCAATCATTGTTAGATGAACAATTTCACAAAACGCTTTTAGCTGTTCCTCTTACCGGGATTATGACCTTTACGGTGTTTCCGATAATTTTCATGATACTGGTAGCTTTTACAAATTATGATGCTGCTCATGATGGATATTCAAATTTATTTACCTGGGTAGGCCTGACCAACTTTAATGCTTTGTTCAGTATGAATGTGGGATCAGATAACTTGTCATTTGCCTTTGGCGAAATATTATCATGGACATTAATTTGGGCTTTCTTTGCGACATTTACAAACTATTTTCTAGGAATGTTTGTAGCTATTATGATTAATAAAAAGGGAATTAAGTTAAAGAAATTATGGAGAGGTATTTTAGTTCTTACTAGTGCAGTTCCACAATTTGTTTCATTGTTATATATTTCTAAAATGTTTGCTAATAACGGTCTGGTAAATGGTTTATTGTTGCAAACGGGCATTATTAAAGATGTTTCAGAAATCATTAAATTCTGGGGTGTCAAAGATATTGCCAGAGCTATGATAATTCTTGTAAATGTTTGGATTGGTATTCCGTATTCTATGTTGATTTGTACCGGTATACTGATGAATATACCTAAGGATTTATATGAATCATCTCAAATTGACGGAGCTACAATTTTCCAACAGTTTATTAAAATCACAATGCCCTATATGATGTTTGTTACCGGACCATATTTATTAACCAGTTTTATTGGCAATATCAATAATTTTAACGTAATTTATCTATTGACTGGAGGAGGACCGACCAACCCGGCTTTATTAACCAGTGGTGGTCCGGCTGGTGATACAGATTTATTAATTACCTGGTTATTTAATTTAACTACAGGTGCAGAAAGTAAATATTACCTGGCTGCAGTGATAGGCATTATGATATTCGTAGTTGTATCATCAATTTCGCTTGTTGTTTACAACGTAATGCCTTCAACTAAAAATGAGGAGGATTATTCATAATGGCAAAGAAACATATGAGTCAAAAACTGAAGAATAGATTGTCAAATGGATTAATTTATGTAATTCTTATTGTTGTTTCAGTAATCTGGTTATTCCCGTTTTTCTGCTTAGTATGTGAATCATTCAGATGTGAATCATCACATCAGGTTGGCTACATTTTGCCTAAGCAATGGGGTTTTGATAATTATATCACCTTATTTACTAAAACAGATTTCTTAATATGGTATAAAAATACTATTATTATTGCTATATTTGTTTCTGTGATTCAGACTATTATGGTGCTTACAATGAGCTACACTTTATCAAGATTGCGTTTTAAGGGAAGAAAAGGTCTGATGAATATTATGCTTATTCTGGGAATGTTCCCTGGATTTATCACGATGATTGTTTTATATAAAATATTAAGCGGTATGGGACTGACTGGAGCAAATTCTGTTCCGGGACTGATTCTGGTTTATACAGCCAGCAGTGCGATGGGGTATTATGTTTCGAAAGGATTCTTTGATACTATATCCCGTTCCCTGGATGAGGCAGCAAGAATTGATGGAGCTACACGCTTTCAGGTATTAACAAAAGTAATTATGCCTCTATCAAAACCGATTATAATTTATACCATCTTAACAGCATTTATGGCACCTTGGGGAGATTTTATGTTTGCGAAATATATTGCTCATAATACCAGCAGGGGAATGAATGTAGCAGTTGGTTTACAGAATATGATTTCAACACCATCATCATTAACAGCAAACTATACAATGTTCTGTGCTGGTGGTGTATTAGTAGCGATACCTATAACGATATTATTTATGTCTTTACAGAGATATTATGTTGAAGGTGTTACCGGCGGAGCAGTGAAAGGATAGAAAATATGGCAAGAGTAAAATTAACTAATGTAAAGAAAGTATACGATAATAAAGTAGTAGCAGTTCAGGATTTTAATCTTGATATTGCGGATAAGGAATTTGTGGTGTTTGTTGGACCGTCAGGTTGCGGGAAGTCTACAACATTAAGAATGGTAGCCGGACTGGAAGACATTACTGAGGGTACTATTGAAATTGATGGTGTTGTAGTTAATGATTTACAGCCTAAAGACAGGGATATTTCAATGGTTTTCCAAAACTATGCTTTATATCCTCATCTGACAGTATTCGAAAATATTGCTTTTCCATTAAGACTTAGAAAAATGCCTCAGAAAGAAGTGTTTGAAAAAGTCGCTGAAGCAGCTGAAATTTTAGGCATTACGGAGTATTTAAACAGAAAGCCTAGAGCTTTATCCGGCGGTCAAAGACAACGTGTAGCTATTGGCAGAGCAATGGTTCGTCATCCGAAAGTATTCTTAATGGATGAGCCTTTAAGTAACCTGGATGCGAAACTGCGTAATCAGATGCGTGCTGAAATCATTTTGTTGAGAAAAAGAATTGATACGACATTCATCTATGTTACCCATGACCAGACAGAAGCAATGACTCTGGGTGATAGAATTGTTATAATGAAAGACGGTTTTATCATGCAGGTCGGTTCACCTGATGAAGTATTTGACCATCCTGATAATTTGTTTGTAGCTGAATTTATCGGAGCTCCTAAGATGAATACATTTAAGGCTGAATTGGTTTTTGAAGATGGGCAGTACTATGTAAAAGTCTTCGGTGCCAGAATACTGGTTGACGGCGAAAAGGGTGAGCAGTTAAAGAAACAGAAGACAGAATCTCAAGAGATAATTTTGGGTGTCAGACCTGAACATATTGTTTTAGCTAAAGAAAATGAAGGAATCCGTTGTACAGTAATGGTTAACGAAATGATGGGTTCTGAACTGCATCTTCATACTGTTACAAATGATGACACTAATCTGATTGTCAGAATTCCGACAATAGGATTAACTCAAAAGCAAAGACAGGATCTTCAGGCCGGTCATGAATTCAATATAACTTTTGAAGGAAAAGTAATGCATTTCTTTGATGTAGAAACAGAAAACAACTTATTAAAATAAATTTTAAACTGATGAAAAAAGGAAGCGAAATGCTTCTTTTTTTGTGTAAACAATATTATTCCGGTTCTTTAATTTTAACTGGTAAGACCCTTAATTAAAAAGTTGAAAAAGCTTTAGATGTCTTTTATTTTAATATTACGCTTGTTTGAGGTCCAATAATCAGGCTTGTTCCATCAAGTCGGGCTTTTGATTGACCAATGTAATCACATATTTCAGAGATTTCTAAAGAAGGATACTGGCTTAAATCAATGGTTTTTTCCTGCATTCCGGTGTTATGGATTAAATAAGTTTTTTTACCGTCATATGAGATAATAAAACCTCCTACAAAGGTATCGATGAAATTGATTTTATCATAGTCGCCTCTGGCAATTTGAGGATATTTATTTCTTAAATCAATAAGCTTACGATAGTGATGAAGTAAACTGTCTTTGTCTTTCAGTTGAGAAGCAACAGTACCATTGGTCTGTTTATTATTATCGTAAGTAGTCCCGATTGGATCCTGTATAGTATCGTTATCTCCCCAGAGCATCGCCAGACGACGATTAGCATCAGTGTTGGCTGCTCCTCTGGTTCCTTTCATACCGATTTCTTCTCCGTAATAGATAAATGGTGAACCTGAGCACAAGATGTATAAATTAGCAGCCATATGGCTGAATTTATTGGCCATCATCAGATAACCGGCACTTCTATCCATGTCATGATTGGAAATAAATGGAATATACATGGCATCAGAATTAGCAGCTTTGATTTTATCGATATAACTGTCAACATAGGCAGTGAAAACATTGCAGTTGCCACCTTTTGCAGCTACTGCAATGGCGCCTTCAGTTTGAGAAGTCTGAAAGTTGAAACAGTTTAACTCTTCTATGTATAGCAAAGTTTCTATGTCGTTACTCCAAACTTCGCCGACGACATAGATATCCTGTTTTATTGCTTTTAATTCACTCATAAACCATTTCCAGAATTCAACCGAAGAAGGGTTGTCTCTAAAGTAAATATATTTAGCGGCATCAAATCTAAAGCCATCAACTCCTAAATCCAGATAGTATTTTGCAACTTTTAAAATTTCGTCTCTGACAAGAACGTTGTCAAAGTTTAACTCAGGCATACTATTAGAAAAGTTACACTCATAATAGTGTTCGGTTGCAGGTATAGCATTGTAGATTCTGCCACTGACCTTTGTATCTCTGGTTACATAGGTGTAGAAGTCGTAGTAAATATTTGAGGTATTGTTTGATTGATGAGTGGCAACAAAGTATTTAAACCAATCGTGATCAGAAGAGGTGTGATTAACAACCAAGTCCAAAATAATTTTTACATTTCTCTGATGACATAATTCAATTAATGCTTTTAAATCATCCATTGTTCCAAATTGAGGGTCAATCTGGTAGTAGTCAATGGCATCATATTTATGATAACTGTTAGATAAAAAGATTGGAGAAAGCCAAATGCCCTGAATTCCTAAAGATTTACTGGAGTTGGCATTACCGTCATTAAGGTAATCAAAACGATTGATGATACCTTGCAAATCACCAATGCCATCATTATTGGAATCAGAAAATGAACCCACAAAAATCTGATAGAAAACACGGTAATTGTCATTGACGGTATCTTTTGTTTTGGCAGTGCATCCAAATAGCAGGGAAGTTAATAATATCATAATAAGTACTCTCTTTTTCATTTTATTCTCCTTGTTTACTGATTGGTAAATATGCATCATCAATATTATTTCAGGCACCATTATTGATGTCGGAATTTTTTATATAAAATTCAACAGTAACAGTCGAAAAACTATTATAGTAAATTATACTGGCAGTATATCAACTGTTATAAACACTGATGTCTAATGCTGACTTTATTTAACCTCATCATCTATTCTATCATAAGCATAGATATTTGTATCTCCTTCATTGTTTTGCGTAAATGAAACAGAAAAAACATAAAAATAATTTTTTAAATCAGGCTTTGATATGCTGATTGAGTTTATATTTTACAATTTTTTTATATAAGTTTTCCCTGAAGAAGAAGCAGATTTATTTTTCGGTATTTTATTGAATGACAGAAACAAGAGATTACAATCCGGAAAGCAGATAAAATCAGAAGATTCTGTTTACATACATCAATTTTTTCAGGCCGTAAAAAGAATTATTGGTGTCATTTTACATCATTAGAGATTATTGATAATATGTTTAATGAATATTGTGCTAAAATAGATGTTGAAAATATGAGGATTTATTATGAGTAATAATCGTGGTGCGGGTATTTTGTTACCTATCTCTTCCTTGCCATCAAATTACGGAATTGGTACTTTAGGTAAGGAAGCTTACAATTTTATTGATTTCTTAGAAAAAAGCAAAATGAAATATTGGCAGATTCTGCCAATAGGCCCAACAAGTTATGGTGATTCTCCTTATCAGAGCTTTTCCAGTTGTGCCTGTAATCCTTACTTTATTGATTTAGATATTCTTATGGAGGAAGGATTGCTGGAAAAGGAAGATTTAAAAGATTTGAAAGAATTTAATCCGGCTTATGTAGAGTATTGGTATATTTATGAAACAAGATTTGATATATTAAGAAAAGCTTATCAAAGAGGTTTCAAAACAGATCAGAAATCATTTAAAAAATACTATCAGGAAAACAAAAACTGGTTAGAAGACTACAGTTTATATATGGCGGTAAAAAATCATTTTGGGATGGTTTCCTGGCTTGATTGGCCTGATGAAGACATCCGATTAAGGAAAAAGGAAGCGATTAAAAAATACCGTGAAATTTTAGATGATGATGTCCGGTTTTATCAATATCTTCAATATCTCTTTTATAAGCAATACAGTAAATTAAGACAATATGCTCATAGTAAAAATATTAAGATTATTGGTGATTTGCCAATATATGTCGCCCTTGATTCAACTGATGTCTGGGCTAATCCGAAACAGTTTCAACTGGACCAGCAGAATATTCCTCTGGAAGTAGCGGGTGTTCCTCCTGATTATTTTTCTGAAGATGGGCAACTTTGGGGAAATCCGCTATATGACTGGGAAATAATGAAAAAAGATGGTTATAAATTCTGGATTGAAAGAATAGCTGGCAACAGTAAATATTATGATGTAATTAGAATTGATCATTTTAGAGGATTTGAATCATATTGGGCGGTTCCTTATGGTGATAAGACAGCCAGAAATGGTCGCTGGATAAAAGGTCCGAATATGGATTTTGTTTCTATACTTAGGGATTGGTTTTGTGATGTAGAATTTATCGCTGAAGATTTGGGAATTATTTCAGAAGAGGTAAATGAAATGTTAAAAAAATCTACTTTTCCTGGTATGAGAGTACTGGAGTTTGGAATGAATCCAAAGGAAGCGAGTTACCACACGCCGTTTAATCATATAGAAAATTGTGTCTGTTATATTTCAACCCATGATAATTCACCAATTATCGGCTGGCGTGATACTGCTGATAAAAAAGACGTCAGACATGCCGTCAGGTATTTTAATATTACTAAAAAAGAAGGGTTTAATTGGGGTTTTATCAGAGGCGGGATGAATTCAGTTGCCAGATTATTTATTGCTCAAATGCAGGATTATCTGGGGTTGGGAGAAGAAACAAGAACCAATTGCCCTGGAACAATTGGAGACAATTGGAGATGGCGTCTGGTAAAAGGGCAATTGACTGATAAACTGGCAAGAAGAATTGCCAGAGTTGTCAAAATGTATGGTCGAGATTGAATGGAAAAATGTATGCCCTTACAAAATAGAGGATATTTATTTACCGAAACACTTTTTTAGGATATAATGAGAATATCAAGGAGGGTACATTTATAATGGATCAAATTCTAGGTTTGTTAGCGGGACAACTGCTTTCAAATGAAACCGTAAATACAGTTTCGAAAAAGACTAATACGACTAAAAAAGAAACTACTGATGTTGTCAGTGAAGCGTTGCCAAGTCTGTTGACAGCTTTGTTTACAACATCAAAAAAATCTTCATCAAAGTCAGAAGATGGTAATGTTTTAACATCATTGTTATCACAGGCTGTTTCAACGAATGTTGAAGAAGAAGAGGATGAAGAAACTGAAGAGGAAAAGGCTAAATTAGGCTCTTCAATCCTGGATACAATTTTAGGCAATACTAAGACAGATTTGTTTACAAATATAGCTGAAAAAATTGGTATATCTAAAAAGCAGGTTACAGCTATTCTGGTAGCATTGGCACCAATTCTTTTAAAGAAAGTTGCCGGAATGATTAGTACAGACACATCTGAATCTTCGAAGAAATCAACTTCTAAGAAGTCAACATCAAAAAAGAAATCTGATTCAACTAAGAAGTCTGCTTCAACCAAAAAGTCTACCTCAACCAAGAAGTCAGGCTCAAAAAAGAAAACTGAAGAAAAAGAGGAAGGACTGGACATGGGTGATGTCTTATCTTCAATAGTAGGTAAGGCATTAGGTGGAGATTCTGATAAATCAGATGATTCAAGTTTGCTGAGTGATGTAGCTTCGAATGTTTTATCGAATTTACTATCTAAAAAATAAAGAATATAAGGAGAGAAATTATGGCAAAAAAACAAGAATTTGTTGCGACAAAAAGTGCTGGTCAGGGACCAAGGAAAACAACTAAAGAAGAAAGAAGACAAGGAGCTTCTGGTAAAAGAATAGCTGCAGTAATCTTCTGGCTGATTGCTTTTGCGTTTGAAGTAGTCGCAATATTAGTAGTTAACAAGACTATATTTATTAAACCGTTTACTTCTGATTACATGTTATATACATTAATAGCTTTACTGGTTTTGGATTTAATCTTCGTTATTATTGGTTCACAGTTCTGGAAAAGAGCTAATGACATTGACCCTGTAAGTGAAAAGAACAAACTGAAATTCTTTTTATGGAATCAAATGGGTCTGATTGTAAGTGTTATTTGTTTCTTCCCATTCATTCTGCTGTTGTTAAACAACAAAGAAATGGATGCAAAAACTAAGAAAATTGTGACAGCGGTAGCAACTGTAGCAATGCTGATTTCCGGCGTGGCTTCTGCAGACTGGAATCCAATGTCAGAAGAAGAAAGAATTGCTTTAGAAGAGGAGATTACTGCTGAAGTATATTACACAACATTTGGCAGAAAATATCATACTCACTCTGATTGCCAGGCAATTGTAAATTCAAAAACTATTTATCATGGTCCAATTGCTGATGCTTTGGATGCCGGCAGAACCGAATTATGTAAGTTCTGCGCTGCGAGAGATGGCAAGGTTCAGGAGTAAATTATATTAAAGGTGGATAATTTCTGCCTTTTTTGTTGAAAAAGGAGCAGAAATTTGGTATAAATAAGATAATAAAAATTTAGGAGGATAATAAAATGGGAAAGTATGTAGTTAACAAAAAAGATAATGGTGCTTCTTTTAACCTGGTAGCAGGAAATGGAGAGATTATCGGTAGAAGTGAGTTCTATACAACTGAAGCTGCTTGTTTAAACGGTATTGAATCAGTTAGAAGAAATGCTGTTGAAGCGGGTGTTGAAGATCAGACTGTAGAAGGATTCGAGAAACTGAAACATCCAAAATTTGAAATTTTTAAAGACAAGAGAGATGAATTCAGATTTAGATTAAAAGCAACAAATGGAGAAATCATTCTTGCTTCAGAAGGCTATACAGCAAAAGCGAGCTGTAAAAACGGAATTGATTCTGTTGTCCGAAATGCTGATTCACCGGTAGTTAACGAGTGACAAAAGGGAAGTTCAACTTCCTTTTTTATAATTACAGTAACAGTATAAAAATATTCGTTAAACCAATGCTGATTTCAGGGAGTTGTTAAAAATTTTAAATTGTGAAAAGATTTAAATAATTAACAATTTTATGTTAAAATTATCCTATGAAGACATATCAGTATATTTTTGTTATGATTTATCTTCCGGTATTGATAATGTATTTGTTTTCTAAGACGAGTGGGGACTTTAATAGAAGGGCGGTAAATAAGATTGTATTAGCCTCAATGTATCTGTTATGCGGCTTGTATGCATTCTCATTAAAAGAAAAAAGCTTTCCACTTATTATACTTATGACTGCATTCTTTTTTTCATATCTGGGAGATGTAGTGTTGTTGTGGAGTTTTAAAAAAGGCGGTTATGCCTTTATGACCGGCAATGTAATTTATTGTATTTACTTATTTATAATTCATTATCAATATCATTTATGGCAGCTTTGGGTTGTTGTAATTATGATAACATTGCTTTATGCACTTTACCGTTATTTTGTAAAATCAGGAATTTTGGATTTAGGCGGAATGGAAGCTTTCAACTATTACATGATTTCAGTTATTTCGCAAGGTTCAATGGGTGCTGTTATGGCATTGTTTACCAGTGTCGATGTTTATAGAGTGTTGTCAATAGGATTGTTATTATTTATGATTTCAGATTTCTTTATTTCTTTTCAAAATTTCTATAGTAAGGAGTCGAAATTGATTAAAAGATGTAATTCAATTACCTATTTTTCAGGGATGATGTTGATTGCCATTTATATTGGTTTGTAAGGTCAGGGAGTTTTTATGAAGTATGTATTTATAGTTAATCCGGCAGCGGGAAAAGAGAATTCGGAAAAAGAACTGCTGAATTTTCTAAAAGAAAAAAAGGATTTTGATTTCGATGTTTATTATACCAAGAGTCAAAGGGATGCGACTTACTTTATTAAACAGTATCGTAAAGAAAATCCAAAAGGAAAGATTTGCTTTGTTGCCTGCGGTGGTGATGGCACAGTTAATGAAGTAATTAATGGCGTATATGGTCTTGATGATGTCAGCTTTGGTATATGGCCTTGTGGCAGCGGTAATGATTATGTCAAATATTACGGTGGAGCGGAAAAGTTTTTGAATCTGGGAAATTTATTAAATGGCGAGGAAATGAAGGTTGATGTAATGACTGTTGCCGGCAGACATTCAGTTAATGTAGTTAATTTTGGTTTTGACTGTGCTGTTGTCAGAACGATGGAGAAAGTAAAAAATTGGCCGATTCTTAGCGGTAAACATGCATATACCGTTGGTGTTATCGGTGCTGTTTTTACCGGAAGGAAAAACTATGCCAGGATTGTTGTCGATGGAGAGTTGCTTAATCCTGATGGTGAATATCTGTTATGTACGATTGCTAATGGTTCGTATGTGGGAGGTTCTTATAATTGTGCTCCCAGAAGTGTGGTTAATGACGGTTTAATGGAAGTCTGTATGGCGAAATGTATGCCGTTATTAAGGTTTGTTTCATTAGTTGGAAAATATCAGAAAGGACTGCATTTAGATGATGAGAAAATATCTGATGTTATAAAGTATCGTCAGGCTAAAAAAGTTGAAATAATCTCTGATGAAGAAATGGATTTATGTCTTGATGGTGAAATTATTGTCGGTAAACATTTTGTTATTGAAAATGAACCTGAAGCAATTTTTTTCAGAGAATCAAAACAATAGAAAACTGGTGGCGAAAAAAGAACAATGGGACTATAAATGGTGATAATGAAGGAAGGAGAAAACAGTTAATATGGAATCAAAACGTTTTAATAATAAAGTTGTTGTCCGAATAGACAGAGGTGAAGAAATAGTATCTTCTCTAATGAAAGTAGTAAATGAGTATGAAATCAGACTGGGGACCGTTCAGGCTTTGGGTGCGACAAACTATGTTAAAGTTGGACTGTTCAATGTTGAGGAGAAAAAATATTATTCAAATGTCTTAACGGGAGATATGGAAATCACTTCTTTAATTGGCAATATTTCACAAAAAGATGGTGAACCATATTTGCATTTACATATTAATGTTGCCGATGGTAAACAAAATGTATATGGCGGACATTTAAATGAATGTGTAATCAGTGCCACATGCGAGTTGTTTATTGATGTGATTGATGGAGAAGTTAATCGCCGTTTTGCTGAAGAGACAGGATTAAATCTGATTAAGTTTTAATCATAAAAAGTAAGCGGATTGAAATAGCGGACAACTTTTTGTTCAGACATTGAATAGAACACGGTCTTTAAATGAGGGTGATATTCAGATATAATCCTTAATTCTTGTGTTGTCTTAAGCGTTTTGGTGACTGAGAGTTTATTTGTTTTGACTTCTGACGGTTTTCGGGATAGATAGCGGTGAAAAATATCATTTTCGCATATAAAGTATCAGAATAGTTTTTATTTTGAAAATAGATGAAAGGATTTACATAAATATGAAAAATTTGTGTAAATAATCTTGAAAAATATTTCAATGTGGTGTAAACTAGACGCATTACTAAAAGGGAGGATTTCAGAGATGAAAAAATTATTAGTATGTTTAATGATTTTGGCATTATTGGTGGGATGTAACAACGGCGAAAAACCAAACAAAGAAAAAGTTGTAACTATACAGGTCTCATCAGATGTCATTTCAATGGATACTCAGATTGCGACAGATGGCGGCTCATTCAGTGCTCAAGATATGTGTATGGCCGGTCTAATCGAATTAGATGAAAACAATCTGCCAGTATGTGATTTAGCTGAATCATATACAATTGATGAAACAGGAACAGTATATACTTTCAAGATTAAAGAAAATGCTGTCTGGTCTAATGGTACTCCAATTACAGCGCATGACTTTGTTTATGCCTGGAAGAGAGTTGTTAATCCTGATTTCGCATCAGAATACAACTGGTTTTTAGAAACAGCAAATATTGTTGGTGCCAGTTGTTATGATCCGGACAGTGGTTACACAGTCGATGATTTAGGTGTTGTGGCTTTAGATGATAAAACACTTCAAGTTACTTTAACTAAACCATCAGGATTCTTCTTAAGTATGTTGGCGTTCCCTACTTTATTTCCACTGAATGAAGAGTTTGTGGAAGCGCAAGGTGACCAATATGCTTTATCAGTAAACAATATGATTTACTCAGGACCATGGGTAATGTCTGCCTGGGAAGCAAACTATTCATATGAATTTACAATTAATGATAAATATTGGAACTATGAAAACTTTAAAACTGATAAGACTCCAGATAAAATTATTTTCCGTGTCGTAAATGACACTCAAACAGCTTTAATGGAATATGAATCTGGCCTGCTTGATACTGTCAGCTTATCTGGCGAACAGGTTGAAGCTAATAAAGATAAACCAGGATTCACCCGACGTTTATCAGGATTCTTATTCTACTTGTTAATTAACATTAATAAAACTGTTGGACCAACAGCGATGACTAATGTTAATGCAAGATTAGCAATGTCTTATGCGATTGATAGAGAAGTAATTGCGACAGTATTAAACAATGGTTCAGTTGCTGCTGAAGGTATTATTCCATTTAATTTAGCTAATAATCCTGAAACAGGAAAAGATTTCCGTGAGGATAATGGAAGTGTAATGGAATACGATGAAGCAAAGGCTAAAGAATACTATGATAAGGCAGTTGCTGAATTAGGTCATGATATTACCATTAATTTAATTTATGATACTGACCAGGGCGATTCAGAAATTAAAGCAGCTGAACAAATTCAATATTTCCTGGAAAAGGTTGGATTTACAGTTGAATTAAATGGTAAACCAAAAAATACCCGTCTAATGATGCAAAGAGCTACATTAGAAGGCGGCAAAGCAGAGTTTGATGTTTCATTAACTCGTTGGGGTCCTGACTATGGCGATCCGCAAACTTACATGGATTTATTTACCAGCTGGCGAAGTACAGGTGGTTATGCTAGCGAAACATATGATGCTTTAGTAAAACATGCTGAAGCTGCTGATACAGATCCATTAACCAGATGGGAAGACTTCTTAGCTGCTGAAAAAGTGTTGGTTACTGAAGATGCTGGTATAGTTCCTGTTTACCAGGCTGGAAATGCAATGTTAATCAATCCTAAAATTACTGGAATCAGATTCCACGTTGCAGCTGTAGACAGCTATCGTCACATTGTATTTGTTGACTAATTATTAAAATGCTCACTAGAACGATTATGCAAATAATCGTTCTAGTACGTTGCAGGAAAGGAAACTTTTATGAAAAAGTATATTTCAAAGAGAGTTCTGGTATCTATAGCAACATTAATTTTTATTTTACTTGTGCTTTTTATTCTCATGGACCTGATGCCAGGATCACCTTTTAATGATGAAAAACTATCAGAAGCTCAGATTGCGGTTTTATATTCTAAATATGGATTAGACAGACCTGTAACAGTCCGCTTTTTTCTTTATATTAAAAATATGTTGAGTGGTGATTTGGGTGTTTCATATTCAATTAATAAAAACTTTGCGATTTCTCAAATGGTCAAAGAAAGGTTGGGCATATCCATCTTAGTTGGTGCTATGGCTATGGGATTTGGAACAGTATTTGGATTAATTCTGGGAATAGTATCAGCTTTGAAACACAACAGCTGGATAGATAATTTCTGCTCAGCTATTTCAGTAATAGGAGTAAGTATTCCTTCCTATGTATGTGCAATGCTACTGGCTTATTTTATTGCCTTTAAATTTAAATTATTCCCTGTTTTATATAACAAAAGCATGCCAATTTTTTCATTAATATTGCCGGCACTGGCTTTATCTGTTTCACCGATGGCCAACATTGCCAGATTTACCAGAAGTGAAATGATTGATGTTTTAAATAGTGATTATATTTCTCTGGTTCAATCAATGGGTATTAAAGATTATAAGATGATTATTACTCATGCGATGAGAAATACTCTAATTCCGGTAATTACTGTTATGGGACCTATTCTTGTTAATTTACTGACCGGTTCCAGTGTAATTGAAAAGATTTTTGGTATTCCAGGCATCGGGTCGCTGATGATAAGTGGAATCCAGCAGAACGACTATAACGTAACGATTGCCTGTGCTTTTGTCTACTCGGTTATGTATATTATCATGATGCTGATTGTAGATATACTTTATGGTATTATTGATCCGCGAATCAGAATCAGTAAGGAGGAAAAGTAAAATGTCAGTTTATAATGAACATGATTTTCATCAAGATGATTTCCTTTATGCTCATGAAAGCGGTAAAAAAATAATTGATAAATCATATAAAGCAACATCATATTTAAAGGATGTCTGGTCTAACTTTAAAAGGAATAAAGGTGCTATCGTTGGTTTTGTGATTATCATAATCATTATTCTGATGGCGATTATTGGACCGGAAATGAATGAACATACCTATAAATCAATTATTCATGGTCATGAGTGTCTGACTCCCAGAATTCCATTTTTAGAAAAACTGGGAATATTTGACGGATTTTATCACGGCCAGGATTATTATGCTGCAAAAGGAGCAAGTGATTATTACTACTGGTTTGGTGCTGATACTCAGGGGCGTGACATCTGGACAAGGGTATGGCTGGGCACCAGAGTTTCGCTGGTCATCGCTTTCAGTGCGGTTGTTATTGATATCTGTTTTGGAATGGTCTATGGACTTATTTCCGGATTTTTTGGCGGAGCAATTGATATCGTGATGCAAAGAATTGCTGAAATATTAAATGGAATTCCGACACTGGTTGTAGTAACTTTATTAGGTTTAGTATTGCCGGCTGGTATAATATCTATTATTTTTGCTTTAATGATTACCGGCTGGATTCCAATGGAAAGAATTGCCAGAGCTCAGGTTATGAAAGTTAAAGAGCAGGAATATGTTTTAGCCAGCAGAACACTGGGAGCTGGTAAACTTTCAATTATTTTCCAGGAAATTCTGCCAAATATTTTTGGTCAGGTAATTGTTACCAGTATGTTATCTATTCCAAGTGCTATTTTCCTGGAAGCATACTTGTCGTTTTTGGGTTTAGGTGTTCCGGCACCGCTGGCTTCACTTGGCTCACTGGTCTCTGACGGTTATAAATCAATGACTACTTTTCCACATATTTTAGCGGTTCCGGTAATTATTATGTCGCTGTTAATGTTGTCATTTAATTTATTCGCTGATGGATTGAGGGATGCATTTGATCCTAAACAGTTAAATAAATAGGAGGAAGGATTATGGAAACAGTAAAAAAAGAGAAAAAAGACCGTGTCCTTTCTATTCGTAATCTCAACATTTCATTTAAAACTACTTATGGAGTAGTAAAAGCTATAAGAGGTGTAAGACTGGATCTTTTCAGGGGAGAAACAATTGCTATTGTTGGTGAATCCGGTTCAGGAAAATCAGTGACAGTAAAAACGATTTTAGGAATTTTGGACAGCAACGGAATAATTGATGATGGTTCAATCATCTTTAATTACACTGATGAAAATGATGAAAACCAGTCTGTTGATTTAGTCGCAATGGAACAAAAAGAAATCAGGTATAAATTCTGTGGCAAAAGAATTGCGATGGTTTTTCAGGATCCCATGACTTCATTAGATCCGACAATGACAGTTGGGAATCAGATTATGGGTCCGATGATATATCATTTAAAACTGACAAGAAAAGAAGCTAAGGATAGAGCGATTGAGCTATTGGAAGAAGTTGGAATTGATCAGCCTGAAAAAAGATTTAAACAATATCCTCACGAATTATCAGGCGGAATGAGACAGAGAGTGGTTATTGCCATAGCTTTGAGCTGTAATCCGGAAATTCTGATTTGTGATGAACCGACTACAGCACTTGATGTCACAATTCAGGCAAAAATACTGGAACTGATTAAATCAATACAAAAGAAAAATAATATTTCTGTTATTTATATTACTCACGATTTAGGAGTAGTGGCTAAAGTCGCCGATTATGTGGCAGTTATGTATGCCGGCAGAATAATTGAAAAAGGAAATATTAACGAAATATTTTATGATCCAAGACATCCATATACCTGGGGTCTTTTAAGCAGTATGCCGGATACAGATACAAAGAGTAAAAGGCTGTTTACTATTCCCGGTTCGCCACCGAACCTGCTGGAAAAAATTAAAGGTGATGCCTTTGCGGTTAGAAATCCATTTGCATTGAATATTGATTTCAGAGAAGAACCGCCAATGTATGATGTCGGCGGCCAGCACCGTGTGGCAAGCTGGCTGTGTGATCCTCGTGCTCCAAAAGCTCAGATGCCGGAAGATTTAAAAGAAAGAATTGAAAAGATGAAGAAGGAGGCAATGGTTTATGAGTGAAATTAAACAACCTTTACTTCATGTTGAGAATTTAAAGCAATATTTCAGAGTATCAAAAACCTTTACTACTAAAGCGGTCGATGGTATCAGTTTTGATATTTATGAAGGAGAAACTTATGGTCTGGTTGGTGAATCCGGTTCAGGAAAATCTACGACCGGCCGTTCAATTATCAGATTATATGACCCTACTGACGGAAAAATAATTTTTGATGGTGTTGATATTTCCGGCAGACTTTCAAAAGAGGCGGAAAAACATTTGAGAACGAATATGCAGATGATTTTTCAGGATCCGATGGCCTGTTTAAACCCAAGAAAAAAGGTTAATGAAATTATTGCTCAGGGTCTATTGATACATCATCAATTCACTACTAAAGAAGATTTGGATAATAAAGTTAATAGAATCCTGGAAAAGGTGGGTTTATCCAAGGAACAGGCAACAAGGTTTCCACACCAGTTTTCCGGCGGACAAAGACAGAGAATCGGCATTGCCAGAGCCTTGGTTATGAATCCGAAACTGGTTATTGCTGATGAATGTATTTCAGCACTGGATGTTTCAATTCAGGCACAGGTAGTGAACCTGATGAAGGATATTCAGGATGAACTTGGAACAACCTATTTGTTTATTGCTCATGATTTGTCGATGGTAAAATATATATCTGATCGCATCGGAGTTATGCATTTAGGTCATATTGTTGAAACAGGAACAACTGATGAAATATTTCAAAATCCGATTCATCCTTATACAAAAGCTCTACTTTCCGCAATACCTCATCCTAACCCGGTAGTAGAAAAAGCCCGTATAGCTTTAACTTATGATAAAGAAAAAGAAGGTGTTGACTATGTTAATGCAGTTCAACACAAAATTACTGACACTCATTTTGTTCTGGCAACGGATGAGGACTTTAAAAAATGGTATAAATAAACGATGATATCGTGGTCAAAAACCACGATATTATTTGGTTGATATTATTATAATATATTGGTGAGGTATTTTTATGGACACTGTTAAACTGTTGTATAATGGAAAGATTTATCAGGGAGAGGGAAATTTCTGCCAGGCTTTACTGATAGAAAATGACACAATTGCAGCCTGTGGAAGCAACAGTGAAGTAGAAACTTTAGCTTTGAAATATCAGAATGTTGAAAAAATTAACTTAAATGGTAAGTGTGTTGTTGCCGGTTTTAATGACAGTCATATTCATTTATTAAAATATTCAGAACAATTGAAAAGAGCTCAGCTTCATTGTTGTAAATCAAGAAAAGAAGTCATTGATTTCTGTAAAAAATTTATCTGTGATTATCCTGAATCAGTAAAAGAAGGTTTAAGGGGCCGAGGATGGAATCAGGATAATTTTGATGATGGTCAGTTGCTGACTAAAGAAGATTTGGATTTAATTTCAAAAGATATTCCAGTTGTCTTGGTAAGGGTCTGCGGTCATATGTGTTGCTGCAACTCTAAAGCTTTAGAGTTATTGAATTTAGAAAGTGAAGACGGTATCTTAACTGAAAACGATGTAAATCTGACTAAAAATCTATTTGCCGAAGATATTGATCAGTTAAAACAAACTTTTATTGAAGCTGTTAAAATAGCTTTATCTTGCGGGATTACCTCAGTACAGAGTCAGGATGTCGATGACTTAAATAAAGAGTTGGACATCATAAATTTACTGCAGGATGTTTATCAGAATAATGAAGATTTATGTCGTTATCATTTGCAGGTTGGTTTTAACAGTGCTGACAGTTTAACAGAAGCATTAGATAAGAATATTTATAAATTCACCATTGCAGATGACAGATTGACAATGGGACCGGTTAAGATATTTAAAGACGGTTCCTTAGGTGCAAAAACAGCTCTGGTATATGATGGCTATATTGACGATGAAAATAATAAAGGCCTTGAAGTAGTAAAACAACAGGAAATGAAAGATTTTGTCAGGATTGCTGAAGAAAATAATTTACAGGTAATTGTTCATGCTATTGGTGATAGAGCAATTGATGAAACATGCGATGTTTTTATTTCGCAAACGGGAAATGGAAACAGGTTAAGACATATTATTAACCACTGTCAGATAACCAGTTATGAAATATTGAAGAAAATTGCAGACAATAACATCCTTGTTGCCTATCAGCCTGTTTTTTTGCAGTATGATTTACATATGGCCAAAAACAGAGTCAGTAAAAAACTGCTGCAAAGCTCATATGCTTTTAAAACTGCTTTAGATTATGGTATCCGGTGTTCTTTAGGGACGGACTGTCCGGTAGAAGACTTAAATCCGTTTGCAAATATTCACTGTGCTGTAAACAGACAGGATTTAAAGTATCAGCCAAAGGACGGTTATTATCCGAAAGAGAAACTAACGGTTCAGCAGGCGATAGACAGCTATACAATTGGAAGCAGTTATCAGCAGCTTATGGAAAACACTAAAGGAAAACTGCAAAAAGGATATCTGGCTGACTATGTGATATTAGATAAGGATATCTTTACTTGTGATAAAAGGGACATAAAAAATATTGTGGTTTTAGAAACTGTTGTCGGCGGCAAAACCGTTTACAGAAGATAAAATGGCACAACTGGAAATGTGTGCAAAGAAAATGCTGGTTTTAGATAATTGAGAAAGTTAAAAAATATCTGAATTATTTTTAATTATTTTATTGACATCGCTTTTCCTTTGGAGTAATATAAGTAAGCAGATTGAATGGGCGAAAGCCCATATTAAATCGAAGGTATGCGGCACACCCGGTATTGTGTGCTAAGAAGAAAGGAGAAAGAGTAATGCCTACAATTAATCAATTAGTTCGTAAAGGGCGTCAGACCAAGCAAGGGAAATCAGCTTCACCAGCTTTAAATAGAGGATATAACTCATTAAAGCGTCGTGCTACACACGTTAACTCTCCTCAGAAACGTGGAGTGTGTACTCGTGTTGGAACAATGACTCCAAAGAAGCCAAACTCAGCTTTAAGAAAGTATGCACGTGTACGCTTAAGTAATGGAATGGAAGTAACAGCTTATATTCCTGGAATCGGACATAACTTACAGGAACATAGCGTCGTTCTGATTCGTGGAGGTCGTATTAAAGACTTGCCAGGTGTCAGATATCATATTGTTCGTGGTACTATGGACTGTGCCGGTGTAACTGACAGACGTCAGGGTCGTTCATTATATGGTGCTAAAAAACCAAAATAAACATATATAGTTGATGAAAGGAGAGAGATAAAATGCCTAGAAAAGGACATGTTGCTAAAAGAGATGTATTAGCAGACCCAATTTATAATTCAAAATTAGTTACTCGTTTAATCAACCGTATTATGGTCGATGGTAAAAGAGGAACAGCCCAAACAATTTTATATAAAGCATTTGAAATTGTTGAAGAAAAAACAGGGAAACCGGCAATGGAAGTATTTGAAACAGCATTAGAAAAAATTATGCCGGCATTAGAATTAAAACAAAGAAGAGTTGGTGGTGCAAACTACCAGGTGCCGGTTGAACCTTCTGCAGAAAGAAGATTAACCTTAGGTTTAAGATGGCTGGTAAATTACGCCCGTTTACGTAATGAAAAAACGATGGAATTACGTTTGGCCAACGAAATTATCGATGCTTCCAATGGTCTTGGCGGTTCTGTGAAAAAACGTGAAGATACTCACAAGATGGCTGAAGCAAACAAAGCGTTCGCTCACTTCCGCTGGTAAGGTTAAAGGTGAATTATGCCTCGTGAATTTGATTTACAACATACACGTAATATAGGCATTATGGCTCATATTGACGCTGGAAAAACTACAACAACAGAACGTATTCTGTACTATACAGGTAAAACGCATAAGTTAGGCGAAACCCATGATGGGACGGCAGTTATGGACTGGATGGATTTGGAACAGAAAAGAGGCATTACAATTACCTCTGCTGCTACTACAGCAGTCTGGAAAGGTCATCGTATCAATATTATTGATACTCCGGGACATGTTGACTTCACAGTTGAAGTTGAAAGGTCATTAAGGGTTTTGGATGGTGCTGTTACAGTATTGGATGCTAAAGCCGGTGTTGAGCCACAAACTGAGACAGTTTGGAGACAGGCTACAACCTATGGTGTTCCAAGAGTTGTCTTTGTTAATAAGATGGATGCTACAGGCGCTGACTTTCTGATGTCATGCAACAGTATAAGAGAGCGACTGGGAGCCAAGGCTTATCCAATCCAGTTGCCTATTGGTGTAGAAGATAATTATAGCGGTGTTATTGACATCATTGAAAGAAAAGCCTACCATTTTTCATCAGATCCAAAAAATCATGACCAGGAAATTGAAATTCCGGCTGATTTGATTGACGATGTTGAACTGCACCGTCAAAAGTTAATTGAAATGATTTCTGATTATGATGAAGAATTTATGATGAAAGTTCTGGAAGGTGAAGAAGTAACCGTTGATGAGATAAAAGCAGCAATCAGAAAAGCTACTGTTTCCGGTGAGTTCTTCCCGGTAATGTCAGGTGCTGCTTATAAAAATAAGGGTGTTGTTCAAATGCTTGATGCCCTGGTAGAATATTTGCCTTCTCCACTGGATGTTAAGCCTGTTAAGGGAATAAACAGAAACGGTGAAGAAGTAGCTATTCCTGCTGATAATGATGGAAAGTTTGCAGCTTTGGCTTTTAAGATTACTACTGACTCTTTTGTCGGCAAGTTAACATATTTTCGAGTATATTCCGGTAAAGCAACAAAAGGTTCGTATGTTTACAATGCCAGTAAAGGTCAGAAAGAAAGACTTGGAAGAATTATGCAGATGCATGCCAATCACAGGCAGGATGTTGATGAAGTTTATGCTGGAGATATTGCTGCAGCAATTGGCTTCAAATATACTACAACCGGAGACACACTATGTTCAGATGGACATTATGTGCTTTTGGAATCAATGGATTTTCCGGATCCGGTTATAAATATGTCTGTTGAACCGAAAACAAGAGCAGATCAGGATAAGATGGGACTGGCTTTAGCTAAACTGGCTGAAGAGGATCCGACATTCAAAACTTATACTGATACTGAAACGGGACAGATAATTATTGCCGGAATGGGTGAATTGCATTTGGATATCATTGTTGATAGAATGCAGAAAGATTTCGGTGTTCAGTGCAATGTCGGCAAGCCGCAGGTTGCTTATCGTGAAACAATTACAAAAATGGCAGAATGTCAGGGAAAGTTTGTCAGACAGTCTGGAGGACGAGGCCAATATGGTGATGTCTGGATCAGGTTTGAACCTAATGAAGATAAAGGGTTTGAATTTGTTGATGCCACCGTTGGAGGAAGTGTACCGAAAGAATATATCAAACCTATTGAAGAAGGCTTAAAAACAGCTTTAAGTAGTGGTTTACAGGCTGGCTATCCGGTAATTAATATTAAAGCTACACTGTTTGATGGTTCTTACCATGAAGTAGACAGTAGTGAAAATGCCTATAAGATTGCAGCCGGTTTAGCGCTTAAAGAAGCAGCCAGAAAATGTGGCTCTATAATCTTAGAGCCGATTATGAATGTTGAAGTTGTTGCGCCAAGTGAATACTTAGGAAATGTAATAGGCGATATTACTTCCAGAAGAGGCCAGATAATTGATCAAAGCGAAAGAAATAACGCGATTGCGATTAAAGCAATGGTGCCATTATCAGAAATGTTTGGTTATGCAACAACACTTAGAAGTTTCACTCAGGGAAGAGGAAACTATGTAATGCAGATGGATCATTATGCAGAAGTTCCATACTCAATTACACAGGAAATTATTAAGCGTAATAACTAGTTGTTATTATTGCATTAAATTGTAATTTGTTTTAAAATGATTTTTGAAGGAAAATAACTTAAATAGGAGGAAATTAACAAATGGCAAAACAAAAATTTGATAGAAGTAAAGAACACGTTAATATCGGTACAATAGGTCATATTGACCATGGTAAAACAACTTTAACTTCTGCAATCACTAAAACATTGGCAGAGGCTGGTTTGGCTGAAGCAAAAGATTATAGTCAAATTGACGGTGCTCCAGAAGAAAAAGCTAGAGGTATCACCATAAACACTTCTCATGTTGAATACCAAACAGCAAATCGTCACTATGCTCACGTTGACTGCCCAGGCCATGCTGACTACATTAAGAATATGATTACCGGTGCTGCTCAAATGGATGGAGCTATCTTAGTAGTAGCTGCTACAGATGGTCCAATGCCTCAAACTAATGAACACGTTTTATTAGCTAAACAGGTTGGTGTTCCAGCAATGGTAGTATTTTTAAACAAATGTGACATGATGGAAGGTCAGGAAGAATTTGTTGACTTAGCTGAAATGACAGTTAGAGAATTATTAGACAAATACGGTTTTGATGGCGACAATGCTCCAGTTATCCGCGGATCAGCATTAAAAGCTATGGAAGGCGATCCATACTATAAAGAAAAGATTATGGAATTGATGGAAGCTTGTGATACTTATATTCCAGCTCCAGCAAGAGAAGATGACAAACCATTCTTAATGGCTATTGAAGATACAATGACTATCACAGGTCGTGGTACAGTTGCTACTGGACGTGTTGAACGTGGTGTATTAAAAGTTAATGACCCGGTTGAAATTGTTGGTATCAGAGAAACGCAAAAGACAGTTGTTACAGGCTTGGAAATGTTCAGAAAAGTATTAGATTATACTACAGCTGGTGACAATATTGGAGCTTTATTAAGAGGTATCGCAAGAGATGATATTGAACGTGGTCAGGTTTTAGCAAAACCAGGTTCAGTTAAACCTCATAAAAAGTTCAAAGCCCAGGTTTACGTATTATCTAAAGAAGAAGGTGGACGTCATACTCCATTTGTAAGTAACTATCGTCCTCAGTTCTATTTCAGAACTACTGACGTAACCGGTGTTATCACTTTACCGGATGGTGTAGACATGTGTATGCCTGGTGATAACGTTGAAATGACAGTTGAATTGATTTATCCAATCGCTGTTGAAAAAGGTACTAAGTTCTCAATCCGTGAAGGCGGAAGAACAGTAGGTGCTGGTAACGTTACTGAAATTATTGGTTAATTTAAGCCGAGAGTTAATTAAAGAGATGAATTGATATAATCAGTGACATCTCTTTTTTTAGTTTGCCATTTAAATATAGCCTTTGTATAATTAATACAGTAGTTAAAGAGGTACATAAAAATGATAGGTGTTTTGTTGTTGAGTCATGGTGAAATGGCAGAAGGTATGTTAGACGCATGTAAATTATTTTTTGGGGATGACATTCCGAATATTAAGGCTTTATGCCTTAAGTCAGAGGATGATCCTGTGGAATTCGACGAAAGGATTAAGGAAGCAGTTGAACAAATCGATGACGGAAGTGGTGTTGTTGCATTGGTTGACTTATTAGGTGGCACTCCTTCAAATAGAAGTATGTTTGTTTTAAATGAAAGAATGCAGGTTATCACCGGAATGAACCTGACAATTCTATTGGAACTTATGGGAAAAAGATTCAGTGCTGAAGATGTCAGTGAAATTGATGTGGAAGAGCTAGTGAAGACCGGTCAAAAAGGAATCGCCAGCCTTAATAAGTTGATGAAAGAAGCGATGTAATCAGATGATTATCACCGTAACCTTGAATCCTGCTATTGATTATTATGTTTATGTAACCAATCTCAGCAGCAGTAAAACAAATATTATTGAAAAAAAGGAAATTCGTTGTGGAGGAAAAGGGATAAATGTCAATAAGACTCTCTCTTTTTTAAAAGAGAAATCCGTTGCAACAGGTTTTCTTTTTTCTAATGATGTAGTATTGTTTGAAAAAGAGTTGAATAATGAGTATATTATCGGTGACTTTGTAATAGTAGAAGGGTCAACCAGAACAAATATAAAAATAAATCAGCAGGATGGCAGTCTGATTGAAATAAACGAAAACAATAAAGTTAAAGAAACTGATTTCTTCAGACTGTTGAGCAGGCTGGAAAAATATCTGATTAAAGAAAATATTATCGTAATCAGCGGTTCTTTACCTGAAGGTTTGAGCAAGGACACTTATCTGAAACTATGTTTAAGAGCTAAAGAAAAAGGATGTAAGGTTATTTTTGACAGTTCTAAAAAACCCATGATGCTGGCTTATAGATATTGCGATGTAATAAAGCCAAATAAAGAGGAATTTTTATATTTAACGGGTTTGGATGATGAATGTTCAATGCAGAATGTTGTCGACAAATTAAGAGAATTCGACAATGAAATTGCAGTTGTTTCTTTAGCAGAACAGGGAGCTATATATAAATATAAAAACGATATTTATAAAGTAAACCCTTTGAATATGAAAGTGAAATCAACAGTAGGTGCTGGCGATGCTATGGTGGCCGGCTTAAGTTATGGATTAAAAAACAGAAAGGATTTTGAGGAGATTATCCGGTATGCCAGCGCTCTGTCATCTTTGCTGATTACTGATTTTGATCAGAATAATTTTGAAAATGAGCTGGAAACATTTAAAAAGATGATAGAAATAGAAAGAATATGAAGATGAAAAATATTGAATACGGAGTAAAAGTAATAAAAAAATATATTGATAATAGAGTATTGCCAGGAGCAGCTATCAGTTTTGTCACTAAAGATTCTGTTGATGAGTATTACCTGGGAAATAAGACTTTTGATAATGATCCGGTTGATGAAAATTCATTATATGATTTAGCTTCAGTGACAAAACCGATTGTCACAACCATTTTAATATTGAAACTTGTTGAAGAAGGTCTGATTACTTTTGACACAAAAGTGGCTGATATATTTCCGGAATTTGCACTGGATGATATAACTATAATGCATTTATTAACTCATACTTCGGGCCTGACTGCTGATGGAAGGGATTATCGTATTTGTGAAAATAAAGCGGAGTTATGGCAATTTATCATTTCGTTAAAACAGAATAATCCGGCTGGCTGTTTTGTTGAATATGGTTGTTTTGGATATATTATTTTAGGTTTGATTATTGAACAATTTAAAAATGATATTGAAGATTATGCTGATAAAGTATTGTTTAAACCATTGGAAATAAAAGGACTGATGTATAATGCCAGAGAAAAAGGAAGAGAAAAAGATTGTGTTCCTTCGGAAATTACGGAAGACAGAGGAGAAATAAGAGGTATTGTCCATGACGGGAAAGCTCTTATCCTTGAAGGGAAAGCAGGTAACGCCGGTTTATTTGGCGATTTAAAGTCAGTCAGCAGGGTTGTGCAGATGTTTTTAAATAATGGGAAATACAAAGGAAAAGAAATTTTAAAAGAAGAAACAATCGAATTGTTAAAGAAACCATATACGGCAGAATTGAATCTGTCCAGAACAATCGGCTGGATTTTTGCTCAGGAAGATGAATCTATGGGTCTGCATTATAGTGACTGCTGTCTGTATCATACCGGTTTTACCGGTACTTCAGTCTACATTGATTACATCAGAGAAATAGCGATAGTTTTTTTGACTAATGCGGCATATCCTGAAAGAGATGAAAAGATGATAAATATCAGAAGAGAGTTTCATAACGCGATTCTGGAAAAAATATAACAGATTCACTGCTGACTGAAACAGAGTAATACGATATATGTATAATATAGATTTTTGCGGCTGTAAATAATAGCATTAAACTCGATGTAACTTCATGATATTTGTTATTTGTATATTATGTATCATAATAAAACAATTTTCAGATTACTGCTAAAATTAATAATATATATGGAAGGAGAAGGGAGTATGAGCAAACTTCCACTTATCGGAATAACAATGGGTGATCCATCCGGAAGCGGACCGGAGATTACGGTAAAGGTTTTAGCTGAAAAAACGGTATACCAAAGATGCCGGCCGCTTGTTGTAGGTGATGGTCGAATAATTCAAAAGGCTGCCATGATTACAGGTCATCCTGAGATAATAATAAACAGAATAAACAATCCGGAAGAAGGAATTTATAACTATGGTACGATTGATGTGCTTCATTTGGATCTTATTGAAAATATTGATACTTTTCAGTATGGAAAGGTTAGTGCACAAGCGGGTAGAGCTGCTTTTATTTCAGTCAGAAAGGTAATAGAACTGGCTATGGAAGGTAAAGTGGATGCTACAGTTACCAATGCATTAAATAAAGAAGCTATGAATCTGGCTCTTAGTTGTGACGGACTGTATTTTGCCGGTCATACAGAAATATATGCCAAATATACCAATACAGAAAAATATACAATGATGCTGGCTTATCATGATTTTAGAGTAGTACATGTTTCTACTCATGTGTCTTTGAGGAAAGCCTGTGATCTGGTGAAAAAGGATAGGGTTCTGGAAGTAATAGAATTGGCTTATAAAGCCTGCAGAGATCTGGGTATAGAAGATCCGAAAGTGGGTGTTTGCGGTTTAAATCCGCATGCAGGAGAAAACGGTTTATTTGGTAATGAAGAAACTCAGGAGATTATTCCGGCTATAATTCAGGCTAAAGAAAAAGGAATTAATGCTATTGGTCCTTTGGCTGCGGATAGTGCATTTTCTCAAATGCGGGGCGGCTGGTATGATATTGTAGTCTGTATGTATCACGACCAGGGGCATATTCCTGTGAAGACGCTGGGATTTGTTTACGACAAAGAGAAAAAGAAATGGAAAGCAATAGAGGGTATAAATGTCACTCTCGGACTGCCGATTATACGAACTTCAGTTGACCATGGTACAGATTTTACTTCGGCGGGTAAGGGAACCGGTAATGAACTTAGTTTACTTAGTGCTGTTGACTATGCTGTCAGAATGGCTGAAGTAAAGAAGAAACAGCAGAAATAGAAAAATCACCAAATAAAATGTTATTTTGCCTAAAAAGATAACATAATTGACTTAGTATTAATAAAGTGTTAAAATTCTGAAATAAAAAAACATCAAAGGAAAAGCATGTTAAGATGCACGGGGGTGATTTAGTCAGTGTACTATTAAGGCAGATGGAAATATTAAAATTTGTAATGCTGCTTGTGATAAAAGGTTTGAATTTAAAAATAATATTTATTCCCATTCCCTAAAGTGCTGGGAAGATTGTGGTGAAAATATTGTTGTTTTTTCGAAGTGAATTGAATAAAAATTCCGACAAATGCAAATCATGCTAATATTTACAAAATTATATTAAATAGATTGTAGAGTTCAGTCTTATTCATATACAAAATCAGAAAATAACAGTTATCCACTAGCGTGCTTTATTGCGAAAACATATAAAGGAGATGAGAGTGAATGAAGTTAATAATAAAATTTTTCTTTGATGCAATTAAAGAATCACCAAAGTTTTATTTGCTATCTTTTTTGTGGTCTATTATTAATGCACTTTTAACTGCGATTGTGCCTTGGATTTTAGATTTTATATTTAAATTAGTCAAGAGTTCTAATAATTTCATATATTTTTATGTTGTTTTGTTATTTTTGTTTCTCTTTTTATTGTTAATTTTTATAGAAATAAAATGGTATATTTCATTAGATAAATTTGGTGGCAGTTATATATCAAAGTTATCTATAAGGTGTCAAGAAACGGTTCTAGATTCAAACACATTTAATATAAAATATAATGAACTAAAACATATCTTGTCTTCTAACATTTTAGATATTTTTAGAACTATCGGTCATCATTTTCCTAAAATCACTTCCTCAATTGCAATTGTTGCATTTTCGTTGTTTTTTTCTTTTTTATTAGATAAAAAAATTAGTTTTTTCATTATTATATCTTTTTTTATTGGAATAGTTATCACTTTTTATTCAAAAAAAATATCCAGAACACTTCGTCTAATACGAATAATTATATTAAAAGTTTTTATAGTCATATTAATGATTTCTCTGAATCAATAAATCAAATAAAGATTGATAATCTTAAGAAATATTACTTAGAAAAAACTGATTTCCATATTAGAAGTTTTATAAACGCTTCAATTGTTGAAGACAAAACCATTTATTTATTTTCAGGAATAATCAAGCAAACCAATACTATATTGAGACTGTTTTTTTCATTGATTTTAGCTATTAATATCAATAACAATACTATTGTAAACATAGTTATATACACAATTGTATTTAATTTAATAATGGATGAAGGTAGCAAATTAGAAATATTATTACAACAAGTTAATAAAAGTCATGTTTGCTTTAAAAATGTTGAATCAATACTTAGTTTAGACAGAAATGATAGAATAAATAGTATCAATGATGTAAATAAAGTATATTTAGATATTAGATTGTTTTCTTACGATGAAGAACCTTTATTGCAGAATGTAAATATTAATTTAAGCAAAGGAGACGCTTTACTAATAAAAGGGAAAAACGGATCAGGGAAAAGCACTTTGTTAAAGTTAATAGTTAATTTAATAGAAGGTTATGAAGGAATTGTCAGAATTAATAATTTAGATGTTAATACAATAAAGAGAGAGTGTTTATCAGATCAAATTCTATATATAGCCCAAGAAGAAAAGTATTTAAATGAAACATTGTATGATTATTTAAGGATTGTTACAAAAAAAGAAATTTCGGACCACGAAATATCTGAAATATTGAATTCGTTAAATTTTGGGAGTTTTGATGAAAAATTGGATTATAATGGTGGTTCTTTGTCTGGAGGACAGAAGAAAAAATTAGCCTTAGCAAAACTAATCATTCTGAAAAATAAGGCTTCATTGATATTGTTGGATGAAGTTGATTCAGGGTTAGATAATGATACTAAAATATTGTATACAAATATAATAAATGAGATTATAAGCGAAAAGAATAAAATTTTAATCGTCATTCAACATACTGATTCAGATGAAATAGAATACAACAAGAATTATACAGTTTAAAAACACACTATTTTATTATGGAATTATAGACTGTGTACATCTCTTTTTTTGTTTTTTTATAAGAGAAAAGTATAAAAATTATAAAGAAAATAATTGATTGGTTTATTAAAAAAATAAATGGCTCGATCTCTAAAACGAATAAAACCATTAAGTACATTAGATGGATTAATTAATTCTCTAAGTCGGCTCTTTTTATATTCATAAAATATATACAGTGCATAAAGACATCTTTAGTATTATGTACAAATGTAATAAAATATTCGTTTAAATTTATCTTTTATTTTTTGTCAATGTCAATTAATCTGCTTTTGATTAATAGGATCTTGATTAAACGATTCATCTGTTTAACAGATATTCCTAACTTTAAAGCAACATGTTTTTTTCCTTTATTATTCACAACTCTTTAATTACTTCATAATTTTCATTCTCATTAACACGTAATTTTACTTTTTCTCATAACGCGATAAAAATTTCCATAAACTACAGTATTTATCATAATTCATTTTGGGACATTTTCTCATGATACTACTTAGGACATTATCACGTATTAACCTCACATCAAATGAAAAAACAAAAAAGTAGTTGCAGAACTATTTTTTTTGTAGTAGTATTATTGTTGCGACCGTATGGATGTGCGAGGTTGCCGGCACACTGGTATTCGTTGTCATGGTGTGGAGTCGGGGAATTCGCATTGAACGGGTCTATCATGGAAATAGACGTGCAAAAAGGAGGAAAGTATCCATGGCAAGAAACATAGTAAGAATCCGTCTGAAAGCCTATGAACATCGTTCTTTAGATTCAGCAACTCAAAAAATTGTTGAAGCAGCATTAAAACACGGTGCTAAAAAGGTTGTCGGACCAGTACCGCTACCAACTGAAAAACAGGTAGTAACAGTAATCAGAGCTACTCACAAGTACAAAGATTCAAGAGAACAGTTCGAAATGAGAACACATAAAAGATTGGTTGAAATCGTCGGCCCGACTGCAGAAACGATTAATGCGTTAAGCGGTTTAGAGTTGCCTAGCGGTGTCGATATTGAAATCAAACTTTAGGAATTAGGAGGAGACATCATGAAAGGACTAATGGGAAGAAAACTTGGTATGACCCAGGTATTCGCCAGTGATGGGACACTCATTCCAGTTACAGTCGTTAAGGTATTCCCTAATGTGGTTACCCAAAAGAAAACAGTGGAAAACGACGGTTATGTAGCGCTACAACTTGGAATGGAAGACCTAAAAGAACACAAAGCTACAAAGGCTAATAAAGGCCACGCTGCCAAGGCAGAAACAAAACCAAAGAGATTCTATAGAGAAATCAGAACGGATGAAATGTCTGATTTAAATCTTGGCGACATTATTACTGCTGATTTATTTGAAGCAGGAGATAAGGTTGATGTTCAGGGAACATCTCGTGGTAAAGGTTACATGGGAGCTGTTTACCGTAACAATCAGAAGTTACTGTTTGCAACCCATGGTGCAGGACCTGCTCATAGAACAATTGGTTCATTAGCTACTAACGGACGTACGAATGCCCGTATTAATAAGGGCAGGATTATGGCCGGTCAGGAAGGTAACTTCACTACTACAAACCAGAATCTGGAAATCATCAAGGTTGATATGGAAAATAATTGCTTACTGATTAAGGGTAATGTTCCAGGGCCAAGAAGAGGTCTGGTTATAGTCAAAACAACAGTTAAACCTGTTAAACATGTTGATCCGATTGAGTTGGTCAACTATGAAATTTAAAAGGAGGCTCATATATGTCATTGAAAGTAAAAGTAACTGACCAGAAGGGCGCTGAATTACATGATATCAAATTAAGTAAAGATGTGTTCGGCATTGAGCCAAACCAGCAAGCAATGTTTGATGCTGTGATTATGCAGCAGGCATCATTAAGACAGGGAACTCACGATACCAAAGGCAGAAGTGAAGTTAGAGGAGTTAACAAAAAACCATGGCGCCAGAAAGGCACAGGCAGAGCCAGACACGGTTCAAGAAAAACACCGCAATTTGTAGGTGGTGGAGTAGTGTTTGGACCAACTCCAAGAAGCTACAGATACAGAATCAACCGCAAGGTTGCAAGATTGGCCTTAAAATCATATTTATCAACATTTGCTGCTGACGGCAATATTAAAGTTGTAGATAAGATGGTATTCGATGCACCAAAAACAAAAGATTTTGTTCAGGTTATGAATGATTTGGGTGTAGATAGAAAAGTATTATTTGTCTTTGATGTGGAAGAAGATTGGGAAAATGCTGAATTAAGTATGAGAAATATTCAAAATGCTACATTCGTATTTGCAGATAGCATCAGTTGTCTGGAGTTAGCAAATTCATATACCATTGTGGCAACTGAATCAGCAATCAATAAGATTGAGGAGGCATTAAAGTAATATGGCAGCTAGAGATATTATCATTCGTCCAATTGTGACTGAAAAAACAATGTTACTTCAGGAACAGGATAATAAAGTAACATTTGAGGTTGCTAAAGGAGTTAACAAGACTGCAGTAAAACTGGCAGTTGAAGAAATATTCAATGTAAAAGTTGAAAAAGTAAACATTTCCAACACAGCTTCTAAAAAAAGAAGAGTGGGGCGTTATGTTGGTACAGTTGGCGGGTATCGTAAAGCTGTTGTTAAATTAGCTGAAGGTTACTCAATTGACTTGTACGATAAGGACTGATTGTCAGTTCTTAAAAATCTATCGGAAGACAACGCTATTTCCGGATAATTGCGTATAGGAGGAAAAAACAGTGGCAATTAAAAAGTATAAGCCTACGACTCCCGGTCGTAGAGGAATGACTGCAATTGACTATAAGAAAGTATTAACTGCAACAAAGCCAGAACGTTCATTATTAGCTCCTAAGAAGTCTCAGGGTGGTCGTAACAATACGGGACGAATCACTACCAGACATCAGGGTGGAGGACATAAGAAAGCGTATCGTATTATCGACTTTAAACGTAACAAGGATAATATTCCTGCTAAGGTTGCAACAATCGAATATGATCCAAACAGAAGTGCTTTTATTGCATTACTACATTATTCAGATGGTGAAAAACGTTACATCATCGCACCAGAAGGGTTAGAGGTTGGACAGACAATAGTTTCAGGTGAAGAAGCTGATATTCTAACAGGTAACTGCTGTCAGATGAAAAATATGCCTGATGGCACATTTATTCATAACGTTGAATTAAAACCTGGCAAAGGTGGACAACTGGCAAGAAGTGCTGGTTGCAGTGCGCAGATTTTAGGTTCTGAAGGTAAATATGTTTTAGTCAGATTATCTTCAGGCGAAGTTAGAAAAATATTAGGTGTTTGCCGTGCAACTATCGGTTCAGTAGGCAATGCTGACCATAGTCTGGTAAATATCGGTAAAGCGGGAAGATCCCGCTGGAAAGGTGAAAGACCTACAGTCAGAGGTTCTGCAATGAACCCGGTTGACCATCCGCATGGCGGTGGTGAAGGAAAGGCTCCAATTGGACGTAAGTCACCAATGACTCCTTGGGGCAAAAAAGCTATGGGTGTAAGAACCCGTAAGAATAAAAAGAAGAGCAGTCAATATATTGTTCGCCGTCGTGGCAAGAAGTAATGAAAGGAGATAGATTAAAATGAGTCGCAGTTTAAAAAAAGGCCCATTCGCCGATAAACATTTATTGAAAAAAGTTGAGGCAATGAATGCCAGTGGTAAAAAAGAAGTTATTAAGACATGGTCTCGTCGTTCAACGATCTATCCATCATTTTTAGAACATACCTTTGCAGTTCATAATGGTAAAGAACATGTTCCTGTTTATATCACAGAAGATATGGTTGGACACAAATTGGGTGAATTTGTACCAACAAGAAAATTCGGTGGTCATGGCGATGATAAAAGGTCTAAATAGGAGGAAAAAATAATATGGAAGTAAGAGCAGTAGCAAAAAACGTCCGTTTGACTCCTAGAAAAGTCAGACTGGTCTTAGATTTAATAAGAGGAAAAGACATTGAAGAAGCGCAGGCTATCTTAAAATTTACACCAAGAGCGGCATCGCCGGTTATTGCTAAACTGGTTAAGTCAGCTGTAGCTAATGCTACAAACAATCATAATCTGGTTGAAGATAAACTGTATATTAAAACGTGTTATGCTGATGAAGCCAGAACATTGAAACGTTGGAGAGCCAGAGCAAGAGGTTCAGCATCTCAGATTTTAAAAAGAAGCAGCCACATTACAGTAGTGGTTGAAGAAAGAGAATAGGAGGGAAATTTATGGGTCAGAAAGTATCACCTATAGGAATGCGTGTAGGCGTAATTCGTGATTGGGAATCCAGATGGTTCGCTGAAAAAGAATATGGAACTTTACTTCAGGAAGACGTTAAGATCCGTGAATGCCTGTTTGAAGAATTAAAAGATGCTGAAGTAAGCAGAATTGAAATTGAAAGAAGCAAAAACAATGTTCAGCTTTTCATCAAGACAGCCAGACCGGGAGCTATTATCGGTCAGGAAGGTGAGAGGGTTGAAGCTTTAAAAAAGAAGGTAGAAAAAATCATTGATGGCAAAAAACTGAATATCAAAGTAGTTGAAATTGCCAATCCGGATTTAGACGCCCGTCTGGTAGCCAGATCAGTTGCTGACCAGCTTGAAGGAAGAGCTTCATTTAGAACTGTTCAGAAAAGAGCAATTCAAAAAACCATGAGAGCCGGAGCAAAAGGAATTAAGACGCTGGTTTCAGGAAGACTTGGCGGGACGGACATTGCCAGAAGCGAAGGTTACTCTGAAGGTGTTGTTCCTTTACATACAATCAGAGCAGATATTGACTTTGCACATGAAAGTGCTATGACAACTTATGGTATTTTAGGTGTTAAAGTATGGATTTGCAGAGGCGAGGTATTAAGAGGGGAAATGGTTAAAGAACCGGAAGCTCCTAAATATAACGTTCCTAGAAATGCCCGCAGAAGAAATACCAGAAGTGATCGTCCAAGAAGAGATACCAGAAGTAAAACAGTTGAAGATAAAAAGGAGGTTGCTGAATAATGTTAATGCCAAAAAGAACAAAGTACAGAAGACCTCATAGAGTCAGCTACGAAGGTCGTAGCAAGGCTGGCAGAAAAGTACATTTTGGTGAATATGGCCTAGTTGCAGAACAAGGTGCCTATATCACCAACAATCAGATTGAAGCTGCACGTATTGCGATGACCCGTTATATGAAACGTGGAGGTAAAGTCTGGATTAAAATCTTTCCGCATTTAGCTAAAACAGCTAAACCATTGGAAGTCCGTATGGGTTCCGGTAAAGGTGCTCCAGATGGATGGGTTGCAGTAGTACAGGCTGGACGCGTTCTATTTGAAGTAGCTGGAGTATCTGAAGAAGTAGCTAGAGAAGCATTGCGTTTAGCTGCTCATAAGTTGCCTATCAAAACCCGCTTTGTAGTAAAAGGACAGGAGGAAAAATAGTATATGGAAAAAATGAAAGAAATCCGTCAGTTAAGTGATGATGATTTACTAAAACAGATTGACATATTAAAAGAAGAACTATTTGACTTACGTTTTAAACAAGCTACAGGCATTTTGGAAAACCCTGCACGTATCAGAGAAATTCGTAAGACAATTGCCCGCATTAAAACAGTTTTGACAGAACGTCAAAACAATGCCTAAGGAGGATCTGAAAGATGAAAGAAAGATCAGCTCGTAAAGTTTATCGTGGTGTTGTAGTCAGTAATAAAAGCAATAAGACAATTATTGTCGAAGTTACTACTTCAAAAGACTATGAAAAATATAGTAAGCGTGTTAAATATTCAAAGAAATTTGCTGTTCATGATGAAGACAATGTTGCTAATGTTGGTGACAAAGTTACCATTATGGAAACCAGACCTTTGTCTGCTACTAAACATTTCCGTTTAATTAAAGTAGTAGAAAAGGCTCCGGTGTTATAGGAGGTAATGATAAATGATTCGTAATGAGAGCCGTTTAAAAGTTGCCGATAATACAGGAGCAAAAGAGTTACTGGTTATCCGCTGTTTAGGTGGATCAGCCAGAAAGACATCTTCTATTGGCGATGTTGTAGTATGTACAGTAAAAAGTGCTACTCCTCATGGCGCTGTAAAGAAAGGTCAGATTGTTAAAGCAGTTATCGTTAGAACTACTTACCCGGTAAGAAGAGCCAACGGTACATATATCAAATTTGATGATAATGCTGCTGTTATCATTAAAGAAGATAAATCACCAGTAGGGACTCGTATATTCGGCCCTGTTGCCAGAGAAGTCAGAGAAGCTGAATATACTAAAATCGCTTCCCTTGCTACTGAAGTTTTATAGGAGGCAGACAGTATGAAAATCAAAAAAGGAGATAAAGTACAAGTAATTGCCGGTAAGGATAAGGGAGTTACAGGCGATGTATTAGCTGTATATCCTGATAAAAATAAAGTTGTTGTCGAAGGTGTTAATATTTTAAAGAAACATGTCCGACCTTCACAAATGAATCCCGATGGCGGAATCTTAAGTCATGAAGCTCCAATTGATGCTTCTAATGTTATGGTTTATGACACTAAGAAGAAAGTTGCTGGAAGAGTTGGCTATCGTTTTGATGGTGACAAAAAAATCAGAATTAACAAAAAAAGCGGTAATGAAATCAAAACCGCTAAGAGATAAGGAGGAGAAAGATGAATCGTTTAACTCAAAAATTTAATGATGAAGTTGTTAAAAATATGATGAAACGTTTTAACTACTCTTCTGTAATGCAGTGTCCAAGACTGGAAAAAATTGTTATTAACATGGGTGTAGGCGATGCAATTGCTAATCCCAAGGCTATGGAAGAAGCAATTGAACAGTTAACACTTATCTCTGGTCAGAAACCGGTTGTTACTAAAGCAAAAAAATCAATTGCCAACTTTAAGTTAAGAGAAGGAATGTCAATTGGCTGTAAAGTTACTTTAAGAGGCGAAAGAATGTATGACTTCTTTGATAAGCTGATTTCTATCGCATTACCGCGTGTACGTGACTTTAGAGGCGTTTCAAAAACTGCTTTTGATGGCCGCGGAAATTACACTTTAGGTGTTAAAGAACAATTAATTTTTCCTGAAATCAGTTATGATAAGGTAAGTATTACTAGAGGAATGGATATCGTTATTGTAACGACAGCAAAAACAAATCAAGAGGCTCATGCTTTATTAGAAGCATTAGGAATGCCTTTTACAAGATAGGAGGATGAGGAAAAATGGCAAGAAAAGCAATGGTAAATAAAGCTAAAAAACGTGCAAAATTCTCAACTAGAGAATATACAAGATGCGAGCGTTGTGGCAGACCTCATTCAGTTTTAAGAAAGTTTAAATTATGTCGTATCTGCTTCAGAGAATTAGCATATAAAGGCGAAATTCCAGGAGTCAGAAAGGCTAGTTGGTAAAAGGAGGAAAAACACTATGTCAATTACAGATCCAATTGCTGATATGCTTACACGCATTAGAAATGCTGTTCAGGCTAAACACGATAGTGTTATGATTCCTTGCAGCAGACAGAAATTAGAAATCGCAAGAATTCTGAAAGAAGAAGGCTTCATTGAAGATTATGCTGTTGACGCCAGTGATGATGTAAAAAAGAATATTGTTATCACATTGAGGTATGGAAGACAGGGTCAAAAGGTTATTCATGGAATCAAACGTATTTCAAAACCTGGACTTAGAGTTTATGTTGAAGCCAGTAAATTGCCAAGAGTTCTAAACGGTTTAGGTATCGCTATCATTTCTACATCTAAAGGTGTTATGACTGATAAAGATGCTAAAGTAAAACATGTTGGCGGCGAAGTTCTCGCTTATGTTTGGTAAAAGATTATTTAAAGAAAGGAAGACATAAAATGTCACGTATCGGAAATAAAACGATTACCGTTCCTGCCGGCGTTGAAATTAAAGTTGCTGACGGGAATGAGGTGACTGTTAAAGGACCTAAAGGGACTTTAACTCGTCAGTTTGATATTAGATTAGAAATCGTTGTTGATGGAAATGTCGTTACAGTGAAACGTCCAAACGATGAAAAAGCAATCAAACAATTACATGGTACAACCCGATCACTGATAAACAATATGGTTACGGGTGTATCAGAAGGGTTCGTTAAAGAACTGGTTATTGAAGGTGTTGGTTATAGAGCTGCTGTTGAAGGTCAGACCTTAAGATTGAATATGGGTTATTCTCACCCGGTAATTATCACTGCAGAAGAAGGATTAACAATTGAATGTCCTAAACAGACACAGATTATTGTAAAAGGTATCGATAAGCAGAGAGTCGGTGAATTAGCTGCAAATATCAGAGCTGTCAGAAAACCTGAACCATATAAAGGTAAAGGTATTGCTTACAAAGGTGAAAGAATCCGCCGTAAGGAAGGTAAGACTGCTGCTGTAGGCAAGTAAGAAAGGAGTGTTAAGATATGATTAAAAAAACATCTAGAAACAAACTAAGAATCCGTCGTCATATTCGTGTTCGTACCAAAGTCAGCGGTACAACAGATACTCCACGTTTAAACGTATTTCGTTCAAACGCTCATATCCATTCACAGATTATTGATGACACAACTGGAAAAACGCTGATTGCGGTAAGTTCAGTCGGTATGAAATTAGCTAACGGTGGAAACATCGAAGCAGCAAAGCAGGTTGGCAAAGAAATTGCTAAACGTGCTTTAAAAAAAGGTATTGATAAAGTTGTATTCGACCGTGGCGGCTATCTCTATCATGGTAGAGTAAAAGCTTTAGCAGAAGGTGCAAGAGAAGCTGGATTACAATTCTAACAGGAGGAAAAACAGTGACAGAAAAAGAAAATATAGTTGAAGAAGTTACTGAAGAAGCTTCTCAACCGGCAAAAGAAAGAACAGAAAGAAAAAATCGCAGAAGTAGCGACAGGGGCAGAAGAATCAGAACAGAACGCCCGGAAAAGGAATTTGAAGAAAGAGTTGTTAAAATCAACCGTGTCACCAAGGTAGTTAAGGGTGGCAGAAGAATGAAATTTTCAGCTCTGGTAGTAGTAGGAGATAAAAAAGGCCGAATCGGTTTTGCAACCGGTAAAGCCAAAGAGGTTCCTGATGCTATTAAAAAAGCTACTGAAAAAGCAACCAAAAATGTTATTAGAGTTTCACTGGTTGATACTACATTACCTCATGGTATAGTTGGCAGATATGGTGCTGCTGAAGTGGTATTGAGACCAGCTGCAGATGGTACAGGTGTCATTGCCGGTGGTCCGGTACGTGCTGTACTGGAGTTAGCAGGAGTTAATAACGTTCTTTCAAAATGCATTGGTTCCAGGACCCCAATCAACTTGGTTAGAGCTACAGTTGAGGGACTTAAATCAATGAAAACGATTGAGCAGGTTGCTAAAATAAGAGGCAAAAAGCCAAATGAAATTCGTTACTAGGAGGTTAACTCAATGAAATTACATGAATTACAATATACTGAAGGTTCTCGTAAGAACAGGTTCAGATCAGGTAGAGGTCACGGTAGTGGAAACGGGAAAACTGCTGGTAAAGGTCACAAAGGCCAATTGGCCAGAAGTGGTGGGCAAGGAAAATTAGGTTTTGAAGGTGGACAGACTCCACTGGCAAGACGTTTGCCAAAACGCGGGTTTACAAATTATACCCGTAAAGAATATGCTGTAGTTAACCTGGAACAATTAAACAGATTTGAAAACGGTACCGAAGTTACTGTTGAATTACTACAAAACTGTAAAATCGTAAAGGATTTAAAAAATGGTGTTAAAGTTTTAGGTGATGGCGAACTGGAAAAGAAATTAGTTGTTAAAGCTAACAAGTTCTCTAAATCTGCTGTAGCAATGATTGAAAAAGCAGGTGGAAAAGCAGAGGTGATCTAGCATGATCAAAACTCTAATAGAATTATTTAAAAATAAAGATACCAGAGCTAAAATTCTGTTTACATTGGCAATGCTCTTTGTATTCAGGGTCGGAGCGGCAATTACAGTTCCTGGAATTGATACTTCAAAGTTAATCTCTGGATTATCAGGCAACTCTTTAGTGACTATGATGAATATTATAGGAGCTGGAAGCTGGCAGACATTTTCGATTTTTTCGATGGGTGTAGGTCCGTATATCACTTCCAGTATCGTCGTAGAGTTGCTGGCAATGGATATTATTCCACCACTGGCTGATCTTAAAAAAGATGGACAAAAAGGGCGTCAGAAACTTGACAAAATTACTCGTTATGTCGCGGTAGCTTTAGGTTTTTTACAGGCTTACACATTAACGATGACATTTGATGTTTCATATGGCATTCTGGTTGATGGAGGCCCGACAACATATTCATATATTGCTACTATTCTGACCGCCGGTACATTTTTACTGGTTTGGATTGGTGATAGAATTGCGGCATTTGGTATTGGAAATGGTATCTCAATGATTATTTTTGCCGGTATTGTCAGTTCACTGCCTTATCAGTTCTATGCATCATTTATGACTTTGGTAGATTTTACTGCTGAGTCAGCGGCAATATTTACCGGACTGTTGAAGTTTGCACTTATCGTTATAATGTATGTAGCTATTATTGTGCTGGTTATCTTCACTGATACAGCACAAAGAAAAATCCCGATGCAATATACTTCAAGTTCAAGCAGAAGAGGCGCAAGAGATATTAACTACTTGCCATTAAAGATAAATAGCGCATCAGTTATGCCGGTAATCTTTGCATCCACTATTATGGTAGCTCCAAAAACTATCATGAATTTAATCAGCGGTGCAAAATGGTTTAAAACGACAGATTTTACTAAAACATTGATGAGCGTGTTTGATTATATTTCAGACTTTACTAAGCCTGGAGGACTTATTCTATATGTTGTTATGATTTATGCTTTCACTTTCTTCTATACTCATATTCAGGTTGACCCTGAAAAAATCAGTGAGAATCTGAACAAATCAGGAACATATATTCCAGGAGTTAGACCAGGAACAGAAACTAAAAGCTATATCACTAAAGTTTTAAATAGAATCACTGTTCTTGGGGCGCTGTTCTTATGTTTCATTGCTTCATTGCCTTATCTGTTAAGTATGTTTACAGATATTCCAAGTACAATAACTATGGGAGGTACATCAATTATAATTGTTGTAGGTGTTGCACTTGAAACTGTCAAAGATTTAAAAAATCAATTAACTCAAAAAGAATATAAGGGCTTTATGAAGAGGTAGTCATCATGATGCTGAAGATGGTAATTATAGGCCCTGCCGGTTCCGGAAAAGGAACAATGTCTGATCTGATTGAGGATGAATATCCGGTAAAACATATTTCCAGCGGAAATATGTTCAGAGAAGAAATCAGAAACAATACACCGCTGGGGCAGCAGGCAAACGGTTATATTACCCAAGGCTTACTTGTCCCTGATGATGTAACTGTTGCCATGGTCAGAAGTCGCGTCTCTCAAAAAGATTGTAAAGACGGCTATCTGCTTGATGGTTTCCCCAGATCATTAAATCAGGCAAAAGCAATTGAAGACTTGGGAATTAATGTAGTTATAAACTTAACAATTGAAGAACACTTATTAGTCGATAGAATTGTTCATCGCCGAATATGTGAAGATTGTAAAGCTATCTATAACATTAAACTTAATCCATTAGAGGATGAAGAGCATTGTGAAAGATGCGGCGGAAAACTGTATCAGAGAAGTGATGACACTTATGAAAAACTAATGGTTAGACTTGAATCGTATGCTCATGAGACTCAACCGGTAGTTGATTATTACCGTAAAAAAGGTGTTGTTTACGATGTTGATGCAGGACAATCTGTAGAAGATGTTTATAAACAAATTGATGAGATCTTGACAAAAATAATGGAGGAAAAATCTATTTAATGGCAGACAAAAATGATGTAATTGAAGTCGAAGGCATCGTGGAAGATACACTTCCCAATGCTCAATTTAAAGTGAAGTTACCAAATGGGCACACAATTTTAGCCCACGTTTCTGGTAAAATCCGTATGAATTACATTCGCATTTTACCAGGTGACCGTGTCACATTGGAAATTTCACCTTATGATTTAACACGTGGGCGTATAACATTCAGACACAAATAGTCTAGGAGGAAAACAATCTATGAAAGTTAGACCATCAGTCAAACCAATCTGTGACAAATGTCGCGTTATCAAACGTAAAGGGCGTGTCATGGTTATTTGTGAAAATCCTAAACACAAACAAAGACAAGGTTAATTGGAGGGAAATTAAATTATGGCTCGTATAGCTGGAGTAGACATCCCACGCGATAAGTGTGTTGGTGTCGCATTAACTTATATTTATGGAATCGGCGCAACTACGGCAAAAAAAGTGTGTGAAGCTGCAGGTGTAGACACCGGAATCAGAGTTAAAGATTTAACTGATGAGCAGGAATTTGCACTCCGTACAGAAGTCGATAAAATCAAAACAGAAGGCGATTTAAGAAGAGAAACAAACTTGAATATTAAGCGTCTTATGGAAATTGGCTCGCACAGGGGAAAACGTCATCGTATCGGTTTACCAGTGAATGGCCAGAGAACAAAAACAAATGCGCGTACACGTAAAGGACCACGTCGTACAGTAGCTAATAAGAAGAAATAAGCGAGGTAATATTATATGACTGCAAAGAAAAGAGCAACAGCTAGAAGACGTAGAGTTAGAAAGAATATTGCCAAAGGAGTCGCTCATATTCATTCTACTTTCAACAATACAATCGTTACAATTTGTGACGAACAGGGAAATGCCGTGGCATGGTCAAGTGCCGGTGCATTAGGTTATAAAGGTTCACGTAAATCAACTCCTTTTGCGGCGCAACAGGCTGCAGAAGCAGCTGCCAAAGCGGCAATGGAATTTGGCATGAAATCAGTTGATGTCAACGTTAAAGGACCTGGACCGGGAAGAGAATCTGCAATCAGAAGTTTACAGGTTGCAGGCTTAGACATCAGTTCAATTAATGATGTTACACCAATCCCACACAATGGATGCCGTCCGCCAAAACGTCCACGTGGTTAAAAATAAATGAAGGAGGAATAGTTGATGCAACAATTTGAAAGAGCAGAATTGGAAGTTCAACAATATGTTGAAGATCAGCATTATGGGAAATTCGAGTTTGGACCTCTAGAGAGAGGTTTTGGAACTACAATCGGTAATGCGATTCGTCGTGTATTATTAGCTGCTATGCCAGGCGGCGCTGTATATTCAATTAAAATTGATGGAATTTACCATGAATTTACAGCTATTCCAGGAATCGTTGAAGACGTTACTGCTATCATCCTGAATTTAAAAAACATGGTGTTAAAAATTGAAGAAGATGATGATTACACATTAAAACTTAATGTAACAGGTCCTGCTACGGTAACAGCAGGAGATATCGTATGTCCTACATATGTTACAGTGTTAAATCCGGAATTAGTGATCTGTCATATTTCTGAAGGCGGAAAATTAGAGATGGAAATGAAAGCGCGCAAGGGTAGAGGATATTTAAGTGCTGAGGAAAACAAGGCTTTATATCAGAGTTCTTCTCAAGGGATTGGAACAATTTATACGGATTCAATCTTTACTCCAGTAACTAAAGCTACTTATGAAGTAAATCCTACACGTGTTAATCAAAGTGCCAAATATGACAGTTTAACACTTGAAGTCTGGACAAATGGATCAATTCATCCACAGGAAGCTATTGCCCTGGCAAGTAAAATATTAACTGATCATCTGGTTCTATTGACAGAGATTAATCAATGTGTTCTGGAATTGGGAGACAGTATAAAGGAAACCAGTTCGGTTGAAGTTGTTGATGAAACAGATCGCAATATTGAAGAATTAGAACTTAACAACCGCGCTGTCAATTGTTTAAAACGTGCAAACATCCATACAGTAAATCAACTGTGTTCAAAAACAGAGGATTATATTTCCAAGTTGAAAAACTGCGGGAAGAAAACGGTTGAAGAAATTAAGGATGCGTTACATAGAGTTGGCAGAGAACTTAACAAATCTGAAATGTAAAATAGGTAGAGGGAGTGAGCTAATATGCAAAATCGTAAATTAGGACGCACATCTGATCATCGTAAAGCTTTATTACGTAATCTGGCTACAGATATGATCGTTCATGAAAAAATAAATACAACCGAAATGAAAGCGAAAGAATTAAGAACAGTAGTTGATGAATTAGTTACGTTAGCTAAAAAAGGTGATTTACATTCACGTCGTCGCGCAGCTAGAGTTGTAAGAAATGTTGTTGCTGATAAGCAATCAGGCAAGACAGCTTTACAGAAATTATTTGAAGAAATTGGACCACGCTTCGCAGATACTAATGGTGGATATACCAGAGTAGTTAAAACCACTGTAAGAAGAGGCGATGCCGCTCCAATGGCGTATATTGAATTTACTAAATAGTTATCAGAAGAATTGAAAATATTTCAAATTGAAGTATTATAATATCTGAAGTCTGATAAAACCAAGGAAGCGATTTTCGCTTCTTTTTGGTTGTTTGAAATTTGTGCGAATGTTTTTATATTAAGAAAAAAATAATTTTATAATAAGAAATGTGTTAAAATAGAATATATAAAGATTATCATTTAATAATGAGAGGAGAAAAAAATGAAAAAATTATTAACTGTTTTTTTTGTAGCAATGTTTTGTCTAACTTCGCTTTCAGCGTGTAAGGATGACAAACCTGAAGACAATAATCAAAATAATGTTATTGAACCTGGAAAAGAGCTGGAAGATGGGATTCTACCACCTGAAGGATGGCCGGAAGACGTTCCAACTCCGATGACAGGAGAATTCATTTGGGGAGATTGGACACCTGACAATAGTTTCTATACAGTGGATATCATATATACACAAGAAGATATTGATGACTATGTACAGAGACTGGAGACAGCAGGTTTTTACAAACTGGAAACTGATAAATACAAGGATATTTATGGTGATGCCGCTGTATATGCTAATGATAGGTGGGAGATTGTTGTTGGTGAGGAAGGTGCTAATGGAGACTATACCTATATTAGTATTTATCCGGTTTTGGAAGGTGGTTTAGGTTAGAAAATCGCAAAAACTATTTTATTGTCTGTTTCAGGATATTTTTTAGAAGACACAAAATAAATATTAAGAAAATAACAGGCCTGATAATAAATAATGGACAGAGCCAAAAAGAAAAAAGACAGTAGAAAACACATAAATCGGACAGTGTTTTTAGGACAATAAAACTGATAGTTTGGATGCTATCAGTTTTAATTTATATACAAAATATCTTATTGACAACTCATCGCTTAGTACCGATATCATAAGTATCAAAAACTATTGAATCAACAATCTTTTTAACTGAACTGAATAATGTAACATAACCTTTAAGTGAATGAGCCTTTACCTGTAATATTTCTGATTTAGGATTAACAAATATTTTTGTTTTGCCTTTCCCGTTTTTAGCTTCCTGTACCAGGTTGGCAATAGCAGAGTTGCCATCAAAGGCAAACAGAAAAGAATTTCTTCTTTCAAAGATTTCATAGTTAAAAGACTTATATATTCCCATTTCTTGAGATTCAATGGATAGTCTTATACCGGTAATATCCGCTTTTGCCAGTTTAGAAGCCTGCTGTCTGTCCATCAGAGCCGGAATAATACAATAAATGTCAAAATTATGCTTGTTGTTATTTAATAGAAATTTTTCATGTGCTAATAATTTATGTCCTATTACAAAGAATACCTTATCAGGGTCCAGTCTATTTAACATTGAACGAAGAAGCCGCCTGTCAAAATCTGTCATTTTTACATGACTGTCATCATTGGCAAAACTGGATCCGGCAATAATGATAGGAAATTTATCCCATGGCAGTTCTTTAATTTTCTCTTTAAAAATAGGGTAGGAAGGTATTTTGTTAATTTCAAATTTAACTTCATTTTCTGTTGTAGCATTTTCAAATTGTTCAGCATAGTATTGTTCAACTGATTTATCCTTGAGTCTGTTGTTAAATTGTTTTGATTTGAACAAAAAAGCTTCATGACTTCTTTTAATAATTTCATCTTCAGTTTTTTTCATTTCTCTGAATTGCTGATCAGTTATTTTCAGAAGGTTCATTAATGCCAGCTGTTCATCAATGTTATCAGTTCCATATAAACCACAGCCGTCAGTTCCCATAACACATTTAATATCATTTTCTAAATATGTCTTAAGCGGATGGGCAGATAAATCTGTCAGGTTGTTTAATCGGACATTACTTGTAATCTGGAATTCCAAAACAACATTATTTTCTTTTATTGTATTTAATAATCTTTTTCCTTCAGCCGATTTCAAATCAGCAGTATATATTCCATGTCCAATTCGGACGTGTGGAAAATTCTGATTTTCCTTTAGCGAATCTTCAATAAGTTTTAAAGCCTTAGCCATGTTATCTTTTAAAGAATCATTTTCTCCGGCATGTACCCGGATTGTCCAGTATTTATCTTTGCTGGCAATATTTGAAACTATTTCCTTAATTACTGATTTCAGTTCATTGATGTCGTTAATTTCTTCCCCAACAAAATCACTTCCAACAATATAAGGGTCTTTGCTGACGATTTTCAGAATACTCATTGCTTCGGTTAAATAGTCTGAAGATTGAATGTCATCTTTGACCAGGGTTAGAGGAATTCTTCTGACAGCAGCTAAAAATCTGATATCAACACCAGTTTCTTTTTTAACAAGTGGCAAAATATGATGAATCTGTTTTAATTTATCGACAGCTGACTGATCTTTTTTAACTAAAGAAGTATCGCTTATTTCTACATAATCAACCTGTTGAGCCTGATAACTTCTGGCTATCCACAACATTTTGTCCTCAAAAAAGGTCAGATTCCGATAGTTTTTATTATTGAAGTCTTTGAGCATTTTTATCAGGTAACGATAAATAAAAATATCCTGAAGTTTTTCAACATTTGTCAGCGGTATTTTATAAGCGCTTATTTTAGGTTTAGTGAATACATAGCGATATAGATACAACTTTTCAAGGTTAGTAAATACAGCCTGTGAATCTTTCAGGATAGCCAGAGAATTTCTTATTTTGGAAATATTTTCTACCGCATTGTCTAAATTCAGAAGAATCAAATCGGCAAAATTTATAAAGGTATTATCATCGATTCTTCTATTCAGGTTTTTGACAGACAGAGAAGCATCACTAATTGTTAAGGCAACATGTTCTCTTTGTTTTTCCAGCATCTGATATTGTTCCTGTGACAGTTTCAGGTTTAATTTCTTGATGTAATAGTAGGGATAATCTATCTGATGTTTAATGCCTAAAGCAATTAAAGCATCGGGAGAAAGATTGGCATTGGCATGAGTATGCAGGTCAGTTCTTAGTTTAATATCTTCTAAGATATAAGATTTAATCAGAGTATTTCTGATATCAAAATTATATTCTTTTGTCTGTGACATCAGAGTTTTGGAAATGGCGGGAATAAGGGCATTGATTTCAATTTTACCATTAGGGTAAATATTGGCAATCTTGGTGCCATTTAATCTGAAGACATAGACTCTTTGCCCGTCACCTTTAATAAAACAGGGGATAGTTCCTTTTATCACATAGTGATTATTCTGAAAAACGGCCGGCTGGTCTAAAACTTTAGCCAGATTGATAATTAAATTATCAGTTTTATGATTAGGAGTAAAAAGACAATAAGAAAGGATATGTCTGGACATATCTAAGTTTATAACTATATCTTTCTCTTTATCTAAATAAAATTTTCCAAAGTAGCTCATCAGAATTCAGGTTATTTAAAGTATAGTATAAAGAAAAACTGACAGCAATACCAGTTTTCCTTTATTTTTACCATTTATTACTTACTTTTTCAGCAAAACCTATCTGACCAGTCAGGGTTATAGTCGTTTTATCATCTAAGATACAGTCACCATAGAATCTTCCGAAAACCTGATGCTGGTCGGATTTAATTATCAGTACATCAGTACACATGGCTCTATCAATAATAGGTTCAAAACGTAAAGTCAGACGTTTATCATTGCTGGTAAAATTCCAGATGCCATAGTAATCGTCTTTACCATCTTTAACCGGTAAACCAAAATCAACCTGATCTAATTTGTGGGCTTTTCCTTTGTAGAACAGCATATTTTCAGTAGCTGCAGAAGTATCTCCAAACCCATAGCCCAGGTTGAAGCCAAAAGGCTGTCCATCAACATAGGTGTTTAGTGAAGCCCAGTACCAGGTGTTGGAATAAGTCCAGATTCCTCTTCCCCAATCCAGTACGGCAGCTGAATCATTTTTATTAAAGATGTATTCAGCATCACCAATAGAAACGATACCACTGGCAGCCATACAGTTAAGTTTCTGATTGTAGTAAAAGTGACCAGGTTTTTCAAAAGGTGTAGCTATGACCATGCTTTCTTCCGGTATATCTGTTAATTCAACAGAGAAATTAATAGTCTCTTTATCTTTGAAATCATTCATATAACCGGACAGAATCCTTCTGTCACCTTCATTTTTAAAAGAGATATTGTATTTCTTATTACCATAACTTATATCACCTTTTAGTGAGGTAGCTGGAAAGTTTTTCTTTCCCAGTGTTAAAAACTGCATCGGTGATTTGGTGATTTGACTTTTCTCATTAAAGTCAATGAAGGAAATTGAATCAAGTCCCATATAACCATTATCAGCCAAAGTCAAACAAAGAGCGAAATCATCATTCAACACGCAATAGTAATCCCATTCCTTTGTTTTCAGACGAGTTCTGAAATCAGTTTTTTTATTGTAAATTGGTAACATTTTTTTAGCATAACCAGGCTCTATTATATTATTATTTTCGTCTAACAGATTACCTGCAGCAGTAATTTCATGTTGCATATTATTATTCACCTCTCTCTATTATGATGATAACATATAAAATGCCTGAAAAAATGATGAAAATAAAATTAAAAATGTAAATAATTTCATACAAATTTCATAATTATATAGTTTAATATAATTGTAATAGAAATTTCTCTCGTTTCCCCCTTCTTGAGTAATAAATATTTATAAATAATGGTGTCTCTTGACACCTTTATTTATGAATAATATTATTTAATCGGGTGGTAACAAAATGGTTTTAGCAAAACGATTGCATTATGGAGATGATTTAAAAGTAGAAATAGAAAAACTATGTTATGAAAACGATGTTTCAAGTGCAGTAGTGATTTCATCTGTCGGCTGTGTATATAAAGCAACTATCAGGCTTGCTGATGGTGTTACGGTTAGAGAGTTTAATGATAACTTTGAAATACTGTCAATAAATGGAACAGTCAGCAGGGATGGAAGTCATTTGCACATCAGTTATAGTGATGTAAATGGCAATACACTTGGTGGGCATTTATGTTATAATAACTTAGTAAATACCACTTGTGAATTAGTGTTGTTTACAATTGATGAGTATTCATTTACAAGAGAATATGACAAAAAGACTGGGTATGATGAACTGTTCATCAGAAAAAAGGAGGATTTTAAATGAATTTAACAAAATATTTTCCAGGTTCAGCTGAAGCTAAAAAGAGTTTCGTCCACTTATTGGTATTATTGGTAATTTATGCTTTAGTCGTATGGGCATTGCAATTTGTGGTTGGAATAATTTCAATAATTCCAATTATTGGAGCTTTTGCGAGATTGATTGTCTGGCTGATTGGAATCTATATCGGACTGGGAGCAATTGTGGCGATTTTAGCATTTTTGAAAATAGTTAAATAACCATAATAAAAACTCAATTGAATGAATTCTATTGAGTTCAGATTGTTGACAAACAGGCTTTTTTTGAAAAGGTCTGTTTTCATTTGACCTCAAAATTATAGATTGCTGGAGATTATTGGTAAAATTTAACCAAAAAACAAAGAAAAGGACTGATTATTGTCCCTCCAATGGTCTAATAATGCCATCTTTTTCATGTTATGACATGAGAAAATCATCAGCGCCTGATGCTGATTCTTTTTGAGCCCTTTTAATCGGGTAAACCTCAAACCATGATTCTCCTTATTGTCCGCAAACACTCTTTCGATTGTCTGTTTTCTTTTCGGATATATTTCTTTCCATAACCGGCTTTTCCTAAACAGGTTGGCCTGTTCTCTATATTGTTCCCAGACATGTCTGATTATTAGTTTTCTATCTGATTTTGTACACTTGTCCTTATAAGGGCAGCCTGCACAGCTTTCACAGGCCTTGTAATGCCTGTATCCATTTCTTGAAGTGGTACTGTATTTCAATACACATCCCATCGGACAGATATAAATGTTTTCCTGTTCATCATAGATAAATTCGTATTTTCTGAAGTATCCTTTTTTAGTCATCGGTCTGTGATATGGCACTATTATTTTTTGGTTATTTTCAGTTATTGTTTTACATATTGCCGAGTTGTTGTATCCGGCATCCAAACAGATGTTCTTCACTTCATCCCGATATTTTTCGCTTAATACATTATAGGCTTCAAAGAAACTTACTGAATCATGGATATTACCTGGTACGGTTACAGTTGTCAGCACAAATCCGTTACCGTCACAGAACGTCTGATGACTGTAGGCAAACATCTGTTCTCTTTCACCTTTATGATACAGACCGCTTTCCGGATCTGTTTTTGATTCTTTGATATTCTTTTTCTCTGTTACTTCTGTTTCCTGACCGTTTTCATCAAAGACTGTTTCTGTTTTAACCAGACTTTCAAACTCTTTTTTACCATGTGTTTTTCTATCTTCATTTATTTCTTCCAATAACTGTTTTTCATATACTTTCCTGGTAAGCTCAACTTCCTTGTTTAAGGATTTTCTTTTATTGGCGCAGGCTTTCTGATGGGTGGAATCTCCATACACTGTTTCCAGGTTTATCATTCTTTTTGTATATGCCTGTCTTATTATCTCATCAAATATCTTCTCAAAGACTTCACTGTCTCCATATCTTCTGATATAGTTCTGACTCCAGGTTGAATAGTCCGGAACCTTGTCTTCAATTGATAATCCCAGAAACCAGCGATAGGCCAGATTTACCTCTATTTCTCTACAGGTTCTTCGCATTGAATTATAACCAAACGTGTAGTTGATGAAAATCATTTTAAATAATACTACCGGGTCGATACTTCTTCTTCCTGTCGGTGCATACAAATCTTCCACTTCTTCATAAATAAAGTCCCAATCTATCGACCTTTCCAGTTTTCTTACCAGGTGGTCTTTTGGAACTGCTTCTTCTATACTTCTCAGCATCATACTGTTATCCTTGATGCTGCTTCTACTCATTGTCATAGCTTTTTTCTCCTTTCCAGCACCTTTATTTTAACATTTTTCACGCAAATTAAAAAGCAGACAAAACTGTTTTTTTGCTGAAAAAGAGATTTTTGTCTGCATATTCATTCTATCACACTTTAATTTACTTTTATATATAAAAACGACAATTCTTTTTCAAATTGCCGTTTGTCAACAGTCTGAACTCAATTGAATGAATTCTATTGAGTTTTTTTGTGCGGACAGGCATTTTCTTATTGGTAATCACTTCATGTAATTTGAAGAGTGAAATTTTATTATCTATTTTTATAACATTAAAGTTTTGTAAAAAATAAAAGAAATTGACATATTTGTTTAGACATGTTAAGATTTATTTGCAAAAAGGAATGTAACTTCTATTAGGCATGACCGACGCAAAGTTGTTTGTGTGCCTGATGGAAGTTTTTTGTTAAAAAGATGAAGGCGATAAAAAGAATAAATAATAATGTCATTATTTGTTTAGATGACAAAAACAATGAAGTAATTGCTAGAGGTAAGGGAATTGGATTTCATGATTTTCCTTATGAAATAAAGTTAAGTGATATTGAAAAGACTTACTATAATATTGATAAAATTTATTATGAAATGATTAAAGAAATACCTGATGAAATTATTGATATTTCAACCAGAATTGTTGATTATGCCAGAGAAAAGTTTAATAAATTGGATGATTCCAATATTGTTTTCACTTTAGCTGATCATATTAACTTTTCTATTAATAGATATAAGAACAACATTCCAATTAAACTTCCTATTGTCCATGATATTCAATATTTGATGAAAGATGAATACAATATTGGTTTATATGGTTTAAAACTGATCAAATTTAAATTAGGTATTTATTTGCCTAAAGATGAAGCAGCATACATCGCCTTGCACATCCATAAGGTAATTTCAGGTGTTGCCAACTGCAACTTTAAAACTGAAGAACAACTGATAGATGATATCGTCAATATAATTGAAGATAATATGCAACAGAAAATTAACAAAGACAGATTCAATTATTCTCGCTTTGTTTCTCATATGTACTATCTGATGAGAAGAAATATCAATAATTGTACCAGTCAAATTGATAGTGAATCAATGTATAAAAAATTAATTTGTGAATATCCACTGATAGGTGATACAAGTGAAAAAATATCCGAATATCTTTACAAAAACAAAGGACAATCCTTGAACAATGAAGAAAAGCTATATCTGATACTTCATATCAGCAGACTCTGTGCAAGAGAACAATAGGTTTTTACAATCTTATAGATTGATAAAATATAATAGGAGGATAAAAAATGAAAAAAAAGAATTATGATGAACTGGCGAATATCATTTTTGAGCTGGTTGGTGGTGTTGAAAACATCTCTCGTTTATCTCACTGTGTGACTCGTATTCGTTTTACAGTGAAAGACAAGACAAAAGTAATCGATGATCAGGTTAAGGCTCTACCAGTGGTTGTAGGTTCACAGTGGCTGGGTGAACAGTATCAGGTAATTGTCGGAAATGAAGTTGATCATATTTATGATGCTTTATGCAGAATTGGTGATTTTCAAAAAGAGGCGATAATAGATGAAAATCTTGACAGAGATTTAGAGAAAGGTTTCTCATTTAAAAAGATTGGCGATGCCATTTTAGCATATATGTCTCCTACTATGACAGCTGTTATACCAATATTAATGGCGGCATGTTTATTTAAAACACTGGCATCAATTTTAGGACCAGGAATGTTGAATTTAATTTCAGCGGAAAGCGATTTGTATCTATTGCTGAATGGTATTATGTATAATGCATTTTTCTACTTTATTTCCCTGTTTTTGGGTTATTCAGCTGCAAATGCTCTAGGTATAAATCCAATGTATGGAATTTACATTGGAGCTTTAATTATTGCGCCGGATTATATGAATCTGGTAGGCGTTAGAGAAAGTTTTTCAGTATTTGGAATTTCTACCCCAGTAGCTAATTATAGTGGTTCATTTTTACCAGTGGTTTTGGGTGTATGGATGATGTCATATGTTTACAAATTTTTTAATAAGTATATTCCAAAGAGTTTAAAGATTATCTTTGTGCCGTTTTTGACTGTTTTAGTTATGACACCAGTAATGTTTTTAGTTTGTGCACCTCTAGGAAGTTACTTAGGCAATTTATTTGGCAATTTCTTTATGGCCCTATCTGAATCAAATGTTATTGTAAGAGTTTTTGGTGCAATGTTATTAGCAATTATTATGCCTTACTTAATTTTGGGTGGCATGCATGGACCGCTGGTTGGTTTTGCAATTGCATCATTTCTTGCCAATGGTGTTGAAACTTTTTCGTTGCCAATAATGACTGCTTACAACTTTGCCGTATTTGGAATTGCTTTAGGAGCTGCAATAAAGCTAAAAAAACCTGAGAATAAATCAGCTGCTTTTGGTTTCTATTTGACAGGGATTTTAGGAAGTGTCACAGAACCATCTTTATATGGTGTTGTGATGAAATATAAAGGATGTATGAAAGCTTTATTGATTGCCTGTGCCGCTGTTGGTCTGTATGTTGGTATACTTGTTCCTAAATATTATGCTTTATCAGGTGCAACTATTTTCACATTCTGGATACCTTGGGCAGGAGGAGGTACTGCTAATTTAATTAGTGGAAGTCTATTGAATTTAGGAGCAATGGTTTTAGCTGCTATACTTGCCTATTTCGTCGAATATAAGGAAAACTAAAAGATTAGATTAAAAAGCAAAGGGTAGGATAACAACCTACCCTTTGAATAAAAAAGATAATCTGAAGAGTAATCAGATTTTACTTTGTAGTTCTTGTTTCTTAATTTTCTATGATTTTATAGATTAGAGCAGAAAGATTTTGAAAGAATATAAACATTTTTCTTAGTATTTTCGTGTTGTTTAAATAAATGAGGAGGATTAAAATGTCTATCGAGTTAAAAGAAATAAGTATTGATGATTTGGCAATAGACTCTAAAATATTTGCCAATGATAATGACAATTATGGAAAATTGGGATTAGTAGATTTTTATGGCGTCTTATATCCAAATGGTTTAGACAAGAAACCTATTTGGTTTATTAGGCATTGTAATCCTGATAAAATCAGATTTGGTGGCGTTATGGAACCAAGTGATGACATTTTGGGTTTACAGACGGCATTACATAAAGATGATTTGGCACAAAAAGAAGATTTAATGGTCCCATATCAAAAGATTAATGAAAATTGCTTTGGTATTTCGTGTCAGAAACCTTTTTTTGAATATCGATGTTTTGAAAACTATGCTACTTTTAAAGAAGCTGATGTTTTTGATTTACGGGCTGATTATTATCCGAAAGCAATCTATAAACATGCCAATAAATCGACGTTTATTTCTCAAATTACTCAACCATGTGAATTATATGGAACATATCATGGTAAGCCAGTAAGAGGACTGGGGAATTTTGAACTTTGTTATTTCCCAAAAACTGAAACTAGAGATTTAAATGAATATGCCGCATATATATATTCTTATTGTTCCGGAATTCGAAAAGATGGTAGAAGAGAAGTGATGATGGTGTATTTAAATCTCGATGGTCGTGGAACAGGTTTTTATTATTTAGAGGGTGAAAAACCGGTGTTTTCTGAAAATGTAGAAATGAATGCCCGTTGGTACAAACTGCCTTATATGCAGGATGGTACCTGTACATATAAAAATGCTATTTTCAGATTTGGTGGTAAAGAAATACATTTTATCGGTAAATGGGGATATAAAGGTTTGACGGCTTATCCTAGAGTTGAATTAAGTGGTCAATCACAAAATATGGGCACATTTTATGAGGGTAAAAAACCGTATGAACATGAAATATCTCTAACTTTTAATGAAAATATGTTAGTTTATGATTATAAATTAAAACAGCTTGGATTTGAAGTGGAGGGTTGAGTATGAATATTCCAAAAGAATTTTATTGGGGAGGAGCAACAGCATCAAATCAATGCGAAGGAGCCTGGGATAAGGATGGCAAAGGTCCTTCATGTGCGGACCATTTTACTTCTGGTTCAAAAAATACACCTCGTATTTTTACAGAAGAAATATCTGATAAATATACCTATCCATCTCATGAAGCAATTGAACATTATGATAGGTATGAAGAAGATATAAAATTGTTTGCGGAAATGAATTTTAACATGTACCGGATGTCCATTAACTGGACTAGAATATTTCCTAATGGTGACGATGAAAAACCAAATAAAAAAGGTTTAGAACACTATCGAAAAGTTTTTGAACTTTGTCGCAGTTTAAATATTGAACCACTGGTAACATTAAGCCATTATGAATTTCCATATGCTCTAACCAAAAAATGGAATGGATGGGTTGATAGAAGAACGATTGACTGTTTTGTCAGATATACTAAGACAGTTATGAATGAATACAAAGAATTAGTTAAATACTGGTTAACATTTAATGAAATAAATATTGCAATATTAGGTTCTGGCGACATGCTTTCTCTGGGAATGTTGACTGATGACAATAATCTTGATATAGGAAGTGAAAATAAGAATGTTGATTACTCTAATAGATTTACTGCTCTGCATAATCAGTTTGTTGCTTCAGCTTTAACTGTAATCGAAGGTAAAAAAATAAATCCGGAATTCAAGTTTGGCTGTATGATAGCAGGTGTTCCGAAATACCCATATACTTGTAAGCCTGAAGATGTATTGTATACTCAGTTTAGGGAAGAAATTGATAATTTCTATTGTGGTGATGTTATGATGAATGGAGAATATCATTATTTGACTGAAAAATATTTAAAAGATTTTGATGCAAAAATTAGAAAAAAAGAAGGTGATAATGAAATTCTAAAAGCTGGCACAACAGATTTTTATTCATTATCGTATTATCTCTCTTCGTGTGCTACTACTGATAAAAATATTATAAAGTCATCAGCTAATATGAGTACTGGCATAACTAATCCATATTTAAGTGCTTCAGAGTGGGGCTGGCAAATTGACCCGATTGGTTTAAGATATTTTTTGAATCGTGTATATTCCAGATATAGAAAACCGATTATGATTGTAGAAAATGGTATAGGAGCCAGAGATGTGCTGACTGATGATTGTAAAGTACATGATGACTATCGTATTTCGTATTTAAAATCTCATATTCATGAAATGAAAAAAGCAATTGATGATGGTGTGAAAGTGTTGGCATATACAGTTTGGGGATGTATAGATTTAGTCAGTGCATCGACCGGCGAAATGTCCAAACGCTATGGTATGATTTATGTGGATAAAAATGATGATGGTTCAGGTACCATGAACAGATATAAGAAGGATTCGTTCTACTGGTATAAAAAGGTAATAGAAAGTAATGGAGAAAATTTGGATTGATTGAGTATATTTGACAAATTATTTAAGAAAAAGCAAAATTGTTCAAATTGAATTATGATGTGACATCGTGGCGTTAGCAGACGGAGGCTTGATTGATATTAAATTGTCTCTGATCCGGTTTTTTGCTCAAGAGTTAATGGAGAAATCCATCGCTTTCAAATATAATCAGGATAAAGTCACTTTATGCTCGCCTTTAACGTAATACTATCAGTGCTATTTTCAACTGGACATGCTTTTGCTATAACCACTAATGAAGGAGTAGAAATCTTAATTCATTGAGGTGTCAATAATCCAGAAACTAATGATAAAGGATTTAAAATATTGACTAAAATCAAGGCGAGAGAGTAAAAGCGTGTGATTCTATTGTTGAAGTTGATATTAAAAAGTAAAGTAAGAATTATGATATGAGTACTATTGTTAATTAATTCAAACAAAAAAATATCGATTTTATTAACCCAATGCCTGTTTTGAGAGGACAATCGGTAATTGAAGAAATAATATGCTAAAAGTATTTTAATTAAATATCATAAAATAAGAGAGATGTTGCTATTGAACCGGAAAAATGGATAATTTTTATAAAATCACAAGAGGTTTTTAGGATTTTTTCTTACAACAAAATTCTCAATACATTTAGTATCATTTCTAATTATCAAATAATTTACTGGTTTTAACAGTCTGGCAATTAACTCAAAATGATTCTTACCTAATCGGAAAAATTCAATCAGATTTCATTTTTAAAACTGGTTGCATAATTACAACTATATTTATGTTATCCATTTTAGATATAGGTTTTGTGACTATGTCGATTTTTGTATGTTATGTATGCAAATAATTTAAAATATTCAAGTCAAATAATCATGTGAGTTACAAATTTAGTCTGAAAAATCATCAAAATAACCTTTTATTAGCACTATTGGAGTTCCTTTATCTCCTGAACCACTGGTTAGATCACTTAAAGAACCAATCAGATCAGTTAATTGTCTTGGAGTTGTTCCCTGTGAGGCAAGGTCATTTATTGTTTCGTTACCTTTGTCTTTTATGGAGTTGGAAATAGCTTCTTTCAGTTTTTCACCAGTCAGATTTTTGAAATCATTGTCAGCCAGATATTTCAGTTTGATTTCATTTGGAGTGCCTTTTAAACCATCGGTGAAGGCTGGCGAGACAACAGGATCAGCCAGTTCCCAGATTTTTCCTTTTGGATCTTTAAAGGCACCATCACCATAAATCATCACTTCAACATGTTTACCTGTTTTTTCCAATATTTTCTTTTGAATATCTAAAACAAGATCCTGACATTTTTCAGGAAACAGTTTGACAGTATTTTTGGTAGCGGCATTAGAACCCAGTAAACCATACATGCTGTTATATCCGGAACCATTATGGGAATTAGTTAAAATATCATCTAATCCATAAATTGTTTTACCACCATTTTCCTTTAAAATTCGTTTAGTTCTAAAGCGGCTATGAATATCACAGACCAGAACGTCCTTAGTATAATTTAAAATGGTTTTCGGATTGTTGGCAAAAATGATTTCTGCCTGACAACCAACACTTTCTATAGTGTCTTTATAATAGGTAACATAATCAACGCCAGTAAAAGGATGATAATTGTATCCAAATAACTGATGATATGTTTCTAAAGAAAGAACATCACTATAAGGATTGACCTGTGAATTATCTAACTGATCATAAGAAAGCAGTTCATTGCCAACTTCATCTGAAGGATAAGATAACATCAGGGTAATTTTATTTGCCCCTTTTGCGATGCCTTTCAGGCATAGGGCAAAGCGATTTCTACTTAAAATTGGAAAAACCACACCAATATGTCCATTTGGGAATTTGTTTTTTATATCATCAGCAATATTATCAATGCTGGCATAATTGCCTTGTGCTCTGGCGACAATAGATTCAGTAAGAGAAATAATGTCTCTGTTTTCTATCGATAATCCGAGGCTTTCACAAGCCTGCAATACACTGTCAACGGTTATTTGTGATAAATCATCATCTTCTCTAATGATTGGGCATCTGACTCCAATTGAAATAGTTCCTGTTTTTCTTTCCATATCAGCAACCTCCATACAAAAATAATATACCTTATTTTATTTTAAACAACAATAACTCGATTTTGAACAGTTATGTAATCAGCATGTATTATAAATTCATTGTATCAGTAACAGATAAAAATCATTGACATTAGTGTTGGTTGGACCGGTGATGATAAGCTGATTAAGATTTTTCAGACAGTTGTAGCTGTCATAATTGTCCAGATATTCATTGATGTCTAAACCTAAAGTTAAAGCTTTATTAAAGGTGTTGTTATCTACATATCCGCCGGCAGCATCTGTTGGACCATCACTGCCATCAGAACTGACACATAAGATAGTTGTTTTATTTAAATCTTTTATTTTTTCAGCACATAATAAAGCCAGATGCTGATTTCTTCCACCAGTGCCATTTCCTTTTACTTCAACAGTAACTTCTCCGGTAAAGATAAAGGCTGATTTTGTATTCGGGTTTTGATTATTAAAAGCTAAAGCGACTAATTTTTCACATAGAAGCTGATAATTACAGTTGATATCATCTTTAACAATTTCGGTTTTATATCCCAGCCGGATACAGACTTCTTTTAAACTGTTTGCCAGTATTTTAACTGAGCCAATCAATATGCTGTTTACATTATCCAGATTGGAAACTGTAGAATTGTTTATTATATCATCAGCAAGCTGCAGATTGTATTTTTTATTTATCTCAATTACCTGCTGCTTAGTAGTTGAATCATTAACTGTTGGTCCTGACCCAACTGAATCAGCCTTTTCAGAAATGACATCACTAAGGATAAAATTATGAATAAATGCCGGATAGCAATGTCGGGCAAATTTACCGCCTTTTACATTAGACAGTCTTTTTCTTATGGTATTTATTTCCTCAATAGTAGCAGCAGAATACAGCAATTTTTTATTAATGTCTTGAAGATAGTTTAAATTCACATTGACATTTTCAAACAGGGCGCTGGCTCCACCAGATAAAAGAAAGATTATGTCATCATTGTTATTAAGATTTTTTGTGATTTCTAGAACTCTTCTGGTGGCAATTAAACTGTTTTCGTCAACAACAGGATGACCGGCTTCATAAATTTCAAAACCATGGATGCTGCCCTGACTGTGGTTATATTTAGTTATAACAATTCCTTTATCTATTTTTTTATCAATTAAATCACTTGCTGTTTTGGCCATCAGCCAGCTGGCTTTACCAACAGCAATAACAAAAAGTCTTCCATTATTAAAAGAAATATCTTTTAAATACTTTCTTAAAGCTATATCAGGTTTGCTTTGTTTAATTGAGTAGTCAACTATCTGATAAATATCCTTGTTCACATTTTAATTATAATGCAAAAACAAATAATAAAAAGTCACAATGTGACTTGAATTGAATATTGGCTGGGAATAAAGGATTTGAACCTTTGAATGACGGAGTCAGAGTCCGTTGCCTTACCACTTGGCTAATTCCCAAACTGCTAGTTAATTATACAATACTATTAAACAAATTTCAATTCGGTCTTTTTCAATTTGATATAATATATGAACAGGTTAAAATGCTAAAAATATTTCTTTAAAAAGGTGGTATTTTATCATTTTAAATGTTACGATTTATACAAGATTTATGTATTATCGAAAAAAATGCCGAAACAGTAACTGATGTCCTGACAATTGCCTGTATAGGATGGGTATTTGAATTGAAAATAACAGGATAATTAATTCGCTAATTTAATACATAATATAACAGGGAAGAAATAGCTTTGATAATAAGTTGAATTGTACTTAAATGGTGATTATTGGTATAATAGTGAAGTTGAGAAGGTGAGTTTGTGAATAAGGCTATAGAAGTTAAGAATTTAAAATATCGCTACACTGAGGATAGTTTAACTATTGATGATATTTCTTTTTCTATTGAAAAAGGCAGTTATACGACAATTATAGGTCATAATGGATCAGGCAAAAGTACTCTTGCCAAGCTGCTTTTAGGTTTGCTGGAAAAACAGTCAGGGACTATTTTTATTGATGGTATTGAACTTAACTATGATAATTTAAGTCAGATTAGAAATAAAATAGGCATCGTCTTTCAAAATCCGGATAATCAGTTTATTGGTTCAACAGTCAGAGACGATATTGCTTTTGGTTTAGAAAATCATTGTGTTGATAGAGAAAAGATGGATCCTATCATTGAAAGTTTCGCTGATAAGGTTAATATGACCGATTTTTTAGAAAGTGAGCCTACTAAATTATCAGGCGGCCAAAAACAGAGAGTAGCAATTGCTTCAGTTCTGGCCATGGATTTGAAAATAATTGTCTTTGATGAGGCTACCAGCATGTTAGATCCTACCGGCAAAAGAGAAATAAACAGGCTGATTAAAGAAATCCATGATGAAAATGAAATTACTGTAATTTCGATTACTCATGATATTGAAGAAGTTGCCCAGAGTGATAATGTTTTAGTATTAGATAACGGGAAACTGGCAATGTCCGGCAGTCCTGAAAAAGTTTTCAGCAATGAAAAAGTAATGGTTAAAATGAAATTAGATATTCCTTTTGTCTATAAGCTTAGAAACAGTTTAAGAGCTAAAGGGATAAAAGTATCCAATACCTTAGATTTAGAAAGGATGGCAAGTGAAGTATGTCAATACATTTTGAAAAAGTAGATTATATTTACAATCCCAATACCGTCTTTGAATTTAAGGCATTAGAAGATGTTAATCTGGATATCAATATGGGAAAAATTACTGCAATTATTGGGGCGACAGGTTCTGGTAAAACCACACTGGTGCAGCATTTAAATGGTTTGCTGCTGCCTGCGAAAGGTTTTTTAACAGTAAATGATTTTACTATCAGGGCTGATGAAAAACCTAAAAAGATAAAAGATCTCAGAAAGCAGGTTGGACTTGTTTTTCAGTTTGCTGAATACCAGCTGTTTGAGGAAACGCTGATAAAAGATGTTGCCTTTGGGCCGAAAAACTTTGGTGTAGATGAAAATGAAGCTGAAACAATTGCAAAAAGAGCATTGGTTACAGTTGGCATTGATCCAAAAGACTTTAATAAGTCGCCACTTGAATTGTCTGGAGGTCAAAAAAGAAGAGTAGCAATCGCCGGTATTCTGGCAATGTCTCCTTCAATACTGGTGTTAGATGAGCCGACAGCCGGCTTGGATCCTCAAGGGGCTAAATCAATGATGGAGCTTTTCGATATGCTGAACAGAGAAAAGGGAATCACAATATTGATTGTAACTCATAATATGGAGCATGTTCTGGATTACTGTGATGAGGTAGTTGTTTTAGAAGAAGGAAAAGTAATCATGCATACCGATAAGAAAGAGTTTTTCAGAAATGAACAATATATGGAAAAGGCTTCAATTGATCCTCCGGTAATCATAGCTTTTAAAAAAATGTGTGAAAAAAATGGTGTCAGTTTTGACAGTAATATTTTAACTTTAGATAAACTTGTTAGTGAGATTGTCAGGAAAAGAGGTAAAAGATGAATAATATAGCTTTGGGTAAATATATTCCTTTGAACTCTTTTGTTCATAAACTGGACCCGAGGACAAAAATTGTAGCAATGATGATTTTGCTGGTTACGATATTTATTCCGGCAGGTTTTATTGGCTATGGCATTATTGGAGTCTTTTTAATCATGGCCTTATTTTTAAGTAAACTGTCTTTCTCTTTTATCTGGAAGAGTTTTAAACCGACACTGTTTATGCTGGTATTCTTACTTGTCATAAATATGTTTATAATTAAAACCGGTGATGTCTGGTTAACAATCGGCTCTTTTAATCTGTATAGTGGTGCAGTTATTCAGACTGTCTATATTGTTTTAAGGTTACTTTTGATGATTGTAATTACAACCATGCTGACAGCAACAACTAAACCACTGGATCTGACGATGGGATTAGAGGACTTGCTTTCACCACTGGTAAAAATGAATGTACCAACTCATGATATTGCGATGATGATTTCGCTGGCATTAAGATTTATTCCTACATTGCTGGAGGAGGCACAAAGGATATTAAAAGCACAGGCTTCCCGTGGAGTGGATATTGAAAGCGGTTCTTTTAAAGAAAAAATTCAGGCAATTCTTTCCCTAATAGTTCCTTTGTTTGTCTCTTCTTTCCAGAAGGCTGATGATTTGGCTGACGCGATGGAAGCCAGAGGATATGTTGTCGGAGCTGAAAGAATCAGATACAAGCAGTTAAAATTTACATTCAGCGATTTTATCACTCTGGTTGGGGTTGTGGCAATACTGGTCAGTTTAATTTTAATAAAGGTGTAATAAAATGAAATATAAGTGTGTAGTTTCTTATGATGGCACAAGATTTGCCGGTTGGCAGAAACAGGTCAATAATTTAACAGTTCAGGAAACTATTGAAAAGGCTATTTCTAAAATTGTAAATCATGATGTTACAATTGTAGCCAGTGGCAGAACTGATGCTAAAGTTCATGCTTTAGGTCAGGTTTTTCATTTTGAAACAGCCAAGAAAATTAATGATTTTCAAAAGGCTATTAATTCTCAACTGCCATCAGATATTTATATCAGAAATATTGAAGGAGTTGCCGAAAACTTTCATAGCCGATTTGATGTCAAATACAAACATTATGATTATTTAATCAATAATGGTGAATACAATCCCTGTATGAACAATTACAGCTGTTATGTCAAAAAGAAATTAGATATAAACCTGATTAAGGAAGCAAGTAAAGAATTTATCGGTACATTAGATTTTACTTCCTTCAATGCTACTAAATTAACTGAAAACGAAAATCAGATAAGAACAATTTATCGGATAGATATAAGTACAAAAAATGACCTGATATGTTTTTCTTTTTATGGTAATGGATTTTTAAGATATATGGTCAGAATGATAACCCAGACACTGATAGAGTCAGGTCTTGGCAATATTTCAAGCAAAGAAATAAAGGATATGCTGGATAAAAAAGATAAAACGGTCTGCAGTTATAACGCTGTTGCCAGCGGACTGTATCTGGTCAAAGTAGGTTACAATGAATATGAAGAAGCTGAAAACAGTTCAGACTCTTACATGAATGAATATAGATAATTAAACAATGAAATGATATCATATAGTAGTGACAGGCATCGGTGGCGGAATGGAAGACGCGTACGTTTGAGGGGCGTATAGCAATTGCTGTGTGGGTTCAAGTCCCATCCGATGCACCATAGGCAAAAAACTACTCTGGTAGAAGGTGCTGTTGTACACTTTACCTGAAGTAGTTTTCTTTTTGCCAATTGTTAGGTTTAATAATAATCAGGCAATATGATTACTTAAACCACTGTCCAGCCAATATATGAGCCATTGTATTCTGCCAGGTCCTGAGCCAGCTGCAAGATAGATTTACATAAAGATGTTCTTTCAGTATCCAGGGTATTTAAGATTACCAGTTCTCTGTCTTTGTCACTATGGATTACACGATGTCCTTCAATAGAGGCAATATTGGCATATCTGTCTCTGTCTTCGTCAGTTTTAAAAGAAGCAAAGTGGTGTAAACTGATTGTTTCAGCAACTTCAATTGAATTCAGCATAATGTCAACCTGTCTGATAATTAATTTAACTTTATTTTCCTTAACGTTGTTATATGAATTTACACATTTTTCCAGAAACTGTTCTTCGGTTAGTAATGAATCATCGACTTTGTCAGGTTCTTGATAAACAGCAGTTTCTACAGTTTCTTCTAAATCATCGATTGATTCTTCAACAGTATCTTCTTCTTCCAGATTTTCGATGATATCATTAATCAGATTTATTTCTCCGACATTTTCATCGACAACCTTCAAAACTGTTTCATCTTCACTCTGTTGCAAGTCAATAGGTGTCAGTTGAATTACTTCTTCCTGAGACATTGAAGAAGTCAGCACTTCTTCAATATGTTCCTGTTGAGCCTGCAGTTCAATTTCCTGCATAAGTTCTTCAATTGAAGCTTCATCATCAGTTGTTTCTTTTTCGACTTCTTCTATAATATCTTCCATGGTAGGTTCTGCAATTTCATCTTCGACAACATCATCGATCAGTTTCTCTATTTCCAGGGAAATAGCTTCATTGATGAATTTCTCCTCTTTGCTGATAATATCAGCAACTATTGAGTTAATAAGAAGAGCCTTTTCAACAGTATCTTCTGCTTCGCTTTCATTTTCTTCGAGAATTTCATCATCGTTTTCTGCATCAGAAATGGTTTCCTGGATTTTTTCAGTCTCTTCTTTTATTTCGGCGGGATTAATAGGATTTTCAGCAAATACTTCTGCAGCATCACTGGAAGCATCTGCAGTTTCAATCAGGGTTTCATTACTGACTGAAAGGATGTCATCATCAGCAATTTTTTCCGGAGTCTTTTTGGCACTTTGTTCCGGTTTGATTTCTACTTCAATAAAACTGACTTTATTTTGTTTATCAAATTTCTTTTTAATGTAAGTGACTGCAGCGGCAACAGCAGCTGTAGTAACGATAACAGCAGGTATTATTTTTTTCATGATATTATCCCTCACTTTGAATATTTACACAAAAGTATTATAATATAAATGTGATTATTTTGCACATAAATATGGAGGCTGATTAAATGCGTAGGAAAATTTTTGTAGCATTATCAATATTACTGGTACTTGCAGGCTGTTCTTCTAAAAATTTTGATCCGATTGTTTCTCAGGTTGTAGAGATTATTGAATTAAACAGCACTGAAGATCCACTGACCTTTTTGAAAGATGTGGAAGAAGTCGGTCTTGTATTTTCGATTGTATCGTCTGATTTGGATGTAACTAAAGCAGGAGCATATACAATCGTATATAATATTTCCCTGGGCCGAAAAAATGTTGAGAGATCCTATACTATAAAAGTAAGAGATTATGATGGCCCGGTAATCACAATTGAAGATTCTATTGACATTTTATATGGAGGCTCATTTATTCTGAAGGATGTAGCCAGCGCTTATGATGAAACTGACGGTGATGTCAGTGATTCTTTGCATTTTCTTGGCAGTATTGATGCCTACACAATTGGAAGTTATAAAATCACAGTTGTGGCAACGGATCAGTTTAATAATGAGACTACCAGAGAAGTGGTAATCAACGTTAAAAAAGATGATAAAGCCTCTTATATCAAGACAATTTGCGGTATTTATAAAGATGTCAGTTATTTAACAGGACAGGCTCCGACATTGACTTTAAATGAAGATGGAACTTTTGAGTTGTATCTTAACAGTTGCTCGGTTGTAAATCTGGTTACTGGAAAGTATCGGCAGTATCGTGACACCTTATATCTGGTAAGTGTCAATTATCGTTTTAATGCGGTTGATGAGGAAGACCTGGTCAGATTTAAAATTCAAATAGATGGAACTCTGCTTTTTGATTCTCAGCTTGAAGTATGTGCGCCAAACTATGGAGATATTTTCAGTAAAGAAATTAAAGAAGAATCGGAGCAGTAAAGTCAGTTCTAGTATTTGATAGAAAATGAAGATTCCTGGTTATTTAAACTGATTTCCTTCATAGAATAGTCTTCAATCAGAATAAATCGTGATTTCTTTTGCAAGTTATTTATTAGAAAAAGAATATCACTTTTTTTACCCTGAAGTTCTGCTTCAACAGTATCATCATATCTGTTTTTTACCCAGCCGGTGATATTTAAACTTACTGCTTCACGATAAATAGTATATCGGAAACCTACATTTTGGACTCTGCCCATAAAAATAACATAGTATCTTACCATGTATTAATACTAATATTTTTTCTTGGAAAAGCAACGGTTTTTTAGAAAAAAATACTTGCATTAGCTAAAATGCTATGATAAGATATATTGGCACTGAAGAATGGGCCTGTAGCTCAGTTGGTTAGAGCGCGCCCCTGATAAGGGCGAGGTCGCTGGTTCAATTCCATTCAGGCCCACCATTCATTCTTGGGGCGTTAGCTTAGCTGGGAGAGCGCCTGCCTTGCACGCAGGAGGTCAGGGGTTCGACCCCCCTACGCTCCACCAATGGACAATTAAACCTTGAAAAAGGTTTTTTTTGTCTTTATAATGACCTTAGCAGGAGTAAAATATGAAGAGCTTTGGAAGAGTCTTGTTGATATTGTTGAAAGCCATATTAATAATTCTAATAATTTTAATAGTAGTTTTTTCTGTTGTCCTGGTTAATAGAATTAAAAAAACAAATTATGATGATAAATACCTTGCTTCTGTAAGTACGGATAAAATATCTTTTCTGGAAGACTGCTATTATGATTCTGAAGAAAAGAGTATAGTATTTAATTTTAGTGATGAACTGATTTCTTCATATATAAAGTTTGCGGCTCTTAATAGAGAGGTTAGAAAATATGATTTAAAAATTACCAGATATGGCTTTGATATTAATCCGGAAAAAGGGAAGATTGATCTTTATCTAAAAGTTTTATATAAAGATTATTTCTCACTTGATGGTCATGTTCTGTTTAATTATATGATTCAGGACGGAGTTGTTTATTTGGATATGCAGGAAATAATTGTCGAAGATATGATTACGATTCCTCTAGAAAAAATACAGGAGTTAAATGTTAAAACAGAATATAAATTTAAATATCCGGCAATAGAAATCAGTCCGATGTTTGTCATTGATAAAAATTACTTAATGATTGATTCTTATCACAATGATAAATTAGTTGTTAAATACCGTCTGTTTGATTATATTTATGATTATTATGAAAATTTATATGAAACCGGTAATTCCAGTCTGGCAGTTTGCAAAACTATCAAAAAGAAGGGATTAGATAAGTTTGTAAAGAATAATTATCCGTATATTGTTTTTGAATTGGAAAATTGTGGAATAGACATCAGATAAATAAAAATCACTTCATAAAGCTGATAGGATAATTGCCGGTTCAGATGTTTTGTTATCCGTCAGAATGTCTGACTATTGTATAATTAAGGTGGTGATTGTATGAAAATAAAAATAAAGGGTCCCGGGATGACGCCTTTTATGATGGAGTTTTCCGGTGATAGGAAAGCTGAGGATATTTTAAATCTGGTTAAAGATAAAATGCCATATCCGATATATGGCTGCAAAGTAGATAATTCTTATCGTGGTTTACTGCATAATGTTCATAGAGATTGCACTGTTGAGTTTTTAGACATAAGAACTTCGGCTATCTGGTATGTTTATCAGAATTCACTTGTTTTATTGTTTATTAAAGCTGTTCATGATGTTTTAGGTAAGGCAGTATTAGTCAATGTTAATAATTCTTTAAGTAAAGGACTGTTTATTACTTTAAACAGAAATGTTGAACATAAAACTGTTAATCTGATCGAACAGAAAATGAGTGAGTTAGTGAAAAAGAATATCCGGATCATCAAACAGCATATGACCAGAGCTGAGGCAATTGAATTAGCTGGAAAGCACGGCCAGAAAGAAACCGGCCGTTTGCTTGAAAGTATTCCATCATTGAACAATGTAGAGATTTATTCATTGGATGATGAGGTAGAAATCTTCTATAATTTTCTGGTTCCTTCAACCGGTTATTTACAGTACTTTGAACTCAGGCATTATAAAAACGGAATTTTGTTAAGGTTTCCTCATCAGAGCGATCCTTTAGTTATTCCGGAGTTTGAAGAACAGAATATTCTGTACAAAGCATTTGCAGAAGCAAACAAATGGGGACAGCTGACAGATACCAATTATGTTTCTGATTTAAATGAACAGATTCTGACCAAGGGATTAAAGGAACTGTATCTGATGCAGGAAGCTTTACATGAAAAAAGAATTTCAGCTATTGCTGATGAAATTCTAAAAAGTAAAAAGAGAATTGTTCTGATTTGTGGTCCCAGCAGTAGCGGAAAGACTTCTTTTGCCAACAGATTGAGTATTCAATTGAAGGTCAACGGTTTAAAAACTCTATGTTTGGGAACGGATGACTATTTTGTCAATCGGGATCAGACGCCTGTGGATGAAAAAGGTCAGAAGGATTATGAAAATATAGATGCTGTCGACATAAAACTGTTTGGCAGTGATATTCAAAAATTGCTGGATGGTCAGAAGGTTGATTTACCTTATTTTGATTTTACTAAGGGAGAGAAAGTTTTTGGCACTAAGTTTACAAAAATAGATAAAAAACATATTCTGCTGGTTGAGGGAATTCATGCCTTGAATGAGAAACTGACAGCCGGAATTGATGAAGAAAAATTCAAAATTTATATCTCTCCTTTTACACCGATAAGTATTGATCGTCACAACCGTATTCCGACTACTGACTGCAGAATGCTCAGAAGGATGGTGAGAGATTATCAGTTTAGAAACAGAAGTATCAAACAGACTATTGCTGAGTGGCCAAAAGTCAGAGCCGGTGAAGAAAAAAATATTTTCCCTTTCAATAATCAGGCGGATGTGTTTTTCAACTCTAACTGTATATATGAGTTTGCGGTTCTTAAAAAATATGCTGAACCTCTTTTAAAAGAAGTAAAACCAGAGGAGGAGGAGTATGCTGAAGCTCAGAGAATGTTGTCGTTTTTAAGATTTTTTGATGTTGCTGACGATGATGAAAAAATTGTCAACAACTCGATTATTAGAGAGTTTATTGGCGGGTCCATTCTGGTTCACTAAAAAAGAAAGGAAATATATTAAATATGTTTAAAGATCTGGTATTAGATTACTACCGAAAAGAAAATGATTTGTCCTGTTCTGAAGCGATGATTAAAGCTGGTAACGACTACTTTAAACTGAATATGACTGAAGATTGTTTTAAGGCTTTCAGTGGCTTTTCCAGAGGCATGTATGGAAACTGTACCTGTGGAGCAGTTAGCAGTTCTGTAGCCATCCTGTCTTTGATGTATGTCGAAAATGGAGCTCATAATTCGACTTTGATGAGAAATAAAGTTTCCAGATTTGTTGAATTATTCAAAAAGCAGTTATCCACAACCGAATGTGAAAAATTAAGGGAGTTACATCATAATCCGGAACTAAGATGTCAGAAGATGATGATGGTGGCAGCAAAACTGGTAGAAAAAGTAATAGATGAGAAAATGGACTGTGAATAAAACATATTCCATCACTTAATAAAACAATTACGGTCAGAATAATTAGAAAAGTAAAAAAGTTACTATTGGCGGGTAAAAACTGCCAAGGAGTTTTATTTGCGAAATGAATAAATTTCAAATAAAATCACCGGACCTGTTTTTATCGTTAATGGTAAATAAAAAATTAAAATGTAAAGTTTTGTTGACATTTTAAAACAGTCAAATTATAATAGAAATGTAAAGTGCACTTTACATTTCTGTTATAATTCAGGAGGTTTTAAAATGAAGAAAAGAATTTTTGCAGATGAACTGGAAATGAGTATAAACTATAAAGCAATCAGGGCTTCATGGGTATTTTCTACCATCTATTTGGTTATTTGGAATATAGTGGTGGTATTTAAAACAGGGAAAATTGAGACTTTAGCATTTGTGTTGATGTGTTTGCAAGATCTTATTTTGTGGCTTGTTAAATCAATATTGACGCGCAAGATGGTCAGTGGTTGTGAAGATGAGGAATAAATTAAAACAGTTAAGAAAAGAAAAAGGCTTACGACAAGAAGATTTAGCGGATGCGGTTGATGTTTCGCGTCAAACAATCATCGCCATTGAAAATGGAAGATTTAATCCTTCACTGGAATTAGCTTTGAAAATATGCCAATTTCTAGGAAAAGCAGTTGAAGAAGTCTTTTTCTTGTAGGATATTTTTAACCTGCATAAGATAATTTTTTATACTAAAGCGATTTTTTAAAGTTGACTAAAGGTCATAAATCGCTTTTTTTATTACTATCAACAGTAAAAAACAAGATACAGGAAAATTAAAAGAACAGGATACAGGAAGAAACAATGTAAGATAAGTTAAAAAATTATGCGAGGGAAATAGAACAGGAAAATAATGAAAAGAAAAGTGGATGTGCTTAAATAATAAAGATGTTTAAACGTCTTTATTTTGCAATATTCAATTAATTTATAAAAAACGCTGAATATAATTGACATCTATTATGACATTGGCTAGAATAAAGTTATAAGAATATACGAAAATTTGTATATTGAGAATAAATATAAATCATGTTATAAAGACGGGAATAGTTTTCTTGAACTATTCCGGGAAAGCATACCGTTTTTATACAGATAAATGAGCACTCTGCTGCTTGTTATGTTTATTTACAGTGTGTGGTATTAACAATAAAAGTATATGGAAAGGAGAAATTATGCGTTATATTGTTATTTTCTTGGCAGGTGCATTTGGTGCATTACTTGCTAACCGTGGAATAGCTGTGTTTAATGATGCTGTACGTCCAATTGTTCCTGAGTATCGGGAAGGACGTATGTCACGTGTTGAATTTGCTACCACAACATTTGGTTTGAGTTTTGGACTGGTTATTGGTTTTGGCTTACCATATTCATTACTTTACTCAATTATTCTTGTTCACTCACTCTGGTTGGGGACAGATATTATCGGAGCTATATTTCCGGCAAAAGCTGATGATGACTGGTATCGTGACAAAGAAAGTTTGTTAGGTGCTATTGGAGCATTTGCTGTCGGTGGAATTTATGGCGTCGGTCTTTTGGCTGGTCTGGAAGGCCTGAATGCATTTTTCCAGGCACTTCCTGTAAATGTATTCAGTGCCTGGATGAGTATTTCAAGTCCTATTACTTACGCTTTCATTGCTTTCCCGATTGTGGCTATTTTTAAAGATTATGGCTGGCTGAAAGGTTTAATTTCGGCATTTGTAGTTGTTTTATCAAGACAGATATTTATTAAATTCGGTTTAGGTTATGAAGATGCAATTACGATGTTTTCAGGTATTTTAATGCTGATAGTTTTTGCAGTAACTGATAAAACTGAAGAAAAAACAGATTTGGCTTCATTGTTCTCAGATCGTATTGTCAACATCAGAAAGAATATTATCTGGATTGCAGCAATGGGAGCAATCTATGGTCTGGCATGTAATATCGGTTTATTGATGGAGGGTCCTACTTCTTTAGGACAGGTTGCAGAAGGTGATATACCAAATGCTATCGCTACTACAATTGCCCGTGCTTTAAGTTTTGTTCCTTTAAAAGGTTTGACAAGTTTGACAACCGGAACATTTGTAACTGATGGTTTTGGCTTTACTGCTACTGTTGGTCTAATTGCTCCTAATGCTATACTGGCAGCAGTTTTAGGTGCAGCAGTTATGTCTGCAGAAGCTATGAGTCTGGTTTTAGTTGCAAAATTGTTTGACAAATTCCCAGGCATCAAGAAATCAGCTGATTCTATGAGAGATGCCATGACGGCCTTACTGGAAGTTGCTTTACTGGCCGGTTCAATGATTGCTGCCGGAAACATGATCGGTAATCTGGGTTATCTGGTTGTTGCTTCACTTTATTGTGCAAACAGATACTTTAAAAATCCTATTACAACTTTAGCTGTTGGACCAATTGCAACTATCATTGTTGCTTTACTGGCTAACTTACTGGCTTTCATTGGATTGTTTTAATTAGAGGAAATTAAAAGAATTGTCAAAGGACTGTAACAAATAAACAGTCACAGTTATAAAAATGTATCGGGTTTGAAAAAACAAGATACATTTTTTGTTATAATTTAACCATGGAAAACTCATATAAGTGCAGATTTAATTATTTTTCTGACAATAATTATTCACATAGCAAATGATTTTATTGCCGGATTTAAGTAAATAATTAGAAAAAATGACCTTGCAAAAAGTTTTCCTGAATTGCTAAAGGAAACTGGACTAAATACCTGAAAGCACAGTCAAATAAAGATAGAAAAGATCCTTTTTTTATTATTTTTGCGGACATAAATTTAATGAAAAGACATAATTATGTTATGCTAATATTGTGATGATGCTACATGCGTTTGGATGCTTTCGCTGATGATGAGATCGTAAAAGGAGTGAGTATGGAAGGGGAAAAAAATCCTTTTTATGAAGTAAAGGGAACTGTTATACCAGGTCGAGGTGTTGGCAGACAGATAGGAATGCCAACTGCAAATATAAAGATAGAAGATGAAGATAGATTGCCAAAGCCAGGAGTATATATATCGAGGATTTTTTTAAATGGACAGACTCTATATGGTGTTACGCATATAGGTGAGCGTCCCACCTTTTATGACAGTAAAGAAATATCATTTGAAACCCATATTCTTGATTATAATAAGTATATCTACGGATGTGAAATTCAAATACAGCTTTTTTCTAAAATCCGCAGCACTCAAAAGTTTGATGGAGCAGCAGCGCTGACAGAACAGATAAAAAAGGATTGTATTGCTGCCAGAGAATATTGGGGATTAAAATAATTCTTATCTGTTTCTTTTTTGAATATTAAGTTAAAAAATGGTGTCTGGTATTTGTTTTATTAAAACTATGCTGTTTGTTTGCTGAAAATATGAAACGGGTATAACAGGCCTGTAAATCAGGCATAAAATGATGTAATAGTCAGTAATATACTGATGATATAAAAGAGGAGATGTATTTTTATGAAAATGTATGTGCAACAAAAAGTCTTCAGATTGGCTGATGAATTTACCGTTTATGATGAAAATAAGCAGCCATTGTATTATGTTTACGGCAAATTATTTTCATGGAGTAAACAGTCGCGTATCTGTGATGCTTACAATCAGGATGTGGGAATGATAAAGCAGAAGATATTTTCCTTTTTGCCCAGGTTTCAATTATACATTGATGATGTTGTAGTAGCGGAGGTAAAGAAGAGATTTTCGCTGTTTCATCCCAGTTATAACATTGAAGGATTAAACTGGCAATGTGACGGTGACTTTTGGGCTCACAATTATTCAATAACCCACAATGATGAAATCATCGCAACAATAAAAAAAGAATGGTTATCCTGGGGAGACTTCTACACAATAGATGTAGCCGATGAAGACGACAGTTTAGAAGTACTGCTGGTCTGCCTGACAATAGATGCCTGTTTACAGATGAACAATAGTAGTGTAAGTGTTAACAGTGATGATTAACTGAAAAGAGAATTATTATGTTTGAGTTTGTTTTTATGATTGTACCAGTGTTTGTTTTAGGGGTATTTATTTTTATAGCGTACAATTTAATCAGTCAGAAAATCAAAAATGATAAGTCGCCAATCCTGAGAGTTGAAGCGACAGTAATAGCCAAAAGAATAAACGTTTCTACAGGCAGTCATCACCACCGTCATGTGGCGGGAAGTGCTCCTCATTATCACAGTTCAACAAGCACAAGTCACTATGTAACTTTTGAACTTGCTGATGGGGAAAGAAAAGAATTTTTGGTTTATGGTAAAGAATATGGTCTGTTAATTGAAAAAGATCGTGGTTATCTGACTTATCAGGGAACCAGGTTTAAGGGTTTTGAGATTATATCTTAATGGTTTTACTTGTTAGTTATAAAATAATAACTTAAAATAAACATGTTAGCTTAAAAGGAGAAGACTATGAAAAAGATTTTTAAATTACTTTTAGTGGTATTGATGGTGTTATCTTTTTTCGGTTGTAAAGAACCTGAAGTAATCATAGAAGGTCCACTTGATGAAAATTTCCAAAAAATAATTGATGAATGGTTTGTTGAAGATATGAGTGAAGATTATTTAAGTCTTCATTTTGGTGTTGTCAATCCAAAAGAACTGGGGATTGAAAATGTAGAAGTAACTTTAGGAGAAATTGAAATCGAAGATGATTATGATGGTTACCTGAAAAGACTGAAAGTATTAAATGATTATGATATTACCAATCTGAACAGGGAACAGCTGATTACCTATAAGGCATTACTTGCCTACTACAACAGACAGCAGTCATATTTAGAATGTGAATATGATTATGGGTTTGTTTTTACTCCCAACAGAGGTGTAAACAATAACTTGATTACCAACTTTACCGAATTTGAGGTTAGAAGTGAACAGGATGCTAAAGATTTGATTACACTGGTATTGGATAGCGAAAGATACATAAATTTATGTATTGAATATACTAAAGAACAGGCAAAAGAAGGTGTAATTCAGAATGATGCTGTTATTGACAAGATTATAGATTCATGCGAAAGATTTATTTCACGTGTGGAAGATAATGAGGTTATTAAAGCTTATAACGCTTCTATTGAGAAACTCAAACTGGCTAATGAAGAAGAATTGAAACAGCAGCTGGCTGATGCAGTTATTAATGTTTTGATTCCGGCTTATCAGAAGATAATAGATTTATACCAGAGTTTATACGGAAAATGCAGCAATCCTGACGGTTTATTTTACTATGAAGGCGGCACAAAGTATTATGAAGTAATATTTTTGGGCGGTGTATCTTCAAATACTAAAACAGTTGATGAGTGGGCTGAAACCTTAAGGAATACGATTATCAACACTGTCAGCAGTATTGTAACAGTATCAGAAAATATGAGTTTCAGTGACTACAATAAATGGTCAAAGGGCAAAAATCACTATGGTTATGAAGATCCCTATGAGATGATTGAACATGTGAAAAGTAATATGAGTAATGATTTTCCGGCAATTCCGGAAGTTGAATATTCGGTTAATTATTTAGATCCTTCGGTAACAAGCGAAAATATTTCTGCTTATTATTTAATAGCTCCACTTGATAAGCTGACAAATAATGTTATTAAGGTAAATGAAGCTTTCAGTAAGAATTCACCAGATGAAATGGCGATTACTTTAGCACATGAAGCTTATCCCGGTCACTTATATCAGCATACTTATTATTTCACTCACCATCCTTCTCAGAAAATCAGATACAATATAGGCTTTATTGGCTATTCTGAAGGCTGGGCGATGTACTCAGAAGAGTATGGTTATAAATACTATGAAAAAAGTAAGGATATAAGAGAAATTGAAATATTGTATTTGAAGTTTAATTATTATCTGCAGGCTTATTGTGATATTTTAATCAACTATTACGGTTATGAAGTTGATGATTTAGGTAAATATTTATCAAATTTCTTTAATGAAGATTATGCCTACAGTCTGGCTGAAAACATCTATGATACTTTAATAGGTGATCCAAGTATGTTTACTCCCTATGCCTTAGGTTATTATCAGATGACAAAATTATATGATGATACTCAAAAGCATTTAAGAAAAAAATTCAATGTTAAAGAATTCAATACTTTAATTCTTGACACTGGTGATGTTGATTTTGATACCTTAACCTGGATAGTAAATGAATATATAGCTTTAAAAAAGTGAAACAAAAAATAAAAAGACAGGAGAATATAAAAATGTTCTCCTTTCTTTTGTGTAATTTGTTAGTATATTCACAATAATGGAGGAAAACATTCTTTTTTGACCTAATTTTTGGTATCATTAAATTAGATAGATACTAATAAAAAGGGCAATAATCTAATAAGAAAGACGATGAAAGGGAGATAATAGTATGATTTTAACAAAAGATCAGCAGGCTATTCTCGATGGCAGCAAAGGGGAAACTATGGCGAAAGTCATGAAAACTCTTGTAATGTATGGGAAAGCTTTTGATGCTGAAAAAATGGTAGAGGTTACAAGTAAACATAACCATCTTGTGACCTCTTTTGGTCTGGGTGTTTTAGATCCGGTTTATCAATTGATGGATAAATTAATTGAGGCTGAAGCTGTTTCACTGCAGACTTTCAGTGCCGATCCAAGACCGGTGGACAAAAATGTTCCGGCCAACTTTATTCAAAAACTTATCTTCAATAAATTCATGTACAATAAACAGGATTTTTATGAAGAACAGTTACAGAAACTGGGTTTAATGGATAAGGATGCCTTTACCTGTACCTGTTATATGGACCAGGTAGGTAACAAACCGAATAAGGGAGAAGTTTTATCCTGGTCTGAATCCAGTGCTGTTGTTTATGCCAACTCAGTACTGGGAGCAAGATGTAACAGAAACTCAGGTATTATGGATCTTATGGGTTCAATAGTTGGTTATGTCCCGTATTTTGGATTATTAACTGATGAGGGAAGAAAAGCCAAATGGATTGTAAGAATTGAAACGACTAAAAAACCTGAAGCCCAACTTTTGGGAAGTGCTATTGGAATGAAAGTAATGGAAGATGTTCCTTATGTAATTGGTTTAGACAAATGGCTGGGGACAGAGTTGACAGAAGAAGCTTGTACTTACCTGAAGGATTTTGGTGCAGCTACAGCTTCAAATGGAGCGGTAGGACTATATCATATTGATAATCTGACACCTGAAGCTAAAGAAATGGGTAGAAAACTGATTGTAGCAGATGCCAGAGAATATGTTATTGATGATGCAGAACTTCAGAGAATCTATGATGGCTATCCAATAATCTGGAAAGAAAAGAGTGCCAAACCTAAATTGTGCTTTATGGGTTGTCCTCATATGTCTTTACAGCAGTTGAAAGACTGGACAGACAAGGTTGAAAAGGCTTTGAAGGAATATGGAAACAGCAAAGTAGTTGTTCCGACTGTCTTTACAGCTGCTCCGGCAGTTATTAAAGAATTTAAGAAAACAGAACATTATTCTCGTTTTGAGAAAACGGGAATAATTCTGTCTTACATCTGTCCGCTGATGTATATGAATAATCCTGCCTGCGGTAAAATGCCGGTGATTACTTCAAGTAACAAGTTACGTACCTATACCAGTGCCAGATATTATACTGATGATGAAATTCTTGTTCAGATTACCAAAGGAGGAAACCAGTTATGAAACAATTTAAAGGAAGAGTTATAACTCCGGGGACAGTACGTGCTGAAGCTGTGGTAACCCATGCCGGTTTTAATACTCTGGCATCTTTACAGAAATCACTGCAGTTTGGTGATAAGACAGTCAAGGTATCAGATCAGAATAATCCGGAATTATATGGTAAACCAATCGCCGGAAAAGCACTATGTCTTCCTCAGACAATCGGTTCCACTACTGGTGGTCTAGTTTTATATTGTGCTTGTGCTATGAAAAGAAATCCGGCCTGTATGCTGTTTGCCAATACTATCGATTCACTGGCCTGTGCCGGAGCGGTGCTGGCAGAAGTCTGGGTGGATGATGTTACGATGCCGGTAATTGACCGGTTAGGCGATGACTTTTTAAACTATGTAAAAGATGGTATGACAATTACTATCAAAGAAGATGGTATTGTTGAAGTGGAGGAATAATTATGGAAGAAAAATATAATGCTTTATTTACCCCTTGGAAAATAGGAAATTTAGAAATTAAAAACAGAATAGTAATGTGTCCAATGGGCGGCACAAGTATTTTTGGCTGGATGGAACCAAACCATTTTGATAAGGAAGCTGCTAATTTTCTGATGGAAAAAGCTAAAAACAACGTCGGTCTGGTCATTCCGGGAATTGCTCCTATCAAAGACCCGATGGGTGGTAAATGGCTGTATCAGAATAAAGGAAAATTTAAAAAGCTTAAAAAATTTATGGATGAGTTCCATAAAACAGGTGCCAAGATGTTTATTCAGATTACTGCCGGTTTTGGCAGAGCAATGGCAGTAAATCATTTAATGGTTCTGATGCTGAAAAATAAATTAATTGGGACTTTAGGTAAACCTATTTTTGATATGGATTATATTACTGCCAGTGCTTCAGCGACGCCAAACAGATGGGCTGATGATATTTATTCCCGTCCGATGACTAAAGAAGAAATTAATGAGATCGTTGAAGCTTTTGCCAAGACCGCTAAATTATGCATGGAAGCCGGTGTTGACGGGGTAGAAATTCACGCTGTTCATGAAGGTTATTTATTAGACCAGTTTACTTTGAAATATTCAAACTTCAGAGATGATGAATATGGCGGTTCTTTTGAAAACAGATATCGCTTTGCGGTAGAGATAGTTCAGGCTATTAAACGGGAGTGTGGCAAAGATTATCCGGTTTCACTGCGATATTCAGTTGTTTCTAAAACTAAAGGTTTTAGAAGCGGGGCTTTACCTGGAGAAGAATATGTTGAAGTGGGAAGAGACATGGAAGAATCTGAAAGAGCTGCTAAATATTTACAGGATGCAGGGTATGATATGTTAAACTGCGATAACGGCACTTATGATGCTTGGTATTGGGCTCACCCGCCAGGATATATGGATAAAAACTGTAACCTGAAATATGTTGAGCATATCAAAAAATTTGTTGATATTCCTGTTGTCTGTGCCGGAAACATGGATATTGCTGACGGAGCCAGAGCAATTGCAGAAAATAAAATCGACGGTTTAGGTATTGCCAGACAGTTTCTGGTTGACCCGAGTTGGGTAACTAAACTGCTGGAGAATAGAGTTGAAGAAATCAAACCATGTATCCGCTGTCACAATGCCTGTTTCACAATGGCTAAATATGAAGGCAGTGCCAATGACCAGGATTTGGTAGATGCTTTGAAAATGGCTAGATGTGCTCTTAATCCGATTACAATGCAGACAAAAAAATATAAGGTGGTTAAAACCGAAAATCCTAAGAAAGTTGCTATTGTCGGTGGCGGTATTGGCGGCATGGAAAGTGCGCTATTACTAAAGGCCAGAGGACATCATCCGGTAATTTATGAAAAAAGCGATGTTTTAGGCGGAATATTTATTCAGGCAGCTAATTTCCCATTCAAAGAGAACGATAAAAAATTACTGAAGTGGTACATTAGAGAAATAAAAGAAAAAGAAATTGAAGTTGTCTTTAATAAGGAAATAAAAGATATCACTGCTTTAGATGCTGATGAAGTAATTATTGCCACAGGTTCAACTGCGAAAATTCTGCCAGTTAAAGGCTTTGAAAAAACAATAGATGCTACCGATTATTTAAGTGGTGCAGATGTTGGTGAAAATGTTGTTGTTATTGGCGGAGGTCTGACAGGTTGTGAAGTAGCTTATGATTTAATCCTGAAGGGCAAAAAGCCAATTGTGGTGGAAATGCAGAATGATTTAATTGCGGTTAAGGGTGTCTGTCTGGCTAACAGTTCATTTTTAAGGGAAATGTTAGCTTATAAAAAGGTGCCGGTATATTTGAATTCAATGGCTACTGAAATAAGAGATGATGGAGTAACAATTAAAGATAAAGACGGAAAAGTTACTGATATTAAGGCAGACAGTGTAATTTCAGCAATAGGATATAAACCTGCCCCATTAGTGGCAAAAGCCAAAAATGTTCATTTAGTTGGCGATTGTAGAAAAGTCGGAAACTTAAGGACAGTAATCTGGCGTGCCTGGGATGTAGGCATGAGAATTTAACAAACTAAAAGACAAGTTTAAACTTGCCTTAGATTACTTATAAACAGACTTTTTTAACAGAAAGTCTGTTTTTGTGTCTTAAATAAAGATGGATAAAGTCATTTTTAAATTGATTCTACTTCCTGTAAAGTGGGAATAGAATCAGAAGCTCCTTTTCTTTGAACAGTAATGGAGCTGGCTTTAGTAGCTAACAAAAGACACTCGGCAGGATTAAAGCCTTGAGATAAGCCATAAGAAAAGTACCCCATAAAAGTATCACCAGCTCCGACAGTATCAATTGCTTTAACTTTAAAAGCGTCCTGGAAAATTCTTTGTCTGTCATCCTGATAATAAGCACCAAGTCTTCCTAAAGTTAAAACAACCTTAGCGTTAGGATACATTATTTTCAATTCATCAAGAATTTTAAGTGGATCTGTTTTATTGGTGAAACCTTTCCCTTCAACTTCGTTGATGAAGAAATAATCTATTTTATCTAATGGATAGGTATAAATATCTTCATTAAAGGGAGAAGGGTTTAACATTATTGTCAGACCAAGTTCGCTGGCTTTATTTATCAGATAAATCTGATTATTGATTTCATTTTGTAAAATCAGTAAATCACCTTGCCCAAATTCTGACAGCACTGAGTCAATATATTCATTTGTGACTGACTGATTACTTCCACCATAGATGAATATGGAGTTTTCACCAGTTTCGTCAATCTGAATGACGGCATGACCATTAGGTTCATCGACCCGGTTTAAATAAGTGGTATCAACTTTATTGTCAGCTAATACTTTATCCAGAATTTTGGCATCGTTACCGATGTTGCCGGTCAAATAGACATGTACACCGCTTCTGGCCAGGGCAATAGCGGCATTTAAGCCTTTACCACCGGCAACAACGCGGTATTCCTGGGCAAAAATAGTTTCCTTTGGTCTGGCAATGTGTTTTACATAATAATTATGATCGATGTTTAATGAACTAAAAACTAAAATTTTCATTGGTAATTCTCCTTTAAATAACTGTAACATTAAATGAATAGCAGACTGATGGCAATTGCCAGCTGTCCTAAGTAATACAATAAAAGATCATTAATTCTGATATTTCCTTTTCCGTCTTTCCCAAAGGTTTTAAAAATCAAAATAATATCACTAACAGTAAAAAGTAAGGCACCTGTTAAGTAAATTAAACTATTTATTTGCGGAAAAGACAGATGATTTATCAAGGCAACACTGGTCATCATTAAAATAATACCGACATAAAAAACGCCGAATATTTTAAAAGGTAATTCTGCTTCGATTTTTGGCAAAATCCAGATTAGTAATAAAACAGTCAGAACAAAACATATAGAAAAAGCCAGCAATCTGTTGCTGCATAGTGGCAGTAGTGCCAGCAGATAGAAAACATGACCGGCTGAGAAAACCAGAATTCCAACCAGAAAGATTATTACCTCTATTTTCTTAAAGAGATATCTTAAATTAAGCAGAATATCACCAAGCATACCGCAAACAAGACCAATAATAACCATTTTGGCAAATTCTGAGTCAGTACTTTCTTGAGAGCAGATTAACCCCAGAATAACAAAGATTAGTGAAGCTGTAGCCTTTAAAACAACTGCCAGAAGATATTTCTTCTCTCTGTCGGCTTTGATGAAAAAAAGTTGAACTAAAATCCCAATTGCACAAATTATAAAGTATTTCATTTTGCAGCTCCTTTAACTAATTATATTATACTATGGAAAAGTTTAATAATTGAATTAAAGGCTAAAAATGTTATAATTTAGACAAGAGAGGACAACTATTATGAATAATCGAAAAAAATATTCATTCACATCGCAGATGATGCTCTTTTTTGTTTTATTGTGGAAGTATTTCCGGCAAAAGAAACGAACAAAACAATTTGCGAAGCAGCAGGCTGCTAAAGAAAAGTTAATTGAAATTGAAAAGAAAAAGGATTCACAAGAAAATATAAAAAATGATTTTTAGATAATTGAATAATTTCAGTTCTTCTTTATTTGCAGAGCATTTGGAAATTAAAGAAAGAGTATTTGATGTCGTTTTACAGAATCATTTATTATTCATTTGTAAGAATTTTGTTATGTGTACATTTCGTTTGGAATAAATCATTAAATCAGTAATTGAACTGCGAAAAAGGTTGAGGAGAACTGGAAGTTCTACCTTTTTTAATTGTTTGAAAAAATAAAGAAAAAGTGAAAAAACCAATAAATCTCACCAATATCTTAAAGAAACAAAACAATTCACTAATCAATTTAATAATGAATTGTTTTTTATTCACCATTATTTTATTTAAAAAAATTATTTATTTCTTCATCTTCCAAATTTAGCTTATTGTATATGATTTCATAAAAATTGTTATTTCATCTTTTTTTAAAATTAAATCGACATCTACTGCATTATTAAGTTGATTACCACTTAATAGTGTGTTCGGTTTTGAGTTTTTATATAAAACAAACCCCATAGTAAACTTCCCATCTGAAGACGCGAATGAACAAGACACTTTATTTTTTACAAATATTTCTTGAACTTTTAATATTTTTTTCCATCAAATATACTGGAAGCTTCTTTAAGCACTTTAATTTTTCTTCTTATTGTACCTTTTTGACTTTTATCCCCAATTTCAAAATCATTTTTTTGCAATGTTCTATTCAGATATTTTTGAAAAAAACTGTTGGATTTAAATTCGTTAAAATCCCTGTGATGTGCAAATAATTGTCACACTTAGCTTTAATTGAATAGTATTTTTGTATTTTAAAATTCTTTGAATAAACAATATATTTTTTACCAATAAAATAATTATTATAGTCTTTTGCACTATCAATAAGTGTATCTTTTACTCTTTTTTTGAACGATTCTTTCATATTATATGTTCCTGCAAAATAAATTAGAGGGCGATAAACGCACCCTCTAATTGGATTTTTCACAGTTACCTCTGCACTGGACATGGGTTTTCAGTCTCCATTCCGACCTTCTTTACAAATACAATATAACCGAAAGTATGATTAATGTCATATATTTATTAATTTGAGTTATGAAAAACCAATAAATTGAATTACATACTAAAAATGTTATAATTTATTAACAGGAGGCAAATGTTATGAAACTTTATAATTCATATACCTTACAAGTAGAAGAATTTAAACCAATTATTGAAGGACAGGTTTCAATGTATGTTTGTGGACCGACAGTTTATAATCATGCCCACATTGGAAACGCCAGACCGATAGTTGTTTTTGATACATTAAGAAGAGTGTTTGAAGCGTTAGGCTATAAGGTTAAGTTTGTAAGTAATTTTACTGATGTTGACGACAAGATTATCAACAGTGCTTTAGAAGAAGGGGTAGATGAGAGTGTCATCGCTCAAAGATATATTGAGGCCTATAATGATGTCAGAGCATCTTTAAATGTACTTCCCTTGGATGCAACTCCAAGAGTTACAGAAACAATGGATGAAATAATTGAGTTTATTGGCCGGCTTGTAGATAATGGAAGTGCCTATGTGGTAAATGGAGATGTCTATTTTTCAGTTGATTCTGATGAGAATTATGGTCAATTGTCACATCAAAAGATTGAAGATTTAATGTCTGGGGCCAGAGTTGAAGAAAACGAACAGAAAAGAAATCCTTTGGACTTTGTTTTGTGGAAAAAAACAGAAGAAGGAATTAAATGGGATTCTCCATGGGGCAAAGGCAGACCTGGCTGGCACACGGAATGTGTAGTTATGATTGATAAAGAATTTGACAATAAGATGATAGATATCCATGGTGGTGGGAAAGACTTGAAATTCCCTCATCATGAAAATGAAATGACTCAATCTGTAATGTGCAACAACCATCATCTGGCCAACTATTGGATCCATAATGGAATGCTGGAAACTGAAGGTGGAAAGATGAGTAAATCTTTAGGTAACACTCAATGGGCTAAAGATGTGATTGCGGAAAATGGTGCCAATTTAACCAGATGGATATTGTTGAGCGCCAAATATCGTGATACTTTAATTTATTCAGATGAAACTTATGAAACCGGTAAAGTTGAGTTAACCAAAATTGAAACAATCTTAAGACAGGTGGAAGTTAAAAGACAACTGAATAATGTAAAATTTACTCAAGAATATGATAAAGACCAGTATCAGCAGTTTCTGGAAGCAATGGCCAATGATTTAAATACACCTAATGGTTATAAGGTCATCTTTGATACAGTCAAATTATTAAATCAGAGTTTAAGAGCTCGTGAAATTGACTATGGTAAAGTGGAACAGTTATACAATGCCATCAGAAAGATGTTGTATATTTTAGGTATTTATATTGATGAAGTTGTTTTGACTGAAGATGACAAACTGGTTTATGAAAACTGGAATCAGGCTAAAATTCAGAAAGATTTTGAAACTGCTGATAAGTATCGTGCCATTTTAATGGAAAGAAATATTCTATGAAAAAGGTTTGGAAAAACCTTTTTTCAAAAAGGAAGGAAGACAGAAATGGATATAAATAAATATGGCTCTTTACAGCTGGCATTTATTGGCGATGCTCATTACAATCTTGTGGTAAAAAGATATATTATAGATGAAAAAGTTAAAATGAATGATTTGCAGAAGATGGCTGCCAAGTATTGTAGTGCCAGATTCCAGGCAAAGGCAGTAATGTATCTTATTGATAACAATTATTTATCAGAAGAAGAGTTGACGATCTATAAAAGAGCGAGAAATCAAAAAAGTCATAGTGCGCCAAAGAATACTGATATAGTTACTTATAAAAAGTCGACGGGTTTTGAAGCGGTATGGGGTTATTGGTTTTTGACATCCGACACCCAAAGAATAGAAGAAATGTGGAAAATAATCAGAAAAACAGGAGAAGACTGATATGGCACAATTGGTATATGGGAAAAATGTAGTTTTAAATTTGTTAAAGAAAGATAAAGAAATTGATTTTCTATACCTTCAGAAGGGCAGAAATGATGATGAGGTATTATTTTTGGCTAAAAAAAATAATATTGACTACAAAATAGTTGACAGAAAATATCTGGATAACCTGGTAAAAGGTAATCACCAGGGTTATATAGCTAAAATTAAAGAATACAAAACATTTGAGATTGAAGAGATTATTGAATCAATTCCTGATGGTAAACAACCATTGTTGGTTGCTTTAGACGGTTTAGAAGATCCCCATAATCTTGGTGCTATTTTAAGGACTTCCGCCTGCGTTGGTGTTGATGGAGTAATTATTGAAAAAAATCGAAGTGTTTCATTAAACAGTACGGTAGCTAAGGTATCAGTTGGGGCAATTGATATTGTTAAGGTTTCCAGAGTAATAAATTTATCTCAGACACTTAAAAAGTTAAAGGAAAAGGGGTTTTGGATTATTGGTGCTGATATAAAGAATGCACAAGATTATCGCAGCGTTAACTATGATATGCCGGTAGTACTGGTTATTGGCTCAGAAGGAAAAGGAATGCGCAGGCTGGTAAAAGAGAATTGTGACATAAAAGTTATGTTACCAATGCAAGGTGACATCGGTTCACTGAATGCTTCTGTTGCCTGTGCGATTCTGCTTTATCAGATTTACAGTCAACGATTCCCACTTTAACAGATTAGAGGGGTAATATGGAGAGGTATAATGATTATGAGTTGTTGTATTTAATCAGAATAAATGATGAACGGGCATTAGAAAGGTTGATAGAAAACTATAAACCTATTATCTATAAAATGTATTATCAACTGCGCAGAAAATTAGACTCTTTCCATTTTGACGATGCTTATCAGGCGGGACTGGTTGGTTTGTATACAGCGGTCAGTTACTATAAAGAGGATAGAAATATGGCTTTTTCTACTTTTGCGATTATGTGTATTACCAGAGAAATGTATGCGACATATCGAAAAGAAAGAAAGAATAATTATGCTTATAGCAGCCGGATTTTGTCGTTGGATATGAAATTGAATGAAGTTGAGGAAATCTATTTATCAGATATCAATCTGATAGATCAGAAAAACGATCCGGCGTTACTGGCTATGAGCAGTTGTCTGCTGGCGGAAGTATATGAAATATTAGATAAAAAAGAAGCAAAAGTCCTGGAACTTAAAACTAAAGGTTATACTTATCAGGAAATGGCAGAGGAATTGGGAGTAACGGCTAAAAAAATAGATAACAGTATTCAGAAAATCAGAAAAAAATTACAGTTCCTGTTTGACTAGGTAATAGCTTTATGCTAAAGTAAATAGTACGAATGAAGGAGTGTTTTTGATTATGGGTTCAGCACAAAATAAAGTAATTATGACCTGTAGTGAGTGCTTGTCAAGAAATTACACAACCAATCGTAATCGCAAGACTTCAGAGAAACGTTTAGAGTTATTAAAGTATTGTAAAAAATGCAACAGGCATACATTACATAAAGAAACCAAATAGGAGGATTTATGGCAAAATCAAAGAGCAATAAAACCAAAACAAACAGCGGAAATCCAATTTCAAATTTTTTTACCGGCGTAGCAACTGAAATAAAAAGAATCAGATGGCCAAAATTTTCAGAGCTGATGTCAGATACTGGCAGAGTTTTAGCATTCTGTATTTTATTTGCCATTTTCTTTATCTTGTGTGATTTGGTTATTTCGAAATTTTTGATTATGATCGGAGTAGGCAGATAATGGAAGAAAAAAAAGAGTGGTATGTTGTTAATACCTATGCCGGCCATGAAGCCAGAGTTAAGGATAACCTGGAAAAAAGAATTATCACCATGGGATTACAGGACTGCTTATTCAGAATTGAAATTGCTGAACATGTTGAAGTAGATTATAAAAATGGTAAAAGAGTTGAAAAAATTAAAAACATGTTCCCTGGCTATCTGTTTGTTGAAATGATAATGACAGATGAAGCCTGGTATGTAGTGAGAAATACTCCGGGAGTAACGGGATTTATCGGTTCTTCCGGTGGCGGAGCTAAGCCCTTCAGTGTTCCTGAAGAAGAAATTGAAGCTGTCTTAAGAAGAATCGGGAAAAGTGATCAGAAAATTGTTGTCAACTATCAGGTTGGGGACAGAGTTAAAATTTTAACCGGACCTTTCTCAGGTGTTGAGGGAGTCGTTGAAATGATGGATGATGAAACTGAAATAGCTACAGTATTGGCCATTATGTTTGGCAGAGAGACTCCGACAGAAATTGATTACGGTGATTTGGAAAAAATAGAAGATTAAAGATACAGAAATAAGAAGAGAAATCAAAATCTCTTCTTTTTATGTTAAAATTACTTTGAGAGGAAAAAGTATATGCTTCGATGTCCAAAGTGTCAAAAAAGGATAATTAAAGATGGCAAACGTTATGTTTGCAGCAATAATCACAGTTATGACATTGCTAAGCAGGGCTATGTCAATTTAATTTTAGCTAATCAGAAAAGCAGTGACAATGCTGGCGACAATATTGAGTCTTTAAATGCCAGAGAACGTTTTTTAAACAGCCATTATTTTAAACCGCTGGCTGACTGTTTAACTTCGTTAGTTAACAGCTATCTTGATAATGGGAACTCTTTTTTAGATGCCGGATGTGGAACGGGGTATTATTTAAAACAGATAATTAAAGGGTGTGAAAAAGAACTTTCTTACTATGCAGTTGACATTTCTAAAAAAGGGGTAATGATGACCAGCAGAAAATGTAAACAGGCAATATGTTTTGTGGGCAATGTCTTCCGACTTCCTTTTGAAGAGGGATCCCTTGATGGAGCAATGAGTGTGTTTTGCCCCTATTCAGCTGAAGAATTTGCCAGAGCAATAAAAAAAGGAGGTTACTTATTTATGGTAACTCCCGGTAAAGAACATTTATTTCAGCTCAAAGAGATAGTGTATGAAACTCCATATCTTAATGTTGAAAAGGGATATAAGCTTGAACAATTTGAATCAGTGGAACAGTTTAATATAAAATATACTATGAGTTTGAATAGTAATGAAGATATTCTGTCGTTGTGGCGGATGATGCCGTATTATCATACCAGTTCAAAAAGAGATAATGTCAAGCTGGAAAATTTGAACAGCATTGACTGTGTAGCTGATTTTTTAGTTTCGGTTTATAAGAGGTGCTAAGATGAAGAAATGTATTTATATTATATTAGTATCTGTTTTTATTCTTGTTTGCTCCGGCTGTCAGAAAGAGGATAAATATTCCAAATATGTCAGAATAGCGGTTTTATCAAACGAAGATACAAATGAAAGTAAAATTCTGTTTATGGATGAAAAGCATCACATTATTTATCAGCTGGAAGCTGAATATGTAGCTGAGGTTTTTCATATTGATGATAAGCTCTATGTTGGAAATGATAAAAACAACTACCATACGATTGATTGTGTTACAATAAAATTTTTAAAAGATATTTATATTGAAGAAGGGATGCTGCTGCATTATTCAGAAAATGGCAGTTATGTTGTCTGCTTAGAGAATAAATGTCTTGTGGTTAACAAAAATGGCAGCAAAAGAGATTTAGAAGGTTACCCGCTTGATTATCTGGTCAGTAATGACAGTTTATATATAATTGATTATTCCAATTATCTCTATTGGTACAGTGTAAATAAGTATGAATTGAAAAGTAAGAGTAGATTGTTTAATTCGGAATTTATTTCTTTAACAGAAGTTGATGAAAAATGTTATGTTGTATCAGATAGAGGTTTCAGTCTAATTGAACATGGTGAAGTAACAGATACTTATGTTTATCCATATGATTTTAATGAGGTTTTAAATGTCTATAGAAACATTTTAATTGTTACAGAAAATAATGAAACAGTTGTTTACAGGGTATCTTTTGATAAACACAGCATGAAACTGGAACCGGTCTATGATGAGATATATTATCAGAATATTCAGTTTAATGAAACTTTTGAGGAATACTATGATTTGGGTTATGAAGTAGTTTTTTATGGAGAGAAATAATATGGATGTAAAAGCAGTTATCCTTGATGTTGATTCAACGTTGACAGCAGGAATTAATAAACCGGTAGTGGAAAGTGCCATAGAAGCCTGTCGGCTGTTACAGGAAAAAGGGATAAAAATAATAGTTGCCAGTGGAAGACCGCATTATGGAATAGCTTCGATTGAAGGAAAGATTTTTCCTGATTACTATATTGCCAGTAATGGTCATATTTTTGCTGATAAAGATTTAAATGTTTTAGATGCCAGATATCTGGACAAAAAGTTATTTGAAAAAATAAACAGTTATTGTCAAAAACATAATATTGGTATTTTCTGGAAGTTTGTCGACAGCATTTATGTTTATGTATATGATGAAATGATGAACCGGTTATTGGGGTCTTTAAAAAAATATTCCTGGAACAAAAACCCTGATAAAGAAGCTCTGCCGGTATCTGGAGGTTTGGTAGCTGAAAAACATCAGATTGAAATGTTTCGAAATGAGTTCAGTGAAAAGATGGATGTTATTGATGGCGGTTATATTCTATTTGATTTGAATCAAAAAGGAATCAGCAAGAAAACCGGAATGGAAATGCTGGAAAAGGTTACGGGAATAAAAGCGGAACAGTGTGTGGCTTTTGGTGACAGTGATAATGATTTAGAAATGATTGAGTATGCCGGGTTAGGAATAGCGATGGGTAATGGTTATGATACCGTTAAAAAAGCAGCTGATTACATAACGGATACAGCTGCTGATGATGGAATAATTAAAGCATTAAGAAAATTTAATATTTTATAAAAACCTGCTTTTTTATGATAAAATCAATATGTTATTTGGGAGGTGAAGTCTATGACGCAGATAGCTTTTGACAGTGAAAAATACATCAAGATGCAGTCAGCGAAAATTATGGAACGAGTAAATCGTTTTGACAACAAATTGTATCTGGAATTCGGGGGAAAGCTGTTTGATGATGGACATGCCTCAAGAGTTTTACCGGGTTTTCCAAAGGATCTGAAAATTCAGATGCTGTTATCTTTAAAAGACAAGATTGAAATTATTATTGCGATTAATGCTCACGATATTGAAAGAAATAAAAAAAGAGGAGATTTGAATATTACCTATGACCAGGAAGTGTTAAGAATGATTGATGCTTTCAGAGCTATTGGTTTTATGGTGGGTTCAGTTGTAATAACGCAGTATGTTTCATTGCCGGTTGTAGACAACTTCAAAAGATTATTAGAAAGAATGGATATCAGTGTGTATTTGCATTACTTTATTGAAGGATATCCCAATAATGTTGATTTAATTGTTTCTGAAGAAGGATATGGTCAAAATGAGTATATTGAAACAGAAAAACCGCTGGTGGTAGTAACTGCTCCAGGGCCGGGTTCTGGTAAAATGGCTGTCTGTTTAAGTCAACTTTATTATGAAAGAGTTCGCGGTATTACTGCCGGATACGCCAAGTTTGAAACTTTTCCTATTTTCAATCTGCCTTTGTCTCATCCTGTTCATCTGGCTTATGAAGCAGCGACAATTGATTTGGATGATGTCAATATGATAGACCCCTATCATTTGGAAAAATATGGAGTTTCAGCTATCAACTATAACAGAGATGTTGAAATTTTTCCGGTTTTATCGCGAATCTTAAAACAGATTACCAATGAAGATATCTATAATTCACCAACTGATATGGGAGTTAATATGATCGGCTTCTGCATTACTGATGAAGAAGTGGCCAAAAAAGCAGCTAATGATGAAATTATTAGAAGATATTATGGAGCTCTGGTTGATTTCAGAAATGGTTATATTGAAGAAAACATATTAAATAAAATGCAGGCTATTATGAATAAGGCGGGAGTCAGTACCAATGACAGAAAGACGGTAGCTGCCGCTTTAGAAAAAGCTGAGGAGACTGATGGACCGGCGGTAGCAATTGAACTCAATGATGGTATGATTGTTACCGGCAAAAACTCTTCACTGCTTGGAGCAGCCAGTGCATCAGTATTAAATGCCTTAAAGCACATTTGTAATATCAACGATGATACAATGCTTCTTTCTCCCAATATTATTGAACCGGTTCAGCACTTGAAAGTTGATTATTTAGGCAATAATAATCCCAGATTGCATGTTGATGAAGTGCTGATTGCTTTAACAATCAGTGCTCAAATGAATCCTGCTGCTTATCAGGCGATTCAGGCCTTGCCAAAATTAAATGGGAGTCAGCTTCATTCAACAGTAATTCTTTCAGCAGTAGATATAAATACTTTAAGCAAACTGGGAATGATGGTTACCTGTGAACCGAAATATCAGACTAAAAAGCTGTATCGTCCAGGAAAATAACAAAGGTAAATAGAAGATTCAAAATTATTATTCATTCAATAATTTCTATATATTCAACTAAATATTCAATTATGTCTATATTATCGACACTCAGCTTTTTTTTGTTGCCTTTCTTTTGCTTAAATGATAAAATATATTATCAATGTATGTTGGTCAACCTTTTTTGTGGTGGAGAAAAGAGGGTGTGTTTATGAATAAACATATTAAAAGATTATTTATTTTTCTGCTGACGGCATTAATGCTGGTCTGCCAGTTTTACTCTGACCGGCGGCTATTTGATTTAAATGTGGTTAATGCTGTGACAGCCGAAGAATTTAACGAAAATAAAAGTCTGAAAGGGCGGATGAATAACAGAGATTTATCCGGATCCTTTATCCTTGGCAAGGGTTCAACTATCATGGACTCGCTGGATGGCGACTGGGCCTATGTAAGCCGTTTTGAAATAGACAGGGTTACGGACGGTACAGCGCCTTTTGATACTTCAGATGATCCTGAAAGCATCAGTTATAAAAACCGCCAGGGGAATGATGAAAATGACAGTAACGGCATTGTAAGAACCTTTGACACGGTTACCTATGAGCTTTCCTATTCCACACTTACCTATGAGTACCTGGGAGTAGAGAAGGGTTATCTGTACTATGAGTTTGTTCTTCCTTATGCGGCTGACCAGGCCCAGTGGGAGCTTAATGAAATGGTCTGGATTGGTGGCAAAGTAAACAGTATTGCTGAACTGGAAGCCAGAAATGACGGAGAAAGCCATTACTGTCTGGAGACTAAAACAGTAGACGGAATAATGTCCCAGGTACTGACAGGTAAAAAATATCTGGTAGCTGTTTCACCAAGTCCAAGTGCTTTTCCAGGAGCCGGAACACTGACTGCGGTGTTACGTGTTTTAAATATGAACTATGGTACTACAGTTGCACCTAAGTTTAAAGTGTGGCTGGACCACAACCATACTGACGGAGCCTGTCCTGAACATGGAGTTGTAGAGACAAAGTTACTGGACGGTGCAACGGATGCTGCAGTAACAGTGACAAGCGAGCTGAGACTGAATGTTCAATTGAAAGATGCCAATGCGATGCATGCAAATGGTGTAGATGATTTTGATTTTTCTACCGGCAATGACTTGGCGATGAATAAAACAGCCGGTGTTGTTAATGGAAGGCTTATCGGTTATGGCATCACTTTACAGTTATATAATCTTGATCCGGCTGACGGATTAAAGGGAGTGGCTGTTCCGACAGGACCGATTACCTTTGATTTGGATTTCAGTTCTGAATATAAGATAGATGACGGACCTACTGTTGATCTGTCAGCATTAGGATATACACCTCTAATCTGGTCTTATGACATTAATCACAACAACCAGACTCAGGTAGATGGCAGAAGTATTGAAAAATATGTTCCGCTTCTTTTTGTGGTGGGCGGATGTCCACGTGCAGGGTCTTCAAACACTAATCCTATGGGAACTTATTCCCCAGTAACAGGGTCTAACTTTGTCTGGAACGGTGGAACATGGACCGGAAGTCAGACTGGAAACAAAGTCTCATTTACAGTGAATGATTATGTAATAAATCCCAACTGGTTTCCGAATACCAATGCTGGCGTAAATGTTACCAGTCCAACATATTTTAACTCAATTGAGGGAGTACGTTCTACCAATATCGGATGTTTCAGTGCTGGGAAAGTATTAGTAATCGTCCCTTTTGAAAATGGCGGTGAATATCTGAAAGATACCTATGGCGAGGGAAAAATCAGTGTTACATTAAATGACTATAATTTACGTGCTGACTCATCGGCAGGAAGTCTGCCGCATGTTGAAGACAACAGCAATCAGACTCCGCCTAACAGAACGACGCCACCTGTTAATGATGATGTGATAGTCAGGGATGTGTGTCTGTTATTGCCAGTAAAATATATAAATAGAATATTATATACTTCATCAGCTAATACGGGCTTGGCTAATAATGGATTTATCGGATGTGGTTCCAATGGTAAAGACAGAGCAATCACCAGTCAGGAATTTCGCATCTTCTGGGGTGGCCGTTATAATCCGAATGGAGAAAAAAGAAATGCAGTTTATGGCATGAATGCTTTATTGAAATTTGATTCATCCGGCCTAGAGGTGATTGGTGTTCCAACACTAGTTGGAGGGATATATGCTGATTATAATATAGTGGCAACCTTTCTTTATGCGACCAAACCGGACGGTACAGCCTGGTCAAGTGACACGGAAATGGATGAGGCGGTTGAATCTGACCTTGTCTACTATAAAAATACTGAAGATATACCGGCAGGTCATGTTGTTGTCGGCATTCTAGCAGAAGGCAGAAACGATGATCCGGAAGTAAGGTATATTGAGATTAGTTTTGCTGTTTTAGTAAGAGCAAAGGCCGATGCCGAACCAAACAAGGTTTATCAGATAGTTGAACGTACCAAAATCTGGCTGAAAGAACAGTATGATGCTGCCGGAGGAGTTATTCCGCGCCGCTATGATAATTTAAATGGTGTTGTTTATCCGACCCCGTTCAGAGATGACTACTCTCCGGGGCCATATACTAAATCTACATACAATAATGAAGGTGTTTTTGTAGGAAATCATACAGGGACCAATGATTATGGTGACTCGGTTTATCTGACAAGATACAATGTAACTATTGATAAGGAAATAGCTCAGAAAGCTGACGGAGTCGAAAAGCAGATATATGAATTAGACCTGACTCAAAGGTTTGTCGACTTCCGGCTGAAGCCGTCATTTGAGTATCTGGTCAGCGAACAGAGTGCAACAGCGGGTTTTGTCGAGATAAAGGAAGTATTGCCGAAAGGACTGCACTATATAACAGGTTCGGCTTATCTGGGTGGAACCTATACTCAGAATCCGATAGCCGGACGTCGGGGCACAGTTACCGGCGGAGAAAAGATTGACCCTGCATCAGTTGTGACCGATGATAATACAGGAGAGACAACGATAAAATGGGTTTTCCAGAATGTCAATGTTGTCAACGGTCCGCTGCCGGAGATAATCTTCAGCGCCCGTATCGGGGAACCCGGTTCTCCGAATGACGTCGTCAACAACCAGACACTGGTAAGCACGGTAACAATCAGCGCGACTGAAGACAGGCGTGAAGCGTTATTGGCAAATAAAAACTATGATGAGTCCAGCTTTCAGGTGGCCAAACTCTCATCCACATCATTGGTGAAGATTCCTGATTCCAGGTTTATTGAAGTGGACGGGGAAATCGGCTGGAAGGCCTACGTATCAAACAACGGCGGCAGCGCCTTTGAAGATACGGTAATCCTGGATGTTCTGCCTTATAACGGCAATGCCGGAGGAACGGCCTTTGACGATACGGCCAAAAAGATAGTGCTGGACGGCTGGGCTGTCGATACAGCCCTGTCGAATGTCGGTGATTTGTCATCGTGGAGATTCTTCTATACGACAGATGCTGACGTGCAGGGGACTCTTTCAGCAGCCTACACTGCAGCCGGTATTATAGCCGGAAGTTCCGGAGGAATCAGCTGGAGTGAGGCGACGTTAAATCCGGCTGATGGAAAAATCAGCGGAATGAGCGGAGATATTACCGCCCTGGCGGCAGTGGGGACACTCAATGCCGGCGAGACTCTGGTTCAGGATATTGATGTGAGTACGGACGAGCCTCTGGAAGCGGGAGAAATAATCGCCAACACGATGTCACGGGAAAGTGACGAGGTCTGTTCGGCGGTCTATGTGATAAAGAGAACACTGGAAGGACTGATGTGGAATGATGTCAATGAGGACGGAATCCGCCAGCTGACAGAAAGCCTGATTACGGAAGGAACGGTATCGCTGCTTTACAAAAATACAGAGGGTGACTATGTGCCTTGCATGTGCTGGGGCAGTCCGGTATCCCTTTCTCTGGGAAAACAGATGGATATAAATACCGGAGTCATCAGTGACTATGAAGAAGGAAAGTACAGGTTTGTGGGACTTCCTGCGGGAACCTTTGAAGTGAGATTTGTCAGGCCGCATATCGGAGACTATTATGCCTCACCGTTGAAGGCGGGAAGCGAATATACGGATTCGGATGCTGCCGGGGAATATGACGGCGGAAGCGGTCTGATGAAGTATACCTCAATAAAGGGAATAGAGATGCCTTCAAAGGATGTGATGGCGACAGCCAGCTACAGGTCGGGCTTCAACGATTCGGGAGTTTATCTGCGCAAAGTGGATGTCGAAGTGGAGAAAGTCTGGAATGACGGTAACAACCAGGACGGGGTAAGACCTGCAGGGGTGACAGTAAAACTTCTGACAGACGGAAATGATTCAGGAAAGACAGTGACACTGAACGCAGCCAACGTCTGGACTGATTCATTTGACGGTCTGCTGGAGTATGACAACGGAAGAAAGATTGTCTATACGGTAGAGGAACTCAGTCTTAATAACGGCTATACTTCGGCAGTCAGCGGCAGTGCGGCAGACGGATTTACTGTAACCAATACCAGAAGTCCGGAGACAACCAGCAGGAAGGTAAGCCTTGTCTGGGATGACAACAATGACCAGGACGGTCTGCGTGATAACGTGACACTGAAACTGGTGGCGACAGCAGACGGTGAAGAGGTTGCATGGGCTGATCTTAAAAACGCCTCAGCATCAGGCCCGCTGATGGATGAAGACGGGCTGGTGACACTGATATCAAAGGCTGATGAAAGCCATACCTTTACCAATCTGCCGGTTTATTATATGGGCAAAAAGGTAACCTACAGCGTTCTTGACACGACAGTGATAGCCGGCTATACGGAAAGCTTAAATCAGAGCACTCTGACAGTAACCAAGACCCATACACCTGAGACAGTTGAAAGGACAGTGAGCGTGGTCTGGAATGACAGTGACAACCAGGACGGCAAGCGAACAGCTGTGACACTGAAGCTGGTGGCGACAGTGGAAGGAACGGAAGTCGCATGGAGCGTGCTGAGAAACGCCTCAGCATCAAAGCTTCAGATGGATGCTGACGGACTGGTGAAGCTGACATCAAAGGCTGATGAAAGCCATACCTTCAGAAATCTTCCGGCCTTCTATCAGGGCAGTGAAGTAAGCTACACGCTGCTGGAGACAGCGGTACCTGAAGGCTATACGGAAAGCTACAATCAGGACACTCTGACGGTGACCAACAGCCGCACCCCTGAGACGGTGAGTATTGCGGGAAGTGCGACCTGGGTTGACGATGATGATGCCAGAGGGGTCAGACCTGCTGTCATTACAGTCAGACTGTACAGAAACGGTGTAGAGATTGATTCAATGGATGTAAGTGATATTGGAGGAGTCTGGTCATGGGATTTCGGAGTCTATCCGAAGTATGCCAACGGCAAGCTGATTAAGTATACGATTACTGAAGATGCGATTGCCGAGTACAGGATCAGTATTAAGGGGTTCAATGTGACCAACACCCATCTGGATAAAGTTCCGTTTACCGGAGATGACTTTAATATCGGACTTTGGATTGGTGTGATGCTGCTTTCACTGGCGGCACTGGCCGGTGTAACCGCATACCGTTATAAAACAACAAGAAAATAGAAGAGACTGTCAGAAGCTGACAGCTGATAATAAAGAAAAGTAAAAGTCTGAAGGAAACCTGTTTTACAGGAATACTTCAGACTTTTTTATTTATATCAGTAAGCACAACAGCATTTGAGAAAATAAGATGTAATAAAAGAAAATAAGTTAGATAAGAAAAAGAAAATAAGTTAGATAACGAATATTGTTGACAACACTTCATGCATAATGTAAAATTACAGTGTTCGCATTTTTGCGAAGCGTTTTTTGTGGAAGAAGGGCAACCCTTCGTACCACACATAAATTTATTAAAAGAAAGGAAATAGTTTATGAAAAGAGTTGCAAAAGTATGTAAGCTCCAATTCCCGGCAGGGGGAGCAAGACCAGGTCCGGCATTGGCAAGTGCCGGTATCAACATGCCGCAGTTCTGTCAGGCATTTAATGATGCTACCAAAGACAGAGGCGGAGATTTAGTACCTGTAATCATTACCGCTTATGAAGACAAATCATTTGATTTTGTCTTAAAAACAACTCCAGCTGCTCACATGCTAAAGAAAGCTGCCGGTATTACTAAAGCTTCAGGCACACCAAAGACTGTAAAAGCTGGAAAAATCACCGTTGATCAATTAAGAGAAATCGCAGAATACAAGATGCCTGATTTAAATGCGAATGATGTTGAAGCAGCAATGAGAGTTGTTGCCGGTACTGCAAGAAATATGGGCATCAAGATTGAAGGATGGGAATAAGCAATGGCAAGACGCGGTAAGAAATATCAGGAAGCAGCTAAACTTATCGAAAAAGATAAGGCTTATCCGATTGAAGAAGCAATAGATTTAGTTAAGAAAGCTTCTTATGCAAAATTTGATGCAACAGTTGAATTAGTATTTAGATTGAATGTTGACCCACGTCATGCTGATCAACAATTACGTGGAGCAATGGTATTGCCAAATGGAACAGGGAAAACGCAAAAAGTATTAGTTATCACCCAGGGAGCGAAAGAGCAGGAGGCAAAAGATGCCGGTGCTGATATTGTCGGTGGTAAAGAAATCTTAGAGGATATCAAAAAAGGCTGGTTTGACTTCGATGTTATCGTAGCTACTCCTGACATGATGGGTGAATTAGGTAAACTGGGAAAAATCTTAGGTCCTAAAGGTTTGATGCCTAACCCTAAAACCGGAACAGTTACGATGAATGTCGCTGCTGCAATTGAAGAAATTAAAAAAGGGAAAGTTACTTATCGTACTGATAAAGAAGGTAATGTAGCAGTTATTCTTGGTAAAGCTTCATTTGACACAGATAAACTGGTTGAAAACTATCAGGCTATTTATGATGTAATCTTAAAAGCCAGACCTGCAGCTGTTAAAGGTACATATATGAAAAACGTTACAGTTTGTGCATCTATGTCACCGTCAGTTAAGGTTGATCATCTTGTGTAATCAGGATAATTAAAATTTATTGTAAACAATATACCATAGACAGCAACGACCGGGTGGTTTAAAAAAGTTGCCGAGGTAAAGTTAAAAAGAAAACTTTGGCCTGTTTTGTCTTTGGAAAACAGGCTTTTATTTAATAAGGGTATATTGAACAAATACTTAAAGAAAGGAAGAAGATTATGAACCAACAAATACTGGAACAAAAGAAGCAGCTGGTAAATGAAATCGCTGAAAAGATGGATAATTCTGCTTCAACTGTAGTTGTTGAGTACCGTGGTTTGAAGGTACAGGAAGTAACCGAATTGCGTAGACTGTTGCGTGATGAAGGTTGTGAATTCATTGTTTACAAAAACACTATGGTTCAACGTGCTTCTGAAAAATTAGGTTATAACTCTTTAATGGAATCGTTAACCGGTCCTAATGCTATAGCAATGTCAGCTGATGCGGTTGCTCCGGCCAGAGTTTTACACAATTTTGCGAAGAAGCATAACAAATTAGTAATTAAAGCTGGTATCGTAGACAAAAAAGTTGTTAATGCTGATGAATTGAAAGTATTATCAAAACTTCCAAACAGAGATGGCATGATTTCAATGCTTCTTGGATGTTTACAAAGCCCGATACGTTCATTTGCTGCTACAGTTAAAGCAATGGCTGATAAAGAAGGAAGCCAGGCGAATGAACAGAGTGCCGAATAATTAGATGGAGGAAATGAAAATGGCAAAAATAAAACACGAAGATATTATCGCTGCTCTTAAAGAGATGACAATTTTAGAGCTTAATGATTTAGTGAAAGCTATTGAAGAAGAATTTGGAGTAACTGCTGCTGTTGCTGCAGCTGCACCTGTTGCAGTTGTTGAAGAAACTGCTCCTACAGGACCAAGCGAAGTTACAATTATGTTAAAAGAAGTTGGTCAAACAAAGATTGCTGTTATTAAAGCTGTTAAAGAAGCAACTGGTATCGACTTGATGAGCGCTAAGAAAATTGTTGATGCTTGTACACCTGATTCACCATCAGTTGTTAAAGAAAATGTTAAGATTGAGGAAGCAGACACAATTAAGGAAGCTATTTTGGCAGCCGGTGCTGTTGTAGAATACAAATAATTCTAAACAGATAATCCGATAATATGGCCGGGTTATTGTATTTAATTCGGCCTTGCTTAATCAGATGGAGGATAATGGATGAGCTATTATTTTACCAATGATTCCAATAAAACAATAAACCGAAAGAAAATATCCTTTCGGTTTTCGGGCGTTTTAAGGACCTTTATTTCTGATGATGGAGTTTTCTCAAAAAGTACCTTGGACTTTGGCTCCAGAGTATTATTGGAAACTCTTTTGAAAGAAAATATAAATGGACGTGTTGTCGATATGGGGTGCGGGCTGGGTTACATTGGAATTCTGTTAAAGGAATATAAACCCGAAATTTCATTAACTATGGCTGATGTAAATGAAACAGCGGTGGCACTGGCTAAAGAAAACAGTTTATTATATCATCAGAATAATGAAGTTTTCTGTTCTGATGGATTTGATAATATCGAGGGCATTTTTGATGTCATAGTTACAAATCCGCCCATCAGAACAGGAAAAAAAGTAATATATAAAGTATTTGCTGATGGTTATCAACACTTGAAAGAGAAGGGAATTATGTATCTGGTAATAAAAAGAAAGCAGGGCGCGGAAAGTGCAGTCAGATATCTGCAGTCAATAAACTTTCTGGTTGAAATTATCAATAAGGAAAGTGGATACTGGGTAATTAAGGCCTCCAAAAAGAGTTAAAAAAAGAAGTTGACAATTATATGGTAAATTGTTATCATATATAATTGCATGATACTATATTAAAATGGGAAAGAATCGGATTTTTTACCCGATTATAGAGGAAGGGGATGTTGTAATGAGCAAAAAACCATATCGTGAAATCGTACGTGGTAAAGCAGTTCGAAGAGACTATTCTAAAGTAAGTGGAACCCTAGAACTTCCAAATCTTGTAGAAATTCAAACAGAATCGTATCGCTGGTTTGAAGAAGAAGGTATCCGTGAAGTATTTGAAGAGATTTATCCGATTGAAAATGCTAACGGTAACATCATCCTGGAGTTTTTAAGTTATAAGTTCGGTGAGCCTAAATATGATATTAATAAGTGTAAAGCAGGAGAGTTGACATATTCAGCTCCTTTAATTGCTTCCATGAAACTTACCATTATTGACGAACATGGTCAGGCACAATCTAAAGATGTTGAAGAAGTGTTTTTAGGAGATTTTCCTAAACTGACTCCTACAGGAACATTTATTATAAATGGTGCTGAAAGAGTTATTGTTTCTCAAATTGTCAGGAGTCCTGGAGCTTATTTTGCGACAACTGTTGAGGACAGGACAAATAAAGACCTTTACACTGGTGAACTGATTCCGTCAAGAGGAACTTGGCTGGAGTTTATGACAGATTCCAAGAAAGCAAGTCTTGGCCGTATTGTCAATATGAGTGTTGACAGAAAGCGTAAAATCCTGTCAACAATTCTGTTTAAAGCCATTGGTCTTTCTTTAAACCTGGAAAAAGGTGAAGATGCCTATGAGACAGCCGAAATCACAAAATTTCTGGAAGCTATGAATTTACCGGTTCATGATAGTCTTGAATCAGAAATAGAACAACAGGAATTCTTAAACATTTATCTGCTGCTGTATGCAGGTGTTTTTGGTGATTATGAAGAGATTAAAAGCACGCTGATGGCAGATAATAGAATTAAAACAACTGATGAAGCATTAAAAGCTATTTATGAGAATCAGCGATCAGATGACATTCATACTGTTGAAGGTGCTAAATCTTTAATGAATGCCAAGTTTTTTGATGCCAGAAGATACGATTTGAATAAAGCGGGACGTTATAAGACCAACAGGAAATTAGGTGCTTATTCCCGTTGTAAAAATAAATATCTGGCTGAAGATTTAATAGATGAAAATGGCAAGGTAGTTGTTAAAAAAGACACCTTAATTGATACGAAAGAATTACTTTCAACTATTGAAAACACTTTAAACAAAGGTTCATATATGGTTGCCTATCCTCAAAGATATGAGTTTTCTCATCCGGATGCAGTTATTGTACCTGTAGATTATGGAACAGCTCTGACTGGCAGAATTGTTGCCGAAAATATTGATATGGGTAAGAAGGTAATCGAAGTCGGAACTGTTTTAACTGCCGAAGACATAAAAGATTTAGGCGAAAGTGATGTTGAAATGATTTCTGTTTATGGTGGAATCATTGCTCAGGAAGTTAAGCTAACAAGCCGGAATGTGGCTGCAGTGCTTAACTATGGTGGAAGATTGTACTGCTATGGCCGTCTGGTGGAAAAAGGAAAAGATGTTTTCTATCAGGATGAGTTAGTAGTTGACAGATATATTCCTGATACAGAACAGCCGATTTTAGATAATGAAGCCAGAACATATATTTATGATAATGTGCAAAACGGTGCTGAATATTCGCTGTATTTAGTTGGTTCAGCCAACCAGGTTATTTACGTTAAGACTGCTGCTGAATCAGAGCATATTATAAAAGTTGTTGGTAACGACCCGCTGACGAAAAAGAAAACAATTATTATCTCAGATATGTATGCTCAGTATTCTTATCTGTTAAATAGAATTGATGATATCGGTTCAGATGATGACATTGACCATTTAGGTAATAGAAGGATAAGAACAGTTGGTGAACTTATTCAGAATCAGTACCGCATTGGTTTTTCAAGAATGGAAAAAAACATCAAAGAGAGAATGTCAATTTCTGATATTACCACAATTTCAGCTAAAAACCTGACTAATATCAGAAGTTTACAGGCTGCCGTCAAAGAATTCTTTTCTTCTTCACAGTTATCTCAATTTATGGACCAGGAAAATCCTTTGGCTGAGCTGACTAACAAACGTCGTATTTCAGCACTTGGACCAGGTGGGCTGACTAGAGAAAGAGCAGGATTTGAGGTACGTGATGTTCATAATACTCACTATGGAAGAATCTGTCCGATTGAAACACCTGAAGGGCCAAACATCGGACTTATTAACTATTTAACGTCATATGCTAAAGTAAATGAATATGGTTTTATTGAAACTCCATATCGTAAAGTTGACAGAAAAAGCTATAAAGTATTAGATGACGAAGTAGTTTATCTGTCAGCTGACAAAGAGATGGACTATGTCATTGCTCAGGCTAATGAGGTAAAAGACGGATATTTAATGGACGGGCCATGTGTCTGCCGTTTTCAAAGCGAAACTGTTATGATGGAAAGAAGTGAGGTTGAATTAGTTGACGTTTCACCAAAACAGATTATTTCAGTAGCTGCTGCCTGTATTCCGTTTTTAGAAAATGATGACTGTACCCGTGCTTTAATGGGAGCGAACATGCAAAGACAGGCAGTTCCTTTAATCAAGCTTCATTCTCCGGATGTTGGAACAGGCATGGAACACAAGATTGCACATGATGCCGGCAGTGCGGTAATTGCTCAAAGAAGCGGTATCGTTACTTATGTTGATGCTACCAGGATTGATGTTGAAACTGAAAGTGGTACTGACAGATATGATTTAATCAAATTCCGTAGATCAAATACCGGAACCTGTATTAATCAGACTCCAATTGTCAAATTAGGAGAAAAGGTAGAGGCTGATGATATTATTGCTGATGGACCAAGTATGGAAAATGGTGAATTGGCACTGGGTCAGAATGTTAAAATTGCTTTCATGACCTGGAATGGCTATAACTATGAAGATGCTATTATCATGTCGGAAAGTCTGGTAAAAAATGATATTTTCACTTCAATTCATATTGAAGAACATACAATTGAATGTCGTAAAACTAAATTAGGTGATGAGGAAATTACCAGGGACATCCCTAATGTCAGTGAACAGAGTATCAGAAATTTGGATTCCAGAGGAATTATCAGAATTGGTGCGGAAGTAAAAGAAGGAGATATCCTGGTTGGTAAGGTTACTCCGAAAGGACAGTCTGAAGGTACTCCTGAAGAAAAACTTTTAGCGGCAATCTTTGGTGAAAAATCTAAAGAAGTCCGAGATAATTCTCTGAAAGTACCGCATGGCGGTGCCGGCATTGTTCAGTCAATCAGAAGATTTACCAAGGACAATCATGAACTGCCTTCAGGCGTTGAGGAAATTGTAAAAGTATATATAGTTCAGAAAAGAAAGATTTCTGAGGGAGATAAGATGGCCGGCCGTCATGGTAACAAGGGTGTTATCTCCAAGATTTTACCAGAGGAAGACATGCCGTTTATGGCTGATGGAACGCAAATTGATGTCATGTTGAATCCTTTTGGTGTTCCTTCACGTATGAATATCGGTCAGGTACTGGAAGTGCATTTGGGTCTGGCAGCTGAAAAACTGGGCTGTAAGTTTGCTACTCCGGTATTTGATGGAATCAACAATGAAGAACTGATGGATATATTGCAGGAAACAGGAACTTCTAAAGATGGCAAGGTTCAACTGTTTGATGGTAGAACCGGAGAGCCATTTGATGAAAGAATTGCTGTTGGTGTAATGTATATGATTAAACTGGCACATATGGTTGATGATAAATTACATGCCAGAGCAACAGGGCCTTATTCATTAGTTACTCAGCAGCCATTAGGCGGTAAAGCGCAAAATGGCGGTCAGAGATTTGGTGAAATGGAAGTATGGGCTTTAGAAGCTTATGGAGCAGCAAGTATTCTTTCTGAAATGTTAACGATAAAATCAGATGATGTTATGGGAAGAACAAGAACATATGAAGCTATTATTAAAGGAAAACCAATACCTGAAAGCAGTGTAGGTGAATCATTCAGAGTCCTTGTTCATGAACTAAAAGCTTTATCACTGGATGTACAGGTACTGGATAAGAATGGTGCTGTTATGGATATTTCACAAAATGAAGAAGATTCAAAATCATCAGAAGCAGAAACAGAACAGGTATTTGATAAAGATGAAGGATATGGAATTGTGGATGTTGATGGTGAAGAGAGCATTCCTGAAGCAGCAGTAATCCCTGCTGACAGTATGGATTATGATTATTAAGGAGGTCCCAATAAATGAATATTAATGATGTAGCAAAAGTCAAAATTGGTTTAGCATCTCCAGAACGTGTTTTAGAATGGTCTTATGGTGAAGTTAAAAAACCCGAAACTATTAACTACCGTTCTCAAAAGCCGGAAAAAGACGGTTTATTCTGTGAGAGAATTTTCGGTCCGGCCAAAGACTGGGAATGTAGTTGCGGAAAATATAAGAAAGTCAGATATAAAGGCGTTGTCTGTGATAAGTGTGGTGTTGAAATTACCAGAAGTTCAGTCAGAAGAGAAAGAATGGGTCACATCAGTCTGGCAGTTCCTATTGCTCATATCTGGTATGTAAAAGGTACGCCAAGCCGTATTGCCTTATTGCTTGATATTTTGCCTAAACAGCTGGAAGAAGTAATTTACTTTGTCAAATGGATTGTTACTGATCCTAAAGATGTTCAGGAACTGACTTATAAACAGGTAATTACTACTGCTGATTATCGCAGATGCCGTGAATTATATGGTGCAAGTTCTTTTGAAGCGAAGATTGGTGCTGAAGCTATCAAACTGCTTTTAGAACAGGTTGATTTAGATAGAGAATATAAAATTTTAGTTGAACAGCTGGAAGATGCAACTGGTGAAAAACGTAAAAAGTTGATCAGACGTCTGGAAACAGTCAGTGCTTTCAGAGATTCAGGTCAACGTCCTGAATGGATGATTTTAACTGCTCTGCCAGTCATTCCGCCTGATTTAAGGCCGATGTTACAGCTGGATGGCGGCAGATTTGCGACCAGTGATTTAAATGATCTTTATAGAAGAGTTATTACAAGAAACAACCGTTTACAGAAGTTATTGGATTTAGGTACACCGGCAATCATTGTTCAAAATGAGAAAAGAATGGTTCAGGAAGCGGTCGACGCCCTGATTGACAACGGCCGGAGAAGTAAGCCGGTAACCGGTGCCGGAAATCGTGCTTTAAAGAGTTTGTCGCATGCCTTAAAAGGAAAGCAGGGACGTTTCCGTCAGAACCTTTTAGGTAAACGTGTTGACTTTTCAGGTCGTTCAGTCATTGCGGTTGGTCCGGATTTAAATATGTATCAATGTGGTCTGCCTAGAGAAATGGCTCTGCAGTTATTCAAGCCATTTGTTATCAATGAACTGGTCTATCAGGAAAAAGCCGGCAATGCTAAAAGCGCTGAGAAAATGATTGACAGAGCTGACCCAAGAATCTGGGATGTTGTTGAAGAGGTCGTAAGTAAGCATCCGGTACTGTTAAACCGTGCACCGACTTTACATAGACTTGGTATTCAGGCATTTATGCCTAAGATTGTTGAAGGTAGAGCTATTCGTCTGCATCCGCTGGTCTGTACAGCATTTAATGCTGACTTTGATGGTGACCAGATGGCTGTGCATGTACCATTATCAGAGGAAGCCTGTGCAGAAGCGATGATTCTGATGCTGGCTTCTAATAATATTTTAGGTCCTAAGGATGGACAGCCAATCGTTACTCCATCACAGGATATGGTACTGGGCAATTTCTATCTGACGATGGAAGAGACTAAAGAAGATTTCTACAGGGAAGCAGACCGTTTGAGAAATCTGGGTGATGAAGACAGTGCTTTGTTGTGGGAAAATTATGGAGATTCAGAAGGCAGAATTTATAAGGATGTTGAAGAAGTATTACTGGCATATGATACAAAACAGACACATTTGCATACCAGAATTGCCTTGAAAGCTGGTTCTTTAAAGAAAACGATTTTTACTGAGGAGCAAAACAATCAGTATTTAATCACTTCAGTTGGGAAAATAATCTTCAATCAGATGTTCCCTGACGATTTTCCATACGTAAATGAGGTAAAAGGCAACTGGAACATTCATGTTTCGGATTCATATTTTGTACCATTTGGAACAAATATTCCTGAATATATAGCTTCACTGCCAAAGCAGGATCCGCTAAAGAAAAAAGATTTAAGCAAAGTAATTGCGGAAGTATACAAAAAATATTCTCATGAAGGAGATACATATGTCTATCTTGATAAGATAAAAGACAATGGATTTAAATATTCAACCATTGCTGGTATGACAATTTCTTTATCGGATATTAAAGTTGCTTCAAATAAAGAAGAAAAAGTTAATGAAGGTAAAGAAAAAGCTGAAAAACTGATGAGGCTGCACAAAAGAGGTTTACTGACAGAGCAGGAATGGGAGAAACAGCTGATTGATTTATGGGGCGGTATTAAGGATGATATCGGTGATAGGCTGATGTCAGAGTTGCCAACCAAAAATCCTATTAATATGATGGCAGTTTCAGGAGCCCGTGGGAATAAATCTCATTTTACCCAGTTAGCCGGCATTCGTGGACTTATGGGTAAGCCAACCCAGGCTAAAAGTGCCAAAGGATTCCAGTCATCAATTATTGAAGTTCCGATTTATTCAAACTTCCGTGAAGGTTTGAATATCAGTGAGTTCTTTATTTCATCACATGGTATCAGAAAAGGATTAACAGACACAGCACTAAAGACAGCTTCTTCTGGTTATCTGACTAGAAGACTGGTTGACGTAGCTCAGGATGTTGTTATAGTTGAGGATGATTGCGGATCAGATAACGGATATCGCATTTCTGAAATCAAAGACCAGAAAACTGATACTATTATTGAAAGTCTATATGACAGATTAGTCGGAAGATTTGCCAAAGAAGATGTTGTAAATCCGGATACAGGTGAACTGATTGTCCGTGAAGATGAATTTATTAACGAAAAAATTGCTGAAGAAATTGTTGAAGCAGGAATTAAGGAAGTTGTAATCAGAAATGCTTTTTCATGTCAGTCAGAATATGGCGTCTGCAGAAAATGTTACGGACGTAATATGGCGACAGGTAAACTTGTTGAAAATGGTGAAGCTGTAGGTATTATGGCTGCTCAATCAATCGGTGAACCGGGAACTCAGCTGACAATGCGTAACTTCCATACCGGTGGTGTTGCCGGAGGTACAGATATAACTCAGGGTCTTCCTCGTGTAGAAGAATTATTTGAAGCAAGAAGTCCAAAACATCCGGCAGTAATTGCCAAAGTTTCCGGAACAATTACAGATATTACATCACCAGATGAAAATGGAGTTTTTAAAGTTGTGATAACTAATGAACAACAGGAGAACATAGACCACAAGATTCTGAATACTCAAATTGTCCGCAGCTGGTGGCAAATAGGTTCATATGTCAATGCCGGCGAAAAATTAACTGAAGGCACAGTAAATCCGAAAGAGTTAATCGCGGTAGCAGGTTTGAAAGCAGTTCAGGACTATATTTTAAAAGAAGTTATGAAAGTATATCGTTCTCAGGGTATTGATATCGCTGATAAACATATTGAAATAATGATCTGCCAAATGTTAAGAAGAGTCATTATTGAAGATGGCGGAGATACAGGTCTGATAAAAGACACAACTATTTCAAAGGCCAGAATTACAGAGATTAACGATAAAGTTCTGGAAAATGATGGTAATCCGGCAAAATTCAAACCGATGTTACTGGGCATTTCTAAATCTTCAGTTGAAACAGACTCATGGCTAAGTGCTGCTTCTTTCCAGGAAACTACAAAAGTTTTAACCAATGCGGCAGTTAAAGGAAAAGTTGATGATTTAATCGGCTTAAAGGAAAATGTTATTATTGGAAAGAAAATTCCGGCCGGGACAGGTTCAAGTGCTGAAAGAGAAACAACAAGACTGATAAATGAAATGGCTGAAGAAATGAGACAGGAAAAAAATGAGCGTCTGGCAATAGTCGCTGAAAAAGAAGAAGAAAAAAACGCCAGAGATGGCAGACGGCTGGAAAGAGATTTAACTGAAGCAGAATAGCTGAAGTTATCAGTTAAAATTCACTGTCCATAAGTAAAAAGGGACTAAAATTGAGAAGTAGTGTAATTACAACATACACTACTTTTTTAAACCTTTTTTAAACAAAACATTCCGCGATTTAATATTAAGTGATTTAATCAAATAAAGTATATATGAGTAAAATATTGTATCTTAGTTTATTGTGCCGTAGTGTGTATGATCCTGTTTGAAAATTGAAATATGTCAATTGACTTAAACAGAGAGAGGAAAGCAATATGAGAAAAATAATTATGAAAATATTTATGTTGATTATAATATTTTTTCTCTGTCTGCCAGCTAACAATCTGGTAACTGAAATAAAAGCAGAAGAAGGTAAAGTGAATGTATTTGTACTGGTTTCCTGGGAAGATAATAATGACCAGTATGGTGTTCGTCCTTCGTTTACTTATGTTTCGTTATTATCATCAGATGTGCAAGGAACCGTTCAGTGGGCTCAACTGACTGGTCTGTATGGCTGGTCACACACTTTTTCAAATATATCGGCAAATTTTGATGCAAACGGCCAGCTAACAACGCAATTTACCATTGATGCTTATCCCCCAACAGAAGATTATACTCACTGGGCGATTACTAATAATACTTATAATCAGGAAAGTAAATTTGTGATAATATACGTCTTATATTATCTGGCACCAAGAATTTCAATTGCAGCCAGCGTAGGCTGGGATGATAATAATAATCAGGACGGATTGAGACCTGACAGTATTAGTGAAGAGTTATATTGTCAGGAAACAGATACTACAGTTGGAGCTGATATTACAGTAGCCAATGACTGGAAACATACTTTTGATAAAAACGGCGGTTTTATTAAATGGCATCAACAGGAAAACAATCCTTACACCTATGTGATTTCAGAATATACTGTAGCCGGATATGAAAATCCTGATATTTCTGTAGCGGATAATGCAGCAACTAAAGAATTTACAATAAAGTATAAAAGAACCCCGGCAACAACAAGCAAAAAAATAAATCTGGTCTGGGATGATAATAACTCAAAAGGAGAAAGACCGGCCAACATTACAATCCGTCTTTTAAAAAACAATGTGCAGATTGATACGAGAGTAGTTGGTGAATTGGAAGGCTGGTCAGGGGATTTTGTAACTTATGAAAAGTACCAGGACGGTGTACTGGTGGTATATAAAATCACTGAAGATTCTACTGCCGGATACAGAATTAAAGTTAATGGCTATAATGTAACAAACACCCGCTTTAAGGGTGCTCCAAATACCGGCGATGATTTCAATATTGGTTTATGGATTGGTTTGATGGCGTTATCGTTTGTGGCACTTGTTGGTGTGGTTGTATATCAATACAGAAACAAAAGAAGAAAATAATTCAGAGTGTTAATTACTGGTTTCAAATAATAAATATAAAGAAAGAGCCTGAAAATGGGTTGCCGGTAAAATCCCGGGTTCTTTTTTTCCGGTCAGTTAACAGTAATTAAAAAACAATCATATTTGACAGAAAAAATCAACGCAAAATGAAAAAAACGAGTTGACAAGTATGGTCAGAATTGATAGAATAAAAAAGCGCTCTTGAAAAAAGCGCAGAATCGTTCTTTGAGAAACAGACAGAAAAACACAACGTCAATTAAAAGGAAAAACGGATAACACAAAAAAGTGTAAAGAAAATAAAAAAGAGTTAAAATCAAACGGAGAGTTTGATCCTGGCTCAGGATGAACGCTGGCGGCGTGCCTAATACATGCAAGTCGGACGGAGAGTATAAGCTTGCTTATATGATCAGTGGCGAACGGGTGAGTAAGACATAAATAATCTGCCCCCGGGACAGGGATAACCGGAGGAAACTCCGGCTAATACCTGATAGGTGGGGATGAGGCATCTTGCCCCCATTAAAGATGGGAAGCATCGACCGGGGATGAGTTTATGGCGCATTAGCTAGTTGGGGGGATAAAGGCCCACCAAGGCGATGATGCGTAGCCGATCTGAGAGGATGACCGGCCACATTGGGACTGAGACACGGCCCAGACTCCTACGGGAGGCAGCAGTAGGGAATTTTCGGCAATGGGGGGAACCCTGACCGAGCAACGCCGCGTGAACGAAGAAGGTCTCTGGATCGCAGAGTTCTGTTGCGGGGGAATAAACACCGGCACAGGGAATGGTGCCGGTCTGACGGTACCCTGCCAGAAAGCCACGGCTAACTACGTGCCAGCAGCCGCGGTAATACGTAGGTGGCGAGCGTTATCCGGAATTACTGGGCGTAAAGGGTGCGTAGGCGGTCTGGAAAGTCTGTGGTGAAATCGTGGGGCTCAACCCCATCAAGCCCCAGAAACTACCGGACTGGAGAACAGTAGAGGCAAGCGGAATTCCATGTGTAGCGGTAAAATGCGTAGATATATGGAGGAACACCGGTGGCGAAGGCGGCTTGCTGGACTGTGACTGACGCTGAGGCACGAAAGCGTGGGGAGCGAATAGGATTAGATACCCTAGTAGTCCACGCCGTAAACGATGAATACCAAGTGTTGGAGAAATCCAGTGCTGCAGTTAACGCAATAAGTATTCCGCCTGGGGAGTACGCACGCAAGTGTGAAACTCAAAGGAATTGACGGGGACCCGCACAAGCGGTGGATTATGTGGTTTAATTCGATGCAACGCGAAGAACCTTACCAGGTCTTGACATCCCCGGCGAAGCTCTGGAGACAGAGCGGAGGCCATCCGGGTGACAGGTGGTGCATGGTTGTCGTCAGCTCGTGTCGTGAGATGTTGGGTTAAGTCCCGCAACGAGCGCAACCCCTGTCTTCAGTTACCATCATTAGGTTGGGGACTCTGGAGAGACTGCCGGTGACAAACCGGAGGAAGGTGGGGATGACGTCAAATCAGCATGCCCCTTATGGCCTGGGCTACACACGTAATACAATGGCGCATACAGAGGGAGGCGACCCCGCGAGGGTGAGCGAATCCCGGAAAGTGCGTCTCAGTCCGGATTGGAGTCTGCAACCCGACTCCATGAAGTCGGAATCGCTAGTAATCGCGGATCAGCATGCCGCGGTGAATACGTTCCCGGGTCTTGTACACACCGCCCGTCAAACCATGAGAGTTGGCAATGCCCGAAGCCGGTGGCCCAACCTGTTGAAGGAGGGAGCCGTCGAAGGCAGGGCTGATGATTGGGGTTAAGTCGTAACAAGGTATCCCTACGAGAACGTGGGGATGGATCACCTCCTTTCTAAGGAAGAAAGAAAAACCCGAAAGACGAATGAATTTCTGTCTGGTTCCTGAAGAATGATTCTTAAGGAGCGGATAGTTCTTTGAAAACCGAATAACAGATAGATATTGTCTTTTTGAATAGTCAAGAAAAGATAGTAACTGAGCAGATCTGAGGAAACTGCCTGAGAAGGCGGTTTCAAGGAGAAGTAAAAAAAAACAGTTCTTACAAAAAAATTGGATAAATACGATGATTAAGTTAAAAAGAGCGTACGGCGGATGCCTTGGCACCTGCAGCCGAAGAAGGACGCAGCAATCTGCGAAAAGCCCCGGGGAGTCGAAAGCGGACAAAGATCCGGGGGTATCCGAATGGGGAAACCCGCCAGCGGTAATGCGCTGGCACATCCTGCACGGGCAGGAATGGGGAAACCCGGCGAATTGAAACATCTCAGTAGCCGGAGGAAAAGAAAACAACAGTGATTCCCCCAGTAGCGGCGAGCGAACGGGGAGCAGGCCAAACCGGTCTCAGGACCGGGGTAGAAGGACCGCGTCATGGAACGAAAGCTGATAGTCGAACGGCTTGGAAAAGCCGACCGCAGGGGGTGAAAGTCCCGTAGACGAAATCGGCCTGAGGCCTAGCGGGATCCTGAGTACGGCGAGACACGAGGAATCTAGCCGGAATCAGCCAGGACCATCTGGCAAGCCTAAATACCAGCAGGTGACCGATAGTGGACCAGTACCGTGAGGGAAAGGTGAAAAGAACCCCGGGAGGGGAGTGAAATAGAGATTCTGAAACCGTATGCTTACAAGAAGTCAGAGCCCGTCAAAGGGTGATGGCGTGCCTTTTGTAGAATGAACCGGCGAGTTGCCGTACCGTGCGAGGTTAAGTTGAAGAGACGGAGCCGTAGCGAAAGCGAGTCTTAACAGGGCGCAAGTACGATGCGGCAGACCCGAAGCCGAGTGATCTAGCCATGGCCAGGTTGAAGGCTGGGTGAAACCAGCTGGAGGACCGAACCGACCCCCGTTGAAACGTTGGCGGATGAGCTGTGGCTAGCGGAGAAATTCCAATCGAACTCGGCAATAGCTGGTTCTCCCCGAAATAGTTCTAGGACTAGCGTCGGAAGAAAGATGTGTGGAGGTAGAGCACTGAATGGATGATGGTCCCCCCCAGGGATACTGATTTCAATCAAACTCCGAATGCCATGCATTGTTTTCCGGCAGTCAGACAGTGAGTGATAAGGTCCATTGTCGAAAGGGAAACAGCCCGGACCGCCAGCTAAGGTCCCTAAATATATGCTAAGTGGAAAAGGATGTGGAGCTGCACAGACAGCTAGGAGGTTGGCTTAGAAGCAGCCACCCTTCAAAGAGTGCGTAACAGCCCACTAGTCGAGTGGCTCCGCGCCGAAAATGTACCGGGGCTAAGCATATTACCGAAGCTGCGGATTAATAGTGATATTAGTGGTAGGGGAGCGTTCTGTACAGCGTTGAAGTCACAGCGGAAGCGGTGATGGAGCGTACAGAAGTGAGAATGCCGGTGTGAGTAGCGAAATGTTGGTGGGAATCCAACACACCGTATGACCAAGGTTTCCAGGGCCAGGCTCGTCCGCCCTGGGTAAGTCGGGACCTAAGGTGAGGCCGAAAGGCGCAGCCGATGGACAACTGGCTGAAATTCCAGTACCCGCGTAAGAGTGATGGAGTGACAGAGAAGGCCGGCTGAACCGCATTAATGGATTTGCGGACAAGCTGAACAGCAGACAGGCAGGAAAATCCGCCTGTGGAATGCAAGCAGTGATGTGGAGTGAACGGGTGACCAAGTAGCGAAGTCAGTGATGCCAGCTCTCAAGAAAAGCTTCTGGCGTTAATCTTACGGCGGCCCGTACCGCAAACCGACACAGGTGGTCGAGGAGAGTATCCTGAGGTGAGCGAGAGAACTGTTGCCAAGGAACTCGGCAAAATAGTCCCGTAACTTCGGAAGAAGGGACGCTCGAAAGAGCCGCAGTGAAAAGGCCCAAGCAACTGTTTACCTAAAACACAGCTCTATGCCAAGTCGCAAGACGATGTATATGGGGTGACGCCTGCCCGGTGCTGGAAGGTTAAGGGGAACTGTCATCGTAAGAGAAGCAGTGAACCGAAGCCCCAGTGAACGGCGGCCGTAACTATAACGGTCCTAAGGTAGCGAAATTCCTTGTCAGGTAAGTTCTGACCCGCACGAAAGGCGTAATGATTTGGGCGCTGTCTCGGCAGCAGACTCGGTGAAATCTTAGTACCAGTAAAGATGCTGGTTACCCGCAACTAGACGGAAAGACCCCATGGAGCTTTACTGCAGTCTGATATTGGATTTTAATTACCCATGCACAGGATAGGTGGGAGACGAGGATACTGACACTCCGGTGTCAGAGGAGTCAGCGTTGGGATACCACCCTTGGATAATTGAGGTTCTAACCGGGATGAAACCGCATCCGGGACAGTGTCAGACGGGCAGTTTGACTGGGGCGGTCGCCTCCCAAAAGGTAACGGAGGCGCCCAAAGGTACCCTCAGACTGGTTGGAAATCAGTCCGCGAGCGCAAAGGCAGAAGGGTGCCTGACTGCGAGAGCAACAACTCGAGCAGGGACGAAAGTCGGGCTTAGTGATCCGGCGGTGCAGAATGGAATGGCCGTCGCTCAACGGATAAAAGCTACCCTGGGGATAACAGGCTTATCCCGCCCAAGAGTTCACATCGACGGCGGGGTTTGGCACCTCGATGTCGGCTCATCGCATCCTGGAGCTGGATTAGGTTCCAAGGGTTGGGCTGTCCGCCCATTAAAGCGGTACGCGAGCTGGGTTCAGAACGTCGTGAGACAGTTCGGTCCCTATCTGTTGCGGGCGCAGGAGATTTGAGGAGTGCTGTCCCTAGTACGAGAGGACCGGGATGGACATAGCGCTGGTACACCAATTGTTCCGCCAGGGGCATAGTTGGGTAGCTAACTATGGATCGGATAAACGCTGAAGGCATCTAAGCGTGAAACCGGCTCCAAGATGAGATCTCCCACTCGGAAGAGGTAAGTTCCCTTGAAGACGACGAGGTTGATAGGTCAGAAGTGCAAGTGCAGCGATGCATTAAGCGGACTGATACTAATCGAACGAGGACTTAATCTATGATATCCAGAAAAAGAATGCCCTTGACAAAGACAGAAAGATGAACTGTTATTCGGTTTTGAGAGAACAATCTCTCACAGAAACAAGAAGATCCGGTGACGACAGCGGAGTGGACACACCTGTTCCCATCCCGAACACAGAAGTTAAGCACTCCAGCGGCGACGATAGTTGGGCCTGCCCCTGTGAAAATAGCACGCTGCCGGTTCTTTTTTT
>JBMNIN010000002.1:0-185342 GCA_050950925.1 Erysipelotrichaceae bacterium
ATTTTCATTGAAGGATGGTTGAGGTGTTTAAGATAATAGTGTATCGGTGACATCAACTGAAAATCTTATCAACATCTGATGATATTAGATAAAAAATATGTAATAATAACTATAAAGAAGGTGAAAAAGAATGCCGTTACAGATTTTAATAGGGAGTATTGCTGATCAGAAAACAGATATTATTGTCAGTAGAACTGACAGTAACATGGCAGTGGTAGGAAATAACAGCCTAGCTGCAGTAAAAAAAGCGGGAAAGAAAAGAATTCAGCATGAACTTGAGAAAAATTATTCTTTCAGGATTTCGGATGCTGTTGTTACTTCAGGTTTTGATTTGTGCCGGTATATTATTCATGCCATAGAACCTGATTATATCGATGACGATAATGGGAGCCTGTTAGCTGCTACTTACAATAATGTTTTAAATGTGGCTGTAGAACTGGAAGCAGAAAGTATTTCTTTTCCACTGATTTGTGCCGGAAGTAATAATTATCCTAAGCAACTGGCGTTAGATGTTGCTGTAAAAACAATCGGTAAATTTATTGAAAATCACGAATTGGATGTGAAACTGGTTCTTTTGGAAGAAGAAAAACCCGGTCAGATAAAATATATTGAACTTCACCGTCTGATAAACAGGTCAACTGGTGGAATTTTATATAGAAGACCATTTTCAGAAAAACCGGTTTTGGCGTTAAAAAAGACTTTTCAAGAAGATGCTTATAAAGAAATTAAACTTCCTCAGCAAACCGGCTGTGAGTCTTCGCTATTTGAAAGATATAAATTAGATGACATTTTAGATGATATGGATATTTCCTTTTCTAAGACTGTCTTAAATCTGATTGATGAGAAAGGATACAAAGATTCTGATGTATATAAAAGAGCTAATCTGGATAGAAGACTCTTTTCTAAATTGAGGTCTTCAGATGATTATCAGCCATCAAAATCTACTGCTATAGCTTTAGCCTTTGCCTTAAGATTAAGTGTATCTCAGACTGATGATTTACTTCTGAAAGCGGGATATTCTCTGTCCAGATCGAATATTTCGGATATTATCATTAAGTATTGTTTAGATAATGAAATCTATGATGTTTTTGAAGTAAATGAATTGTTATTTCATTATAATCAAAGGCAATTAGGTTCAATATAAAAAATGTCTCTTTTCAAGAGACCACATATCCGGATACAGATGGTATCTTTATATTGTAAAAGATAGGAGGATTTTACATGAAGGAAAAATTAACAGAAATTGTCTTTGTGATAGACAGAAGTGGTTCCATGTCTGGTCTTGAATCAGATACTATTGGCGGATTCAATGGAATGTTAAAAAAACAGAAAACTGAAAAAGGTGAAGCTTATGTGACGACTGTTTTATTTGATGACCGTTACGAATTATTGCATGATCATTTAAGTATTGATAAAGTAAGTGAAATGGATGAAAAGCAGTATTATACAAGAGGAAGCACGGCTTTACTGGATGCTGTGGGGATGACCATTAAAAAGATAGAAAATATTGTAAAGCATCATCAGGACAGTAATGTAATTATGATAATTATTACTGATGGTTATGAAAATGCTTCTAAAGAATATTCCAGCAAGAAAGTAAAGGAAATGGTAAGTGACAAAAAAGAGAATGGCTGGGAGTTTATTTTCCTGGGCGCCAACATCGATGCGGTAGAAACAGCTGATTCAATCGGTGTTGACCGTGCTGCTAATTATCACAGTGACAGTAAAGGATTAGGAGTAGTTTATACTACTTTGAGTAAAGCTATTTCAGATGTAAGAGCATGCAGTGCTGTTAAGGAAGATCGTTTAAAGGAAATTGAAGAAGATTTTGAAAATAGAAAATAATATTATTGTTTAAAACTTTCAGGCAAAAACAATCCCCGGTAAGAGGATTGTTTTTTCTAGATGATTTTATGTTTTTGGATAAAATCTTCATTGTGCAATATCTGATTATCTTTAATATCGTAAATTTTATTTCCCTGGCAATAGGTTTCAATAATATTATATTTATCATCAATGACGACAAAGTCAGCATCTTTTCCAATTTTTATGCTTCCTTTTTCTTTTTCTAAACCATATTTTCTGGCAGGGTTCAGACTGGACATCGTAATAACAGTTTCCAGCGGAATGTGGAGTTTTTCTGTCAGAGTCTTAATACCATAAATTACAGGTTTCGAACCTCCTGCCAGCCTTCCGGTTTCAGATAAAAGAAAACCGTTTTCATCGATGTATATAAACTGCTTGTCACTGCTTTGATCAGCAGCTATACCGCGGTATTTTCCTGCCGGAAGACCGGCAAAACTGCCATTATCTGAAATCATTATAAAGCGGGAGTAATCCTTAACTTTAAAAAACAGTTCCAGCATTTCTAAACAGATATGGACACCATCACAGATGATTTCACAATAAACCTCATCTTCTAAAAGGCAGGCTCCAAGTGCTCCGATATCACGATGATGGATACCGCTCATTACATTGCCCAGATGAGTCGCCACAGTGATACCGGCCTTAATGCCGGCGATGGCCTGGGCGTAATTGGCGTTGGTGTGATAAAGGCCGACGGTTACATTATTTTCAACAAAAAATCTGATAACATCAGAAGCTTTTTCCACTTCAGGAGCAATATCAAGCAGTTTTAATTTACCATTGCCGGCTTTTAGAAACTTTTCTGCCAGCTTCATATCAACTTTTGGATATCCGGTGTTAACCCCTTTTTCACCTACTCTGGCACCCCATGGTCCTTCCAGATGAATTCCCAGGATAGTTGGAGTTTCCTTTTTTAAATCAGTGTAACCGGCAACTTTTTTAATTGTATCTATATCCGTATCACAGGTTGGAAAAACACCGGTTACTCCACATGAAGCTAAAGCTTTTAAATATCCCGTCAGATTGAAAAAATCATTTTTACCTCTTAATAGGTTATAGCCATAATAACCATGATTATGAGTGTCAATTATTCCGGGGATTATCCGATACCCAAAAAAGTCTTTATCAGTTTTTAGACTGCTTATTTTTGGCTGAAATCCAGCAAATTTTCCATTTTCAACAAGAAGATAACCGTTTTTTAAACCGTCTTCCATATATATTCTGTCACAATAGATTATCATAAACTTATTCTCCATCTGCTTATTTTAATATAGCACATTTTATTTTTTAAAGGAAAATAAGACTGATATTGAAGTATGATATTGTAATAAAAAGAGGTTTAAACTATGATATAATATCAATGTGAATGTGCCTGTAGTTTAATGAATAGAACCCTCGATTCCGATTCGGGAAGATGCAGGTTTGAATCCTGCCAGGCACACCATTAGAAGGAAGATTTATGAATCAAAACATTAAATTAGTAGTAGCTGATATCGATGGAACGTTATTAAGCGATGAAAGGAAATTGACCGATTTTACTAAAAAGACAATAAATGAATTAAAAGAAAAGGGAATTTTATTTGGAGTCGCTTCTGGACGATGTGTGGATAATCAATTGATGAAATTTTATAAAAAATGGGGGTTTAAAGAACAGTTTGACATCATTATCGGAATGAATGGAGCTCAATTATATGATGGGATAAATCAGAAAAGATATGATTATCACAGCCTGTCTAAAGAAGAAATCAAAGAAATATGTGAACTGGTCAAGCCTCTTGATGTAAATCCCTTTGTCTATGATGTTGGAAAGATGATATGTTTTAAAGATGATGAAGGCACAAGGATTAGCAGTTTAAGAAATGATATGCCGTTTATGGTAAATCCTGATGGATCTTTAATATTCAATAAGGACCGTCCCAAACTGCTGATAAGAGTCGATGAGGATAAAATGGAAGCTTTAGAAAAATATATTGAGGAAAATATAAAAGAAAATGCTGCCTATCGCGCTGTCAAAACTCAGACCACAATGCTGGAATTTATGGATTATCGAACCAATAAAGGAGATGCTTTGATAAACTTCTGTCAGCTGAATGATATTGATTTAAAAGACGTAATGACTTTTGGTGATATCAGTAATGACAATGAACTGTTAGAAGTTGCCGGAGTTGGTGTCTGTATGATTAATGGTTCTGACGAAACGAAAGGTTTTGCTGATGATATTACCGAAAAATCAAATAATGAAGACGGTTTTGCTTACTATTTACAGGAAAAAGTGTTAAAATATCGTTAGTGTGTAAAAGCACCGGTGGCGGAATGGTAGACGCGTACGCCTCAGGAGCGTATGATTAATATCGTGTGAGTTCAAATCTCATTCGGTGCACCAGATTTAAAAATCCTTACTATGTAAGGTTTTTTTATTAAGATAAGTAACAGTCTACTGTTTTCAAAGTTGCTTTATGATTTTCTATATACAAAAAATAGATGATTGTTATAATTGAATTGCTGATTGCTTGAAAGAATGGCTGTAATTATGATATAGAATGACACTGATATAAATTGGTTATTTAGATAAGAAAAGAGGTGTTAAAATGAAACGGGAAGAAAAAGAAATGATAGTCAGAAGTTTTTTTGAAGATGAAAATTATCGCCATTTATCTTCAACCATGTGTGAACCGGAAATGGAAAGTGCAATAGAAACATATCTTTTTGGGCTTTCCAAAAACCAGACTATTGAAAGTCTGGAACTGGTTCGTCTTGTTTCCTGTCTTGGCATTGATAAATCACCGGCTTTAAAAAAGGCCGTGTTTATAGCATTGGATTTGTGGGCAGATAATCATTTTGATACCTCATGTCAGATCAGTGGTAAAGTTGAAGCCTATCTTTTAAGAGTATCGCAGTGTCTGGAGGACTATTTGTCTTATGGTAAATATGTTAATCCTGTCGGCCTTAGACATATTGAAATTTTAAAGCAGTATCTGAATAAAGCTTTTATAGAAGATTATAAAGCTGATTTATGGCTGAAATATTTTCCGGAGTCTTTTGAACCGGGTTACAGACATTCTTATTTCTCAGTTATATTTCTTAAAATGATGCTGGCAGAAGAGCATTCCGACATCTTTTCACCGACCAGGCTGGATACAAAACCTCTTTCTATGCTGGCAGTTTGTGGTTATCACTATATTGCTTTTTCAGGAGTTAATCCTGTCAGATCATTGGAAAGACAAAATTTTATTGAAGCAGAAAACATAGAAAGTATTTTCTTTTCAGTTATGAAACTTACGGTTAAATATAAATTATATTATTTTGGAAATCATCAGATTTTCAGATATGCACTGGCCTTTTATATTAACTGCTGCCTTCACAGACAGCTGGTGGATTTGCTTTTAATGGATGATGAAGAGTTTAACTGTCTGGTTTGTGAGATGCTGTTGAGAAATCTTACAGTAAATAACAGTTCTTATCAGCAAGAACATCGTGATAATTTACTGACTCTGGTAAAATCAATACCCGAACATACAATGAAAAACTGTAGAGAACAGTGGAATCTGGTTTTAAAAGAAAGCAGAAAACAGAATGTTTTTTAGTATATGTATGTAATGATTCAAAGGTGTTGAAACTTGGAAATATCATATTGAAATGTACGAACAAATACGTTATATTTAGATTGTTAAAAATTTTTTTGTCAGTATTAGAAAGGAAATGTTATGAAGGAGTATATTGATTTATTTCTTGTGTTTGTTCGTATAGGTGCAGTAACATTTGGTGGCGGTTATGCAATGCTGCCGATTTTACAAAAAGAGATAGTTGAAAATAGAGAGTGGGCGACTGAAGAAGAAATAATGGATTATTATGCAATCAGTCAGTGTACACCTGGTATTATTGCCGTTAATACTGCCATATTTGTCGGATATAAATGTAAAAAAGAAATTGGTGCCGTCATTGCCGCTTTAGGCATTGTATTTCCATCTATTGTTTTTATTTTACTGATTGCCTCATTTTTAAATAATATTATGGAGTATACTGTGTCTCAACTGGCGTTTAAAGGAATCAGAATAGCTGTCGGTGCGGTAGTTTTAAATGCTACAGTAAGCCTTTTTAAAAAAGGGGTGGTTGATACTGCTACATTGATTATCTTCCTGTTGGTTTTTATTATTTTGATGTTTACATCAATTTCTCCAATTCCTGTTATTCTAGGTTCTGCAATTACCGGTATCGTGCTGAAGCTTAATGAAAGAGGGCATACAAAATGATTTATTTAATTTTATTTTTTGAGTTTTTCAAAATCGGGTTGTTTGCCATTGGCGGCGGGCTGGCGACATTACCGTTCTTATATGATTTATCAGGTAAATATAATTGGTTTACAAAAACTGATTTAATAAATATTGTGGCTATTTCAGAATGTACGCCTGGACCTATAGGTGTAAATATGGCTACTTTTGCCGGATACAATGCAGCGGGTGTTTTAGGTGGAATTGTCGCAACCATGGGGATTGTAGTACCGGCTCTTCTGGTGATTATTTCTATCGCAAAAGTATTATCTAAGTTTAAAAACAATAAATATGTAGAGGCTGTATTTTATGGTATTCGTCCAGCTGTTGCAGCGCTTATTTTAGTTTCTGCCTGGGATGTAATTCAATCTTCATTGCTTAATAAGGGTCAACAATTTCCATCTTTTTTAAATGTACCTGCCATTTTGTGTTTTATACTGATATACTATCTATTGGTCAAATATAAAAAACATCCGGCATTTTATATTGGGCTTGCTGCCTTAATTGGTATATTTATTAGTTTTTAAAATTTTTATAAGGTTATGATGCTAAGTGAATGATAATTTGAAATAATTATCATTTTTTATGATGATAAAACAAGAAATAAAATAAGTGCGGCCAATAAACAGAGAAATTCATTTTATAGAAAATGAATCTGTCTAAAAGAAAAAGGTTGGTAAAAAAAGATGTTGGAAAAGAAAACAGGCATTATATAAGAGCCTGCTTGTTTAAAAAAAAGTATTTCTGTCAGTTTCTACCTGAATGATGAAAATGTATATTCGTATAAATCCGATCTGTAAAATGATGAGGTATATTGAAATGGCACTTCGTTTTCGATATACCTGATTGAAATACTGTTCAAAATAGCCTTGGAATCAGTTTCCAGAATCTTTATCTGGTAATCGGTTCCTTCAACTGCCCTAAGTCTGGTATAAAATCCCGTAATGATAAAACCAAGATCTTCAGCATATGCATCCAGCGATTTTTCTAAAACACTGACATCAAATTTTGGTATAAACTTGACTGGAAAATAGGTGTATTGAAGGGCTATTGGAATGTTATTACCAAATCTCAGACGAACCAGATAATATAAGGAATCAGAAGGATTTACTTTTAATTCTTTGGCGATTTTAGGTACTTCTTTAGCTTTGATAATTCTGAACTCCATCAGTCTGCTTCCGGCTTTCATTCCAATACTTTCCATATCTTCTGTGAAACTTCTTTTTTTCTGGATGTTTTTATTTACCGGATTCTGAGATACGAAAGACCCTTTTCCGGGAGTTCTTTCAATTATTCCCATCAAAGCAATATCAGATAAGGCCGAGTGAACGGTCTGTCTTCCAAAATTAAATTTCTTACACAGTTCAGCTTCTGAAGGAATTCGATCGCCAACTTTAAAATTACCGTTATTAATTTCGGATAACAGATAGTTGATTATTATTTGTCTTTTTGAAATTTTTTTCTTTTTGTTGTTTATCATAATTGCCTTGTCTCCATATCCTATATATAATTCTACTATATAAAGAATATAAATATAAGTAATATATTTATTAAAATGTAACCGTTGTCATTGTTACGTACATTTAACACATTTTTCTTAATAAATGTATGGACAATTAAAAATAATGATGATATTATTTTCTTGAACAAGGAAGAACTGGTATTATGTATCGCGATTGCGTAAAACTGTATTCTTTCGTTCATATTAATAAGGAGGTAAATATGGGATTTACAATGGCATTAATTGTCTCTTTAATTACAGGACTAGCTTATTTACAAAGAAGACTTTGTGGTGACTGTCAATTAGAGAGACCTATCGTACTGGGACCGCTTATTGGTTTGATATTGGGCGATTTTCCAACAGGTCTTAATGTAGGTGCGACTTTAGAATTAGTATTTATGGGGGCTCAGGCTATTGGTGGCAGTGTACCGTCAAATGTAGCAATTGCCAGTGCTCTTGGAACTGCAGTAGCAGTTTTCAGTAAAACAGGTATAGACGGAGCAATGGCTGTAGCACTGCCTGTAGCAGTTGTAGCATCAACTTTTGAAACATTTGCTAAAGCCGGATGTGCATTCTTTGTACATATTGCTGATAATTATGCAGATAAGGGAGATTGGAAAGGCATTTCCAGAATGGTTCATTTCGGAAATCTGTTCCACTTCGCTGCTTATTTTATACCGACATTTTTAGCATTATATTTTGGTGTTGATTATGTTGTAGCATTAATGGAAAAGATTCCGGCTAATGTTATGGCTGCAATAAGCGCTGTTGGCGCTCTGCTTCCGGCATTAGGTTTCGGATTGCTTCTTAACAACCTGTCAACTGCCGGATTTATGGGCTACTTCTTTATCGGTTTTGCTTTAGCTGCTTATATTCCAAGTTTTGGAGTTGTAGGTATTGCCTTTATCGGTGTAGCTTATTGTTCAATTTACGTTTATAACAGATTAAATAAGATGGAAGGAAATGTATAATATGGCTGAAAAATTAAATAAGAAAGATTTAACCCAGTTATTTATTCGCTCTAATGCCTGCCAGTCAGCATTTAACTTTGAACGTCAGCAGGCAATGGGCTTTGTATGGGCAATGATTCCTATTATCAATAAATTATATACTAAAGAGGAAGACAGAATTGCCGGATACAAACGTCATCTGACATATTATAATTCGCATCCATGGACATGTGGACCAATCTTTGGTATTGTTGCTTCTATGGAAGAACAGATGGCAGCTGGTTCTGAAGATGTAACTGAAGAGAGCATTATGGCTGTTAAAGGTGCACTGATGGGTCCTTTGGCAGGCATTGGTGATTCACTGTTATGGGGTACACTCAGACCAATCTTAGCTGGTGTATGTGCTTCACTGGCTTTAAACGGAACAGGAATCGCGCCTGTAATATTTGTTGTAGTTCTTAATGTTATCCATTTTGGTTTAATGTACTACGGAGTAAATTTCGGCTATAAATTTGCAGATGATTTTATGGATAAAATGGAAGGTATGCAAATTAAAGTCTGGATGGAAGCTGCAACAATACTGGGTCTTCTGGTTGTTGGCGGTTTAAGTGCAACATGGTTAAATGTAACTACAAAATTAACTTATACTGTTGGTGATGCTTCAGTAGCATTACAGCCTACTTTGGACAAGATTTTACCTAAACTGTTATCATTGGTATGTACTCTCAGTGTATTTGGATTGTTAAGAAAAGGTAAGAGTACAACCTGGGTTATGGTTGCATTAGTAATCGTAGGCTTAGTCTTTGGATTCTTGGGAATTATGTAATTATCAGTAACAACGGAGGAGAATATGAGTATAGAATTAGTAAGAGTTGATGATCGTCTGATTCATGGTCAGGTAGTCATTGGGTGGACACGTTCCAGAGGCATTAATACAATACTGGTTGCAGATGATGCGACTTCCAAAAGTAAAATGCAATGTCAACTAATGAAAATGGCTACTCCTCCGGGAGTTACACCAGTATTTTTTACTGTTGAAGAAACAGCAAGTAAGATATTAGATGGAACATATGATAATAAAAAAGTGATGATTCTTACAAAAAGCTGTTATCAGATTGCGGACTTAATAGAAAAAGGAGTTAATATTACTGAAATTAACCTGGGGAATTTGCGTTCAGGAGAAGGAAAGGTTGCGATTGCCAATATGGTTTATGCCTCTAAAGATGAAATCAGAGTATGGAAAGAATTATCATCAAAGGGTATAAAACTGTATGCTCAAAGCATTCCCTCAAATCCGAGCACAAATATTAATGAGGCATTACAAAAATTTTAAAGGAGTTTAAAGATGAAGTTTGACGCAATTGATCAACCATACCAATTAAGCAGATATAGTGTTACAGCAAAAAATGGTATGGTATGTAGCAGTAGTGCGTTGGCATCTTCAGCTGGACTGGAAATATTGAAAAAAGGCGGGAACGCAGTTGATGCTGCTATAGCAACAGCTGCAGTTCTTGCCGTCGTTGAACCGGTGAGTAATGGTTTGGGCGGTGATGCATTTGCTATTGTCTGGATGAAAGACAGGCTGTATGGTCTTAATGCGTCCGGATACAGCCCGAAAAGACTTACAATAGATAATTTAGAATCATTGGGATATGGTGAAATACCAAAACATGGCTGGATACCGGTCACAGTTCCAGGACAACCAAAAGCATGGTCGGAATTATCAAAAAAATTTGGCAGAATGAGTCTGAAAGAAGTGTTGAAGCCAGCTATACGATATGCCGAGGAAGGATATCCTGTCAGTGCGGTAGTTTCTTTTTTATGGGATAAATATGTAAATAAGGGCTCAGAAGAATTTAAAAATAAGCCTGAATTTAATGAATGGTTTAAAACATTTACTAAAAATGGAGAACCATATAAATTTGGTGAAATTGTTAAATTTCCAAATCATGCAAAAACTCTTCGTCTGATTGCCAAGACAGATTCAGAGGCCTTTTACAAAGGAGAAATTGCCGATAAAATTGACGAGCAGAGTCGAAGAGATGGCGGCTTTATCCGGAAAGATGACCTGGAAGAATATGATGTCGAATGGGTGGAACCTATAAGCATAAATTATCGTGGATATGATGTCTGTGAAATACCTCCCAACGGTCAGGGGATTGTTGCACTTATGGCTTTGAATATACTTAAAAATTACAAGTTTGATAATAGAGACAGTATAGAAACTGTGCACAGGCAATTTGAAGCTATGAAAATGGCTTTTCAGGATGCTTACAAGAATGTTACCGACATCAGGGATATGAATGTTGATTACAGATTTTTTTTAAGTGATGAGTATGGGAAAAAAAGAGCCGATGAAATCAGCAGTCACGCCCTCTGTCCAAAACCTGTAGATGTTCCAAAAAGTGGTACAGTTTACCTTTGTACAGCTGATTGCGATGGTAATATGGTTTCATATATTCAGAGTAACTATATGAGTTTTGGAAGCGGAATTGTAGTTGAAGATTATGGTATTGCACTTCAAAACAGAGGCTGTGATTATTCTTTAAATAGAAATCATGTGAATGCCTTAAAACCACGAAAAAGAACATACCATACAATCATACCCGGATTTTTAATGAAAGATGGTAAACCTGTCGGTCCCTTTGGTGTGATGGGTGGTTATATGCAGCCGCAGGGTCATGTTCAGGTTATTATGAATCTGATTGATTTTAATCTGAATCCTCAAATGTGTTTAGATGCACCCAGATGGCAATGGAAAGAAAAAATTCAATTTTATGTTGAACCTGATTTTTCAAAGGAAATAGTGAGTGAACTAAGAAAACGCGGTCATGAAATTATTGAAGCAGAAAACAAATATTCGTTTGGCAGAGGAGAAATGATTATCCGTTTAAGTAATGGAATCTATATTGGAGCATGTGAATCCCGTGCTGATGGAAGTGTGGCGTGCTATTAGACAAATGTTTTATTTGAAATAATAAATTTTAATGTGAACTATAAAAAAACATATTGAAGTAAGGTTAGAATATTATGACTGTCGAAAGTTAATGGTTATGCTATTATACATAAGAAACTCTCATCTTATTATATCTGCAGACAGTCTTATATTAAGAAGATGTATGAGGATTTTTGAACATTGTCTCAAATTCAGTCAAATACATCTTTTTATTTTATAATTTGGAAAAGAAGGGTGTAATAGTTTTAAATAATTATTACAGTTTTATCGGTTTATTATCAGTAATATTATTAACAGGTTATGACAAAGATAAAAAAGTGAAATTGGTAAAATATGTAATTTATAGAAGAAGAAAAATACAGTTTTTCCAGAAAGTTTTCATTGTTTAATATTTAAAATAGAACTGTAGTAGCAGCAGATGAAAAAACAAAAGAGAATCTTAACGGCGATTGGTTCTTTATGTTTTTTTTGAAAATGGCGGTCTATTAACTATTGAACTTACATTAGTTTTGACTTAAAATACAGTAAATAAGGGAAGGAATAAGGATGAAAAAGGTATTAATAATTATTATAAGTCTGTTTCTTATAACAGGTTTAGCAGGATGTAAAACTGAACCGTCAGAAAGCAGTATCAGTAAAGACTGGAAAGATTTTGAGTTTGAACTTGATGGAGTGTTGCATAAATCTCCTTGGTCTTTTGTTGATTTTGGGGATAATGGCTGGAGAATTATGGATGATGTAAATTATGATATTCAGCCAAACAGCAGAAGTTTTGAATTCTATATGATAATTAGCGACAGTCATTATGACAAGGGTTATAAGTACTATTCAAATATTACAGTTGAGTTTGAAAACAGAACTGATGAAGTAAAGAAAATGAAAGAATGTGATATCAGATGGCTGAGTTTTCAGAATCTTCCTGCTGAACTTAATAGTGATATTGATATGAGTCATATTGCCTATGATTTAAAACTGGCTAAAGGTATCAGCTGGGGAGCAACAGAAGAGCAGGTAATAGCTGCCTATGGCAATGTAGAAGAGGAATTTAGAGCTCAGCGCGATAAATTTTCAGTATTGCAATATTATACTCTAACAGATGACAACCTTTTATCTATTATGAATCTGGCTTTTTATAATGATTCATTATATGCTGTAAATTTTTTCAGATATTATGTGGAAGCCGGCTATGAACATACAGGTGTCCAGTTATAAAAAGAATGATTAAATTGTTTTAAAAACAATATCAATTATACCGGGAATAAATAAAACCGGTTTTTTTCTGTGATTAAAATAAGGCGAATATCTTTCAAATGAGTTGAAGAAAAAGTGGAAAAGTAGGATAATAATTCTGTGAAACATTGCATCTTATAAAGAGTGATAGGAGTATACGAAATGGAAAACAGAAATAAAACTTATAAAATGGTAATATTGGCATTGTTTATCGCCATTGAAATTGTACTGGTGTTAACACCTCTGGGATTTATTCCAATTGGGCCGCTTCAGATAACAACAATGCATATCCCGGTAATTTTAGCTGCAATCCTGCTGGGGACAAAACAGGGAGCTGTGGTAGGTTTAGTATTTGGATTGGCCAGTACTGTTTATGCGGTGGCAGTTCCTTCGCCGGCATCATTATTTTTCACTCCTTTCTATTCAATCGGAGAATATAGCGGCAACTTCTTCAGCCTGGTAATTGCCATTGTGCCAAGAATACTTTTAGGAGTCACTGCCGGAGTCTTATATGATTTGCTGAATAAAACAAATATTTCAAAAGGTGTAGCGATTTTTATCTCTTCTGTTGTGTCGACAATTATTCACACAGTTCTGGTAATGTCGTTTATTTATCTCTTTTTTGGCAAACAGTATAGCGAAATATTTAATGTGCAGTTAAACGGTATGGCGATATTTGTCTGGCTGACATTGGTCACAAATGGTTTTTATGAGGCTCTGTTTGCCGGTTTATTGAACTGGCCGATAATCAGAGCACTGCAAAAAGTTGTCAGGGAGGAAGCGTAAAAATGTTACTTACAATTGATGTTGGAAACACTAATATTTCCTGCGGAATATTTGATGGTGAAAAACTGATTACAACCTTCCGTTTTATCACCAAACAGCTGAGAACAAGTGATGAACTGTCATTACAGATTCATTCAATATTAGAAGTAAAGGGAATTTATGAAAATCAGATAACAGATGTAGTTTTGGCTTCTGTTGTTCCAAATATCAACAATGATATGATCAGTGCTATAAAACAGCTGTTTAATGTGAAACCGCTGATAATTGCGGCCGGTATCAGGACCGGGCTTAAAATCTGTATTGATGACCCTAAAAGTTGTGGAGCAGATTTGATTGCGGTGGCACTGGCAGGCTATGATAAGTATCAGGGTGAATGTATGGTTGTTGATTTTGGTACCGCGACAAAGTTTCTGTATGTTGATAAACAGGGAAGATTTCAATATGGTATTATTTCACCTGGTTTAGAAATTTATGCCAACAGTTTATGGCAGATGACAGCGCAACTTCCACAGGTGCAACTCAAAAAACCGGAAACGATTCTGGCTAAAAATACCGTTCATAGTATGCAGGCTGGTATTGTTTATGGCTATATCGGTCTGACAGAGGGAATCATCAGACAGATTAAAAAGGAAATCGGACATGATTTTCCCATTATAGCCACTGGCGGGCTGGGCAGATATATTTATCCTGAAACAGAGTTGTTTGCTGAATATGATCCTGATTTAGCTTATTATGGAATGAAACTGATTTATGAAAAGAACAGGTAGGTAGAAAAAAATGCAAAGAATTAAAGAATTTTTCACTCAATTAATTAATAGATTTTTAGAAAGTGTCAGAAGATTTTTGCTGACAAACATCTTTCTGGCCTTTATTACCCTGGTACTGGTAATCAGTATTATCATTGACAATTTGAGTGACCCGTATCAGTATTTACTGCTAGCCGCTACTTTAGGCGGTTTAACTTCTTTTGTTTTAACATTAGCTGATGAAAAATACCGAATAACTAATGGTAAGATTATAAATATTATCGTTTCACTTTCAGTTACCATTGCCACTTATATAGTATTTCATTTTTTCAGTGAAAATGACTACGTATTTTTGGGTTATATTGGTTTATTGCTGGTTGAAATGTGTATCAGTTTTTATCTGTTATTTTTTATTGAGGACAATAAAAAACTGTTTGCATCACTTTTATGCAGTTTGCTTTACTGTCATGTGATGATTACCACTATCGTTTTAGGATTATCGGTCTGTCTTTTGGCTTTTGAAACGCTGATTTACAGATTTGATAATTTTGAGAGACTTTATTTGATTGCCGGTGCAATATTTGAAGTATTTGTGGCAAATTCATTATTTTTATCATATATTCCGACAAGAGATGAAAAATTATCAGTTTCCAGAGCCTATGAGAATATTCTGCATAAAGCGGCGTTAACGGTCTATTATTTGCTAATTGGAATTTTATATATTTATTTAGCCAAAGTTCTGATTACTTTTGAATTGCCGATTAATAAAATAAACTGGTTTGCTTCTTTTGCCTTATTATTTTATTGTCTTTTCTATTTGAGTTGTCATTATGCTGAAAAGGGAATAGGTTTATTTCATCTTAAGTATGGCGGCTTTTTAATGCTGCCGATTATGCTGGTGCAGAATTATGTGCTGTTTTTAAGAATAAGTGCCTATGGTCTGACAACTCCAAGATATTTGTCTGTTATGTTTAATCTGATAGCTCTGGCTTTCATTATCTCTTCATTTTTTAAAAAAGGAGCCAAACCAGTCTTTCTGTTTATTGCGGCTGTAGTAGCGGTATTGAGTATTGGACCGTTTAATATGATTGATGTGCCATTTAATTCTCAATCGAAAAGAATGGAGAAAATACTTCTCAAAAATGGGATGCTGGATGGAAAAACAATAGTAGCCAATCCAGATATTTCTGAGGAAGATAAACGTGAAATCAGAGAAATATACAATTATCTTCAACGCTCAGCAAGTAAAAAAGAAAACTATATTACCGATATTTTTGACAGTGAATTTGAAACAGTCTTCGGTTTTAAAAGAAGTGCTGAGGAAGAAACCGTTAAAGAAGATTATATAAATTGCGATTATTATAATTCTTATGAAGTCTTTGATATCGAAGGATACAGGTCAATGGAATATATAGATTATGGTTGCAGTGTTGAGATTGCCGGTTATAATATTGAAAATTATTTCTGGAGTTTATATAATACTTATGGAAAATCTCAGACAACATCATTAGTCTATACAACAGAAGACGGAACAAGGATTATTTTTGGCCGAATTTTCTTTTCGGTAGTAGATAAAACAGAAATAAGAGAAGTTGATTATAACTGTTTCATATTGAGAAAGTAGGTAAAAAATGAAAATTGGAATTAGTAATGACCATGCTGCGGTAGAGTTGAAGTATGCAATAATAAAATATTTAGAATCTAAAGGCTATGAAGTGATAAACTATGGCACAGACAGCCTGGAAAATTATGACTATCCACTGGCCGGGAAAATTATTGGAGAAGCTGTCAGAGATAAAAAAGTAGACTGCGGCATTGCCATATGTGGTACCGGAATCGGAATTTCTTTAGCTGCAAATAAAGTAAAAGGAATCAGAGCGGCTTGTGTGTCAGAACCGGTTAGTGCCAGCCTGACAAAGAGTCACAATCATGCCAATATCATCTGTTTCGGAGCTAGAATTGTAGGCGAAGAAATGGCTAAAGCAATCGTAGATGCCTGGCTGGAGACTCCTTTTGATGAAGGAGAAAGACATTTAAAGAGAGTTAAAATGATTATGGATATTGAAAAATAGTCATTTTGTCAGAAAATTGTTAAAGTTTGTCAAAAAGAGAATAAAAAAAACTGAAAATTGATGCTAATATTATTTTAATGAAGTGCTATGACCTGATTTGGCACTTCATTTAAAGTTATAAAAGAAAAATATTTAAAATCGGTTGACGAGATTTGTTTTTCTTGGTATTATTAACAAGCGTTATGGTCCGTTGGAGAAGAGGTTTAACTCACATGCCTTTCACGCATGCATTCACGGGTTCGAATCCCGTACGGGCTACCATTACCGATAAACTTCCTTGAGGGAAGTTTTTTTTGTATAATATAATCGTTGAAAAGAAAATGACAGTTATCGTAGTTATAGGAAAGTAAGGGGACAGGATGATATGTACGATGAAATCAGAATTAAGGAAATAGTGGATAATCAGAGGGAATATTTTAAAACAGGAGTTACTCTGGATATTGATTTCAGAAAAAAACAGCTGAAAAAGCTGAAAAAAGCAATGACAGATTATGAAAGTGACATTATTGAAGCTTTAAGACTGGATCTGGGCAGAAGTGATGTTGAAGCCTTTTTCTGTGATATTGGAACAGTAATTCTGGAAATTAATGAGACTTTAAGAGGTTTAAAGAAATGGGCAAAACCTAAAAAGTTATATTCAGGCTTGGTCTGTTTTCCAAGTATAATCACCCGAGTCTATAAAATGCCTTATGGAGTAGCGCTGATTATTTCTCCCTTTAATTTTCCTTTTTTATTAACTTTCGGAGTACTGATTGCTGCAATTGCCGGTGGTAATACTGCCGTTATTAAAACCAGCAGTAAAAGCGTTAACAGTACGGAAGTAATTAAAAAAATAGTAGCGGATATTTATCAGCCGGAATATATAACCGTAATTGATGGTTCCCATAAGGTGGCTGACATGTGTCTGGCTCAAAAATTTGATAAGATTTTTTATACCGGTTCCCCTGAAATTGGAAAACAGGTAATGAAAAAAGCGGCAGAGAATCTGACTCCTGTTGCTTTGGAACTTGGCGGAGAAAACGGTAACTGGTGTATTGTCAGAAAAGATGCTGATATCAGAGATGCTGCCAGAAAAATAGCTTTCTTCAAGTTGCTCAACAGTGGTCAGGTCTGTATCAATATCAATCAGGTAGCGGTAGCCGGTGAGATAGCGGAAAAGTTTGTTGAGGCTTTAAAAAATGAGTTTGACAGACAGATTGGTGATGCTGTCAATAATGCTGATTATCCAAAACTGATAAATAAAACAGCTTATGATAATTGTTTTGGCCAAGCTTTAAAGTACAAAGACAGGATTGTATATGGCGGTTGGGGCAATGAAAAGACTCTTAAATATTCTCCAACAATTATTTATCCGGTAGACATCAATGAAGATATTGTAAAGCGGGAACTGTTTAATCCTCTTTTACCGATTGTAGTTTATCAGGATGAGAAAATAGAAAGTCTGCTGGATGTTATCGCGGAAAGAGAACATGGTCTGGCTTTATACCTGTTTACCAAAGATATCAGATGGGCCAACAGAGTCATGTCAACTCAGCAGTTTGGCGGCGGGTGCATTAATGAAGTCTGCCTGCAGCTGCTGGTTAAAGGAGCACCGTTTAATGGAACAGGTCATTCAGGAATGGGAGCTTATCATGGTAAATGGGGCTTTGATGAATTTACTCACCCTCAGACAGTCCTGCAGGGTTCCAACAGATTTAATCTGCCATTAAGAGAACATCCTTATTCCGGTAAAACAGGAAGAATTAAGATGAAATTACTGAAACTATTTGAACGATAAAAGAACAAAATGCGGATCAGAGATGCGCATTTATTTTTTCTTCATCAATATCGATATAAATAGTTTTATATTCTTTGAGTATCAGTTTCCCGATTTTACTATTAGGAATCTTTTTTAGATTTCTAACCAGGGTATAGTTAACCGGAATGCTACTGGAGTATCTGTTTTTAGAAAACCAGGCTGCCAGCATGGCACAAAATCTGATTTCATCTTCATCCGGCTCACTGGTATTAATAATTACATGGGCTCCAGAGCCATCTTTAACATGAAACCAACAGTCAAATCTATCAGATTTTTTAAAGGTTATAAACTCATTCTGGATATTGTTTTTACCTATTAGAATAGTTTTGTTTTGGTATTGCAGCTTGGTGTAATTGGGTTCATTGGGTTTTTTGGACCTTTGGTTTTTTATTTTAGTTTTCAGGTAACCGTTACTTTCCAGTTCCTGACGGATTTCAGCAGCAGTATCAAAATCAGCATATTCCAGCTGTTTCTGAATCAGTTCAAAGTATTCAAGATTTTCCCTGGCAATATTAATCTGCTCATTGATATATTTTTGTCCGGTAGAGAGTTTACGATATTTAGTAAAGTGTTTTTTCCCGTTTCCCTTGCCATCCAGTTTCTCATCAAGAGGAATAGTGACCAGGTTGCCTTCAAAATCATGTAAGGTAACTGAGTGCATTCCTTTTTTAATCTTGTCTAAATTGGCGAATATAAGATCTCCATAATGCCGATATCTGTCGCAATCTAAAGCCTCTTGCAGGGAGTTAAGCAGGTTATCGATTTTTTTAGTCAGTTTACTGATTTCTTTTCTGGTAAATTTAAACAAATCTCCGGTTATATGTCTGATTCTTTCTTTCTCTTCTTTTTTGAAATACAGATAATCCAAACCCTCGCAAATTTCAAAACACTGATGTTCATCCGACAGATGAGTCAGAGCGATACAGTGGAAGTACTCTTCATTGTTTTTAACAGTCAGATGAAGACTTGCTGATTCTTTTATTTCTTTTATTATCTGACGATAACTTTGTCTTTGCAGGCGATAACTTACTTCCTGACTCAGCAGTGGGGAAAATCCGACCAGTATTTTAGACAGGTTGTCCTCAATATTGACATCGTCAGTTTCAAATGGATTAAGTTTATTTTTCTGTGGCGCTGTTACAGTAAACGGGGCACCTGGCTGTATTGTTCTTATTGTATTTTCAAATGGCGGGATATGTTTTAAGGCATCAATGATTCTGCCATCTTTCACCAGAATCACATTGGCATATTTACCCATTAATTCAACATAAATCTGCACCGTAATTTTATCTCCGATATCATCACGGCTGTCGACTTCAATTATTAAATAGCGGTCTAAACCAGCCTGAGTGATGCTTTTTATTATTCCGCCCTCAGCATATTTTCTTAAAAGAATGATGAAATTACCTGGAGATAAACGGGTTGGATAGTTTCTGTTGGTCAGATGGATGCGATTGTATGAGGAGTGGGCGCTGATAATCAGTTGGTATGGCTGATATCCTTTAATAATGAAAAGGATTTCTGTATCAGAAATCTGGTAAATTCTGTTAATTCTTTTTTTTACAAGAGGTTGTAACTGTCTGATTACCTGATGTAAAAACACTCCGTCAAAAGCCATGTGTTTCTCCTTTTTCAGCTATTATCAGATATTATATCACATTGAAAAAAAAGACTATACTTTGTATAATAAAATTAAGTCAAAGGGAGGTAAGTGATAATGAAAAAAAGAGGCTTACTAATCGTTTTGTCAGGACCATCAGGTGTAGGTAAAGGTACTGTCAGAGCCAGGTTCTTTCAGGATGAATCATTAAATCTGGCTTATTCAGTTTCTATGACCAGCAGGGAAAAAAGAGAAACTGAAACTGACGGAGTTGATTATTTCTTTGTCAGTCAACAGCAGTTTAAAGATGCAATTAAAAATGGAGAACTTTTAGAGTGGACGGAGTTTGTGGGCAATTATTATGGTACACCTTTAAAATATGTCGAAAAACTGAGGGATGAAGGAAAAAATGTTTTGCTGGAAATTGAGGTCGAAGGAGCAAAAGAAGTCCAGAGAAAATGTCCGGATGCTTTAACTATATTTTTGATTCCTCCTTCAATGGAAGAGCTGGAAAGAAGAATCAGGGGAAGAAAAACTGAACCTGAAGAAATAGTTCAGCAGCGTTTGTCAAAAGCTGAAAAGGAAATGAATATGCTGTCGCAGTATAAATATGTTATCTGTAATGATGAAGTTGATTTAGCTGCAGAACTGATAGCAGTAATTATTAAATGGCATATGAAATAGATGCATAAACAGCTGTTAGATTGTTTACAAACAGGTTTTCAGTAAGACCTGTTTTCTTTTTATTCACTGTTTAAATTGTCTGTTGCTGTTGATTTGGATGATTTTTTTACTTATCATTTACAAACCGGGAAATTAAGTCATTTATAGGGCATTTTTTTAAAAAGATTTATCAGCAGCAACTTGAAGATTCAGACAGTATATGATAAAATTTAAAAACTTGAAAATTCGTTTAAAATATTTAAACGGGCAAAATGAAAGGATGAGAAAATATTTATGCAGACAACCAGTGAAAATGCCTCCGAAACAAAAGAAGAATTCTCAAAAGATCCGGAATCAGACCTGTTGGACAAGTTTGAAGATATTACATGTAATACAGTTGGCCGTTTAATTGAATTGGGACAGAAATATCCGTATCTGCTTTCGTGTTATGCGCCTGGTTATCTTTTAATGTGGCGGGAATATTTCAATGCCTCTTATACTACTGTAGCAGGATGTGTTGTCATAAGGGTGTGTATTTCAAATGTTGAAAAGTTCTTTTTCCCCTATTGTTATGAAGATTTTGGAGATATAAATGCCGCTATTGAGGCAATTGAAAAATATTGTGCTAAAAAGTCCATTCCCCTTTCTTTTTATGTTGTGCCACGTGAAATGCTGTCTTATGTAACATGTCGTTATGATAACTATACTGTAAGTTCAGATCGCAACGAAAGCGAGTATATATATTTATCTGAAGATATGCAGCTGTTTTCCGGGAAAAAATATTCCGGGCAGCGTAATCACATCAACAGGTTCATAAAACTTTTCCCTGAGGCTGTATTTGTATCCTTGAATGATACTATTGAAGAAAAAGAAAAGCTTGAAAGGTTTTGGAACCGTTTTGAAGATGATTTCCACAAAGACAACATTTTATCCGCCCGTTATGAACTTAAAAAAGCCCGTGAAATGCTTGAGCTTCCCTGTTCGGATTCTGATTTTGCGGCGGCTGTCGAACTGGATGGTGAAATTATTTCTTTCTGCTTTGGAGAAATCATAGGAGATATTTTAACAATTCATATAGAAAAATCGCTTGACAACTACCCGGGAGTATATCAGTTTATGGTGAAAAACTTTGCTGAAAAGTTCGGACAGAATGTTAAATTTATTAATCGTCAGGACGATGCCGGCAGTCGGGGACTTAGAATTTCGAAAACGCAGTACCATCCGATAAAAATCGAAGAACAGCTGATGGTGGAAGTACATAGTGAACTGGTAAAACTTAAAAAGATACCGCAAACAAAAAGTGCCAGGCTGACATACACCCAGATAAAAGAGGACGATATTTCCGAATACAACCGACTTTGCCTAGATGAAAAACTTAATAAGTACTGGGGATATGATTACCGCAATGATTTGCAGGGAAAACTTACCTACGATTATTTTTATCAGACAGCAGTTTCCGATTTTAAAAACAGAGTGTGCTTGTCTTTGGCAATCCGTCTGGAAAACAGGATGATTGGAGAGGCGGTTATAAACGAATTTGATTTTCGCGGAAGCGCCAATATCGGTATCAGGCTCTTGCCGGAATATACCGGCAAAGGCTATGGCAGAGAAGCTCTTGATACTGTTTGTGATTATGCATTGTACAAAATAGGTCTTAAAGGTGTAACTGCTTACTGTTACCGTGAAAATATGGCTTCATATAAAATGCTAAGTTCAGTCATGACATTAATTGGTGAAGATGAAAGATATTATTACTTCCAAAGGACAGTATAATGCGTTTTCAGAAATACTGCTGTTTTTGATGGAGGTAGTGAAACATTTGATTTAATTATTAATAACCGGCAATTAGAAAAGAGATTGCCGGTTTTTAAGAGTCCAGATGTAAAAACATCGGTTATTTATTTCAGGAGAGGAAAATGAAGAAAGATTTAAGGATATTATTAATATTCTTTTTTTGTATTATTGCAGGTTATCTTTTAAATAATACTGAAAGTGAAAATGTAAAAAATAAAAAAGAGCAAAACAGCTATGACCGGCCACTAAAGGAAGTTCTGGTTCATGAAAACAGAAAGCCACAAAAACAAAAGACAGAAACACAAGCGGTTGATACGGAAAATAAAACAATTGAAAAGGATGGCTGTATGTACGTATGGGTAATTGATGTACCATATCAGAGGGCAATTGAAGAAAAAGGGCATTATGAGATTATTCATCATGAAGCTGTAACCCGTGTAATAAATATTTATCAGGAATTTAAAACTTATTACTTCATCAGAGAAGATGAAACATTTATAACTGTAGATGATTATCAGGGTTTTTCTGCTGAAGAATATTTCAACAGTCTACCCCAGGAGTTTTATCGGTACTATTACAAAATTACTAAAAAAATAATCGGTCAGCAGACTGTTGTGGACAGAGAAGCTTATGATGAAGAAATATGGGTGGTAGACCAGCCATATCAGCCGGCTGTAGAAGAAAAAGGACATTATGAAAAAACGGGATGTTGAAAGGGGTAAAAATGAAAAAAACAACATTGATATTATTAACGCTGATGGTGATGTTATTTAACTCGTCACTTTTTTTATCGGCAGAAGAAAATGAAATGCAGGGCAATTATATTACTCTGACAAAGAAAATAAAGGAACATGAAGATTTAATAAGTTTAAATCCTTACGAGTATAGTCTGATGGGTTCAGAATATGAAGTAAGAAACAGCAATAATGAAGTTGTGGCGATTTTTGAAATTGCTGAAAATGGTGTCGGTTTTAATAAAATGACAGGTAAACCATTTGTTGATCAGCTTGATGACGGACTGTATAAAATAAAGGAAATAAAACCATCAAAGGGATTTGTTCTGGATGAAGAGGTTTATGAGGTGTATTTATATGCGGATACCCATCTGCCAAAACAGATAACAGTTAATACTGTTTGTAATATCTATGGAAAAAACAGTAAGGGGGAGTATTTCCCCTATAACAAATACATATTGTGGACGACTGATTATGGTATCGGTGCATTTGAATGTGGCATCTGTCTAATAACTCCTCCAAGCGAAATTAATAGTTTTGGCAGACACATTATTTCCACTTCATCCAGCAGAGTGCTGGATAGAAACTCTGCTGCCGGCAGCTTAATCTATAAGATTCTGTATTATGGCAGAAAAGGGCCACAGATGTGGCCGGGTTTTTACAGTGGGAATTATCATATCCCGTTTTCTTCCAGAGACGGTTATAGTTACTATAAGACAAACAGTGTGGATGTTCTTTCGGCTTTTATCACTCATGCAGCATTAGGTAGAGCCTATGGTAAAAACAGCAAGTGGCAGTACAGCTGGAATCAGCATGGAGTAAATGACTATTATAACTGGGTTATCCAACAGCCTCAGGCTCCAAAAGATTTTGTTGTCTATATGTGGGAAAATTATCGACAGTATAAAACTCAGGATATGTTTTATGGTGTTTTACTGCAACCGGCAGATTATGATCACAAAAATCTGGTGGTTGAAACTAAAGCGGAGTTTGACCCGATAAGGGTAGTTTTAACAAAGCGTGATAAAAATAATTGCCGAATAAAGGGAGCACAGTTTACTGTGGAATACTACAGTTGTCAGCTGCAGTCGGCAGAGCAGGCTAAAAATCTTAATCCAATAAGAAAATGGGTATTTGAAACTGATGGAAACGGCATATTCAGGTTCAGTAAGGATTATCTGGTCAGCGGTGATGAATTGTTTACAGTTGACGGAAATGCGGTTCTTCTGGCTGGAACTTATCTTGTTTGCGAAAGTAAGGTTCCTTCAGGTTATGTCAGGGCTGAGGATTTTATGATTAGGGTTTCTTCGGATGTCACAAAGCCGGTTGAGTTTACCGACAGCAGTGGAAAAGGAAGGATTGAAACTTCCCCGGAAGAGGGATACAGACTGTTGGAAATTATGGAAGGCTATCTGACATTGGAAAAAGAAAGTGAAGTTGCCTGTCATTATCCGCTGTCAAATGCTGTTTATCAGCTGTTTGCTGATGAAAAGTGTACTGAGGAAGTCTATAAAAATAACAGTAGTGAAAAAGCAGTTTTGGTTACTGATGAAAATGGTAAAACTGCCAGAATTGCTTTGGCTCCCGGCAGATACTATATTAAAGAAATTCAGGCTCCGGATAATTTTTATTTAGATTTGAATGTTTATGAAATTGAAATCAGACAACAGGAAACGGTCACTGTTAAAAGTATTGAGTGTCCTAAAACCATCAGTTTAAAGGTGATTAAAACAGATAATTTTTCTAACCCTCTTCAGGGAGCGGTATTTGGTCTGTATAGTAAAAGTGGTGAGTTGCTGTTTCAAAAGGAAACTGATGAAAATGGAGAAATATTGTTTGAAAACTGTCTGTTTGTACAGGAAGAATACTATCTGCAGGAAATAAAAGCTCCTTTTGGTTATAATTTGGAAAATCAGAAATATCCGATTGATACTTCTGAATTCAGGCCGATAATTGAAAAAGAAATAATAAATTACCATGTTCCGGAAACAGGTGATTTTTTTATCTGTCAGTTTGTTATAATGATTCTTACTTCCTTTGCCGGAATTTTCAGTCTTTATAAAACAGTAAATAAATATTTGTAATTGTTCAGGGTAGAGAGATTTCTCTACTCTTTTTTAAACAGTAAAAAAATATCAGGTTAAATATGGTAGAATAAAAACGATGAATAAGACATGGATTATTAATATTTATATTGAACATCCTATTATGCAGTTGAATACTGTTTTTTCATATTTTCATCAGGGCAATAAAAAAATAGAAAGAGGTATCAGAGTCAAAGCTGACTTTAACGGACAGAAACTGGTCGGATTTGTTGATTCGGCTTTTGAAGTCGATGATCTAAAAAAGTATCAGATTCAGCTAGGTTATCAGTTAAAACCGATTGAAGAAATAATTGACAGTGAGCCGGTTATTAATGAAGAACTTTATAATCTGGGCTTATGGATGAGCAGACAGACAATTTCTCCGGCAATTTCCTGTTTTCAGTCAATGCTGCCTTCAACTTTAAAACCGGTCAGCAGTTTTAAAAGTGCAGTAATGGAAAACTGGGTGCTTATTAAAAATGATGATGTCAAAGAAAGCTGTGGTTTTGAAGAAAATGAAATGCGGCTTAAACATTTTAAGGAAAAGGTCACTGACTACCGCTATCGGAAATTAAAAGAAAGTGGTGAAATAGAAGTCGTTAAAAGAGAAAAAAGGGCAGAAGTCAGCGAATTTAAGGTATATGATGCTCCTTATGATTTGACCAAAGAGCAAAAACAGGCTTTAAAAATAATTAACACCAGTGAAAACAGGATCATTCTTTTACATGGGCTGACCGGAAGCGGTAAAACAGAAATTTATCTGCAGCTGGCAAAACAGGCTTGTCTGCAGGACAGACAGGTGTTAATTCTGGTTCCGGAAATATCTCTAACTTCACAAATGGTTAAACGGTTTAAATCCCGTTTTAACAGTATTGCTATTTATCATTCCGGACTGTCAGCACAGGAAAAGTATCAGCAATATACCTTGGTAAAAGAAGGGAAAGTAAAAATTGTTGTGGGAACAAGAAGCGCTGTTTTTATGCCTTTTAAGGATATTGGCCTGATTGTTTTAGATGAAGAACATGATGGTTCCTACAAACAGGATTCAACTCCGAAATATAACACCAGAGACATTGCGATTAAAAGAAGTGAAACTCATAACTGCAGACTGATTTTAGGAAGTGCCACTCCAACACTGGAGAGTTATGCCAGAGCAATAAAAAATGTGTATAAACTGGTGACTTTGGATAAGAGAATAAATCAGGATTTACCTAAGTCTTATCTGGTTGATATGAGTACAGAAATAAGAAAAGGAAATTACATTATTTCCAATCCGCTTTTAAAGGCGATTGATGAAAGGCTGAAAAAGAAACAGCAGGTTATTTTATTGCTGAATCGAAGAGGTTATACGCCAATTGTCAAATGCTCCGGCTGTTCTTATGTTGTTATGTGTCCACATTGTGATGTAGCCTTAAGTTATCATAAAGATGATGACAGACTCGTCTGTCATGTGTGTGGTCACAGTCAGAGTAATGATATAAGCTGTCCAAAATGTGGCAATAAAATGTTCAGGAATTATGGTGTGGGAACCCAGCGTCTAACCGAAGAAATTCAAAAAAACTTTCCTTTGGCCAGACTGGTAAGAATGGATGCTGATTCAACCAGAAAAAAAGACGCCCACAGTAAGATTCTGACCGGTTTTGAAAATCAGAAGTATGATATTTTAATCGGAACCCAGATGATTTCTAAAGGTCTGGATTTTCCAAATGTTACCTTAGTAGGCATTTTCAATGCTGACGGTCCACTGTATAGAACAGATTACCGCAGTGTTGAAACAACATTTGATTTAATAGTTCAGGCCAGTGGCAGAAGTGGTCGCAGCAACAATCCCGGTGAAGTCTATGTTCAGGCTTATGACATAAATCATTATGGTATCAGACTGGCGGTCAGGCAGGATTATATAACTTTTTTCAACAATGAAATGAGTTATCGTCATGCTGGTAAATATCCGCCATACACCTTCATGGCGGCCATACTGTTTGCCGGAAAAGATGAAGAAACTGTCAAAAACAAAGCTTTTGACTGCAGTAACTTTTTCAGAAAAGATGAAGATATCAGAGTTTTGGGTCCTTCAAGGCTCTTGAAAATTAAAGGTGAGTACCGTTATCGTGTCATTATCAAGTCAAAAGACCGCCAGCAGCTGATTGAAAAATTGTGGTTGTGGTTTGAGGGTCAATCAATAAATAAGCGGCAGGTAGCAGTACAAATTGATGTTGATCCGTATATTTTAGATTAAGGAGTAAAAATGAGTGAAAGAGAAACAGCCTTCAGCTGTCTGTGTAAAATAACCATTGATAAACAGTTTTCCAATATTGTCCTTAAAAACTGCCGGAGTAATACGCCATTTGTTACGCAGCTTGTCTATGGAACCTTAAGAAATTACCGTCTGGTAAGAGCGGTGTGGAGCAAATATGCTCTTAAGCTTCCTTCAGTCAGAATCTGTCAATTGCTGGATATGGCAACCTATGAAATTCTGTTAATGGATAAACCGGAATATGCTACAGTAAATGAAATAGTAAAGATTGCCGGAAATATCAAAGCCGGAAGTCAGGTCAGTTTTGTTAATGCAGTATTAAGAAAGATTTCTAAAGAGGACATCAAAAGTTTTTCTTTTGCAGTCAGAGTATCTCATCCTGACTGGCTAATAAACTTATGGAATGTGCATTATGGTAAAGAAATCTGTGAAAAAATCTGTTTTCATAATTTAAAAGATGGCCGAGTAGCACTAAGGGTAAATAATCTGTTAACCGATGAAAGTCAGCTGTTGAAAGATGAAAATTTTTATCGCGGCATTGTGGAAGGATGTCTGTATTACCGGGGAAATATTATAGAAACAGATTATTTTAAGAATAACCAGGTAATAATCCAGTCAGAATCAAGCCAGCTGGCGGTTAAAAAAATTGGAGTCAGAGAAAATCAGAAGATTCTGGATTTATGTGGAGCACCGGGATCTAAAACAGTTCAACTGGCAATGGAATTAAACAATAGCGGTTTAGTAGTCAGTAATGATATTTATGATTTTAGAGTTGAACTGATAAGACAGAATGTTGAAAGATATGGTTTGAGTAATGTTGTAACATCCTGCTGGGACGGTACAAAGATAAATGAAAAGTATCAAAAAAACAGTTTTGATGTGGTTTTACTGGATGCTCCATGCAGTGGACTGGGAACTTTAAGACATAAGCCGGAAATAAAAATAACGATAACCCCTGAAGACTTAGATAATCTTGCTGACCTGCAGAAGCGGCTGTTAAAAACTGCTGCTTTAATGCTCAAAGAAAATGGTATTTTACTTTATTCTACCTGCACTCTGAATAAGAAAGAAAACGAAAAACAGGTTGAATGGTTTTTAAAAGAACATAAAAACTACAATCTGATAAGTGAAGAGACTGTTTTCCCTTTTAATTATGATTCTGATGGCTTCTATATTGCCAAACTGACAAAAACAGCCCGCGGTTAGCCGGCTGTTATTTTTGTTTTGAAGAAATTAAGCTGTTCACTGTTGGCTTTCTGTCCAATGGATTTTTTTATATCAATGTGAAAGACATGTCCGACTATTTCTTTTTTTTGTCCATATATCTTAAAGATATACTCGGTATTGTTCTTTTTAAGCCTGTTGAGCAGTGGTTTCTGATAACATCTGAAGAAATCATTCTTACTGGTAAAAATGAATGCCGGAGGGAAGTTTTCGTTTTGATATTGCAGGGGATACAGCTGTCTTTTATATTGTCCGGGATTTCTGCCAAAATAAGGAGAAAGCATTGCTCTGATGAAAGGATTTCTGTTAACCATATCAATATTATAGATACCGCAGTTCAGTCCGACAGCTTTAAATTTAAGACTGCTGCAGCCGATATTCATGATGTCACGATACTCTTTATTTGTATGAATAACTGTCAGCTGATGAGCCATCTGAGCTCCGGCGCTGTCACCAACTAAAAACAGATTATTAAGATCGATAAAATACTGCCGATGGTTTTCTTCAACAAATCTGAAAACATCAAGACAGTCCGCCAGCTGAGTGGGATAACTGAAATCAGGTGCCAGATGGTAATCAAAGTTAATGACGGTAAATCCTTCTTTGGCCAGGTCCATACAGTAAAACTGATAGTCATTTTTACTGCCATATACCCAGCCTCCTCCGTGAATGGAAATTATAGTCGCAAGAGGTTTCTGCGTATCTTCAGGATAATAGATGTCCAGTAATTGAGAGTCATTATAAGGGATGTTGTCTATTCTGGTAATTTGTTCAGGGGTAAAAAGACCACTGGCTCTGATAGCATCTGCTTTAGTACATATATCAATATATTTCTGAATAAAGAACTTTGTAACTGACATTCTGATACCTCCAAATATAATTTTAACTCATTTCTATTTTAAAGTATTAATTCATGTTTGTGTTTAAAATCAGTTGAAAACAGCACTTTTTAGTGTTATTATGATTAAGCATTTGGTCCGATAGCTCAGGTGGCAGAGCAACTGACTCTTAATCAGTGGGTCTAGGGTTCGAATCCCTATCGGACCACCACTTTTCAGAGCTAAAAGATGATTTTTTTTTTGAATAATGTATAATATAGATGAGGTGCTATTTATTATGGAAAAAGATGAAGGTAAAAGCTCTTACAATGTTCAGTTTTCTGTTGAGGATGATGAAAAAGATATATTGGAACAGGAAAATGAAAGTAAAACTGAAAATGAGAGTTCAGAATTAAAAGAAGAAAAAAAGACAGATTTACAGAAGAGAAAATCAAAGACAAAAAGGAAAAAGATTATCAGATGGGTAATCTATATTATTTCTATGCTTATTATGATAGGAGTAATGTTTCATTCTAAAAGACTATATGACCTGGTCAGTTCCTACACCTTTTTGCCGGATAAATATATTCAATATCTGACTTATGGTCTGATTGGTGTAAATATATTTTTCTCTATTTTTGCTTTTTTACCTAATGTAAATAATTTAAACAAGATACTGCAGTCAATTTTGTGTCTAGGTCTGGCCTATGGACTGGTTATGGCTAATCTTGTGATAATACCGAATTTTAAAGGTCAGCTGGAAAGAATGTTTATCGAGGTTCCAACCGAAGGTGAGCTGATGATAAACGTCTATGTTTTAAAAGACAGTGAAATTGCGGACGTTTCAGATTTACCGGGGAAAGTTGTCGGCATTCAATCACAGCTGGATGTTGAATATCAGGATTATGCACTAAAAGTTATCAACAGAGAACTTGAAGGAGAACCTGTTGAAAGTAAAGCTTATGAAGATATTTATTCAATAGTGGAAGCTCTTTATGCCGGTGAGGTTGATGCAATAATGCTGAATGAATCCTATGCGGAAATTATTGCTGAAAATGATGACTTTCTGTCCTACAACGAGGATACCAGGGTGGTCTATACCTGTGTTCAGAAAATAAGTCTGGAATACGATAGCGCCAATGTCGGTGATGTTACAACTGAACCGTTTATCATAATGCTTGGCGGTTCTGACAGCCGAAACTATAAGAGTCTCAAGGCTACTACCAAAGCCGGAAGAACCGATGTGAATATGCTGCTGGTTGTCAATCCGACCACAAAACAGGTGCTGGTTATTACTATTCCCCGTGATGGTTATGTTGCTTTATGGGGTAATAAAAATTGTATGGATAAGCTGACACATGCAACCGTATACAGTATCAAAGCCTGGCAGCAGACAGTCAATGCCCTTTTTGATATTAAAATAAATTATTACTTCAGAGTAAACTTTCTGTCGATTGTTAAAATAATTGATGCAATGGGCGGTCTGGAAATTAACAATCCTTATTACTTTGAAACAAGGGCCTGTTTTGACCCGGTTACATATGCAGAAAATGTTTATGCGGCTTTCCCTGAAGGCAAAATCACTTTGACCGGCGGGCAGACATTAGGATATGTCCGGGAAAGAAAAGGTCGTAAACCGGATGGAACCTCAATTGGAGATTATGGCAGGAACCGACATCAGGCAATTGTGGTAGATGCCCTGATAAAACAGGTAACTTCTGTTTCAACTATTACGAATATTGGAGAAATATTAAAAGCAGTTGAAGGAACATTCTTTACCGATATCAGCATGGATGCGATATATGCTTTAGCCCAGATGCAGCTCAATGACATGGCTACCTGGGATGTTGTTCAACATAACATTACCGGTAAAGGAGCATACAGGACCAGTTATGCCATGGGTCAAAGTACCGGTAAAACATACAGTGTGGTAATTTTAAATGAAGACCATATTAAAAGAGCTAAAACAATGATTAAGCAGATATTGAATAATGAAATAATTAAGAAATAATCAATAATTAAACCCGTCAGAAAATGATGGGTTTTTATGAGGGAAAACAGAGTAAATACAGTTAAACTATGTTATAATTTATAAGGTGAACTGCTATGAAAAAAGTATTATGTATTGGAGGAGGGACAGGCCAGTCAGCGCTTTTGAAAGGTCTGAAACAGATAGATGAAATTGAACTTTCTACAGTTGTGGCAACCGCTGATGATGGCGGTTCGACCGGTCAACTTAGAAACTTCTTTAATTTGCCGGCGATGGGTGACGTCAGAAATGTTATGGTTGCTCTGGCGGACAGTGAAGATTTGATGACCAAGATTATGAATCATCGTTTTGATTCCAAGTCGGGTCAGTTATCAGGACACAGTCTGGGAAATATAATAATTTCAGCTTTAGCCATTGATGAAAATGATTTTTATCGTGCTGTAGTAGAACTGTGTAAAATTTTAAAAGTAAAGGGCAGGGTTTATCCCAGCACTATTCAATCGGTTACTTTAAAGGCCCATATGATGGATGGAAGCATTGTTTCCGGCGAAACCCAGATAAGAGAAAGCAATAAGCAGGTAAGGGATGTCTTCTATGATGAAACAGTCAATACTTATCCACAACTGTTAAAGGCAATAAATGAAGCGGATTATATTATCGTAGGTATTGGTTCGCTGTTTACTTCAATACTTCCCAACCTGATAATTAATGATATCAGAAGAGCCTTATGCAACTGTAAAGGCAAGATAATATATTACTGTAATATAATGACTGAAAAGGGTGAAACAGATAACTATTCAGTTGAACAGCATGTAGAAGCGATTCACAATCATCTGGGTGCAGAAGTTGTGGATGCGGTTGTTATCAGTTCAGATGTCTTTCCTGAAGCAGTTTTAGAAAGTTATTCCTTAGAGGAAGCGGAAATAGTAAAACTGGAAAACAGAAAACATAATTATAAGGTGTACCGTCACAGTCTGCTGAATTTTGAAAATAATCTGGTAAGACATGATCCGGTAAAAGTCAGAAACAGTTTTTTAGAAATTATGAGGGATATGTAAATGTCGTTTGCAGCAAAAGTAAAGGATGAAGTCAGCAGATTGCAGTTAGATGAAGACCCGAAAAGAGGTCTTCTTTCAGGCTTGCTGCAATCACTGGCCAGTATCGGGATTTCTAATGATGGTGTTTCTTTGATGCTGAAAATTTCAAACAGTCAGATTGCCAAAAGAGCGGCACTGGATTTAAGAGCACTGTATGGTGTCAGGGCTCAACTTTCAGTTGTTAAACAGCAGAGATTAAATAAAAGAAATATTTATCGTATTACCATATATGAAAAGGTTAAAGAAATATTAAGTGATCTGGATTTGTGGACTGAAAGAGGTCTGCAGGACCATCCCCGTATGATGTTTCTGGCAACCGATGAAATGATAAGAAGCTATGTGGCCGGTACATTTCTGGCTACTGGCTCCATCAACAGACCGACCAGTTCAAATTATCATCTGGAAATTACCGCCAACAGTGAAAAACATGCTGATTTTTTAATTAAATTACTGGCCAGATTCAGAATAAAGGCTAAAAGAACTGAAAGAAGGAAAAAAACGGTTGTCTATATTAAATCGGGAGAAGATATAGCAAACTTTCTAATTCTGATTGGCGCCAATGATGCTCTGATGGAGTTTGAAGAAGTAAGGATCAATCGGGATTTTTTCAATAACTACCAGAGACTGGAAAATATCAATATTGCCAATGAACAGAGAACATTGGCGGTAGCTCAAAAACAGATTGAAGCAATCCAGTACATACTGGAGAGAAAACTGGAAAAGCAGTTAAGAAAAGAAGATTTGGAGATTGCCATGCTCAGAATGGAGTTTCAGGATGCTTCTTTCAATGAACTGGCTCAGCAGTATTATAATAGAACAGGAGTTTTGTTAAGCAAATCCGGAATAAGACATCGCTTTAATAAAATTATGGACTTGAAAGAAAAATATGAAAAAAGAGAAAAAGAACTGGAGAATAAAAGATGAATGACAAGGAAAAAATATTTTCAATTATTTTTACCCTGCTGGTAATTGCTGCAGTAAGTTTGCTTTGGCCGCTTATCAAATGGCTTGTTTTAATTGTTTTAGCTGGAGCTGTCTTATTATTTGTGAAAGTGGCAGTAGATTCTAAGAAAGTAAAAGAAGAAATTCAAAAAGATCCGCAGAAACATTATAATAATGTAAGTGGTGATATTATTAATGCTGAATACACTGAAAAAGTAATCGATGAATAGTTGACAGGTAAATTATGATCAGAAGAGGAAAACAAGAGGATAAAAAGGCGATATTTGATTTATATCATAAAAGTGGAATTCTGAATTTTGAAAGTCAGGATGAATATTTTACTAATGCCTTTATTCCAGAAAATGTTCTGGTCAATGAAGTTAATGGCTTTATAGTAGCGTCAGCCCAGACAGACTATCGGCCTTTGATGCTGCATGACAAAAGACTTTCAGTATCAATTGTCTTTGGTCAGTTTTATGACAGAAGTAAAGGTATCAGATATTACGATGCCTTAATGGATGAAGTATTTCAACAGCAGGAATATAAAACTCTGGTGACGATTATTCCAACTAAAAATCCTGCCGAATATGAAAAATATGGTTTTGAATCGATATATAATCAAAGGTTGTATACAATATCCCGTGGAAATTTAAAAAACAGCTCTTATTTGGGAGTAAATAAAAACTTTACAATTAAAGATCTGGTTAAGGTTTATACCGCTTTTATCGAAAATTTCAACGGCTATCTGATAAGAGACTATAATTACTATCTAAACCTGATAGACTTGCTACAAACCAAAAGATATAATCTGGTTGCTTTTTATGATGATGATGCCATCTGCAAAGGATATATGATATATTATATTGACAGCAACAAGGTGGTAATTGAAGAGATTATTTATCTGGATGGTCTGGCTTTGACCAGGTTGCTGTGTTATGCTTTGAGAAGAAAAAAGAGCATTCAGGTATATGTCTCAGAACATGAAGACCTGTCAAAGGCTTATCCTTCTGTCAGTTACAGGCTGGTCAACAGGTATGTGGCCAGAATTAACGATATTGAATTATTCAACAAGCTTTATAAAAGTAATATTACAACTTCAAAAGAAGGATTTAATTTATTTAATAAAGCATTATATATCAATGATTTGAACTATTAAATGTGGAGGTTAGTTATGAATTTAAAAGGATCAAAAACTGAAAAAAACTTATGGGAAGCATTTGCTGGTGAATCTCAAGCCAGAAACAAGTATACTTACTACGCTTCAAAAGCCAAAAAAGAAGGTTACGAACAGATTGCAGCTATTTTTCTGGAAACTGCCGGAAATGAAAAAGAACATGCTGAATTGTGGTATAAGCATTTAAATGGAATCGGTACGACTTTAGAAAATCTGAAAGATGCTGCTGAAGGAGAAAATTATGAATGGACCACAATGTATAAGGAAATGGCTGCTACTGCCAGAGAGGAAGGCTTTGTTGAGATTGCAGAACAGATGGAAGGGGTAGCAGAAATAGAAAGACATCATGAAGAAAGATATCGCAAATTAGCGGAAAACATTAAAAAGGGTGAAGTATTTGAAAAAGTTGATGAAAAAACCTGGATTTGCAGAAACTGCGGTCATCTGTATTTTGGTAAGAAAGCACCAGAAACCTGTCCGGTATGTGACCATTCTCAGGCCTACTTCATGCTTCATGTAGAAAACTATTAAAAAACGCAACATTTATAAATGTTTAATAAAAGGGTGATTGATTTTATAAAAATCATCCTTTTTCTGTGTCTAATACCTTCTAGTTATAAATTGATTTAAACAAATAGTATTTAATATTTTTGTTTTCATTAAGGTGTTATACATAACGACATGCACCATTCATTTAATTATTTCTATATATTCAACCATATATTCAATTATGTCTATATTATCGACACTCAGTCTTTCAGTGTTGCCTTTCTTTTGCTTAAATGATAAAATAAATTATCAATGTATGTTGGTCAACCTTTTTTGTAATGGAGAGAGGTAGTGTCAAAAGTTTATGAAAACCATCAAAAAAAGAAACTGAATACTACCTGAATAAAAAAACAGTTTGAATAAACTGGGTAGAAAAAAGTTATTTGAAAATTCAAACCGATTAAAGCCACGACAAAAGGAATTTTGTGTAATAAGGTTGTAATTTATATCCTAGTTATAACTTATTGCCATATCAATCAGTTTTAACCATTTGTCCGGCATCAGAGGAATCTCCTGAAGTTCCTTAATGACAACAGGAGGCTGATACATCAGTGCTGAATGCCTTCTGAGAAAGTTGAAGAAGCAGACGTAATTGGTCATATAGGCATTGGCACAGTCCAGAGATTTAAAACCATTCATCGGATAGTAGTTCAACCTGAAGGTGCGGTTTAATCTTTCCTCAACCTGCATAACTGGCCGGTACTTTGCGGATACTTTATCTTTATTGGCAATGCCGACAACCTGATGAAGGTCGAAACAGATACCGTTCATTTCAAAGAAAAGCTGAGAGGCATTATAGATGGGATTGCCATCGACAATGAAGTTCAGATCATCAGGTATGGTCTCATATTTATTCAGACAGTTTTGAATGGAGATACAGGCGGTTCTGGTGTCCCTCTTATCGAAAACGGTATAGGAGGTAATGAGTTTCTTAACAGGATCGGAGAAGAAGAAGACATAGTGGTATTTACCTGAGACTTTGACATATGTCTCGTCACCTGAAAGGGTGGAAGACGGACTGTAGCTGTAATTGTCGACCATGTTCCGAACAACGGAGGCGACTGATTTACCGTAATTCAGAATAGTCTGTCTGGAAATTTTTATACCATGGACATCTCTCATTATGTTGGAAACTTTCCCGGCAGAAAGTCCATAATTGATGTAATAAGTCATAATCAGGCCTAAAACATAAGGTTCGACATGAATTCTGGCCAAATTAACCGCAGATTTAAGTTTTATACAGGTGTTTTTAATCTCATCAAGACTGAATTTGAATTCTCTGAAATGGTAACGGTATCTGAACATTTTAGATGAGGTTAATAAAAGGTCGTCCAGTCCTTCATTTTTGAGTTTCCTGTTTTTTCTGTAATAGGGACAACGGCCGGAAGGACAGCGGTAAACAAGGTAGTTCTTTCTGTCGTGATGAACAGAAAGCCTGCTGCCGCAGTGAGGGCAATAGAAACCGGAAGTTTTCCTTATTGAAACCTTATCAGTAAAAGTGTTGCGGCAGCATTTGCACAGATACTGTCTGCCGATTACTCCATTATTAAGATAAAGGTAGTTTGAAGGAGCGCCGCAGTAAGGACAGGTACCTTTATAACCGAAGTCGGTACGATGCCTTACAGGAGAGATACTGTTCTCCCTGACAAGGTCTTCGAAGTCAAGCTGCACAAAAGGTTCCGCCTGTTTAAAGACAGGCCTGCTGTCAATTCTGAAATCAGCATAACCGGCGGGTATGCCCTTATTGGATTTGATTCTACGGGTAATCTTCTGAATCTTCTTCAGAAAAGGATTAAGGTAATTATTAAGATTATTAACAGAGTTGCAGGCTTCATCAAGAAGTACTTCCAGTTCAGGATTGGACAGCAGATTCAGAATATCGTCCGGAACACTGCTGATAAAAGTCAGTGGTTCAAAATTGGTTTGAAAAATAAACAATTGGCTGGATAAGGTCTTAACCAGTTCAAGAAAGTGTGCTATATTAGTCATGCGGGTGATCTCCTTTCAATTTTAGCAGACTAATGATAACACAGATCGCTCGCTTTTATGATGAAGAGAGCTTAAGAAGATGAATTAAACAGTTACAGGTTACTGTTTAAGATATAAAAAGTAGTGTTCAAATATGGTGATTTTTGACACTACCTGGAGAGAGATGAGGGTGTATTTATGAATAAACATATTAAAAGATTATTTATTCTCATGCTGACGGCATTAATGCTGGTCTGCCAGTTCCGGTTTGACCGGTGGCTGTCTGATACCAGTGTGGTCAATGCCAGTACAGCACAAGAGACTGATAAAAACACAGGCCGGAAAGGGCGGATGAATAACAGAGATTTATCCGGATCCTTTATCCTTGGCAAGGGTTCAACTATTATGGACTCGCTGGATGGCGACTGGGCCTATGTAAGCCGTTTTGAAATAGACAGGGTTACAGACGGGACAGCGCCTTTTGATACTTCAGATGATCCTGACAGCATCAGTTATAAAAACCGCCAGGGGAATGATGAAAATGACAGTAACGGCATTGTCAGAACCTTTGACACGGTTACCTATGAACTTTCCTATTCCACACTTACCTATGAGTACCTGGGAGTAGAGAAGGGTTATCTGTACTATGAGTTTGTTCTTCCGTATGCGGCTGACCAGGCCCAGTGGGAGCTTAATGAAATGGTCTGGGTCGGCAACAAGGTTAACAGTATTGCTGCTCTGGAGGCTAAAAACGACGGAGAAAGCTATTACTGTCTGGAGACTAAAACAGTAGACGGAGTAATGTCCCAGGTGCTGACAGGTAAAAGATATCTGGTAGCTGTTTCACCTAATCCGAGTGCTTTTCCGGGAGCCGGAACACTGGAAGCGGTGTTGCGTGTTTTAAATATGAACTATGGTACTACAGTTGCACCTAAGTTTAAAGTGTGGCTGGACCACAACCATACTGACGGAACCTGTCCTGAACATGGAGCCGTAGAAGTAAAATCACTGGATGCTGCAACGGATCCTGATGCTGCTGTAACAGTGACAAGCGAGCTGAGGCTGAATGTTCAAATAATTCCAGTTGCTGCCAATCATTCAAATGGTGTAGATGACTTTGATTTTTCAACCGGCAATGATCTGGCGATGAATAAAACGGCCGGTATTGTTTATGGAAGACTTGTCGGGTATGGCATCACTTTACAGTTATATAATCTTGATCCGGCTGACGGATTAAAGGGAGTGGCTGTTCCGACAGGACCGATTACCTTTGATGTGGATTTAAAGTCTGAATACAAGAAAAGTAATAACACGATTGTCAGTGATCTGCCGGATATATACACACCTCTGGTCTGGACCTATGAAGGACATATAGGTAATGAAGACCAATTAGATGGCAGAATTTTAAAACAATATGGAGGATATCCGGCTGCTGTATATGCAGCGCCATATTCTCCTGCTGTAAGGACTCTGCCTATGGGGACTTATTCTGACGGATCTCTTTATGTTTGGAATGGTGGAGTATGGACTGGAAGTCAGACTGGCAACAAAGTCTCATTTACAGTAGACGAATATGTTATAAACCCTAATTTTTTCCCAAATGCTAATGCTTATAACGCTTTAAGAGGTGTTGTTTATTTTGACTCATATGAAGGAGTACGTTCTACCAATATTGGATGTTTCAGTGCCGGAGAATTATTTGTGATTGTACCTTTTGGCAATGATGATAAATATCTGGAAGATATCTACGGCGAGGGATCAATCAATGTCACAATAAATGACTATAATTTACGCGCTGACTCATCAGCGGGAAGTTTGCCGGTTGATGAGACCGGCACCAGTAACCAAACAAAGCCCAACAGGTCAACATTGCCATTGGAAGATGATGAAAAGATTAGAAATGTCAGTTTATCAATGAAAGGAACATATTCTAACTCGATGTTGTGTACTTCCAGCAGATCTATTTTGGGTCAGAGAGTTTATCTCACCTGGGGCATCGCTTATAATCCGTTTGGAGAAAAAAGAAATGCGGTTTATGGGTTTAATGCTCTTTTAAAGTTTGATTCAACAGGGTTTGAAATTGATGGTGAACCATATAATAATTTGAGAGAATCAATGGTATCGACCTATCTATATGCTGTTAAACCGGACGGTACAGCCTGGTCAAGTGACACGGAAATGGATGAGGCGGTTGAATCTGACCTTGTCTACTATAAGACACTGGAAGAAGCTCAAGCCAACGGTATTGTTGTCGGTATTCTGGCAGAAACCAGAAGTGATAATCCGGAGGTAGCAACTGCTAACGCATGGCATCATGTTCCTGTAAGAATAAAAGCTGATGCCGAGGTAAAAAAAGTTTATCAGGCTGTTGAGCGTACTTATATTTGGATTAAGAAGCATTATGATGCTGCTGAAGGAGTTATTCCACGCCGCTATGATAATATTGATGGTGTTGTTTATCCAGCAGCATATTGGGCTGATTATTCTCCAGGTCCATATACAAAAGCTGTATATGATGTTGATGGTAATTTGATTAGTAATGGACGCATAAGTGGAATCTCGGTTTATGTTACCAGTTATAGGGTTACTATTAAAAAAGAAATAGCTCAGAAGGCCGGAGGAACCGAAAAGAAGGTTTATGATTTAGATTTAAGTCAGAGATTTGTCGACTTCAGACTGAAGCCGTCATTTGAGTATCTGGTCAGCGAACAGAGTGCGACAGCTGGTTTTGTCGAGATAAAGGAAGTATTGCCGAAAGGACTGCACTATATAACAGGTTCGGCTTATCTGGGTGGAACCTATACTCAGAATCCGATAGCCGGACGCCGTGGCACGGTCACTGGCGGAGAGAAGCTTGACCCTGCATCAGTAGTGACCGATGATAATACAGGAGAGACAACGATAAAATGGGTTTTCCAGAATGTCAATGTTGTCAACGGTCCGATGCCTGAGATAATCTTCAGCGCCTATATCGGGGAACCCGGTTCTCCAAACGATGTCGTCAACAACCAGACACTGGTAAGCACGGTAACAATCAGCGCGACTGAAGACAGGCGTGAAGCGTTATTGGCAAATAAAAACTATGCTGAATCAAGTTTCCAGGTAGCCAGACTCTCATCCACATCACTGGTGAAGATTCCTGATTCCAGGTTTATTGAAGTGGACGGGGAAATCGGCTGGAAGGCCTACGTATCAAATAACGGCAGCAGCGCCTTTGAAGATACGGTAATCCTGGATGTTCTGCCTTACAACGGCGATGCCGGAGGAACGGCCTTCGACGATACGGCAAAAAAGATAGTGCTGGACGGCTGGGCTGTCGATACAGCCCTGTCGAATGTCGGTGACCTGTCTTCATGGAGATTCTTCTATACGACAGATGTTGCCGTGCAGGGGACTCTTTCAGCAGCCTACACTGCAGCCGGTATTATAGCCGGAAGTTCCGGAGGAATCAGCTGGAGTGAGGCGACAGTAAATTTGACAGACGGAAAAATCAGCGGGATGAGCGGAGATATTACCGCCCTGGCGGCAGTGGGGACACTGAATGCCGGCGAGACTCTGGTTCAGGATATTGATGTGAGTACGGACGAGTCTCTTGAAGCGGGAGAAATAATCGCCAACACGATGTCACGGGAAAGTGACGAGGTCTGTTCGGCGGTCTATGTGATAAAGAGAACACTGGAAGGACTGATGTGGAATGATGTCAATGAGGACGGAATCCGCCAGCTGACAGAAAGCCTGATTACGGAAGGAACGGTATCGCTGCTTTACAAAAATACAGATGGTGACTATGTGCCTTGCATGTGCGGAGGCAGTCCGGTATCGTTACAGCTGGGAAAACAGATGGATATAAATACCGGAGTCATCAGTGACTATGAAGAAGGAAAGTACAGGTTTGTGGGACTTCCTGCGGGAACCTTTGAAGTGAGATTTGTCAGACCTCGTATCGGAGACTATTATGCCTCACCGTTGAAGGCGGGAAGCGAATATACGGATTCGGATGCTGCCGGGGAATATGACGGCGTAAGCGGTCTGTTGAAGTATACCTCAATAAAGGGAATAGAGATGCCTTCAAAGGATGTGATGGCGACAGCCAGCTACAGGTCGGGCTTCAACGATTCGGGAGTTTATCTGCGCAAAGTGGATGTCGAAGTAGAGAAAGTCTGGAATGACGGTAACAACCAGGACGGGGTAAGACCTGCAGTGGTGACAGTAAAACTTCTGACAGACGGAAATGATTCAGGAAAGACAGTGACACTGAACGCAGCCAACAGCTGGACTGATTCATTTGACGGTCTGCCTGAATATGACAATGGAAGAAAGATTGTCTATACGGTAGAGGAACTCAGTCTTACTAACGGCTATACTTCGGCAGTCAGCGGCAGCGTGGCAGACGGGTTTACTGTAACCAATACCAGAAGTCCGGAGACGGTGAGCATTGCGGGAAGAGCAACCTGGGTTGATAATAATAATGCCAGAGGTGTTAGACCTGTCACTATCACAATCAGACTGTACAGAAACGGTGTAGAGATTGATTCAATGGATGTAAGTGATATTGGAGGAGTCTGGTCATGGGATTTCGGAGTCTATCCGAAGTATGCCGATGGCAAGCTGATTGAATATACGATTACTGAAGATGCGATTGATGATTACAGAATCAGTATTAAGGGGTTCAATGTGACCAATACCCATCTGCACAGTGTTCCGTTTACTGGAGATGACTTTAATATCGGACTTTGGGTCGGTGTGATGCTGCTTTCACTGGCGGCACTGGCCGGTGTAACCGCATACCGTTATAAAACAACAAGAAAATAAGAAATTATAATAACTTATAAGGTATAGATATACTTTAAAGGTGGATAGAAAATGAAAGAGTTGTATAAGAATAAATGGTTTATCGGAATTAAATCAGTCAGTTAATTATTACAACTCTTTTTGTTTATATAAAAATATATACATTTGATTTAAATCGGTGTAAAATAGGTACGTTAAAGATGTTGGAGGTAAAAATGAAAAAGACATTTTCACAGTGGATAAATGATTATGATTACAAAGGAGCAACCATTTTACTGGTTGTTTCAACAGTTGCAGCTATCATTGTATATTTCAACAGACAGTATTTAAATAGTGATTTGGTTATAGCGGTTATGGTTTTTCCGCCTGCTGTACTGACAGCTATAATAATCCGAAAGCTGGCAGATAAAAATAAAGATGGAAGGTAAGTCAGGAATGTGATAATAAAAGGTTAAAGAAGGAAATATTTCCTTTTTTTAAACACTATTGTTTTAATTATGGATATGTTTGTTGTTGACGATAAGTTTATAAAAGTATTTGTGATATGAATTAAAAGAGCTCTGTAATTTAAAGATTCAGATGCAAATATAAATAATTAAAACTAATTGATAATATTATCACAAATCAATCGGATAGTTGGAAAAAGGTATTGTTGAAATTGACTTTTAGATATCAAAACCATATAATTTATATGTAACAGAAATAGACTATAGGAGGATTTAAAATGTCAGTTAAAGTTGCTATTAATGGTTTTGGACGTATTGGTCGTTTAGCATTCAGACAGATGTTCGGAACGAAAGGTTATGATATCGTAGCTATTAATGACTTAACAAGCCCGGCTATGTTAGCTCATTTATTGAAGTATGATACTGATCAGGGTGGTTATTGTGGTGTTATTGGAGAAAATTTGCACACAGTATCTTCTAAAGAACCGGTTTATGAAGAAGATGGAAAAACAGTTAAAGTTCCTGGTTCAATCACTGTTGATGGTGAAGAAATTATTATCTATTCAATGCCGAATGCCAAAGATTTGCCTTGGAAAGAATTGGGTGTTGATGTAGTTTTAGAGTGTACAGGTTTCTATACTTCAAAAGCTAAGTCACAGGCTCATATTGATGCAGGTGCTAAAAAAGTTGTTATTTCTGCTCCGGCAGGAAATGATTTGCCAACAATCGTTTATAACGTTAATCATAAAGATTTAAAAGCTGAAGATACAATTATCTCTGCAGCAAGCTGTACTACAAACTGTCTTGCTCCAATGACTAAAGCATTACATGATTATACTCCAATTGTATCAGGAATAATGACAACCGTTCACGCTTATACTGGTGACCAGATGACTTTAGATGGACCTCACAGAAAAGGTGATTTACAAAGAGCAAGAGCTGCTGCTGAAAACATTGTTCCTAATACTACTGGTGCCGCTAAAGCTATCGCCTTGGTTATTCCTGAGTTGACGGGAAAATTAATCGGTGCTGCTCAGCGTGTTCCTACCAGTACCGGTTCAACTACAATTTTACATGCCGTAGTTAAAGGAAGAGATGTTACTGTTGATTCTGTTAATGCTGTTATGAAAGCAGCGGCAGATGATTCTTTCGGTTATACTGAAGAAAGACTGGTGTCTTCAGATGTCATTGGAATGCCTTATGGAGCATTATTTGATGCTAATCAGACAATGGTTGCTAAAATTGATGATGAAACTTATCATGTTCAGGTTGTTTCCTGGTATGATAACGAAATGAGTTATACTACTCAGATGGTTAAAACAATCAAATATTTAGCTGAAATCTAATATTCTATATTGAATAATACGAAACTCCAGTTTATGCTGGAGTTTTCTTGTGGTTTAAAATTTATCATTGTATGGTACAATATTGAAGAGGATAGTTTATGAAATCTATTTATGACTTCAGTTATAACCAGCTGACAGAAATGTGTCTGACAAACGGATTTAAAAAATATAATGCCAATCAGATTTTCTCGTGGTTATATCGTAAACGGGTGACTGATTTTAATGAGATGACTGATATCAGTAAAAGCCTGAGAGAGTTTTTAAAAGAAAACTATTCTATTGGAACACTTAAAATTTTGCAGTTACAGATAAGTGAGGATTCCACAAGGAAATATTTATTTGAACTTGCCGATGGAAGTAGTATCGAAGCGGTATTGATGCACTATGATTATGGCAATACTATCTGTGTTACAACTCAGGTAGGCTGTAATATGGGATGTACATTCTGTGCCAGCGGTTTATTAAAAAAACAGAGAGATCTGACCAGTGGAGAAATGGTTCTGCAGGTTCTGTCAGTTCAAAAGGAAATTGATGTACTGGAAAAGAGAATATCTCACATTGTGGTAATGGGTACAGGTGAACCTTTTGATAATTATGATAATGTAATGAATTTTCTGAATACTGTTAACCATGATCTGGGATTAGGGATTGGAGCCAGACACATAACCATTTCTACCTGTGGTCTGGTGGAGGGGATAAAAAGATTTGCTGATGAGAAAACACAGTACAACCTGGCTATATCTTTGCATGCTCCGGATGATGAAATAAGAAATCAGATTATGCCAGTCAATAAAGCCTATCCAATCAGCAGTCTGATGGAAGCGTTAAAATACTACACCGGTAAAAACAACCGGAGAATATCTTTTGAATATATCCTGTTAAAGGGAGTTAATGATACTGACAGGTGTGTTAATCAACTCTCACAACTTGCCAGAGACTTTGATGTTTATGTTAATCTAATACCCTACAATAATGTTGATGAAAGCGGATATGTCTCAAGCGACTATAAAAGTGCTATGATGTTTTATGATAAACTGATGCGTAAAAATGTAAGATGTACGTTGCGCCAGAAAATGGGCGATGATATAGATGCTGCCTGCGGGCAGCTGAGAAGTAAATACGAAAGGGAAAAGACTGATGAGTAGTTATGGTTTAACTAATGCCGGAAGACTGAGAAAAATCAATCAGGACAGTTTCATTATTGTTGATAATGAAAAACTTTTTCTGGGCGTTGTCTGTGATGGAATTGGTGGAAATAATGCCGGAGAAGTTGCTGCTGATCTGGCTGCCAGGGTAATGGCTTCGTATTTTAATGGCGATTATAAGGCGGAAAATCAGATTGAAAAAATCCATAATGCTATTGATGTGGCAAATCTGGCTGTTTATCAGAAAGGAAATGAAGATGACAAGTGCCAGGGCATGGGTACTACTTTAGTAGCTGCTTATGTTGACAAGGAATGTACTCTGATTGCCAATATTGGAGATTCAAGAGGGTATATTCTTACTGACGATAACCAGCTGGTTCAGGTTACTGAAGATCATTCTCTGATTAATGATCTGATTAAAAAACACAATCTTACAGCCGATGTAGCCAGTCTGATGGTTGGAAAAAATATAATTTCCAAAGCTGTAGGAGTTTTAGATAAAGTTGAAGCTGATGTTTTTGAAATAAAGCAGGATTATAAGTCGATATTATTGTGTTCTGATGGATTACATGGGTTTGTTGCTGATGAGGAAATCAAAGAAATCCTGTTGTCTAAAAGCACAGTTGAAAATAAAGTAAAAAAATTGATTAAAAAAGCTAATGAAGCAGGTGGTTTAGATAATATTACTGCCTTAATTTATCAGAGGTAATTGATTATGGCGGAAATGATTGGTAACAGATATCTGGTAGTAAAGAAGATAGGTGAAGGAGGCATGGCTGATGTATATCTGGCTATTGACTCTATTTTGAAGCGAGAAGTTGCCGTTAAGGTTTTAAGAGGTGATTTGGCTGATGATCCGGTTAATTTGACCAGGTTTAAAAGAGAAGCTCTGGCGATTACTTCTACTTCGCATCCTAATATAGTTGAAGTTTTTGATGTCGGACAACATGATGGTAAGCATTATATCGTCATGGAATATGTTCGCAGTAAAACTTTAAAACAATTGATTCGGGCTAGAGGAAACATTCCTATTGATGAAGCAGTTAATATAATGAAGCAGCTGGTTTCAGCGGTTGAGCATGCCCATAAGATGGGTATTATTCACCGTGATATAAAGTCACAGAATGTTCTGGTTAAAGATGATGGAACAGTGAAATTGTCGGATTTTGGTATTGCTTCGATAATAGGTGTTTCTGATGTGACTAAAACAGATACTGTTATCGGTTCAGTTCATTATATGGCTCCGGAACTTGCTCAGGGTCAGCCGGTCAAAGTGCAGTCAGATATTTATTCGCTGGGAATCGTCTTTTATGAACTGCTGACGGGTGATGTACCTTATCATAGTGAAACGGCTGTAGAAATTGCACTTAAACATATGCACAATGATGTTCCTGCTGTCCGAGATTATAATCCTCTTATTCCGCAATCAGTAGAGAATATTGTCACTAAAGCAACAGCCAGAAAAATTGATTTCAGATACAAAACTGCTATGGAAATGTATAATGATCTGGTTACCTGTCTTGATCTGGCTCGAAATTATGAGCCAAAGCTTGATTTGAAAGAAGTTGAACAGCAGAAGAGAATCGAAGAAATTAAAAAACAGAATAAACCTCAAATGGTACGAAAGAAAAAGAAGAAAAATGCTGACTACATGAATACCTTTGCTATTGGTGCAGCCGGGCTTTTGGCTCTAGCAATTCTGTTTTTGCTGATAAGTCTGACCAATGGCTTTTCCCCAAAAAAAGAGATGGTTAAAATTCCAGATGTTATTATGTATACGGTTGAAGATGCCACAGCATTTCTTGAATCAAAAGGGCTTAAAGTGGAGTCAATCAATTATGAATCTACTTTTGATTATGAAAAGGGAATTGTCTTTTCAATCTCTCCGGCTGTCGGTGTAGAGGTGGTTAAAGACAGTTCAGTTGTTTTGACTGTTTCGCTGGGTAAGAAGTTTGAGGTTAAAAATTATGTCGGAAAAAACATAAATGAAGTTAAACCTCTATTAGAGCTGGCCGGTTTTGAAGTAGTAGTTGTTTTAGTAGAAAGCAAAGACCACAAAAAAGATGAGATAATTACCCAGAGTTTATATGAAGGGCTGATATTAGATCCGACAGATAAGAAAATAATTACTTTTGATGTGGCGACAGATATCTCCTTTATGATTCCGGTCAGTATTGAAAAAATGAATGTAAATGAAGCAAAGGCATTACTGGAAGAAATGGGTGCAGTGGTAATGCTGCAGCAGCTTAATATTGAGGATAATTTAGATGAAGATGGCAATTATATTATTCCTCAGGGTATTGTGGTAAGCAGCAGTCCAAACTGGGGAACATACTATGTTCAGACAGAAGGAGCTGCTATAACTTTAAGTTATTATTGATATGAAAGGTAAAATTATAAAGATTGTTTCAAACCGATATACAGTATACAGTGAAGGCATTTCATATGATTCACTGGCTATGGGGAAGGTACGCCTGCAGGATAGACCTGTTGTCGGTGATGAAGTTGAATTTGAACTAATTGATGAAAAATACTGTATTCAGAAAATACTGGAAAGAAGAAATCAGTTGTATCGGCCGGCCATCAGTAATGTTGATCAGGCAATGATTGTTATGAGTGCTGTAGAACCGGATTTTTCTAATATACTGGTTGACAGACTGATATTTCTAATCAGCTATAATGATATTGAGCCGGTTATTGTTATCACTAAAATGGATTTAATAGAAGAGTCCAATGATATTTATACATATATAGAGGATTATAGAAAATCGGGTTATAAAGTCATTTGTACTGGTTTTGACAGTGATTTAACAGAGATGAAAGAAACATTAAAGGACAGGGTAACAGTACTGGCCGGCCAATCCGGAGTAGGTAAAAGCAGTCTGCTGAACCGGTTGGACAGTCGTTTTTCCCTGCATACTCAGGAAATCTCTAAAGCCTTAGGAAGAGGTAAGCATACTACCAGACATACTGAATTGTATCAGGTTGCAGGTGGCTGGCTGGCAGATACTCCGGGATTTTCATCGCTGGATTTTTCCAGAATCGATTCAAAAGTTTTAATAGAAAAAATAAAAGATTTCAAGGTAGAAGAAAAATGCAGATTTAATGATTGCCAGCATATAAATGAACCGGACTGTACTATAAAAAAAGGTGTTGAAGATGGTGTTATTTCATCTTTAAGATATAAAAACTATTTAGATGTTGTACCTTTGTGCAACCAGAGAAAGGAATGGGAATTATGATTATTGTATCGCCTTCATTGTTATCGGCTGATTTTTTGAATCTTGAAAAAGATGTAGAAATGTTTAACAGGTCTAATGCGCAGTGGCTGCATTATGATGTCATGGATGGCAACTTTGTTCCAAATTTGTCTTTTGGTCCGCAAATACTGGAACAGGTATGTAAGATTACTGATAAGTTTATTGATGTTCACATTATGGTTGCTAATCCGCTAAAAACAATTGACTATTTTGAAAAAGCCCGAATAGATATGCTGACATTCCATTATGAAGCAGTTAAGGATTTAGAAGAATGTAATGCTGTTATTGATAAAATTCATGACAGAGGTATGCAGGCGGGTATTTCAGTAAAGCCAAATACGTCGGTAGAAGTACTGGAACCTGTTTTGCATAAAATTGATATGGTTTTAGTCATGTCTGTTGAGCCGGGTTTTGGCGGTCAGAAATTTATGGTTGAAATGCTTAAAAAATGTGACTGGCTGCATAATTACCGTGTTGAAAAAAATCTAAATTATTTAATTCAGATTGATGGGGGTATTAACTATGAAAATGGAAAACTAGCAGTAGAGCACCATTGTGATTCTCTGGTAGCAGGTTCCTACTGCTTCAATAATCCGGTAAGTTTTGATTATGGAGTAGATACTCTTTTAAGTTTGAAAAGAGAAGACTGATGAAAAAAATAAATATTTTTTTAGTGATTATTGTTTTGTTTTCTATAATCGGATGTACAACTGAGCAGATAAAAACTGATAATTTCAGATTTAAAGAAGAGTATGAATGTATAAACGGTCAATTAAATGAAAGTGGCAAAACATTTACCACTATTGAAATTGATGAAAATAACTCAATCAAATATATTGAAAAGCATGAAGTTATTGAAGCGCTGACAAATGGAACCCATGTTGTCTATTTCGGCTGGCCTGAATGTTCGTGGTGTCGAAGAGCTTTACCTGTTTTAATTGAAGCTGTTAATCAGTATCAGGGCATGAGAATTTATTATTTCAGTATTAAACAGGCCAGAGAAGACTATGATAATGGTGTTGAAAGTGAACTTGCTAATCTGTATAAGGAAGTCTCAAAGATTTTATTGATGAGCGAGGTTGATTTTACAGAGATCAGTCAGGTGGATGAAAATGGTATTTTAAGAATTGTGGCTTCAATGATGATATTTGTGAAAAATGGTGAAATAATTGGTGTGCATAGAAGAACGGTACCGTCACATATTGACAGTTATGAAGAACTGACAGAAAAGCAGACGGATGAGTTAAAAGAAATATATGACAGTTTTTTACAACAGATGGTTATTGATGACCATGAATGGTGTTCAGACTGTTAAATTAAAATATTTATTTTTAAAAAAATTGGCTACGGAATATCCGGCAGCCTTTTTATGAACGACAGTAAAATGTCAGCTATATAGCTAATTGCATCTATATAGTTTTTATTCTATCTTTCTTTATTGCATTACTTTTTCTTAAGTGGTAAAATAAATTATCGATACATTGGTCAACCTTTTTTGTGGTGGAGAAAGGAGGGTGTGTTTATGAATAAACATATTAAAAGATTATTTATTTTTCTGCTGACGGCATTAATGCTGGTCTGCCAGTTTTACTCTGACCGGCGGCTATTTGATTTAAATGTGGTTAATGCTGTGACAGCCGAAGAATTTAACGAAAATAAAAGTCTGAAAGGGCGGATGAATAACAGAGATTTATCCGGATCCTTTATCCTTGGCAAGGGTTCAACTATCATGGACTCGCTGGATGGCGACTGGGCCTATGTAAGCCGTTTTGAAATAGACAGGGTTACGGACGGTACAGCGCCTTTTGATACTTCAGATGATCCTGAAAGCATCAGTTATAAAAACCGCCAGGGGAATGATGAAAATGACAGTAACGGCATTGTAAGAACCTTTGACACGGTTACCTATGAGCTTTCCTATTCCACACTTACCTATGAGTACCTGGGAGTAGAGAAGGGTTATCTGTACTATGAGTTTGTTCTTCCTTATGCGGCTGACCAGGCCCAGTGGGAGCTTAATGAAATGGTCTGGATTGGTGGCAAAGTAAACAGTATTGCTGAACTGGAAGCCAGAAATGACGGAGAAAGCCATTACTGTCTGGAGACTAAAACAGTAGACGGAATAATGTCCCAGGTACTGACAGGTAAAAAATATCTGGTAGCTGTTTCACCAAGTCCAAGTGCTTTTCCAGGAGCCGGAACACTGACTGCGGTGTTACGTGTTTTAAATATGAACTATGGTACTACAGTTGCACCTAAGTTTAAAGTGTGGCTGGACCACAACCATACTGACGGAGCCTGTCCTGAACATGGAGTTGTAGAGACAAAGTTACTGGACGGTGCAACGGATGCTGCAGTAACAGTGACAAGCGAGCTGAGACTGAATGTTCAATTGAAAGATGCCAATGCGATGCATGCAAATGGTGTAGATGATTTTGATTTTTCTACCGGCAATGACTTGGCGATGAATAAAACAGCCGGTGTTGTTAATGGAAGGCTTATCGGTTATGGCATCACTTTACAGTTATATAATCTTGATCCGGCTGACGGATTAAAGGGAGTGGCTGTTCCGACAGGACCGATTACCTTTGATTTGGATTTCAGTTCTGAATATAAGATAGATGACGGACCTACTGTTGATCTGTCAGCATTAGGATATACACCTCTAATCTGGTCTTATGACATTAATCACAACAACCAGACTCAGGTAGATGGCAGAAGTATTGAAAAATATGTTCCGCTTCTTTTTGTGGTGGGCGGATGTCCACGTGCAGGGTCTTCAAACACTAATCCTATGGGAACTTATTCCCCAGTAACAGGGTCTAACTTTGTCTGGAACGGTGGAACATGGACCGGAAGTCAGACTGGAAACAAAGTCTCATTTACAGTGAATGATTATGTAATAAATCCCAACTGGTTTCCGAATACCAATGCTGGCGTAAATGTTACCAGTCCAACATATTTTAACTCAATTGAGGGAGTACGTTCTACCAATATCGGATGTTTCAGTGCTGGGAAAGTATTAGTAATCGTCCCTTTTGAAAATGGCGGTGAATATCTGAAAGATACCTATGGCGAGGGAAAAATCAGTGTTACATTAAATGACTATAATTTACGTGCTGACTCATCGGCAGGAAGTCTGCCGCATGTTGAAGACAACAGCAATCAGACTCCGCCTAACAGAACGACGCCACCTGTTAATGATGATGTGATAGTCAGGGATGTGTGTCTGTTATTGCCAGTAAAATATATAAATAGAATATTATATACTTCATCAGCTAATACGGGCTTGGCTAATAATGGATTTATCGGATGTGGTTCCAATGGTAAAGACAGAGCAATCACCAGTCAGGAATTTCGCATCTTCTGGGGTGGCCGTTATAATCCGAATGGAGAAAAAAGAAATGCAGTTTATGGCATGAATGCTTTATTGAAATTTGATTCATCCGGCCTAGAGGTGATTGGTGTTCCAACACTAGTTGGAGGGATATATGCTGATTATAATATAGTGGCAACCTTTCTTTATGCGACCAAACCGGACGGTACAGCCTGGTCAAGTGACACGGAAATGGATGAGGCGGTTGAATCTGACCTTGTCTACTATAAAAATACTGAAGATATACCGGCAGGTCATGTTGTTGTCGGCATTCTAGCAGAAGGCAGAAACGATGATCCGGAAGTAAGGTATATTGAGATTAGTTTTGCTGTTTTAGTAAGAGCAAAGGCCGATGCCGAACCAAACAAGGTTTATCAGATAGTTGAACGTACCAAAATCTGGCTGAAAGAACAGTATGATGCTGCCGGAGGAGTTATTCCGCGCCGCTATGATAATTTAAATGGTGTTGTTTATCCGACCCCGTTCAGAGATGACTACTCTCCGGGGCCATATACTAAATCTACATACAATAATGAAGGTGTTTTTGTAGGAAATCATACAGGGACCAATGATTATGGTGACTCGGTTTATCTGACAAGATACAATGTAACTATTGATAAGGAAATAGCTCAGAAAGCTGACGGAGTCGAAAAGCAGATATATGAATTAGACCTGACTCAAAGGTTTGTCGACTTCCGGCTGAAGCCGTCATTTGAGTATCTGGTCAGCGAACAGAGTGCAACAGCGGGTTTTGTCGAGATAAAGGAAGTATTGCCGAAAGGACTGCACTATATAACAGGTTCGGCTTATCTGGGTGGAACCTATACTCAGAATCCGATAGCCGGACGTCGGGGCACAGTTACCGGCGGAGAAAAGATTGACCCTGCATCAGTTGTGACCGATGATAATACAGGAGAGACAACGATAAAATGGGTTTTCCAGAATGTCAATGTTGTCAACGGTCCGCTGCCGGAGATAATCTTCAGCGCCCGTATCGGGGAACCCGGTTCTCCGAATGACGTCGTCAACAACCAGACACTGGTAAGCACGGTAACAATCAGCGCGACTGAAGACAGGCGTGAAGCGTTATTGGCAAATAAAAACTATGATGAGTCCAGCTTTCAGGTGGCCAAACTCTCATCCACATCATTGGTGAAGATTCCTGATTCCAGGTTTATTGAAGTGGACGGGGAAATCGGCTGGAAGGCCTACGTATCAAACAACGGCGGCAGCGCCTTTGAAGATACGGTAATCCTGGATGTTCTGCCTTATAACGGCAATGCCGGAGGAACGGCCTTTGACGATACGGCCAAAAAGATAGTGCTGGACGGCTGGGCTGTCGATACAGCCCTGTCGAATGTCGGTGATTTGTCATCGTGGAGATTCTTCTATACGACAGATGCTGACGTGCAGGGGACTCTTTCAGCAGCCTACACTGCAGCCGGTATTATAGCCGGAAGTTCCGGAGGAATCAGCTGGAGTGAGGCGACGTTAAATCCGGCTGATGGAAAAATCAGCGGAATGAGCGGAGATATTACCGCCCTGGCGGCAGTGGGGACACTCAATGCCGGCGAGACTCTGGTTCAGGATATTGATGTGAGTACGGACGAGCCTCTGGAAGCGGGAGAAATAATCGCCAACACGATGTCACGGGAAAGTGACGAGGTCTGTTCGGCGGTCTATGTGATAAAGAGAACACTGGAAGGACTGATGTGGAATGATGTCAATGAGGACGGAATCCGCCAGCTGACAGAAAGCCTGATTACGGAAGGAACGGTATCGCTGCTTTACAAAAATACAGAGGGTGACTATGTGCCTTGCATGTGCTGGGGCAGTCCGGTATCCCTTTCTCTGGGAAAACAGATGGATATAAATACCGGAGTCATCAGTGACTATGAAGAAGGAAAGTACAGGTTTGTGGGACTTCCTGCGGGAACCTTTGAAGTGAGATTTGTCAGGCCGCATATCGGAGACTATTATGCCTCACCGTTGAAGGCGGGAAGCGAATATACGGATTCGGATGCTGCCGGGGAATATGACGGCGGAAGCGGTCTGATGAAGTATACCTCAATAAAGGGAATAGAGATGCCTTCAAAGGATGTGATGGCGACAGCCAGCTACAGGTCGGGCTTCAACGATTCGGGAGTTTATCTGCGCAAAGTGGATGTCGAAGTGGAGAAAGTCTGGAATGACGGTAACAACCAGGACGGGGTAAGACCTGCAGGGGTGACAGTAAAACTTCTGACAGACGGAAATGATTCAGGAAAGACAGTGACACTGAACGCAGCCAACGTCTGGACTGATTCATTTGACGGTCTGCTGGAGTATGACAACGGAAGAAAGATTGTCTATACGGTAGAGGAACTCAGTCTTAATAACGGCTATACTTCGGCAGTCAGCGGCAGTGCGGCAGACGGATTTACTGTAACCAATACCAGAAGTCCGGAGACAACCAGCAGGAAGGTAAGCCTTGTCTGGGATGACAACAATGACCAGGACGGTCTGCGTGATAACGTGACACTGAAACTGGTGGCGACAGCAGACGGTGAAGAGGTTGCATGGGCTGATCTTAAAAACGCCTCAGCATCAGGCCCGCTGATGGATGAAGACGGGCTGGTGACACTGATATCAAAGGCTGATGAAAGCCATACCTTTACCAATCTGCCGGTTTATTATATGGGCAAAAAGGTAACCTACAGCGTTCTTGACACGACAGTGATAGCCGGCTATACGGAAAGCTTAAATCAGAGCACTCTGACAGTAACCAAGACCCATACACCTGAGACAGTTGAAAGGACAGTGAGCGTGGTCTGGAATGACAGTGACAACCAGGACGGCAAGCGAACAGCTGTGACACTGAAGCTGGTGGCGACAGTGGAAGGAACGGAAGTCGCATGGAGCGTGCTGAGAAACGCCTCAGCATCAAAGCTTCAGATGGATGCTGACGGACTGGTGAAGCTGACATCAAAGGCTGATGAAAGCCATACCTTCAGAAATCTTCCGGCCTTCTATCAGGGCAGTGAAGTAAGCTACACGCTGCTGGAGACAGCGGTACCTGAAGGCTATACGGAAAGCTACAATCAGGACACTCTGACGGTGACCAACAGCCGCACCCCTGAGACGGTGAGTATTGCGGGAAGTGCGACCTGGGTTGACGATGATGATGCCAGAGGGGTCAGACCTGCAGTCATTACAGTCAGACTGTACAGAAACGGTGTAGAGATTGATTCAATGGATGTAAGTGATATTGGAGGAGTCTGGTCATGGGATTTCGGAGTCTATCCGAAGTATGCCAACGGCAAGCTGATTAAGTATACGATTACTGAAGATGCGATTGCCGAGTACAGGATCAGTATTAAGGGGTTCAATGTGACCAACACCCATCTGGATAAAGTTCCGTTTACCGGAGATGACTTTAATATCGGACTTTGGATTGGTGTGATGCTGCTTTCACTGGCGGCACTGGCTGGAGTAACCGCATACCGTTATAAAACAACAAGAAAATAGAAGAGACTGTCAGAAGCTGACAGCTGATAATAAAGAAAAGTAAAAGTCTGAAGGAAACCTGTTTTACAGGAATACTTCAGACTTTTTATATTTTAATGCTGAATTGTTTTAATCGGTAAGCAAGTCAGACTGCGTTTTTTTAAATATTTTATCAGATAGTTATTGACATATGACAGAAACTATGTATAATAAGAGTAGATGGCATATGCCATAAATAAAAAAGGAGGTGAAGTAAATGCCAGGAAGAGACGGAAGAGGACCATTAGGTTTAGGACCGATGACAGGACGAAGGATGGGAAGTTGTTTGAAATCTAAAACACTTAGACGTGTTGCCGGTATTGGTGCCGGATTAGGGCTTGGTTTAGCCTGTAGACGAGGATTAAGACGTAGAGCAGCTGGTGTTGCAGAAATTTATAATGACGACAATCCGAAAACTGAAAAAGAGTTACTATTGGAACAAAAAACTCTATTAGAGCAAGAGATTGAAGTTATTAATGAGCAGTTAGAAAACTTGGAGTAGAAATCAGGGATAACCAGAAAAATCTGGTTATTTCCAATTATCTTCTAAAGGAGGGAAAAAATGGCAAGACCGGTAAAATTCAGAAGAGTATGTAATCTGCCAAAAAATAAAAGATTTGGTCCACTTGGATTAAAAATGGATGAAATAGACTTTATTACTATGACAGTTGATGAGTATGAAACTATTCGTCTTATAGACTTGGAAGGTTTTGATCAGCAACAGTGTGCCGGTCAGATGAATATTGCACGCAGCACTGTTCAGGGCATTTATATTGATGCCAGAAAAAAACTGGCTGAATCGTTAGTTAATGGTACTCCGTTAGTTATTGAAGGAGGAAAATATCGTCTTTGTGAAGGTCAGGAAAACGAATGTGGCCGTCGATGTCACAGACGTAGACGTGGCAGAGGTTTTGAAGATGTATAAACTATAAAGAAAGGAGATTTTTATGAAAATTGCTATTCCGGTAGAAAATAAAAAAATAGATTCAAGTGTGTCTTTGACATTTGGACGGGCACCTTATTTTCTTATTTATGATATGGAGAAAAAAGAAAGTTCATTTATTGAAAACAGTGCAGCCGGCAGTACAGGCGGTGCAGGAATTAAAGCAGCTCAGATTATAGTCGATAATAATGTTGAGGTTTTACTTACTATGCGGCTGGGAGAAAATGCATCGGAAGTTTTAAAGTCAGCTGATATCAGAATTTATAAAACAATAGATGGTTCAATAAAAGAAAACATTGATGCTTTTGCTGAAAATAAACTCTTCCAGTTAGATAAAGTTCATGCAGGATTTCAGGGACAGCAACAGATAAAATGAAAATAGCCGTACTGAGTGGAAAAGGCGGTACCGGGAAAACGCTGGTAGCAGTAAATCTGGCAGCTGTTTCTAAAAGGGCTACTTATATTGACTGTGATGTTGAAGAAGCCAACGGACATCTATTTTTTAAACCTGAATGGATTAAAGAAGAACATATTACAGTAAAAATTCCTCAGGTCAATGATGATTTATGTGATGGATGCCGCAAGTGTGTAGATTTCTGCAAGTTTAATGCCCTGGCCTACATTGCAGATAAACTGAAAATCTTTGAAGAAATCTGTCACTCTTGCGGAGGTTGTATATTAGTCTGTTCTCAAAAGGCTTTAACAGAAAAAGAAAAAACTGTTGGTATAATTAAAAAAGGCATTTTTGATAATGTGACAGTTTATACAGGAGTTTTAAATGTGGGAGAACCTTCAGGTGTTCCCATTATCAATAAGCTGCTTTCTGAAAGACATGTTAAAGAAAATGATTTAACTGTTATAGACTGTCCGCCAGGCAGTTCCTGTGTTGTGATGGAGAGTATTAAAGATGTTGACTACTGTATATTAGTAGCTGAACCAACGTTATTTGGTGTTCATAATCTAAATATGGTTTATCAATTGGTTAAACTGTTTGATAAGCCATATGGAGTAATAATCAATAAATGTACAGCTGAAGATAATCCGGCAGAAAAGTTCTGCCTTGAAAATGAGATAAAAATTTTAGACAGAATTCCATTTGACAGTGAACTTGGAACTTTAAATTCAAATGGTCAAATAGTTGTCAATATAAATGAGGACTATAGAGAGCGGTTTTCTTTTCTGCTTGACAGACTGATAAAGGAGATTGCATTATGAAACAATTGCTAATTCTCAGTGGTAAAGGCGGTACCGGGAAAACTACAATAGCAAGTGCTTTTATAAAGCTGGCTAATGCTAAAGCCTATAGTGATTGTGATGTCGATGCACCTAATCTTCATCTTGTAAGCGGTTGGGCTGATGAACCTGACAGAAAAGATTATTATGGTCTGCAAAAAGCAGAAATTGATTTAAACCTTTGTATAGGATGTGATTTGTGTCAAAAAAGTTGCCGCTTTGATGCCATTTCGTTAAATGGAGAATATCAGATTAATCCTTTTGCCTGTGAAGGTTGTAGCGTCTGTGAATTTGTCTGTCCGGCAAAAGCTATAACAATGGTTCCGGCTGTTGCCGGTGAACTGATGCTGTATTCTGACAGAGAAAAAGCATTTTCAACAGCACAACTGAAAATGGGAAGTGGTAATTCCGGACTTCTGGTAACAGAGGTGAAAAAGCAGATGAAATCAGTAGCCGGAAATGCTGAAATTGCGATTATTGACGGTTCTCCCGGTATAGGATGTCCGGTAATTGCTTCGCTTTCCGGAGTAGATATGGTTTTAATAGTTGCAGAACCTACGGTATCTGGAATAAGTGATATGAAGCGTATTATTAAAACAGCCAGGGGTTTTAAAACAAGGATTGCTGTCTGTATTAATAAATATGATATAAATATTGAAAATTCAAAGCATATTCAGGAAATATGTGAAAGGCAGAAATTGGATTTTGTCGGAAAAATACCATTTGATTTTAAAGTGGTAGAAATTATCAATAGTGGACAGACTGTTGTAGATGCAGACTGTATTTCTGGTAAAATTATTAGGGAAGTTTATCAGAAAGTAATCAGTCTTCTTTTAGAAAAACAGGAGTTTTAATTTAAAGGATAAAAAAGGAAGTGAGAAAATAATGAAAATAGCAGTTGCAGCCAATGAAGGAAAAATAGCTGAGCACTTTGGTCATTGTGAAGTTTTTATGATTTTCGATATTGAAAATAATAAAATCATAAAAAGCGAAACAGTTAAAAACCCTGGTCATAAACCTGGTTTTTTACCCAATTTTTTGGCAGATTTAAACATAAAGGTTATTATCAGTGGAGGAATGGGTATGGGGGCTGTCAATATTTTTAATGAAAGAAATGTTGAAGTTATATTAACTGATATTTCTGATAGCAAAAAAGCGATAGAAGAATATATGAAAGGCGCTTTAAAATCAACCGGCTCCGTATGTCATCACGATGAATATTAAAAAGATATATTAAGGAATAAAAAAGTACCTGCAATTATCAGAGCAGGTACTTTTTCCTTTTATCAGTTTAACTTCAATAAGTTTATTTATCCTGTTGAGCTTTCAATGTTTTTAAAGCTCTCGCTGACATCTTGACGGTCTGCGGTTTACCATCAATAACAACTTTAACTTTCTGTAAGTTAACATTCCATTTTCTGCGTGTAGCTCTCATTGAATTGGAACGTTTGTTACCTGATAAAGGTCCTTTACCTGTAACGGCACATACTCTTGACATTCCGTGACCTCCTTTCAATCATACGCTTGATTATAATAACATTTACTTGAACAAATTGCAAGAAAAATTGCAAGTTAGCAAGTTAAAATTGCAAGTTAGCAAGTTAAAATTGCAAGTTAGCAAGTTAAAATTGCAAGTTAGCAAGTTAAAAATTGCAAGTTAGCAAGTTAAAATTGCAAGTTAGCAAGTTAAAATTGCAAGTTAGCAAGTTAAAATTGCAAGTTAGCAAGTTAAAATTGCAAGTTAGCAAGTTAATATCCGGTTGACTTTGAATTCTTTTCTTATTTGTCTTGACAATGAAATAAGCAAAAAAATCAATTAGGCGTTGAACTAATTAAATCCTTTTGATAGAATTTAATTAGACTAATACCTAATTAAATTTATGGAGGATTATTATGGATAAAACAAAAGTATTAAAAGCTATTGCAGATGAATCACGTATGAATATTTTAAAATTACTCTTAAGACACAATTATTGTGTGCGTGCCTTAGCTAAGGAATTGGAATTGACAGAGGCAACTGTATCACAGCATTTGAAGGTCTTAAAAGAGGCCGGTTTATTGGTAGGAGAAAAACGCGGATATTTTATGCACTATAGTGTAGAGAGGGAAGTTTTGCATGAACTGGCAAAGGAAATTGAAGCCCTTTCTGCTATAGAAGAAAAAGCCTGTCAACCGGAAGAACGTGACGATTGCCCTGCTGAAAAGAAGGAAGAATGCCACAAAAAAGACGAATGCAGTGACGAAGTTAAAGAATTCTGCCACGGCAAAAAGTATGAAAATTAGAAATAAGGCTCTCTGAAATGATAAGTGTTAAGAATCTAAAAAAAACATACGGAGATTTTACTGCTGTAGACAGTGTTTCTTTTCAAGTTCAAAAGGGGGAAATATTCGGTTTTTTAGGACCTAACGGAGCTGGAAAAACATCTACAATAAACATGATGACAGGTCTTTTTCGACCTACAGCCGGAGAAATAAGAATTAATGGGATAGATGTAAGAAAAGAAACAAAAAAAGCCCAGGCTATAATGGGTATCGTTGCCGATGAGAGCAACCTTTACAATGAAATGGACGGATTTGAGAATTTGTGTTTTTGTGGCGCCTTATACGGTATGGAGAAAGATGAAAGGGAGGCAAAAGCCCATCTTCTTTTAGAGGAGTTTAATTTGAAAGATGCAGGGAAAAGGCCTTTCAAAGCTTATTCCAAAGGAATGAAACGAAAACTTACAATAGCCTCAGCCTTGATGCATTCACCAGAAATCCTGTTTTTAGATGAACCGACAACAGGTATAGATGTGGAAAGTTCAAGACAAATCCGGAAAATGATAAAGGCTTTGAAAGTACAAGGAACAACTGTCTTTCTCACCACTCACTATATAGAAGAAGCTGAGCGTATATGCGATCGCATCGCCTTTATTGCCAAAGGGAAAATAGTTGCTTCAGGCACCCTTCCTGAATTGATGGACAGTGTCTTCCATGGTCATACAATTCAATTTGTAACAAGTAATTTAGCTGAAAATCTTACCCATGAGATTCAAAGTAATTTCAAGGGAAGCAAGGTTATTGTTCAATCAAACAATATTATGACTATGAAATCGGAAGAACGAATTCCCTTATTAGTGATTATGAACTTTCTGCATGCTAAAGGAATTGATGTATATGAAGCAAAAGAATTGCGTCCTTCCTTAGAGGATGTATTTGTCAAGTTGACCGGTATTGAATCAGCTGAGTTAAAAAGAGATGAGAAAAAAGGAGGCTGCAAGTGAAAAAATCTATTGCTTTTTGGAATATATTAAAAAAAGACATAAAAAACTATTACCTTAAACCGCCCAATATCAGCTGGGGTATCATCTTTCCCCTTTCTTGGACCTTAATGCAACTAATACGCTCTCCCGGAGAAAACATTTTAGAACTCTTACCAGGATTGATGGCGATGAGTATTTTGTTCGCTACGACATCCATGCTGGCTGTCACCATTACTTTTGAACGGAGTGGAAGGTCTTTTGAACGTTTGTTGTTGGCGCCGATAAGTCTGAATCTTATGGTCTTGGCCAAAATAGCGGGAACAGTACTATTCGGAATCCTTAACGCCTTTGTACCTGTAGTTTTTACAAGTTTTTTTATAGATTTAGGAGGAATTAATTTCGGAATAATATTTCCGGCCGTATTTATGATTGCGGTAAGTTCAGCACTAACAGGACTATTAATTGCCGTATCTGCAGAGCAGGTATTTGAGGCACAAACTCTCTCAAATTTTTTTCGTTTTCCTATGCTCTTCCTCTGCGGAATCTTCATACCTGTTTCAGACTTGCCGGTGTTTTTGCGTTTGTTTTCTTACTGTCTGCCTCTTACTTACGGAGCGGATATACTCAAAGGAGCCATTACAGGAGTTTCTATTTTTTCACCGGTTTTGTCTTTTGGTATGTTGCTGTTTTTTACAATAGCTTTATTTCTGTTTAGCAGACATAATATTGATCGAAAGTGGATTCTGTAAGAATAATTTTATTTATGTTATTTTATCTAAAGTTTTAGAATAATGTGACGAATTAAAAATATTTATATACAACTTCAAGTAAACAGAACCTCTGTTGTCTAGCAAATGACACACGCCTGAAAACCTTATTTTTTGGGCTTATATCAAATTCAAAATTGATAATTAAGCCGTTTTTGTTGTAACAACATTTAGTGGGAGAGAACGTCATAATAATGCTAAAGGGTATAAACGCAGTAATTGATAGGGTTTCAGAACTTCCGCAAAGTATGAAATTTGAAAAATGGTGTGTTGCTTAGAGTTATTTTAGCTTTGACTGGATTTTTATGTCTACCGGGGTTGACAAGTATAAGTGCTTGAACAAAAATTCATCAAACACTTGAATAAAAGTTACACTAATACTTGAAAACATGTAATAATTTCTTTATTTTATAAGAGAGATGGAACTTATGAAGAAGTATTTACCAAGGATTATAGATAAATTATTGAGTGATAGATTAGAAGCCAAAGGTGCTGTTTTGTTAGAGGGACCCAAATGGTGTGGTAAGACTGCCAGTGTCAAAGAGATTGCAGGTAGTTTCATATCAATGGATCAACCTGAAACGAGTAAGCAGTATCAATCTATGGCAGAGCTCTCTCCGATAACACTATTGGAAGGCGAGACCCGAGGCTAATAGACGAGTGGCAGATAGCCCCAAATTTATGGAATGCGGTTAGATATGAGGTTGATCGGAGAGATGAATTTGGCCAATTTATTTTAACAGGTTCTGCCGTTCCTGCAGAAATAGATGAGTCTATGCATACCGGAACCGGAAGGATATCAAGACTTTATATGAGACCTATGAGTTTGTATGAGTCTGAGGATTCAAACGGCAAAGTTGCAATTAGAGACATGTTTGCAAATAAGGAAATATCCGCTAAAAGTGATACTGATTTGGAGGAAATAGCATTTCTAATTTGCAGGGGAGGCTGGCCGAAAGCAGTCGGTTTAACCGAAAAACAGGCACTTTTTCAGGCTATAGACTATTTTGACGCCGTTGTCTCTGCTGACATAAGCAGGGTAGATTTTGTGAGAAGAGATAAAGATAAAGAAAAAAGATTCCTAAAGTCCTATGCAAGGAATGTCAGAACCAGGGCAACCCTGGAGACTATCAGGCAAGATGTTTTGGCTAATCATACCGGTACATTTGACCCTGTTACACTTTATTCATATAAGGATGCACTAACTAAAATCTTTGTTATTGAGGATTTGCCGGCTTGTAATCCCAATTTGAGGTCGAAGGTTGCTATTAGAACAACAGATGCGAGATATTTTGTCGATCCTTCAATTGCTACTGCGGCCTTGCAACTCAGCCCAAAGGATTTGCTGAACGACTTAAACACCATGGGCTAATTTTTGAAAATCTGTGTGTCCGCGATTTAAGAATATATGTGGATTACCTGGATGGCAGTATTTATCAGTACAGAGACAGCAACGGTTTAGAATGTGATGCCGTTATTCACTTAAGAGACGGTTCTTTTGGTCTGATTGAAATAAAACTGGGCGGGGATAGCTTGATTGAGGAAGGCGCAAAAAACTTGAAAGATCTGGCCTCTAAGCTAGATACAAACAAAATGAAAGAACCTTCTTTTATGCTTGTTTTGTGCGCTAAGGCGCCCTTTGCATATCGGCGAAAAGACGGAGTTTATGTGGTTCCTATAACTTGTTTGAAACCGTAGAAAGTGAAATGAGGATAATAAAGTAAAAGGCTTTCTAATCTCTAATCTGGATGTTGATAATCAAATTTTAGTCTTTTTCGGAGATACTATAGAAATAAAAATCTGCTTACTAAATAAGCTTTTAGAAATAGTCAACCATGAAAAAATTATTTTATAATTTTGACAACAGCAAATAGCAACGATTGTGACGGCTTATCCGACGACGATAGCACCTATCCATTTGCAGGTTACAAAGCAATTTTAAATGAAATTTATAATCGTGTTCTTACATCATCCGCAAAGAAGATATTAGATATTGGGTTTGGTCAGGGAACTATCCCGTTCAGGCATTAATGCAAAAAATGAGCTGACGCATCTTTTCTTTTTGTATGGTCTTATTCGTATTAATATAAACAACAATTGCTATTATCTCCATTACAAGTTTTTTGTATTCTAATCAAAAATTACTCCGATAAAATGCCGCAAATCATTCCAGCAAAATACCGCAAATTACTCCAGAATTTTCTTGACAGAAGCCATATTATCGTATTAGAATTAACATAGAAATATGTTTCTAAATGATATCGGGAAGTGCATGTATGGAATACAAAAAACGAATTATAGATGAATTGTTGGATATAAATATGCAGGCTTTCGGTGCGACATGGATTAAAGGTCCAAAGGGATGTGGCAAGACAACATCAGCCAAGCAAAAGGCAAAAACCGTTGTTGAGTTTCAGGATGAAGAATATCGCGATAATTTATTAATGATTGGAGAAACCTCACCGAAAAAATTATTGTTGGGGGAAAAACCGATACTCTTTGATGAATGGCAAGATGTACCGAAACTTTGGGGTGCGATTCGTAAAGATGTCGATGATACCGGTAAAAAAGGTCAATACATTTTAACCGGCTCTTCTTCAAAAAATATAGATACCCCTCACACAGGCACGTTGCGTATTAGTCAGTTAAAGATGTACCCTATGAGTCTTTGGGAAAGTGAAGAGTCTAACGGTAGTGTTTCTCTAAAGGAATTATTTGAGCGGCCGGATTTTTTTGGTGGTTGCAAATCAGATTTATCTATAGATGATATTATTTATTCTATTTGTCGCGGTGGATGGCCCGGAATTTTTACTATAAAAAATAACGAGACAAAATTGCAATTGGCACGAGATTTATTTAAGCAAACATATTCTGTGGATATTTCTCATATTGATGGAGTAAAAAGAAACGAAAGATGGGCTCAAGGCATATTGCAATCTTATGCACGAAATATTTGTACAACGGCTGCTACAAAAACAATTTTTGGTGATGTGAAAGCAAATCATAGTATTGGAGAAAGTACTTTTTTTGAATATATTAATGCTTTAGAAAAGCTTTTTATAATTGATGACATAGATGCTTGGTCTCCGGCCATTCGATCAAAAACTGCAATTCAATCAGCCCCTAAAAGAAATTTTACTGATCCATCAATTGCTGTTGCGGCAATGGGACTTTCACCTGATTATTTTAATAGAGATTTCCAGACTTTGGGCTTCTTATTTGAATCGTTGTGTATCAGAGATTTAAAGGTTTATTCATCCGCATTTGACGGAAGAATGTCTTATTATCGTGACCGTTATGGTTTGGAGGCCGATGGAGTTTTACATTTAAGTGATGGACGTTATGCACTAATAGAGTTTAAATTAGGGGAATCCGGAATTGAAGAAGGAGCAAAACATCTTTGTGAAATCGAAAGTTTGGTGAGAGAGTATAATAAAAAAGAAAGACAAAATCATCTCCGCATGCCAGACTTGAAATTGGTAATTACCGCAACCCAATTTGGTTATCAGAGAGATGACGGTGTATTGGTTATTCCTGTTGGCTGTTTAAAAGATTAATACCGGAATTAAAACTTTTTTCGATACTGTTGTGATTTAAAAAATACAATATACTATAAAATGTCTGAAACGCAGAAAACTGCGGTTTAAATAATTACTGAGGTGGCGGATTATTTAAAAGGGGACGATAAGTGAGATTTTATCGTAGAGACAAGGTGTTTATGAAAAAACTCGGTGAAAAAGAACATAATGAAATATGGGGTAAAGTATATGATTTTCTCCATTTTAAGCCATCGTGTGAGTACAGGGGACATTTAATGGATTCAGTATTACTACCGTTTAAAATAAATGGAGATTATTCTGTTTACAGCATTGAAGATATGACCGATTAGCAGATAGATGGATTGTATAATCGAATGAAAAAAATATTTGCTGATATTACGCAAAGAGAGCAAATGATATATGCCCTGGATTGGCAACACGATTCTTATATATATATGACTTTTACGAAGAAATTGTAAGAATTGGTGATGATCGGTCTCTCGGATTTATACCGGATGGCGACTAATATTTTTTTATTGAATCAAACTTTGAGTTTGGATATCTTGGTCATCCGTGGAGAGAAGAAATTTGGATTTTCGGAGAAAAGCTGATTCAGGCTATAGATAAAGTTTATGCTGAATTTGGATGGCGGAAACTGATATAAATGGAATAGAGTTTAAGAGTTAGCATAAAAATAGAAAACTTGGGAATTATGTTTATTTCTTATATTATTCTTGTCTGATGATTTGCCGGAACTCGTCAATACCCCTCAACCGACAAAACAGCAGAATTTTCCTGAATAATCTTTTCCACCCGGTTATATCTAATATTTTGATAAACTTTTTTTGCAAAAATTCTGTATAGTGTTTTAAAAAAGTCTTACCTGAAGTTCATTCTTTTCGTTAATTAAAGTGTTATCTCTAATTACAGAAAACCGGCTTAATAATTTATCTTTTTTTCTTGTGGAGAAACATCAGACCTATCTAAGTTTTCTTTTATGGCATTATAGATTTTTCGACTATCAGTAGTTTGCTCATTAGTGTATCCAATATGGTTATCTACTGAAAAATTACCAAAATCAGCTCCTCTTAAAGCAGGCAAAATACCAGAAACAATTAGAGTTTATCCAAATAGAACAGGGGTTTAAAACTGATGATATTGAAAAAAGGATATTTTTATTGACGAGATGATACTAAAAGTATACTCACGGCAAAAGAGAGTATAGCCTTTGTTCAATATCTAAAATAGCACTACAATTATCTTATAAATATGATAAAATTATAGTCAGGATAGGAGTGTTATTTTTGGGAAATAAAACGAATGTTTTAGCGGCTTTACAGATAGTCAATAGAGAAGTACGCCTGATTGTGGGTGAATTTTCTAGTGACTTTTTGTATATAATAGCTAAGACGGAAGTTGACTGTCCTGGTGTTGACGGTTACAGAATTGTAGATGAAAACCTACTGATTAAGGTTATCAGAAAAGCGGCTGATGAGGTTTCACTGAAACTGAAAACACCATTAAAATCAGTGTTGCTGGCAATTCCCGGTTATCGGTTTAAAAAAGAGAAAAGACAGTTTGGCGAAATCTTGCCTCAGGGTATTGTGACAAAAGAAATAATAAAAGAAATCTTCGACAATGCTCATCGGCTGAACGTTGGTTCAGATTATGAAATACTCAATTTGAGCTGTGCCAGTTATAAAATGAATTATATTGTATATCCTAAAGCTCCTATTAATGAGAAAAGTGAATTTCTATCCTGTGACATTGACTTTATTTGTGGAGATAAGATGCTGATGTATGAATATTTATCAGTTGTAGAAAAAGCTGGGCTTAAAGTTCTTGATGTTTACCAGGATGGCTACAGCAGCTGTGGTGAAGCAGCCTTGTTTGAACAGAGTTATAATAATTATGTAGTTAATATATATTTAGAAGCGGAACATACAGTATTTTCATTGATATATAATGGCAGACTGATAACCGGGTTTACGGAAAATACCGGTTATAACAGGCTGATTAAAAGAATAAAAAGCAGGTATGGTTTCAATTATACAAATGCCTCAAGGATTTTATTCAGATATGCAGTTATCGGTCAAAGCGAAGGCGAAGACAGAATTATAATCCGCTGGTTTGATAAGCATAACATTAAACACAGTTTGACATATAAGAGTATTCAGGAGACAATACTTGAAGAAAGTCAGGATATGATTGAAAGTTTTTATCTGTATTGTAGTGAAATCATTGAAAAAGATAATGTGACTGTTGTTGTTACTGGACAGGGAGCACAGCTGCAGAATCTGGATGTAGCATTGACTGAAAGATTTAACAGGCCCGTTAAATGCTACTGTCCGGATATATTGGGTGCAAGAGATCCAAAGTGGACAGCAACATTGGGGATGTTTTATCAGTACAAGGATATGAGCAGCATCACTTCCGAGATGGTTGATTGTGTTGATATAAATACATACAGGCAGAACCTGATTCCTGATGTTGAGGATAAACAGGACGGTAATCTGGCGGATAAATTTAAGAGTATAACAGACAAGCTGTTTGTAGATAAAGTTGAATGAGGTGTGAAATATGAGTAATTTTAATCCAGTAACAAGAATAAAAGTATTTGGCGTTGGTGGTGGCGGCTGTAATGCTGTAAATCGTATGGTTGAGGCAAACCTGGTAGGTGTCAAATTCTATGTAGTTAATACTGACAAACAGGTTCTTGATGCTTCTTTAGTAGAAAACAAGATTTTAATTGGTAAAGAAACAACTAATGGTCTTGGTGCCGGTGGAAGACCGGAAATAGGAAAAGCAGCAGCTTTAGAATCGATAGATGAGATAAGAAAAGCAGTCGATGAAGCCGATTTGATTTTTATTACTGCTGGTTTAGGTGGCGGTACCGGAACCGGAGCAGGACCAATCATAGCTGAATGCGCTAAAGAAACTGGTGCTTTAACAATTGGCATTGTCACCAAACCATTCAAGTTTGAAGGGAAAAAGAGAACTATACAGGCAATCAACGGTTTGGATGAATTAAGAAAACATGTTGATTCACTGATTATTATTCCAAATGAAAAAGTCGGGCTCAAGTTAGGTGATTATCCAATTAATCAGGCTTTTTTAGAGGCTGACAATGTGCTGAGACAGGCAGTACAGACTATTACTGATTTGATTTCATATAATGCCTTGGTCAATCTGGATTTTGCTGATGTAAAGGCAGTATTGTCGAAACAGGGAACAGCTCTGATTGGTGTAGGAGAAGTTGATGCCAGTGAGGGAGTTAGTAAGGAAGAAATGGCAAGGCTTGCTGCTGAAAAAGCCGTAAGCTGTCCATTATTGGAGGCGGATATAAAAGGAGCAAAAGTTGCGATAATAAATGTCAGCGGAGCTGCTTCTCTTACTATTAAAAATGCTGAAGCAGCAGTAGATTATATTAATGAAGTTGCCGGCAGTGAAATTGATATAGTATTTGGTGTTGCCTATAATGAAGCATTGGGTGAGAGAATTATTGTGACAGTAATTGCTACAGGTTTTGATCAGGCTGAAAGTAATATTTATGAAAAAACGACTTTTGAACCAGTTTCAGAATCGCTTAATCAGAGTGACGATTTGGATATTCCTGATTTTATTACCAATAGACGCCGTTAAAAAGCATCTTGCTGAATGTCATTAAAAACAGCCCTTAGGGGCTTTTTAAAACAATGGAGGGAACATTGAAAAAATATAAAAAGAATTTTGATTACTCTTATACACTAGGAACGGAATTAACACTGGAGTTGCTTTTATGTCATCCGGAAAAAGTGACAGGTGTATATATTCATTCAAAGCAGAATGATAATGCGATATTCACCCGCATTAAAAGTATCTGTCAGAAAAACAATATTGAAATGATTTGTTCTGATAGGATATTTAATATTGTTTCAGATAAGGAAAACTGTTATATTATTGGTGTTTTTAAAAAATATGAAAGTGCAGTTAATCCTGCAGGCAATCATGTTGTGCTGGTTAATCCTTCAAATATGGGCAATTTAGGAACCATTATCAGAACTTCTGTCGGTTTTGGAATTAATGATATTGCTATTATATCTCCGGCTGCTGATGTTTTTGATCCAAAGACCATTAGAGCCAGCATGGGTGCTTTATTCAGATTGAATTTTCAGCATTTTGAAAGTTTTGAGCAGTATTTAAAGACAGTTGAAAAAAGAGAAATTTTTCTATTTATGCTGGATGGTGCCAGAAATCTGGATGTAATTGAAATACCGGAAAAATATTCACTGGTATTTGGTAATGAAGCTTCCGGTTTACCATCAGATTATCAGAGCTATGGTCAAAGCATCCTGATAAAACATCTGGATACAATTGATTCATTAAATCTATGTAATGCAGTCAGTATTGCACTTTATGAGTTTACCAAAGGAAGGGTGTAAGTTATGTTAAAAAGATTTATCCGTTATTATAAACCTTACATAATGATTTTTATTTTAGACATGCTTGCTTCACTCTCTGTTTCAGTTATAGCGATTGTCTATCCCGTTATTACCAGGGAAATGTTGAATGATTTAATCCCTAATAAAAAATTTGATATGATTATTATCTTTGGGATCATACTGTTAATGGTATATCTGTTAAAGATGGGATTAAATTACTTTATACAGTATTATGGACACATGATGGGAGTTTCGATGCAGGCGGATATGCGCTCTGATCTGTTCAGACACATTCAGCTATTACCGTTTTCATTTTTTGATGACCATGAAACCGGAAAGATTATGACCAGAATGACCAGTGATCTGTTTGATATTTGTGAGCTGGCTCATCATGGACCGGAAAATATTATTATTTCATTTTTTACCCTAGGTTTATCTTTCGCTTACTTATTATCTATCAATGTACCACTTTCGCTGATTGTCTTTACAATTATTCCGATACTTATTTTTATTGCGACAAAAATCAGAGGAGCCTATACTTCAGCCAGAAGAAGAACCAGGGCTGCAACCAGCAGAATCAGCGGACAGCTTCAGACGAGTATTTCAGGAGTGCGTGTTACCAAGGCTTTCACCAATGATGAAAAAGAAATTGAGAAGTTTGAAGAAGGTAATGAGGAGTTTCAGAGAGCTTCAAAAGATTCGTATAAAGCGATGGCTAAATATCACAGTTCTACGGCTTTTGTTATTGATGTTTTCAATGTTGTTGTTCTTGTGGCCGGTGGTTTATTTTTATATAGTGAGCAGATCAGCTTTGCTGATTACAGCGCCTTTGTTGTTTCAATAAGTTTATTTATTACTCCTATCAACAGACTTATCGGTTTTATGGAACAGTTTCAAAATGGTGTTACCGGGTTTGAAAGATTCTGTGAAATTATGGATATTGAAGTGGAAAAAGATGATGACGATGCAATTGAACTGACTGATGTAAAAGGGAAGATAACTTTTGAAAATGTCAGTTATGGCTATAGTGAAGATACTGAAGTTTTAAAAGATATTTCTCTGACGATACAACCAGGTCAGAAGTTTGCTCTGGTTGGACCATCAGGAGGAGGTAAAACTACTATCTGTCATCTGATTCCCCGTTTCTATGAATTAATGGAAGGTAATATATTTATTGATGATAAAGAAATCAGAAAAGTGAGTAGAGAATCTTTAAGAAGAAATGTTGGTATCGTCCAGCAGGATGTCTTTCTGTTTAATGATACAATTAAAAACAATATTTTATATGGAAGATTAGATGCTACTGACCAGGAAGTAATTGAAGCAGCTAAAAGAGCAAATATTCATGAGTATATTGAAACCCTGCCAGAAGGTTACAATACTCAGATTGGTGAAAGAGGAGTAAAATTATCTGGCGGACAAAAGCAGAGGTTAAGTATTGCCAGAGTATTTTTGAAAAATCCGGCGATTCTTGTTCTTGATGAGGCGACAAGTGCTTTAGATAATGCTACTGAGATAATGATTCAACAGTCATTAGATGAGCTTTGTGCCGGCAGAACAACTCTGGTTGTTGCTCATCGTCTTTCAACAATCAAAAATGCTGATGAAATTGCGGTAATAGACCAGGGTGTGATTATTGAACAGGGGAATCATGAAACGCTGATAAACAGTGATGGTGTCTATGCCAGGTTATATAGTCAGCAGCTGAAATAAAGAAGAAATAACAGTAAAAAACAGCCATTTACAGAAAACGGCAATCTTTTTTGGTGTAAAAAAACGGACCGGGTGTGTCCGTTTTTTAATCGCTTGTGTGCCAGGCATGGCATAGTTCTAACAGGTGAAAGTCCTGTCACGGGTATTTACCACCAAGTGTAGTGAGGTCACAAGCTGGAAGCAGTAATGCCAAGGTGAAGGAAGTGACGAATCAAAGCCAAGGAGCCTACGAACAGAAACCGGATATGAGGCTAAATGGTGGGTAAGGTTGCAAGGCAAACTGAAGCCCAAAAGGTAAACGTAAAACCAAGCGAGTAAATCCGGAGGTTGTCTGGTGAAAGAACTATATCTTACCCTGGGAGGCCCGGGTAGCGTTAAATACGTGCGATAAAAAGTTCATACCTGGGAGTCAGCTGAGGCCATAGTACTTAAAATATTAAGGAAGGGCCGAATGTTAATGTATTGCAAATTACTGCAAGCAAGGTCGGAATAATCCGAAATTGAGGATAAGCCCAACAAACAGAAACGTAAGTCTGTGGAGGCTGAAAGTAGAGGGGAGGTTTTCCGATAACTTTACGAACAGATAAAGGAGCAACAAGTGGAATTAATTGAATGGATACTGGATGATAAAAATATAGATGAAGCGATAAAATCCGTTAAGCGAAACAAAGGAGCTGCTGGAATAGATAATATGGCAGTAGGCGAGCTTGATGGATATTTTGCTATACACAGAGAAGAGATAAAAACTCAAATACGTGAAGGCAAATACAAGCCAAGTCCAGTAAGAAGAGTCTACATACCAAAAGCGGGAGGCAAAACAAGACCTCTAGGGATACCAACAGTAGTTGATAGAGTAATCCAACAAGCAGTAGCACAAATATTATCATTAGGATATGACAAATATTTTAGTGATAATAGCTATGGCTTTAGACCAGGAAGAAACTGTCAACAAGCTGTAAAGAGGTCACTCGAATACCTAAATGAGGGTAATGAGTGGGTAATAGACATAGATATTGAGAAATATTTTGATACAGTAAACCATGATAAATTAATTTCGATAATCAGAGAACGCATAAATGACGCGAAAACACTACGCTTGATTAGAAGGTTCTTAAGAGCAGGGGTAATGGAAAACGGATTAATAAGTCCAAGTGATGAAGGTGTACCTCAAGGAGGACCACTCTCACCGATACTATCTAATGTATACCTTGACAAGCTTGATAAAGAACTGGAAGCTAGAGGGCTAAACTTTGTTAGATATGCTGACGACTGTAATATATACGTCAAAAGTGAAATGGCAGCAAACAGGGTTATGAGGTCCATCACAAACTGGCTAGAAAGGAAGCTACGATTAAAAGTAAATGCAACAAAAAGTAAGGTAACTAGACCAACAAAAAGCAACTTTTTAGGCTTTAGCTATTGGAAGAATGGAGCTTATTGGAAATGTAAACCAGCTAATGACAGAAGGAAAAGACTTTATGATAAAACAAGGGCAATTCTTTGCAGAAGAAAAGCTGTATCAAGAACTATAGGCTCAAGTTTTAAGCAGTTAAACTGGCTAATCAAGGGCTGGATAAACTACTACAAGATAGGAAACATGAAAGGATTTTTAGAAAAGTATGGTCAATGGTTAAGACATAAAGTTAGGGTAGTAATACTTAAACAATGGAAGATACCAAGACGCATATACTTAAATCTGAAACAAATGAACCGAATTGTAGGCTGTAACTTTACTGACGAGGAAATTTACAAGGTAGCAAACAGTAGACTTGGCTGGTATAGACGATGTGGCATGTATGTAGTGAATTTTGCATTAAACTCCGAAATACTAGGGCGTAAAACAAAGAGTCGACCAGGACTGGTCGACCCATTAGCGTATTATCTAGGTTAATACTTGAATCTACATTAATGTAGCGCCGTATACGAGACCCGTACGTACGGTGCAACGGGAGGGGGAGGGCAAGACCCTCACTCTACCCTATTTTACAACAGTTATTTAACAATTTCTTTAGCTGAGGTTAACATTGATGCAACAGCCTGTAATTCGTTTGGAACAACGATTTTAGTTGCCTGACCATCAGCCATTTTCTGATAAGCTTCTAATGATTTAAGAGCCAGGTATTCTTTTGATGGGTTTGATTTATTGATTAAATCAATACTTTTTGCCTGTGCTTCATAAACTTTATATAAAGCTTCCGCTTGTCCTTCTGCTTCGGCAATCAAAGCCTGTTTTTTTGCTTCTGCTCTTAATAATGCTGATTCTTTTTCACCTTCAGCTACTAAGATTGCACTGCGTTTGTCACCTTCAGCTTTTAAAATAGCTTCACGTCTTTCACGTTCAGCACGCATCTGTTTTTCCATTGCTTCCTGAATGTCTTTTGGAGGAAGGATGTTTTTAACTTCAACTCTTCTTACTTTAATCCCCCATGAATCAGTAGCTTCATCCAGAATAGTACGCATTTCATCATTGATAATATCTCTACTTGTTAAAGTGTCATCTAACTCCAGATCACCAATAATATTTCTTAAAGTGGTAGAAGTTAAATTTTCAATGGCGTTGATTGGTCCTACTACGCCATAGGTATATAGTTTAGGGTCAGTAATCTGAAAGTATACAACTGTATCAATCTGCATAGTAACGTTATCTTTAGTAATAACCGGTTGAGGTTCGAAATCTTTTACGACTTCTTTTAAGGTAACCTTATTACTGATACGGTCGATAAACGGCATTACAAAGTGTACTCCAGTAGTCCAGGTTGCATGATAGGCTCCAAGTCTTTCTACGACATAAGCTTCTGATTGTGGTACGATTCTGACTGTATATATCAGTACAGATGCAACGATTGCGAATAATACTAAAAAGATAATAAATTTTTCCATGAATGTATGTCCTTTCTTTAATCCATTCTTTTTACAACTAATTTTGCGCCTTCAATAGCTACAATTTTAACATTTGTGCCTTCAGAAATAGGTTGATTATCTACGCTGATGCAACTCCATATTGTGCCATCGGTATTGACTTCACCCCAATTTTCAGCAGTAATTTCCTTGCTGAGGGTTACTTTTTTTCCAATTAAGCGATCATAATTGGTTGGGACAATGTTTCCTCGTAAATAATTGTGTGCCAATGGGCGAATGATTAACATTGAGACAATCGAAACAGCAAAGAATGCAATATATTGCCAGACTGCCTGAAATTTCAACCATGCCAGAAGTGCTCCGGCAAGAGCACCAAATATAAACCAGATACAAATTAAATTCCCTAAAGTAAAGATTTCAATTAAAAATGCACCAATTGCTACAATAATCCACATAGTTAACATTTGCTAATCCTCCTTACTTGTCAAATCGACTATTAACATCATATCATTTTCATCGAATGTTGCGCTATATTTAACATTGTCACTTAAAGGATATTCTGTCAATTCTTCTAATATTTTCATCAGATTTCGATTGGCAATTCTGGCATATCCTTTGCCCAGATTAACTCTATGCAGTTTTTCTGGCTGATATATACCTAAATCAATATCTTTTTTTGTGACAGGCTTTATAGCAAGTCTTCTGTTATTTTGATCTAGTCCAATCAAACACCATTTAACGTCGGAAAATCGATTGGCTGCACAATTATTTAGAGTGATATAGTTATCACTTAATGTGACAATCATTGAATAGGCGTTTCCTTTTAACCATTGAAACATCAGTATCACTCCTTCCGATTAAATTATATGATATATCTGAAATATTTGCAAGACATTTTAAATATTTGCATAAATTTGTTTTTTTTGTGAAATTATTATCTCTTTTATTTTGTGTTTGTTAATATTTTGACAATTGTCAGGTATGAAAATATAATATATGTACACGATAATCTTCTTTTTTTTGAAGATTATATTTAAAAAATCTATGAACATTATTAAAAGGGGAGGAAATATATGAAAATAGTTTTAGCGGGAGCTTTTGGAAACCTGGGTTTTGAAATTTTAAAACAACTGGTTAAAAAAGGTTATGATGTGATTGCTGCTGATCTGAAAGAAAAGACAGATACTGGCTTCCAGGGCAAATATACTTTTAAAGCGATTGATGCGACAAAACCTGAAACTTTAGAGGGTTTATGTGATGGTGCTGATCTGGTAATCACAACTATGGGTTTGACTTCTTCAAGTACAGAATTTACAGCTTATGATATTGATTATCATGGTAATCTGAATTTGCTTAAAGAAGCGAAAAGAGCAGGCGTTAAAGTGTTTAATTATATCTCAGTTATTGCCTGTGAAAGAAAAGGTGCTGAAAAAGTTCCAATGCTGCATGCTAAATGGTTGCTGGAAGAAGAGTTAAGAAAATCTGGTATTGCTCATGTTATTTATCGCCCAACAGGTTATTTCTATGATATTGCGAAAGTATTCAGGCCATATGTAGATAAAGGAGAGATGCAACTGTTGAAAGGTTATGGAACAATAAAGGCAAATGTTGTTGCTTGTGAAGACTTTGCGGCTTTTATTATTAAACATATGAATGATAAAGGAAATCCTATTTATGAAGTCGGCGGAAAAGAAACTTACACCTATGAAGAAATGGCTGAATTATGTTTTGAAGCAGCCGGCAAAGAAACAAAGATTAAATATGCACCACCTTGGATGTTTGATATTCTGGCTAAACTTCCTAAAATAAAAAAAGAAGGAAAAAGGGATATTATTCTGTTTTCTAAATGGACTTTAACCAATAATCTGGTTGGCAGGGATGTTACAGGAGAAGCAAGTTTTAAAGAATATATTAAGGAATATTTTGGAGGTAAATCATGGTAGGAAAAGTGTTTCCTTCACCATTATGGTGGATTTTACTGGCAATCAGTGCTCTGATGACACTGTGTGGATTTTATCAGTTTGTCTGGTTCATGTCTGTAGGGTACGGATTTGCGGTAATGGGTATTGGAGCAGGGTTGCTGATTTATGGACTGCTTAACGGGTCGGCCTCAATAGTTGTTATTTTAATGAGTGTATTATTGATGGCCTATGGCTTCAGATTAGGTTATTTTTTGCTGTCTCGTGAACTGAAAAATGCTCACTATAAAAAAACTCTGGAATCGACAGGCTCAACCAAAAAGATGCCATTTTTTGTCAACATGATTATGTGGGTGTATTCAATGTGGATGTATATGTCACAGACTTCTCCAGCAATATATCGTTACGCCAATGGTACCAATGGAGATATCTGGGGCTATATTGGTGTAATTTTGATGGCAATGGGGATTATCGGTGAAACAGTTGCTGATAAACAGAAGTCAGCTGCTAAAGCGGTAAATCCAAAAAGATTCTGTGATACAGGTTTATATAAAATTGTCCGTTGCCCAAACTATTTTTCAGAAATTATATTCTGGACAGGACTGTTTTTCAGTGGTTTTGGTACACTTGTCAAAAGCCAGTGGATTATGTCAACTGTTGGCTATGTCCTGATTGTCTTTGTAATGATTCACGGAGCATACAGACTGGAAAAACGTCATGAAAAGAATTATGGAAATGATCCTGAATATCGTAAATATGCTGAAAGGACACCAATTCTGTTTCCGTTTGTTCCGATTTATCATTTAAGCAAAATTGAAAGGGAATAAAGATGAATGATTTTTCAGTTCTAATGGCATTAGTGGATTATATTCCGGTATTTTTCTTTATAATTGGCGTTGTAATACTAAATAGAGATTTGTACAATAAAATGACTCGGACAGCTTTCAGTTTATTTGCAGCTGGGACAACAAATGTAGCAATAGCCGGTTTGTTGAAAGCTACTCATAAACTTTTATATGCTGCCAATATTTGTGATTTTAAAACCTTAACAGATATGTTCTTTGCTACTCAGGCTATCGGGTTTATGTTAGCGGGACTCGGATTGGTTTTAGCCTTAATGCAGAAAAAGGATGTCATTGTTGCTGCTGCTCCAGCAGTATTCAGTGGAACATTTTTGTTTGTAACTGCTATGGTACTTGGTCTTGGAGCAATGAACTGCTGCCTGAGTATTCTGGCTGAAAGGCTCAATAAAAAGAAGACAATTATCTTTTTTGCAGTTTCATTTGTCTGCAGCCTGATGATGGGTTATCTCTCAAGCAGAGATTTTAGCCAAAGTTTTATGAACTGGCTGGCTCAGGGAATCAATATTGTCAGTCAGGGAGCATTTATGACAGGAGTAATCTCTTTACATAGAGCAGGATTAAAAGATTACAGTTTTAACCAATAAAAGAAGGTTTTGTTACTATGAAATGATGATAAATTTTAAAAATCAGTATATTTAATATTAAAAATCAGTATATTTAATATTACTTGCAAATTTGAAATAAATGTGTCATTATTTATTCGTAAATTCAGTTTATATAAAATTTGGATTGTCACTGGTAATGCAGGCAACACCGAAAGTGTTTATTTTCGATGTGCCTGCATTTTTAAAAGAAAGGATTGAAGGTAATGTTTCATAACCATATGGTAATTACAAGTATATTAAACAATAATGCTATTATCGCAAAGGATACTGATGGAAAAGAAATTGTTGTATTTGGAACCGGAATTGGTTTTAAAGGGAAAAAAGGTCAACGTGTTGATGAATCAAAAATACAATGTACATATGTCCGAAATGAAGACAGTTATACTATTCCGCCAGGTGATATTCCAGTTCAGTTTTTAGAATTAACTAACGAGATTTTTGAATTAGCAAAATTATCCGGTTTAAAAAATCTGAAAAGAAGTTTATTTTTTGCGTTAGCCGATCATTTATACATGGCTTTTGAAAGAATGAATCAGGGTATTCTGATGGAAAACCCGTTTTTGCAGGATATAATGTTGTATTTTCCGGAAGAATATAATTTTGCTAGACAGTGCAAACCGATTATTGATAATAGACTTAAACTGAATATTGATGAAAACGAAATAGGTTATATAGCTCTTCATCTGATTGAAGAAAATAAAAAACTTGATAACACTAATGTTAAGGAATGTATAGCTTTAATGAATAAAATCATCAATCTTGCTTCTGAAGAACTTATTCCCGAAGACATCGATAAAGAGTCGTTTCAATATTCCCGATTATTGATGCATGTTAAATTGTTTGCTTATCGTTATTTGCAGCGTCAGGAACTGGATGATATGAATAATTATGAAATTGAAAAGACACTGAATCAGCATTTTGAAAGAGAAATGAAATGTATAGATAAAATTTCTGAAGAATTATATAAAGAATATGGTCAGAAAATAAGTAAGCAGGACAAATTTTATTTAGCATTGCATTTTAAAAACTGTCAGACATTTAGATAAGGCTATAATAGTTCTAAAACTATTTAATATAAGGAAAATGAAAGGAGAATTTTATGGCAGAAAAAGATTATTCCCAATTGGCAAAAGATATTATTGCGGCAGTTGGTGGAGCAGAAAACGTGGCTTCATTAGGTCATTGTATGACCAGATTGCGTTTTACACTTAAAGACGGGTCTAAAGCAGATGATGCTAAAGCCAGATCGATTAAAGGTATTACCGGCCTTGTTAAAGCAGGAGGACAATATCAGCTGATAATTGGTACTGGAGAAGTTGACAAGGTACATGAAGCGATTAATAGTATTTCCAGCTTTAATAAAGAGGATTACAGTGACGTAAAAAATGTTAAAGTAATTGATGTTGTACTGGATGTTTTAACGGGTTCTATTGCCCCATGGTTAGGTGCATTAATGGGTTCTTTGTTCATTCAGGCAATTCTTTCATTATTGGCTCAACTTAATGTATTGTCAGCTGACTCTCCAACTTATATGTTTTTTAACATAATGTCAGGTGCTTTCACTTGGTTTTTACCAGTATTTATTGGCTTTACTGCAGCAGAGAAACTTAACACCAATCGTTATATAGGAGCTCTGATTGGTGCCATTATGGTATATCCGGAAATGACAAACGCAATTTCTGAAGGTACAGTAAATATGTTCAGTTTACCTATTAAACCTTTCGGTTACAATGGAACGGTTATTCCAATCATATTAGCTGTTGTTCTACTAAAGTATGTTGAAAAATTAGCGAAGAAAATTGTTCCAAAGGTTATCTACATATTTGGTGTGACTATGGTGGAATTAGTAATTGTTGTCCCAATTACATTTTTAATCATTGGTCCGGTCGGAAATCTGATTACAACCGCTATTACCGGTTTTATACTTTGGATTAATGGAGTTGTAGGATTCTTAGCTCCGGCATTTGTTTCTATGCTGGTGCCATTTTTAGTTATGGCGGGATTACATGTAGGCTTGTTTAGCATTGTTGTTATGATGCTTAACAGCCTTGGTTATGACCCGATTTTAATGCCTAGTTTTATGGTATATAATGTAGGTGTAGCTGGTACGGCTTTAGCTTATGCACTGTATAACAAAAAAGCAGAACAGAAATCTGTCGGTTTTTCTAGCGCATTAGCCGGTATACTTGGCATTTCAGAGCCGGCATTATTTGGTATTGTTTTACAGGATAAGACTTATATGTTAAGTACAATGATAGGCATGTTTATAGCAGGTGCTATTACTGGTATTGCCGGTTATAAGGTCACTGTTCCTATTGCACAGTCGATTTTTTCAATACCGGCAGCAGCAGGCATTGAAGGGAATGTTCTGGCAGCAGCTATTTCGTTTGTTGCGGCAATTGTCTGTAATTTTGCAGTTACTTATGTAATGCTTATATTAAGAGATAAGAAAAAAGCGTAAATTATAAGAATTATGTTTAGCCACTTAGTCAAGTGGCTAAACATTAATAATGCATTAAAGTAAGAAGTTTAAATAATGAAAGGGGTCTAGCGATGAAAAACATGATTTATGCAGGGTCTGTGGGTATTCCGATGTCCATTTCTAAAGGTAAAAAACAGCAGGGAAGTATTTCTGGACGTGGTGATGGTGTATATGCCATTTCGTTGAATGAAGATTATTCTATGAAAATTGAGAATGTTGTTGAACAGGATAACGCAGGAATTATTTGTCTTTCTCCAAATAAAAATATGGTTTATGCAGCTAATGAATCCCGCACTTTTGGTGGTAGCAAATCTTCTGGAGGCGGATTGACTGCAATGAGAATTAAAACAGACGGCACCTTAGAAAAAATTAATGATTCTATTTCTTATGGTTCCAGAACATCAATGGTTGCAGTTAGTGATGATGCGAAATTTTTGTTTGCCTCAAATCATGGTTCTCATTCAATTACGACTTGTCATTATATCAAAAATACTGAGGGAAAATATGAGTTGCAACGTGGTTATGATGATTCCAGTGTTGTATGTTTCAGACTTAATAGTGACGGGTCAATTGGCGAAATAACAGACATGGTTATTTTTAAAAATCATGGTTACTGGATTAATGGTGGCGGGCAGTCCTCTTCTCATCTGCACAGTGTTTATTATAATAAAGGTCTTATCTTCTGTGGTAACCGTGGTGCTGATGAAATAGAGATTTTACGTATTGATGAAAATGGTAAATTTGAATTATTAAATCAATACAAAACAAAACCGGCATTAGCTCCTCGTCATATTGCTTTTCATCCTGTACTTGACCTGATATATGTCTGTAATGAAAATTATCCTTGTATGAGTGTATACAGGGTTAATTATAAAAATGGCGAGTTGGAAGAGCTGATAACAATTCCTACTATGCCGAAGGAATATATTAAGGAATTTCCTATTCCTCAATATAATAAAACTACATGTGATTCAGATGAAAAAAATACCAGTGTTATGGGAGACATTAGCAGAATGTCACCATCAGATATTCACGTCAGTGGTAATAGTAGGTATTGCTTTGTTGCTAATCGCTGTCTGACAAAAGAGGGTAATATCGCAACTTTCAGGTTAGATGACTGTGGTATGCCGGAATTTGTTGGTGTCAGCTGGTTGGATGGTGCAGATCCGAGAGGTTTTAATTTGTTAGATAATGAGCATTTAATTGTTGGTTTACTTGATAAAGATGTCGTAAAGATTTATAAGATAGATAAAGATGGCTTGCTTAATGAAGTGAAAGGACAGTGTAAAGTGCCTTCAGTGGCATCGTTTGTATTTAAATAAAGGAGAATAGTATGGGATTTCCAAAGAATTTTTTATGGGGTGGAGCTATTTCTGCCTGCCAGGCGGAAGGTGCTTTTGATAAAGACGGACGTGCGCTGACATTTCCTGATATAATAAAAAGAATTCATCCTGAGCAGCGAAAAAATTTTGGTCAGGCAATTGTTACAGAAAAAACAATTCAGGAAGGTAAAACGGGTCCAGTCAGCGATTATCCAAAACGATGGGGAATTGATTTCTATCATACCTACAAAGAAGATATTTCTTTGATGGCGGAAATGGGATTTTCTGTTTTCCGTTTTTCTATTGCGATTGCTCGTGTGTTTCCGGATTTAAAGCAGGAGAAACCAAATGAAAAAGCGCTTGAATATTATGACGGAGTAATCGATGAATGTCTCAAGCATAAGATTGAACCACTTGTGACAATAGCTCATTTTGATCCTCCGATTCAGGTTTGGGAAGAATTTGGTTCATGGAGTAACAAAGAACTTATTGACATTTATTGCAAATATGCCCGTGTCTTGTTTGAACGTTATAAAAACAAGGTAAAATATTGGATTCCTTTTAACGAAATTAATGCTATTGTTATGGCCCCATTTAAAACGGTAGGACTTATTGCCGGAAAAGGGTCAGAATACGAAAATAAGCGTTGGCAGGGAGTTCATAATCAGTTTGTAGCCAGTGCAAAAATGATTATTGAAGCAAAAGAAATTAATGAGAATTTTGTTTTTGGCAGTATGATTGCTTATGCCTTATCCTATCCTTATTCTCACAATCCTGATGATGTGCTGGCTAACGAAAAGAGAAACCAGATTATCAATTATCTGTTTTCACATGTGCAGTCAAATGGCGAATACCCATATTATGCGGAAGCATACTTCAAAAAGCATGGTATTGTAATCGAAACAACTGAAGAAGAATTAAACCTTTTAAAAAGTGGAACTGTAGATTTTAATGGTATAAGTTATTATGCTTCAGCTTTATGCAGTCATAATGAATCTGATAAGGAATATACTTCTGGCAATATTTTAGGCGGTTTACGTAACGAACATCTGATTCAGACCCCTTGGGGCTGGCAAATCGACCCGGTTGGTTTACGCATTGCCTGTAACATGATGTATGAACGTTTTAAGAAGCCATTGTTTATTTTGGAAAATGGGGTCGCAAACATTGAAGAATTAGTAAATGGTACTGTAGAAGATGATTATCGTATTGATTATCTGGAAAAACATTTGACTGAATTAAAAAAGGCTATTGATGACGGCTGTGAAGTTTTAGGTTATACAATGTGGGGCCCCATTGATTTAATTTCCAGCAACACCAGTGAAATGAGTAAACGTTATGGATTTATTTATGTTGATTAGGATGATGATGGCAACGGTTCAAAAAAAGATACAGAAAAAAATCTTTCTACTGGTATAAAAGCCTGATTGAAACCAATGGTGCTGAATTGATAACAGAAGAAAGCAGTAAAGATAAGTAATAGAAAGTTTTTATCAAATATAGTTTCATAAATTATCAAAAACATGTATATTTATATATGTTGGTGATGATGTTAAAGATGGCGCTGTAAATAAAAAGCATTATTGTCTATAACGATAAGTTCTTAAATATGCAATTGTATATGGTGACATATATAAAAACTATGTATTGGATTTTTATTATGAAAATTATTTAAATGGTTTAGAAAATTCATTACTTTCAAGGGAAAGGAAATAGCATGATGGGATTTTTTGATAAGTTACTGAAAAAAGAAGAATTATTACCAGAATTAAATGTAGCAGATGATGGAATTGTCGCTGTTGCAGATGGCGAATTGTTAGACATTAAAACAGCCAGTGACACAGTTTTTGCTAAAGAAATGATGGGGAAATCAATTCTGTTCAAATTCAATAAAAACAAAGTAAAAGTCTGTGCACCGGCAAATGGTGAATTGTCTGCTTTATTTCCGACAGGCCATGCTTTTGGCATTACAACAATGGAAGGTGTGGAAATTCTGGTACATATCGGCATTAATACAGTTGAAACAAATGGAGCCGGTTTTAAAGTACTGGAAAAGAAACAGGGCGATATGGTTAAAGCAGGCGACCCGATTGTTGAGGTAGATATTAAAAGACTTTCACAGTTTTATGATATGAGTACAATCTTGGTTCTCATCAATACTAATGGTAAAGAAATTGAGTTTATTGAACACCAGACAGTTAAAAGGGGACAGTCAGTCATAAAATAATGTAGTAAGTTTTACCACATAAAAATATAATATTGTAAAACGCATAAAATATATAGAACTGATAGAAGATTATTTAGATGTCAATTTAATAAAGAAATGATGTTTGCAGTCAATGATTTTTATCAAAAAAACAAGAAATTGAATTCTTGTTTTTACTTTATCTTATAATCCGCATTTAAGTTGAGCATTACAATTGGTACAGGTATTACATCCGCCAATTTCCTCAACAACACCTTCTAAACAGATTGGACAGATATTACCTACTTCAACACCTATTTCCCTATCCTGTCTGTCACTTCTCAGGTTAGTCTTTTTCTCTTCCTGCTGAACTTCACTGACCATAATACCGAAGTCTTTGACGATATCCATTTGAGCGAATGTTTCAGCTTCCTGTTCATTTGAAAGAGTCAGTACCTGACTGTCTCTTGAACCATCAACATAGACAGTACCGCCTTTAGCTCCGCCATAGTACAGTCTTGTGTAAACCTGCTGCACCTGTCTGACGCTGTATCCTTTAGGGGCATTGACGGTTTTTGAAATTGATGAGTCAATCCAGCGCTGGATTCGGCATTGTGAATCAGCGTGTTCTTCAGGAGTAAGCTCCATAGCACTGACAAAATAATCAGGAAGAGTTTCTCTGGTGTATTCCGGATTCAACTCTAAGAAATCATCAACAATCTGAGCATTTACTTCAATAAACTTACCCAGTCTTCCACTTCTGAAGTAAGAGAATGAGAAGTAAGGTTCTAAACCGGTAGATACACCAACCATAGTTCCTGTTGAACCGGTTGGAGCTATAGTCAGCAGATGTGAATTTCTTATTCCGTATTTCAGAATATCCTGACGAATATCTTCGTCCATTTGTTTCATATAACCGGAATTGATGAAGGCTTGATGATTGTTCTTTAAGAATGGAAAACTGCCTTTTTCTTTAGCTAATTCAACAGATTGTTTATAAGCGTTTGCAGCAATACAATGGAAAACTTCATCAATAGTATTTAAAGCATCTGGTGAGCCATAGCGTTTGCCAGCCCAGATTAACAGGTCATGAAGGCCCATAACACCTAAACCGACTCTTCTTTCTCCTAAAGCCTGAATTTCATTCTGTTTTAAAAAATATGGAGTAGAGTCAATGACATTATCCTGTAATCTGACCGCAATTTTAACAGTTTGAGCCAGTTTGTCAAACAGTATTTCTCCTGTTTTTTTATTAACAAAGTTAGCTAAATTTATCGCTGCCAGATTACAGACCGAATATGGAGCCAGTGGTTGTTCACCACAAGGATTTGTCGCTACAACTTTCTGTCCGTAGGCAACAGCATTGGTCATTTTATTGGCATTGTCGATAAAGAAGATTCCTGGTTCAGCTGAGTAGGTGGCACAGAAACAGATTAAATCCCAGATATCTCTGGCCTGGACAGTGCGATACGTTTTGATTGGAAGAGGCCAAGTGTGGATATCGCCAAATTCATTCCAGTGATTATCGTAATATTGTTTTTCTTCAGGTGTGTAATTATCTATATCAGGGAAACGTAAATCAAAAGTCTTATCATTTTTTACCGCTTCCATAAATTCATCGGTAATAGTTACTGAAATATTAGCGCCGGAAAGGAAATCCTGATTGACTACTTCGAAATGGCCGCCATTTAACAGCTGCTCATGAGCATGGTTAACTAGTTTTATATCAGCATTGGCATCACGGGTAATAGTTTCGTAAATTTCAATTTGCAGATTTGTAAGTGGAACAAATTTAAGTTTATTACTGGCATGATATCTAATCTGTTCATCTTTGGAATTGTCAGCAAGCCACTTTAAAACTCTGGGATTCTGCATTTTAGAGACGATAAACTCAATGATGTCCGGATGCCAGTCTGCAAGCATGATCATTTGAGCCCCTCTTCTGGAACCTCCCTGTTCTACCAGGTGGGTCAGATTGGCTATATCATTTAACCAGCTGACAGCTCCGGAACTCTTTCCGCCAACACCTTTTGCCAGGGCGTTTTTAGGTCGGAGAGTCGAACCGTTAGTTCCAACTCCGCCTCCTCTGGACATTATTTCCATAACTTCCTGACGATGTGTAGCGATGCCTCCTCTGGAGTCATCAATAAATGGCATAACAAAACAGTTAAAATAAGTAACTTCAGTACCGCTTCCTGCTCCATATAAGACTCTGCCGGCAGGAATAATGTTTAACTCAGTCAGCTGTTGAGCAAACATCTCACCATATTTTGTTCTATTTTCTTCTTTTTCAACTTCTGCCAGAGCATGGCCGACTCTCAGGGCAATCTGTTCCCAGTAAATTTCCACTGGTTTATCTATCAGTCCTTTTTCTCTTTTAATCAAACCGGTTTCAATTTCTTCAGGATCAGTCAGAGAACCTCTAAAATCTTCTTCCAGTTCAATAATACAATAATTGTCGGACATTTCTTTTATATAGCCAATACCTCTTGAAGGGTAAACGGGGTCTTCCTTAACCACAGTTAAAACTAAATCTCCGACTGATAATGTTTTATGGTCGATATCTTTTTGAGCGTATCTATCCAACATTACAAGTCTTGAAACACCTGAATGAGTAATTTTAAAACCATCCCTGACAGGATAGATTAGTGGAAAATTATTTTTGATGTCTTCATTTAGTTTTTTGATTAAGTTTTGACTATACATAAACAGATTCCTCCGACAGTGTATTTATATTCTAACATATAGAAGCTGATTAGTGGGATTGAAAATATTTACATTTTGACCTGTAAATAAAAGAAGAAGTCTGAAAGTCTGTTGATAAAAGGCAGATAGAAAATTTCAGTTTCATTTATAGCAATAAGCGCTCTTTCCAGAGCTCTAATCTGAACTCTGGCACTACTTAAAGCAATTTTATCTCTCTGTTTATAGGGATAGTTGAAATTAAAAGTATCCGGAGAGTTTTCAATATCTTTTTCTATTCTGGCCAGCAGGGAAGATAAATCAAAGGCTTCCTTATAGCCGGAAACATAAGCAGCAATACCGCTTAATGCTGCAACAATCTCTTTAACATAAGGGACATCAATATAACTGTCCGCTTCAAGAATACTGACAATTGTTTCATCAAGCAGTCCAAGAGCGACGATTATTTTATCATCTTTTCTGATTTTTCTGTTTTTCAGTTCTGTAAATAAAAAATCACCTTTTTTGGTTGTAATCTTCATATTGAGCACCTCTTTACTATAGTATAAACAATAAATGAAAAATATGTGATATAACTTTCTTATTATGTTAAAATAAATTAACTATAGGAATTGGGAGTCGTTATGAAATATACAGCAGTAGTTGTTGCCGCAGGTAAATCAGAGAGGTTTGATTCAGTAGCAAACAAATTATTATATAAACTGTCTGATGGTTCACTTGTTATTGATAAGGCTTTGCAGCCTTTTAGAGAAGATGAAGACTGTACCCAGATAGTATTGGTTACTAATCCGGAAACAATAGATTATTTAGCCAAAAACAGAGCAACAGGCAAGGAGATGTATTGTCTGGGTGGTGAAACCAGAAGTGATTCGGTTTTTAATGGTTTAAAGGCGGTAAAAGAAAAGATAGTGCTGGTTCATGATGGCGCCAGATGTTATCTGCAGAGTGAAGATTTAAATGTTTTAAAACAGACTATGGAATTTGAAAGAGCAGCAATTCTGAGCCGGCAGATTGCTGATACTGTCAAGGTAGTAAGGGATGGTTATATTGTAAAAACAATTGACCGAAGTAAACTTAACGGGGCTCAGACACCGCAGGCTTTTTATGCCGATGAACTTTTCTTCTGTTATAAAAAAGCCAGAGAAGACGGTTTTTTGCCAACTGATGAAGCTTCAGTTATTGAAAAATACAGTGATACAAAGATAAAATGTGTTATTTCCCAAAAGCATAATGAAAAAATAACCACGATTGACGATATAAAGTAGGAGACTGATATGTACGCAAAAAGAAGAGAACAATTATTATCAATGTCAGAGCAGTATTCAATTACCGTGCTAATGGCCGGGAAAGCTCCTTATAGTGTTGGAGATGGCAAATATCCATTTCAGGTAAACAGGTCTTTTTATTACTATACAGGGTTAGATAAAGAAAACATGGTGCTGGTACTGGTTAAATTAGATGAAAATACAACAAAGGAAATCCTCTTTATTGAACCTTATGACGAGTTGCTGGCTAAATGGGTTGGAGGAAGAATCAGACCAAAACAGGCCAAAGAAATAAGCGGTATTAAAGATATCAGATATCTTGACAGCCTAATGTCAGCAATAGGAAGTTATTTGAATCCTTATGGAAAAAAAGTTGATTTTATATTATGTGGTGATTTAACCAAGCAGGAAATTGATCAGCCTAATGATACGGTAGATTTTTTCAACAGAATTAAAGAGTATCAGCCTCAGGTTGTCTGTACCAACATTTATGATAAAATCTGTTCAATGAGAATGATTAAGGATGAAAATGAAATTGAACTTATTAAAAAGGCAATAGATGTAACTCAGGAAGGTATTGAAACGATGATGAAATATTCTCATGCCAATGTCTGGGAAAATGAACTGGAAGCCTACTTTGACTTTGTCTTAAAATGTAAGCAGTGTGACCGCGCTTTTACATCAATCTGTGCAACTGGTAAAAATGCTACAATTCTGCATTATAGCGATAACAATCAATATGCCAAAACAGATGAACTGGTTTTATGTGATGTTGGAGCGTGTTATCAATATTACAATGCTGATATTACCAGAACCTTTCCGGTTAACGGTAAATTTACTGATCGTCAGAAACAGTTGTATGATATCGTTTTAAGAGCCAATAAACTTGTGGAGTCTATAGCCAGACCAGGGATAACCACCAGAGAACTGAATGAGGAAGTAGTAAAGTTTTATGAAATTGAACTGGCAGCTGCCGGTTTGCTGGATGATGGTAAAACAGTAAGAGATTACTATTATCATAATGTTTCTCATATGCTGGGTCTGGAGACTCATGATGTCTTTCTGATTGACACCCCTCTTAAAGCAGGATGTGTGATTACCAATGAGCCGGGTTTATATCTAGAAGACGAAGATATCGGTATCAGAATTGAAGATGATTTGCTGATTACTGAAGAAGGCTGTGTAAATCTGAGTAAGAACATTATTAAAGAGATTGAGGACATTGAAGCCTTCATGCATAAAAACTAGGAATTATAAAATAGTAGGAATATTATTTATAGAAAGGAAAATTCTGACTTTACAATAGTGGTGAAATTTGCTAAAATATAACAGCGTTCGGGTAAATTTATATTTACTTCTTGCCTGGAAACAGGCCGCCAGACCAGAAGGAGGAAAAAACATGAGAAAATATGAAATTATGTATATCCTTAACGCTTCAACTGAAGAGGCAGTTCGTACGGAAACCATTGAAACTCTACATAAAATCATTACCGATGCTGATGGTACGATTGAAAAAGTAGATGAATGGGGGATGAGAGAATTTGCTTATCCGATTGAAGATATGACAAAAGGATATTATGTAGTAGTCACTATTAACGCTAATAATGATGCTATTGTTGAATTTGACCGTATCAGTCGTATCAATGCAAATGTTGTTCGCCATATGATTGTCAAAATTGATTAGCAGGTGAAAGAAAATGATTAATCGAGTTATTTTAGTTGGTCGTCTGACCAAAGACCCAGTTTTGCGTAAAACTCCAAATGATGCATCAGTCTGTAATTTTGCATTAGCGGTTAATAGAAGAAAAAGTAAAAATGATACTTCAAATACACCGGATGCAGATTTTGTACCATGTGTAGCATGGAATCAGACTGCTGAATTATTAAATATGTATACGCATAAGGGTTCTCAAATCGGAGTTGAGGGGAAAATCCAGACAAGAAATTATGATGATCCCAATGTTCCGGGCAGAAAAGTTTATGTTGTCGAAGTATTAGTCGACACCATCACATTCTTAGAACCTAAGAGTGCATCAGTGGATAGTTCAACATCATACACGACAGATTACTATCCGGATGAAAGTTATACAGAAGTGGCAGATAGTCCTAAATTAGATATTTCAAGTGATGATTTGCCGTTTTAGAAAGGAAAATTAATAATGGCATTTAGAAGAAATAGACCTGGTCGTAGAAAAGTTTGTTATTTCACTAAAAATAACATTACTTATATTGACTATAAAGATACTGAATTATTAAAAAAATTTGTCTCGCCTAATGGAAAAATCATTCCAAGAAGAGTATCCGGGACAAGTGCCAAGTATCAGCGTATGTTAGCTGTAGCTATCAAACGCGCCCGTCAGATGGCTTTATTACCATACGTAGTAGATTAGCTGATAAAAAAAGTGATATGTGTAAAATCACTTTTTTTTGTAGCTTAATCAATGTTAATTTATTTGAAATAAACTAAGTTTTATAAACATATTAAAATATTTGAATATTAAAATCTTGACTCAATGTAAGTATTATATATAATTTAATTAAAGAATCAGGAAGATAGCGAAAATAATAGCAGTTTGTTTTTGTTTTTAAGGAACTGAAAATAGCGGAATAATAGAATTAAAGAAAACAATTATTGGAATTATTGTTAGTGGAGGTAACAGATATGACAATTAATAAAAAATCAGATTTATATGCATTGGCCGGAGTAGTGGCATTTCTGATTAATGCAGCCTTTAAAATATATGATATATTTTTCTTTTATATTAACTATGGTATAAATATCAGTTCAATAGATTTGTTATACCTTACTGTTTGTATAGGATTTGCTGCTCTGTTATTTATCAGAAAGAAAATAATGGCTTTTGTGGCTGTTTCAGGACTGGATGTTTTTACAAACATCTACATATGTATACAATATTTTACGGTTAGTAATCTTCTGAAAGTTCTGGTTTCAATAAGTGTTTTCGTTTTTGTTTATTACAATTGCACCAGAACAAAAGAGGATAAAACAGAGACAAATGATAAGATATGGTTTATTCCAAGTCTGATCATTATCCTCAGGTTTTTATATCTAATGATTTTCCATCGATTGCAGAATTATCTGCTGTATCTTTCTGAGTATAGAAATGGAATGTTATTAAGTTATATTTTAAGTCAAATTGGTTTGCTGTTTTCTGATTTAATATACTTTTTATCTTATACAATGCTGGTTCTGTGGTTTAGGGAAACTGCAAAAGAAAATTCTGAGATTTCTGCTTCTTCACAAGACTAAACTTATAAGTATTTGTTTTGACAAATGGGACGTTGAATTATTTTTAAATTCCTTTTATTAACCAGGGCATATTATTATGCCTTTTTAAATGTTGCCTTAAGATGTGTTTCAAAGTTTTACAACATTTAAATAATGTTTTATAATTATTGTGTATCTTTATGTGGAAAGATGTTTTTGTTGTAGGAGAAATTGTAAATGAACAGATCAAGAATAAATAGTATCACTTATGGAGCACTGTTGTGTGCTCTGGTAGGTGTTCTGGTATATGTCAATCGTCTTCTGGCTAACAGTTTGGAATTGTACTTTTTTTGGATTATTCCAATTGTTGTAGTTATTTATATCGTTAAATTTGATGTAAAGCGGGCTGTTGTCATGAATTTGGCGATGTTAATTATGACGATGATTATTTCCGGACCTGTTTCAACCAGCAGTTTTTATGTTTTAGGATCTGTTATTGCCGGGACCGTCTATGGAGCCGGCCTTGTAAAAGGTAAAAGTGCTGCTTATCTGATTGCTTCAGTAGTGGTAGTTTCACTTGTTATGATGTTTATATCCTATTTTGTCTTTGCCCGATTTTTTGGTTATGATTTAATAGCGGAAATGAATTTTACAAAAGATGCCTTATCCGTCATGATTGAAAAGATGGCTGGAGGCGATACAGGTGTGCGTTCAGCACTGCTGGCATTTTTTGATGATAACGTTATATTTTCATTCATCATTATTTCAACAGTGTTCAGTTCACTTTTAGAAGGCTTTTTAGTTCACAGCATTGCTTTTATTGTTTTAAAAAGGCTTAAGATGACAATTCCGCCGATGAAATCAGTAAGTGAGCTTTATGCTCCGTTATGGTTGAAAGTAGTAGTACTGGCCGGATTGGCGGGAAATTTTCTGATGGGAAGATTTCCGGCTGTTATGCAATATAAGAATATAATATTTCCAATAACTGTTATTGCTTATATTGTCTGTTTCATGTTTGGTTATATTTTAATATCGACTCTTATTGCTATCAGAGTGCCAAGTCAAAAAAGCAGAGCCGGCCTTGCGGTTATAGTATTACTGTTATCGATATTTTTATATTTTGTTGTAATTGGAGCAGGTATTCTGGATATCTTTACTCCATTTAGAAGAACACTAATAGAGGAGTTGAAAAAATATGTTGAGCAAAATAGACAGGCTTAGACTTTTTTCCCTGACTCTTATACTGATAGAAGTAGTCTTGGCTTTATTATTTGAATTTGTTTTAAAAATTGACTATAATTTTCTGGTTTATGTTTTCATTACCGCAAACTTTGTTTTACTGATTTATATCTTTTTAGTAATGGAGTTGGACAAAAGGAAACGTACCGTTGATATAAACAGAGTTTTAGGAACTGAAGCAAAGGAAGCTTTAGAGTATGGGATGGTCGGGATAATTATTTATGATGATAATTATATTGTTACCTGGGCTTCTGATTTCTTTGAAAATCGTCAGATAAAGGTTATTGGCGAAAAAATCACCAAAGTCTTTCCGGATATGGCTGTTCTGTTTTCAGGAAACAGTCATCGTGTGGTAATTGCCGGTCAGAATGATACTAAATATGAATGTATAAAAGAAGAAAGTTCACAGGTAGTGTTCATCAAGGATATTACTGAAATACATAATATTAAAAAAGCTTATCAGAATGAAAAAATTGTTTTAGGATTAATCAGTTTGGATAATTATGAAGAAACAATTCGTAACGAAGATGAGCAGAATATTGCCAACATCAATACCAATATCCGTCAAAAAATAGTATCCTGGGCAATTGGACATGGGGCAATTATCAGAAGAATAAGAAGTGACAGATTCTTTATGATAATTAATTATGAAAATTTCCAAAACATTGTTAACAGTAAATTTGAGATTTTGAATGAAATTAAAGCAGCAACCAGAACTTTAAAAGTTTCGATTACTTCATCGATGGCTTTCAGTTATGGTGATACCACATATGATGAATTAGACAGTACTTTAAACAGTATGCTGGAGTTGGTATTATCAAGAGGCGGAGATCAGGTTGCGGTAAAACAGCATGGTAAGGAAGTTGAGTTTTTTGGTCAGTCTTCTGAAGCCAGTGAAAAGACTTCCAAAGTCAGAGCCAGAGTCATGTCACAGAGTCTGGAGAAAATATTTAATGAAAGTTCAGCTGTTTTTATAATTCCGCATAACGATGCTGATTTAGACAGTTTTGGTGCCTGCCTGGGAGTCAGCCGGATTGTTTTCTCTTTAGGAAAGAAAGCTTATATTGTTTTTAATGATATTAATATTGAGCCTGTAACAGAGGCAATTTATGAAGAAAACATCATGAGTCTGATTGAAAATCATATTTTTATCAGCGAAGAAGAGGCCTTATCGTTTATGGATGAACACGCAGTAATTGTAGCTGTTGATCATCACAGTCTTGATCTGACGAGCACACCGAATTTAGTGGAAGCAGCTCCAAAGATAGTAATCATTGATCATCATCGAAGAAAAAGTGATACAAATATCACGGCGATGCTGATTTATAATGAACCTGCAGCTTCTTCGACAGTTGAACTTGTAACAGAGTTAATGCAATACTCGCAGAATGTAATTGAGTTAACGGAACTGGAAGCTACTGTTATGTATGCCGGAATTCTGGTAGACACTGATGAATTAAAAACAAGAACGACCGCCAGAACATTTGAAGCCTGTGCCACACTTAAAAAAAGTGGCAGCAATACTTCTTTGGCCTATTACTGGTTAAAAGAGGGAATACAGGATTTTATTGATAAAACTACCATTTCCAAACATATGGAAATTGTTGAAGATAATATCGCTATAAGCGTGGTTAACAAAGAAGACAGATTTTTATCAAGAACAGCCCTGGCGAAGGGAGCCAATCATATCTGTTCCATTAAAGGAATTGAGGCCGCTTTTGTAATTGCTCAAATTGACAGTAATACCTTTGCTATTTCAGCTCGAAGTAACAATGTGATAAATGTTCAGATTATTATGGAAAAAATGGGTGGAGGAGGTCACTTTAATGCTGCCGGTCTGCAAAGAACAAATACCAGTCTGAAAGCCTTAAAGGATGAGCTGATTCTGATAATTGAAGAATATAAACAGGGAGGTAATAGCAATGAAAGTAATCCTATTGACTGATGTTAAAAATGTTGGAAAGAAAAATGAAATAAAAGAAGTAGCTGCCGGTTATGCCCGCAATTATTTAATAAAAAACGGACTGGCAGTTGAAGCTACTAAAAGAGCATTAGAAATATTGCAGAATCAAAAAGACGAAATTGCTGCTGACCGTAAGGCAAAAAAGCAGCAGGCTCTGGATTTGAAAGAGAAACTTGAAAAATTGACTTTAACTTTTAAAGTTAAAAGCGGTACTGACGGGAAGCTGTTTGGCAGTATTAATACTGGTAAAATAGCTGATGAGCTGGAAAAACAGTTTAATATTGTGATAGATAAACGAAAATTTATTGACAGTGAAAATATTACCAGATTAGGTAACTATGAAATGAAAATTGAATTGTTTAAAGATGTAATTGCGAAATTCGAAGTAGAAGTGATTAGTTTATAGGAGGTATTTATGACTTTAAAAGTACCGGCAAGTGTTGATACGGAAGAAGCTTTACTTGGTTCGTTATTTTTGTATCCTGAAACATTTCGTCTGGCCTTTGAGGAAAATCTGGTATCCGGAGATTTCTTTGTACCGGCAAATAAAAAAATATATCAGGTAATGCTGGATTTAAATCATGAAGAAAAGCCTGTCGATGTTGCTACGGTTGTTACCAGACTTCAGGATATTCAGGAATTAAACAGTGTTGGCGGAGTAGATTATATTATGCATTTAACTGATTTGGCTATCAGTAGTGCTAACTCTAGGCACTACATAACGAATTTAAAAGAAAAGTCTCTGCTGAGAAGGCTTATAGAAGTATCAGAAAGAATAAAACAGAGAAGCTATCAGGGACAGCATGATCCGATAGATGTTTTAAATGAGGCGGAGAGTTTAATTTTAAGTGTCAGCAGAGATAGAAAGACGACAGAATTTAAAAACAGTAAAGAAACATTTGATGAGTTAATTGAAAGAATCAATGAATTAAAAGATAAAAGCGGACTTACAGGTGTTGCCTCAGGTTTTGGTTTTCTGGATAATATAACCAACGGCTTTCAAAAGGGAGATCTGATTATTATAGCTGCCAGACCTTCGGTCGGTAAAACTGCCTTTGCTTTAAATATTGCCAGTGAAACTGCTACAAAATATGATAGCACTGTGGCACTATTCTCTTTGGAAATGCCGGCTATCCATCTGGCAATGAGAATGATGGCAGCAAACAGCAGCGTGGAAATCAGTAAACTCAGAAAGGGTAGAGGTATAGAAAATGACGAGTGGGGAAGAATAGATGTTGCCAAAAACAGACTCGAAAAAGCTAAAATTTTCATCGATGATTCACCCACCATTAAGGTTAATGAGATCTTCGCTAAATGTCGAAAATTAAAGGATAATCAGAAACTGGATCTGATTATTATTGACTATTTACAATTAATTGCTCCTTCTGTTTCAAAAGGAGACAACCGTCAATTGGAAGTAAGTGAAATTTCACGTTCTTTAAAACAGATGGCCAGAGAGCTGGAGGTGCCTGTAATTGCCTTATCGCAATTATCAAGAACGGTGGAAAAAGGTAAAGACAGAAGAAGACCGATTTTATCTGATTTAAGAGAATCAGGTGCGATTGAGCAGGATGCTGATATTGTGATGTTCTTACATCAGGCCAAAGAAAAAGAAAATAATAAATCTTCGTCCAAAGAAAAGGAAAGAGAAATTGAACTGATAATCGCCAAACATCGTAATGGTCCTACAGGCAGTTTATTATTTTCATTTGAGACGCCAATAAATCGTTTTTACGCCAAGATGAGAACCAATATAGAAGAGGAAGATTAATATGAAAAGAAAAAAAGAAATAATTTCAGTACTGGTAAGTCTTATTTTTGCTATTGCAATTGCCATATTTTTTCCTTCAAATATTGGAAAACAGTCACTTATTTCCAATATCAGCCTGACCGAGGAAAAATCATATGTGGCTCAACATATAGAATATGTCTCTCTGGAGCCTGTTGATGTAACCAAGGTTTATCATTTGGGTAAATTAATCGGAATATTATATGATGGTGAAATAATCGACAGAGCCATTGATATGGAAGAAGCAAAACTGGCAGGAACGAAGTTTGAAGGTTATGAAATTGATATCAGTGATGAAGTATATATCTTAAAGGAAAAGTCATTCTGGAGATATGAAAACAAAGATGATGAAATATTATCATACATTATGAATAATAACCTTCTGGTTGTTCAGGCAGTAAAGATAGAAATTGTTAAGGAAGAGGAATTAGTCGATACAATATTTGTCAGATCTGTTGAAGAGTTTTCCAATGCTTTAAAAAGATTTGCACTCTGTTTTATCGATGAAAAAGCTTATATTGCTTTAGAAAACCATGAAAAAATTCTTGATTTGACGACTTACGGTTCACAGGATAAAAACATTTATATTGAAGAGACAATCAAAGCTACTGTAACAGGTGCCAGCATTGGTGAACTGTTTGCTGATGAAGAAGAGATATTTATGTATTTATGTTATGGCCGGGACTATGAACTGGAATATTATACAGTTGTTGATTACGATACCATAAGTGGTGTAGCCTCTAAAGCGGGCTTATTACCTAAACAGCTTTTAGCTATTAATGATGAGCTGGATAATATCAACCAGGCCATTGTACCTGGTCAGAAACTGGTTATCACTTATTTCACTTCGCCGCTTACTGTCGTTGTGGAGCAGCAGCGCCTGGTACAGGAAGTAACCTATCCTACTGCAAGCACCTATACCTTTGATCCGACTGTAACAAGAGGAGAAGTAGTAGAGGATGTTGCTCCGGCAACGGGATATAATGATGCTACCTATACTGATATTTATGTAAATGGAATTCTGACCAGTTATCGTCAGGACAGTATTGTAATAAGAGTTGAACCGACAATTGGCCAGTACAGATATAACCAGCAGGACTACACTGACAGAGGAGTATTCTTTTCCCTGCCTGTCAGAAATCCGGTCATTTATTGTGATTTCTATTGTTACGCCAATCATCATGGTTGTGACTTTATTGACAGATATAACCGCTATGGTCCGGTTCTGGCAGCTGCTGATGGAATAATTATTCAGAAAGGTTATAACAGTTCGATGGGATATTATTATTATATTAACCACAGTAACGGGATTGTTGCCAGATATTTACATATGAAAACACCAGGTTATTTCAATGTTGGTGATACGGTATTAAGAGGAGAGATAATCGGCCAGATTGGCAGTACCGGACGTAGCACCGGACCTCATCTGGATATCGGTTTCTATATTGATGGGGTTCTTGTTGATCCCTGTCGGGTACTGCCTTGTGAACAGGCGGGCAGATGGTAATGAAGTACTATGTATTAGCCAGCGGGTCAAAAGGTAACTGCACAATTGTCAGCAGTAAAAATACGACCATCATGATTGATTGCGGAATAACAAAAAAATATCTGAAAGAGTCCTTTGACAAGATTGGTTTTGACAGTGAGGATATTGATGGAGTTTTAATTACGCACAGTCACAGTGACCATTTGAATAATCTTAAGATAATAAAAGATTTAGATGTCTATTCTCCTTTTAAAATTACAGGACTGAATAAAAATCATCTGATCAGTCCAATTGAGCTGTTTACGGTTAAAAACCTGAACATTCTGGCAATTCCGCTTTCACATGATACCGATATTACAGTAGGTTATGTTATCTTTGATGGTCAGGAGACTTTAGTCATTGTTACAGATACAGGATATCTTTCTGATAAAAACATTAAAATAATTAAAAATGCCAATTATTATATAATGGAAAGTAACCATGATCCGGAAATGTTGCTAAATACAACCAGGCCAAAAGTTATAAAAAGTCGTATTTTATCTGATTATGGTCATCTGTCAAATGAGGATTGCGGTTATGCTTTGTCACAATGTATTAATGAAGATACAAAAGAGATTGTTTTAGCCCATATCTCTCAGGAAGCAAATACCAGAGAGTTAGCCTATGATACCGTCGTTGGTATTTTAGATAAAAAGGAAATTGACTATCAGAATATTAAAATAACAGCAGTCAGTCAATTTGAGATTTATGAAGGTGGGTCCAGGTAGATTCACCTTTTTTAATTGCATAGTTTTTAATGTGATATACTTATTAGGACAGGAGAAAAGATGTATGACTGATGTAATCGTAGTAGGAGCAGGGCATGCCGGATGTGAAGCAGCACTGGCTGTAAGCAGGCAGGGTTTTAATACTGTTTTGTGTACGCTGGATAAAGATTACATTGCTTCTTTACCATGTAATCCTTCGATTGGAGGACCGGCAAAAGGAGTGGTTGTCAGAGAAATTGATGCTCTGGGCGGTCAGATGGCCAAAACAGCCGATGCTACGGCATTACAGTTTAAAATGTTAAACACGACAAAAGGGCCCGGTGTCAGAAGTTTAAGAATTCAGGCAGATAAAATTGCCTATAAAAAACATATGCAGGAAGTATTAAAAAACCAGAAAAATCTGATAATAAAGGAATGTCTGGTTGAAGAAGTTATTATCGAAAATAATAAAGTAAAAGGAGTAAAGACTGAAACAGGAGAACTGCTGGAGTCTAAAATAGTTATCCTGACTACCGGGACGTATATGAATTCTAAAATAATGGTTTCTGACCATGTTAAAGAAATGGGACCGGATAATCAGAAAACAACCAAAAATCTGTCTGACAATTTAAGAAATGCTGGTTTTAGACTGCTCAGATTGAAAACGGGAACTCCAGCCAGAATAAAAACGGCTTCCATTGATTTTTCCTGTGCAATACTGGAACCTGGAAATACTGATAGTGAATCTTTTTCTTTTGAAACAGAAAAAGTTCGGCCTTTAAAAGAGCAGGTAGCATGTTATTTGATTTACACTCAACCTGAAACTCATCGCATAATTCGGGAAAATCTGCATAAATCAAGTATGTATTCCGGTGTTGTTGAAGGAATCGGAACCAGATACTGTCCTTCAGTTGAAGATAAAATAGTCAGATTTGCCGATAAGGAAAGACATCAGATTTTTTTGGAGCCGGAATCTTTATCTTTAGATACAACCTATGTTCAGGGTTTTTCCACCAGCATGCCTTATGATGTGCAGGATAAAATGCTGTATTCTCTGCCAGGTTTTAAAAATCATGTGGTTGATAAATATGCCTATGCAATTGAATATGATGCTATAGACCCGTTACATCTGCTGCCGTCTTTGGAAACAAAACTGGTTGAAAATCTGTTTTGTGCCGGTCAGATTAATGGAACTTCAGGTTATGAGGAAGCTGCCGGCCAGGGACTGATAGCCGGTATTAATGCAGTTAACAAACTTAAAAATCAAAAACCGCTGATACTGAGAAGAGATGAAGCCTATATTGGAGTTATGATTGATGATTTAGTTACCAAGGGAACTAAAGAACCATATCGTCTGTTAACCGGCAGGGCTGAATATCGGCTTTTATTAAGACATGACAATGCTGATCAAAGACTCACAGAGTATGGTTATAAAGCCGGTTTAATTAGTGAAGAAAGATATCAGAAGTTAATTTTAAAAGTAAATCAGCTGGAACATTTTAAGCAGCTATTAATTGAAACAAAAGTTGACTGCAGCCGGAAGCTGGCAGATTATTTATCAGAAAAAGGATATGGAGAAAATAAAAATCAGAGTAACTGTTATGATTTGATTAAAAGACCAGGTATTGAAACAAAAGTGATTTGTCAGTTGCATGATATAGAAATAGATGAAAAAATAGCCAGACAGCTGGATATTGAAATCAAATTCGAAGGATATATTTCTAAAACAAGAAGAGAAGCAGCTAATCTGGTCAGATTGGAAAAACAGCCGCTGCCATATAATCTGGATTATAACCGGATAATCAATTTATCAATTGAAGCCAAAGAAAAACTGTTAGCGGTCAGACCTTTAACTATTGGTCAGGCATCGAGAATTTCCGGAGTAAATCCGGCTGATATAATTACACTTCAGATTTATCTGAAACAATACAGAGGAAATGATGACTGAAAGTGATAATGAAAAATCATTTGTTTTACAGGCGGTATTAAAAATAATATTTTACAAATGCAGATTATTAAAAACATAATGATGGAGAGATACAGATGAATATTGTAATTTTAAGATGCGTTTATATTGCTGATAGAGTGCCAAAAATGTAAAACCTTTAAAAGCCAATTTTTATGGTTTTGACTCAGAAAAAAAGAGCCCAAAAAACTCTTTTTATTTTCTGTTATTTTAACTGTGGAAGTTATTGAAAGTTCTGCATGTGTATTTTCTTTTAAAGTAAATATTTTAGCAGAAAATAACCTCCTGCCAAAAGCAGAATCAACATCAGAATTAAAAAAATGAAGAGAAGTATAATCATACCTTTTATTTCTGTTCTGTAGTCCATTTTTAAAACCTTTCTTTACTAACTTTTTTATTGCTTACCTGCTGATTTTTTTATCAGTTCTATTGTTTTTGGCAGTAATATGGCATAAATAACTGCTAGTATTATTCCTGTGAAAACCTTTAAAGGAATTGAACCGAATACTAAAAAACTGGAATAGTAGCCATATATTTTAGCATCAATAAATAAGGCTATAGTATTTAATGTGGTAACCAAAAGAGCTGAAAAAACAGCTATCAGAGAAATTGTTTTGAAATTCATATTATCTTTTTTCTTTTCAGCAAGACAACCTACAGCAAAACCACTTAGCGCATGTGGTAAAATCCATAAGATAGTAGTAGCGGTAAAGCCATATCCTGAAAATAATATCTGATATAAAAAACTGCCAATAAATCCGACCATAAATCCTTCAAATCTGCCAAAAAGAAGGCCAGCAGCCAAAACAGGAAAAGCTTCAAAAGTGAATTTGAAGTTTAGAAGTCTGACTGGAGTCAATATTGATAAAATTACTTTAATAGCAATTAACATTGAAATAGTAGTTAATCTTCTGGTTGTCATAGTTCTCCTTGTGATGTAAATATCATATCACAACTTTCTTTCAGCTGAAACAGCCAGATTGTTTAATAATACAGCAATAGTGACTAAACCTACTCCTTTTAAAACAGGTGAAATATTTTCTACAATTTCCAGTGCTTCCTCAAAAAGAACATCTCCACACAGTTTTCTTTTTTTATGATTATAACTGATGCCGACGTCAATAACCGTCTGATTGCCGGTAAAGTAATCTTTATTTAATGATTCCATCTGTCCGCTGCAGGCTATCACAATATCAGCCTGTTTTGTTAATGCCTGGATATTTTTGCTTTTGGAATGACAGATAGTAACAGTACAGTCTTCTTTTAAAAGTAACATACTGACGGGCATTCCAACAATCAGGCTTCTGCCAATAACAACAGCCTTTTTACCAATTAAAGGAATATTGTAGTATTTCAACATTTCAATAACAGCCTGAGCAGTACAGGGTGCAAAGTATATGCTACTGTTACTGAATAAGGAAGATAGAGCGATATCACTGCCTCCATCAATGTCTTTAGCTGAATTGATATAGTTTCTGGCTTTTTCATTATCCAGGTGTTTTGGTAAAGGCCGCAACATCAAAATTCCATCAACATCATTATTATTGTTCAGAGAATCCAGAATCTGATAAAAAGCATTATATTCAATATCTTCTTCTAAAATAATGGTTCTGATATTGATATTCAACTGTCGGCATTTTTTTACAGCTGCTTTTTCATAGGAAACATCATCAGCATTTTTTCCGACTCTGATAACAGCCAGGGTAACTTCCCTGCCCTGTTTTTTCAGTCTGTCAACAATATATTTTGTTTTTTTACTGATGCTGTCACTTACCGCTTTACCGTATAAAATGTTAGCCATTAAATCATCTCCCTGTTAATATCATCAAAAATTTTTTGGGCTGTTGGAGCATATTTATCAACCAGTTCATCAACCTGTCTGTTTTTCTCTGATGCAAAGGCTCTGTCTTTCAGCAACCTTGTATTAACCTTGACATTGATACTGCAACCATATAAAGCACCATAAGCCAGCATTGCTGCTGTAGCAATATCAGATATAGCTGTTTTAGAAACTGTCAGAGCATATCTTTCCAGCAGTTCAATAACCTGACAGATATCCTTTAAAATAGTTAACGGTCCTTCACTGGCAGTAATCAGGCATTGTTCCATTATCTTTTCCCTATCGGGATTATTTTTATCCATAGACCAGGCTTTTGAAAGAGGTAAGAAGCTTTCAGCATCTAAATTGATATCGGTTAAAAGTTTTATCCGTAATACCTCTGATTTGCGGTTTAGTGCTTTTACTTCTTCTTCAACATCCTGGTATCTTTTTTTACCAATTGTTAAAGAGGCTGTCATACTGCCTAAAGAAGAAGCTAAGGCACCCGCTAAAGCACAGGCTCCTCCACCTCCGGGGACAGGATTTTTGCTAGATAAATCAGCTGTAAACTGTTCAATTGTCTGTTTATACATATTCTCACCTCTTAAAACAATCCGGTAATGATACCTTCATTATCAATATCAATGTTTTCCGCTGACGGAACTTTTGGCAGACCGGGCATAGTCATAATATCACCGGTTAAAGCGACAATAAATCCTGCTCCTGAAGAAACTTTCAATTCTCTTACTGTGATAACAAAGTCTTTTGGAACGGCAAGTTTTTTAGGGTCATCAGAAAAAGAATACTGGGTTTTAGCTATGCAGACAGGAAGGTTTGAAAAACCCATGTTTTCAAGCTGCTGCAGCTGCTTGAAAGCAGAAGTGGTAAGTTCTACTTTATCAGCATGATAAATCCTGGTGGCTATTTTATTTAATTTATCATAAATTGAATCACTTAAATCATAAGCAAATTCAAACTTATTTTCATTTTCAGCCAATCGTATTACTTCCCTGGCCAGGTCAATACCACCATCAGAACCTTTAAAGAACACTTCACTTAAGGCAACAGGGATATTTAACTGCCGGCATTTTTCTGCAAGCAGTTTTAATTCCGCCTCAGTATCGGAAGGAAATCTGTTGATGGCGACAACTGCCGGAAGTTTAAAGACTTTCTGAATATTGTCGATATGCTGTAAAAGATTAGGCAGACCTTTTTCTAAAGCCGGCAGATTTTCCTGATTGAGAGTATCTTTAGCGGCTCCGCCATGATTTTTCAGGGCTCTGCAGGTGGTGACAATAACCGCAGCATCCGGTTTTAAGTCTGCAATCCGGCATTTTATGTCCAGAAATTTTTCTGCACCAAGATCTGCACCAAAGCCGGCTTCAGTAACAGTATAGTCAGCCAGTTTTAAGGCCAGTTTTGTCGCCATGATGCTGTTACAGCCATGAGCTATGTTGGCAAATGGTCCTCCGTGAATAAAAGCAGGAGTTGCTTCTAAAGTTTGAACCAGATTTGGCTTAAGGGCATCTTTCAAAAGGGCAGCCATTGCTCCGTGAACTTTAAGTTCTTCAGCTTTGACAGGAATATTATCATAGGTATAACCGATGGTAATATTACCAAGTCTCTGTTTTAAATCAGAAATACTTTTACTTAAACAGAGTATCGCCATAATTTCACTGGCCGCTGTGATATCAAAACCATCTTCTCTTGGCGTACCATCACTTCTGCCGCCTAAACCGCAGACAATTTTTCTTAACTGACGGTCATTTATATCAACAGCTCTTTTCCAGCTGATTTTCCGGGGATCAATATTTAAATGATTTCCCTGCTGGATATGATTGTCTATCATGGCTGCCAAAAGATTATTGGCTGCTGAAACAGCATGCAGATCACCGGTAAAATGCAGGTTGATATCTTCCATTGGAACTACCTGAGCATAACCTCCTCCGGCAGCTCCACCCTTAATACCGAAGACCGGTCCTAAGGACGGTTCTCTTAAAGTCAGAATTGTTCTTTTGCCCAATTTTGTCAGAGCATCAGCCAAACCGATGGTGGTAGTGGTTTTACCTTCACCGGCAGCTGTAGGGGTAATGGCAGTAACCAGAATCAGTTTACCATCTTTTTTATTTTTTAAATCTTCAAGCAGGCGATAATCAATTTTGGCTTTGAAGTTGCCATATTGTTCGATGTATCTGTCAGCAATATCCAGCTTTCCGGAAATTTCCAAAATATGTTTCTTCTGGCAATTTTGAGCTATCTGAATATTGGTTAACATTGACATTTCCTCCCTTATTTCTTCTGGTTCTTTATCTATTATAATGTTTTTTCAACAGTTTGAAAATATAAAGAAAAATAGTAATATATACTTAAATAAAAGAGGTGTGTTATATGTTGTATTTTTCTAATGATTATAGTCAGGGTGCTCATCCGGAAATTTTGAAGCGGCTGATTGAAACCAATATGGTTTCTGCTGATGGTTATGGTGAGGATATTTTCTGTGTCAGAGCTAAAGAAAAAATAAGAGAGGCCATCAGTAATCCGGATGCGGAAATTTTCTTTTTAGTCGGAGGCACTCAAACCAATATGGTGGTTATTAACAGTATGCTGCAGAAACATCAGGGAGTTATCTCAGCAGACAGCGGTCATATTGCTATTCATGAAGCCGGAGCAATTGAATTTACCGGAAACAAAGTTTTACCAATAAGACATGTCGATGGAAAAATAACAAGTAATGATTTAAAAGATTATTTAGAGACATTTTACAGTGACGAAAATCATTCGCATATGGTTTATCCGGGAATGGTGTATATCTCATTTCCTACCGAGTATGGGACCATTTATTATAAGGAAGAACTGTTTTCTTTACATAATGTATGTAAAAAGTATCGGATTCCTTTATACATTGATGGAGCCAGACTGGGTTATGGAATAATGGCTCAGGATAGCGATATGACTTTAAAGGATATCGCTGATAACTGTGATGTTTTCTATATTGGTGCAACAAAGGTAGGTGCCTTATGTGGAGAAGCTGTGGTCTTTACCAAAAACAATGTTCCTGTCTGTTTTACTACTCTAATTAAAAAACATGGGGCATTACTTTCAAAAGGAAGACTGCTGGGGGTCCAGTTTGAAGCCTTGTTTACTGCTGATTTATATTTGAAAATCAGTAAAAAGGCTATTGAAATGGCAGAAGGTTTAAGAAAAGGTTTAAAAGAAAAAGGATACAGGTTTTTTATTGAGAATAAAACGAATCAGATTTTTATAATTATAGATAATGAGAAATTAAAAAAACTGCAAGAAAAAGCCGTTGTTTCCTTCTGGGAAAAATATGATGAAAACCACACTGTAATTCGACTGGCAACCTGCTGGGCAACGGAAAAAGAAGATGTCAGCAAGTTGCTGGAAATAATGTAAATAGTTTCACAAAAGTTTCACAAAGAGTTTTTAAATACCTGTAAAAAATGTTATAATTCTATTGTATCTAAAAGGAGGTTTTTTATGTCTAAACGTACAGTTAGAGATTTAGATGTTAAAGGTAAAAAGGTCCTGGTCAGAGTTGACTTCAACGTACCTCAATCACAGGGAGTCATTACTGATGACACTCGTATTGTGGCTGCTTTACCGACAATTAATTATTTATTAGAAAAAGGAGCTAAGGTTATTTTATTTTCTCATCTGGGTAAAGTTGACCATAAAGATCCGGAAAAAACAGCCAGCGATATGGCTAAAAACAATATGGCTCCAGTAGCAGCTAAATTACAGGAATATTTACCAGATGCCAAAGTTACCTTTGTTGATGCAACTAAAGGAGAAAAACTTGAAACAGCAATCAATGAGTTAACTGAAGGTAACATAGTACTTATGCAGAATACCCGTTATGAAAAAGGTGAAAGTAAAAATGACCCTGAACTGGCAGCATATTGGGCATCACTGGCTGATTTATATGTTTCAGATGCTTTTGGTTCAGTACATAGAGCGCATGCTTCAACAGTAGGTGTAGCCGGACTGTTACCAAATGCAGTTGGGTTTTTAATTGAAAAAGAATTGAAATTTTTAGGTAATGCAGTTGAGCATCCAATCAGACCTTTTGTAGCTATTTTAGGTGGCGCAAAAGTTGCTGATAAATTAAAAGTTATCGATAACCTGCTGGAAAAATGTGATACTCTGATCATTGGCGGGGGAATGGCTTACACTTTCCTGAAAGCCAAAGGTCTGGAAGTAGGAGAATCGCTGGTAGATTTACAACAGGTTGAATATTGTGGTGAAATGATAAAAAAGGCTGAAAAATCAGGAAAGAAACTGTTGCTTCCAGTTGATACTGTTGTAGCTGATAGTTTCCCTAATCCTATTGATGCTGAAATCGAAATTAAAACTGTGGCAGCAGATGCTATTCCTGCTGACATGCAAGGATTGGATATTGGAGAAAAAACAGCTGAGTTGTTTGCTCAGGAAGTTAGAAAAGCAAAAACTGTTGTCTGGAATGGTCCTATGGGAGTATTCGAAAATCCACTGCTGGCTAAGGGTACAAATGCTATTGCTGAAGCTTTAACTGAAACAGATGGAACAACAATTATCGGTGGTGGTGACAGTGCTGCTGCTATTAAACAGCTGGGTTATGCTGACAGGGTAAGTCATGTTTCTACCGGTGGAGGAGCTTCATTGGAATTTTTAGAAGGTAACGGACTGCCTGGCGTAGATGTAATAAATGAAATCTGAAAAAAGGGGGATAAAATGAGAAAACCTATTATTGTTGGAAACTGGAAGATGAATAAGACTATTGCTGAAGCTGTTGATTTTATTTCAGCAGTTGATCCTTATCTTGATGGAGTTGACAGTGCTGATTTTGGTGTTGCAACTTCCTACTTGGCTTTACAGGATTCAATAAAAAATGCAAAGAATCTGATTATTGCCGCTGAAAACTGTCATTTTGAAGATAGCGGCGCCTATACTGGTGAAGTATCTGTTGTAATGCTGGAAGAAATCGGCTTGAAATGGTGTATTGTCGGTCACTCGGAAAGAAGAGAAATGTTTGGGGAGACTGATGAAACTGTAAATAGAAAAGTTAAAAGACTTATTGCAGCAGGAATGACACCGATTATGTGTTGTGGCGAATCACTGGAAACATTTGAAGCTAATGAAACAGAAAACTGGGTCAGAGGACAGATTGCTGCCGGACTGGATGGTGTCAGCGGCAAAGATGTAGCTAAGATGGTCATTGCTTATGAACCAATCTGGGCTATTGGAACAGGTAAAAGTGCTACAAAGGAAATCGCTCAGGATACCTGTGCCATTGTCAGAGACCAGGTTAAAAAGATGTATGGTGAAGAAGTCGCAGAAAGTGTCAGAATTCAATATGGCGGAAGTGTTAAACCGGACAATATTGCTGATTACATGGCTGAAAAAGATATTGATGGCGCTCTGATTGGCGGAGCTTCACTGAAAGTTGATTCATTTAAAGCAATTATTGATGCTGTAAAATAACAGAGATTATTAAAAACAGTTTCGTTGAAAAAATAGAATTGTTTCAAATTTTCAAAGAATACTTAAGTTTAGAGGAATATAGGGAAACCCCTGAAAGACAATAAAAAGAAGCGAAAATGCTTCTTTTTATAACTTTGAATGCTTAATTTGTTTTCACGGTTTTTTATTGATTTGTTTTTATGCTATCTGCACTGCCTTACTTTAAGCTTCAAGTAACTACTTATAGAGTTTTTAATAGCCCATTTTGTTACTACTTATCCATTTTTGCTTTCTTCTATTCACTTTTTTTGAAGAATAGTATCAATTTAGCATCTACCGAATTCGCCACAAATTGTGTGATCAATTCAAATTTTTAAAACAGTTCGACCCTCCCCAATAAAAAATCTATCAGATTGCAATGAAATATCCCGTTTTCATCAAAAAGATTATGAGGGATGTCCATTCTAACTGCAATTTTCTTAAAAAATCCTTTGTGAGCATAAGTGATGAAAGCTCAGATTTTAATTTATCAGGCGTATCCATTCTATATGCTGATTGAATTTATATTTTTTTATCTCCGTTATTTACAATGAAATCAATCTCTTTTTGGAGATTTTGACCTTTTCTTCTGTCACTAACTACATCGACATCTATCGAATACCTACGTCGAATCAACTCATTTTATATGGTATTCTCCATAATGTGCTCAGGGTCATATTGCCTATAATTCAGCCTTGCGTTTCTGAGACCGAGATCTGTGTAATAATACTTGTTAGGATTTTTTAAATACTTCTTTCACTTGACATCATAGCGCTTAGCCACATTTACAAGAAACGAATCGACAATATACGGAATTGTAAATTGAACTTCATCAATAAATAAAACTCCTTGTCAGCACGGTTTTTTACTATAGACTCCACATAATCACAAAGTGCGACAGGATTTTTGTATTGATAAAAGCGCCTCTGGTCGAGTTCTATTTTATAATCTGGTTTTCATTCACTCCGTTTGCCAACAAATATTCATAGAATAAATCAAACAACAAAACTGATTTACCACATCTTCGGATACTGGTAATTACTTTTACCTCTTCATTCCACATGGAACGAATAATCCGATTTAAATAAAATCTCTCTTAATCATGCTTCACCTAAAACTTGAGACGCAAGCGTCGTAAGTTATAGGTATAATATAAATGAATTTTCCGAAAAAAAAGGTTTTCTGCCGTCGAAGCAACTATAATCCTCATAAAAGTTCATTATCAAATATAATTTCTAAGCTACTTGCTACTACTTTCACTCTTCACTGGTAAAAGTTAAACGGATGAAAAAGCTTGATATTTCAGCCTTTTAAGTAGTTCACATCCGTTCTGTCCGCATTGTTTTGGCTTATTTTCAGATTATTTTACCCGTTCTAGTCCCGGTTCCAATAAACTAGCTCTCATCTTTTAACAACCACCTAGCTATGTCAAATACTTTTATCCCCTCCATTATTGACATAGGGTGTTTTGTATTTGCCAATAGTATTTTAGGATAGGCATCCTTTATAGAAAATAAGGGAGAAAGTTCTCTTTCCAATGTTTGCTCTCTACTTATATCATCCGCTACTTGAATGTATATTTTTTCATCAGTTTTCATAGCTACAAAATCTATTTCTTTCTGATAGAGTTTACCTACATAAATATCATATCCTCTTCTTAGCAATTCTATAGCCACTATATTTTCATAGGCTCTCCCATAATCCATATTTCTTACACCTAGTATTGAATAACGAAAAGATAAGTCTGATAAATAATACTTATCATTTAATTCCAAGTATTTTTTTCCTCTAATGTCATATCTTTTTACTTTATAAAACATAAAAGCATTACATAAATATTTTAAATAATTACCTATTGTCACGTGGTTAGTTTTCACCTTGTTATTATTTAACATATTAGCAATATTATTAGCACTAGTAAGGTTTGATATATTATCCATTAAAAATTCAGTCAATGTATCTAGTAGAACAATTTCTTCAATGTTATACCTATCAATTAAATTTTTTTTAATCAAAGATGTATAAACATCTTTGATATATGCGCTAGCATCTTCCTTATTCTTGTATAAATATGAACCAGCTAATCCACCATCTTTTAAATAACTTTCCAAATAACTAGAATAATCACTCTTTATCTCAAAATAATTACAATATTCTTCAAATGAAAATGGAAATATCGGAATTTCTATATATCTGCCAGTAAACAAGGTAGATAAATCAGAACTTAGTAAAAAAGCATTAGAACCTGTTAAGTAGATATCATATTTTTTACTATTATGAAAGCTATTAATTGCTATTTCAAACCTTTCACAAAGCTGAACTTCATCAATCATTAAAACATTTTGAGTTTTCGGATTATACTTTTTTTCAACATATTCAAAAAGACTTTTATATTCTTTTAAATCATCATATCTCAAATCACCATAATCAATTTGAATGAGATTTACTTTTGAATTTTTTTCTTTAAGATATTTGGCAAATGCTCTCATAAGTTCTGATTTTCCAGATCTACGTATGCCTGTAATAATCTTAATATCAGGAGTTCCTTGAAGTCCTTTTAACCTATTGAAGTATTGAGGGCGTTCTATAAGTTTCATAAATTAAACCTCACTTTCAAGATTGCAATTATTTTTACATCTTGAAAACATTATATATTAAACTTTCAAGATTTACATTTTTTTTATTTCTTGAAAGTCTAAGCATGTAACATTAAAATATGTTTTTATTATCAAAATAGTATAATGGACCATAATTCACTTGATAATGACATAAAAAGATTAATCTACGATTTGTATTCATAATTTCATCAATACTTTCAGTAAATGTTTTTCATTTAAATCTACTTGCAACTATAAATATGTACTTTTTGGTGCATTTATACAATAATAAAAGACTAGTTTTAAACGCTCCCCCTGACCTAAAAATCAGGGGTTTTGTTTTTTTTACTAGTCTTTTTATGACTTCATTGTCTCTTTGTTCCCACTGGCTTGCCACTATTCATAGTATCAAAATAGTATCGCAATCCACTGGGACCCTTAGAATAGTCAGTAAAATCAAGGCTTTCAAAAAATCGGGACTTATTCCCACTCAGTATAAAATATTCATTTTTTTTCAAGGTTAAAAATAATGTTGCGGGTAAACTCTGATGTGGATGCTTTACCGCCCAAGTCCGCTGTACAATTATCCAAATCATTAAAGGTGGCATTAATTGCATTTTTAATCAGAGTTGCTTCATTATTAAATCCCAGATGTTCCAGCATCATACAGGCACTGAGAATAAAGGCGGTAGGATTAGCGATATTTTTATTGGCAATATCTAAAGCTGAACCGTGGACTGCTTCAAAAATTGCATATTCTTCATTCATATTGACACTCGGCAACAGTCCCAGTCCGCCAATTAAACCGCTTGTAAGGTCCGATATAATGTCTCCGTATAAATTGGGCATAACCAGTACATCGAAGTTTTCAGGTCTCATAACCAGTTGCATACAGGCATTATCGACAATCAAATCATTGGAAATAATAGCAGGGTAATCCTCTTTTATTTTGTTGAATTCTTCCAGAAATAAACCATCAGTCATTTTCAGGATATTAGCCTTATGTACACAGGTTAGCTGTTTCCTGTTATTTTTTATCGCATATTCAAAAGCCAGTTTAATAATTCTTCTGGAAGCTTTTCTTGTAATTTTTTTGATGGCGATAAATTCGTCATCATTGATTTTTCTTTCTTCGCCAATATATAAATCTTCTGTGTTTTCTCTAAATACTACTAAATCGATATCACTATATCTTGATTTTATCTGCCTGTAAGATTTTGCCGGTCTGATATTTGCGTAAAGATCAAGCATTATTCTTAATTGAACATTTACACTTCGGAAGCCTTTTCCTATTGGTGTAGAAACAGGAGCTTTCAGGGCGACTTTGTTTTTTCTGATTGAATCGATTGATTTTTGTGATATCAGTATTCCTTCTTTTTCATACAAGGTTTGTCCGATGTCATATTTTTCAAATATAATCGGCAGGTTTAAATGATTAAATATTTGCATCACACTGGCAGTTATTTCCGGACCGATTCCGTCTCCTTCAAATAATGTTACATATTTCACTCAATTATACCTCCTACATACTGACCTGCCGGTCTGATTATTCTGCCGCTGTTTATTTTTTCTTCTATATTATGGGCCAGCCAGCCAACAGCTCTGCTTGTGACAAACAAAGGGGTAAACAAGTCTTCCGGAATTTTTAACATATCATAGATAAGTCCACTGTAGAAATCGACATTGGCGCAGATATTAATTCCTTTCACCTCTTTTATATAATTACATGCGATATCTTCAAATTTTTTATAAAACTCCAGATGATCAATTTTATCTGATATTTCTGCAACTGCAGTTGCCTGTTTTTTAAGTAATACACTTCGAGGATCAGATATTGTGTATACTGCATGTCCCAGTCCGTAAATCAGCCCTGTTTTATCAAAGAAATCTTTATTAAGTATTCTTTTAATAATATTTAAAATTTCCTCTTCACTGGCATCTAACCCGACTTCTTTTATTATTTCATCCATCATGTGCTTACATGTAATATTGGCCCCGCCATGTTTCGGTCCCTTTAAAGAACCTACCGCCGCAGTAAAAGAGGAGTAAATATCTGTATCAGTTGAAGATACTACCAGACTGGCGAAGGTCGAGTTATTTCCTGCTCCGTGATCGGCCTGAATTATCATTAGTAAATCTAAAATTTTAACTTCTTCTTTACTGTAATTATTTTCTCCTTTAAGCAGATAAAGAATACTTTCTGCTATACATAAATCATGTCTTACAGGATGAATCAGCAAACTCTGATTATTTATTAAATGTCTTTTGGCAGCATAGGAATAAACCATAATTGCCGGCAATTTGGCGATTATTGATAATCCCTGTTCAAGCATATTTTCAACACCGCAGTTATCCGGATTATCATCATATGAATACAGCAGCAATAAAGACCTCTGAATCTTGTTCATGATATTAATAGAAGGTGCTTTAAGTATGTTGGCAGCTAAATAACCTTCAGGAAGGTCATAATTGTTTCGCAACTCTTTTTTAAAGATTGCCAGTTCTTTTTTATCCGGCAGGTAGCCGAAAAGCAGTAAAAAACAGATTTCCTCATATCCGGTCTGATTGCTTGCGGAGACCTTTTCATAAAGTGTTTTTAACGGTATGCCCCGGTAATATAATTCTCCCGGTATATCTTTTTTATTACCTTCTTTATCTCTGGTATAGCCGACGACATCTGCTATTCTGGTCAGACCAATTAAAACACCGGTTCCATCTTCATTTCTTAAACCTTTTTTTACATTGTACTTTTTGTATAATTCATTAGGGATTCTGTTTTCGCTAATATATTTTTCAAAAATGTTTAATATTGTTTTGTTCATAGCAAAAGCACCTCACTGAAAGTTTAACCCAAGTTATTTTTTTACGCAATACCACGAGTTTAAAAGCTGGTCGTAATATGCTATAATTCTTTCAATCAGAAGGAGATTACTATGAAGAATCTGGCTTATAAAATTATTGAGAGTCACCTTAGTGAACCAGCGGAATTAAAACCTGGCAATATTGTAAAAATTAAGATTGACAATACACTTACCCAGGATGCCACAGGTACAATGACATACCTGCAGCTTGAAGCAATGGGCATTGACCGGGTTGTTACTAAAGCATTAAGTTATGTTGACCATAATACATTGCAGGATGGTTTTATGAATGCGGATGATCACAAGTATTTACAGACTGTCGCAAACCGGTATGGTGTCCGCTTTTCCAGGGCCGGAAACGGGATATGCCATCAGGTGCAGCTGGAAAGGTTTGATATTCCAGGGGAAACACTCCTTGGTGCTGATTCACATACTCCAACTGCCGGCGGAATGGGAACTCTTTCTTTTGGTGCCGGAGGCCTGGATGTCGCCTGTGCGATGGCCGGGATTCCCTATACAATTAAACTGCCGGAAGTTATTAATGTAAAATTGACCGGAAAATTAAGAAACGGTGTCAGTGCTAAAGATATAATTCTGAAGCTGCTGGAAATTAAAACTGTTAAAGGCGGAGTCGGGAAAATATTTGAATACAGTGGAGAAGGTATAAAAACTTTAAGTGTTCCTGAAAGAAGTACCATTAGCAACATGGGAGCAGAACTGGGAGCAACTACTTCCATTTTTCCATCTGATGAAAATACTAAAGAGTTTTTAGAGAAGCAGCAAAGAGGAAAGGATTACATTTTGCTCAGTGCGGATGAAAATGCAGCGTATGACGAAGTTATTGAAATTGATTTAGACACACTTGTTCCATTATGTGCTGCACCTCATTCTCCAGACAATATTATGGCTGTTAAGGATTTAAAACATGTAAAAGTAGACCAGGTGTGTATAGGTTCATGTACAAACAGCAGTTTTACGGATTTGTGCAATGTTGCCAGGATATTAAAAGGTAAAAAGGTACATCCTGATGTTTCACTGACAATTTCTTTTGGTTCCAGACAGGTTTTAACTATGCTGAGTGAAAATGGAGCGCTGACTGATTTAATTGCTTCTGGAGCAAGGCTGCTGGAAGCAACATGTGGTCCATGTATCGGAATGGGACAATCTCCAAGAAGCAAAGGAGTATCTTTAAGAACATTTAATAGAAATTTCTGTGGCCGAAGTGGAACAATGGATGCGGAAGTATATCTGGTTTCTCCTGAAACGGCTGCTGTTTCAGCGATTAACGGCTATATCAGCGATGCTTCAGATGTGAAGTATGAAAAAACAGGTCTTCCTGAAAAATATAGTATTGATGATTCAATGATATTACTTCCTGACTGTAACAAAAATAAACCGGTTATTAAAGGGCCTAATATTAAAGATGTGCCTGTAGGAAAACCGTTGAGCGATATCAGTAAAAAAGTAATGATTAAAGTTAAAGATAATATTACTACTGACCATATAAGTCCGGCGGGAGGTAAGGTATTGCCTTATAGAAGTAATATTGAAAAAATATCCGAATTTACATTTTCTCAATTAGATAAAGATTTTTATGACAGATGTAAAAAACATAACGGAGGATTGATTATTGCCGGAGAAAACTACGGACAGGGTTCTTCAAGAGAAGTTGCAGCTCTGGCACCGCTTTATTTAGAAATTAAAGCAGTTATCGCAAAATCCTTTGCGCGCATTCATGAGCAGAACCTGGTAAATAATGCTATTTTGCCGTTATTGTTTACTGATAAGAAAGACTATGAACGGACTGATTTGCTGGATGAGCTGGTTATCAGTGATTTAATTGAATTAAATGACAAGATTAAAGTATTTAATAAAACAAAAAACATAGAGTTTATTGTTACCCACAACCTGAGTGAAGAACAAAAAGAAATAATCAGACAGGGCGGATTATTAAACAGTATTAAAAACAGAAAATTTTAAAATATAAAAACAAAAGTTCTTATGAAGATAGAGAAAGATTATTTCTGAATAATTTCTTTACTGATAAATTCCAGAGTATACTGACCGCTGGTTATTTCTTCTATTTCTGTTGAAAGATCTTCTTCGCTCTGGAAAAAGTAAGTAGCCTGTTCACAATAAGCCCGGCCGGTAATGATGGCTCTGGTGCTCAGAAGATATTCCAGATTACTGATTAAACTGTAGTCAGCAGTGACCTTATAGTTATAGACAGTAGTTGGTACCGTCAGAGTTGCCAGTTTAACCGCTTCAGCAGTTGCCTGGCTGTAAGCCCTTATAAGTCCGGCTGTTCCCAGTAAGGTACCGCCAAAGTATCTGACAACTACTGCCAGAACCTTATCAAGTTTGTGATTCAATAATGTTTCCAGTATTGGTCTTCCGGCAGTTGAAGCCGGTTCACCATCATCATTACTTCTGGTAATATCACCAATTACTGCTCCATAACAGTAATGCCTGGCTGACGGATATTCTTTTTTTATTTCTGACAGTTCGTCTTTAATTTCTTCATCACTGCTGATTGGCAGAAGAATACAATAAAATTTGGATTTTTTTACTTCAATTAAACTGACAACTTTTTCTTTAACATTAAACATTTGGACTTCACCTTTAACATAATTATACATTAAAATATAACTGATGTGATATAATAGGCAGGGACAGAAGATTCTATGACACAAAAAAAACAGTTGACTCCCAGACAGAGAGCCTTAATTATTAAAAAAAGAAAGAAAAGAAAACTGGTAAGAAAGATTTCATTATTTACTTTTTTTATTTGTTTGGCCAGTGTGCTCTTTTTATTTTTTATGACTGCCGGTTTTAGATTTTTGCCATCAAAGTATTTAATAATATTGGCCATTGTTTCAGCAGTAATAATGCTCTTTTTTGCCCTGATAGCCTTAATACCGAATATTAGAAGCGGCATCAAGATTTTTCAGAGTGTTTTATGTTCATTTTTAGCGGTTATTATGATTGTGGGAATTATTATTCTGCCGAATTATCTTGGCAGACTGGAAAGAATTTTTGTCTCTGTTCCTTCTGAAGGCAGTCTTAATATCAATGTTTATGTTTTAAATGATTCGGGTTTTGAAAATATTGAAGATCTGGCCGGAAAACTGATCGGCGTTCAGCAGAATCTGGATTTGGATTATCAGAGCTATGCGATAAAGGTTGTCAATAAAGAGATAAAAGGAGCAGATATTGAAGTAATTGAGCTGGAAAATATTTATTCAGCAGTAGAAAAACTTTATGCTGAAGAAGTTGATGCGATTATGCTGAATCAGGATTATGTTGATATTATTAAGGACAATAATGATTTCTCTGATTTTGACAATAAAGTGAAAATGTTGTACCAATGTACTCAAAAGATTACGATTGTTACTGATACTGCTGCTGTCAGCAATATCACCGGAAAGCCATTTATAATCGCTTTAACCGGAGTAGACCAGTGGAATTATTCTACTGTCGCAGCTTCAGCCAGAGTCAGAAGTGATGTCAATATTGTTTTAGTTGTTAATCCGGTAAATAAACAGATACTCATGATTACTTTGCCAAGAGACAGTTACGTCCCGTTAAACGGCAATAATAATACAATGGATAAACTGACTCATGCTACAACTGTTTCCAACGGCATCAAATGCTGGATTAATACTTTAAATGAGGTTTTGGATATTGATATTAATTATTACCTGCGGGTTAACTTTGCTTCGCTGGTCGATATTATTAATGCCATTGATGGAATTGATGTAAATAATCCATATTACTTCGAAACCAGAAGTGTAGTCTATCATACTGATAACACCGCTAAAAGACAAAACAAAGTCTTTGAAAAGGGTTTGATTCATCTCAATGGCGAGGAAGCACTGGCATACTGCAGGGAGAGATATTATGTTAAAGAAGATGGCAATATGATTGGTGATCTGGGAAGGAATAAACATCAGGCAATAATTTTAAAAGCGACAATTGACAAGATGAGTTCAGTTTCAATAATTACCAGAATCGGAAAACTGCTGGAATCTTTAGATGGAAAGTTTACTACTAATATCAGTATTGATGAAATCTATCATCTGGCTCAGATGCAGCTGGATGAGATGGCTGACTGGTCTGTAGTTACTTATTCTGTTACAGGTTATAGTGCTTTTAGGGTAAGTTATATTATGGGCAGTGAGTTAAGTATGGTAATTTTAAATAAAAACAATTTACAACAGGCTAAACAATATATCCTTCAGATATTAGATAATCAGATAGTGGAAATTGATTAGGATGAGTAGAATCATCCTTTTTTAGGGAAAAAATAATTATTGAACAATAATTGTTTGAGGTGATAAGCAGTGCAGTAGATGTAATAATAGTCAGACTCAATATTTTTATTATGGAAGTAAAGGTCTTTATTGTCGAAAGTGTATCAGGTTTGTAAGTGAACAGGAGTTATTGAATGAGTTAAAGGAAGTGGACAGTGAGTATTTCCTTTCTTTTGATTTAAGCAAAAAACAGAAAGAGATTTCCCGTCAGCTGGCAAAACTGGTTAAACAGGGTAAATCAGTTTTACTGGAAGCGGTCTGTGGTGCCGGGAAAACAGAAATAGTTTATGAAACAATTTCCCAGGCTTTAAAGCAAAATAAGAAGGTAGGGTTTGCTATTAGCAGAAGACAGGTGGTTCTGGAAATAGCACAAAGACTTCAGCAGGTTTTCAGAAACCTGTCAGTAACCGCTGTCTGCCAGGGTTATACCGGTAAAATAGAGGGGGATTTGATTGTCTGTACCACTCATCAGCTTTATCGTTACCGCAATTATTTTGATCTGCTGATAATTGATGAACCTGATGGTTTTCCTTTTAAAGGCAATGAGGTTTTAAAAGGGATAGCCAAAAACAGTTATAAAGAATCGGTCGTCTATCTTACTGCCACTCCTGATGAAGAGTTGATGCAAAAAGTTTTAAATAATGAACTCAGTTATCTGCGGCTGTCTAAAAGGCCATTGGGAAATGATTTGATTATTCCCAAAGTCGTTTATGGGTTTAAGTGGCTGCTTTATCTGATTCTCTTTAAAAAAATTGATGATTTAATTAAACTTAAAAAGAAACTGCTGGTTTTTGTTCCGACAATCAGGATGAGCAGATTTATTTATTTTCTTTTAAGAAGATATTACAACTGCTGTTATATGAATTCCAAATCCACCAATAAGGAAGAAATAATTGAAGAGTTTAAAACAGGTAAATATCAGCTTTGCATCTGTACAACAGTGCTGGAAAGAGGGATAACAATAAAAGGGGTTAATGTAATAGTAATGTTTGCTCAACATATTGTTTTTGATGAAGCTTCACTGGTTCAGATATCCGGTAGAACAGGAAGAGATATTAATGACCCTTCTGGTCTCTGCTACTTTCTGACCAGTAAAAAGACAGAGGAAATTGACAGATGCATTGCCAGATTAAAAAGGGCGAACAGTGATTGACTGTTATTGTTTGTCCTGCCTGAAGGGAATTAGAGAAAATGGCAGTATCAGACAGCTGTTTTATGTTAATGATGTCTTATGCAGTTACTGTCGTAGCAGTCTTTTTGCGCATAAATATGTTTTTAAACTGGATGAAATTACAATTGAAGGGTTATATCTATATACGGGAAGGGTTCGAGAATTGCTGATTCAATACAAAGAATATAATGATGAAGCTCTTTTTCCCCTGTTTTTATATCCTTATGTAAAATATCTCAGAAAAAAATATTATGGCTATAGTCTGGTGGTAATGTGCAGTTCCCGGGAAAGCATATTGAAGAGAGGATTTAATCATATGGAAAATATGGTTGATATTTTAAATATGGAAGTAATTGATGTCCTATATAAAAGCAAAGATATCAGTCAGAAAAATCTGGATATTAAAGATCGTCAGCAGATAGGTAAAATTATTCATTTAAAAAATAAGGAATTATTAAAAGGCAAAAAGATACTGCTGGTGGATGACGTAATTACAACCGGTTCCAGCATCAAAGCGGCTTACAGACTTCTCAAAGAACATTGCCTGGACTTAAAAGTTTTATGTGTCTGCTACAGCAGTACTTTTATCTCGGATAAAAGATTGAAAATAGTAAAAATGTCAGGATTATAAAGAATTATTTATAATTTACTGGGTTAAGATATGTGATACAATTAAAAGGGTAGGAGGTATGTTGAATGTCAAATATTATCAGCAGACTATTTAATCTTAGCAAAAGAGCTACAGCTGCATTGGAAAAGAAAGTGGAACCGATTGAAGAATTGGCAGATTATATGGCTTCTTTATCTGATGACCAGCTGAAAGAAAATACAACAAAATTTAAGAAAAGATTAACTGATGGCGAAACACTGGATGATATTTTACCTGAAGCCTATGCCACTGTTCGTGAGGCAGCAAAAAGAGTAATCGGAGAATATGCCTATAAGGTTCAGTTGATGGGTGGTGTTGTTTTACATCAGGGTGATATAGCTGAAATGAAAACTGGTGAAGGTAAAACCCTGACCAGTATTTTTCCGGTATACTTAAATGCTTTGGCTGGCCAGGGTGTTCATGTTGTCACAGTCAATGAATACCTGGCAGAAAGAGACTCGCAGTGGATGGGACAGATTCACCGTTTTTTGGGTCTAACAGTCGGTTTAAACAGACATGGTTTAAATCAGTCACAAAAGAAGGCCGCTTACGAATGTGATATAACCTATACAACCAACAGTGAACTTGGTTTTGATTATTTAAGAGATAATATGGTCACTAAAGTTGAAGACAGAGTTTTAAGAGGTCTGAATATGGCTCTGGTTGATGAAGTTGACTCAATTTTAATTGACGAATCAAGAACACCGCTGATTATTTCCGGCGGGAAAAAAGATACTGCCAACCTTTATCAGCAGGCAGACAAGTTTGTTAAAAGGCTGACTGAAGATGAACACTATACTATTGATGTTCAATCAAAAAGTATTATGCTGACTGAAGAAGGTGTAGAAAGAGCAGAAAACTATTTTAAGGTTTCTAACCTGTATCAGCCTGAACATACAGCACTGGTTCACCATATCAATCAGGCTTTAAAAGCCAACTATACAATGAGTAATGAAGTCGAATATCTGGTCAGAGACAGACAGGTACATATTGTCGATGAATTTACCGGCCGTATAATGGAAGGAAGAGTTTTCTCTGATGGTTTACATCAGGCTATTGAAGCGAAAGAAAATGTTCCAATCAAAAGAGAAACTTCAACTTTGGCCACCATTACCTATCAGAACTTTTTTAGATTATACAATAAACTGTGCGGTATGACCGGTACTGCTAAAACGGAAGAAGAAGAGTTTCTGTCAATTTACAATATGAGAGTCTATGAAATTCCAACCAATAGAGATATTATCAGAATCGATTATCCGGATGCTGTTTATGGGACTAAAAAAGCCAAATATGAAGCTTTGACAAAAGAGGTCATTGAAAGAAATGCCAACGGTCAGCCTGTACTGGTTGGCACTATATCGGTTGATGTATCGGAATTTCTAAGTAAAATGTTTTCTCAAAGAAGAATCAGGCATGAAGTATTAAATGCCAAAAATCATAAAAGGGAAGCGGATATTATTGCTAAAGCCGGTTTAAGAGGTTCGGTAACGATTGCTACCAACATGGCCGGACGTGGAACTGATATTAAGCTGGGTCCTGGAGTCATAGAAATGGGCGGCTTGGCTGTTTTAGGTTCGGAAAGACATGAATCAAGACGTATTGATAACCAGTTGCGTGGACGAAGCGGCAGACAGGGTGACCCTGGATGTTCCAAGTTCTTTGTATCATTAGAAGATGAGTTGATGGTCCGTTTCGGCAGTGAAAGAATCAGCGGAATGTTTGATCAGTTAGGTGACATTCCTATTGAATCAAAGGTAGTTACCAAAGCAATTGAGTCAGCACAAAAAAGAGTTGAGGGTATGAACTTTGATATTCGTAAAACGCTGCTTGAATATGATGATGTTTTAAGACAGCAGAGAGAAACAATGTACAGACAGAGAGATGAAATTCTGGAAAATGATGATGTTCATGCAATTATTGAAGCAATGTTTGAAAGATTTGCTGATGATTTAACTGATTCTTATGTTGATAATTCACAGAGAACACCGGCAGTAAACAAAGAAGCTTTAGCTGCATCTATTGACAAGATGACGGGAATAAGTACCAATGTATCAGATGTACTGGTTTCATTAAATGATATTGAAGATATAAAAAAAGCTTCATTTGATGCTTTATGGGAAAGTTATGAAAATAAAATTGAAGAAATCAGAGATGAGATGATTAAACTTGAAAAGGTAATTGTCTTAAAGATTATCGATGCTAAATGGATTGATCACATTGATTTAATGAGTAAATTAAGAGATGGTATTCATTTGCGCTCATATGCTCAGGATAATCCGCTGAAAGCCTATACTCAGGAAGGGTATGAGATGTTTGAGACAATGATGGATAACATTTCTAAAGAAGTCGTAAATTTCTGTTTAAGTTGCCGTATTGAATATGGAAGGAGACAAAGATAATTATGGAACTATATGAAATCAGACAACAACTGGCAATAATATCTGCCAATGTAAAAGCCTTAAAGGAGTCTCTTTGACCAGGATAGCAAGAAAAAGAGAATTGATGAAATAGAAAAGCTGATGCTGGAAGAAAACTTCTGGTCAGATCGAAAAAAAGCCCAGAATCTGATTGATGAAGTCAATTCTTTAAAAGATATGCTGGAAAATATGCAGGTACTGTTATCTGCAATTGAAGAGACTGAAGAAGTACTGAATTCTTTAAAGGATGATGAAGATGAAGAAATACAGCTGCTTCTTCAGCAGGAATTTGAGGAAATTCAGCAAAAGTATCAGCAGTTTGAAATAACGGTATTATTATCACAACCATATGACAGACATAATGCAATTGTTGAACTTCATCCGGGAGCAGGAGGAACAGAGTCACAGGACTGGGCTGAAATGCTGTATCGTATGTATACCAGATACTGTGCTTTGAAAGGATATAAAGTTACAGTACTGGATTATCTTGATGGTGATGAAGCAGGTCTGAAATCCTGCAGTATGCTGGTTGAAGGTCCTTTAGCCTATGGTTATCTGAAAGGTGAAAAAGGAGTTCACCGGCTGGTCAGAATTTCTCCCTTTGATTCAGGAGGCAGAAGGCATACATCCTTTGCCAGTGTCGATGTCATGCCTGAATTTGATGATGATATTGTTATCGATATCAAACCTGAAGATTTAGAAATTGATACTCATCGAGCTTCCGGGGCAGGTGGACAGCATGTTAATAAAACTGACTCAGCTGTTAGAATCACTCATATACCTACCGGTATCGTTACTACCTGCCAATCCGAAAGAAGCCAGCTTCAAAATAAAGAAAGAGCCATCAATATGCTTAAAAGTAAGTTGTATCAGAAACATATTGAAGATCAGCAGGCTAAACTGGCAGCCATAAAGGGTGATCAGAAGCGTATTGAATGGGGTTCACAGATTAGAAGCTATATCTTCTGTCCTTATACTTTAGTTAAAGATCACCGCACAGATTATGAAGAGACAAATGTTGAGAAGGTTATGGATGGTCAGATAGATAATTTTATTTACTCTTACCTGAAGAGTCAAATTGATTAATTGTCTTTATTAATTTATAATTATTACAGAAAATAGGAGAATTGTTATATGAGTGAAAATAATAGAAATGCCCAGGATTTAGATGAAATCTTAGAAAACATTGAAAGTATAGATGCGGTAAAAGAGGTAGATGTGCCTTTATTTGAAAGCATAGAGTTTGAAAGTCCGTTTAAGGATGATAAAAAGAGCGTTTCTTATTTTGCTAATCCGATAAAAATAGAAGAAAGTGATGGAGAATATACTGTTATTGGTTCTTCAACGACTATTGATTCAAATATTACCTGTGGTGGAAATATCAGAGTAAAAGGACAGGTTAAAGGAAATGTTTCGGTAAATGGAAGTGCCGATATTTATGGAACAGTTGAAGGTGATATTCAGGCCAATGATGTTACACTGGAAAATGGTGCCAAAGTATTAGGTAATATTATCTGTAAAGCGGATGTTAAAGCAGTCAGCGAAAGTAATATAACCGGAAATGTAGTGGCTAAAAATGCTTATATCAATTCACATATTGAAGGTGACCTGGAGATTTCAAATGAGTTGAAGATTACTTCAACAGCATCAATAACCGGCAGAATAGTTACCGGAAGTATTTCTGTTGCCAGTGGAGCAGTGTTGAATGCAACTGTGACAATCAAAAGATAATTTGTAAGGAGAACTATATTTATGAATGAAAAAGATTTATTAAAATCAGTAGACTTTGAATCTCCATTTCAAAGCAGAGATAAAAAAGTTTCCAGTAATGATGATGAACTCACTGTTATCGGTTCTTCTACTGTTATTGAAGGTAAAGAAAACAGTAAAATAATTTGTGGTGGCAATATTGAAATTATGGGTTACGTCAACGGATTGGTTGATGTAGCCGGCAGTGCTGAAATTTATGGTATTGTTAACGGTCTGGTTAATGCTGAACAGCTGACAGCTGAAAATGGTTCAAAAATCAATGGTGATATTAATTGCCGAACAAATTTATCAGTCACCGGTTCGGAAATAATTGGTAATATCAAAGCAAAAAATGCTTATATAAATGCTAATGTTAAAGGTAATATTGAAGCTTCCAATGATCTTAAAATTGCCAATAACAGTGTAATTGAAGGGAATATAACTACTGGTTCAATAAGTATTGAGTCAGGTGCAGTTATTCTAGGAAATCTGGCAGTGAAAAAATAAAATAATATAAATATCAATAAGAAAACTCAAGTTCACTTATGATCTTGAGTTTTTTAATTGTTTATCTTTGATTCTATAGCCTCAGCGAGGATATTATTGACATCTTCAGAAATCTTTTTTAGATTTTTTAGGATTCTCCATGATGATACTTTGAGGTTTATATTTTATAAAATCATCATCCGGCCTTACCAGGTGTCTTCTGTTCCGTCCAAAAGGTTTACGTTTATGATATTTCTTATAGACATCACCGTCATAGGTATGGTTGACACGTTTAAATGATTTGCTTCTTTTATATCTGACGTACAGATAAATACAGGCAACTGAACCAAAGGCAATCAGAACAGGAGTCATTTATCAGTTTTCCTTTTTGATTTCCAATAACTTGTTCTTTAATTCGTTTTCTAATTTTCTTAATTCAATTTCAGCAGCATTTCTTCTTTCTCTGCCTTCGGTCTGAATTCTTAATACTTCGTCTAATGTTTCGATTAAAGACTTATTAGTATATTGTAATGTTTCGATTTCAACAATACTTCTTTCACTTGCTTCAGCAGTTTCAATTGTACCCTGTTTTAATGCTTCAGCATTTTTCTTCAGCAGTTCATTTGTCATCTTATCGACTGCAGCTTCAGCATCAATCGCTTCTTTAGCATGCGAAAGGCCAAGAGCAATGACCATTTGTGATCTCCATAATGGAATGGTATTGACTAAGGTAGATTGAATTTTTTCTGCCATCAGTGTGTCATTGTTCTGAATCAGTCTGATTTGAGGTGACATTTGAACAGAAATCATTCTGGTCATTTCCAGGTCATGAATCTTCTTTTCAAAACGATTAATCAGCTGAGCATAGTCATTAGCTTTTTGAGCATCTTCTACTAGACCGGTTTCTTCTGCAATAGCTTTTAATTTAGGAAGTTCCACATTAACTGCATGTTCCAGTTTCTTTTGACCGGCAATGATATACATTGTTAATTCTTTTTTATTTATTTCATTTTTGTCGTGCAGTTCATCTAAAACAGCAATATCTTTCAACAAGGTAATCTGATGTTCCTCTAACAAAGTGCAAATTTTATTGACATTAACATCAACTTTGTCATAATTGGCTTTTAATGCGGCTATTTTATTTTTTCCTTTTCGAAAAAGTGCTTTCAATCCTTTAGATTCTCCTTCAGCATCAAAGTCTTTTAATTCAACGACCAGATCAGAAATCATATTGCCAATCTGACCTAAGTCCTTAGTCCTGATATTTTCTAAGGTAGTCGTTGAAAAAGTAGAGATTTTCTTTTGAGAATTAGCACCATAACTCATGATGACATCAGTATCAGTAATATCGATTTTTTCTGCAAATTCATTTACCATCTGAATTTCTTCTTCAGATAGGGTTGATAAGTCAAGCTTTGCCGGAACGACATCTTCTTTTTTTATTGTATCGACAGCAGCTTCTACTTGAGCGTGTTCATCTTTTGGGTCTAAAGTTAAGACGATTTTTTCTTGATCCATATTTTAAATCCTCCATCTTGTAATATTCATCTTCTTAATTATAACATAACTGTGGAAATAGTTTAATAAATTAAATGATAAGCAGGTATCCTGCAAGTAAAAAGATTATAAATTTAAGGTAAAACAATAGTCTGGATAATGAATTGAAAAAAGGAAGCCTAAACTTCCTTTTTGATAATTGGTTTGAAATCTTCTAGAGTTAATAAATCTATCTGGGCAGTATTGTCGTTGAGAATTCTGCTAGACTGATATCTAATGGCCTCTTCAATAACATTTCTGGATAAACGGCCATTGCCACTTCTTACTGAATCGTTTTCCTGAACTCTGGCAAAGTATTCAGTTAACGGTACAGTTACTTCATCAGCGACTTTGTAACCTTTGTTTTTAGCATTAATCATAGCAATGTCATACAATTCCTGTCCGGTATAGTCCGGAAATTCAATCTGATTGGGGAACCTTGATTTTAATCCGGAGTTAGATTCCAGAAAATCCTGCATCTCTCTGGTATAACCGGCCAGAATAACGATAATGTCATCGCGATTATCTTCCATTGCTTTTACCAGTGTATCGATACACTCTAGGCCAAAGGAATCATTAGTGCCGCGATATAACGAGTAAGCTTCATCGATAAAAAGGATGCCTCCCATTGCTGATTTGATAACCTGCATCGTCAGTGGTGCGGTATGTCCGACGTATTTTCCTACCAGATCATTTCTGCTGACTTCAATCAGCTGTCCGTTACTTAAAACACCAATAGCCTTAAGATATTTTGCCAGAAGTCTGGCGATAGTTGTTTTTCCTGTACCGGGATTACCGGTGAAAATCATATGTTTACTGACTTCAGTAGTTGAAAGGCCTTCCTTCTGCCTGAGTTTCTGAGCGGCGTAGAAGTCCTGCAGTGACAGGATATATTCTTTGATAGTAGTTAAACCGACTATGTTGTCAAGTTCTTTCTTAACTTCCTCTATAGCATTATCAACTACTTTTGGCAGGTACTGCTGTAGCGGTTTGTCGTTGATAAACAATTCTTTTTCTTTATATTGTAATCTGACATCAACATTCTCAGTTATTTTTTCTGACAGCTTATATTCAGACAGACCGCCGTAAACTTTATCGAAAAAATCAATTAAGAACTTGACATTATCTGAACTGTACTGATCTTTAATGTAATCAATCAGACTGTCATCACAATCAATATTGATATTCAGGTTAGTTAAACATTTCAACCTGAAACTGTCCAGTTTTGCCGGATAGATATCAATGATATCGTTTTTAGACAGTCTGTTAGTGTATAAAGAATCTGAAATTGTATTGATAAATCTTGAACCGACAACATTTAAAAGTTTACTTGTTTTCAGTGTGGTAATAAAGATTAAATATTTGCCTTTAAAGTTTAATTCGGAAACAGTATTTTTAACCAGTGAAGAAGTAGCTTCAACTAATTGTTTATTATTTAAAATATAGCGTTTATTCAGTGATAATTTACCTTCAACCAGAATTTCTTCAATAAAACCCAAATATGAGGGACTGATAGAATCAATGTTATCAAAGACGATAATCTGGCTGTTATTTATGGCACCGTATAAGTCAATAATAAAGTTATTTTCATCTTCTTTACTGCCATACTTTAACAAATCTATAGTGAAAACTTTGCCATTAGATAAGATACCGCTTTCCAGCAGCAGTTTACCTATTTGCTCAACTGAACTGTGTCTTCCGGTATAATTTTCTCCAGTAATCAGAATGCCGGCATTCAGACCGCTCAACTGCTGGCCCATAATAAATGGTCTTTTAAAAGCGCGACATAATGAAGATATATAGTCATTCTGTTTTTTGACAACTGTATTTAATTTGTTTTCTATATATTCAAACTTGGAATTTAATTCTGTCTGGTTTTCGACAATATTAATGGTACTTACCTGTTCAATAGGAAATTCATTGCCAAAATCATCTTTAATCGATTGTTTTAAAGAATCAATATCCACTCCAAAATCAACACTGTAAATCTGATCCATCAATGTTTCAGTCTGCTGTTTGATTTTTTCGCTGTTTTCTTTTAATCTTTCCAGTTCTTCACTCAAAGGTTCATTGGTAAAGGGATTATGTTTCAATATCTGTATATCAGATTCGGTTAATGTTCTTTTTGGTGCATCTTTCCCTAAGACTTTCTCATACAGCAGTTCTCTTTCTGTTTTCTTTTTTGACATAATTATCTACCAACCTTATTTGCCAGTTCAGCAAGTTTTGCCATTCTTGAATTGTTTAAAATCTTTTTTACCATCAAAAGAGCATCATAATATCCTCTTAAATAGTCATCAGTATTTGATGTTCTTACTTTGTTTTTATAATCGGCCATATCGATATTGACCTGCTGATCAAAGGTTTTCAGAGAATCCTGATGCTTTTTAATTTCTTCCAGATAATAATTTATCGCTTTCTGGTATCCTTCTTTTTTACTGTCAGGATATTTATGGTAAACAATATTTTCTAAACAGTTGACAATATGTAAATATCTGGAACTGTATTTGGCATTTTCGACAGATCTGTCAATATGAGGTACGACAGTTCTGTAGTTGGTTGTTGAGTAGACATTACTTCTCTGTGCAGTTTTCTTTTGGGTTCCTAAAACACTGTCATTAATAGTTTTCTCAAATTCATAAAGACTTTGATCAACAAAGTCGCCATTGTTTAATTTATCCAGCATTTCATCTAATGATTCACTCCAAGGTTTTTCACTCATAGTTTATCCCTCCTGATTCTGTAATTCGTCAACCAGTCCATCTTTTTTCAAGATAGATTCCAGCGTGCGCATATCAACATTTAATTCGGTATAGTAGTCTTCAACCAGAGAGCCTGATATAGTGCTCAAAGCACCATTGATCAAAACTGTAGTTTTAAGCAGACGATCTTCACTGTTTTTGAAATCAGCGGTATTATTGACATTCACTGACAGACGCTTGTAGTTGTTGACGATGTCGGTCAGCATTGGCAGATAATATTGATAAAGTTTGACAGTCTTGGATTTACTTTCGGTAAACTCATCTTCAATTTTCTTAATTGACTGCAGATGGTGAACAGTTTCTTCCAAACCTTTGGTAACCTGCTGGTTTTCTATACCGTCTTTAAGCTGTGATAATTCTTTAATATAGTAAGCACAGTCTTTTTCAAATGTTTTAAATACTTCCTTCTTAATTTCTTCAACAACCTGAGTTTCGTTAATATTCTTTGTGTTGAGATATTTGTTAATTAGATTTGACAGTGAATTGAATGAATTTGGGTAGGCATTAAAATAATCTTTCAATGTACCGATATATTCTTCACGCATGTAGATATCAATGGTATCTAAAGAGATATTTTCGTTATCCGTTAAAACCAGATAGGTTTCTTCGTCAATGTTAAGCTGCTTATTCTTTTTAAAGAATTTTTCAATTTTCTTTAACAGCTTTCTATGTGAAACTGTAGGAACAGTTGCGCCAGCCACATCTTTGGAAGTGCTGATACCTCTTCTTTTTTTAAAGGCATCAACAATCAGTTTGATACCTATTGTGATAAAGATAAAAGGAGCAATTAGAAATCCTGCAAATATCAGTAAAGGAAAAAGTATCTCAAAGAAAAAACCAAGCAAACCTAAAGCGCCTCCTAAAACAAGTTCAGCCAGACCTGAAAATATACTTATAAAGATAATGAATGCAATTATTGAGCCTGGACCACCGTCACGTCTTCTATTTCTAGCCATGGTATACCTCCCATTTAAGATATTATAACATTTTTACTATCTACATTATATATTAATTTCCATTTATGATAAAATAGAAAGGTGTAAAAGAGGTAATTATGAAAGACTTTATTTCAATTGTTTCAGCTAAAGAAAATAATCTCAAGGGAGTAACTTTGGATATACCCAGAAATAAGTTCATTGTTATGACGGGCCTGTCGGGCTCAGGGAAAACTTCTTTAGCTTTCGATACTATTTATGCGGAGGGACAAAGAAGATATATTGAGTCACTGTCTACCTATGCCAGACAGTTTTTGGGTGGAGTAGATAAACCGAATGTGGAGTCCATTGAAGGTTTATCGCCAGCTATCGCCATTGACCAGAAATCGACAAGTAACAATCCCAGAAGTACAGTCGGTACCAGTACTGAAATTTATGATTTTCTGCGTCTGCTGTTTGCCAGAATAGGTGTTCCATACTGTCCTGTGCATAATGAACCTATTACTTCACAGACAATTAATGAAATGCTTAATTCGGTGATGGCTTTAGAAGAAGGTGCAAGAATTACCATTATGGCTCCGGTTGTCAAACAGAAAAAAGGAACGCATAAAGATTTGCTGGCTAAACTTCTGAAAGACGGTTTTATCAGAGCTGAAGTAAATGGTGAAATTAAACTTCTGGAAGATGAGATTGTTTTAGATAAGAACTTTAAACATGATATCAATGTTGTAATTGACAGGATGGTTAAAAGAGAAGAAAACAGATCAAGAATTTTTGATTCAATTGAAACAGCTTTATCGATATCTGATGGTCTGGTACTGGTTAAAAGTACTGATAACGAGTTTCTTTTTTCCAATCATTATGCCTGTAAGTATTGCGGTTTCAGTGTTCCTAAGCTTGAACCGAGACTTTTTTCTTTCAACTCGCCGCTGGGAGCCTGTCCTGACTGTAATGGTCTGGGTTTCAAGCAGAAAGTTGATATTGATATTCTGATTCCTGATAAAGAGTTGAGTATCAATCAGGGAGGAATCAGATATTATCGGAGAATAGTCAATTCAGAAAATCTGGAATGGAAAAATTTCAAAGTACTATTAGACTACTATAATATTGACCAGAATAAACCATTAAAAGACTTTTCAAAAAAAGAAATGGATATTATTTTATATGGTTCAAAAGAACCGATAAGTTATTCAATTACTTCCAGAGGCGGAATAACAAGAACAACAACAGAGTATGTTGAAGGGGTTGTAACATTAATTGAAAGAAGATTTGTTGAAACTACCAGTGCTTTTGCCAAAGACCTTTATGCTACCTATATGTCGGAGCTGGAGTGTTCCACCTGCAGGGGAAAAAGATTAAATGAAATTGCCTTGTCGGTCAAAATAGGTGGGAAAAATATTATAGAATGGACGGAAATGAGTATTAAGCAGCTGATTGATTTTATTAAAGATTTACAGTTAACTGAAACTCAGAGAACTATAGCTGAAAATGTTTTAAAAGAAATAAATAATCGCCTGAATTTTTTAAAAGACGTGGGTTTAGAATATCTGACTCTGGACAGAATGGCTGGAACTCTGTCAGGCGGAGAAGCTCAAAGAATTCGTCTGGCGACTCAGATTGGTTCAAGATTAACCGGAGTATTATACGTATTGGATGAACCTTCTATCGGTTTACATCAGAAAGATAATGCCAAGCTGATTAAAACATTGAAAAACATGCGTGATTTGGGCAATACATTAATTGTAGTTGAACATGATGAAGAAACCATGAGAGAATGCGACTGGATCGTTGATGTCGGTCCTCTGGCGGGAGTGCATGGTGGTGAAATTGTCTATAACGGACCGGCTGCTGAAATAATCAACTGCAATGAAAGTATTACCGGTCAGTATTTGGCCAAAAAGAGAATAATTGAAATTCCTGAAAAAGTCAGAGAAGGAAACGGTTTATTTTTGACAGTAAAAAAGGCTTCCGAAAATAATCTGAAAGATATTGACGTTAAAATTCCCTTAGGAACCTTTGTCTGTGTTACTGGTGTTTCCGGTTCGGGTAAAAGCACCCTGGTTAATGAAGTAATAGGAAAAAGTGTCAGGCATTATTTAGGAAATGTCAGAATAAGACCCGGAAAAGCAGAAAAGATACTGGGTCTGGAAAATATTGACAAGATTATTGAAATAGACCAGAATCCTATTGGCAGAACTCCCAGAAGCAATCCTGCTACATATACCAGCGTTTTTGATGATATCAGGGATTTGTTTGCTCTTACTCCTGAGGCCAAATTGAGAGGTTACAGTAAATCGAGGTTTTCATTTAATGTGCCGGGAGGAAGATGTGATTTTTGCTGGGGAGATGGAGTAAGAAGAATCAGTATGAATTTTCTGCCGGATGTTTATGTAGTCTGTGATGTCTGCAACGGACGAAGATACAATGAAGAAACATTACAGGTATACTATAAGGGAAAGAATATTTATGATGTTTTGCAGATGACGGTTGAGGATGCTCTGGAATTTTTCGGTCCGGTTTATAAAATTAAAAATAAACTGCAGGCTCTATATGATGTCGGATTGGGTTATATCAAACTGGGACAGTCGGCCACAACTATTTCCGGAGGAGAGGCTCAAAGAGTAAAACTGGCCAGTGAACTGCAAAAAAGAGCAACAGGAAAAACACTGTTCATTCTTGATGAGCCGACAACTGGCTTACACAGTTATGATGTTGATAAATTATTAAAAGTACTGCAGAGAATTGTAGATAATGGCGATACAGTTATGGTTATTGAGCATAATTTGGATGTAATAAAAAACGCTGATTATATCATTGATTTAGGACCTGACGGCGGTGATGATGGAGGAAATGTGGTGGCCTGTGGAACGATTCGGCAGGTTGCGGAAGTAAAAGAAAGTTATACCGGACAGTATTTGAAGAAAATTTTGGAGGAAAGAAGATGAAAAAAGTAAAAGTCAGAGATTTATGGAATTATTTTGGCTATCGTCAGATTTGTGGAGATGATTCTTCCCTGGATCGTCTGATTCATGATGCCAATGTCAACAGACCGGGATTAGAGCTGGCAGGTTTCTTCCCTGAGCGTGATTACAGCCGAATTATTATGCTGGGTGAAACTGAAATGTCATATATCGCCCAGATGAGTGAAGAAAATCAAAGAGATGTTTTCGAACATCTGACTAACGATGAATCACCGATGATTCTGATTTCCAGAGACTTGCCCTGCCCTGAAATTCTGATGGAAATTGCGGTAAGTAAAAATTTCCCTATTTTCACTTCCTATGCCCCGACTTCTTCACTGATAATGGAAATCGTTGCTTATTTGGAAGAATTCTTTACTCAGGTTGATTCAGTTCATGGGGTGCTGCTTCAGGTTTATGGCCGGGGAGTTTTAATTACCGGTGCCAGCGGTATCGGTAAAAGTGAAATTGCTCTGGAACTGGTTAAAAAGGGACATATTCTGGTAGCAGATGACCGGGTTGATGTTTATAGAGTTCATAACCATATCACTGGCGAAGCTCCAGCTGTTTTAAAGAATTTACTGGAACTTAGAGGAGTCGGTATTATTGACATCGCGATGATGTTTGGTGCCGCCGCTACTACTGAAAAGACCAGAATAGATTATGTTATTCATTTGGACAGATGGGATAAAAATACTGAGTATGACCGTCTGAATCTGAATGATGAGGTATTTACCATATTTGGAATTAATATTCCGAAAATTACAATTCCAGTATCAGAGGGAAGATCGATTGCGGTCATTATTGAGGCAGCAGTTAATAACTTTATTTTAAAAGGAAAAGGTTATGATTTTTCTAAAATATTGGATGAAAGAGTTGTTGAACTGATCAACAAAAACAAGGAGTGAGTGAAATGCAGTTTTTTCCAACAATGGCCATCTTTTTAAGAATTGGTTCTTTAGAAATCAGGTGGTATGCAATATGTATTTTAACCGGTGCTCTTTTAGGTTATTATCTGTCAGTCAGAGAAGCCACAAAGGCAGGATATTCAAGTGATTTTTTAGATGACACCTTTATTGGAGTAATGATAGCCGGAATTCTGGGAGCCAGACTCTGGTATTGTGCTTTTTATGATTTTAACGGTTATTTCAGTGATCCTGTTTCAATTATCAGAATCTGGGATGGAGGTCTGGCAATACAGGGAGGTTTAATAGCCGGAGCGATATTTATTTATTTTCACAGCAAAAGAAACAGTGCTCAATTTCTGCACTTGCTGGATATAATATTCCCGAATGTGCTTATTGCCCAGTCAATAGGCAGATGGGGTAATTTTTTCAATCAGGAAGCCTATGGCAATATTGTTGATGAAAGTTACTTTAATGGAATTCTGTCTTTTTTGAAAAGCGGAATGTATATTAATTATGAATATCGCCAGCCGATGTTCTTTTATGAGTCGATGTTATGTTTATTGGGATTTATCCTGATTAAGATATACCGTAAATATTCAAAGACCTATCGCGGTGATGGAGTGTTTGGTTATCTGGGTTGGTATGGAGTAATCAGGTTCTGGATTGAAACTCAAAGATCAGATTCTCTGATGCTGGGGAACTTTAAAATGGCTATGATTGTTTCAGTTGTTTTTATGGTTATTGGCATTGCCGGGCTTTCAGGATTGTTCAGAAAGAAAATTTACAGTAAAAAACCGGTTATTATCTTTGATTTAGATGGGACTCTTTTAGACACTGCTCCGGCAATTTTCGCTTCATTTAAACATACTTTTGAAATCTTTCAGCCTGATTTGAAACTGACAGATGAAGACTATGCCTCATTTTTAGGTCCGACATTAAAAGAGACCTTTGAAAAATACTGCCCTCAGGCCGAGGAAGAAACAATTGAAGAGATGATTAAAACCTATCAGAAACATAACAGAGAAATTCACCAGGATTTGGTAAAGCCGATGCCCAATGTAACAAAGTTACTGAAATATCTGAAGGAAAATGACTATAATATAGCCGTAGCTTCCGGCAAGGTGACTGACACCTGTCGTTTAGGACTGGAAGTTGCGGGTTTAGATGATTATTTTGAAGTGATAATTGGAGTTGACCAGGTTAAAAATCCTAAACCTGACAGAGAAACTCTTATTAAAGCAATAAAAGCATTAAACGGTTATTTTACCAATGCCATTTATGTCGGCGACAGTGTGATTGATATTGCCTGTGCTAAAAATGCCGGAGTCTATTCGATTGGATTTACATCCAACAGACTGTTACTTCAAAACCTGATTGATGCTGAACCTAATGTTATAATTGATGATATGATTGAGATTATTGATATTTTGAAGGAGGAGCGTTCATGGACAGTCAATTTGAAATAATTATTATTGGCGCCGGCCCTGCCGGTCTGACAGCAGCAATTTATGCTTCCCGTGCAAATATGAAGGTTCTGCTTCTGGAACAGGAAAGCCCGGGAGGAAAACTGGTTAAAACCTATAAGATTGAAAATTATACCGGAGTTGAAAGCAGTTCGGGAGTAGATTTGGCGATGTCATTTATGAATCACGGTTTAGCTTTTGGAGCTAAAATGGATTTTGGTTCAGTAGTAAAAGTTGAAAATGAAGGTAAAATGAAAAAGGTCGTTTTAGATAATGGGAAAGAGTTCACTGCTAAAGCAGTTATTGTAGCCACAGGTACTAAAGAAAGACCATTAGATGTTGATAGAGCTGACAGTTTTACCGGCAGAGGAATTTCTTACTGTGCAGTCTGTGATGGAGCTTTCTATCGCGATAAAGTGGTAACTGTTATTGGTGGCGGAAACAGCGCTTTAGAAGAAGCTCTGTTTATTACTTCACTGGTAGAAAAAGTAAATATCGTCATCAGAAGAGATCAGTTTAGAGCTGAACCAAAAATTGTTGAGGAAGTATTGAAGCATGAAAAGATAAATGTCATTTATAAACACCTGCCGGAAAGTCTGATTATTGAAGACAACAATATTGTGGGTTTGAACATTAAACATGTTGATACCGGTGAAATTACCCCGCTGATGTGTTCAGGTATTTTTCCATATATCGGAGCTGACCCGGCGACATCATTTTTAGATAAATCTATCCTCAATGATCGTGGTTATATTATTGCTAAATCTGATATGTCTACGGCAGTGGAAGGGATTTTTGGAGCTGGAGATGTTATTGATAAAGAATTGCGACAGGTAGTAACAGCGACTGGTGATGGAGCAATCGCCGCCAATAGTGCCGTCAAATATATTAAGAATAATTTTTAAGATAGGCCTGGATTATTCCAGGTTCTTTTTTAATTGTGAAATGTACATGATATTTTAATGTTACAGGAAAGAGGGGTAATAAAAATGCAGAAATTCAGTGATTTAAAGTATGTACGACCTGACTTCAATGAAATAAAAAAGCAGTTAAAAGATTTTAAAAGAAAAATTAGAAAAGTAAAGAATTATCAGCAGTTTAAAGAGATTTATAATCAGTTTGTAGAAACTGCCTCAAACCTGATTACAACTGTTACTATCGCTTCAATCAGAAATACCATGGATAAAACAGACAGTTTTTATGATGAAGAGATGAAGTATATCAATGAAAAAAGTTCCGTTATTCAACTGCCAATGCTGTTTTTAATAAAAACTCTGTTAAAAAGTCCTTTCAGAAAGCAGTTTGATGAAGAATACGGAGCATTTTTAACTGAAAATATTGAACGTTCACTGAAATTGATGAGCCCACTGATTATTTTAGATTCAATTAAAGAGGGAAGACTGACTCAGCAGTATTCAAAAGATGTCGCATTGTGTACAACAGATTTCCGAGGTGAAAAATGTAACTTCTATGGATTGCTGAAACATATGGAATCAACTGACCGCCAGAAAAGAAAAGAAGCGTTTGTCGTTTGGGCTGCCATGTATGAATCAATAGCTGACAAACTGGATGAAACATATGACAGACTGGTAAAACTGAGAGTCCGGATGGCTAAAAAGCTGCGCTTTAAAAACTATATCGAGTATTCATATCTGATAAAAAGAAGATATGATTATACAGCCCTTGATGTAGAAAGCTTCAGAAATAATGTCAGGGATATAATAGTCCCTTTCTGTCTTGAATTATATGAAAAACAAATAAAGCGTTTAGGTGTAAAAACTCTGCATTTTTATGATGAGAGTCTGGTTTTTGCTGAAGGAAATGCCCTTCCGATTGGGGATAAAGATGAACTGGTTGATAAAGCTCGGAAGATGTATGATGAAATGAGTCAACAGACCGGTGAATTTTTCAGGTTTATGAATGAGTATCAGCTCTTTGATCTGGAAACCAGATCAGGAAAGCATCTGGGTGGTTACTGCTCTTTTCTGCCGGATTATAAAGCGCCGTTTATTTTCTCCAACTTTAACGGTACAAGTGCTGATGTTGATGTTTTAACCCATGAAGCCGGACATGCTTTTCAGATTTATCTGGCCAGCCGATATCAAAAAAACCTGTTAAGTATCAGCTCGACCAGCGAAATTAATGAAATTCACTCTATGGCAATGGAACATTTTGCCTATGACTGGATGGAGTCTTTTTTTGGTGAAAATGCTGATAAATATTTATATACCCATTTATGTAAATCATTGACAGCAATACCATATATGGTAGCGGTCGACGAATTTCAACATCGGGTTTTTGAAAACCCTAAAATGACCGCTCAGCAAAGAAGACAAATATGGAGTGAAATTGAAAAAATTTATCTTCCTTGGCGCTGTTATGATGGCAACAGGTTTTTAGAAGAAGGTGGCTTCTGGATGCAGAAACAGCATATTTTCTTATATCCGTTTTATTATATTGATTATGCTCTGGCTCAGATCAGCTCTTATGAACTGTTTATCAGAAGCAGAGAAAACAGAGAAGAAGCCTGGGAAAATTATGTGGCCTTATGTCAGAAAGGTGGCAGTCAGGGTTATTTTGATTTGTTGAAGAGTGCCGGTCTGAAAAATCCCTTTGCCAGAGAAACAATGGAGGAAACTATTGGAAGAATAAAAGAAATTATCCAGGAATTTGAGGAAAAAATCTAATTATAAAAAGCAGATGATATTATATTTAATGAAATAAGAACTTTAAAAAAGGCTTTGTTTTATGCTATATAGACATAAATATTAGTTATACATTCAAATATATCAATATATTCAACTATATATTCAATTATGTCTATATTATCGACACTCAGTCTTTCAGTGTTGCCTTTCTTTTGCTTAAATGATAGAATAGATTATCAATGTATGTTGGTCAACCTTTTTTGTAATGGAGAGAGATGAGGGTGTATTTATGAATAAACATATGAAAAGATTATTAATTCTCATGCTGACGGCATTAATGCTGGTCTGCCAGTTCCGGTTTGACCGGTGGCTGTCTGATACCAGTGTGGTCAATGCCAGTACAGCACAAGAGACTGATAAAAACACAGTCCGGAAAGGGCGGATGAATAACAGAAATTTATCCGGTTCCTTTATCCTTGGCAAGGGTTCAACTATCATGGACTCGCTGGATGGTGACTGGGCCTATGTAAGCCGTTTTGAAATAGACAGGGTTACAGACGGAACAGCCCCTTTTGATACTTCAGATGATCCTGACAGCATCAGTTATAAAAACCGCCAGGGGAATGATGAAAATGACAGTAACGGCATTGTCAGAACCTTTGACACGGTTACCTATGAACTTTCCTATTCCACTATGACTTATGAGTATCTGGGAGTAGAGAAGGGTTATCTGTATTATGAATTTGTTCTTCCGTATGCGGCTGACCAGGCCCAGTGGGAACTTAATGAAATGGTCTGGGTCGGCAACAAGGTTAACAGTATTGCTGAACTGGAGGCCAAAAACGACGGAGAAAGCTATTACTGTCTGGAGACTAAAACAGTAGACGGAATAATGTCCCAGGTGCTGACAGGTAAAAGATATCTGGTAGCTGTTTCACCTAATCCGAGTGCTTTTCCTGGAAGCGGAACACTGGAAGCGGTGTTACGTGTTTTAAATATGAACTATGGTACTACAGTTGCACCTAAGTTTAAAGTGTGGCTGGACCACAACCATACTGACGGAACCTGTCCTGAACATGGAGCCGTAGAAGTAAAATCACTGGATGCTGCAACGGATCCTGATGCTGCTGTAACAGTGACAAGCGAGCTGAGGCTGAATGTTCAATTAAGAGATGTTAGCCCATCGCATGCAAATGGCGTAGATGACTTTGATTTTTCTACCGGCAATGATCTGGCGATGAATAAAACGGCCGGTATTGTTTATGGAAGACTTGTCGGGTATGGCATCACTTTACAGTTATATAATCTTGATCCGGCTGACGGATTAAAGGGAGTGGCTGTTCCGACAGGACCGATTACCTTTGATGTGGATTTAAAGTCTGAATACAAGAAAAGTAATAACACGATTGTCAGTGATCTGCCGGATATATACACACCTCTGGTCTGGACCTATGAAGGACATATAGGTAATGAAGACCAATTAGATGGCAGAATTTTAAAACAATATGGAGGATATCCGGCTGCTGTATATGCAGCGCCATATTCTCCTGCTGTAAGGACTCTGCCTATGGGGACTTATTCTGACGGATCTCTTTATGTTTGGAATGGTGGAGTATGGACTGGAAGTCAGACTGGCAACAAAGTCTCATTTACAGTAGACGAATATGTTATAAACCCTAATTTTTTCCCAAATGCTAATGCTTATAACGCTTTAAGAGGTGTTGTTTATTATGACTCATATGAAGGAGTACGTTCTACCAATATTGGATGTTTCAGTGCCGGAGAATTATTTGTGATAGTACCTTTTGGCAATGATGATAAATATCTGGAAGATATCTACGGTGAGGGATCAATCAATGTTACAATAAATGACTATAATTTACGCGCTGACTCATCAGCGGGAAGTCTGCCGGTTGATGAAACCGGTACCAGTAACCAAACAAAGCCCAACAGGTCAACATTACCATTGGAAGATGATGAAAAGATTAGAAATGTAAGTTTATCAATGAAAGGAACATATTCTAACTTAATGTTGTGTACTTCCAGCAGAGCTATTTTGGGGCAGAGACTTAATCTCATCTGGGGCATCGCTTATAATCCGAATGGAGAAAAAAGAAATGCGGTTTATGGGTTTAATGCTCTTTTAAAGTTTGATTCGACAGGGTTTGAAATTGATGGTGAACCATATAATAATTTGAGAGAATCAATGGTATCGACCTATCTATATGCTGTTAAACCGGACGGTAAAGCCTGGGAAAGTGACACGGAAATGGATGAGGCGGTTGAATCTGACCTTGTCTACTATAAGACACTGGAAGAAGCTCAAGCCAACGGTATTGTTGTCGGTATTCTGGTAGAAACCAGAAGTGATAATCCGGAGGCAATTATTACTAATGCATATCATTATGTTCCTGTAAGAATAAAAGCTGATGCCGAGGTAAAAAAAGTTTATCAGGCTGTTGAGCGTACTTATATTTGGATTAAGAAGCACTATGATGATGCCGGAGGTGTTATTCCGCGCCGCTATGATAATATTGATGGTGTTGTTTATCCGGCAGCATATTGGGTTGATTATTCTCCAGGTCCATATACAAAAGCTGTATATGATGTTGATGGTAATTTGATTAGTAATGGACGCATAAGTGGAATCTCGGTTTATGTTACCAGTTATAGGGTTACTATTAAAAAAGAAATAGCTCAGAAGGCCGGAGGATCTGAAAAGCAGGTGTATGATTTAGACTCAAGTCAGAGGTTTGTCGACTTCCGGCTTAAGCCGTCATTTCAGTATCTTCTCAGCGGACAGAGTGCGACAGCTGATTTTGTCGAGATAAAGGAAGTATTGCCGAAAGGACTGCGCTATATACCAGGTTCGTCCTATCTGGGCGGAACCTACACTCAGAATCCGATAGCCGGTCGCCGTGGCACAGTTACTGGCGGAGAGCAGATTGAACCTGTAGTTGTACCTAATCCGGATACAGGAGAGACAACGATAAAATGGGTTTTCCAGAATGTCAATGTTGTCAACGGTCCGCTGCCGGAGATAATCTTCAGCGCCTATATCGGGGAACCCGGTTCTCCAAACGATGTCGTCAACAACCAGACACTGGTAAGCACGGTAACAATCAGCGCGACTGAAGACAGGCGTGAAGCGTTATTGGCAAATAAAAACTATGCTGAATCAAGTTTCCAGGTAGCCAGACTCTCATCCACATCACTGGTGAAGATTCCTGATTCCAGGTTTATTGAAGTGGACGGGGAAATCGGCTGGAAGGCCTACGTATCAAATAACGGCAGCAGCGCCTTTGAAGATACGGTAATCCTGGATGTTCTGCCTTACAACGGCGATGCCGGAGGAACGGCCTTCGACGATACGGCAAAAAAGATAGTGCTGGACGGCTGGGCTGTCGATACAGCCCTGTCGAATGTCGGTGACCTGTCTTCATGGAGATTCTTCTATACGACAGATGTTGCCGTGCAGGGGACTCTTTCAGCAGCCTACACTGCAGCCGGTATTATAGCCGGAAGTTCCGGAGGAATCAGCTGGAGTGAGGCGACAGTAAATTTGACAGACGGAAAAATCAGCGGAATGAGCGGAGATATTACCGCCCTGGCGGCAGTAGGGACACTGAATGCCGGCGAGACTCTGGTTCAGGATATTGATGTGAGTACGGACGAGTCTCTGGAAGCGGGAGAAATAATCGCCAACACGATGTCACGGGAAAGTGACGAGGTCTGTTCGGCGGTCTATGTGATAAAGAGAACACTGGAAGGACTGATGTGGAATGATGTCAATGAGGACGGAATCCGCCAGCTGACAGAAAGCCTGATTACGGAAGGAACGGTATCGCTGCTTTACAAAAATACAGATGGTGACTATGTGCCTTGCATGTGCGGAGGCAGTCCGGTATCGTTACAGCTGGGAAAACAGATGGATATAAATACCGGAGTCATCAGTGACTATGAAGAAGGAAAGTACAGGTTTGTGGGACTTCCTGCGGGAACCTTTGAAGTGAGATTTGTCAGGCCGCGTATCGGAGACTATTATGCCTCACCGTTGAAGGCGGGAAGCGAATATACGGATTCGGATGCTGCCGGGGAATATGACGGAGTAAGCGGTCTGATGAAGTATACCTCAATAAAGGGAATAGAGATGCCTTCAAAGGATGTGATGGCGACAGCCAGCTACAGGTCGGGCTTCAACGATTCGGGAGTTTATCTGCGCAAAGTGGATGTCGAAGTAGAGAAAGTCTGGAATGACGGTAACAACCAGGACGGAAAGAGACCTGCCACAGTGACAGTAAAACTTCTGACTGACGAAAACGATACAGGAAAGACAGTGACACTGAACGAGACCAACAGCTGGAGTGATTCATTTGATGATCTTCCGGAGTATGACAATGGAAGAAAGATTGTCTATACAATAGAGGAACTCAGTCTTAATAACGGCTATACTTCGGCAGTCAGCGGCAGCGTGGCAGACGGATTTACTGTAACCAATACCAGAAATCCGGAGACAACCAGCAGGAAAGTAAGCCTTGTCTGGGATGACAACAATGACCAGGACGGTCTGCGTGATAACGTGACACTGAAACTGGTGGCGACAGCAGACGGTGAAGAAGTCACATGGACTGATCTTAAAAATGCCTCAGCATCAGGAGCACAGATGGATGAAGACGGGCTGGTGACACTGATATCAAAGGCTGATGAAAGCCATACCTTTACCAATCTGCCGGTTTATTATATGGGCAAAAAGGTAACCTACAGCGTTCTTGACACGACAGTGATAGCCGGCTATACGGAAAGCTTAAATCAGAGCACTCTGACAGTAACCAAGACCCATACACCTGAGACAGTTGAAAGGACAGTGAGCGTGGTCTGGAATGACAGTGACAACCAGGACGGCAAGCGAACAGCTGTGACACTGAAGCTGGTGGCGACGGTGGAAGGAACGGAAGTCGCATGGAGCGTGCTGAGAAACGCCTCAGCATCAAAGCTTCAGATGGATGCTGACGGACTGGTGAAGCTGACATCAAAGGCTGATGAAAGCCATACCTTCAGAAATCTTCCGGCCTTCTATCAGGGCAGTGAAGTAAGCTACACGCTGCTGGAGACAGCGGTACCTGAAGGCTATACGGAAAGCTACAATCAGGAGACTCTGACAGTGACCAACAGCCGCACCCCTGAGACGGTGAGTATTGCGGGAAGTGCGACCTGGGTTGACGATGATGATGCCAGAGGGGTCAGACCTGCTGTCATTACAGTCAGACTGTACAGAAACGGTGTAGAGATTGATTCAATGGATGTAAGTGACATTGGAGGAGTCTGGTCATGGGATTTCGGAGTCTATCCGAAGTATGCCAACGGCAAGCTGATTGAATATACGATTACTGAAGATGCGATTGCCGAGTACAGGATCAGTATTAAGGGGTTCAATGTGACCAACACCCATCTGGATAAAGTTCCGTTTACCGGAGATGACTTTAATATCGGACTTTGGATTGGTGTGATGCTGCTTTCACTGGCGGCACTGGCCGGTGTAACCGCATACCGTTATAAAACAACAAGAAAATAGAAGAGACTGTCAGAAGCTGACAGCTGATAATAAAGAAAAGTAAAAGTCTGAAGGAAAACCTGTTTTACAGGAATACTTCAGACTTTTCATATGTTTTATTATACAATATACAAAAGCAGGAATATATATTTTTCATATTTTTAACCAAATTGAAAAAAAATCAGTAAAAATGTATAATTAGCATGGAGTAGTGTGAAGGGGTAAAGTATGAAAAATTTGAATTTTAAGATTAGTAAAAACATTGTATATAAAATCTGGATTATCATGTTAACGGTAATGATGGTATTTTCCGGTCTGTCTGTCAGAATAAATGCTCAGGATTCTTCTTATGAAACCGGTTTTGAATGGGATAATGGTGAAGAAGTTTTGAATGAATGGCCTTTAGATCCTAATCTGACAAAAACCTATACAGGTGTGGGAACAGTTGGTTTTTCCTATAACAGATATTATTATAATGATTTGGGACAGATTGTACTGGAGTTTGATTTTTCTGTCTTTCCAGATGATATAGTAATTGATTTTGGTACTGCTTTCAGAACTTTTAGAGAGCAGTGGGATTATGCAAATATTTTTATTGATCCTCAACTTGTAACGATGGTTGACGATAATGCCAGTTTTTTCATGATGTCTTACCCTGTTGAAATTTTCCCTGCAACTCCGACTGCTGTTTCACTTGGTACCGCAGTAAAAACCGGCAACATTTATAAATTGAATATAAATCAGGTTTTCCCGGTTCTTTCGTCAACTTCAGATTATATGAAGTCAAAATTATATCTGGTTTTGCAAAGTCAGTATAAGATTGGTGATCTTACAGAAGACTATGCAGTTCAATTGCGTTATACCAACATAAATAATCAGGTCTATGAACAAAGGGGAACTAAAGGTAATCAGGTTATTGGCAGTTATTTTGGACATGTTGAGAATTATCCGAATTATGATGCAAGTTTTAACAATGATGATGTTACTTTAAAAACTATTGTTCCTTTTAAAACGGCTTCAATGTCTAATATCATCCCTAATCCTGTTTTGCCGCCGGATATGATGCGTACAGTAGCTCAATCAGTTGTTTATGATAATATAAATGGTACTCTCAGTATTTATTATAGAGTTGCTCCTAACCATTATATCTATACAGGCCAATATGCCAATAATGGATATTTTCTTTCTTCCTGGATAGGAATCCGTCAGGTTATGGATTCAAGAATCTACGATGCTTTGAAGCCTGATGAAAATGGTGTTGTCGGGTATATGAAGATGTTTGATTTAAATGGCACAGGAAAAGGCTGGAATGTAACAACAGAAATTAAATCTGATGAATTCAATTATACTGCAGTTACTGAAAATGTTGGCACTTATTCTTATATGCTGGTTCCAACTGGATTTAAGACTGCTATAGAGAAAAAAGCTTTTGTAGCTAATAATCAGAAAAACAATGTGAAAAACGTATATCTTCACGGCCATAAGAAAGAAGCGGATTTTGTCCGTTTCATTTACAATGTGGATAAAAATAAGATGGATGCTTTATTTTCTGAAGTTAACAGTTCTTCCCTCAGTATATCTACTTCATATATCACAGATCGTCCAACTGAAACCAATCAGACAGAATATCGTTTAACAGTATCACAGGATATTGTGATTGATAAAGGAGCTTTAATAGTCTTTGATTTGCCTAGAGGATCAAGGTCAGTATTTAAAGCCGGTCTGGCTAACAATTATGAGCGGATCATTGGAGATATGACAACTAAAAGATCCACTGATGTGATGAATAATTACGGTGTAGACCCGGGTGATTTTGGGAAAGCCTATACTCAGACTCCATATTTTGCTACTTCAGGAGGACATATTTTAACTGTTGAAGCCGGACTGACAATTAAAGCCGGAGAAATCATCAGTTTAACGATGTTTGATAGCAGTTCACCGGCATCGGTTAAGATAACTGTTGTTAATGGGGCAGAAAGGACAGATTACACTTTAAGTAAGTATCTGGTTAATGAAAACGGGATATACAATATGCCTAATGCCAATGTGCGTTCAGGTGTCGTTATCAATCGCAGTGCCAACACTCCTCATGTAGATGAGTTTTTCACTAACAGTACAATTATTACAGGTCACAGTAAATATCCTGATGCTCTTGTTTCTATCAGAAAAGCAGCTGATGATGTTGTATTTAAAGAGGCCTATTCTTCTTCAACTGCCGAATTATTTAAAGCTGAAGGAAATCCTGAAAATAAAACAGGATACAAATTTACTTTGGATATACCTGTGACTGTTACGATAAAAAAAGATATGCCGCTGAGTTTTTCAAATGCGGCATCCGGCTACTTCAGATCATCTGGTTCTACTTACAGGGCGCAGGCCAAGGTTATTTTTGATAAGAATAATGGTACATTTGAAACAGTAGAGAAAATTGTGCCGATGAATAAAAAAGCTTATGGGACTGCCGGATATGTTGCCAATGGTTTTGAGGGAGATAATATTCTTTGGCTTGATGCCAATGGTTTTGATGCTGAGGCAACAACTGAAGAAAAGTTTTTCTCAGATTATGAGGGAAAACCAATTAAGGTTCCAGCAGAAACAGATAAAAGGAAATATTATGATGTAACAATTGATGGCTTACCGCAACGTGAAGGGTATACCTTCTTAGGCTGGTCAACAGTAAAGGTTGATTCTATGAGTTTAGAAAGTTATAACAATATGGCTGAACTTACGGAATTATCACAGTGGAATGATGGTATGAATTATAAGTTTACCAGTTATTCACCTGTTGATGAAAGTAAAACAGTGTATGCTGTCTGGCAGAAGAATATAGATACTTATCGTATTGTTTTACATGATAATAATGATGAAAATGATGTTATTTATACAATAGATGTACCTGCTGGTAATATTACCGGTGGCAAAACCAGTGAGTTGACAGCTTATCTGAATACTGCCGGCAATATTCTTTATGATGCAGGTTTCAGAAAAGATGGCTGTTATTTTGTCGGCTGGGCTGAAATAGCAGCAGTACCTGCTGAAACACAGGTGCACGACCTTTATACCAATGCCAGCAAAATTCAGTTAGTTGAGGCTGGTTTCCAATTACAGTTAAATGAACAGCCGGAAGATCCGGTAAGTCACGAAAATATATGGAAAACAGTTGATACGCAGTTTGTAAATGATAATGGTGTAGCGACACTTCATTTATATGCTCAATACAGGCCTCTGCTGACAATGAGTGCGAATAAACGATGGTATGGTCCGGGCGAAAAGGAAAAATATGAGAGCGATCCGGAAGGATATGAAGAAAATCCTCTGGCTGTAGCGCCTTTTGCCAATTCGGATGTTGCGATGGTTCTATTGAGAACAACGGAAGGTAAGACTCTGGATCCTACCAAATATGAGATTTTACCTGGCTTTTATGTAGCCGGCAAGGATGGAGAAGTATGGCAGTGGGCTCCACAGGAAGGCCATGATATCAATGGCCGAAAATATTATTATCTTTTGACGGAGTTTAACGGACCGCCGGAGGGACATACTATTGAGGAAATTATTGAACATTTCTATAATAAGAGAACCTGGGCATCGCTGTATATTACAATGATTGGTCAAAGTGATTTACTGTCAAAATATACCGCTATCAGTTTTGTGGATGAAGATAATAATACAAAATCTTATATGGCTGTAGCGACAAGTAATCAGCCTGATGTTATGCAACTGGTAAATCCGCCTTCCGGAGAAGAAACAGGTTATGAATTTTTATTAAGAAATTTTGAAGTGGATATTCTGCCACCTATTATCAACCGTGTTCAGGAGAACCATCAGCAGATTGTCATCGACAGTCCGACTGATGGTGCCAGCTATCTTTATCTGATACTTGATGATAGTGCTGAACCTTATGTAACCTACCTGTTTGCGAAAAACGGCAATGAGTGGCAGACAAATGAAACCGATGTGAAAATTCAAAAGGGCGAAGGAGAATATGAAGGTAAACTGATAATCACTTCTTCTGATCCTTTGACACCATTAAATTTTGAAGGAAGAGCAAATGAAAGAGTTTATGCTCTCTTCACTGTGCTGAATGAACAACAGGATATCAGTAAATATGCTTCAAGAGCAATTCAGCCTTATGGCCCGCTTGAAAACCTAGAAGAAGTTAAGCAGGAACCCCATATCAAAAACGATGAAGGAAATATTACTCATAATGTGATTTCTGCCAGAATTCCTGCGGGAAGTTATGCTGGTGCTGATTATACTTTGGGTTACCTCAATGACAGCAGCGAGTTTGTTCCGGTGCTGCTGGAAGGTAATAAAATTACAGTTAAACCTGATATTGCCGGTAAACTGACATTTAATGTACCTGATGGAATATTAAGTGAAACTGTAAATTATATTATTCAGGGTGTAGACCCTGCCGATACCTATAAAGTTACCGACTTTAACGGATCGCTATTAGATTTATCTGCTCCAATTATTAATGCAGAAAACTTTGACCTGTTAACAGGAGAAATGATTGCTGAAGATGCTGGTAAAATTGTTGTAACAGATTCTTCTGCCACAAGTATCAGTTACATGGTTACAAAAAATGATGCGGAAGTTAACCTGCCTGAAGGAATTGTTTTTGATCCGGTCGCTAAAAAGTTTTATGGCAGGACAGCAGATATTCTTGATGAATCTTTAAAAGGTGAGTATTTAATCACCATAAAAGCCGAAGATATATACGGAAATGTTTCGACAGGCTATATGACTATAAACATAATTCAGAAACCGAAAACTGCTGCAATAGAAAGCATCACTCAAAACTATAATGATAATGATGGCAATGCCAGTATTGTAGTTAAAGGTATAAAAGATGCAAGGATAAAATTTTACAGTAAAAATGAAGATGGTACTTTTACTGAAATTGTGATTGATGGACTTAGCGGAAATCAGATTGATAATGAAGATGGTACTTTAGCTTTCAGTATGTCACAAACTGATGTAAAACGTTTTGCCGGATTAAAGGTATATATTACTCAGATGGAAGACAAAAAACTGGAGTCAGATTTAACTGATTATGTTGAAGAAAATATTGATGTGCCTGGTAATAAAAAGAGTGTAACAGGCGGTGCTATTGTTATTGATAATATTCCACCAACACCTCTACAGTTTATACAGCCTTTGGCAGGGACCAGTCTTTTGAAAATCACCAATATCTCTGCTGATGAAGAATTTTCTGATATTGATGATATTGACAGGATTGTAATTAAAATAGGAGATAAGGAACCTTGTACTTTAGATCGACAATATGATGTTTCAGGAAAACCGACAGGAAAGTGGCTATGTAATTTTGGTTTTGAATTTGATGAGGTTGAAGAGGAAATCACAGTTATAGTTGATCCAAACACAGGAGCAACGGAAACAAGGACAGTGGAAGTTTTAAACTTTATTCTTCCGGAGAATGGAGTATTTGAAGAATTCCAGAATATTATTGCCAGGTATTATGATTATTTAGGTAATGTTTCTGCTGAGGTTACTTCATCGGTTCCTAAACTGCCTGAGCCTGTCGCTCCTTATGATATGACAGCTGTTAATGACAGCACAAAACATCCGACAGAGACGGTAATTAAAGGTAAAGCTGACTCTGGTGCAATTGTTTCAGTAACAATAGAAGCAACGACCTATTCAGCAGAAGTTGATGAGCTGGGGAATTTTACTTTAGAGATTCCAAGACAGGAAACAGGAACAGAAATCAGCGTAACTTCCAAATTAAATAACTATACTAATGCTGCTGCAGTAGATGTGACAGATGTAGAAGCTGATATTTATTATGTAACTGTAAAAGACATCAGAAAAACTTATGGTCAGCCGACAACTGCACAGGAAATATTCAGGGCAGTTAAAATCATCGGTTATCCTAAAGGAGATGAACATCCGTTTTTGACACTTCAGCCAGAAACAAAACTGCCGGATGGCAGAGTATCCGGTGAATATCAGATTCCGGTTATTATCAATTATCCGGATGGTTCAGCAAAAACAGTTTATGTAAAAGTTACTGTCGGACCACAACCTCAAAACAGGAAATATCATCCTGAAGTTGAAAATGAAATTGTGATTGTAGGAGGAACTTTTGATTTAACTGATAATGTTATTAATATCAGAAGATTACCAGCTGGTACAACAGTTAAAGATACTACCTTGACAGAAATCGATACATCTGTTGTAGGAACTTATCCAGGTCAGATAACAGTGACTTATCCGGATGGTTCAAAGGATGTTGTCAGTGTGCTTGTTATTGTCCAGGCTGAGCCTTTGTCTGACAGAGATAAGTATACTGCTACAGGCGGTATTGTTGATAAAAATGAGGGAGAAAGTGTTACTGAAGAAGAGATTATAGCAGCAGTAGAAATAACACCTGACCTTCAGGATGGAGTTTCAGTAAATATTTCACTACTGTCACCACTTCCGACAACCGGAATGAATAACAAAGTTAATCTACTGGTTACCTACAGTGACGGTTCAACAGATACGGTAACAGTAATAGTAAATTTCCATGCTCCTGAAATTCCTCAAAGCAAAGAAAGATCATGGTCACTGGTGAGTCTGATTATGACACTGTTTTCTGCAATTGCTATGGCAGCTCAGTTACTTGCCAAATCAGTAAAGAATGATGATGGAACAGGTTTTGTCAGAAACAGGATATACAGGATTACAACCTCGGTATTTGCGGTTGTGGCAGCAGTATACTTTGTGGTAACTAACAATATGAGTCTGCCAATGCAGCTGGTCAATGAGACAACACTGATATCTTCAATAATGGCAATTGTTACGATGGCATCTTTAGGTTTTGGTTTAAGATGGAAAGAAGATGAATAAGAATCTTAAATAATAAGACAGATTTTTAAACAGGCCCTGATATTCAAGATCAGGGCTTTTTTAGCAGTTTTTACCTGTTGAGAAATTATTATTATTAAAGTATAATAATGACAGTCGCCGTCTTAGCTCAGTAGGTAGAGCGCTTCAATGGTAATGAAGAGGTCAGCAGTTCGATTCTGCTATTCGGCACCAGTAACAAAACAGTAGGGTTTCCCTGCTTTTTTATTGAAAAACACTTTATTTCTTCTTTTGCTAACATTCTATTAACAGGATCTTCTAAGTTGACGTAATTGTATTCTGGAAAATATTCCTTCACCAATTTGGCTTTTCGGACTGTCTAGGACCGATTATAGTTACCACAAAAACTTGTTTTGTAACTTGTATTAGTTTTTTTAGCTATTTTTCTTCTAATCATTTGATAGCCTCTGTATATAATTGTATTATAAAAACATAGGGAGTTATTTTTAAGTTGTACTTTAAATAAACGCCCACTTGCTCTGATGATTTATATTTTATTTCTTGCAGAGAACTTGAAATCCTGATTTCATCGTTAATATTTGCCGTTGTCATAATTATGACACGAAACCCTGTGGCAGAGTTTAAAATAAAACGTCGTTTTTGGCTGTTTTTACATTCATTAAACCCCTTAAAATCAATCTTTTTAGAGTTCAGTATTTGTTAGATATCAAGGGTCTTCTTAAGTTCAGGTATAACAAATTGGATTATTTAAATCCGACAAACCGAGATTTGTTGACTTCTAAAGATTATAATTGTTTTTCCGCAACTAAAATGATGCTTTTTTCTGTACAACTTCTCAAATTATTTCAAATACATTTTTGTTCCAAAAATAATTAGACTGTGGATTAGCTTTATCGATTCCTAAGAGACATATTTCAAAACCTTGTTTTTTCAAATAATTAAGTGCTTCCGAAATAAGCAAACTCTCTATTCCGACTTTCTGAAATTTCCTTTTCATCATGAAAAAGCCAACAAAAATACTGTTGCTGTTTGGGTATCTGTCAATCAAATTCATTACAGCAACCAACATATTTACATATTTTTCTCATAAAATCATCCTATGCGAAAAACTTGATTTTTTTTAAATTTTACACATAACTGTCTTATACTCTTTCGATAGAATCATCGTTTTCCAAAAAGTCTAAAATTGTCAACAGACGATAGCCTTTTTCTAAGTTTGAAAACGGCGTCCTGTCCATTGTTATGAGTATCTTTTTATAACCGTCATCCAGACCGCGGAAAGAGGACAGTTCTTTCTCTTTTACACCTGGATTCTCTAAACTGTAAGTGACTTGAATATAATTTTTTCGTCCTTGTGCATCTCTTGCAACGAAATCAATTTCTTCATTCCTGTTTTTTCCTATATCAACGATATAACCACGCCTTATGAGTTCCACATAGACGATGTTTTCTATCGCACGGGAAACTTCAAGCTGACGGTACTGTATAAGCGCATTGCGAAGACCCATATCACAGGTATAATACTTGTTTTGTGTTTTGAGATAGGCTCTTCCCTTGAGATCATAGCGTTCAACTTTGTAAAAAAGAAAAGCATCCGTTATGTGTTTAAGATAACGGCTCACAGTCTCATTATCAACAGATTTGTAACCACTGCTTTTCAATGTGTTCGCTATTTTGTTCGGCGATACCGTTGAACCGATAGATGAGCAAAGAACATGAATAACCCCGCGGAAGACTTCTTCATTTCTTATATCATAACGGTCAATCATATCTCTTGTTATAACAGTATTAGCCACCATTTCCAAATAATCTCTTTTAGCGGGTTCATCCGCCTCTGTAACAGTATACGGTAAGGAACCGAATAAAACATATTCATCCAAGGCTTCTCTTTTATCACCATTGCGGAAAGAATAAAACTCTTGAAATGATAGAGGGAAACATTTTATTTCTATTCCCCTGCCTCGAAATATTGTGTTGATATCGCTAGAAAGCAGCCTTGAATTTGAACCTGTCACATAGATATCGGTGTTGTATTCACTGCGAACCTCATTGAGAACTTCCTCAAAACCTTCAACCATCTGAATTTCGTCAAGCAAAAGATAATACTTTTCATCGTCTGCAAATTGAGCTAGTAAATATGAATATAACTCATCAGACTTACGCAGGTTCTCCCATTTTTTCATATCAAAGGCAATTTTTATGATATGGTCAGCCTGAACTCCATCATCAAGCAAATAGCGGTAAAATAGTTCGTTTAATAAGATTGATTTACCGCAGCGTCTAACGCCGGTTATGATTTTAACCAAATCTTTATGCCTATAACGGATAAGTTTGTTAAGCAGATTTTCTCTTTGAATAAGCATAATGACCTCCTCAACACATTATACACGCAAAACTTTCATTTTTCAAAAGTTTTACGCATAAAAGCGTTAATTAGATTCCTATTATAGAAATTCCTCCATACAAATTCTGTATAGTAATCTGATTTTTTCGAATTTCACACTTTGCTTAAAGCTCTGAAACCCTTTTGGTTATTGCATTTTTCCCCTTTAGCATTATTATGACATTCTCCCCATAGGGGAATGCCCTGTTGGTTGTTAATTGCAATAATGCACCATTATTCTGTTTCCAGAATAACCAATTGAGTGTTGTAAAAGAGTTAGCTGTTATTTAAAAGAAAATTAAACCACCATATCGTAATGATTATTACAATCAGTCCTTTTATGACAAGCCAAGTCATCTTTACCCCAAATTTAATATAATGTCTTTTAGCATATACCGGAACAATTACTTTTTCTATAAATTTATCAAGTTTTTTATCTACCTTTTCAAAAAAATTCATAATTCTACACTCCTTTTTTATCATAATCTACAGGAAGGTGAAAATGCTATTCTGCCCGTTGGCATCAATATTTTTAATACGACCATTAGCAATTTTCCAATACTCCTTGTTTATTTCTATACCTATAAACTGTCTGTTTAACTCTTTAGCTGCTACACAGGTAGTACCACTGCCACAATAACAGTCCAGTATGATATCACCTTCATTTGTACTGTGCAGTAAGTGATTCTTTACAAAAGGTAATGGTTTAATAGTAGGATGTTTATATTTCTTTTTATCTTCTTTATTTACAGGTGATACATAGAATTTAGATTTATGACTGTACCCGGGATTGTATTTACGTGTACCTTTACCCTTAAATACCAGACAATATTCCACATCAGGAAGCCAGTTGCCATTTGTAGATGGTACAGGGTTGGTTTTGCGCCAGACCAGGACATTCATATTTACGTCCGGAATATTACACCAGTAATTGATAATATCTTTTAATTGTTCCTTATTGCACCATATATAGATGTAAGTGTTTTTCATAACTCTTTGGGGCTCATCAAATATATTATAATCTATTCCGTTGGTAAGATGGTTTTTATTTAGTTGATTATCCAGTTTTTTAATACGTTGTGCTAAACCACTGGTACCGGTACCGGCATTTTCAAAAAGATAAGGAAGATCAATATAGACTAAATCAACGCTTTTATCAGGTATCTGTTTAATGAGTTCATGACAATCATCCGGATGTATTTTGTTTAATTTAAGCATTATTTATACTTTCTTTATTGTTTAATGTGTATTTATAGAATGTATGTTTAAGTTTTTACATACGAATTACATACGAATAATTTTTAAATATTTAAAAGCTCCTCAAAAAAGTGGTGCCTGAAACCACTGAAATCACCATAGACACTGATTTTCAATGGAAAAATAATAAATCTGTACTCTGGTATTCAGCACATTTAAAAACAGGGAAAGATGTTTGAATCAGATTTCATTCTTTTTATCTTTTAATACAGATTGTTAAAGTCATTATATGATAAAATGAAGCTACAAGGAGGATACTGACAATGTTTAGAAGGGATGATAGAGTCATTGTTAAAGAAACTGGCCGAAAAGGGAAAGTAGTTTCTTATGATGAAATTGAAGAAGACGTTTATGAAGTAGAAGTTAAAATTAAAGATAAAATTGAAAAATATCTGTCTTTTGATTTGAAAAGAGATGGTCCGATCAGACTTAATGTCTATGATCTCAAAAATATTTTCCGTTACAGCCTTGATTATTTTGATTTAGTCTTTGCCGGTCAGGATTACGAAGATGATGAAATGGAGAAGATGCTTAAGGATTTTGAATATGTAGAAGAATATACTCCAAATCTGGATGATATGATTGCTTTATTAATGAATCTGAAAGTAAAATATGCTACGCTGGAAGATTTTAAGCGCTGGAAAATTGTTATCAATATAATGCTTAAGGAATGTTATCTGAATGAATTTGAAATATCAGAATATAATATTGACAGATGGCTGTTTAAAAATAATGGTGATGTTGTGGAGTTTGTTTTCAGTTGCTTATATAGTTCTAAGGAAGAGAATGATGAATTAGGTGATGAATTACTCGATGATTTATTTGATCTTGATAGTTTAATCAAAGAGATTCAGCTGGTAAAAGAGAATTATGAAAAAGAATTGACTGATAGAGAATATAGTGATCAGGCTATGAGAAATTTTCTGTTAGCTGTTACAGAAAATAATCTGATTCCTCAGCTGGTTTATCCGTATAACGATATATATAAGAAGTTTGTTGAAATACTGGTTGAAAAAGACGATAATGTCGGACTGGATGCTTTGGGACACTCTGTTTGTGGTGGAAATGAACTGTTTGAATGTGACTGGAAGAAGGCTCAAACGATTTTTGAAAAACTTTATGCCAGAACCGGTTCTCCGGAATATGCCAATACGCTGGGTTATATTTATTATTTTGGCTGGGCAAACAATGGTGTCGCTCAGGATGATCTGGCTTTCAAATACTTTAGTATCGGAGCAGCAGCCGGTAATTATGAATCACTTTATAAACTGGCTGATATGTTCATTGCCGGAAGAGGTGTGGTAAAAAATAAGGAAATAGGTATAAATATTTATTATGACATTTTTAATGAAAACAAAGAGATATTTGAAGCCGGATTTTATGACTGTAAGTTTGCGGATATTGCCTATAGAGTAGGATCAACTTATTTAGATGGTGAAGAAAGCCAGTATATTCCTGCTTACTTTTATTTTCTGATGGCTGAGTTTGCTATTGAAAAGCGGATTATGAACTATGATGTTTATGGTGATGATAAAGTAAAGAAGAGTATCAGAGAAGCTATTGAAAAATGTCAGGAGAAACTGCAGATACCTTTAAGAAAAAGCGTATTTGTTCCGGAACCGTTTGTTGTAAGAGAACTGCTGGCTAATGACTATCATGTTGATGTAAAATATAAAAAGTTAAAAAATAATAAGGCTAAAATTACATTTAAACGGGTTGTCAAGGGGGCAAGAGAAGAAACAGAAAAAATATTGTTACCTTTCTTTGATTTTCATGGTTGTATATTGACAGATGAACTGGTATTTTATGCTGAAGACATAAAGGAAATATCTAACAATAATGAGTTTAGAATTACTCATTATGAAATGTTGGATGATGGTGATATAGAGTTTTCATATTTTGATAAATGTGTTGGTTATATCGTCTGTAACGGTTTCAGATTAAAGAATTTTGTCAAAGCATAAAAGAGATTATCTATAATCGGTTTTGTAATAAATCCTCCTGAGTATTGTTTCAGGAGGATTATTCAGTGTCTTAATAAGTTATTTATAATATTTTTTTAATTCATCGAGATATTTTTGTTTATCTTCTTCCGGCATAAATGAAGCTGCAACAGAATTGATGTTACAGGTAATCAGATCATTATAAGTAAAACCTGCTTCATTTACCGCCCTGTCATATTCATCGAGTAGTGTGCTGTTATTCAGTATATAGCAGTCAGTATTCAAAGTTACTTTTACTCCGGCATCTAACAGCTGCTTTGCTGGATGCTGACTGTATGATGGCTGAGTTTTATATTGAATATTGCTACTAAGACATATTTCCAAGGCTGTCTTTGTATCAATTACTTTTTGCAGTACTTTCTTATCGTTGAAACATTTATGACCATGGCCGATTCTGGAAGCGCCATAATCAATTGCCAGGGAACAGTTTTCAGCAGTGCCGTTATCTCCGGCATGGATTGTCACAGGCAATCCTTTTTCTTTTGGCGAAACAAACAGTGGAGCAAAATGCGACATTAAAACTAAATCTTCCTGACCGGCTAAATCCAGAGCAACGATATGTCTGTTATCGTAAAGTTCTTCAAATAATCTGACAGTCTCAAAGTTCTCTTTACAGTTATCATAATCGGCAATCATGCAACATAAAATGATACCAACCTTGATTGAAGGAAAGTCTTTTTCAGCCTGTTTTTTCCCTTTGATAACAGCCTGAATCACTTCTTTCTGACTTAGGTGTTTTCTGGTATGCAGTTGAGGAGCAAATCTTATTTCTCCATAACACAAATAATCTTTAACATCTTCAATAGTCGTATAAATTGTTTCATAGAGTGCTTCTTCATCCTGTAAAATAGCAGTGGAAATATTAAATCTGGAAAGATATTCGGCAATATCTTTACAATCAGTTGTACTGACTATAAACTGTTTAAAATCATCCAGTGTTTCTGTCGGTAATTCAATATTTCTTTCTTTGGCCAGTTTCCAGGCAACTTCCGGAAGTATTGAACCATCAAGATGAAAGTGTAAATCAATTTTGGGGAATGGGTATTTGGTCATGATTTTTCCTCCTGTTTTTATATCAGTATTATACATTACTTATTATAATATCCGTTTATTAAAAAGAAAAATATCAGTATATAATTGCGATTGTACCTGAGGGTTTGTTAGAATGTAAATGTCAGGAAGGTACTAAAATGGAAGTTAAATTTATCGAAATATTAGGCTATACAATAGCTCTAATCGCTTTTTGCCCTTATGTAATAATCAATTTTCTGCCTGCTTATACGGTTTCTGCCAGTCTATTTATTCTGATGTATTTTATCAATCCTGTTTATTGTATTATGGTTGGTATAGTTGCCGGCAGAGATGTAAAAAAAAGGTTGGTGTATATCTTTCTGCCTGCAATTGTTTTTATTGTTTCGTATTCTGTAATTTTTAATTTTTGGGAACCCGGATTTATTTTTTACGGGTTGGTTTATTTAATTATCAGTTCAGCCGCTTTGCTGATAACGGAGTATATTAAAAAAAGAAACGAAAAATTATATGGTTAACAGAAAAAATGATAATAGTTTTAAGAGAACATTTTAAAACTCTCCGTTCAGGAGAGTTTATTTTATTGGCATAATCTAATAACTTTTTCAATTGCCTGTTTTGCTGACAGGATTTCTTTTTCTTTTGCTGTTCTTAAGATAAATTCAACATTATTATCGACTGCATCTCTTCCGACAGTTATGCGAATCGGAATACCGATTAATTCCATATCTTTGAATTTAACACCAGCCCGTTCATCTCTGTTATCCATAATCGGCTCAATACCTGCTGACATCAACCGGTCATAAATCTCTTCAGCTAAATTTACCTGAGTTTTATCCTGAGTGTTGATAATAACAATTCCAACTTTATATGGGGCAATATTTATTGGCCAGATTAAACCGTTTTCATCATGATTCTGTTCAACTATAGCAGCCATTGTTCTGCCTACACCGATACCGTAACTGCCCATTACCACAGGTTTTAATGACATATCCTTATCCTGATAGTACAGGTTCATAGCTTCTGAATATTTGACTCCCAGTTTAAAGGTGTTGCCAACTTCAATTCCTTTTCTGAAGTAGATATTTCCACCGCATTTAGGACATTTATCGCCTTTCTGAACATTGACTATATCACCGGCTGCATCATACTTGAAGTCTTTAACATTGGTATTAATGTAATGATAGCCTTCTTTATTGGCTCCGGTTACAAAATTCTTCATTGTCAGAACTTCTGAATCTACCACTGTAAAAGCCTTTAATCCTACCGGGCCGGTATATCCGGCTACAGCATTGCTGGTTTCAATAAGTTCATCATTGGCAAAGTTCAATTCTTTTACTTTTAACAGTTTCAGTATTTTAGCTTCATTCAGTTCTCTGTTGCCTCTAATAAGACAGACTGCAAGTTTTCCCTCTACATTCATAAGCAGTGCCTTGACAGTTTTCTCAACTGGTAAATTTAAATATTCTGCTACTTCTTCAATAGTTTTTTGGTCAGGAGTTGCCATCAGTTGTAATGGTTTTTCTTCTTCTTCAGTTTCATCGGCAGGATTCACTTTTTCACTTACTTCCAGATTGCTGGCATAGTCACAATTATCACATAAAACCACTGTATCTTCACCAATATCACTGAGAGCCTGGAATTCTTCAGATAACAGACCACCCATAACACCGGTATCAGCTGTAACAACTTTATAGTCTAAGCCTAAACGGGTAAAGACATTATGATAAGCTCTGAATATTTTATCGTATGCTATATCCAGTCCAGCATAGTCACTATCAAAAGTGTAGGCATCTTTCATGACAAACTCTTTAACTCTGATCAGACCATATCTGGGTCTGGCTTCGTCTCTGAATTTTGTCTGCATCTGATATAAAGAAAATGGTAAATCCTTATAAGAATTTATCTTCATTGAAGCAGCAACGGCAAACAGTTCTTCATGTGTTGGCCCTAAAACCATCTTTCTGCCGGCTCTGTCTTCTAAAGAAAACATGGAATTGCCGAAGTTTTCTCTTCTTCCGCTGGCAACATATAATTCTTCAGGCATCATACAGGGCATGATCAGTTCCTGACAGCCGGTCTTTTCCATTTCTTCTCTGATAATGTTTTCAATGTTGTTTTTAACTTTTAGGCCCAATGGCAGAAACATATAAATACCGGCTGAAGATTTTTTAATATATCCGGCTCTGTTTAATAGAATGCCGCTGATAGACTCTTCATCTTTTGGTGCTTCTCTAAGGGAGTAAAAGTAACTGTTTTTGAGTTTCATACCCGATACCTCCGACTTTGTAAATTATAGCATAATTTAAATAACTCTTGAACAGATGCCCTGTTGCGGGCTTAATGTTTAATTAAATAACAGATTATATTCTTCTAAAGTCCAATTATAGGTTTTCATGATGGAAGCTGGTTTTATTCCGACATAACGGTAGTGATAGCTTATATAGTAATAACCGGTAATGAAGGCTTTAGATTTCGGATATCTTAAGATAAAACCATATTCATGACTGTGTTTTTCCATCCAGCCAGATGAACGGCACTGGTCAAATTCCTGATAACTGTAACCCTTTTGCAGGACGTCAACTGCCAGTCCGGTCTGATGTTCACTTGATCCCGGCTTAGCAGCAAAGCTGTCAACAGAAACTTTTTCATCATCAGAAGTTTCATCAGTTTCTTTGGTACTATCCTGTAGCAGTGTCTGGTAAAGGGATTCTTCAGTTTCATAATTGCGATAACCGCTATAGACCAGTATTCTTCTGTCAACAGCTTGAAAGCAGGCATCACTCATGGTAACGAAAGCTTCTGCAGCTTCTTTGTAAAGACGCCAGTTGAGCTGACAGTATAAACTGTCAATATCAGCCAGATCTTCAGGTTCAAAATCAGCCTTCAGCTGATGATTTTTGTTTACCAGCATGGTAGTGGAAAATTCACTGACAATGAATATTTCGCCCTGATAGAAACTTTCGAAATCCGGTTTTTCAATAACATCAGCGTTTCTGTTTACATCATAAATGGCTTCAGTCTCATCACAACCATATTTTTCCATATGCCAGAGGTATCTGGCCAGATTGTTTATTTTGAATTTTGAGTCAGAAAGCAGCGCATCAAGCTGTTCAAAATAATTAATTCCTGCCAGATCATTAAAAATATCAACTGACAGACTGTGCAGTTTGTTGATGGTTTCCGGCTGATATCCTTTTTGCAGGTAACTGATATAATTGTCAGCCTTCATCTGGTCAAGTTTTCCGGTGAACAGTGTTAACGTTTCTTCATCAACCCTGGTAATCAAAGTAGCTGCCGAAGACAGTGAGTAACCCTTAGAAATCAAGATTCTTAAATTATCGAGGTTTTCAATTTTATCATAATCATCCAGTTCAATTATTTCATGAATATTCAAAAACCCCAGCAGAGTACGACATTGTTTCAGATCATATTTAACAGCCAGCTGGTTGATAATATTGGTATAATCCATCTGACTTTCTAAAAGCAGATAGTAATCAATATTGTTTTTATCAAAATCTTTTGAAGTCAGAGCATATATCAGACTCTGATGGTAGTGATCGACTTTGTCCGTTAAATCATACTGATTTAATAATCTGATTTCATCATAAGAATAGCCCATGGCTTTCAGATTGTTATCTTTGATAAAAGTCAGATAAATCAGACAGACTAATGAGGCGGTTAATAAAGCAACGGTGACAGATAAAATAATGATTTTTGTTTTATTTTTCATCAGGATTATTCCTTTCTAGTCGAAATATGACCATATTTTACCACTTGTTGGATAACAAGTGAAGGAAATTGTTTCTTTGGTTATTGGATGGGGGAAAGACAACTGCTGTCCGTAAAGGGCAATCTGCTGACCTTTCTGGCTGCCCGGGTTATATTTCTGATCTCCCCATAGCGGTAGACCGGCATTAGCCATCTGCACTCTTATCTGATGACTTCTTCCGGTTTTGAGGTTTATTTTAATTAAAGATAGATTATCTTTATTTTTCAGCAGACAGTAATCCAATATTGCCAGTCTGCCCTGGTCTTTATCTGCTGTTCTGACTATATTGTTTTTAAAGTCTTTGAGCAGATAGTCTTCAAGATGACCTTTTTTTTCAGCAATACCGCAAACAACTGCCAGATAAGTTTTCTTAAACAGATTTTTTCTTAAACTGTCTGATAATCTTGAGGCGGCTTTACTGGTTTTAGCAAAAACCATTACCCCGGCTACCGGACGGTCTAAACGGTGGACTAAACCTAAATAGACGTTGCCCGGTTTATGGTATTTTTCTTTTAAATAATTCTTTAAGGCAGTTAATAAATCTAAATCTTTGGAAGCATCCGGACATGCCGGCATATTAACCGGTTTTTCAACTACCAGGATATGATTGTCTTCAAAAATAATCTTCATGGCAGTTTAAACCTTCCTGAAATGCCACACGGCAGAATCATATCGGAGTTTAAAACCGGTAAACCCAGCTGAACTGTTTCGACAGAACCGTCAGGGAAAACTTTTAACAGATATTTTTTCATCAGATTATCTAAAGCCAGCAGACTGAAACCGGTAGTATAGGCATTTACCAGAAAACCGACGGGTTCTTTTTCCAGCAGGCTGACTGTTTCTTTAATGAGCTCTTCAATTTTATCTTCCAGTTTCCACAATTCATTATTAGGTCCTCTTCCGTATGATGGGGGGTCCATAATGATAATATGATATCGGCGTCCTCTTTTCTGTTCTCTTTTAACGAATTTTAAAGCATCGTCAACAATAAAGCGGATAGTATTATTCTCCAGCTGGTTTAATAGCATATTTTCTTTGGCCCAGCTGACCATTCCTTTGGCGGCATCAACATGTACAACTTCCTTTGCTCCGGCTTTAGAGCAGGCAATGGTAGCTCCGCCGGTATAGGCGAAAAGATTTAATACTCTGATTTCTTTATCTGAGTTTTTAATCAGTCTGCTCAGCCAATCCCAGTTGACTGCCTGTTCCGGGAAAAGACCGGTATGTTTGAAGTTGGTAGGGGTTACTTTAAAGATTAAATCTTTATAGCTGACAGTCCAGTACTCTGGAAGTTTTTTATTAAAACTCCAGCTTCCGCCACCTTTTTCAGACCTGGTGTATTTAGCATCAGGTTGATTCCATCGGTAATCGTGACCTTTCTGCCAGATTGCCTGAGGGTCAGGACGCACCAAAACAACATCTTTCCATATTTCCAGTTTTCTTTATTTCCGGCATCAATCAGCTGATAATCCTGCCAATCTTCTGATATTGCGATCATATAACAGTTCCTTTACGTTTTCAGTTCAGTTTAAAATAAACCATTCTAATTATATCATAGAATGAATTAGAGAACGTTAATACTAAAAAAGTTATTATATTTATATAGCATACTGATTAAATTAAAACCCGTCTTTAGAGTTTAGCACCATGAAAGTTTAGAGGCAGAAAGCGTGTTGATGATGAAATAATCCTTTTGTATAAAGGGTTTTTTTAAATTTAAAAAACTTGAAAAACTTTTATTTTACTATTGCTTTAAATGGTGTACTGGTGTATACTGTTGTCAGGAGGTTCTTTATGGCTTTTTTTCTGAAAAAACAAAAACAGAATAACAGGACTTATCTGCATATCTATGAGTCCTTCTATTCTCCTATTACCAAAAATACTAAACACAAATTTATTAAATCCATGGGTTCTGTACAGTCTCTTTCTGCTGAAGGTATTAAGGATCCTGTTTATTTCGCTCAGCAGGAAGTTGACAGGATGAATCTTAAAAGAGATAGAAGTAAGGTTAAACTGATATCTGATGTTTCTCCTGTTGTTCATCTGGGTTATTTTCCTTTAGCCGCTATTATGAATAAGCTGCAGATTAAAAAGTATGTGGATTTATTTAAACTCAGTACCGATTTCTCTTTTGACTTGTACGATGTCCTTTCTTCTCTTGTTTATGCCCGGGTTATCAAACCCTGCAGCAAGTATAAGACTTATTATGAGGTTATCCCCAATCTGTATGATGATTATCAGTTTTCCTATGACCAGCTTTTGGAAGGTCTGGCTTTCTATGGCAACGATTATCAGAAGTTTGTGGAACTGTTTAATACTCAGGTTGACAGGTTTTATAAACTTGATACTTCTACCACCTACTTTGACTGTACCAACTTCTATTTTGAAATTGACAGAGAGGATGACTTCAGGAGAAAAGGTGTTTCTAAAGAAAACAGAAAAAATCCGCTTGTCGGTTTGGGTTTACTGCTTGACAGGAATCAGATTCCCTGCGGCATGAAGATATTCCCCGGAAACGAAAGCGAAAAGCCCGTTATCAGAGATGTTATATCTTCTTTAAAACAACGGAATGAAATTGAAGGCAGAACCATTCAGGTCGCTGATAAAGGGCTTAACTGTGCTCAAAACATCCTGGAAGCCAAAAAGAACGGTGATGGATATATCTTTTCCAGATCAGTCAGGAACCTGGAGAAAAAAGAAGTGGTGTGGTTATTGCTGGACAACGATTACGTTGATGTTAAAGACAGTGATGGGAAAATATTGTATCGCTATAAGGAATGTGTCGACAGGTTCAGTTATGATTATATAACTGAAGAAGGCAGGAAAGTAAAAGTGGAAATAACTGAAAAAAGAGTCGCTACTTACAATCCCAGGCTGGCGGTTAAACAAAAAGCTGAAATAAACAGGATGGTTGAAAAAGTAAAGAATCTTCAGCTTTCCAAAGCTAAGAGAAGCGAATATGGGGATGCCGGTAAATACGTTACTTTTTCATCCACTTCCAAAGGAAAGGTAACTGATGACAAAGTTAACGTTTCACTTAATCAGGCAAAGATTGAGGATGACCTTTCGTTAACCGGATACAATCTTCTGGTAAGTTCAGAAATCAATATGAAAGCCCTGGATATCTACCGGGTCTATCATAATTTATGGCGGATTGAGGAATCATTCCGTATTATGAAATCAGATTTAGATGCCAGGCCGGTACATTTACAAAAACAGGAAACCATTCAGGGACACTTTCTCATCTGTTATATTGCCGTGTTATTACAAAGGATATTCCAGTTCCACATTCTTAAAAATCAGTACTCATCATCTGACATAATTAATCTGTTTAAAAACTTTAATGTCGTTAAAAGTGATAGAGGTTATCTGAATTTAATGACTTCCAACAAATTTGTCAACGAGTTCTCCGCTAAAGCTAATTTACCTATTAATCATTTAAATTTAACGCCTACCAAATTAAAAAAGGTGTTCAACTATAGGCCTTAAAGTCTGTGGTTGGTACACCATTTTTTAATGTCAACTTCGAAAGTCAGGTATCATAGAATGAATTAGAGAACGTTAATACTAAAAAAGTTATTATATTTATATAGCATACTGATTAAATTAAAAGCGCATCGGCTGATGCGCTGATATTTAAAGTGATTTCAGAAATTTTTCCAGTCTTTCAATGGCCTGCTTGATTTCATCCAGTGAGTAGGCATAAGAGATTCTGACATATCCTTCTCCATCTTTTCCAAAGGCACTGCCTGGAACAAGAGCCAGGTTTTCCTTTTCCAGAAGTGTTTCACAGAATTCATTTGAGGTCATATTGGTAGATTTGATGGAAGGGAAAACATAGAAAGCGCCCTCAGGCAGATGGGTTTTCAGTCCGATACGGTTTAACTCTTTGACGATATAGTTTCTTCTCTGTTTGAATGAAGCGTACATTTCTTCAATATCCCTGTCACCGTTTTTAGCTGCAGCAATTGCCGCAAACTGGCTGGAAGTACAGGCACACATAATAGTATACTGATGGATTTTATTAAACATGTCAATCAGCGGTTTTGCCGCCAGGATATAGCCGATTCGATAGCCTGTCATTGAATAGGCTTTTGAAAACCCATTGATGATGATGGTATTTTCTTTCAATTCTTCAATATTGGCGATGCTGACATGTTTTTTATCATAGGTCAGTTCAGCATAGATTTCATCAGAAATTACCAGGATATTGTTTTCTTTAATCAGACCAGCCAGCTCCAAATAGTCTTCATATTCCATTATTCCGCCAGTGGGATTTGACGGGAAGTTGATGACAATGGCTTTAGTTTTGTTGGTGATGGCTTTTTGAAGATCTTCTCTTTTCAGTTTAAAACCGTTTTCTTCTTTCATGGTCACTTCAACAACTTTACCTTTTGACAGCTGGATAATTGGAGCATAGGCAACATAGCTGGGAGTTGGCAGGATTACTTCATCGCCCTCATTTAAAACAGCTCTTAAAACAATGTCAATGGCTTCAGAGCCGCCAACTGTAACCAGACACTCATTTTCCGGGCTATAACTTAAATTGAACCGGCGTAAATAGTAGTTGCAGATTTCCTGGCGCAGTTGCAGCAGTCCCTTATTGGCAGTATAGAAAGTCTTTCCTTTTTTAATGGCATACATGGCTGCTTCTCTAATATGATAGGGAGTGATAAAATCAGGTTCACCCACGCCTAAAGAGATAACACCTTTTTTGGTACTGGCAATATCGAAAAACTTTCTAATGCCACTTGGTGCCATTTCCTTTACCTGGGTATTAATCAGTTCATCAAAAATCATCATAATGTCATCAACAATCTTTCCTGTTTACCGTTTTCCTTATCCATCATTTCTCCCATAATCTTATATTCCTTTAAGATGAACATGGTTTCGGTAGTATTGACTCCTTCAATTGGAGCTAATCTGTGAGCAACGAAATCAGCAATTTCACGCATTGTTGAGCCGTTAATAATTAAAATAAATTCGGTCCTTCCGCTGACCAGGTATAATGAAGCAACTTCCGGATAACCGGCAATTATTTCAGCGATGTGGTCGTAACCCTTATCTCTTTCCGGAGTACTTGATACGGCTATCATCGCTTTAACAATTTCAGTATTGGTATTTTCCCAGTTAACGATAGTGTGATAGCCGGCAATTATATTTTTATCCTCACATTCTTTAATCTGATCATCAATTGTCTTTTCATCAGTATTCAGCAAGGCGGCTAAGTCCGTTACCTCAATTCTGGCATTTTTTTCCAAAAGACTTAACATTTCTTTTAACATAATTACATTCTCCTTTTCATAGTGTTTATTATAACATATCTGACTGCGAAAATAACAATATTTATCCTGTCCAAATATTTATCCTGACAGCAATTATAACTGATACAATCAGAAGCAATTTACAGGTATTATGATATAATTAAGAAGGTGATATTTAATGCAGGATTATTTAAAAGGGTTAAACACACAGCAGCTTAAAGCAACTACAACAACCAGTAAATATGTCCGGGTTGTAGCTGGAGCTGGAAGTGGTAAAACAAGAGTTCTGACCAGCAGAATTGTTTTTCTGATTAAGGAATTTGGTGTTGACCCTAAAAAAATAATGGCAATCACCTTTACCAACAAGGCTGCCAATGAAATGAAGCAGAGGATTGAAAGACAGTTGGACGGGACTTCTTTAGGTGCTCATATTTCCACTATTCATTCTTTTGCGGTTACATTTTTAAGAAGTGAGATTAAAAGAGTCAATTATCCTTCCAATTTTCAGATACTGGATGTAAATGATCAGAAATCGATTTTAACTGAAGCCTACAAACTTTATGAAATTGATAAAAAAGATTTCAATGTCAATGCGACTCTGGACTATATTGCCAATAATAAGGTAGCCGGTATATCTTATGAAGTTGCTCTGGAAAGAGCCTACAGTTATTATTATGAGATGTTGGCAAAAATATATAAGTATTATTTGGAAAGATGTCATCAGATGTATGGTCTGGACTTTGATGACTTGCTTCTATTTACCAATAGAATTTTAAAAGAAAATCCTGATGTCAGAGACAAATGGCAAAACCGCTACGAGTACATTCTGGTTGATGAGTTTCAGGATATCGATAATGTCCAGTATGAGATGATTGAACTTTTATGTAATAAGTCAACCAGTGTCTTTGTGGTTGGTGATCCGGACCAGACAATTTACAGCTGGCGGGGAGCCAATATCAATATAATTCTGGATTTCGAGAAAAATTTTCAACCGACTGAAACAGTATATCTGAATCAGAACTACCGTTCTACACAGAATATTCTAAATGGTGCCAACAGTCTGATTTCCTACAACAGAAAGCGTTTGGAAAAAGAACTGTTTACTGAAAACGTCCCGGGAGAAAAAATTGTCCATTTTACAGCTTCCAGCGATGATTTGGAAGCAGAATTTGTGGTCAGAAAAATTTTTGAACTGGAAAAAAAAGGAGCAGAATATAATGACATTGCGATTTTATATCGCAGCAATTATCTTTCAAGAGCTATAGAAAAACAGCTGATGAATTTTAAAATTCCTTATATTCTGTATGGCGGAGTAAGATTCTATGACCGTGCGGAAATTAAAGACATGCTGTCTTATTTAAGGATGCTGACAACTCAGGATGATTTGTCATTTAAAAGAATTATCAATACTCCCAAAAGAGGGATTGGTCAAAAGACAGTTGATGATTTATTTTCTGTTGCCAGAAGCAACAGAGTTAAGCTGATTGAGGCAATTGACCTGTTTGAAGGCCCGGCCAAAAAGAAACTTACGGCTTTTAAAGAAATGGTTGATGACTGGAATAAGAGAGCTGAAAAAATGAATGTTGAAGAAATATTCCAGATGCTGTTTGATGAAAGTGATTACCGTGTAACTCTGGAGTCAAGTAAAGACCCGTTTGATGCCGAAAGACTGGAAAACGTTAAAGAACTGATGAATGACATTGTCAGTTATAAAAATGACAATCCGCAAGCCGCTTTGGACGATTATCTCAACAGTGTCACCTTATATTCAGATATTCAGTCTGATAAAAGCGGCAGATTTGTTTCATTAATGACGATACACGCAGCTAAGGGACTGGAATTTGATAATGTTTTTATTATTGGAATGTCCGAATATGTTTTCCCTTCAGTTAAAACTTTGGATGAAGGTATTATGGGTTTGGAAGAAGAAAGAAGACTGGCATATGTTGCCTATACCAGAGCGAAAAAACGTTTGTTTCTGACTGATAACAGAGGCTATTCTTTCACCACTTCAATGTCTAAGGAAACAAGCAGATTCATCAAAGAGATTGATGAACAGTATATCCAAAGGACAGGTTATTCAGATTATATGCCGGCTATAAAGACAGAAAAGATAAAGAATCACGATGTCTTTTTTACCATTACAAAGAATTCCAGGATAAAGGCCAGATATAAACCGGAAGATATCGTTGTGCATGATTATTTTGGTGAGGGAGAAGTTATATCGGTTGAAAACAACCGGTACGTCAAAATTGCTTTTGAATATCCGCATATGGTTAAAACAATAGCTGTAACTACGCCTAAACTGCGTAAAAAAGGAGATTAAAAAAATGTCAGAAATTAAAAACCGTATTCAGCAGCTGAGAGATCTGTTAAATAAATACAACTATCAGTATTTTGTTTTAGACGATGCCAGTGCACCTGATTATGAATATGATATGCTGCTTAAAGAACTTAAAGAACTGGAGGAAGAACATCCGGAGTTTTATGATATTAATTCACCGACCAGCAGAGTTGGAGGCTATGTTTCCAGCGGCTTTGAAAAGGTAGTTCATCAGGTCAGTATGCTTTCTTTAGGTAACAGTTACAATAAAGACGATATTGTGGCTTTTCATAATCGTATTGTTAATGAAACAAAAAAAGTTGAATATGTGGTGGAATTAAAAATTGACGGTCTGGCTATGTCTCTTATTTATGAAAATGGCAAGTTCATCCAAGCTGTTACCAGAGGAGATGGTATTACCGGAGAGGATGTTACCGGCAATGTCAGAACAGTCCGTTCAATTCCAATGGAAATACAGTATCAGGGTCGCCTGGATGTCCGAGGTGAAATCTATATGCCTAAAGATGTTTTTGAAAGAATCAATAAAGAAAGAGAAGAAAAAGGTGAGCCTCTGTTTGCCAATCCCCGAAACGGAGCAGCTGGTTCAATCAGACAGCTGGATTCAGCAGTCGCTGCCAAAAGAGGTCTGCAGGGTTACTGGTATCACTTGCCTGAAGCCTTGGATATTGGAATAGATACTCATGAAAATGCGCTGTTATTTTTGGAGAAACAGGGTTTTAAGGTTAATCCTTTAAGACTTGTCAGTAGAGATATCGATGAAGTATGGAATTTTATCAGTGAGATAGCTGAAAAAAGAAATGAGTTGCCATATGAAATTGATGGTATGGTAATTAAAGTAAACGATTTACAGACTCAGGTACAGTTAGGTTATACAGTCAAATATCCTAAATGGGCAATTGCCTATAAGTTTCCTGCTCAGCAGGTGGTTACTAAAGTACTGGATATTTTCTGTACTGTCGGAAGAACAGGAAAAATAACACCTAATGCCCGCTTTAAACCAGTCAGTGTGGCGCAGACCACAGTTGAGTATGCAACTTTGCACAACGCTGATTTTATTAAAGAGAAAGATATCAGAATCGGCGATGAGGTAGTTATTCATAAGGCTGGAGATATTATCCCGGAAGTAGTCAGAGTTGTTTTAGACCGCCGCAAAGAAGGACTGCAACCATTTATATTTCCGGAAAACTGTCCTGTCTGCAAAGAAAAGATTCATCGTTATTTAGATGGAGCCGATTATTACTGTCAGAATATTGACTGTCCGGCAGTAATAGTTACCAGTATTACTCATTTTGCCAGCCGGGATGCAATGAATATTGAAGGATTGGGAGAAAAAACGGTAGAGACATTCCATAAAAAAGGTCTTTTAAACAATGTGGAAGATATATATCTTTTAAAAGATTATAAGGAAACTGTCACAAAAATAGATAAAATGGGTGAGAAGTCTTTCAGTAATTTAATTAAAGCCATTGAAAACAGCAAGAAAAACAATTTAGACAGACTCATCTTCGGATTGGGTATCAGGCATATCGGGGCTAAAGCCGCTGTTATTTTAGCCGGACACTTCAAGAGTATGGATGCTCTGATGCAGGCGGAAATGGCAGAACTTACTTCAGTCAGCGAGATTGGTGAAGTGATGGCTGACAGTGTTATTTCATTTTTTCAGGATGAAAACAACAGGCAGCTGATTGAAAAATTAAGACAGCAGGGTGTAAATATGGAATATAGGGCTTCTGAAACCTATGCCAGTATTTTCACCAATAAGACAGTTGTATTAACCGGAACACTGAGTACTTTAAGCAGAAATCAGGCAACAGAATATTTAAACAGACTGCAGGCAAAAGTAACTGGATCGGTTTCTAAAAGTACTGATTATCTGATTTATGGAGCTGATGCCGGCAGCAAGTATGATAAGGCTGTAGAGTTAAATGTAGAAATTCTGACAGAACAGGATTTGCTGGACGAACTAATTAAAGTCGGGTTGTTGCAACAACAGGATTTTGTAGTAAAATAGATATGTTAGTAGGTGAATGAATATGACAAATAAAAGAGTAATGTTTGAAGTGACTGATGATGAAGAAACTGTAGAACTGCCACAGGCCGAAGACCAGGAAGCAATTTCTGAACAGTCATCTTCTGCAAATGATGATAATGCCCAGGTATTTGAAGATGCTGGAAGCGATTTGTTTGAGCAGACAGAAGAAGTTTTACAGTCTCCGACTATGACAGATGAAGAAAGTTCAGATGATTTGTTATCAGATGAAGATGAATTGTTTTCAGATTCGTCAGCTTTAACTGAAGAAGGTGATACAAAAATCTTTGAAAAAATTGACAATGATTCAGATTCGTCAGATTTAGAAAAAACATTGGAAGTAAATGAGGAAGACAAGAAAGAAAACAATATGAAAAAGGGAACAGCGAAACAGCCGAAAACGATAAGAAGAAAAAAGAAAGAGAGACTGGGATTCAACTGGTTTTTCTGGATAAGTCTGATTATTATTGCTATTCCTGTCGGTTATTTTATTTATTTACTGGTCGAGGCAAGTAAAGTCAGTCATGTACCTATATTAGGTGACAGGATTAAAAACACCGTTGTTTATACAATCAATGAAAGTGATGTAAATTATATTTCCACAACAGTAAAACAGCTGGATGGTGTTGAAGATGCAGAAGTCAATTTAATTGTGGAAACATTAAGAATCGTTGTTAATGTAAATGACGAATATACTGAAGACCAGATCAAAGGACTGATTTTAAATATTTATTCTATTGTTGATGGAAAGATTCCGATAGCTACTTACTTTACCAGAGATGGCGACTATAAACAGTACGATTTAGATATTACGGTTTATAACGATATTAATAGTGAAAAACTGATAATTGTAAGTTTAATCAAAAATGGAAGTATGGAAGAATATACAATTCAGGTTTTGTCAACTGCTGTAAATCCTGAACTGGTTGACAAATTAAAAGAAGAACAAAATCCTGCTAAAAAAGAAATAGAACCCGATGATGAAGAGGATTATTCTCTTGAAGATGGGGATGACTATGATCCTGAAATAGAATAAAAAAATGAAGAAAAATCAGATAATTGAAGGAAAATGCACAGATTATACTTATAATGGATTAGGTGTCGTAAAATATGACACCTTTTGTGTATTTGTTAAGGATATGGCTGTCGGTGAAACCGGTCAGATTATTATCACTGCAGTCAGGAAAGATTTTTGTTATGGTCGTTTATTAAAACTGTCTGAACCATCAAAACAAAGAGTAAAACCGGCCTGTCCGATTTCCAGAACCTGTGGCGGATGTCAGATTCAGCATCTTTCCTATCAGGAGCAGTTATCCTTTAAACAGAATCATGTTCAGAATACTATTGCCAGAATTGCTAAAACAGATAAAAAAGTCAATGAAATAATTGGAAGTAAAAATCCTTTTTATTACCGTAATAAAGTAATTTTACCGGTATCATCTGATAAGGATGGCAATATTATTGCCGGTTTTTATCGTTATAATTCTAATGAAATTATTCCACTGGAAAACTGTTTTTTACAATCAGATAAAGTCAACAGAACAGTAAACAGATTAAAGATTTTATTTGAAAAATATAAACTCCATAATGAAATCAGATATATCATGCTGAGAGATTTAAATAAAACTGATGAAATGATGCTGATTATTGTGACCTACCGCAAAGAAGTGGATTTAAAAGATACAGTCCAGAAAATTATTGAGTTTGAACCATCTGTTAAATCAGTTATTCAAAACATCAACGGAAAAAAGACAAATGTAATATTATCTAAAGAGAGTTTACTGTTGTATGGAAGTGAATATATTCAGGATGAGTTGTGTGGCTTAACTTTTAATATTTCTGCCAGCTCTTTCTATCAGGTCAATAACTATCAGACCGAAGTATTATATAATACTGTAATCTCTTTGGCTGACTTGTCTAAAGAGGATAAGGTATTAGATATGTATTGCGGAGTTGGAACAATAACGCTTGTTTTAAGCAGATACTGTAAAGAAGTTATCGGTGTTGAAACAGTTGAACAGGCTGTTATTGATGCCAGAGAAAATGCCAGAATCAATGATATTAAAAATGCCACTTTTATCTGTGGCGATGCTGAAGAGGTTTCTAAGAAACTATTGGAAGATGGAATGTATTTTGACTGCGTCATTGTTGATCCGCCAAGAAAAGGTTGTTCTAAAAAAACAATTGAGACTCTGATAGCGTTAAACAGTGAGAAGATTATCTATGTATCCTGTGAACCCTCAACATTGGCAAGAGATCTGGCTTTGTTAAAAAACTATTATAATATTGAAGTGATTCAACCGGTTGATATGTTTCCTCAGACTTATCATGTCGAGGCTATAGCGTTGCTACAAAGAGTGAAATCGTGAAAATCCTTCATTTTAAGCAGTTTTACAAGCATTTTGTATTTGTGGAAGATGGCGAGGGAGGACGAAAAAAACTTCAGAAAAATTATATAGATGTAAATGTTTGTATTGATATGGTGTGCGGAGATACAATGAACGGTTTGGAAAGTGAGGAGCAATAAGTTATGAGATGGATATTAAAAATAATCTTGTTTCCAATCAGTCTGCTTTTAAGTATTCTTATTGCCTTTCTAACATTTTTGTTAGGAATAGGAACGACCGTACTGTATTTGCTCATGCTGTTTTGTATATTTGGAGCAATTGCATCTTTTTTGCAAAAAGAGGTTACCATAGGTATTGAAGCACTTATTATCGGATTTTTAGTCAGTCCTTACGGGATACCGATGGTTGGGGCTACGATCATAGCGTTTCTGCAAGGAATCAATAAAGCGATAAAAGCAATTTAAAAAAATTTAATAAAAACAGTTACCAAAGGCGATAGAAAAAAACTATCGTCTTTTTCTTTGCAAATTTTTAGGGGAGGAGGTGAAGCTATGGACTTTGACTATTTCTATAACAGAGAAGCGGAGAGATTTAATTTTTTAAAAGTTCCGGAGATATTGGTTGATGGAGAAGATTTTAAGGGACTATCAGCGGAAGCAATCATCCTTTACTCAATGCTTCTTAAACGGACAGGAATGTCCTTTAAAAACAATTGGATAGACAAAGAAGGCAGAGTCTTTATCTATTTCACGGTTGATGAAATTATGAGAAGAAGACATATCTCAAAGCCAACGGCTATAAAAACATTAGATGAGTTGGATGTGAAAAAAGGAATCGGACTTATAGAGAGAGTAAGGCTCGGACTTGGGAAGCCGAATGTAATTTATGTCAAAGATTTCATGAGTATATTAGGGGTTAAAGAAATTGACTTCCGGAAGTCAAAAAACTTTACTTCAGAAGTAAAAGATGTTGACCTCAGAAGTAAAGAAAATGAACTTCAAGAAGTTAAAAATGTTGACTGTAACTATATAGAGAATAATAAGAGTAAGTATAGTAAGAGTAATTCTATTTGTGTCAAAAGCGAATTCGGGACATTTCAAAATGTATTTTTAACGACCGAAGATATATCAGACTTACAGATTACACTAAGCGGACAACTTGATAATTACATCGAAAGATTATCAGCATATATCCAAAGCACCGGAAAAACCTACAAAGACCACAAGGCAACAATCCTTTCTTGGTTTTATAAAGATCAGGGAAACAAGAAAGCATCCAACATTCCGACTTTGGAGGAATATGATAGAGGAGAGCATTTATGATGAACGAATTAAAAAAAGTAATGATAGAGGACATAGAATATACCTATGATCCTGAAAAGGAATATATAAAAGAGGGACACGCCTATTGTAAAGTGTGCCATGAGAGAAAAGACGGAAAAGTCTTTGAACTATTTGGAAAGAATATGATATTCAAGGTTTCCTGCAAATGTGATAAAGATAGAGAAGCCAAAGAAAAAGAAAGAGAAAAGCAGATGAAGATAGAAAGATTAAAGGCGACTTGTTTTAACTCTTTTATTCAATGGGCATACACATTTGAAAACTACCAAGGAAAAGAAACTCAAAGTCTTATCATAGCCAAAAACTTCGTAAAAGATTATGAGCAGATGAAAAAAGAAAATGTCGGACTTTTATTCTACGGCTCGGTGGGAAGCGGAAAGACCTATCTCGCCTGTTCGATAGCCAATGCACTAATAGAGCAATATCAGATAGGTGTGAAGATAAGAAACTTTGCACAGATTATCAACGAGCTGCAAAAAGGCGGTTTTGACCTTGACAAGAATGCCTATATCGAATCCCTTGTAAATACTTCCGTACTTATCTTAGATGACTTAGGGATAGAAAGAGATACAAGCTACGCCAAAGAACAGGTGTATAACATTGTCAATAACAGGTACTTAAAGCACAAACCGACCATCTTTACCACTAACCTTTCCTATGACACCATCTTCAACTGTAAAGAGAGCGTTGAATACCAAAGGATTTATTCAAGAATTATAGAAATGTGTATTCCGGTGATGGTAGTAGGCGAAGATTTTAGAAAAAACATACAAAAAGACAAGTTGAAGCGTAATAAAGAAAGACTGCTTACAGGAGGTGAGAGAGTTTGATAAACGAAGAAATTGCAAGAAAAACACTAAATATGGAGGTTAGAGCTGCTAAAGTAACAGGGAGATTGATTTTAAATCTTTTAAAAAAAGTTATGAGAGAAGCGGAAAAACAAGGAGGACTTGAAAAGCTCGTTAACGCAAATGGAACTGAAGTAAAACTCAAGGATATGGTGAAGAAGGGACAGCTTGAGGAACTGAATGTAAGAGACGATGAATTAAAAGAATTAAAAAAAGAACTCAATAAACACGGTGTGAAGTTTTCAATAATGAGAGATAAGGAAACAGGCAATCACTCCGTGTTTTTTCAAGCCAAAGATGTCAAAGTAATGGAACACGCTTTTAAGAAAGCGGTTAGCCGTTCAGAGAAAAAAGCTGACAGAAAAGAGTCCATTACCAAACAAATTGATAAATTTAAAGAGATGGCGAAAAGCACTGTTTCTAAGGATAGAGTCAAGAATAAACAAAAGGAGCAGAGCTTATGATAGATAAAATACTAAAAGACATCAAAGGCTTGATTAAGGTGCAGGATAAAGCAAAGTTTATAAAACAAAACATTCCCTATCTTGCATTTTTCTATATAGGCAATATTTTTTCACACCATATCAGAAGTTATGTAGGTGGCGATTTGCTCGATAAAATATTTCAGGGAATTTTAGAGATTGATACGATGAGCTTTATTCCAAGTATTCAGGCTCCGGATATTCTCGCCGGAATAGTAATAGCTGCCATAATTAAACTTGTTGTATATACCAAAAGCAAGAATGCCAAAAAGTTCAGGCAAGGTAAAGAATATGGCTCGGCTCGTTGGGGAACAAGAAAAGATATAGAGCCATATATGGATGAGAAGTTTGAAAATAATATACTAATTACCCAAACAGAAAGATTAACGATAAACGGACGACCGCCTAATCCGAAGTATGCAAGGAATAAAAATGTACTTGTTATCGGTGGCTCAGGCTCCGGTAAGACACGATTTTATGTAAAACCGAATCTAATGCAAATGCACTCATCGTATTGCGTTACCGATCCAAAAGGAACGATAGTCTTAGAGTGTGGTAAAATGCTTGAAGATAATGGATACGAAATAAAAATTCTAAATACCATAAACTTCAAAAAGTCTATGAAATACAATCCCTTCGCCTATCTAAAAAGTGAAAAGGATATATTGAAGTTGGTGCAGACAATCATTGCAAATACCAAGGGCGAGGGAGAAAAAGCAGGCGAAGATTTTTGGGTCAAAGCAGAAAAACTATATTACACGGCACTGATCGGGTATATATTTTACGAAGCTCCGAAAGAAGAAAAGAACTTCAAAACTCTCCTTGATATGATTGATGCTTCAGAAGTCAGAGAAGATGATGAAACATACATGAATCCTATCGACAGACTCTTTGAAGCGTTGGAAAAACGACATCCTACTCACTTTGCAGTAAAGCAATACAAAAAATATAAGCTTGCTGCGGGCAAAACTGCTAAAAGTATTTTAATTTCATGCGGTGCAAGGCTCGCACCGTTCGACATCGAGGAACTCAGAGAACTAATGAGCGAGGACGAATTGGAGCTTGATACGCTTGGAGATAGAAAAACAGCACTCTTTGTCATTATTTCCGATACGGATGATACATTCAATTTCGTAGTATCAATTATGTACTCTCAACTTTTTAATCTTTTATGCGACAAGGCAGATGATGTCTATGGGGGTAGGCTTCCTGTTCATGTTAGATGCCTTTTAGACGAATTTGCGAATATCGGCTTAATTCCAAAGTTTGAAAAACTAATTGCAACGATAAGATCAAGGGAGATTTCTGCAAGCATAATACTTCAAGCTCAATCTCAGCTAAAGGCGATTTACAAGGATAATGCCGATACGATTGTAGGTAACTGTGACAGCACCTTGTTTCTTGGAGGAAAAGAAAAAACTACTCTTAAAGAACTCTCTGAAACACTTGGGAAAGAAACGATAGACTTATATAACACATCAGAAACAAGGTCTAATCAGAAAAGCTTCGGATTGAATTATCAAAAGCTTGGAAAAGACCTTATGAGCCAAGACGAGATAACGGTTATGGACGGAGGGAAATGTATTTTTCAACTTAGAGGTGTAAGACCTTTCCTATCTGATAAATTTGATATTACAAAGCATAAGAATTACAAGCTTTTGGAAGATTACGACAAGAGAAATTTGTTTGATGTTGAGGGCTATCTCAAAAGGCGGGGACAAGTAAAACTTAGAGCGAACGACACGGTGAATAAATTGAGGGTATAAATTTATGCCAATTCAGAGTATAATATTATTGTGTTTTCAGAAAGAACTGATTAGGAGTGAGATTTTATGAAAATATTTTGGATATTTATAGTATTGGCAATTATATGTGCCTTGTATTCAGATAAAATAGATAAAGCTGTTAAGTGTGACAAAAAGGTGAAAAGAGCTATTGTTGTAATCAGTGTGATAGTTTTATTGGTTAGTACGATTGGAATTATTGCAACCAAGTTAGTATAGTAATAAATTAGAAGTTGAAGGGAAGTGGTATTATGGTACTGCTTAAGAATAATACACAATCATATATAAGAATTTTTATAGTTGGTATCTTCATTGGATGCCTAACGAGACTATTAGACTTTTGTTCATTGGATACATTGTGGAGTTTCTCTTCTATTCAAACATTATTAGGATTTTGGATAATTACAAATACTATGATTGTATTATTTAGTTCTTCAAATACTGTTGCAGCAATCAGCTCATTTTTGTACATGTTCGGAATGACATTAAGTTTTTATGGATTACAGACAATATTGGGAATGTATATTCCCATGTTTTCAGATGGTTTTAGGCTTTCATTATTTTTAATGTTCACGATTTTATCTATTCCGTGTGCGATTGCAGCCTTTGTTTTGTTTTATTGGAATGAAGATAAGCTTTATAATTCTATTTTATATGCATTGCCAGTGGGGGCTTTGTTTGCAGAGACTATAGCTATTTCCATAAACTTGATAATCAATCATACATTTTTATTTCAGTTCATTATGGATTTAATTTTTGGAAGTGTATTTGCAGTATTATTTTTCAAAAAAGCAAAAAGTAAATGGCTATATTTTATATCAGTGATTATTTGCCTAATAATATTTTATTTTGCTTTATACCATAGAGAAGTAGTCACATGGCTATAGGTATACAAATCTTAGTCCACCATTAGGTAATATACACGAAAGCACATATGGTGTTAAAACTAAAAAACTTGATTTCGGAGGTAATAAATACGACCATTTTATTAACAAATGAAAAAACAACTTGCCTGAGATAAATAACAAAATAGTCAAAGCAAGAGAAGTATAGGGAAATGAAGTCTATACTTCTTTTTTATTCCCAAAAACGAAAGCAGTGAAAAATTATTATAAAAAACTAATGACAGAATTATAGAACAAATGGTAATGTAATTCTGGCGACTTGAATAGAAAGATTTGATGATGGAGGTTAATTTATGGACACGAATTGGACAAGTGTTTTAGATAATTATGTTAATAAAGTTGTTAGTCCGGATGGACGACAAACTTATGAAAGCAAGGAAAGATTAGTTGATACTTTGCTTGAATTAGCTGAACTGAAAGATACAGATGAGGTTATAGACATTGGCTGTGGATGGGGAAACTTCACAAAAATATGTGGTGAATTTGTAAGTAATGTAATTGGAATTGAGCCGAATTTGGAAAATCTAAACGAAGCCAAAAAACGCACGGATTCAGTCAATGTGCAGTATGTTCAAGGTAGTTTTGAGCAACTAAACTGCAATCAAAAAGCAAATAAAATTGTCAGTATGTTAGCTTTTCATCAAGTGCCGTGGAAAGATAAGGAAAGAGCGTTGAAAAATATTTCTGATGTTCTCGAAAAAGACGGACACTTTTTACTATGCGACACTATGATTATGTTTAACCCAGAAGAAGAACCGGAACTATTCGACAAAGTTTATAGGTATCTTCTTAAAGAAACTACGCCTGAAGAAATATACACACAATATATAGAGCCTTATCTCGATAAAGATGCTATCTACTCCGTAAATGATATGAAAGAGAACACACCGGAGGATAACAGGTTTTATTTTTTAGAGGAATTAGAATCTTGGGCAAAAAAATCCGGCTTAAAATTGATAAAAACAGTTGAGATTTGTCCTTTCTTTGGTGTAGTCGTACTTCAGAACTAACATTCAATTCACTTAATCCAAAAGTTTAAATAAAAATTGCGATAAAAAGCAGCGAGTCTAAAAAAGATTTGCTGTTTTTTTATTTCAGAAAGCAGGAGGAAATATGAATAGGATAAGAAGTCCTACTTAAATAAAACTAAATAGCAAAAATGATAGATAGCGATTGGAAAATAAAAACTCCGGTCGCTTTTTTTATTGAAAAGAAAAAGGAGACATCAAAAGATGAAACAAGAAATGATTAACATCAATGCCAATTTAGTGGCAGAGCCGACTTTTTCAAGCTTTGAAAAAGATGGAGAAACGGTAGAGGTTGTAAACTTCACGCTTGTAAAGAAGTACGGAAAAGGCAAGGAATATATCAACTGTGCTGCTTACGGCGACAAAGTTGAAACAGCTAAAAACTTTGAGAAAGGCAATCTCATTCATATCTTTGGATATTTCAAAGAGCGTGAAAAAGAAGGCAAGACTTACAAAAACTTTATTGTGAAGTCATACAACAAAATTGAAAAGAAAGAAAAAAACAAGGAGGAATAAATCATGGAATTTTTCACACAAGCAGTCAATGTTTTAAAAATTTTAGTAACAGCAGTAGGTGCAGGTCTTGGAGCATGGGGCGTTATTAACCTGATGGAAGGTTACGGTAACGACAATCCCGGTGCAAAATCTCAAGGTATAAAGCAGCTAATGGCGGGAGGCGGTATTGTTCTTATCGGGCTTAGACTGATTCCATTACTTGCAAATATATTAAATTAAGGAGATAAATCTATGTTTGGTATTTTCGATAAAATAGAGGAGTTTTTCAAGGAACTTTTACTCGGAGGTATCCAAGCAAACTTAGAGTCCATGTTTCTTGACATCAACGATAAAGTTGGTGTCATAGCAGTGGATGTAGGTAAAACTCCTATGGGGTGGAACGGAGATGTTTTCAGTTTCATAAAAAGCATCAACGACTCCGTTATCATCCCCATAGCGGGGCTAATCATAACGGCAGTCCTTTGTATCGAACTTATCAACATGGTCATGCAGAAGAACAATATGCACGATACGGACACCTTTGATTTTTTCAAATATATTATCAAGATGTGGATTGCCGTATGGCTTGCATCTCATGCGTTTGAATTTTCAATGGCGGTCTTTGATGTGGCACAGCACATGGTAAATAAAGCGGCAGGGGTAATTAACACCTCTGCCGTTATTTCAGGAGATCAGATCGTGGCTATGGTGGACTCATTAAAAGATAAGGGTCTTGGAGAACTTGTCATAATTCTCTTTGAAACCTCGCTCATAAAGGTTGCGATACAGGCGATTTCCATTGTGATTATGCTTGTGGTTTACGGAAGAATGTTTGAAATTTATGTTTACTCATCGGTTTCGGCAATTCCGTTTGCCACTATGGGTAACAAAGAGTGGGGTCAGATTGGCACCAACTACATCAGAGGACTATTTGCACTTGGATTACAAGGACTCTTTTTAATGGTTTGTCTTGGAATTTATGCAGTATTAGTTAAGACAATACAGATTACGGATATACACACAAGTACCTTTACGATACTTGGCTATGCGATTTTGCTGGGACTTATGATGCTGAAAAGCGGAACACTGGCAAAAAGCGTATTAAACGCACACTAAAAGAAAGGAAGATACGATGAATAAAATAAAAATAGTAATAAAAATAACGGCTATCGGAGTAGGAATTACAGCAGTGATTGATAGAATCAGGCTTCACAAAAAGGTTGTAGACTTGGAAGAACGAACATACGATATCGGTCGCTGCCATAATGATTTTTGCTTGTTGCAGGAACGATACAACAGAAGTACAGATGAGCAGATTGAGAGCATTCAGGATGAAATCGGCTCCGTTTATGAGCATATCGAAAAAATGGTAGATATGCAGGAAGTGAAATGCAAATATGCAGATCAGTGTGAGGAACTTGATTGCTATTATGAGGAATATGCAGAAAAAGTTGAAAGAGAGCTTAAAGATAAAGATAAACAAGAAGATGGGAGGTAAATTATGGCGTATGTACCAATCCCAAAAGACTTGAAGAAAGTAAAGACGAAGGTGGCATTTAACCTTACAAAAAGACAACTTATAGGTTTTACACTTGCAGGACTGGTAGGCATACCGGTCTATTTATTTACAAGAAAGTTTGTACCGAATGATATAGCGGTCATATTTCTTATCGTGTCAACACTGCCAATCTTCTTTGTAACACTTTTTGAAAAGGACGGACTTACCTTTGAGAAGTATTTCAAGTACATCTATCTACACAAGTTTTATCAGCCACAGAAAAGAGTGAGAAAGGAGGTTTACCTTGAACAAGAAAAGAAGAATTCAGCAAATAAGGTTAGAACAAAACAAAAAAGCACTCGTAAGCCAAAAACGGGACTTAAAGCAAAACAAAATAAAGTCTAAAAAAGATAAAGGCGGACTGATGGATTTAATCTTAAAGAAAGAGAAGAAACGCTATACGGTAGAAGACACTATCCCCTACCTTAGACTTTTAAAAAGCGGGATATGCCAACTTGATGAAAAGCGTTTTAGTAAAAGCATTGTCTTTCAGGACATTAACTATCAGCTTGCCTTAGATGAAGATAGGGACTTGATTTTCAATCAGTTCGCAAACTTCTTAAATTCCTTTGATCCGAGTATCAGCATAGAGTTTTCCTACATCAATCAGCTTGGAAGAAACAGCGAAATGAAAGCAGCTATTCAAATACCGGATAAAGAGGACGGCTTTGATGACATACGCTTGGAATTTAGAGAAATGCTTAAAAGCCAGATTGTCAAAGGAAATAACGGACTTAAAAAATCAAAATATATAACCTTTACGGTAGAAGCCGACAACTTGGAACAGGCTACTTCAAAGCTTGAAAGATTAGAGATTGACATACTGTCCAATCTTAAAAGCATGGGAGTAAGAGCGGAAAGCCTTATCGGAGAAGAACGATTGAAAGTGCTTCACGATATAATAAATCCCAATAAGACCTTTGACTTTTCATATAAGGACTTAAAGAAAAGAGAAAGCACGAAAACATATATCACACCTGATGAATTTAATTTTACACCGAGCAGATACTTCAAATTCGGTAAATTTATCGGAGCGACGAGCCATCTTCAAATCCTTGCAAGTGAGCTGTCAGATAGGATGCTTTCCGAGTTTTTAGATATTGATGACAATATCAACATTTCATTTCACATTAAGGCAATTGACCAGTCGGAAGCCATCAAGATGGTAAAAAGGAAAAACACCGACATAGATAAGATGAGGATTGAGGAAAACAAGAAGGCTGTTAGAAGCGGTTATGATATGGACATTCTCCCGTCGGACTTAATTACTTACGGAGAAGATGTAAAAAGTCTCTTAAAAGACTTACAGACAAGAGATGAAAAAATGTTTATCGTAACCATCGTCTTTATGAACTTTGCAAGGACAATTCAAAAGCTGGATAACACTATTTCACAAATCAGCTCGATTGCAAGTAAGCACAACTGCAAATTAAAAAGGCTTGACCATGCACAGGAACAAGGCTTGGTAAGCGTACTTCCGTTAGGGATAAATAAGATTGAAATAGATAGAGGTCTAACCTCATCGTCAACAGCGGTTTTCATGCCTTTTACCACAGAGGAACTATTTATAAACTCTGCAAACAGCCTTTACTACGGATTAAATGCACTTAGCCATAATCTGATTATGGCAGATAGAAAGAAATTGAAAAACCCGAACGGTTTGATTCTCGGAACTCCCGGAAGCGGTAAGTCCTTTAGTGCAAAAAGAGAGATGGCAAATGCCATTCTTGTTACGGACGATGATGTAATTATCTGCGATCCGGAGGGAGAGTACGGAAACCTTGTAAGGCAGTTTAACGGAGAAGTCATTAAGGTCAGCAGCAAGTCAAAAGACTATCTTAACCCGCTTGACATCAATATGAACTACGGCGACGGGGACGCACCGTTAAAAGACAAAGCGAACTTTATCATGTCTATGCTTGAACTTGTCGTTGGCGGAAGCGGACTTACGGCGGAAGAAAAGTCGGTCATAGACAGGTGTCTTCCTAAAATCTATGAAAAGTATTTTGAAAACCCGATTCCTGAAAATATGCCTATTCTTCAAAATCTATACGATATGCTTAAAAATCAGGAAGAAAAGGTCGGAAAGAAGCTTGCGACGGAGATGGAGATTTATGTAACAGGCTCACTCAATGTGTTTAACCATCAGTCCAATGTGGACTTGAATAAACATCTGCTTTGCTTTGACATCAAGGAACTTGGAAGTCAGCTAAAGAAAATCGGAATGCTTGTCATTCAGGATCAGGTCTGGAACAAGGTATCTCTAAACAGAGGAAACAAGTCTACAAGATACTATATAGACGAATTCCATTTGCTGTTAAAAGATGAGCAGACGGCTTCATATTCGGTCGAAATATGGAAGCGTTTCAGGAAATGGGGCGGTATTCCAACGGGTATTACGCAAAACGTGAAAGACTTGCTCATGAGTAAGGAAATTGAAAATATCTTTGATAATACGGATTTTGTACTTATGCTTAATCAGGCAAGCGGTGACAGAGAAATTTTAGCAAGAAAACTCAAAATCTCTTTGCCACAATTAAGATATGTTACCAACTCCAATGAGGGCGAGGGACTTCTGTTCTTTGGAAATACCATTGTTCCGTTCCTTGATAAATTCCCGAAAGATACAATTCTCTATCAGAAGATGACTACCAAGCCTGAAGAAGTGAGGTAGCCTTATGGAAAAGAAACTTAAAAAAGACTTTAAAGAAAGGCAAAGGGCAAGGCTTGAAAGGGATGGATTTCAAAAACGATGCGGATATTAAACCTGAAGAAAGTAAATTAAAGCATGGCGATGATTACAGAGGGAAAATCGTTCACGATAAAGAAAGATTTCAGGATAAGGTACATGAAAAGACGAGTAAGCTAAAGATAGAAAACGAGCCTGTTAAGCAGCCTTCTAAAAGAAATACAAACTATGTTAAAGGTTTTAAGGAAGAAAAAAATACAGGTGAGGTTGAGGAAGATACAAATATAGAAAATGGAAGCTTTGCATTGGAAGATACGAGTAAAGAATCAGAGTCCGCCATTCCTAAATCCGAACTTACAAGAAAAGATAGAGAACTTACACCTGAAGAAGAAAAAGCCGAGCTTTTAAAGAAAAGAAAAAGAGCTAAAAAACTGAGGTCGGATTTAAAGGCTGAAGAAGCATCTATCCAAACTGAAGAAGTCTATGATCCTTTAGGTAAAGACCTTGATAATGACGGCATTATCGACAGATATGATAATGATTTTAGGGACAAGCGACTATTTTGAATCTACTTATGATGTAGAGGACAATCTTCATGCAAAAGAAGAATATCGAGGGAATGCTGCCAAAAACCATAAAGCTCAAAAGAAACTGTATAAGAGAAAAAACTATTCCGACAAGCTCTACACAAGAAAAAAGGACGATGTTCTAAAAGATGATAAGACTGAAAGCGTAAAGAACGGAAAAGAAGCCGTCTACGAAAGAGATAAGAAAAATAGGCTTTCAAAGGAACAGAAAAAGAATATAAAGAAAGAGACGGTAAAAGTATCTGCTTTATCCGGACTTGCTAAAGGAAGTGAAACCGTAAGAGACTATCTTTCACACGGAAGCGATGAAAATCAAGGTGTTGAAACGGGAGAAAAGACGGCGGATGCAAGCTCAAAGCTGATTCACGGTATCAAAAACTATTCCGATAAGAAAAAGGTTAAGAAAAGCTATGACCTTACGAAAAAGGACTACAAAATAAGGAAGCGTAAATCAAAGCTTGAGTTTCGTGAAGCTAAAGAAGAATTGAAGAAAACGGAGAATATAAAAAAAGGCCGGTGCATATAAGCAGTTTCAAAAGAAAAAGCAGATGAAAGCTTCAATCGGGAACAAAATAAATCAAGGCTCAGGGATCGCATAAAAGAAGGGATTATCGGCACGCTTAAAGGTTCAAGGAAGCCATATTAAGAAAAACAAAGGGACTTATGATTATATTCATAGGTCTTATTATTTTGGGAACTTTCTTATCAACTTTGCAAGTACATCTATGACGGGTATTGTCAACTCTGCAAGCGAGTTTTAACGACTACCTATTTATCAAGTCCGAATGTGCTTAACGAAGTGAATCAGAAGTTTTCGAGCCTTGAGCAAGAGCTTCAAGATGAGGTAAATAGTGTCGAATCAAATTATCCCGGATATGACGAGTACATCTTTCATAACACGGAATACATCGGTCATAATGTACACGAGCTTTTATCCTACATTACTGCAAGGTGCGGAGAAGTAAAAAATGTATCCGAGGTAAGCTCCGTACTGAATGAAATGTTTCAGTCCATGTATAGGCTTGAGTATAAAGAAGAAATCGAAATCAGGTACAGGACGGTTACGGAAACATATACCGATGAAGACGGCAATGAGTATACCGAAACTTACGAAGAACCTTATGAGTATAAAAAACTCATTGTAACACTTCATAAAGAGAAATGGATAGCATCATAAGAGAGGTCTTTGCTGCCTACCCATGACAATCTTACTCACTATGAAGCACTCTTTTTAGCTCAAGGCAATATGGCGGAAGCCTTTGGAAATACCGACCTTATTTTAGCAAATGGCGGTATCGGCGGTGGTGAAGAATATGAAGCGTCTGCTGAAGTTCAAAAGAAAATTGTAGATGCTGCATACATCACTCCCTCTCCGGGTGCAGGTTGGTGTGCTATGTGGGTTTCGCAAGTTTATCAAAATGCCGGACTTGGATATATCGGAGGAGATGCTTGCGATATGTACCGAAATCATACCTTTACATCGGACAGATCAAAGCTGAAAGTCGGAATGCTTGTTGCTGTTGAAAGCAGCAGTAGCGGAAGTCAAGCGGGTCTAACCTATGGTCATGTAGGAATCTATATAGGAGACGGCAAAGTTATTGATAATATCGGACACATAAGAGTTACGACTTTAGATAATTGGATAGCGACTTTTTGTCAGCATCATCCCGTGGGATTCGGATTCCCGCCATCAGTGCAATGAAAATAAGGAGGACACAATTTTGAAAAGAGAACTCATATCAGTAAAAAACAAAATAAAGAAATTACAAGAAAAAAAGGCTCTGATTGATAAAGAATTGGAGCCTTTGTTTATCAGGGAAGAAGAACTTGAAAACGAAGAAATTATTGCCATTTGCAGAAAGAACAATATCACTATCAACGACTTAATGGCAAAGTTAATAGAGAACGATTAGTAAAAAAGGAGAAAACAAATGAAGAAAATAGTTTTGAAAATAAGAGATTTACGGCTCTGGCATTATCGTAATCCTTTTTATCGGAATGCTGATACCTATCTTAAGTATTGGCATAACAAAGGTACATGCTCATAGAGCTGCACACGGCTCATTAGATACCTATTATGAAATTGAGTTTGCGGATAACACGACAGACGAGAGATTTACAGGCGAAAACTATACCACAGGAGAAGCGATTGAGTTTCTGTTCAGGCTGGAAAAGAAGTTTAAAGATGAAGAACAGAACGAAATAGATGCTTACAGTTTGAGACTCACAAAAGAAGATATGGATAAATCGGATATGAACTTACCGGAAGACCTGAAGTTTATCACTAAAGAAATGTATCCATACTATGAAACGCCTAATATTGAAACTTTGCAGATGATTAGTCTTACAAGCAATAGTCTTATACAAGATTATTACGTCGGAGATTTAAGCGAGAGAAAAGAAGTAAAAGTCCTTAACGAAGAAGAAGCAAATGTTATTGTCTTATCTGCACCGATTTTCAAATTAAATCGAAATGTTGAAAAGACGGTCGTGGATTATGAGGGCGACTTAAGTGAAGAAACAAAGAACGAGATTATTTCAAGGGTCAAGGAAGCCAATCCCAATATTAGTAACATGAAGGAAATTTATATAAGCGAGAATAAATTG
>JBMNIN010000003.1:0-453393 GCA_050950925.1 Erysipelotrichaceae bacterium
ATTCTGATGATGATATTGTGTTAAAATATAAATAATAAAAGGGGAATTCATATGGAAAATATGATGGATGCACTGGTAAAGGAAAGTGCCGGTTCGGGACTGATATTAAAAAAGGTTCCCATTCCTGAAACAGGAATTAATGATGTTCTTATTAAGGTTCATAAAACTTCAATTTGTGGTACTGATGTTCATATTTATAATTGGGATGATTGGGCACAAAAAAATGTTAAAGTAGGAATTGTTGTCGGACATGAATATGTTGGTGAAGTGGCTGGTTTTGGTGAAGGTGTAACCGGTTTTGAAATTGGCCAAAGAGTTTCAGGTGAGGGACATATAGTTTGTGGTCATTGCCGTAATTGTCGGGCAGGAAATGGACAGTGGTGCGAAAACACTGTTGGTGTTGGAGTACAGAGAGATGGTGCATTTGCTGAATATATTTGTATTCCGGCCAGTAATGTTATCAAGATTGACCCCAGATATGATGAAGAAGTAGTAGCTTTTTTTGATGCTTTTGGTAACGCAACCCATACATCCTTATTATTTGATGTAGTTGGAGAAGATGTTTTGATTACTGGAGCTGGACCGATAGGTATTATGTCAGCTGCTATTTGTCGGCAGAATGGAGCCAGAAATATCGTTGTGACAGATTTGAATGATTATCGTTTAGAATTGGCTAAAAAAATGGGAGCAACCAAAACAATTAATATAAGCAGAGAAAATATTGAAGACTGTCACAAGGAACTGCGTATGAGGGAAGGTTTTGATGTGGGTTTAGAAATGTCAGGAAGTTCATCTGCATTGGAAAGTATGATAAAAAATATGAGAAATGGCGGGAAAATTGCCTTACTTGGTATTCAATCAAAACCGGCTGATATAAATATAAATAATATAATTTTTAAAGGCTTAACAATAGTTGGTGTATATGGTCGAAGAATGTACGAAACCTGGTATAAGATGCAGACTATGATTGATATTGGTCTTGATTTGACACCTCTTATCACTCACAGGTATTCATACAAAGAGTTCGACAAAGGTTTTGAAGCAATGAACTCCGGATTATCTGGAAAAGTTGTTTTAGATTGGAGGAAATAGATGAAAAAAGCATTGGATATTTACCGAAAACAGTTGGCGGAAATTACTGATAGTGGCACTTTTAAAAAAGAAAGAATAATTACAACAGAACAGAGTGCTTTTATAGATACTACAGAAGTCAAAGAAGTATTAAATATGTGTGCTAATAACTATTTAGGTTTAGCTAATAATAGAGAAATAATTGAAGAAGCAAAGAAATCTTATGACCAATGGGGATATGGATTGAGCTCAGTGAGATTTATTTGTGGAACCCAGCAAATACATAAAGAATTAGAAAAGACAATAGCAGATTTTTTACATATGGATGACACTATACTGTATTCCAGTTGTTTTGATGCTAATACAGGATTGTTTGAAACAATATTAACAGCAGAAGATGCGATTATTTCTGATGAATTAAATCATGCATCGATTATTGATGGTGTAAGACTATGCAAAGCCAAACGCTTCAGATATAAAAACAACGATATGCAAGATTTAGAAGCGAAACTGATAGAAACTAAAAACTGCCGAATCAGGCTGATTGCAACTGATGGTGTTTTTTCGATGGATGGAACGATTGCAGATTTAAAAGCAATTTGTGATTTAGCTGATAAATATGATGCCCTGGTTATGGCGGATGATTCTCATGCCGTTGGTTTTATTGGTGAAAAAGGAAAAGGAACAATTGAGTATTGCGGAGTAATGGGTAGAGTAGATATCATCACAGGTACTTTAGGTAAAGCTTTAGGTGGAGCAAGTGGTGGATATACCAGTGCCAGACAGCCGATTGTTGATTTATTAAGGCAGAGAAGCAGACCATATTTATTTTCCAATAGCTTAGCACCTGCTATATGTGCCGCATCGCTTAAAACTTTTGAAATTCTTAATAGAAGTGATGGAGTAATAGAGAAATTAAAGAAAAATACTTTGTATTTTAGAAACAATATGAAGCAGTCGGGATTTGATATCATCGATTCTGTTCATCCGATTGTTCCGGTGATGCTGTATGATGCTAAAATTGCCAGTGAGTTTGCTGACAGAATGCTTGAAAAAGGTGTTTATGTTATTGGTTTCAGCTATCCTGTGGTACCAATAGGAAAAGCAAGAATCAGAGTTCAGGTATCAGCCAGCCACAGTAAAGATGATTTAGATTTTGCGATTAATTGTTTTAAAGAAGTAAAGCAGGAAATGGGATTAGCAGACTGAAAAGTTTTAAATAAAAGTCAGAAAACAAAAACAGTGAACAGATATAAATAGATAATATATAGCTCATCCGAAAGAGTGGTGAGAAAATATTAATTCATTTTTGTGTTTATCGACTATCAAATAAATTAAAACTTTGATTGACTTTGATTGACTATATAATTCATTGCCTTTTTTTATGATATAATTGTCGGGTAGGAAAGATTGTATGTTTTCAGATATTGTGATAAATGATATGTGACAGGAGGTAAGTATGCTATTTTTTACAAAAAACAAATATGATTGTTCCGGATGTGGTGCATGTAAGGCTGTATGTCCTGTTGATTGCATTTCATTTTCTTATGATGAAGAAGGTTTTTTATATCCTACAGCAAGTGATAAATGTATAAATTGTGGCATGTGTGAAAGTGTCTGTCCTTTAAATGATGAAAAAATTTGTGATAAGGACATAACAGAGCAGTATTCAATAGCCGGCCGTCATAAGGATGACGATGTCTGGCAGAAAAGCGCTTCAGGTGGAGCTTTTACAGCTATCTGTGAAACATATCAGCCTGATGTAATATTCGGTGCAAAATTTGAAGAATTAAAGGTTGTACATGATTATATTACTGATATAAAGGAAATAGATGTTTTTAGAAAATCAAAATATGTCCAGAGTGATATGAAAAACACACATAGACAATTGAAAAAAATGCTAGAGGAAAATAAAAAGGTTTTATTTTCAGGCACACCATGTCAGGTTGCCGGTGTAAAGAAATACTTAAAGAAAGAGTATGACAATCTTTTGTGTGTTGATCTGGTCTGCCATGGAGTCGGAAGTCCGGGTGTTTTTGAAAAATATATAGAATATCTGGAAAAAAAATATAATTCCAAGGTAAAGACATTTACTTTCAGACATAAAAAAAAGAAGTTTGGTAGAATGGATGACTACATTGTATTGTTAGAATTTGCTGATGGAAGGAAAATAGAACATGAAAACGATTTATATAACTCAGCATTTTTACAGGCTTTACTACTAAGACCGTCTTGTGAAAAATGCAAATTCTCCAATAGAAACAGACAGGGGGATTTAACAATTTCCGATTTTAAAAGGAAATATGAGTTATTACCTGAGATTAAAGACATAGAAAATTTTTCGACTGTTTTAATAAATACTGAAAAAGGAAGAAATGTAGCTGAAAAATTATCTGAAGCTATGATAATTTATGATACTGAGATAGAAAATATTGTTAAAACAAATACTCCATTGAGACAGGCTTCTAAGTTTAATAAGAATAGAGAAAAGTTCTTTTTAGAAATGTCAAATGGTGACTCTGTTGATATTGTTTTAAAGAAATATGTTTCAGTTGCCGGATTACATGTAAGATTATGGTTACTTTTACCTGACAGGATGAGAGCTTTAATTAAAAGGATGATAAAAAAATGAAATTGAAAAAAGTTGGAATAGTAACATGGCACTGGAGTCCTAATTATGGTGGTCTTGTACAGGCTTATGCCTTACAGGAAACAATTAAGAAATTGGGATATGAACCTGAATTTGTAAACTATAGAGAAGATTTGAGCACATTTAAAAAGAGAATAATCAGAAAACTTAAAGATTTTTATATTATGCTTTTACAACCAAGTTTATATAGGTCAAGACAGAAAAATTATGATTTCATTGCTGATAAATTAAATGTTGGAAAATTGTATTATTCTTATGAAAAGCTGGCAGATGAAGCAGATGGTATTTATGATGCCTGTGTGTGTGGAAGTGATCAGATATGGAGTAATAATAGGGGCTATGTAGATCCGTTTTATTATTTAGATTTTATTAGTGAAAATAAGAGAATTTCTTATGCACCAAGTATTGGTTATGATAAAGTAGCTGACAATTTGGAAAAAGATTTTAAGAAATATGTTGATAAAATAAGATTCTTATCTGTTAGAGAAGAAAAGGGTTCTGAAATAATTAAAAATATTACTAATAGAGCAGCAAAGGTAGTTTTAGATCCATCATTTCTGTTAGATAAAAAAGACTGGTTAAAGAAAATTGAAAATAAAAGTAAAATTGCACCAGATGAAAAATATATATTTCTGTATATTTTACGTTATAATAAAGATTATGTAGATTTTGTAAGGGATTTATCTGAAAAAACAGGATATAGGATTGTAACTTTAGAAATTAAAAATATTAAATTGGATGGAATTGAAACCATAAACTGTAATCCACTGGATTTTATTGAACTGGTAAATAATGCAAGTTATATAGCAACAGATTCTTTTCATGGACTGGCATTAAGTATAAACCTGGAAAAGCAATTCGTCGTATTCAAAAGATTTAAGGATGATGAAGAAATTTGTCAGAATTCAAGAATATATAATATTTTAAGCAAAGCCGGATTAATGGACAGGTTAATTTCTTCAAATACACCGGTAACATTTTTAGAGGATAATGAAATTAATTATGATTCAGTTGCTCCGCTGATAAATAAAGAAAGAACACAATCAATGAAGTTTTTATCAAGTTCATTAGAGTCGGTAATTAAAGATATATAAGAAAGCAGGTATATTACTGTATTTTAAAAGGAAGCTTAATTTCTTTTAATTTAAGGTGGAGGTTAGTTATGAAGAAGACAGCTTTTATTGTGATAATAATCACCATATTATCAAAAATATGTGGATTTTTGAGAGAGATGGTTCTGTCATATTTTTATGGAGCATCTGGAATTACGGATGCTTATTTAATTGCTGTATCTATTCCTATGGTTGTGTTCGGATTTTTGTCAACAGGACTCTCAACAGCATTTATTCCTATTTATAATGAAGTTTATCAGAAAAATGGCGAAAAAGAAGCTGAAACATTCACTAACAATATGGCAAATATTATTATACTTTTTGCAACTGTTGTTGTCATTGCAGTCTATTTGTTTACTGATGATATTGTAAGAATTTTTGCCAAAAGTTTTTCTGGTGAGACTTTAAATTTAGCAGTTTATTTTACAAGAGTATCCATATTTGGAATTTATGGTACAATTCTTTATCATTTATATTCATCTTATTTAAGAATTAAAAACGACTATATTACTCCGGCTGTTGCAGGGTTGCCGCTAAACCTTATGATGATTGCCTTTGTAATAATAAGCAGCAAGACAAACAGTGATTTGCTTATATTCGGATATTTAATTGGTATTCTTCTTCAATTTGCTTTAGTATTTACATTTACATACAAAAAAGGCTACAAATTTAGACCAGTTCTAAATTTTAAAGACAAAAATGCATATCAATTGTTAATAATTTCTCTTCCGATAATATTTGGCAGTTCTGTTAACCAGATCAATGTGATGATTGACAGAACTATTGCTTCAGGAGTAATTGAGGGCGGTATATCAGCATTAAACTATGCTACCCGTTTAAATGATTTTGTGCAGACACTGTTTGTTTCAACTGTGGTTGGTATACTTTTTCCCAATATAGCTAAAATGGCTTCGGAAAACGATACAGAGGGAATGAAAAAATCAGTATCTGAAGCTATGATTATGGTGTTTCTGGTAGTTATTCCTGCTATGTTTGGTTTTATGATATTTTCAAGAGAAATTGTTACTTTATTATTTGGCAGAGGAGCCTTTACCAAAAATGCCATAGATATGACCTCTATGGCCTTGTTCTATTATTCCATGGGTATGTTTTCAGCTGGAATGAGAGAAGTTTTGACGAGAGTATTTTATGCTGTAAAGGATACTGTAACTCCGGTAAAAAATGCTTTTATAGCGGTAATTGTTAAAGTTATATTGAATCTTATTTTATCTGGATATATGGGAATTTCCGGTCTTGCTTTTGCGACCTCTATTTCTAATGTATTTTGTATGATTCTGATGTTGTATTCTTTCAGAAAAAAATTTGGAAGATTCGGATTTAAGTATATCTTTAAAGAAACATTTAAAATATTTTTCTCTTCAATAATAATGGCCATAGTTTCTAATTTTGCTTATCATCTGCTTTTGTCAAAATTCAGCAGTAATATATCATTATTAATCGCAATTGTGATAGCGGTTGCTGTTTATGGTGTTTCTGTAATACTATTCAAGGTTGAAGAGGTTAATGATGTTTTAGAAAAAATAAAGAAAAAGTTTTTGTTAAAGGAATAGTTTATTTAATAAAATTTTAAACCGAATATTTAAGAACTATAAGATTTTATAATTTTCTAAAGTAATAAGAAGTAATAAGATTTTATAGTATTTTATTGGTGGAAATGATATAATAATTCAGAATGTAAAAAGGGAGGAAAGTAAAGAATGAGTAATAAATACGTTTACTTATTTGAGGAAGGCAATGCAGGCATGCGCAATACCCTTGGTGGTAAAGGTGCAAACTTAGCTGAAATGATTAACTTAGGTTTGCCCGTACCTGGTGGTTTTACAATCACTACTGATGCATGTAATCGTTATTACGATGATGGCGGAGTAATTGCCAAAGAAATTCAAGAAGAAATTTATGTTAATTTGAGTAAATTAGAAGAAAAATCAGGTAAAAAATTAGGTGGTAAGGAAAACCCGCTTTTAGTATCAGTCAGATCGGGTTCCAGAGCTTCTATGCCAGGAATGATGGATACAGTATTAAACCTAGGTATGAATGATGAGGTTGTTGAAACAGTTGCTGCAAGGACTAATAACCCTAGATTTGCCTATGATTCATATCGTAGATTTATCCAAATGTTCAGTGATGTTGTAATGGGTGTAAGCAAAAAAGCATTTGAAACAATTATTGACGAAATGAAAGCTGAAAAAGGTGTTACACTTGATACTGAATTATGTGAAAATGATATGAAGGAAATGGTTACCAAATTTAAGGCTTATTATAAAAAGTCTGTTGGTGAAGATTTCCCTCAAAATCCAAAAGAACAACTGATGAAGTCTATTGTAGCAGTATTCCGTTCATGGAATAATGAAAGAGCCATCTACTATCGCAGAATGAATGATATTCCTTCAAGTTGGGGAACGGCTGTTAACGTTCAAATGATGGTTTTTGGTAATATGGGTGATGATTGCGGTACTGGTGTCGCATTTACCAGAAATCCGGCTACCGGTGAAAATAAACTGTTTGGTGAATTTCTAATCAATGCTCAGGGAGAAGATGTTGTTGCCGGTGTCAGAACACCACAATCAATAGAACAATTAAGAGAAATTATGCCTGAAGTCTATGATGAATTTGTTGCACATAGTGAAAGATTAGAAAAGCATTACAAAGATATGCAGGATATGGAGTTCACAATTGAAGAATCTAAATTATACATTCTGCAAACCCGCAATGGGAAAAGAACGGCCGCTGCAGCATTAAAGATTGCATGCGATTTATATGATGAAGGTATGATTACCAAAGAAGAGGCAATGCTGAAAGTTGAACCTCAACAGTTGGATACTTTATTGCATCCGCAATTTGACCAGAAAGCTCTAAAAGAAGCTACAGTTATTGGAAACGGGTTAGCGGCTTCTCCTGGTGCAGCTTATGGTCAGGCTGTATTTACAGCTGCTGATGCTACTGCATGGGAAAAACAAGGAAAGAAAGTTATTTTAGTAAGACTTGAAACTTCGCCAGAAGATATTCAGGGTATGGCTGCTGCTCAGGGTATTTTAACTGTTCGTGGCGGAATGACTTCTCATGCTGCAGTTGTAGCAAGAGGGATGGGAATCTGCTGCGTTTCAGGATGTGAAGAAATTGTCATGGGTAACAAAGAATTTACACTTGGCGGAGTAACATACAAAGAAGGTGACTGGATATCACTTGATGGTTCGACAGGAAATATTTATGCAGGAAAAATTCCGACAGTCCCAGCTGAAATTTCTGGTAATTTTGAAAGATTTATGAAATGGGCTGATGAAATCAGAGTTATGCAGATAAGAACAAATGCCGATACACCAAAAGATGCTGCCCAGGCTCTTGAATTTGGTGCTCAGGGTATTGGTCTGGTTAGAACAGAACATATGTTTTTTGAAGCTACAAAATTAAAGGCAATAAGAGAAATGATTCTGTCAACTACGGTAGAACAAAGAAGAGCGGCTTTGGAAAAAGTATTACCTCTGCAACAGAAAGATTTTGAAGAAATTTATGAAGCGATGCAGGGTTATCCGGTAACTATTCGTTATTTGGATCCGCCTTTACATGAGTTTTTGCCAACAGATGAAAAAGACATCGTTGCTTTAGCCAAAGAAATGAATGTCACGGTAGATAAACTTAATGAAGTAATCACCTCATTACATGAGTTTAATCCTATGATGGGACACAGAGGTTGCCGTTTAGCTGTTACATATCCTGAAATTGCAGAAATGCAGACAAAAGCGGTAATTAAGGCAGCTATAGCAACGCAAAAAAGACACCCTGAATGGAGTTTACTGCCTGAAATCATGATTCCATTGATTGGCGATGTAAAAGAATTGAAATATGTTAAAGATATAGTAGTAAAAACTGCGGATGAACTTATTGCTGAAGAAGGAATCAGTCTGAACTATCAGGTTGGTACAATGATTGAAATTCCACGTGCAGCATTGTTGGCGGATGAAATTGCTGCTGAAGCTGAATTCTTCTCATTTGGAACAAATGACCTGACTCAACTGGCATTCGGTTTCTCAAGAGACGATGCAACCAAGTTCTTGAATTCTTATTATGATGCAAGAATTTATGATCAGGATCCTTTTGCTAAATTAGACCAGAAGGGTGTTGGTATGTTAGTTGAGATGGCTGTTGAAAAAGGTAAAAGTGTCAAGCCAAATCTTAAATTAGGTATTTGTGGAGAACATGCCGGTGAGCCTAGTTCTGTTGAATTCTGTCACAGAATCGGACTTACATATGTATCATGTTCACCATATAGAGTACCTCTGGCAAGACTTGCTGCTGCTCAGGCGGCTGTCAAGTATCCTGTAAATAAATAGTTTAGTATAAAGGGTTAAAGTCCCTTTCAGGCTGTTGACAAACGACAATTTGAAAAAGAATTGTCGTTTTTGTTATAAAACAAATCAAAAATTATACTTGAAAATAAATGATAAAATTATTACGTTCTTTAAAAAAGTAACTATCTTAAGTTGTAATATAAGATTGGTTGGGACGATGCTGAAGTTTATGATTTGGATAGTAATTTTAAGATTTTTTTAACCGGAAACAAAAAGGTTTGGATTTTTGATAGTTAACGACAATTATTTTTTTTAAAATTTAAACCGGATATTTCACTTCTGGTAATATATTCTTTCATATCGTCATCCATATTAATACTGTAGGCAATTGCTGCTTTAAATTCAATGTCACGGTATTGCTTAATATTGGCTGTAAAATTATTAGCTATTTTAACTTCCTGCTTCTGCAACAGTTTTAAATACTGTTGTCCTTTTAATGAAAAAGCCAAAGGACGGAGCGTATCATATTCAGGCAGTTGTTTCATATCATTTTTAGTGTTGTGTATTAAAAGATGACAGAGTGTCCTTTGAATTCTGCTTCTGGTATATCTTTTTGTTATTGCCATACTAATAAACTGTTCGAAGCAATATGATTTATAAGCGCACTTGTATAAATGATTTTCTATACCTTCATTCATCAAAAATATTTCCTTAAGTTGTTTTTTCGGGGTGTTCAATAACAGATTTCTGATATAACCATAGCAACTGTTCCAATCAGGCGAAGGATATTTATCCAGTTCTTTCATAGGTGTAAAATCAGTGATGTTTTTGTTATCTTTTAAAGCTGTTCTGATTGCTTTGGCACTTGGCAAGAACTCATCTAAATTATCATTATGATAATTTGAAGTCCGCTTAACAGAAAAAGGCGTGATTTCCGGATGATTCTGTAAAGCTCTTAAGTAAGAAATTGCCAGGATATCATTAGGACCATAGCTGTCGGCGAAAAAACCATAGGCTGCCGGATAAGAGTAACCTTTTTTCATTGTTTCTTTGAAGTTGTCGATGTTGAAACTTATTGAAGCAATTTCTTTCAGTTCTTCTAAATTATTAGTTTCCGAGCCAAAGACAAGATAATCACATTTAGCATTAGCTAATATTTCAACAGCATTTCTGCCAAACTGGGTAGCGCTTTGTACAGTAAAGACAAAAGGTAATTCAAATACAATATCAACTCCTGCATTGACAGCCGCTTCAGCACGAGTCCATTTATCAATTAAAGCAAACTCTCCACGTTGAACAAAATTACCACTCATCACCGCAATAAAAATATCAGCATCAGTTAATTCTTTAGCTTTCTGCAGATGATATAAGTGACCGTTATGTAATGGATTGTATTCTACTATTAGTCCACATACTTTCATAAAAATGTACACCTTACTTTTTTTATCATTTTATATTATAATATATAGTGTTTTAAATAATATGTAAAATTTAAAATTAAAAGAAAATTTATAAAGAGGTGTTATAAATGTTTAATAAAGAAATTGTGACATTAAAAAGCCAGACAGATGATCTCATTTTATCAGCTAACGTATACACATGTGAAAAACCAAAAGCCATAGTTCAAATAATTCATGGCATGGCTGAACATAAAGAGAGATATGATCAGTTGGCCAATGTGCTGGCTGCATTTGGATGTATTACTGTTGTTGTTGATAATAGAGGCCATGGAGAGAGTGTCAGCGATTCTATACCATTAGGGTATTTCGCTGATAAAAATGGCTGGCTGATTAATTTACAGGATATTCATATGTTTTCTCTAGACATAAGAGAAAAATATCGACACTTACCATTTTTTATTTTAGGCCATTCCATGGGAGCGTTGATTGGACATTCGTATTTAAAAAGATATGAAGATATAATTGATGGAGCTATTTTTTCAGGAATGCCAGCCTACAACAATAAATCAGGTATAGCAAAAATATTGGCAAGCCTGATGAAACCAAAATCAGTTTCCAAATTATTGACAGATGCCAGTGATTATAACAGATTTATTGCCAGACCAAATACTAAGTTTGATTGGTTAAGTTACAATACCGATAATGTAGATGCTTATATTTCAGACCCTTTGTGCGGGTTCCCTTTTACAAATAGAGGATTCTACGATTTGCTGGATGGAATGCAGGATGTCTATACCAGAAGTGACTGGAGAGTATTGAAAAATCAAATGCCAATATTATTTATTGTCGGTGAAGATGATGTCTGTGCTGATGTAGGAACCGGTTTTAAAAACGCTCTGAATCATTTGTCAAAAGTAGGTTACAGCAAGATTGAAGCAAATATCTATCAGAATATGCGTCATGAAATTTTAAATGAAAAAGAAAGAAAAATTGTATATAAAGATATACTGACCTGGTTAAGCCAGCAACTTATCACGATAAAAGAAAAAAATCAGCAAAATCAACAAATTGTTGACTAAGTCAGGATATTGTTATATCATTATGTGGCTGTACAAGGAGGTTTGTTATGAAATATTCACGTACTGATTTGTTACAGTTGAAGGATTATCGTCTGACATTTGATGAAGATATTACTTTTACAGAGGAAATATCAAAACAGTTTTCCAGAATCAGAAGAATCAATGATATGAATGTAAAAGCTGATGGTATTTTTGACCCTGCGACTCAACAGCTGGCAATTCATTTTGAGATAAAAGGTTCGGTAACAGTGGGCTGTGACGTTACTTTTGAAGATGTTATGGTACCGATTGAAACAGAGGCTGATGAAATTTTCACCTTTGATAAAAAAGAGGAAGATATCAATATACTGAAAGTAAACGGAGAATATATTGAACTGTTACCGACAATTATGCAGCTGATTCTGATTGATATACCTATCAAAGTTATAAAGAGTGGAAAGATAGATTATCCAAAAGGTGATGGCTGGGAAGTTATAAGTGAGGAGACTTACGTAAGACAAAAAGAAAAGAGGGTCGATCCCAGACTCGCAAAATTAAAAGAATTTATACCGCTGGATGAATAGGAGGGAAAAACAATGGCAGTTCAACAAAGAAGAGTATCAAAGACAAGAAAGAATAAACGTAGAACACACTACAAGTTAGTTGCTCCTACATTGGTTAAGTGTAAGAATTGTGGTGAATACAGAAGGCCACATTACCAATGTGAATGCGGCGAGAAATAATAGTTTTAAACCATCTTTAAACTTTAATGGGGACTTGAAAAAGTGACCTTTAATTTTTGGTGGGGACTTGAAATTCAAAAAAATAGTATATATTGAATAAAAACATACAGATTTATGATGTAATTCTAATGGGAAGGCTAGCCTTCCCATTAGAATTTTCGCGACTGTTTACTCCCTTGTTTTTCTGGTTTTTTATAAGAATTAGAGTACAGAAAATTAGAAAGAGAGTAACTGATTTGTTTATTAAAACAATAAACAGCTCTATTTCTAAAACGGACAAAGTTATTAAGTCCATTAGATGCATTAATCAGTTCTCTTAATCTTCTGTTGGTATATTCAGAAAAAGAATTAGATAATTTTCTATTATCATAAGGTCGGATAAAGGAGGCAATTATTTCCTTTTTCCAATTCTGAACCATCGAAACAAACTCCCTATAACAGGATAAATCAACTTTTATAAAACACTGCATTATATAATTCAGTTCACTTCCAGCATCTTCATAACGACAATGTCTATTAAAATCCCGATACATTTCTTTCAGGTTATATGCCAGTTTCAGTTCAGTCGAAACATTTAAAACGAGCTGCTGTAAATCATAGTAATTAAGTTTCTGTTTGAAGAAATGATTATATTTCCTTTCTGCATCCATAGATAAATCGTAATCGTCGGATTCAAGAAGTTTGTGCCATTTTTTTAAAAGATAATAACCGGCAGAACCATAGAGTTGGTCTTTCATGATTTCCACTCTCAGTTTAGTAAAACCGTCACATAAAGTTTTGACAACATGGAACGGATCAACCGCTATGATAGCGTCAGGAAGATACCTGGAAACAACACTTTTATATGGTTCCCACATATCAATGGTGACAAATCTGACCTTTTTACGCTCTTGAAGGGGTATTTTAGAGAAATATGAAGATAGTGTTCTCTTACTTCTTGAAGGCAGAATTTCAGTCAGTCTTCTGTTTTCATTATCTACAAACACACAGAGATAGGCACTGTCCCTGTTGGACATTGATGAATGCAGTTCATCTATGCCAAGACTTTCCGGCAGAGGTAATACCGGTACATTAACAAAACTGTCGAAATATTTGGTCAGTTGAGTTACTGAAATATGACTCTTTTTAGAGATATCAGTAACAGTCATGCGAGGGTTACTGAAGTCTATCATAATCTCTCTAAGCAGACTGTATGAAGCGGATAATCCTTCAGGAGCAAACCTGTTATGTTCAACAAAACTTTTCTGACAATCATTACAAACGTATCTTCTTCTGGCCCAATGCAGGGTGCATTGTAAGGAAGAAAGGTTAGGCAAGCTTATAGATGACCTGGAAAAACCTTTGGACTTTGTGGGACCGCCACAATAGATACATGATGGTCTGTATGACTTAAGAGTTAGAAAAATATCAAAGGATTTTCCGGAGTTATTAATCGTTTTAATACTTTCTATATCGTTTTCCTCGATATTCAGAACTGTTGTGATAAAATCTTTTATAGGCATATATTGGCCTCCCTTCATATCATTTTTATCTCAGTAAAATAATACAATATGAAGGGTTTTTTATTGTCTCCTTTAAGTTTTAAGGGTATCCCCATGAAAACTTAAAGGTTGTCCCCACCGTGACAAAAAAAGAGGACTTTTTAGTCCCCACCAAAACTTAAAGGTTGTCCCCAGCCCCACCAAAAATTAAAAAGCCGTTTTAAAAAATTACAGCAGAATGATGAACAATCAGATCTGCTGTTTTTTTCTCTTTAAAGTACAATAACTGATTATGTTGTTCTGTTTTTAAAAAAAGATTGACAAAAATGAATTTTTTTTGTTTTTTTTTGCTTTTTCTATTGCAAAAAAAATACTTTAAAACTATAATGGTGGTGAATCAACACCATAAAGTGTGGGGAAGTGGGGAAAATATGTTTTCAGGACAATATCGTCATAACTTGGATTCGAAGGGAAGAATCGCTGTACCAGCGAAGTTTCGTAATGAGTTAGGTGATGTTGTAGTAATTACCAGACATGTAGACGGTTGTTTGACGATATATTCTGAAAGTGCCTGGGATACCGAAGAAAAAAGACTTTATCTGCTTGATAAAAATAAAGCTGCTTCCAGACAATATATCGACTATATATTAGCGACACTGTATAAATTGAAATTTGACGTTCAGGGAAGAATCAATCTTCCTGAAGATCTGATTAAGATTGCTGGTCTGGAAAAGGAATGTGTTTTTACAGGGGCCTTAGATGAAATTAAGTTATGGAGTAAAGAAGCCTGGGAAAAACGAGAAAATGAATTTGAAGAAATTGATATGGCTCAACTAATTGAGGGTCTGTAATGAAACATAAAAGTGTATTGCTGGAAGAAACAGTGGTTAATCTGAATATAAAAGAAGATGGTATTTATGTTGACGGAACTTTGGGAAGAGCTGGCCATAGCAGTGAGATTCTAAAAAAAATTACCAGTGGTCATCTGTATTGTTTCGATATTGATCAGCAGGCAATAGAAGAATCAGATGAAATATTGAAGAAGATATCGGATAACTATACGATTATAAACGCAAATTTTATTTCAATAAAAGAAAGGCTGAATGAATTAGGTGTTGATAAGGTTGACGGAATTTTATTAGACATAGGTGTTTCGTCTCCTCAGTTTGATAATCCTGAAAGAGGATTTTCTTACCGTTATGATAGCAGGCTGGATATGAGAATGGACCAAAGTCAAAGTCTGGATGCCTACAAAATTGTTAATGAATATGAATTTAAGGAATTGGTAAGAATTTTACGAAATTATGGTGAAGAGAAGTATGCTAAAGAGATTGCACGGGCAATTGAAAAACAAAGACAGAATTCACCAATTGAAACTACCGGTCAGCTGGTCGAAATTATTAAATCAGTACTTCCTGCAAAAGTTTTAAACAAAAAAGGCCATCCGGCTAAACAGAGTTTTCAAGCCTTGAGAATTGAAGTAAATAATGAACTGGAAAATTTAAGAATTGCCACTAAAAAAGCAATAGAACTTTTAAACTCCAAAGGCAGATGTGCCATTATCACTTTCCATTCTTTAGAGGATGAAATTGTAAAAAGAATTTTCAAAGAAGCATCTTTACCTCAGGTAATTGATAAACGAATTCCCTTAAAGGAAACAGAAATACCTGAAAGTGAATATCGACTGGTGAATAAGAAAGTAATTACCGCTTCAAAAGAAGAACTGGAAAAAAACAGAAGGGCTCAAAGTGCCAAATTGAGGGTAATAGAAAGAAGGTAATCAAAATGAAAAAAACAAAGAAAAGAATTAATATACATAATTTCATCACAGTATTATGTATTTTAACTGTTATTCCTTATTTAGCAACTTCTATCTGGTTGCATTCTTTCAATGTTGAAATGGCAACTCAAATAGCCAAAAATGAAGAAAGAATAGAGGGCTTAAAAGCAGAAATTGATGCAATAACTATTCAAGTTAAAGAACTGACGGATTATAATAGAGTTATGGACACTGTTGACAGTGATATGAATTCTAATATTTCAATAGTTGTTTCTATAGAGAATGGTGCAAACTAATGCTATGAAAAAAATCAGATTCAAACAGAGTGTAAAGATATCTATTCTTTCCATATTAATATTTGCAGCATGGACATTACTGTTAGGGAATGTCCTTTTGCTCAGTCAGACAGGAAAACACCACATGTCTAAAAAAGACTTTTCCAAGCTGGAAGGAGTAATTATAAAGAATAAAACAATCTATCCTAAAAGAGGTACCATTTATGACAGTGATGGAAATGTTTTAGTTGGAGATGTTACAACATATAAGATAGCCTTTGTCTTAAGTGATACAGTCAAAAGAAGTGAATATGATGAAAATGGTGAATGGGTTACAATAGATGACTATGTTAAAAATCCGAAATTGACAGCGGATTTAATTGCTCCGATTTTAAATGATACTCCTGAGTTTTATGATTATCTTTTATCAAGATTATCTTTAAAAGATGAAGGTTATTATCAGGTGGAGGTTGGATATTATGGCAGTAAGATTTCCTATAGTAAAAAAGAACAGATTGAAGCTTTGAATTTACCGGGAATCAGATTTGAAGGCTCAACATCAAGATATTATCATTATGGAAAGTTTGCTTCTCATTTATTGGGATATGTTGAAAAGCAGAAAAAAGATGATGATTTCCATATTGTAGGAATTTCGGGAATCGAAGGAATATTAGATAAGGAACTGGCTGGAATAGAGGGTTCAACATCTTATTATGTAAATAATGAAAATGGTTTTGCGATAGCAGGCGGACTTATAAGTAATGAAAAAGCCCATGATGGATGTGATGTGACTTTAACATTGAACAATATCATTCAACAGGCTGTTGAAGAAGCTCTGGATAAAACCATGAAAGTAAATAAACGGGTTGAAAAAGCCTGGGCTATAGTAATGGATGCCAAAAGCGGAGAAATTTTAGGTTATGGTTCTCGTCCTACTTTTGATGCTAATGATATGGAAATAGTAGATTATAACGATTATTGTGCGATGCTTCCTTATGAACCAGGATCTACAATGAAATCCTTTATATATGCCGCGGCAATAAATGAAGGTGTATTTGATCGTAATGCAACTTTTAACTGTCGAACTTTTTATGTCACAACTGATGCAAATGGGAAAATTGCCCGCAGTCCTTATAAAGTGATGGAAAATCAGGAAATTAATAATTACAGAAAAGCTCAGCCAAACTATCCTACTTTCTATAAAGCTTTCTGTTTATCTTATAATGTCGGATGTGCAGTCTTGCTTGAAAAATATATTGACCAGGAAGTATACATGGATTATATGGATAAATTTATGTTTTTTCAGCCAGTAAATACATATGGTATTAATGAGGGGACATTTTTCGGTTCTGCTGATTATGGAAGTTCATATAGCATCATTACAACTTCGTTTGGTCAGGGCATGTCTGCAACAGCTCTACAGATTATGCGTGCCTATTCGGCATTCTGCAATAATGGAACAATGATAAAACCATATATTATAAAGTCAATTATTGACCCCGAAACGGATACAATAATATATCAGGGGCAAAGGGAAGAAGTAGGAACGCCAATCAGTGAAGCGACCGCAAAAGAAATGTTGAAGATGTTATCGGGAGTGGTTAATGAAGGTTCATACAACAGTTCTAAATATCGGATACCGGGAGTTAAGGTAGGAGGGAAATCAGGTACAGCAGAAGTTGCTTTGCCAGAAGGAGGTTATGGTAATCTGACAATCCACTCGATGGTAATAGCAATGCCAATTAATAATCCTGAAGTATTGATATACTTCGCCTATCAGGACTGGAATCCATATGCTTCTGAAAACATACCTTATATCAATGAACTTGAGAGAACTGTTGCTTCGGTATTAGGTTTAAGCGGAAATAGAGTTATTGATGAAGATATTATAAACAGAGAAGTTTACGAAAACGGGTTGGAAAACTATGTCAATCATTCTTTAGATTATGTTTTAAAAAAAGCCAGTAACTATAATCTTGATTTATTGGTAATAGGTGATGGAGACACAGTGATCAGTCAATATCCGGATGCCAATTCAACCATTATTTCCGGTCAGAGAGTGATGGTTTTAACAAATTCTGATATAATACTGATGCCTAATATGAAGGGATGGAGTAGAAAAGAGGTAATTGGTTTCTGGAATCTGACTGGTATTGCTGTTTCAATTGAAGGTTATGGTTATGTTAATACTCAAAACTATGCTGCTGGAAGTCCGATAGACAAAACTATGACAATAGAAGTTCAGCTACAATAGAAAAGAATAGAGAAGATGCCAATTCTTCTCTATTGTTTTTAATGGCTGATTAGTGATATAATAATTCAGCGTGTGGAGGTTTTTTTATGTTAATTAAGATGACATTAGCATTTGGGATTGGACTTGGCTTGGCATTACTTGCCTATCCGATTGCTATTCCATTTTTACATAAAATTAAATTTGGACAATCAATAAGAGAATTAGGTCCTAAATCTCATATGGTTAAAGCCGGAACTCCTACGATGGGTGGGGTAGTATTTATTATTACCAGTCTGATAACAACATTGATTGTTTCACCTTCAGCATTTACCAGTATTGATTTTCTGGTTGTTGTTTTAGCCTTTGTCGGCTATGCAATTATAGGATTTATTGATGACTATCTGATTGTAGTAAAAAAGAAAAATGATGGTCTTAAAGCTAAACATAAGTTTATAATGCAATCAATTCTGGCAATTGTTTTTTATATCGTTTATCGTCGACTGACCAACAGTCTGATTATTATTCCGTTTACTCATATTAAAATTGATGTCGGATGGATGTATATTATTTTGGTCTTTTTTATGTTTACCGGCACTACCAACGGAGTAAACTTCTCAGATGGTTTAGACGGACTTTGTGCCGGACTTTCTATCTTTGCCTTTATTCCATATATATATTTCTGCTGTCGAATTGAAATGAATACAGTGGCTATTCTGTTGTGTGCTGTAATAGGCTCGTTATTTGGATATTTAAAGTTTAATATGTATCCGGCAAAAATATTTATGGGTGATGCGGGTTCACTGGGATTGGGTGGACTTCTGGCTGCAGCAGCAATGGTTACCAAAGAAGAAGTTGCTTTGATTTTGATTGGCGGTGTTTTTGTGGTTGAAGTGCTGAGTGTTATTATTCAGATTGTTTCTTTTAAAACAAGAAAAAAGCGAGTTTTTAAAATGGCTCCCCTACATCATCATTTTGAGTTGAGTGGCTGGCCTGAAACTAAAGTTGTCAGAGTGTTTTGGTTTGCAGGAGCATTATGCAGCATCATGGGTTTAATAATTGGTGCTTTGATGTAAGGAGTTTTCAAGATGGAAAAATATATTGTTTGTCTGCTTAATTTAAAACTGGCCTCGATTAAAAGAAATTCATTAGATAGTCTGACATTTAAACAATTACAGTATGTTTTATATAATACCAAATGGAAACTGCAAATTCCGGAAAGTATTAGTGTAATTGCCAGCGATATTGAAACATTGAAAGTGGAAGAAATCGTTGATTTTCTTACTGGTACGGATGATGTACTTAAAAAAAGCGTTGACGAAATGAGAAAAGAATTAGAGGTGTTAGGATATGAGAAGAAATAACAAAAATCTGTTTTCAGCTATTATCGGTATATTGCTAATAACAGTGTTATCTGCAGTATTCGGCAGTAAGTTGAATTCAATTATTAATAAAAACTTCGATTTAGGTAAAGGATCTCAGCTGGTTTATCAGGTTGATTCAACTGAACAACTGGAAATAGAATTGGTAGCAGAAGTTTTAGAAAAAAGATTATATAACTTTGGGGCAACAGAGGTAAAGGTGATTGTAGAAGATTCTAAAGTTATTTTAAATTATTCAGGTATTGAAGATAACGATACGGTCAGAAAATATCTTACTATGACCGGACTTGTTTCATTTAGAAATGCCATGGATGAAAAACTGATGGATATTTCAGTTTTAAATGATGACACTCCTTTTATGGCCGGTAAGTCAAAGACGTCAAATGAAGGAGATACGGAAGGGTCATTATTGTATATTTTAGTCAAAGATACAGAAAAGTTTAAGACTGTAACAACACAGCTGATGTTTGATACAAACAAATTTTTAGTTATCTGGGTGGATTATGATGAAACCAGACAATTTGAAAAAGAGAAAGACAGCATTGTTCCGGCATATCTGGCAGCAGCTATGGTAAACAATGTCATTGATTCAGATGCCTATATCAGTTCAGCTCACAGTTTTGAGGAAACAAAAAATATAGTAGCAACAATCAATGCCGGCGCTCTAAGGGCTCCGATTACAGAAACAGATTTTAATGTTTTAGAAGCAAATTTAGGTGTCAATGCTGATGTCAAAATTTTATGGGGTATTGCAGCTGTTATAGTTTTAAGTTCTTTGTTTTTTATCCTCAGATATAAACTTTCAGGCTTTGTCAGTTCAATAATGATTTTAGCTTATACAGTAAGCAGTTTAGTAGCTGTTTCGTATTTGGGAGTAATTTTCGATGTTGGTTTAATCGCTCTGTATGTTGTCAGTTTATTTTTAGGACTGTCTTATCTTTTGCATGTTAATGAAACTTTTGTTAAAGTTTTAAATACTGGAAGATTGCCGTCAACAGCCTTGGAAACAACCTATACTAATACTTTAGTTAATGCCCTGGCATCTCTGGCGATTCAGCTTGTTGCAGGATTTATCGGATATGTGGCATTTAAACAATATTATTCATCTTATGCAATAGCTATTATGTGTTTTACGATTTGTTTTGGCATCTTCTTTGTCGGCTGGCAAAAAGTAATGCTGACAGATATAATAAAATCTAATTATTTTGAAGTATCAGCTTTTGGCTGCAAAGAAAATGTAATTGAAAGAAAACCGAGTTTTAATGGTCTGCTGAATACCAGATTCCATTATGTGGTAATTGCTCTGATTTTAACGGGAACACTTTTATATATCACAAATGTTATAGATTATATCAGATTACTGTTGATTGGTCTGTTCATTTTAACTGTTACAATTGTTATCGGAGGTTTGTATTTAAGAAACCGTAATAAGAATAATGATTTAATGATATTTGTTGTTGCAGCAGCAGTTATAGCTGCAAGCGTGATGGCAAGTGGTATGTTATTTAATAAAGTAAGTGAAGCGGAAACAGGATTAGTCTACGGATTTACTTCTATGGGTCTGGGACTTATTGCTTTTATTCTGTCACAGCTTAAAGATGACTATAATGAAAATACCAGAGGTAAATTGTCTGATGTTAAGGTTATTGGTGTCTTTGAAGAAGTATTTAACAGTATCATTACAAAATTATTGACAGTTTTTATAATGAACTGTATTTCCGCTACAGTAGTTTTTGGAAGTGTGTTTTCATTTACCAATATCGGTTATACCATTTTAATTGATGTTGTAGTTGTTTATGCAGTGATCATTACCTGTAAATTGTGGCTGGATTATACTTTGAAAAATATTAGCAGACCAACACCAAAGAAAAAAAGAAGAACTAAGGAAGTTAAAGAAAGAACGGTATTCGGTATTAACAATCCAAATTAAAATAGAAGGGAAGCATTATGATTTATATTGAAACTGATGTAAGTGACTATCAAAAACTGATGAAAACCTATTCGATCAATTCTTTGCTGGCGAAAGTTATATCAGCTATGAAATATGAAAAGCATGATATTGCTTCCTTTTTCAATCCTTTAGAGCAGTTTGAGTTAGAAAGTAAAATTTTTGAACCGGTCAGATTAGCCTTGGAGACAATAAAAAAAGAAAAAAAGAAGGTTTTTATTTTTGGAGATTATGATTGTGATGGAATTTGCGGTACAACGATTGTTAAAAAAATATTAGATAATTTAGAAATTGAAAATGGTTTTTATATACCTGACCGTCTGGAAGAAGGTTATGGTCTGTCTTTGGAAAAACTGAAAATGGCGTATGAAAAAGGATATGAAGTTCTGATTACTGTTGATAATGGTGTAAGCAGTTTTAAAGCATTGCAGTATGCAAAAGAAAATGGTATAACTACAATTGTTACTGATCACCACATCATTACAGAAGAAGCAGAATATGATTTTTTACTGCATCCGATGCTTTTGAAAGAAGATTACAGATACCTATGTGGCAGTGGCATTGTTTATCTGTTAGCCTGTTATTTAAAACTGGCAGATACTACCATGGCTATTCTGGCGATGATAGCCACTATTGCTGATGTGATGTCATTAAAAGGAGCAAATGTCAAAATAGTTAAAGACGGATTATGTTATCTGAATCAAGGTTTATATAAGAATGTTTTAGCTCTTGATAAATTCATTTTACCGATTAATGAAGAGGACATTGCTTTTAAAATTGTGCCGAAAATAAATGCTGTTGGCAGAATGGCGGATATAGCCAATGTTAATAATGTAGTCTGGTTTTTACTTTCTGATGACATTAAGGAAATAAATTCATTAGCTGCTCAGATTATTAATGTTAATAACACCAGGCTAAAGTTATCGAAAGAACAGAATGAACTGGTAAAAGAAAAATTAAAGTCAAATGATAATTTTAATCTGATATATTTACCTGATTTACATGAGGGACTGTTAGGATTAATTGCTACCAGGATTGCAGAACAAACAAAGAAACTGACTTTCATAATGACTGATTCACAAAATCAGATTAAAGGATCAGGAAGGTCAAACGGCATAATAGATATGTTAGGTATACTGGAAGACTTCAGAATCAATACCATTGCTTTAGGAGGTCATAAACAGGCTTGTGGTATTACATTAGAAAAAGAAATGCTTATACCATTTAGAAATTATCTTGAAAAGAAACTTTATCAACACGACAATGAGGCAACTGAAGAATATATAGAGGTTAACAATAATGATCTGACAGCAGATAATATAAAAGAATTATTTTCTTATCGGCCTTTCGGACATGACCGCAGTTTACCATTATTAAAGACTGTTATTACAGATGTTGTTAATTATTCATCGATGAAAAATGAGTATCAACTTAAATGGAAGTGTAAAGATTTGGATTTTATAAGCTTCAGTAATAAAGGTTTTAATTACTATAAAGAAAAAGAAAAAATAGAAATTTATGGTTATCTCCAAGAAAATATATTCAAAGGCAAGACCGGTTATCAGATTATAATCAAAGAAATAATTGAGTGATATCATAGTAAAATTGAAATTGAAAAAACAGATGTCAATAGCAGTTAAAATTTGTTATAATAAATTTGTTTCTATAAAAAGACCGGATATAGTAAAAATCTTCTTTATACAGTCAGAACTGAACGAAAACGGAAACAAACCCACAGTAAAAATTAAGTATATCAAACGGCCATCAGATATACTTGAACTCAAAGATGGCTAGAAAGGAAAAGTCAATATAGGCATCTCTATATTGATAATATGAGAATTGAAAATGAATTTATATGATTATATTGCAAGTATTCCTGATTATCCGATTAAAGGGATTTTGTTTAGAGATGTAACACCAGCTGTTCAGGATGGGAATGCATTTAGAGAAGTAATTAGATTATTGGTTGAATATGCAAAAAAAGTAGGTGCAGAAGTTATTCTGGGACCCGAATCAAGAGGTTTTATTTTCGGATGTCCTGTAGCATATGAATTAAATATTGGTTTTATTCCAGCCAGAAAACCTAACAAACTGCCAAGAGAGGTTATATCTGTTGAATATGAGCTGGAATATGGAACAAGTACTTTAGAAATACATAAAGATGCTATCAAACCTGGTCAGAAAGTTCTGGTTATTGATGATTTGCTGGCAACTGGCGGAACAATAAAGGCTGCTAATCAATTGGTTGAGCAATTAGGCGGCGAAATAGTCGGTAATGCTTTTTTGATTGAACTTGTTGATTTAAAGGGCAGGGAACTGCTGAAAGGATATGATGTTTATTCTATCCTGGAATATGAAGGAGAATAATTTGTCAGACAGTGGAAACTGTCTTTTCTTTCTATAATAGGATGTTTATGATAAAATAATAACATTAAGGAAGTATGAAAATGAGTTCAAAAGTTGTAGTTACAAAGGAGCTGTTGTTTAAAAGAATAAAGACCTATATCAATGAGGAAGATTCTTTAAACATGATTGAAAAAGCTTATAACTTTGCTGAGAAAATGCACGAAGGCCAGTTTAGAAAAAGTGGTGAGCCTTATTTTCTGCATGCCTTAAATGTCGGTTACATTTTAGCTGCCTTACAGGGTGGTCCGCAAACGATATGTGCAGGTTTATTACATGATACAATTGAAGATTGCGGTGTCAGCTATGAAATAATAAAAAAGGAGTTTGATGAAGAAATTGCTAAACTTGTTGAAGGAGTTTCTAAAATCGGCTCTTTAAAATTTCAGGACGAAAAAGAATATCTGGCTGCCAATCATCGGAAAATATTTATAGCAATGGCGAAAGATGTCCGGGTTATTATTATTAAACTTTCTGACAGGCTGCACAATATGAGAACTCTGATGTATCATACTGAAGAAAAACAAAAGAAAATTGCTTCAGAAACTTTAAATGTTTATGCACCGATAGCTCATCGACTTGGGCTGGCGGAAATGAAAAATGAATTGGAAGATTTATCTTTTATGTATCTGGATAATGAAAAATATCACGAAATTGCTGCTTTACTGGAAGCTAAAAAAAGTGAAAGACAGGAAGTTATCGACAAGATGATTGTTGATATTGATAAACTGTTATCGGATAAAAATATTGTATTCAGAATATTTGGCCGTAGCAAACACATCTATTCAATTCATAGAAAGATGGAAAGAAAACAAAGAAGTTTTGAAGAAATATATGATTTATATGCCATCAGAGTAATAACAGAAACAGAGTTGAACTGTTATGAAGTATTAGGTCATATTCATAATAAATACCGACCTGTTCCAAACAGACTGAAAGATTATATTGCTGTACCTAAGCCAAATATGTATCAGTCATTACATACTTCTGTTTTAGATAATAATGGTAATCTGTTTGAAGTTCAGATTAGAACGGAAGAAATGGATAAAATTGCTGAAATGGGAGTTGCAGCTCACTGGGCATATAAAGAAGGCAAATATAACAGTAAAACTGAACAGAAGGAAATTGAAAATAAGCTTGGATGGTTCCATGATATGATTGGTTTGCTGGATGATCTGGAACAGGACCATCCAACAGAACTGGTAGACAAAATACAGAAGGACATTTTTGAAGCCAATGTCTACGCCATGACTCCGAAGGGCAGAGTTATTGAACTGCCAAACGGTTCTACACCGTTAGATTTTGCGTATCGTGTTCATACTGAAATAGGACATACTGCTGTGGGTGCAATTGTAAATGGCGCTCATGTGCCTTTAAATACGGTTTTAAATACTGGCGATGTTGTTAATATCAGAACCAATAAAAATACCGGACCTTCAGAAGACTGGCTCAAGATTGTTAAATCAGCCACAGCCAGAAATAAAATCAAATCTTATCTGATGAAAAAAGAAACCGAAGCCAGAGCGGAAACCATTGAAAAAGGTGAAAAGTTACTGGCAGAGGAGCTCAGAAAAAGAAATCTTGAGGAAAAGAATTATCTGGATAAAAACAAATTAGAACCAGTTTATAGGGAATTTTCAAGCAATAACTATAATGAATTTATGTACGCGATAGGAAATAAATCGATCTCTATACAACAGGTTGTTGATAAAATATCTAATACTAAAGGACAAAATCTTGATAATGAGGCCTTGACAAAACTGGTTCAGGAAAGAGCTAAAAAAAGATCCCGTACTGTATCCGAAGCAGGAGTAATTGTTGAAGGTATAGATTCAATGCTGGTTAATGTGGCAGGTTGCTGTATGCCGGTAAACGGGGATGAAATAGTCGGTTTTATTACCAGAGGTTCCGGTATTAAGGTACACAGGAAACAATGCCCCAATATTGCTGATGAAACAAATCGTCTGATAGAGGTGAAATGGGATGATACCGGCGAATATCAATATGACAGCTGGCTGAGAATTGATGCGACTGATAGAAACTATCTGATAAGCGATATCATAACTTTAATTTCTCAGTTCAAGTTAACTTTAAATGGAATTAATTCAGAAGTTATGCCGGACAAGATAAATGTCCATGTTGATATTAAAATCAAAGTCAGGAATATTGACCAGCTTAGAAATGTGATGGCTAACCTGAAAAAGATAAACTCTGTGGTAGATGTCAGCAGGATAATAAGATGATAAATCAGTAATGTTATTTTCTTTTATAAATTGAATTACCATTTCTAATATGCTAAAATAATTACATATTTGATGAAAAAGAAATTCCTTAAGTTGGATTTTTAGAGAGGAAACAGAAGGTGAAAGTTTCTAATGCGGTTTATGGAAGAGACACTTTGGAGAATTTCTTCTGAAATGTCAGTAGGAAGAAACGTCAGGGGCGTTAACCCATCGAGAAGCAATTAAGGTGGCACCACGCAAAGTATAGCGTCCTTATCAGGGACGTTTTTTATTTAAAACAGGAGGAATTATTTATGGCGGAATTAAAATTTCAGCTTCCTAGAGGAACTCAGGATATATTTGGTGAGGAAGTTTCTTACTGGCAAAAGCTGGAAGGAATTATTCATAGACAGTGTGATTTATATGGATATAAAGAAATAAGAACACCAATATTTGAACATACGGAAGTTTTTATCGGCGAAAATGATTCTTCTGATATGGTAAATAAGGAAATGTATACTTTCAAAGACAAAGGTCAAAGAGATTTGTCATTGAGGCCGGAAGGAACCAAAGGGGTAATCAGAGCTTTTGTGGAACACAAAATGTATGGAAGTGTCGAAATGCCGGTCAAATTGTTTTATTTGGGACCTATGTTTAGATATGACAGACCAGGTAAAGGAAGATATCGTCAGTTTTATCAATTTGGTATAGAAGCAATTGGTATTAAATCACCGCTTATTGATGTGGAAACAATCGCCTTAGGTTATTCAATAACAAAAGAAATGGGAATTGATAATATTGTCATACTGATCAATTCACTGGGAGACAGCGAATCAAGAGAAAATTATACCAGAGCTCTGAAACAACATTTTGAACCATTTTTAGCGGCTTTATGTCCTGACTGTCAAAGAAGATTTAATCAGAATCCTTTAAGGATGCTTGATTGTAAAGTTGATAGAGGACACTTAAGTTTTTCTAACGCACCAAAATGCCTCGATTATTTAAACGAAGAGAGCAGAAAGTATTTTAATCAGGTTTTAAAGGGATTGGATGATTTAAATATTCCATACAAGGTTGATGATAATCTGGTAAGAGGACTGGACTATTATTCAAATACCGTTTATGAAGCAGTTCCAATAAACGATTCCGGTCAACAGGCAACCTTATTTGGGGGCGGCCAGTATGACGGACTGGTTGATAATTTTGGCGGAGGACAATTGGCTGGAACAGGTTTCGGGATGGGAATGGAAAGAATGATTGATCTGGCTCAAAAACAAAGAGGTTTAGTTATTGATGAAGAAAGCATTGATGTCTATATTATTTCTTTGGGTGATATTGATACTTATGCCTGTAAAATTGCAGATCTGTTAAGAAGTAATGGATTTAAAACTGAAATGGATTATCAAAACAGGAGTCTGAAAGCTCAGTTTAAATCAGCGGACAGATATAAGGCAAAAGTAATTATTATTGCCGGTGAAAATGAATACAGAGAGGGTATTGTTCAAATAAAAGATACCGCCAATAAAACACAGGAAGATGTTAATTTTGAAAATTTACTGAATAAAATAAAGAGTATTATTTAAAGAGGGAAAAAATATGGAAAGAACACATGTTAATGGCGAACTAAGAATTACTGATATCGGAAAAAGGGTCAGCCTTATCGGCTGGGTAGCTAAACGAAGAAATCTGGGCAGTTTAGTATTTATTGATTTAAGGGACAGGACAGGAATAACACAGATTTTAATAGATGAAAATTTGACTGAGGCAGTCAGAAATGTCAGAAATGAATATATTTTACAGGTTTCAGGTACAGTCATAGAAAGACAAAGTAAAAATCCTAATATGGATACAGGTGATATTGAAGTAAAAGCTGAAGAAGTGAAAATAATAAACAGTGCCAGTCAGACACCATTTATAATTGCCGATGAAACTGACGCCCTGGAAGAAACCAGACTGAAGTATCGTTATCTGGACTTAAGAAGACCGGTGTTACAGCAGAAATTATTTACCAGGGCTAAAATTGTTAAAGCAATGCATGAATATCTGGATGATAATGGTTTTATTGAAGTCGAAACACCTATTTTAGCAAAATCTACTCCTGAAGGAGCAAGAGATTATCTGGTTCCAAGCAGGATTCATCCCGGTTCATTTTATGCTCTGCCTCAATCTCCTCAACAATTTAAACAGCTTTTAATGGTTGCAGGATTTGAAAGATATTATCAGATTGCCAGATGTTTCAGAGACGAAGATTTAAGAGCAGACAGACAGCTTGATTTTACACAACTGGATATTGAAACCAGTTTTATGTCTCAGGATGATATTTTAACATTGACTGAAGAAATGCTGGCTAAAGTGATGAAAGATATAAAAGGGATTGATATTGAATTACCTTTCAGAAGGTTTAAATATGTTGATGCGATGAATAAATATGGTTCAGATAAACCTGATACCAGATTTGAATTGCAGTTACAGGATGTAAGTGAAGTATTTAGAAGTTCACAATTCAGAGCTTTTGAAACCGGTTTAACTGAAGAAGGCTGCATTAAAGCGATTGTTGTTGATAATGCCAGTGATTATTCTCGAAAAGACATCGATAATATTACTGAATTAGCAAAGAAAAACGGTGCTAAAGGCCTGGTCTCTATTAAATACATAAATGGTGAATTAGAGGGAAGTGCAGTAAAATTTTTCAACGAAAAAGAAAAAGAAAACCTGATTAAAACATTAAAATTGAGAAATAATCAGCTGGTACTGATTGTATCGGATATCTGGGTAAAAACATGCACAGTATTAGGTGCTTTAAGAAGTTATTTTGGAAAAACTTTAAAATTGTATGATAAAAATACTTTTGATTTCTTATGGGTTGTTGAATTTCCGCTTCTTGAGTATTCTGCAGAAGATAATAGATACTATTCCGTTCATCATCCGTTCACCAGACCGTATGATGAAGATGTCCACCTGCTGGACAGTAATCCTTTAAAAGTGAGAAGCTATGCTTATGATGTAGTATTAAATGGTTATGAATTAGGTGGTGGCAGTTTAAGAATATATGATTGTGATATGCAGCAGAAAATGTTTAAACTGTTAAGTTTAACAAATGAAGAAATAAAATCAAGATTTGGCTTTTTTATTGATGCTCTTAAATATGGCACTCCTCCTCATGGAGGCCTGGCTCTTGGATTAGACAGAGTGGCAATGATATTAACCGGTTCAGATTCACTTAGAGATGTTATTGCCTTTCCAAAAAATGCTAATGCGAAATGTCCGATGAGTGATGCTCCAACGCCAGTTGACAAAAAGCAGTTAAAAGAGTTGCATATTCAGATAGTAGAAGAATAAATAGAAATCTATAAAGGGTTTTCTTCAGATTGTTTTCTATTTATTAAAAAGAACATTATTGTTGAAATTGTCTTTATCTAATGATATTTTATCTATTCTGGAGGAATAAAAGAATTAAAGTGTTTATTTAAAATGAAATGCTTGGTATAATAAAAATGTATTTAATCGTCGGATAATATTTTTTAGTGTGTTTAGAAAGAAGGAATATATATGATTATCGTTAATGATTTAAAACCAGGTACAACTATTCAATATGAAGATAGTATCTTTACTGTTTTAAATACATCTTTAAACAAAACTGCTATGAGACAGATGGTAGTAAAAGTACGTGTTAAAGATTTAAGAACCGGAACCATCAAAGAAATAACTTTCACAGGTGGAGATAAGGTAGAGCCTGCAATGATAGAAAAAAAAGAAATGCAGTATCTCTATGATGCGGGTAATGCCATAGTGTTTATGGATACAGAAACATTTAATCAGATTGAAATCAGTAAAGACCGTTTAGAGTGGGAATTGAATTTTTTAAAACCACAGGAAAATGTAATGATAACAATGTATGAAAAAGAAATCTTGGGTGTCAGTTTACCTGACAAGGTTGCTTTAAAAATTGTTGAATCAGAACCTGCTGTAAAAGGTGATACTGCTACAAATGCCAGAAAAAATGCTGTTTTAGAAACTGGCTTACAAATAAAAGTACCTTTGTTTATTGAAGTGGATGAGGTAGTATTGGTATCTACAGATACTGGTGAATATTCCAGTCGTGCTTAGGCTATAGAGGAGGTATATTTATGAATGGAAGAAGTAGGTTAGACAGATATCAGAATCTGCGTTCAAATACATCTGAAGTTGAAACAGATATTGACAGTAAAAATGTTAACCAGGGAAGCCAGCCAGGGTTTTCAAAAGAAAACAATCAAGGTTTTCGTAGTGGATATTCCCGTCAGACAAATAGAAACAGATTATATCAGACAAGCGAATATGATTCTCTGTTAAAGGAACACGAAGATTTTTTAAAGAGTCTGGATGAACAATTTGACACTTTCGGGCCAAGTTCTATTTCTCCATTAGAAACATTGGAACAACAGACTCAAAGTGCCTCTCAGTCACAATATAAACAACAGTACAGCCACTCAGCACAACAGCAGTTTTCAGCTGATTTTGATTCCCGTCAACATTTGCAAGGACCACAAAGTCAGACTTTACAGCAACAATACAGTCAGCCTGCATCAGCAATAACTGAACAACCGTCTCAGTTTTCACAGGAACCATATAGACAGCAGATGACTCAGCAAAGTTATAGACAGCAGACATACACTCAGCCTTTGCAGCAGCAATACAGTCAACCTGCATCAACAGTAACTGAACAACCGTCTCAGTTTGTACATGAACCATATAGACAACAGATGACTCAGCAAAGTTACAGTCAACAGACATATACTCAGCCTGTCCAGCAGCAATACAGTCAACCGATGCAGAGAACAAATCCTGATCAGCCACATCAATATGCTCAGGATCCGTTTGCTTCGCAAATGCCACAGCAAAACTACAGTCAACAGTCTTTCAGTCAGTCTGTGCAGCAGCAATACACTCAACCAATGCAAAGAGTAACTTCTGATCAGTCTCAGCAGTATACGCAACAAAGTATGTATCCGCAACAGCAAAGACAACAGTCATATAATGAAAATTTTCAGCAATATAATCAGCCAGCTGGTTATCATCAGCAGCCGGAATATGGCCAATTACCAAAAGAAAGAGTTCAGGTTGACCAGTCCGGGGTCCAAAGGACCAGAGTCGGTTCTTTATCTGAATTACAAAAACCTAAAGCTGATACTGAAAAAGCTCCAGTTACTAAAGACACGATTGTTTTTGGACCAATCAATATTGAACCAACTGATAATAGACATAAAAAAGAAATAAGCAAAAGATTTGCGGGTACTGATGAAATTGATAATCTTTCTTCTGAAGAATATTTAGAACTTGAACCATTTGAAGCAATTGATAATGCGGCTATCCAAAGAAAGGATATCTTCGTTGTTGATGAAAAGGATGGCTACACTGGTGATACTGTGTTAGATATTGATAACATGGATATTACTGAAGATGATGTAATTGATGATTTAGATTTGCTGGAAAAGGATTTTATCTCAGTTGAAGATGAAGATATTATTGAAGCTTTTGAAAAAGAACCTCTGATTGGTTCAGATGAAAAAGAAGCGGTTGAATTTATTGATGATTATCAAATAGAGGCTGAAGATATATATACAGATGAAAATGAGAGTCCAATTGATGAAATTGCCGATAATCAGGATCCTCAATATATTGATGCAAATGTATTTAAATTCATTGATGATATTTTAGTAGATGTAAAAAATGATGCTGAGATGATTCAGAGTCAACAACCTAAACAGGATTTCTTTAATGTAGAAGAAGAAAAAACAGTTGAAGATATCAGCAAAGTCTTATCAGGCTGGAATCTGGATGATATAAAATTTGTTGATGAAGAAAGTTTAATGCCTGAATCTGAAAATTCCAATGATATTGAGATAGACGAAAAAATTGCTTACCAGTCTACTAATCCTGTTCATACACCTGTTTATTATGATGACCCGTTAAATGTTGAAGAATTGACTCAAAAACTTGAAAATGAAAGGGCTTTAAGACAGCAAATGCTGGAACAGACGAAACAGATTAAACTTCAAGTTAGAGAATATGAAGATGAACTGGATTCAGTCAACTCGAATATGTCAAAAACAAATAAAATACTTAATTTTGTCTTGACTTTACTGATTATGACTTTATTTGTCATCCTGTTTGTTATTGGATTCTGGTTTGCTCAGGAAAGAGGTCTGATTTAATGCGCATTAATATTGCTATAGATGGACCGAGTGCTTCAGGGAAAAGCACTTTAGCCAGAGAAATTTGTAAAAGGCTAAATTATATTCATTTAGATACAGGTGCCATGTATCGCTGTGCAGCACTTTATGCTGAAAGAACCCATACCAATATTAATGATGACATACAGTTAGAAGAAATGATGGAAACAATGGATGTTCAATTTACTGAGGATGGTAAAGTTTTATTAAATGGCGATGATGTCACTGAGGATATCAGAACTAATGAGATTTCAATGGCTGCTTCAAATATTTCAACTAAGAAAATTGTAAGAGAGAGATTGGTTGAAATACAGCAGGAAATGGCTAAAGGTAAAGGCTTTGTGATGGATGGAAGAGATATAGGAACCGTTGTTTTACCTGATGCGGAAGTTAAAATTTATTTAACTGCTTCAGCTTCAGCCAGAGCAATGAGAAGATATCTTGAAAATCAGAAAAAAGGAATTGAGTCAAATCTGATTTCACTGAGAAACGAGATCGTTGATAGAGATTATCAGGATATGCATCGGAAATATTCCCCATTAAGACAGGCGGAGGATGCAATATTGATTGATTCATCTGATATGTCGGTAATAGAGGTAGTCGATGAGGCAATGAGAATTATTTCTGAGAAAATTTAAGGAGTGATATAATGCTAGTTGGAACAGTTGCGATAGTTGGACGTCCCAATGTAGGCAAATCAACCATATTTAATCGGATGATTGGAGATAGAATCTCAATTGTTGATGATACTCCTGGTGTTACCAGAGATAGAATTTATGGTAAATGTGAATGGTTGACCAAAAGTTTTAATCTAATTGATACAGGTGGATTACAAATTAAGGATCAACCTTTTCAAATTGAAATTAAAGCACAGGTAGATATTGCGGTTGAAGAAGCTGATACAATTGTTATGCTAACAGATGTTAGAGACGGTGTAACTAACGATGATATTTTTGTTGCCAGAATGTTACAAAAAACAAATAAAAAAGTGATTTTGGCTGTTAATAAAGTTGATGATATTTCTTTTATGAGTTCAGTGTATGAATTTTATACTTTAGGTCTGGGAGACCCTATTGCTATCAGCGGAACTCAATCAATTGGTATAGGTGATCTGATGGATGCCATTCTGAATTCCTTTGATGGTAAAGAAATAAAAAGAAAAGAAGGATTGATTTCGTTTGCGGTTATCGGCAGACCGAATGTTGGTAAAAGTTCATTGGTAAATGCTATTTTAAATCAACAGAGAGTAATTGTATCAGATATAGAAGGAACAACAAGGGATGCAATTGATACACCGTTTACCCGTGATGGTAAAAATTACGTTGTTGTAGATACTGCCGGCATCAGAAAAAGAGGCCGTATTTACGAGAATATTGAAAAATATTCCGTTTTAAGAGCCATGCGTGCAATTGATAATTGTGATGTAGTATTATTTGTTCTTGATGGATCTGCTGGTATTATTGAGCAGGATAAGCATGTTGTCGGTTATGCCGTTGAAGCTGGTAAAGGAATCATCATTGTCTATAATAAATGGGATACTGTTGATAAGGACCATACGACTATGGATAAAATTACTAAAGAAATAAAAACTCAATTTGTATATTTGGATTATGCTCCTATAGTATTTGTCAGTGCCTTAAACAAGTCGAGAATAAATAATATATTTCCATTAATTGATGAAGTTTATTATTATTCACAATTAAGAATACAGACATCATTATTAAATGAAGTGATTGCTGATGCTCAGATAACAACACCTACGCCCGCTCATAAGGGTAAGAAACTTAAAATCAATTACTGTAATCAGGTTTCTGTTGCTCCGCCTACATTTGTAATGTTTGTCAACGATGAAAATTTAATGCATTTTTCATATCAGAGATATTTAGAAAATAGAATCAGGGCTGCTTTTGACTTTACTGGCAATCCAATTAGAATTATTGCAAGAAAGAAAAATTAGAGGGTAAAAATTGATATGTATAGAAGAATATTTAAGAAAGATATAATCGAAAGATTTGCTGCAGAATTTGATTTGACTAAAAAAGATGCAACGAGTCAGGTGGATTTCATTTTTGAAACAATAATTGAAGAGTTAATTTCCGGTACTACAGTGTCGATTAAGGATTTAGGGAAATTTGAAATAAAGCAGAGAACAGCCAGATCAGGTGTTAATCCAGCCACTCTAGAAAAGATAGATATTCCAGCCAGAAAAACATTATCTTTTAAGGCTTCAGCCAAATTAAAAGAAGCGGTTAAATAACTTTTTTATAATGTAAAACATATTGTATATGAAGGTAAAAATAAATCACTTAATACTAATTGTGATATAATATACTTGAGGTAAGGTTGTATGCATGTATCAGATATAAAAAGATTCTTGCGATGCCCCAGATTGTACCAGTTATCATTAGAAACTAAAACAGAATTTCACTTATATTTTAATATAAGCACGGATATAAATGTCAGCATTGCTAATAAATTAAATATAGAAAAATATTATGTTGGTATCCCAAATCAGGAAAGTAGTGATACACTTTTAGCAGCAAATGATTATAATTGGATATTTAAAGCGAGGTTTTCTTATAATGGTCTAAGAATAAGAGTTCCTTTATTATATATTGATAACAATCATTGTGATATTTATTCCATTCTTCTTTCAACCCAGGCCTTAGAATCCGAGGGCAATAATATGGCTTATATTAAAGGTGTACTGGAAGGAAATGGTCTGACTGTAAATAATTACTATATTTTATTTTTAAACAAGGATTATGTTTATAAAGAAAGTTTAGACGATAATCAATTATGGATATTAACAGATCATTTTATCAAAGATGATAAAGCGATGAATAATATAAAAAGTTATGTCGAAAATATCTGTCTTGATTTGGATGAGTTGCTCTACAGGATAGATACATCACAGTTTGAACTGCCAGTCAGAACAGGGAAATGTACCGGCAGAAACAGATGCCCGTTTTATTATGACTGTTTTCCGATGGAAAAAATATTAGATAATAACAGTATTCTGACTTTGGTTTCGTCTCAATATAAATACGAGATGTATGAAGATGGAATCAGGTATTTAAAAGATGCCGACTTGGAAAGAGTTGAAGGGAATAAGGTTCAACAGGCACAGATTAAAGCTGATTACAATGGAGGATTATACATTGATGAGAAAGCTTTAAGAGGATGGCTTGGTCAACTTGAATTTCCAATTTCATTTATTGATTTTGAATGGGATTTATTTCCCATACCTCCTTATCAGAATATGAAAGTCATGGATGTATTACTGTTTCAGTATTCATTACATATCTTCGATGGAAAAAATCTTGAGCATTACGAATTTATTGCCGAAGAAGACGGAAGAAAACAGTTTGCCATGTCTCTATTAGAAAATATTCCTGATAAAGGAAGTGTGGTTGCTTATAATGCTACAGGAGCTGAAAAACTCAGAATTGCTGAACTGGCACAATATTTTCCTGAATATAGTGAAAAATTATTAAAAATAAATGAAAGAATGATTGACATTGCTGTGCCGTTTATATCAGGATTTGTGTATGACACCAGAATGAGAGGATCTTTCACCTTAAATACTATCGAAAATATGATTGATGACAGATATTCCTATGATGATTTAGATGTCTCTGATGGAATGCAGGCTGTCGAAATATATCGTAAAATGTCCAGTTGTACTGATGAACCACAAAAAAAGATTTACAGAAAACAATTATTACAGTATTGCGGTTTGGATACATATTCACTGTTTAAAATATATAAATGGTTAAACAAGATACTAAGCGACTATAAAAGTCGCCAGAATATAGGAGGAATTTAGTATGAAAGTAAATGTTTATTCTAAAGATGTTAATTTGTCTACAGAGGAAGAAAAAAGGATAGGTGATAAGTTGTCATTTTTAGACAAATATCTCTTGATCGATCCGGAGACAATTGCCAATGCAGTTGTCAAAAAACATGGTAACGATATTAAGTTGGAAATAACAATTCCTTCAAAAATAGGATATTTAAGAAGTGAAGTTATCGATGAGAAAGTCAAAAATGCAATTGATAAATCAATTGATAAATTAGAAGACCAGATAAGAAGACAAAAAACACGTTTGTCCAGAAGACATAAAGAAAAATTAGCCAAAGCATTTATTGATGAAATTGAATCAGATGCAGAAGAAGATTCAATCGCCAGAGTTAAAAGAGTGGTCATTGATGAATTGGATACAGATGAAGCTATTATTCAAATGGAGCTTGTTAATCATAACTTTTATGTATATAGAGATAAAGACACAGGAATAATTTCAATAATATATCGTAGAGATGAAGGAAATTACGGTATTCTGGAAGTTGTTTAACTTATAAAACCGGATTAAATCTGAATGAAAAAAGTCAAATAACTGCTGAATAAGAAATTATTAATTTGTCATTGTATAAGACCAGATGCTTACATTTTAAAAAAAGGGATGGTTTAAACCGTCCCGTTATTGTATAAGAAACGAAAAAATTAATTTTATCAGTATATAATAGGATTTAATAATAAATTAGAAAGGAAAACTATGAAAGAAAAAATCAATAAAAGAAATCGATGGATGTTTGGAATGGGCACTATCGGCAGAGATATGCTCTATACACTGGTTTCGATGTTTTTGATGTTTTATTTAACCGATGTGTTGGATTTATCTGACAGAATAATGGCCTATATTACAATGATTATGGTTTTTGTCAGAGTATTTGATGCTTTCAATGACCCATTTATGGGTATGCTGGTAGATAATACTAAAAGCAGATGGGGTAAATTTAAACCCTGGATTTTAATAGGAGCTATCCTGTCATCTGTTTTTACTATTATTTTCTTTTATGATTTTAAAGTTGAAGGCTTGGGATTTGTTGTAATTTTTACAGTTAACTACCTTTTATGGGAAATTTCCTATACCGCCAATGATATCGCCTACTGGTCGATGCTGCCATCACTTTCCAAAGATCAGAAAGAACGTGAGAAAATAGGTGCTGTTGCCAGAATTTGTGCCAATGTCGGTATGTTTACTCTGGTTGTAGGCATTACCGGTTTTACCCGGTTTCTGGAAGAAAAAACAGGTTCAATGCAACAGGCATATTTCTACCTGTCAATTATTTTAGTCTGCCTGATGTTGTTTTTCCAGATGTTTACTGTCTTTGGTGTTAAGGAAGATTTAGAAAATCAGATAGTGGAAGAAAAAACAACAGTTAAAGAATTATTCCAAATAATTATTAAAAATGATCAGCTTTTATGGATTTCGATTTCAATGACAATTTTTATGACCGGATATATGACAACAACTTCATTTGGACAATATTATTTTAAATATGTCTATGGCGATATAAATATGTATTCTGTCTTTGCAGCAATTCTGGCAGTTTCACAACTTACAGCTCTGGCTGTGTTTCCTCTGGTATCAAAATTTTTTAAGAGAAATACAATATTTACAGCCAGTATCTTTTTGATGGTTTTAGGATATGTTGTATTTTTCTTTGCTCCTACAACGACGATGTCGGGAATCGGAATTGCAGGAATTATGATTTTTGTAGGGCAGGGTGCAATTCAGCTTTTGATGTTAATGTTTATATCAGATTCAGTAGAATATGGAGAATGGAAATTTCATAAGCGTAATGATTCAGTAACTTTATCACTGCAGCCGTTTATCAATAAGTTTGGAAATGCTTTAGCCAGCGGTATTGTAGGGGCCACTGTTATCATAGCCGGAATTAATGAATCGACTGATGTCTCACAGGTCAGTCAGCAGGGATTAAATCTGTTAAAGTCGTCAATGCTGATATTACCGCTGATATTTGTTATTGTTTCATATCTGATATATCGTAAGTTCTATCGAATTGATGAGGTTTTCTATAAACAGATTATTACAGAAAATGAAAAAAGATTATTGGAGATAAAAGATGGGAAAAAAGATTGATTTAAACAGTAAAATTAAAGATATTATCGCATTACCGATTGGTCATGATGTCATATTCAGACTGTTTCTGCAGACAGGATTTTCTTTTTCCTTATTAAAAAATCCTCTGATTCTGAATATAAAACTCAAACATCTGGCTTTTCTTACTAAAAGAAAAATTCCGCTTTCTTTTTATCAGACAATAATTGATCTTGTTAACAGTGAACTGCAACAGCCATTAGATGATAATCCGGCAATTAGAAAAGCATGGTGGAAAGAAGCTGTTTTCTATCAGATTTACCCGCGCAGTTTTAAAGACAGTAATCAGGATGGTATTGGTGATATAAAGGGTATTATTTATGAACTGGATAATTTAAAGAATTTAGGAATTGATTGTTTATGGCTTTCTCCAATTTATGATTCGCCAAATGATGATAACGGTTATGATATTAGAGATTATCGGAATATTATGACGGAGTTTGGAACTATGGAAGATATTGAAGAACTGATTAAAGAACTTAAAACCCGTGATATGAAGATTATTATGGATTTAGTAGTTAATCACACTTCCGATGAACATCAATGGTTTAAAGAAGCTCTGGCTGGAGATAAAGAGAAACAACAGTACTATTTCTTCAGAAAAAAACCAAATAACTGGACCAGTTTCTTTAGTGGTTCAGCCTGGAAATACTTTAAAGATGTTGATATGTATGCTTTAAAACTTTTTTCATCAAAACAGATGGATTTAAACTGGGATAATCCAAAAGTTAGAAAAGAAGTTGCAGATATCGTAACTTTCTGGCTGAAAAAAGGTATTGATGGATTCAGAATGGATGTTATAAATTACATTTCTAAAAATCCTGATTTACCTGATGGAGACAAACTGATTGGCGAACTTGTCGGTTTTACAGGTATGGAACATTATTTTTATGGTCCTAATTTGACAAAATATTTATCTGAACTTCGAAAAGATGCTTTTGAGCCGTTTCAGGGCTTTACAGTGGGTGAAACTCCAGGGATAGGTATTCAATTAGGTAAACTGTTAACTGGCGATTACAGAGAGATTATGGACATGACATTCAGTTTTGATCATCTGGAAACTCCAGGAAAAGTACGCTTCGATAATTATCGTTATGATTTGAATTTTTACAAATATTACTTAATCGAAAATCAGAAATCTTTTGGCAATCATTATTGGATGTCTTTGTTTGTCGACAATCATGATAATCCAAGATTTATTTCTAAAATTGATCCAAGCCACAATTATCGGGACCAGTTGGCGAAATGTATCAATATGATTTTACTGACTTTAAAAGGAACACCATTCTTATATCAGGGTCAGGAAATCGGGATGACCAATAATAATTTTGAGTCAATGAAAGATATACGTGATGTAGAAAGTATAAACAAATATAAAGAACTGATAGATGATGGAGTAGATGAAAAAGCAGCTTTTGCGACAATATTAGCCGGTACCAGAGACCATAGCCGTACTCCGATGCAATGGAATAATCAGGATTATGGAGGTTTTTCAAAACAGTTGCCATGGATATCAGGATATCAGGATTTTGAATTTACAAATGTTGAATATCAGAAAAAATATCCTGATTCTATTTATAATTTTACAAAAAAGTTAATTCAATTCAGAAAAGAAAACCCTACTCTGATTTATGGAGATGTTAATTTTTTACATGAAAAGACTAAAGATTATTTTATCTATAAAAGAAGTGATGAAAATAATAAGTTTTTAATTGAAGTAAATCTTTCAAACAAAGATCAAAAACGCATTATTGACACCCATAGTTATGAACTGGTTTTATCCAATATTAAAAACAGAGAAGTGCATATGATTCCATATGAGGCTAATCTTTATCGGATAATATAATTTATGTATTTTTTAAAAAGCCTGATTAATCATAATCAGGTTTCTTTCTTGCTGGTAGTTGTTTCAATCTCTATATTTAAAAGTTTTTGGTGCAAAGTTGTAAACAAGAATTGTCGAAATAAGCATATAAACAAAAATTACAACCGCAAATATAATGCCCAGATATTCATAACCTAGCCATGGTTTATCGATATAGGCAAAGGAATAAGTAACAACACCAAAAAAGATTAAAATAAATTTAGGCTTATCCAAATTATAGTTATAAGGCTGGAAAATATAGTAGATAAATAAATAACTTATATTAAAAAACAAGGTGAAAAAGAATACTGAAATAAAGAAATTTATAGTAGTAACCACTGGCATATGAAAAAATAAAATCCAAATTACAGAAAACAAAAGACTGATTGTTATCGGTATAAGCGAGAATATAAATGAGTCTTTCAAACGAATCAGAAATTGTTTATAAATTTCGTTTTTGCGACGGTAGAAAGCATAATGCAGCAACTGATAGTCACCATTTCTATAATAAGATTTTACTAACCTCTGGCCGGTATCCAACATGTAGAGTAACCAGATATATGCATTTGTTAAAATATTTAAAACAGTCTGATAATCAGAAATTGGAACCATATTGAAATAAAATAAAAGTGTAAAAACAAGATAAACTGTTAACTGAATCAGACTTGAATTGCGCAGTGGTTTGTACCAGATTCTTTTATGCCGTGATAAAAACAAATATTGATACAGGTTATATGATTTATATTTCTTGATTATGGATAAACTTTTCTTAGAATCAATTGTTTTATCCATTTCAGTTTCTTTAGTAAAAAGGTCTTCAAGTGATTTAACTGATTCATCAAATTCCTTAATATTTTTGGTGAAAATTTCAAAGAAAAGTTCCAATCTTTTTTTCCTGAGAATAAAAACAGAACTTAACGTCAGATAAATTATCATAGGTATTAAAAGATAATACGGATTAATCTGTTTAAAAAGAAAGAACAAACAAACCAGTATCAAAGAAATATAAAGTGGATATTGTATAATACTTGGTTTTTTTATTCTGGCGATAAGCAAGGTAAAACTTTCCGCAAAGTACATAAAAAAGAAAATAGAAAAAATCATAAAAGGCAAATACTTGAATGTTTTTATAATGTAACTTAGTCCAAGTGGGAAAATAATGGCATAACTGAGTCGATTAATAAATCTTCGTTTAAATTTATAAGAAAAGATATCTTTAAAAGGAATTTTAAAAGACTGATAAAGAATTCTCATATTTTCATCATAGTATAAAACCTTTGTTGAAAATCCTGCCAACATTAAAATTATAAACCAGATCATAAAATCACTGGAATCAAAAGATGATAAGGCAAATATCAGTAAATAGATTAAATGTTTAAGGATATCAAAAAGGATTGAAAAATGAGGCATAAATTTCTGCAGGTCATTTTTTAACTTGTAGTCCTGATAATTTTTTTCATTAATTCGGAATATTTTAGAAAGAATTCGGTTATTGATAATCCAGTGCAGAAGACTGTTGTATTTTAATCTGAATAAAATTTCATTCATTTTCTAATATCTCCAATACGGTCTGTTCAAAATCTGCAGCTGTTTCATCAATATCTAAGAGTTTTCCTTTAGTTAAAATTATGATTTTATCACTGATGTCTTTAGCAATCTGCAATATGTGAGTAGAAAGAATCATAATTGTATTATCTTTAATTTTGAATAATTCTTTCTTCATATTCATTGATGAAACTAAGTCCAAAGATGTTAAAGGTTCATCCAATAATAAAACTTTAGGATTAGTTAGAATAATACATAACATCTGAAGTTTATTTTTCATTCCGGATGAATAATCTTTAATTAAACGATGACGGTCATCTTCCTTAAAATCAATACGGTCAAAGTAACTGTTGACATCTTCACGGTTTAAACCCTTATCCTGATGAATATCAGCAAAAAAAGTCAGAAATTCGAAACCGGTTAAAAATTCCGGAAGCATAGGATCAGTATAAACAAATCCGACGTCCTGAGGATTGATTACTTCATCTTCAAGATAGATCTTCCCTTTTTCAAAATTAATTTCTCCAGAAATACAGTTAAAAAGAGTCGTTTTGCCAGAACCGTTTTTTCCCAGAATAGCATAAATTTTTCCTTTTTCAAAAGTATAGTTTAAATCATTCAGAACATTTAAATCACCAAATGATTTTGAAAGGTTTTCAACTTTTAATTGCATAACATTTCCTCCGAAAATATCTATTTAATGATATCATTTGTCAAATGAATAAACAATCAGAATGATATTTTTTGAAATCCCATCATTAAATAATCATTTATTATGGTCAGAAAGATGATTTAATGTTTTAATAATGCTGGTTTATTATATCGAAAAAAATGATATAATTGAGACAGGTATTTTTAAGACAGGAGAAATAAGATGAGTGAAATTTTTGGTAAGATAAAAAAAGCCTTAACAGAAGTTGAAGAAATTGAAAACGAAGAAATAAGAGATGAGTTTGATGATGTATCTTCTAAATATGAAAAGGCGCAGAATGAAAAAGTAAAAAAAGTAAGCAATGCCAAAATGATGGTAAAAGAACCTAGAAGTTTTGATGATTCAGCTGAAATAGCCAACTGTTTATTGGCGAATAAAGCCTGTGTTGTTAATATTCATCGTCTTCAGGAAGCAAGTGCTATCAGATTACTGGATTTTCTGGCAGGTGTAATTTATGCTATTGAAGGTGAATATCAGAGGATTGACAGAAATGTATTCCTTTTCACTCCGCATGATATGCCGGTTGACGGAAGAGTAGAGGGTGAATAAAGTTAAAGATAACATACTTCAACATTATAAAGGTTATGAAAATTTAATAAAAAAACTACAGCAGATTACTGATAAATATCAAAAAATAAATGCTGGTGTTTCACTGGGATTTTATTCTGGTAATGAAATAGTTATAATTAATTCATTTTTATCTGATAAAATTCCTTATGTTTTTTTTGGCGGATATGATGACGCTGTCAGAAAGATGTGTATAGTAGGTGAAAATATAGATTTTAAAGAATATATCTGTTGTCTGAGTGCTGAATTTAATAAGAAATTTAATAATTTAACTCATAGAGATATAAAAGGAGCAGTTTTTAACAGCGGTATTGAACCTGATAAAATTGGTGATATGTGGGTTGAAGAAGATAAAATATATTTATACTGTTGCAAAGACATAAGTATGTTTTTGCAACATAATCTTGATAGGGTAAAAAGATGTTCAGTTCAGTTCAGAGAAGTTGAATTCAAGAAACAGACTTTCAGATTTGAGGAATATAAATACAATATTTCCTCACTGAGATTAGATAAACTGGTTTCAGTACTAATAAAAAAATCGCGTGAAAAGCAAAAAAAATTATCAGAGCCGGTTTTGTAAATGTAAATTATCAGGCTATTGAAGATTTTGCCTATATATCCTGACTTTCGAAGTTGACATTAAAAAATGGTGTACCAACCACAGACTTTAAGGCCTGTAGTTGAACACCTTTTTTAATTTAGTAGGCGTTAAATTTAAATGATTAATAGGTAAATTAGCTTTAGCGGAGAACTCGTTGACAAATTTATTGGAAGTCATTAAATTCAGATAACCTCTATCACTTTTAACGACATTAAAGTTTTTAAACAGATTAATTATGTCAGATGATGAGTACTGATTTTTAAGAATGTGGAACTGGAATATCCTTTGTAATAACACGGCAATATAACAGATGAGAAAGTGTCCCTGAATGGTTTCCTGTTTTTGTAAATGTACCGGCCTGGCATCTAAATCTGATTTCATAATACGGAATGATTCCTCAATCCGCCATAAATTATGATAGACCCGGTAGATATCCAGGGCTTTCATATTGATTTCTGAACTTACCAGAAGATTGTATCCGGTTAACGAAAGGTCATCCTCAATCTTTGCCTGATTAAGTGAAACGTTAACTTTGTCATCAGTTACCTTTCCTTTGGAAGTGGATGAAAAAGTAACGTATTTACCGGCATCCCCATATTCGCTTCTCTTAGCTTTGGAAAGCTGAAGATTCTTTACTTTTTCAACCATCCTGTTTATTTCAGCTTTTTGTTTAACCGCCAGCCCGGGATTGTAAGTAGCGACTCTTTTTTCAGTTATTTCCACTTTTACTTTCCTGCCTTCTTCAGTTATATAATCATAACTGAACCTGTCGACACATTCCTTATAGCGATACAATATTTTCCCATCACTGTCTTTAACATCAATATAATCATTGTCCAGCAATAACCATACCACTTCTTTTCTCTCTAAATTTTTAACTGATCTGGAAAAGATATATCCATCACCGTTCTTTTTGGCTTCCAGGATGTTTTGAGCACAGTTAAGCCCTTTATCAGCGACCTGAATGGTTCTGCCTTCAATTTCATTCCGTTGTTTTAAAGAAGATATAACATCTCTGATAACGGGCTTTTCGCTTTCGTTTCCGGGGAATATCTTCATGCCGCAGGGAATCTGATTCTTATCAAGCAGTAAACCCAAACCGACAAGCGGATTTTTTCTGTTTTCTTTAGAAACACCTTTTCTCCTGAAGTCATCCTCTCTGTCAATTTCAAAATAGAAGTTGGTACAGTCAAAGTAGGTGGTAGAAGTATCAAGTTTATAAAACCTGTCAACCTGAGTATTAAACAGTTCCACAAACTTCTGATAATCGTTGCCATAGAAAGCCAGACCTTCCAAAAGCTGGTCATAGGAAAACTGATAATCATCATACAGATTGGGGATAACCTCATAATAAGTCTTATACTTGCTGCAGGGTTTGATAACCCGGGCATAAACAAGAGAAGAAAGGACATCATACAAGTCAAAAGAGAAATCGGTACTGAGTTTAAATAAATCCACATACTTTTTAATCTGCAGCTTATTCATAATAGCGGCTAAAGGAAAATAACCCAGATGAACAACAGGAGAAACATCAGATATCAGTTTAACCTTACTTCTATCTCTTTTAAGATTCATCCTGTCAACTTCCTGCTGAGCGAAATAAACAGGATCCTTAATACCTTCAGCAGAAAGAGACTGTACAGAACCCATGGATTTAATAAATTTGTGTTTAGTATTTTTGGTAATAGGAGAATAGAAGGACTCATAGATATGCAGATAAGTCCTGTTATTCTGTTTTTGTTTTTTCAGAAAAAAAGCCATAAAGAACCTCCTGATAACAGTATACACCAGTACACCATTTAAAGCAATAGTAAATTAAAAGTTTTTCAAGTTTTTTAAATTTAAAAAAACCCTTTATACAAAAGGATTATTTCATCATCAACACGCTTTCTGCCTCTAAACTTTCATGGTGCTAAACTCTAAAGACGGGTATTTCCTCACTGAGATTAGATAAACTGGTTTCAGTACTAATAAAAAAATCGCGTGAAAAGCAAAAAAAATTATCAGAGCCGGTTTTGTAAATGTAAATTATCAGGCTATTGAAGATTTTGCCTATATATGTAATAATAATGATATATTATCGCTTAAAACGCAGGGAAGATATCAGATAATTGGTATTGAGAAAAATAAAAAAAGTGGTAAAATAATACCTGACTTCCGTCGTTTTGCCCAAAACCTAGTACTCTGAATTAATTAATATGGAAGAATTAAACAAATTATCAATCTCATTTTTAGTAAGAACAAGTGCGTCAAGATTGATAATTCCTGTCACAGAACTTATCTTTTCATTGACATATTGGTTGCTGGACAGATTGATAAAAGTTCCATCACCTTTATCAACAACACGGAAATCTCTAATGAAATTGATAATATCATAGGAGCTGACCTTGTTGGAAAAACACTTAATTTCTAGAACGCGAAGAAGAAACAAACAAAGGTAACAGATAAGAAAGTGACCGTAGATTGTTTCTTTTTTCTGTACAAAAACCGGTCTTCCGTCAAGCATTGATTTTGTTATTCTAAATGATTCTTCAATCTTCCATAAATTATGGTAGGTTTCATATACTTCAACAGGCTGCATATTAAGTTCTGAAGTAACAATCATATTGTATCCGGCATATTCCATATCTTCATCAATAACTGCCTGATCAATTTCAAAAACAGGATTCACTTTTTTACCACTTGAATCTTTATTATTCACCTTGATATATTTGGCTGCTTCACCTATTTCTTCTTTGGTAAGTTCTTTATATGAAAGATGTTTTTTGGCTTTATCAACCATTTTAAGTATTTCCAATCTTTGTTTTTTCGCCAGTGACGGATTGTAAGATACAATTCTTCTTTCTTTAACAGAAAACTTTCTTGTAACAGTCTTATTGGTTTCAGGGTCAACCTCATCAAATTTATATTCAAAAGAGTCAACACATGATTTTAATCTAAACTTAATAGAATTATCTTCATTATAAAAGTCTTCAAAAACATTAGCGCTGTTTTCTAATAAAACCCATTTTTTCTCAGCCTGACTGATGTTTTTGCCACGAATAGACTTGGAGAATATGTAACCATCATTACCTTCAATAGCGGCAGCATAGATGTTTCTGGCACAGTTAAGTCCCTTATCAGCCACTTGTACTGTTTTTCCCGTTACTTTATATCGCTGTTTCATTTCTTCTATTACTTTTCGAATATAAGGTTTTTCAGATTCATTTCCAGGATACATCTGCATAGCTAATGGAATAAGGTCAGAATCTAAAAGCAGAGCCTGACCAATAACAGGTTCATTGCGCTTTTCTTTTGAAACACCTTTTTGTTTATCATCTTTAGAAATATCGATTTCAAAGTAATAGTTGGTACAGTCAAAGAAAACTCTGGAATAGTCTCTTTTATAATATTGATTAAGACAATGGTTAAAAAGTTCAATGTATTTTTTATAGTTTTCTCCTATAAAGTTTAGTCCGTCATAAACCTGATCTTCAGAAATATCTGAAGATTCAAAAAGTTTTGGGAATACACTGGAAACCGTCTTTGATTTTGAACAGGGGCAGATTGCCCTGCAGTAGATAAGTTGGGCCATCATATCAAAAAGACTGAATTGAAATTGTTTAGCTGATGCAAGAATGTCGACAGTTTCTTTAACACCTAACTCATCAATTAAGGATGAAAGCAGAAAGTAACCGACATTTTTTTCAAGATGTTTAGTAAAAGCCCGTGGTCTGGTTTCATCTAAAAATTCAGCTTTTCTTTTTTCATTCATTTGATTTACCACTTCTTTAAAATGGGTAACAGGGTCAGTAATCTCATCAGAAATAAGTTCATGAACATAACCAAAAGATTTAACACTTCTATTTCTGGATTCTTTAAGATCTTTATCCCAATAAGATTCATAAACCTGAAGATAGATACCATTTTTCTTTTTATCCTGTCTAAGGAAATAAGCCATAAGAACCTCCTATTCACAAAGTACCATGTAGTACCATTATTAATAACACGTCTTAAAAATTTATTAAATATTTTTTTGTTGATTTCTAATTAAAAAAACACTGATTTTCAGCGTTTTCAATAGAATTTGTTGCTTATATTTAAAATATTCAATTATTAACCAAATGACTGCTTCCGAACTTTCATGGTACTACGACGGAAAACGGGGATTATTTCATCATCAACACGCTTTCTGCCTCTAAACTTTCATGGTGCTAAACTCTAAAGACGGGTATTTCCTCACTGAGATTAGATAAACTGGTTTCAGTACTAATAAAAAAATCGCGTGAAAAGCAAAAAAAATTATCAGAGCCGGTTTTGTAAATGTAAATTATCAGGCTATTGAAGATTTTGCCTATATATGTAATAATAATGATATATTATCGCTTAAAACGCAGGGAAGATATCAGATAATTGGTATTGAGAAAAATAAAAAAAGTGGTAAAATAATAGTTACAGTTATAAAATTTATATGATAAGGAGAGTTTACTATGAGCGAATTGCGCCGCTTCAATTTAGTTGCCAACGGATATGACTGCTATCAGGTTAACAGTGAAATTGATAGATTAGAGTACCAGATTCAGGAATTAAATGAAAGAATACTGGTATATCAGAATCAGATAGAAACAGTTAATAATCAGTTTGCGATGATAAAAAAGAGATACCAACTTTTAGTAAGTGAACTTTCAATGCGTGAAAAACAGGCTGATGATGTAGCGAGACTGGCTCTGCAGGAAGCCAACAGTATGATCGATGAAGCCCGCAATAATGCCGATAACATTATTAAAGAGGCTATGTTGGAAGTACAGCAGTATATTGATACAGTTAAAGAATTTAATCAGACATCATCTGAAGCTAAAAGACAGTTAACTGAAGCAGTTAAACAGTTAATGGATAAATTAAAACTATATGATGACATCCCGTTGCCCGATCCGTTTGAGCAACCGGGGAATTTAGATTAAGGCTAAGAAAAAGACGCGTTTTATTTAACAGGTAATTAGAGAATTGACGGCTGGTGAAAGTCAATCAATATTAAATAAAAACATCACTTTGGAGCTGAACTATTGACAGGTAAATAGTTACGTAAATCTGCGTTAAAGATATTGAGTGCACAATGTAAGTTGTGAACTAAGGTGGTACCGCGTATTGACGTCCTTAGATCAGGACGTTTTTTTAAGGAAAGAAGGTTAATTATGGACTATAAAGATACACTGCTAATGCCTAATACTACATTTGAAATGAGAGGAAATCTTCCGAAAAAAGAACCTGCTATACTGGAAAAATGGGAGAAGATCAGATTATATGATCTGATGAGGGAAAATAACAAAGGTAAAACCCGTTTTATGTTGCATGATGGTCCGCCATATGCTAATGGCAATTTACATATCGGAACAGCAATGAACCGTGTATTAAAGGACTTTGTGGTTAAATCAAAACATATGATGGGCTATGACACGCCATTTTATCCGGGATGGGATACTCATGGACTTCCTATTGAAAATATGATGCCGTCTTTAGGATATGACAGAAAGAAAATGTCTGTCAGAGACTTCAGGGAAAAGTGTGAACAGTATGCTAAAGAACAGATTAAAATTCAAATGGCGACCGAAAAAAGACTTGGTACAGTTGCTCAATATGATTATCCGTATATTACAATGGATAAATCTTTTGAAGCTGATCAGATAAGAACTTTTGGAAAAATGGCCTGCAATGGTTTGATTTATCAGGGATTAAAGCCGATTTACTGGTCACCTGAAAGAGAATCCGCGGTGGCAGACAGCGAAATTTATTATGCAGATAAAAAAGATATGACTATTTTTGTTACTTTTGATGTCACTGATGGTAATGGTGTTTTAGATGGTGATGAAAAAGTTGTTATCTGGACAACTACTCCATGGACAATTCCGGGGAATCTGGCAATTTGTTTACATCCGGATTTAAACTATGATGTGGTTGAAACTGAAAAAGGGAAGCTGATAATGTCTTCTTCGCTGGTTGAAAAACTAATGAAAAAGTTTGAACTGGAAAAATATAAAGTACTAAAAACATTTAAAGGCAGTGAACTGGAATATGTAAAGACAGCACATCCTTTATATCCGGAAAAGACTTCTTTAGTAATCCTGGGAAATCATGTTACCGACGAAGATGGTACAGGCTGCGTTCATACTGCACCGGGACACGGGCTGGAAGACTTTTATGTTGGACAGCAATACGGCTTAGAAACCTTCTGTCCTGTTGATGATAAAGGATGTCTGATGGCTGAAGCAGGTGAAAGACTTAATGGAAAATTTGTTTTTGATGCCAATAAAGATATTGTGATGTGGCTGCATGAAGATGGACGTCTTCTTGCTAATGAATGGATTGTTCACAGTTATCCTCATGATGACAGGATGAAAAAACCGGTTATTTTCAGAGCAACAGTTCAGTGGTTTGCTTCAATTGAAAAAATTAAAAATGAATTACTTAAAGCAGTTGACAGTGTAAAATGGGAAAATGATTTTGGTCATACCAGAATGTACAATATGATTAAAGACAGAAAAGACTGGTGTATTTCCAGACAGAGAGTCTGGGGAGTTCCAATTCCAATTTTCTACAGTGAAAATGAAAAACCTATAATTGACGAAACTCTGTTTAATCATGTCGCTGGTCTTTTTGAAGAGTATGGTTCAAATATCTGGTTTGAAAAAGATGTTAAAGACCTGTTGCCTGAAGGCTATACACATCCAGATTCGCCAAATGGATTATTTACTAAAGAAGTGGATACAATGGATGTCTGGTTTGATTCCGGCTCTTCTCATAACACTTTTAAACGTCGTGGTTTCAATTATCCCTGTGAACTTTATTTAGAAGGTTCCGACCAATATCGCGGATGGTTTAACTCTTCACTCATTGTCGGTGTGGCTACTAATAAGCAGGCTCCTTACAAGGGTGTTTTATCACATGGCTATGTTGTCGATGGCAAAGGCTATAAAATGAGTAAATCAATTGGTAATACAATTGATCCGATTGATGTAATTGAAAAATACGGGGCTGATATATTAAGATTATGGGTTGCTTCAGTTGACTTTAAAGCAGATTTGAAATGTTCGGATGAATTATTTAAAATCGCCAGTGAGCAATACAGAAAAATAAGAAACACATTCAGATTCTTATTAGGTAATATTAACAGTGAAGACTTTAATTATCAAAAAAATATGGTAAAATACGAAGATTTAACTTCATTAGATAAATATATTTTAATTAAACTTAATGAAGTAATTAATACTACTATTAAAGCTTATGATGAGTATGATTATATTTTAGTTAATAACACTTTATTTAACTTTATGACAAATACCATCAGCGCTTTCTATATGGACTATTCAAAGGATATTTTATATATTGAAAAACAGGATAGTTTAAGAAGAAGACAAATTCAAACCGTTTTCTATCAACTTACTGATGCACTAAGTAGATTATGGACACCGATTTTATCTTATACGATGGAAGAAGTTTATGAGATCTTCTCTAATAAAAAAGCAAGTATACTATTAGAAGGTTTTCCGGAAAGTGTTAAATATTCTGATGATGAAAAGATTAAAGAAAAATGGGAAAAGTATATGGAAGTAAGAAGTGATATTCTTAAAGCTTTAGAAGAAGCAAAGGTCAGCGGTCAAATAAAAAAAGCTTTAGAAACAAAAATTTATTACTGTCCAAAAGAAGAATATAAAGCAGCTTTAGAAGGTTTAACAAATCATGATTTAGCTCAACTGGTAATTGCTTCTCAATTTGAGGTCACAGAAAAGAAGCATGACGAATATCCGACAGGTTATATAAAAATTGAAAAGTTTGATGGTCATGTCTGTCCAAGATGCTGGAATGTTGTTTCTGATGTTGATGAAGACGGTTTATGTAAAAGATGTCAAAAAGTATTGGAATAAAAAAGAACCAGGCAGTTTTACTGCCTGGATTTTTTTTGTTAAAATAAAAATATGGAAGTTATAAAATCGTTAAAAAACAGTAAAGTAAAGCATTGGTGTAAATTAAAACAAAAAAAGTATCGTGATAGATATGGACTCTTTATCGTTCAGGAAAGACACCTGATAGAAGAAGCAATTAAAGCTGCCTGTATTGATACTTTAATAGTAAAAGAAAATGTAGAAAATGTATTTGGAATTGATTGTATTTATGTAAGTGAGTCAGTTATTAAAAAAATATCTGAAAATATTTCTTTAAACGATTATGTTGCTGTCTGTAAAATGGTAGAAAATAAGGAATATGAATTTGAAAAAGCTGTTATACTTGAAAAAGTGCAGGATCCTGGAAATTTAGGAACTATAATCAGAACAGCCTACAGTTTTGGATATGATGTGGTATTTTTAACTGAAGACAGTTGTGATATATACAATGAGAAGGCTATTCAAGCCTCTCAGGGAGCTTTTTTACATATACCGGTAATAAGAGACACTCTGGAAAATATTGTCTCTAAAGTAAAAGAAAACGGTTGTAAACTCATTGCGACAGATTTAAATAACTCAAATTATTTAAATAAAAGTCAGAAAACAGAGAAACTGGCTATTATATTCGGTAATGAAGGAAAGGGTTTGTCACAAAAGGCTATAAATGAAGCTGATGAAAGAGTTAAGATTGAAATGGATAATTTTGACTCATTGAATGTAGCAGTTGCTGCAGCAATCGTGATGTACTATTATAAGTATTGAATTACAAAGTAATACAAAGTTAATTACAGTGTTTTTATTAAATAGTGTCTTAATCATAGTCTTAATATTAAAAACTGAAAATGAATTTTTTTATTTGCAAAATTAACCTAAAACATATAAAATGATTACAGCACGAAGAAAAGGAACATAGTATCTGTAACTCTGTACGAAAGAGAAGAAAACAGATGGTGAGAGTTTTCTGATACAGATGGTACGAATTCACCTTGGAGTGGGGCTAATCACCTCCGTATAACTGCGTTAAAGTTTTTAAGAAGCAAATAAGGTGGTACCACGTGAGATTTAACGTCCTTAAACAGGACGTTTTTTATTTGAAGGGAGACAAGTTAAATATGACACAAAATTGGGAAGAATTAAAAAAAGAATTTGTCAAAAAGATTGAATCTGCCGGAGATCTTAATTCTATTGAAAATATCAGAATTGAACTTCTAGGCAAAAAGGGACAGATAAACAGCTTAATGACTCAAATGAAAGATGTTGAAAAAGAAAAGAAGAAAGAATATGGCATGGCAGTCAACAGTTTAAAACAATTAACAGAGACTTTAATTGCTGAAAAAACAGCCAGTTTAAAAGAAGAGCTGATTCTGCAACAGTTACAACAGGATAAAATAGATATAACAATGCCTGCCAGCAGGGGAAAGTATGGAACCCTGCATCCATTAACGGTTGTCCAGCAGGAAATTGAAGATATCTTTATCGGAATGGGTTATGCAGTCGTTGAAGGTCCTGAAGTAGAACTTGATTTATATAACTTTGAAAAGGCTAATATTCCTGCTGATCATCCATCAAGAGATATGCAGGATACATTCTATATTGATGTTGAAAGACTTTTAAGAACTCAGACAACAGCTATTCAGATGCGTGTTTTAGAAAGTGAACATGATATTCTTCCTATAAAGGTGGTCTGTCCTGGAAAAGTTTATCGTAAAGATGATGATGATGCTACTCATTCTCACCAGTTTGTTCAGGTGGAAGGTCTGGTGGTCGGTGAAAATATAACTGTTGCTGATCTGAAAGGTTCATTAGAGCTGTTGGCAAGAAGTATGTTTGGCAGTTCCAGAGAAATACGATTAAGACAGTCATATTTTCCTTTTACAGAACCTTCAATTGAAATCGATGTAAGTTGTCATATTTGTGGAGGCGTAGGATGTCAGTTATGTAAAAATACCGGCTGGATTGAAATAGTTGGAGCCGGAATGGTCCATCCCAGAGTATTGGAAATGGCTGGTATTGATTCTGAAAAATATACCGGATTTGCTTTTGGAGTCGGAGTTGAAAGAGTGGCCATGCTAAAGTATGGTGTTGATGATATCAGACATTTCTACAGCAATAATATTAAATTTTTAGAGATATTTAAAAGGTTTGAATAGGAGGACTTAAAAATGAAGATTACTTATAATTGGCTTAAACAATATATTGATTTGAGTGATATTTCAAAACAGCAGCTTGCTGATATTTTAACTAAAGCCGGTCATGAAGTTGAAAGTTTTGAATATCAGGCTTATGGTACAAATCTGGTAATTGGAAAAGTTTTAAGTTGTCAGAAACATCCTGATTCTGACCATTTAAATATTTGTCAGGTAGATGTCGGCACTGATAAAAGACAGATAGTCTGCGGAGCACCAAATGTAGCAGAAAATCAAAAAGTAATAGTTGCCTTACCAGGATGTAAACTGGCTGGTGGAGAAATTAAGGAAAGCGTAGTCAGAGGTGCAGTTTCCAATGGCATGATTTGTTCTTTAAGTGAATTAAATGTTGACAAAAAACTTTTGACTGAAGAACAGTTGTCCGGTATTGAAGTATTAAAAGAAGATGCTGTAATTGGGAATAGAGAAGTTTTAGAATATTTAGGTCTGGATGATACAGTTTATGAAATTTCAATTACACCTAATAGAGCAGACTGTTTAAGCATCTGGGCATTGGCAAAGGATGTTGGGGCTGTTTTAAATAAAAAAGTAATATTACCTGATTACAGTTACAGAAAAGATAAATTAAAAACCGATTTAATAATTAAATCAGAAACAGAAAAAGCACCTTATTTTGTTGGTACAATAATCAATAATCTGACAATCAAGGATTCTCCGAAATGGTTGAAAAGCGCTTTAAACAGTGCCGGTATAAAATCTATCAATAATGTTGTTGATATTTCTAACTACGTTATGCTGGAAACCGGTCAACCACTTCATTTTTATGATTTAGCTAAAATTCCGACTAAAGAAATAACAGTTAAATCAGGATTAAATGAAGTATATACTGCTTTAGACGGGCAGAAATATCATGTGTTGGAAGATGATTTAATGATAACAACTGCAGGAAGAGCGATTGGTTATGCCGGTATAATGGGTGGTGAAGACAGCAAAATCGATGAAACAACAAAAGGTATTATTATTGAAGCAGCACATTTTAATATGGTTAATGTCAGAAACACATCAAGAAGACTTGGTCTGTTTACTGAAGCAGCAACCAGATTTTCCAAGGGAATTAATCCGCTGGCAGCACAGGCTGCTACTGAAAGAAGTATACAGCTGTTAATTGAACTTGCAGATGCAGAAAATATTGAAGAAACTGTAATTTATGGAAAGACCGGATATAAACCGGTTGTAATTGAAGCATCTGTGCAAAAGATTAATAGTTTACTTGGCACCCATTTTAAATATGATGACATTTTTCAGGTATTTAAAGCCCTTGACTTTAAACCTGAAAAGTTAAGTGAAGATATGATAATTACTTACATTCCTTCATATCGAACCGATATAGAAATATGGCAGGATTTATCTGAAGAAGTAATACGCATACTGGGTTATGATAATATTGTTTCAACGCTTCCTAAAATGCCCACAACACAGGCCAGATATGCAGAAAATGGTAAAAACAGAAGAATCATTAATGCGATGTTAAATGGTTATGGTTTCAGTGAAGTTATTACTTATTCTTTAGTATCTCAAACTAATATTGATGCTGGTATTCTTGCGCTCGGTAAACCGGTCAGGATTGAAAATGCCATTGGTGAAGATAGAAGATTTTATCGTACATCACTTTTACCTTCATTACTTGATTGTGCCGGTTATAATGTCGCAAGAGGAAATCACGAGTATCAGCTTTTTGAAACAGCAAAAGTTTACAGTGATGACGGAAAAGAAGAACTTCATCTGTCAATAGCCGCATCAGAAAAAACAACCTACTCAAAATGGCAGAATATTTATGGAAAAAATGATTTTTACTTTATCAAGGGAATTATTTTGAATATTCTTGAAAAATTGGGTTATGATGAAAAAAGAGTTTTCTTTAAAGAAATTTCCAATTCAAAAGAATTATTACATCCTAATAAGTCCGCTGCTGTGTATATTGGAAAAGAGTTAATAGGTTATATCGGACATATTCACCCGCTGGCTAAAAAGAAATATCAGATAAGCGAAGCGGTTATTGGTGAAATTAACCTTGATGCAGTTTTTAAGGAAAAACCTTCAAAAATCAAATTTGAAAAAGTTGCCAGATATCCAGCTGTTAATTATGATTTGGCATTAGTAGTTGAAGAAGAAGTAACTGCACAACAGATTATCTCAACAATAAAAAAAGCTGGAGGCAGCCTGTTGGATGTAGTAGAAATATTTGATGTTTATAGAGGTAAGGGTATTGAAAAAGGTTATAAGAGTATTGCTGTAAGCATCAGTTACAGAAGTAATGAAAAAACTTTATCCGAAAATGATATTATGCCAGTACACCGAAATGTTTTAGATCAGCTGGCTAATAAACTTGATGCCGTACTAAGAGATTAATTTTAAACATGGTATCGGCTTTTACTTTTTATAAGCTGTCAGTTGAAAGTAAAAGCAAAAGCAATTTCATTAGTCATAATATTACAGTAATGTTATAATACTAGTCAGTTATATAAAATAAAAGTAAGGAGATGAAAAAAATATGGGACGCGCTTTTCAGGTTAGAGCTGCCAGTATGGCTGCTACAGCAGCAAAGAAAACAAAAATTTATTCACGATTTGGAAAAGAGATTTATATGGCTGCTAAAGGTGGTGTTCCTGACCCGGAGATGAACCTTAATTTAAAGAGGGTTATCGATCGAGCTAAAGCTGCTCAGGTTCCGGCAGATATTATTAAAAGAAATATTGAAAGAGCCAAAGGAAGTAATACTGAAGCTTATCTGGAAAACAGATATGAGGGATTTGGACCTGCAGGTTCAACAATCATAATTGATACTCTAACTGATAATTCAAATAGAACATTGGCTGAAATTAGAGGTTGTTTTAATAAAGCCAGGATGAATTTAGGTCAGTCAGGATGTGTTTCATATTTATATGATCATGTAGGAATTTTATCATTTGTCGGAGATGAAGAAGAAGTTTTGGATATTCTTATGATGGCTGAGGTAGAGGTAGTTGATATTGAATCAGATGAAGATGGCTATGTTACAGTTTATGTAACCCCTACAGATTTATTCAAGAGTAAGGATGCGATCGAAGAACAAAAAGGAGAAATAGAATTTCTTATTTTGGAGCACAGAATGTTACCAAAAGAAATGGTTACCTTGACAGATGAAGAAGACATCAATCATTTTAAAAAAGTTCTGGCTCTGCTGGATGATGTTGATGATGTTCAAAACGTTTACCATAATGTTGAAAATATTGAAGAGAACTGATTATTTTATAATTGACATTTATATATAGTGAATATATAAAAAATACATAATTATATTAAAAATTTTATTTTTAAAAATGATTAAAAGTGTTTTAACTGATAAAAAGTAAAAGTTTGATGCGGATTGTAACAGGTGCTATAGGAAAGACAGGTGACATGTATTAAATACGTAAAACAGTCAGATAAAAAACAGGCTCTATAAAAATTATTATAAAAAGAATGATAAGGAAAAATAAGGAGTAATAATTATGTCAGAAGAAAGATATAAAGGTGAAAACATAAAACACAGCAACTTTCTGTTAAAATCAGTTATCGTGTCAATTTTAGTATTTTCAATATTTGTAATTATTCATTTTTATAAAAAGTTTACCAAGCCTGCAGAACCTGTGTTTTCTTATTATGAAGTTATAATTGATGAGGAAACTATAGAATGGAGTCTATACCAACCCTATCGCCGATTCAGGTTTGATAATATAAATATTGCAAGGGCTGCTGTTTCTTTGTCGGTAGCAGATACTTCTGATGGTAAGGGCAGAATATGGTTTACACGTTGGGGTCTAAGCGATTTATATAAATATGTAGGAGTTCCGGATTACTGTCCGGAAACATTTATTGCTGTTGCCCCACAATTAGTTGATATATTAAACTCAATGGATGAATCAAAACATAACACCACCAGATGGAGTGATACATCCTATTGTCTATATGCCAGTTGTGACTTTAATGTCGCCCTGGCAGTCTGGTGGAGTGGTGCAGATGATAATTATCCATCATGTTTGGGGGGACTGGGAGAGTTTAATCCCAAATTTACTTATGCTCAAACTGGATATTTAATACATAATTTCAGTAATGGCAAATGGGAACAGGTTCAACCAGGAAGCAAAATTTTGCCTGGAGATATTGCATTTGGCAGAAACGCAAAGGGGCGTATCAGTCATACATGGATGTATGTTGCCACTTGGGAAAATGGCAGATGGATAGATAATTCACTGGTTCAAGAAAAATTCCCTGATTCTAAAGCAAACAGATATGAGGGTTCTTACCAGAAGTATTACCCTAAGTTGGGATATGATTTTAATCCCTGGTTAAGTTCAGCCTATATTTTCAGATTTACAGGCAAAATAAACAATTACAGCGAATTTAAAACCGTTAGTCCGGAATATAATGAGTGAAGTTAATACTATTTTTTATAATTTGTATATGAGTTAAACAAAAGGAGGTTTACAAATGGAAAATAACAAGCGTATCCGCTATGTTGAAATTGCTAGGGACATCTATGCTGCCATTACACCTGTTGAAAGTCTAGACATCACTGACGCCGGTTTAATGAATAATTTCTCCAATTCTGCTTACATTAATCGTGGAGAAGGACTTATCTGTGATACATTCTTTGATTTGCCTCATGCCCGTGAATTAAATGAGTTCTGTATTAAAAAGAGTGGTCATACACCGAAATATGTCATTAACACTCATGGACACTGGGATCATTTCTGGGGGAATCAGATTTTTGAAAAATCAGAAATTATCGGTCACAAAGATATGCTGAAAGATTGTAAAGATGATAAAAAGAAAGTGAGAATATTTAAATTACTTTATGGTTCAGTATTTGTTCAAAATTTAATATCCGGTATTATGACAGCATCATTTAAAAAGAATCTGTCCGATGGAAAGAAGGCGAAGTTTATTGTCCGTGTAGGCGACAATGATTTTAATTTATCCGGTCTGGTACCTAAAAATCCGGATACCCTGATTGAAGATAATATGCAATTTAATTTAGGTGGTACAGATGTACATCTGATTCATTTAGGTTCCATTCATAGCGGATCTGATATGATTGTTTGGATCCCGTCTGAGAAAATATTGTTTGCCGGTGATATCTTTGCCGACTGCAGTTTACCAATGAGCATTGAAAACGGGAAAAAATGGATTCAGGCAATGGATTATATTCTTGAAGAACTTAAACCGGAAATAATCGTTCCGGGTCATGGTGAAATTTATGATTTTAAACGCGCTGAAAATCAGCGGGAGTATTTCAAATCTCTGATAGGACAGGTAGAGCACTACTATACTCCGACTATCAAAAATGAAGAGCTGATTAAAAAGATTGATGTAGAAAAATATATTGACTGTCGTCCCGGATTATTATGGATTTTAGCTGTCAATAACATGGCTAACCAGTTAAGAAAGGATAAAATTTAATTTTTGTTTAATTCAAATTCATATTTGATTTGTTATAACTCTTACATTTCTTTCTGCAAAAACAAACATTTTCTTCACTGAACTATGAATATAATGGACAGTATTTAAATGTTTAGCCTTATTATAGATAGTATTTATTTTCGAGTTAATCAGTCTGTTTTTGTTTGCTTCCGACAGCTGTCTTGAATATATCATATCTATTTTGATTAGTTGTGTTGACTACGCAGGACTTATTGATGAGACATTACCTCTGGATTAACAGGACCCGTTTTCTACGGGTTTTTTATCATTTTACTTTCTTTATGACAATATTGGAAAACTGTTGGCTTGGTGTTTTTAAGCTTTTCATTAATCTATCAACAATATTTCTATTCTCTTTATTCAGTTTTAAGTTAATTGGTCTAATGTTTGTAATACATTCCGCTGTTTTATATGTTGTTTCCATATTTCAGCAATAACATATTTCATTTTTCTTTTTATCTGTGTTTTTTGACTTGGAAATATTTTCTGTTAATTAAATGAAAATTTACTGATTATTTTTTACACAAAAATTACAAAAACAAGTAATTATTCATAGTAAAATTAAATAAATACGATGAACATATAGAATGTGTTATTTTCGAAAACAATTTGAAAGGGGAACAAATGAAAGTTATTCTACACGATTTAAATTCAAACTTTAGCGAAAAACTTTTTAAAAAATCTGATGCAGTTATTGAAGCAGATGGAAAATATGCCCCCTGTCAAGGTTGTTTTAACTGCTGGACAAAACACCCGGCAGAATGTTTTATAAAAGATAAACTTCAGAAAACATGTCGTATTTTGGGAAGAGCTGATGAACTGGTGATTATAACAAAAAATCTTTATGGTGCTTACAGCACTGAGATTAAAAATATTATCGACAGAACTATAGGATCTTCAATACCCTTATTAACTTATCGTAAAGGGGAAGTACACCATATACTTCGTTATGGAGTTCATAATCTTTTAAAAGTACTTGTTTATGGGGATATTACCAAACAGGAAAAAGAAACTTTTGTTTATATGGTAAAAAGAAATGTTATTAATACTGGATACAGAAAATATGAAATAAATTTTTTTGACACATTTTCTGAACTGGAGAAAAATATATGAAAAATGTATTGATTAACTGCAGTCCCAAAAAAAATCTGAGTGCTTCAGAATATCTTATGTCATTGCAGAGTCTTTTTTTAAAGGGAGAAAAAGTTATAAAAAAACTGAAAAATAAAAGCGATTATATGTCGATATTTAAAGAACTGAATGATGCAGATTCTCTTATACTCTATCTTCCATTATATGCTGATGGAGTTCCTTCACATGTATTGTCTTTTTAGAAAATGCAGAACATTATTTTTTGAAGAAAAATTTTCAGTTTAATCTGTATTGTGTCGCAAATAATGGGTTTATTGAAGGACGTCAGAATAAACCGCTAATGCTGGTTCTTGAAAATTTTTGCCATCGAGCTGGAATTAACTGGTGTGGCGGTATAGGAATTGGAGGCGGTGTCATGTTGAATATTATACGTATCGTATTTATTGTTCAAACAGTCATCCTGTTTATACACTATTCTTTTGCTGTTATACAAACAGGTCTTTTTTGGAGCATTAAATATCTTTTGTTATTTTTACAAAATGCAGTAATTTTTCTGTTCTTTCATCTGGTAGTTTTATATTTTTTAATTACCATGGCAATGGCAATAAATAAAAAATCTTTTTTTGGTAAGCATTATACTCGTGCTTTGATTCCTTCTTTTCTTTTTGTCTGTATCGCAAACATATTCTTTATCATTTTATCTTTTTTTAAGGGCGGTCTTTTTAAAGGATGGCTGACAAAAAAATAGTATAGAAAATATAACATAAAACATCGAGAATGATTAGTGATTTTTGTTGAATAATATTCTGAAATACTGAGAGTTTTTAAGTAATTTAATAATTATAGGAATAAAATATTTGAATTCAAAATTATATTATATTTTAAGGTAATTTTTCGAAATAAACCGAATATATTCATTTAATTCTGGGGTTTAACTTGAAATATGGTGAATATTCTTATAAAATAAATTAGAGGATGTGTCCAAATGGAAAAGAATATTATTTTAGATATTGATACTATTTTAAACAAAGAATTTAACATTGATTTTAAAGGCTATTCTCCAATTGAAGTAGATTCTTTTTTAGATGCAGTTGTTAAAGATTATGACGGTTTTCAGCAACTGATTATAGAATTAAAAAATCAGGTAGCTTTTTTACAAAATGCTAATGATGGCTTGAAAGAAAGAATTATTGACTTAGAAACAAAACTTTCTCAATCAGAAGAAATTAATGCCAATCAGTCTCCTGTTGTCAGCAATCTTTCACAGGTGGATATATTAAGAAGAATTGCCAGACTGGAGCAGGAAGTATTCAATCGCAAATAACTGACGAGGCAATCGCTGCCTTTAAGGTAGAGGAAAGTCCATGCTCACACTTTCTGCGATGAAAGTAGTGTTTATGCTGGTTTAATAAATAAGGCCAGGCAAAGACGGCAGTAACTAATCCTAAGTTTATAAAATATGGATGAGGACTCTAAGGTGCAACAGTGACGAAGTTTTATGGAAACATAAAAGTGGAACGATGTAAACCCCATAAGTGAGAAACCCAAATTCGGTAGGGGAGCCCAAAGTTTAACAAAATGAAGTTAAAAGGGAGGCATTTGCCTAGATAAATGGTTGCCACCTGTAAAAAAGGGACAGAACATGGCTTACAGTCAGTTTATAAAATAGCGTAAACACGCTATTTTATTTATCTTGAAATATATTCAAGTATGTAATAAAATATAAATATGATATAATTTAAATCAAGGAGAATTATGTTTTATGAATTTACCAAATAGAATTTCAGTCTTTAGATTAGTGCTGATTCCAATTATCGTTTTGGTGTGGTATTTCCCATATGTTCAATTTGGAATTGAGTTGCCAGTATATTATTTTGGAACAGTTTCAATATCATTAAAAAACCTTATAGCTCTTTTTTTCTTTGTTATGGGAGCTATTTCTGATCTTGTTGATGGAATAATTGCCAGAAGTACCAATCAGATTACTACATTTGGAAAATTTATTGATCCGATTGCTGATAAATGTTTAACAACAACTTTATTTATAATGTTTGCTGCCAGCAATATTATCAGTCCGATACCAGTAATAATTATGGTTTGGAGAGATACAATTGTAGATGGTATAAGGTTGATAGCAGCATCAAAAAACTTTATTATGGCTGCCGGTTCTTTAGGAAAAATTAAAACTGTATCACAGATGTTTTGTATAATTTTGATTTTGCTTAATAATCTGCCTTTTGAATTGATTGGTTTGCCTGTTGCTGATGTTTTATTGTGGTTTTCAACAATTATTTCAGTTTTAGGTGGAATTGATTATTTTAATCAGGCTAAAGGAATAATATTTGAAAGTAAGTAATTAGGAATATTGTGGTGTACAGATAATTATTATTTAGGAGGATTGTTTATGGCTGAGAAAAATGAAAATGAAGTTTTAGCGCAAACTATTAAAGAAATTGAGAAAACTTATGGAAAAGGATCAATTATGAGACTTGGAGACAGTGTTAAAGTTGAAGAAGATGCAATCAGTTCCGGTTCATTGCTAATTGACCAGGCATTAGGAATCGGTGGTTATCCAAGAGGAAGAATTGTTGAAATATATGGCCCTGAATCAAGCGGGAAAACAACATTAGCCCTTCATGCCATAGCAGAAGTTCAGAAAACCGGAGGTAAAGCGGCTTTTATTGATGCTGAAAATGCTATTGATCCAATGTATGCCAAAAATTTAGGAGTTCAGATAGATGATTTGATATTATCCCAACCGGATTCAGGAGAACAAGCTCTAGAAATTGCCGAGTTACTGATAAAATCAGGGGCAATTGATTTGCTGGTTGTTGACTCAGTTGCAGCATTGGTACCACAGGCTGAACTCGATGGTATTATGTCTGATGCAAATATGGGTTTACAGGCCAGACTGATGTCGAAAGCAATGAGAAAGTTATCCGGTGTAATGAATAAAAGTAAATGTACAGTAATTTTTATTAACCAGTTAAGAGAAAAAATAGGTATAATCTATGGTAATCCAGAAACAACTACTGGTGGTAGAGCATTGAAATTTTATGCTTCTATTAGAGTTGATGTTAGAAAAGGTGAAGCAATTAAGCAGGGATCAGACATTATTGGTAATAAGGTTAATGTAAAAATAGTTAAAAATAAAGTTGCCCCTCCATTTAAAACAGCAAACAGTTGAAATCAGATATGGTGAAGGAATATCACGTGTAGCTGAAGTAATAGATTTAGGTGTTGAATATGGACTGATAGACAAGTCCGGATCATGGTTTTCATATCAGGGAGAAAAGATTGGACAGGGTAGAGAAAATGTCAGATTGTTTTTAGAAGCCAATCCTAAGATTTATGATGAAATCGATAAAAATCTGCATGAAATTATTCAAAAGGAAAAAAATACTATTTAAAAAATATTTCAGCATTTTAACCATATAACAAATTAAAATCATAATTTAATTTATAAGCAGTTTATGATTAATCAGGAAAATGAAGTGTAATATTTCTATAAGAAAAAGTTAACACATTAGAAATAGAATTACATTCATTTTTTAATTGATTTAAAGATAGAAAAAAGAGTTAAAAAAATGTTTATTTAGTATTAATAGAATAATTTTATTTACTTTCCAAAATATTTAATAAGAGGATGAATAAGATAAAAAAATGAAATATAAATGCATATTTTCTCTTTAATACTTCTTGTAATATTCCTGTAATATTAAATATAAAGTAATATTAATCGTGATATAATTATTTCCAGAGGTGACTTTATGCTGGCAATTATTGATATAGGTTCTAACACGATTAGAATGAATGTTTACATTAAAAATGATGGTACTTTTGAACAGGCCTTTAACTTCAGAGAAATGGCCGGATTGGTTAGTCATATTGAAAACGGAGTTATGACAGAAAACGGTGTTATAAAACTGTTAGATGTTTTAAAAAGGTTTAATCAGATTTTAAAAAGATTGAATATTTTCGAAGTATATCCGTTTGCGACTGCTTCTTTAAGAAATATCAAAAACAGTCACGAAATTATTAAAAGAGTTAAAGAAATTATTGGCTTTGATATTCATCTGGTTTCAGGAAATGAAGAAGGTGAACTGGGGTTTATTGGAGCAAGTTCAATTGTAAAAAGAGATAATGGACTAATGGTTGACATTGGTGGAGGTTCCTGTGAACTGGTTCCATTTAATGATAATAAAATTGAAAATTCAACTTCACTTCCGATGGGGTCTTTGAATTTTTATCGTAATTATGTAAGTGGTATTTTACCGAATAAATCCGAAATAAAGGACATCAGCCAAAACGCGAGAAAGCTTCTGGAATTGAATGATCCTTATCCGAAAAAAATATCGACAATTGTTGGTATTGGAGGAAGTATAAGAGCTCTATTAAAATTAAAGAATTCAATATTTATTGATGATATTAATGATGTCATTACTTTTTCACAGTTAAAAGATATATTAAATAGAATGAAAACTCCTCATGAAATTCAGGATACTATACTGAAAGTAATTCCCAATAGAATTCATACTATAGTACCAGGTACAGTAATTTTGTATTCAATATTGAAATACTATCATTCAAATGAAGTAGTTGTTTCTTCAGCAGGAGCGAGAGAGGGTTATTTAATTAATTATATAATATACAAAAAGGAGATAATCTATGGAGAATAAGGAAACATCATTACAGAGTTTATTTATAAATCGTGAAATATCATGGTTAGAGTTTAATAAAAGAGTTTTATATCAGGCGCTGGACGAATCAACGCCTATTTTGGAACGTTTAGGTTTTGTGTCTATTTATGGAAGTAATCTGGATGAATTTTTTATGATTCGTATTGGATCATTATCTGATCAAATGATTGCGATTCCAGATAAAAAAGATGATAAAACCGGTCAAACTGCAAAGGAACAAATCAATGCGGTTTGGAAATGGCTGACAAGTCATGAAAAAGAGGTAGAAAAAGCGATAAAAAAAGTTCTTGGTAAATTAACGCAAATTGGAATAAGTGTTCTACAGATTGATGATCTTGACAGGGTTGATCAACTTTTAACTAAGGATTACTTTAATAAGGATATTAAACCGTTATTATCAGCTCAAATTATTGATCCTCATCATCCATTTCCATTTTTAAAAAACAAACAGTCTTATGTAATGGCTCAATTGGAAGATAAAAATAAGCAGATTCGTTATGGAATCGTACATACTGAAAATTTACCAGAGTTTATTAATTATTCTATTAATGAACAGGAACGTATTGTGATTACAAGTGATGTAATTACTTATTATTTATCTAGTATATTTAAAAAGTATACCGTCAATGAGGCTGTAACTATTAGAGTAACACGTAATGCTGATCTTGATATAGCTACTGAAATGATGGATGAACATGAAGATTTCCTGAATATTATGGAAAAAGTACTGAGAAAAAGAAAACGACTTGGAATCGTTCGTGTTCAACTGTCTGATTCAATTTCAAGTGGTTTTAGTGATTATCTTAAAAAAGTTTTAAATTTACAGCAGGATGTTCTTGTTGTCAATAACTACCCGTTAGATTTAGGATTTGGTTTCGGCTTAAAACGTACATTTAGAGAAAATCATCCCGATGATGTTTATCCGCCAGTTTCTCCAATAAATTCGATTGACTTTGCAAATCAGAGCGGGATTGATTATTTAAAGAATAATGATTTGCTATTGCATTATCCATATCAGAGTTCACAACCATTTATTCAGTTAATCTATGAAGCGGCTAATAATCCAAATGTCGTGTCAATAAAAATCACCCTTTATCGACTGTCCAGTCCGTCCAGAATTGCCAGCGCCCTTGCTTATGCTGCCGAGAAAGGAAAACAGGTTGTTGCAGTTATGGAATTAAGAGCCCGTTTTGATGAACAATCCAACATCGATTATTCAAAATTATTAGAGGATGCCGGCTGTACCATTCATTATGGCCTGTCGGATTATAAAGTACACTCAAAAGTCTGTCTGATTACGATGCGTGAAAAAAACAGAATAAAATATTTTACCTATGTCGGAACGGGTAACTTCAATGAAATTACCCAGGAACAATATACGGATTTAGCCTACATGACTTCTGACACATTGGTTGGTGAAGATGCGAATATTCTTTTTGATTCCCTTTCTGTCAATGAACTTGTTGAGGATAATGACACCTTATGGATTGCACCATTATCATTTAGATCGGAAGTATTAAAAGAAATTGATCGTGAAATTGAGTATCATATGGAAAATGGTAATGGAAATATTGAGTTTAAGTAAAATTCAATGAACGATGTCGTAATTATGGAAAAACTGATTGAAGCATCACAACAGGGAGTAAAAATATTTTTGATTATTCGAGGAATCTGCTGTCTGCTGCCGAATGTGCAAGGATATACCGACAATATTGTAGTAAAGTCAATTGTGGGACGTCATTTGGAACATAGTCGTATATTTAAATTTGGTGATGGAAGCAGGGCACGCATTTTTATCGGTTCTGGTGACTTTTTAAATCGCAATACACAACGTCGTGTAGAAGCGTCTATTCAAATAAAACAACCAGATTTAAAAACAAGGGTAAATCATATTCTTTCAGTTGAGAAAGATGATAAATCAATAGGTTGGATAATGCAAAATGATGGTTCTTATATAAATAAAAATGATTCGACAATGAAACATTCTCAAGATATTTTGAGGAAATATTTTACTATTGATGAATCAAATCCATTTGATGATAAAAATGTAAAAGAAAGTTTATGGCAACGTTTAAAAAATCAGTTATTCGGTTAATTATCAAAATAAACAAAAATGAAAATTGCTGATAATATTGAAAATAAATATAAGTCGAAACTAATAGTGAGGAAATATATATGTCTGTTCTTTTTGTAGAGCAGCAAGGATATGTTCTCTGAAGCAGAGCAAATGTTATTTGTAAAGCCTGTAATGATTAAAAATGCAGGCTTTTATTTTTAAAATCGTAATAAACGATAACTGGAAAATAGTAAAAAATCATAAAAAAAATAAATTGAAAATCTAATTTCTTTATTAGGTATGGAAATATGTGAAAAATGTGGTAAAATAGTTTTGTTAGTTTAAAAATAGATGGAGGATATATTATATGAATACAACTACAGCCTTCATCTTGGGAATTAGTGCAGGTTTATTAGTAGGCATAATAATTATGAATGTTATGTCTAAAATCGGTTTAAATAAAAATCAACAAAAAGCTGAATTAGTTATAAAAGAAGCAAATATTGAAGCTGATGCTGTTAAAAGACAAGCAGTATTAGATGGCAAGAGTGCTGCTTATGAATTAAAACTTAATGCCGAAAAAGAAATTAAAAAACAACGTCAGGAAATTACAGATTTAGAAAACAGATTACTGAGAAGAGATGACAATCTTAATTTCCGTGAGGAAAAATTACATAATAAAGAGAAACAGGTTGATGATAAACTAAACGATTTAAATAGAAAAACTGCTGATTTAGACAAGATGCAAGCAGAACTACAAAATAAAATTGATATACAGAAAGGCGTATTAGAAAAGGTTGCCAATCTGACAGCTGCTGAAGCTAAAGAAGAACTTTTCGAAGTCGTCAGAAATCAAACTGCCAATGAAATGGCATTATATATAAAAGAGCAGGAAGAAGAAGCTAAAGCTACTGCCAGCGATAAAGCTAAAAATATTATCGGTCAGGCTATTCAAAGATATTCACAGGAAGAGACAATTGATAGAACCGTGGCTGTAGTGGGACTGCCTTCAGAAGAAATGAAGGGAAGGATAATTGGAAGAGAAGGAAGAAACATCCGTGCTATTGAACAGGCTACAGGTGTTGACTTAATAATTGATGACACACCGGAAACTATTACTATTTCCTGTTTTGACCCGATAAGAAGAGAAATAGCCCGTTTGACAATGGAACATTTAGTTAAGGATGGCAGGATACAGCCTGGAAGAATTGAAGAAGTTGTTCAAAAGAAAACAGCTGAAATAAATGATGTCATTCAAAAAGCTGGAGAGGAAGCAGTTTTCCAATTGGGTTTGGGTAAAATTGATAGAGAAATGATAAAAATGATTGGACGTTTAAGGTATCGTTATTCTTATGGTCAAAATGTTTTACAACACTCTATTGAGGTTGCTCATTTAGCTGGTATGATGGCTGCTGAATTAGGTTTAAAACAGTCTTTGGCTAAACGTGCAGGTTTATTACATGATATCGGTAAAGCAATTGATTTTGAACAGGAAGGAAGTCATGTCGAATTAGGAGTAAAAATATGTAAAAAATATGGTGAAAATGAAATTGTTTTAAATTCAATTGCATCACATCATGGAGATGAAGAACCTACTTCGATTATTGCTAATCTTGTTGCTGCTGCCGATACATTATCTGCTGCCAGACCAGGAGCAAGATATGAATCATTGGAAAATTATGTCAATAGATTAGAAGACTTAGAAAAAATTGCCAACAGTTTTGATGGGGTTGATAAATCATATGCAATTCAGGCTGGTAGAGAAATAAGGGTAATGGTTCAACCGGATAGAATTGATGATGCCAACTGCTATAGAGTAGCAAGAGAAATAAAAAATAGGATTGAAAATGAATTGACATATCCAGGTCAGATTAAAGTTAACGTAATCAGAGAAACCAGAGCAAGCGAGACTGCAAAATAATGTTGAGAGTTTTATTTGTTGGAGACATTGTTGGAAAACAGGGAAGAAAAGCTTTAAGCAAACATCTTCCCTTTTTAAAAGAGAAATATCATTATGACTTACTGATTGTAAACGGTGAAAATTCAGCCCATGGAAAAGGGATTACCAGAAAAATATATGATTTTTTTATTAATCTTGGTGTTGACTGTATAACAATGGGTAATCATACTTTCAGTAAAGATAATATCTACACGTTTATTGGTAATGCCGATAAACTAATAAGACCAGCTAATTTAGAACCGGAAAATTTTGGTAAAGCATGTCATATAATTGATTTCAATAATAAAAAAGTTGGTATCTTTAATGTCTGTGGAACAATATTTATGGAGAATATTACAAAAACACCATTTGAAGCTTTTGAAAAACTGCTGGAAAAATATCCGTGTGATATTAAAATTGTTGATTTACATGCAGAAGCAACCAGTGAAAAATATGCTTTCATGCAGTATTTCAAACAGGAAGTTCAGATGATTGTTGGAACACATACTCATATTCAGACTGCTGATGAAGCAATATTTGATAACTGTGCTTTTATATGTGATGTTGGTATGACTGGACCTTACAATTCTGTTTTAGGCAGAGATACGGATGAAGTTTTAGCATCAATGATTGATAAAATAAAAACCAGATATACTATTTCCGATGAGGAAGCGATATTATCAGCTATAGTTGCAGATATTGATTTATCAAATTCAAAAGCGGTTAAAATTGAAAGAATTCAAATAAGACCATAAATTTTAATAAATATTAAGCTTTAACAATATAAATACAAGAATTATTACTTAATTTAAATGAGAGGAAACAAAATATGCCGTTTAATACATATATTTATATACTGATATTTTTGCCTTTAACAATAATAGGGTATTACTTAATTTGTAAGTATAACAATAAAGCTGGCAAAATATTCTTAATAATAGCTTCTATGCTTTTTTATATTTATGCTGGAATCATCGGATTTTGTTGGTTATTATTAAGCATTACAGTAAACTATTTATTAATAAAGATATTAATGAAAGAAAAGAAAAAAAATATTCTTTTTTTTGCAGTTGCTATTAATATTGGCCTATTGTTTTATTTTAAATATACTAATTTTGTAATTTTGACAATAAATAATTTTCTTGATAAAGATATTAATTCGTTAAATATTATATTGCCAATTGGAATTAGTTTTTTTACTTTTCAACAAATATCATATTTAGTCGATACTTACAATGATAAGACATCAGCTAATTCGTTATCGGATTATCTTTTTTATATTACTTTTTTTCCTAAAATTATGATGGGGCCAATTGTTAAACAAGATTATTTGATATCTCAGTTAAATGATGAAAATAATAAAAAAATTTCTTATGAAAATTTAGTTGATGGAATTAAAATGTTTGTAATAGGACTATTCAAGAAAGTTATTTTAGCTGATACATTTTCTAATGTTGTTAGTTGGGCTTTCGCTTTAAGTGACTTTAGCGCACTAACATCAATAGATACAATTTTGATTATGCTAGCTTACACTTTCCAAATATATTTTGATTTTAGCGGTTATAGCGATATGGCTATAGCTTCGGCTAAAATGCTAAATATTAATTTACCAATAAATTTCGATTCACCTTATAAAGCAACTTCAATTCGTGATTTTTGGAAAAGATGGCACATATCATTATCGAAGTTCTTTACAGAATACCTTTATATTCCTTTAGGTGGTAATAAAAAAGGTAAGCTTAAAACTATTCTTAATACATTAATTGTCTTTTTATTTTCAGGATTATGGCATGGAGCAAATTGGAATTTTATTCTTTGGGGTTTATTAAATGGATTATTAAGTATTTTTGATAGAATAACTGAAAGATATAGAAAAAACATTCATAAGCTAATTCAGTGGTTATTTACATTTTTTTTGATAAATATTCTTTGGGTTTTATTTAGAGCCAACAGTATTTCCCAGTGGCTAACTATTATTAGTCAAATGTTTAATTTTAATAATCTAGTAATTAGTGAAGAATTAATTCATAGATTTATTTATATAAAAGATTTTCCACAAATAAAGATATTTCTAATGTTGATGTTTTATTTAATTGGTTTTATTTTATGTCTCTGTTTTGAAAATTCTTATAAGATGAAACATAAAAACAATATTTATACCGTATTTTATTATGCTTTTATTTTCATTGTTGCTTTTATTTCTCTTGGAAGTGAAGCTATATTTGTTTATTTTGATTTTTAGATAGGAGTAAAAAGATATGAAAAACAAAACATGGTTAATTGCTTTTTTATCACTAATTATTACTATAGGGATTATTATTGGTGCTATTACAATATATGTAGATCCTTATATGCATTATCATAAACCACTTACAAAAGATTTTTATTATGAATTAGATAATCAAAGAAGTCAAAACTATGGAATAATAAAACAATTTAAATACGACACAATTATAACTGGTACTTCAATGTCTGAAAATTTTTATAGTACTGAGGTGGATAAATTATTTAACTGTAATTCAATTAAGATTCCTTTTTCAGGAGCATCTTTTAAAGAGATAAACAATAATTTAGAAAAAGCATTAAGTATAAATCCAAATATTAGGTATATCATAAGGGGATTTGATTTAAACTATATAGATTTAGATAAAAATTATATGCGTACAGATCTTGGAGAATATCCTGTTTATCTTTATGATAATAATCCTTTTAATGATGTAAATTATTTATTAAATAAATCTATTTTAATTAAGATATCTAAAATGTTACTAAAATCAATGCTAAATTACCCAACAGGTATAACTTCATTTGATGAGTACTCAAACTGGATGTCTAGTTCTAATTTTGGAAATTCAGTTGTACTAAAAACATTTGAAAGTGAGAATAGGAGTTTTAGAGATAATGAACAAACTGAAATACTTACTAATCAATTGAAGAAAATGATAAAAGAAAATATTGAACAGAATATTTTAAGTATAGCTGAAAAATATCCAAAAACAAAATTTTATTATTTCATTACTCCTTATAGTGCTGCTTATTGGGGCATTCAAAAAGATAAAGGAACTTTATTAAAACAAATTAAAATTATCGAGTATGCCATCTCATTAATGCTCCCATATGAAAATATTCATTTATTTGGTTGGAATCGTTTTGACCTATTTGATGATCTAAATAATTATAAAGATCCAGCACATTATGGAGAATGGATAAATTCTTGGATACTTTCTCAAATGAAAAAAGAATCAGGGAAATTAACAAATGAAAATTACATGGACTATATAAATGATTTTAAAGACCATTATATGAATTTCGATTTTAACACCTTATTTTATCAAGTAGATTATGAAGCAGATTATTACAGTGCAGCAATTTTAAATAAAGAAATTTCGGGTATTGAACCATTGGTATTGGATATTAGTTTTTTAGAAACAGTAGAAATTAAAAATGCTCAAATTATCATAAATCAATTTGAAGGTAGTGATGGTATTGAATGCTATGAGTCAAAATTTGAAATTACTAACAATACCAATGAAGCAACAATATCTGATGGTAATTTTTGTGGTATAAAATTTAATATAGATGTCACCGATTATCGTTGTTTAGTATTTTATGGAAAAAAAGTTTCAAAACAAGCTCAACACATTATACACATTTATGATGATCAAGGAAATTTACTAAAAAAATCGACTGTTTTATCAAATGATTTAGATAATCAATGGCATCAATATGCCATTAGTTTAGCTGGAATTTATGGAGAAGTAACGATAATTATGGATGGAAGAAACATCGATAATTCTAACACACATGACTCTAACTATATTTTCAGCAATATTGTTTTATACTAAATTTATTAGTCAAATAGTTTTAAAACAACATATTAAGTTTAAGTCGTCTTGACTGATTAAAAAATATTGTTTAAATATAAAAGCTATTTAAATATTGAAATTTCTTACTATATTTTTACTTTTTATACTTACCATAAATTACTATAAATTACTATAAATGTTTGTAATATGTCATAAACATGTTATAATACTTTAAGGAAAAGGAGACTTGATGAATATGCCAGTTGTTGTAAATAAGGACTTATGTATTGGTTGCGGAGCTTGTTTAGCAAGTTGCCCGGTTGAAGCATTAGAGTTAGACGAAAATGGATTAACTGAGTGCAATGAAGATGTATGTATTGATTGTGGTGCATGCGTTGATGAATGTCCAGTACAAGCTATCAGTCAAGAATAACCAAGCAAAACCTGCTTGGTTTTTTGTGTGATGAGATTATGAATGAATATAAATTGCCAAATGCTAAAGAAGCGCGTTTTAGAAATAAAACATATAAAACTCCGATTATCTATAATGCAGTTCAATTAACTGAAAAACAAAAAACAGTTGGGTACTGATTTAAAATATCATGTTGCAACCTATGGCTGTCAGGCCAATGTTAGAGATGGTGAAGTAATAAGTGGTATCTTGGAAAAGATGGGATTTACTTTTACTTCAGATATGTCCTTGGCTGATGTCATAATCTTAAATACATGTGCAATTAGAGAAAATGCCGAAAAGAAAATTTTAGGTGTTATTGGTTATTTACAGTCTTTCAAAAGAAAAAAGCCAAATATGATTATCGGATTATGTGGTTGCATTCCACAACAGGAAAAAATGACAAAGATGATAATTGATAAATATCCAGTTATTGAACTTATTTTCGGCACTCATAATATCACTTCATTACCTGATTTATTGGAAACTGTAATGTCTACAAAAAAAAGACATGTGGAAGTCTTTTCGACTTTAGGAAGCATATATGAAAATTTACCATCTGTCAGACAATTTAAACACAAAGCTTTTGTAAATATTATGGATGGTTGTGACAAATTCTGTTCCTATTGCATTGTTCCATACACCCGCGGTCAGCAGAGATCAAGAAAAATGGAAAGTATTTTAACCGAAATCAATGAACTGAAAAAAAATGGCTATAAAGAAGTTACTTTACTTGGTCAAAATGTAAATGCCTATGGTAAAGATTTGGATGAAGGGTATACTTTTAGTGATTTGCTTGAAAAAGTCAGTGATACAGGAATTAAAAGAATAAGATTCACAACTTCACATCCGTGGGATTTTGATGACCGGATGATTGATATTATCGCAAGTAGAAGTAATCTGATGCCATTTATTCATTTGCCTCTTCAGTCGGGTAATGATGAAATATTAAAAATGATGAGAAGAAAATATACTGCGGAACAATATAGGGAACTTTTTGATAAAATAAAAAACAGGATACCTGATGTTGCTGTTTCTACTGATATAATTGTCGGATTTCCAAATGAAACTGAAAAGCAGTTTATGGATACTCTGAAAATGGTTGAATATTGCCAGTATGATAATGCCTATTCTTTTGTATTTTCTGCCAGAGAAGGAACCCCGGCTGCCGGAATGAAGGATTCAATTCCAATTGAAGAAAAGAAAAAACGACTTCAGCGCTTGAATGAAAGATTAGGGTATTATTCAAAACTAAATAACAAAAAATGGGAAGGTAAAATTGTCGAAGTTTTAGTTGATGGTTATTCTAAAACTAATTCTGAGATTATGTCAGGATATACACCACAACAGAAATTAGTAAACTTTAGTTATGATAAAGCTGAAATAGGTGATATAATTTATGTGAAAATTACCCAGGGTATGAAAAACTCGCTAAATGGCATACAGGTCCATTCGGGAAAGGAGAATCATGAATAATATTAGAATTTTTGCTCTTGGCGGACTGGATGAATATGGTAAAAACATGTATTGTATTGAAATAGGTCAGAAATTGTTTGTTGTTAATTGCGGTATTAAAAGACCAGATGACAATCAATTCGGCATAGAATACATTGTTAATGATTTTAGTTATGTAATAGAGAATAAGGATAGATTGAGTGGTGTAATAATTACTCATTTTCATGATGATATGATGGATGGATTGCCATATTTACTGAAAGAATTGGAAGTAGATGTATACGCTCCTAATTTATGTACAATTTTCATTAAAGAAGAACTTAAAAAAATGAGAAAATCTCATTTAAGAGTAAAAATTTTACCAAGATATGGTAAAACCGTTATAGATGATATTGAAATAACCACATTCGGGTTAACCCATTCAACACCTGATGCAATTGGTATTTCTTTTAAAACAGAACAGGGACATATTGTTGTCGCTGAACAGTTTGTTGTTGATTTTGATATGCGTGATAATGCCTATGAATGTGATATTGCCGCTATTGCTGATATTGGCAAGGAAGGTGTTTTATGCTGTATGATTGAATCTTCATATGCTGACAAGGATGGTTTTACTTCACCAAGACATAGAATCTCAAATATTATACGTCCGATTATCGAAGATGCTTCAGGAAGAGTATTCTTTACTCTTTATGAACAGAATTTCTTTAGATTAAGAGAAATTATTGCTGTGGCAACTGAATATAAAAAGAAGATATTCTTTTTTGATGAAAAGATGAGAGATATTATCGAATTATTCGCTGTAAATGAATATTATAAGATCCCGGAAAAAATGATGATAACTAAAAAACAGTTTTCAAATGATATTGATGATTGCATTATTATTGTATCTGGAGATGGGGCCAATGTCTTTAATATAATGAATAAAATTGCAATTAATGAAGAAAGTACAATTGAATTGAGAATTACAGATACTGTGGTTATTGCCTCTCCAATGGTTCCCGGAACTGAAAAACAGGCTAATATGATGGAAAATGAACTGTATAAAGATAATGTTAATATCTTTAAACTAGATCCAAAACAAGTCTTATCACTACATCCGGCAACTGAAGATATAAAGATGATTTTATCTTTACTGAAGCCTAAATATGTTCTTCCTGTGATGGGTGATTACCGTAATTTTATTGCAGCAGCTAATCTGGCTTTATCAGTAGGGTATACTCCGGATAAGATTATTATTCTTGATAATGGACAGATTGCCACTTTTTCTGATGGACGATTAAAATCAACTTCAGATTATGTTGATAAAATTGGGGAAGTTCTAATAGGAACTCAAGATAAAAAGAATATAACTTCACAGGTACTGGCGGACAGAACAGTCTTATCAACAGATGGAGTAATTATTGTAGGAGTAGCAATAAATTATTTGACTAAAGATATTATTGGTGGACCGGATGTTCAGTCAAGAGGTGTATTCTATGTAAAAGACAGCGAATATCTGATAAAAAATATTGGTAAGATTGTTGTAGATGTAATTACTGAAAAAGTTGGAGATGGAACCTATGATAATTTAGAGACAAAAGTTGAATTAAGAAACAGAATTGAAAGATATGTAGCAAGAGAAACCGGTAAACGTCCAATGATAATACCAGCTATCGTAGAAATTAATGTTTAGGTGATTAAATGACAAGAAGAAGAAATACAAAGAAGGTTAAAAGTGTAAAAAGATATTCTCAAGAGGAAATAAAAGTATTACGTATTATATACGGAATAATACTTCTTTCAGTTGGCTTTATCGGTTTACTTTATGAAAATACAGCTTTTTTAGGTGAATTTTTGTTCAAAGTCTCACATTATCTATTGGGTAAATGCTGGTTTGTTTCATTTGCAGTAATGATAATTGCCGGTTTATGTATTATTTTCAATTTCTCATTTGGTTATAAATATATTGTTTCAGCTATTGCGGTGTTGTTTTCTATATTGATTTTCCTTTCAATTCAAAAAGACAAATCAGTTGGTTTTGATTTAATAAATAACTTCTTTGAAAATTCAAAAGAAATTTTTAACGGAACAATAACAAATGACGGTGGTTTAATTGGAACCTTTTTGTATAGCCTGTTTTCTGCCTTTTTGGGTTATATGGGAATATATATTGTTGAAACTGCCTTAATTGTTTTAGCTGTCTTTATACATTTTGATTTTAATGATAAAGATTTTGATCAGGTTAAAGCAGATATAAATAGTTATAGAAAACAAAAAAAAGAAGAAAGAGCTAAAAGAAAAGAAGAAGAATTAAAAGAAAGACAAAGAAAAAAGCAGTTGGAAAAAGAAAAAAATCTGTTTGTTGATATTGGTAATAATAAATCTTCTGATAAGCAGGAAATTATTTCCGTTGCTAAAGAGATTATTTCTAAACCTGATACTGTTGCTGGAAGAAGCAAACAGATAGAGATTTTATCATTTGATTTAACAGATCCGTCAAAGAAAATAGTTTACAATGAAAAAAACTACAAGCTTCCTGGTATAGATAAATTAGACACATATTCTATCAGTAGAAAAAGTGCAACCAATAAAGAAAATGCTCAGACAAAATGGGAAGAACTGGCATATGTTTTGGAGAGTTTTGGCCTGAAAAGTCAACTTGAGGCAGTTAATATTGGTCCGTCAGTAACACAGTTTGAGGTTTCTCCACTTGATAATTTTAATATAAAAAAATATTCCACAATTGAAGAAAATATCAGAATGAGCCTGGCATTGACAGATTTAAGAATTGTAGTACCGATCCCCGGTAAAGCGGCTGTCGGTTTTGAAATTCCAAATGTTGAAAGAACAGCAGTCAGATTATCTGAAATGCTGAAAAATATGAAAAATGAACATCGTAACAATCCTCTTACCATTGCTTTAGGTAAAGATGTTACTGGTAATAATGTTTATGCTTCAATTGATAAACTGCCACATTTACTGATTGCCGGAGCCACCGGAATGGGTAAATCAGTTTGTATCAACAGCATTATTTTGACTATTTTAATGAATGCCAGACCCAATGATGTAAAGCTTGTTCTGGTTGATCCGAAAAAAGTTGAATTTAACAAATTCAAAAATATCCCTCATTTAGCTTGTCCGATTATCACGGATAACGCTCAGGCAAGTGACATATTAAAGAAATTGTGTATTTTAATGGATGACAGATATGAAAAGTTTTCTGCACTTCATGTAAATAATATTAAAGATTACAATACAAATGAGAAAACAGTTTACAAGATGCCCAATATTATCTGTATCATTGATGAATTGTCTGATTTAATGGCAACTCATAGAAAAGAAATAGAAATTCATATTCAGAGACTGTCAGCTAAAGCAAGGGCAGCTGGCATATACTTGATTTTGGCCACCCAAAGACCATCTGCTGACGTAATTACCGGTGTCATTAAGGCGAATATTCCTTCAAGAATCGCTTTCAAAGTTGCTTCATCTGTTGATTCAAGAGTTATTCTGGATGCCGGAGGTGCGGAAGCATTATTGAATAATGGCGACATGCTGTTTATGATGGCTGGTTCAGTATCGCTGGAAAGAATTCAGGGAGTCTATGCATCAAATCAGGAAATATCCAGAGTAGTGTCATATTTATCTGACAGTGGTTATATTCCACAATATGAAGATATTTTTGTGCTTGATGATGAAAGTGATGTTCTTGACTCTGGTGTAATTTCATGTAATGATGATCCGTTATATGGTAATATAAAAAATTGGGTTATTACTCTGGATAAAATTTCTGTCAGTGCACTTCAAAGAAGATTTTCATTAGGATTTAACAGAGCGGCAAGGTTTATTGACTGTTTAGAGCAGGAAGGAATTATTTCTGAAAGTAAAGGTTCAAGACCAAGAGATGTTCTGATAAAAACTGATATGGAATAAATAATAACAACTGTTGTTTAATGAATTAATTGCGGGAGGCTGTATGTATAAAAGAGTTTTATTAAAATTATCGGGAGAAGCATTAAGCGGTAATGACACGACATTTTCTTCTGACCTGCTTAGAAGACTGGCTTTAGAATTAAAAAAAGTTACTCAAATGGGTATTCAGGTAGCCATTGTTGTTGGCGGAGGAAACATTATGCGTGGCAAATTTGCTTCAGATATCGGATTACCGAGAGTAGAAGCAGATAAAATGGGAATGTTAGGTACTATGATTAATGCTCTGGCTGTATGTGGAGCATGTGAAGAAAATGGATTACATGCCTATATGCAAAGTGCAGTTGAATGTACCAGAGTCTGCGATATTATTGATTATCGAAAAGCTGTTGATGTTTTGGAAAAAGGCGGTATTGTTGTTTATGGCGGCGGAACAGGAAACCCTTATTTCTCAACAGATACAGCAAGTGCCTTAAGAGCTGCGGAAATTGACTGTCAAGCCATACTGATGGCAAAAAATGGAGTAGATGGTGTCTATAATGCTGATCCCAGAAAAGATCCCACAGCTACAAAATATGATAAATTGACTTACGATGAAATGATTGACAAAGAATTAAATGTTATGGATTTAACTGCAGCCAGTATGTGTAAAGAACATAATATTAAGACAATTATATTTAATATGAATGAGATTGAGAATATTTCCAAAGTTGTTTCAGGTGAAAAAATTGGAACACTTGTCGCTAATTCATTTGAAAATGTTATTTAGTCTGATGTTATTGATATAATAGCAGTAATTTACATAATAAAAACAGTTATTACTCTACATATTATTTTTGGCAGTAATTTTAAAATAATTGTTTCAGGATTTATAAGAACTATATTTATCAATTTTTGAGGTAAAAAAGAATTTATAATAGTAATTAAAAATATATAAAGATTTTATAAAACAAAGAGATTAAACAACACTGACAGTTGTTTGATAAATTAGCAGGAGGTTGTATATGTCACAGGTAGATTATGTAAAAGAAAAAATGAACAGCTCAATTGAAGTGTTTGAAGATAATTTAAGTCAAATCAGAACTTCTGGAGCTAATCCCGGATTAGTTGCCAATGTTACAATCGATTATTATGGAGTTGAAACACCAATTAATCAGGTTTCGGGTATTTCTGTTATTGAAGGTAAACAATTATTGATTAAACCATATGAAATGCAGATAGTAAAAGATATTGAAAAAGCAATATTTGCGGCAAATCTGGGTTTAACACCACAAAATGAAGGAACTCAAATAAGAATAAATGTTCCTGCCTTGACTGAGGAAAAGAGAAAAGAGTTTACATCACAAGTTCTTAAAATGGCTGAAGATGCCAAAGTAGCAGTTAGAAACATAAGAAGGGAAGGAAACGATTTAGTCAAAAAAGATAAGACACTTCCTGAAGATTACTCTAAAGATCTGTTAGATAGAATTCAAAAAGCTACTGATGATGCAATTAAGGAAATTGATGAAATTGCCGTAGAAAAAAATAAGGAAATAATGACGGTTTAATTATGAATATTCCGCAACATGTTGCCATTATCATGGATGGTAATGGCCGCTGGGCAAAAAAACAAAATAAACCCCGCTCATTTGGCCACTTAATCGGAACAGATAATGTAAGAAATATTGCCATTAAAGCGAATGAATCAGGCATAAAAGTTTTAACTCTATATGCCTTTTCCACTGAAAACTGGAAAAGACCAAAAGAAGAAGTTGACTATCTTATGTCTTTACCTTCAATTTTTATTGATAAGTTTCTTGCGGAACTGATGGAACTGAATATAAAAATTGAAACGATTGGTGATTTAAGTGCTTTACCTGTCAAAACTGTTAATGTAATGAAAACTGCTATAGAAAAGACGAAAAACAATAATGGTATGACTTTAGTTTTTGCTTTAAATTATGGTGGAAGAAATGATATTGTCAATGCAGTAAATCAGATTATAAAAAATGGTAATGTTACCAGTATAACAGAACAGGATATCAGCAATAATATTTCCACAAAAGATTATCCTGAAGTTGATTTAATGATAAGAACAAGTCTTGATTACCGTATTTCAAATTTTCTGTTATGGCAGTTATCTTATGCAGAATTATTTTTTGTTGATTGTTATTGGCCTGAGTTTGATGGTGAAAGATTTACTGAAGTAATTGAAGAGTATAGTAACAGACATAGAAGATTTGGAGGTTTACTATGAAACAACGTATAATAACAGCTGCCATTTTATTATTGGTTCTGGTTCCATCATTACTGACGGGAGGTATTTTCTTTAAAATTATTGCTGGTGTTTTTGCTATTGGTGGCTGTTATGAAATATTAAGGCTTATGGCTGACAAGTGGCCAAAATGGACAATATTCGCTATTTATGCTATCTTTATCTTTGGACTGATAACAGCCTTTTACTTTGAATATTTTGCCCAGTTTAACTGTGTTGTAATTTTATTTTTATTCTTTATTCTGGTTTGTTATAAAGAAGTAAAACTTGAAAATATTGGACTGATTTTTTTGATTGTAAATATTGTGACTCTTACAATTGCTTCAATTAATATGATGTATTCAATAAATAAACTGTTATTATTCTATACCTGTTTTGCCACCTATATTACAGATACTTTTGCGCTGTTTATAGGTAAGGCATTTGGAAAACAGCAATTAAATTCCAGAATTTCACCAAATAAGACGATTGAAGGAACATTAGGCGGGTATGTATTTGGTGCTATTATTTCGTTTTTGTTCGGTTATTTCTTTATCAGCGAAGCTTCTTTAATATTTCTGATTTCCGGTTCACTTATAATGCCGATTACCGGTCAGATTGGTGATTTAGCTTTCAGTGCTATTAAAAGACGCTTTAATATTAAAGACTTTGGGAAAATTTTTCCTGGACATGGTGGAATATTAGATAGAGTAGATTCAGTAACCTTTAACTGTTTAGTAATGTTTTGCCTAATGAAGAGTTTATTATGAAAAAACGAATTGTGGTATTAGGAGCTTCTGGCTCTGTGGGGTCTCAGACTGTAGATGTTTTAATTCAGCATCAGGATATTTTTGAAGTTGTAGCCCTGGCAGTTGGGTCCAGAGTCTATTTTTTAGAGCAGTATTTAGAAAAATATCCCCTTGAATATGGATGTGTTCAATATTATGAAGACTATTTGAGAATTAAAGACAAATATCCAAAAACCAAATTTTTTTATGGTGATGACGGACTTATCGCTTTAACATCACTTGAAAAAATTGATATTGTTTGTAATTGTCTTCAGGGTTTTGTAGGACTGCTTCCAACATTGAATGCTATTGCTCATAAATGCGATATTGCTATTTCCAATAAGGAATCTCTGGTTGCTGCCGGAAACATTGTGATGGAAAAGGCAAAATTAAATAACGTAAATTTAATTCCAGTAGATTCAGAACATTCAGCTATTTTTCAAACAATACTTGGTAATGCCAAAAAAGACATAAAAAAACTGATTATTACTGCTTCTGGAGGAGCATTTAGAAATTTGAATCGGGAGCAGTTGAAGAAAGTTACAAAGGAAGATGCTCTAAGACATCCAAGATGGAATATGGGAGCAAAAATTACCATAGATTCTGCAACCATGATGAATAAAGGGTTTGAAGTAATTGAGGCTCACGTTTTATTTGATATTCCATATCAGCAGATTGATGTTATTATGCATCCTGAAAGTATTGTTCATTCAATGACTGAATATAGCGATAAATCAATAATCGCTCAACTGGGAGTGACTGATATGAGATTGCCGATTCAATATGCTCTAACTTATCCAAGAAGAATATTTAACAATTCTGAAAACTTATCGCTGGCTGAATTAGGTACATTAACTTTTAAAAATATGAATTATGAAAGATTCCCGCTGCTGGATTTAGCTTATGCAGTCGGTTATTTAGGTGGAAATATGCCGGCAATATTAAATGGATCAAATGAAATGGCTGTTGAACTTTTTTTAAAAGGTAAAATTTCATTTTTAGATATTGAAATGATTAATTTTGAAGTTGTCAGACAGGCAAAAGATATATATATAGAAAATCCGACTTTAGAACAGATTATTGAATCTAATGATTGGGCAGTGAAAAAAGTAAAGGAAATTTTGAGTAAATGACATTTATTTTATTTATTTTAATGATAGGCGTTCTAATAACTTTCCATGAACTTGGTCATATGTTGGCTGCTAAGTTTTTTAACATTTATGTTAAAGAATTTGCAGTCGGCTTTGGACCTAAATTGTTTTCCTATCAGGGTAAAGAAACTCTGTACAGCATAAGAGCTGTACCATTTGGCGGCTTTACAGCTATGGTCGAAGAATCACAATTGGAAAGTAATAAAGAAAATAAAGATAGTGAAGAAAATACTAAAAATGAAGAAACAAACATAAAATTTGAAAGGACATTTTATGGTTGTTCACCTTTTAAAAGAATAGTAGTTCTTTTAGCAGGACCTGTATTTAATTTCCTATTAGCTATGGTTATATTTATAGCTGTATTCAGTGTTGTTGGAGAAAAAGTTGTTTATCCAAAACCGATTATCGGTCAGGTAGTTGAAAATTCACCTGCACAAGATGCAGGAATAATGGTTAATGATGAAATATTATCCATAACTTATTCAGATGGTACAAAAATTAATGTTGAAACTACTTATGATGTTGTTGTAAATAATTCTTTACACAAAGGAACATATACTTTAACTGTTTTAAGAGGAAATAATGTATTAGATATTACAGTTAATCCCCTCTACAGTGAAGAAAGCAAATCATATGTAATTGGTATTATATTCGCCGGAGAGCCGACTTTTCAGAAACTGACAACCGCCGAAGCATTTGCAGAAGGAATAAAGTATACCTTTGAAAGTGTCTCATTGACAGTTAAATCAGTATTATCAATGTTTACAGGGAATATTGGACTGGAAAATGTTTCAGGAATTGTTGGAATGTATTCCATAACTGAAGAAGCTTTGTCATATAGTCTGACGTCTTATTTTTCACTTGCAGGTTCTATTTCAGTTTCTTTATGTGTAATGAATTTAATTCCTGTGCCTGTTTTTGACGGTGGCAGAATTTTATTGACTGTTTTAGAAGTAATTACAGGAAAGAGAGATGAAAAACTTGAATATATAGTCCTAACTGCATCTATGATTTTAGTATTAGGTTTGTTTATCTTAATTACAATTTCAGATTTAGGAAAATTATTTGGGTAATATGAAAAACAAAAAAGATCTTGAAAGGGTATTCTTATCAACTGAAAACAGGATGTCAAAACTATCTTTTTTGTTTGGTTCAACCGGTTTTATTTTTCTTGTTGTTCTTTTAGAGCTACTTTTTATTGTTGTCGTATATCTTAAACTTCTCGATTATATTATTCCTATTATCAGCATAGTACTGATTTTTGACTTTATGGTTCTGCTATATATGTTAAATGTTAATGAAGATTATGAATCATATAAAATAACCTGGTCTATTATAATATTAATTTTACCATTACTGGGAAGTTTAGCCTATTTATTTGTCAAATTTGATTTTTTCAATAACCGTTATAAAAAGCATTTTATTATCAGAAATAGAGAATTTTCAAAATTTATAGAAATTGATGAAAAGTTGGTGAATAGGATAAAAAACGAAGATATTGAACTTTACCATTTACATAACTATTTAGAAAAAAGCGGCAACAGAGGAGTGTATACTGACTGTGAAGTTAAATATTTTCCATCTGGGGAAGATATGTTTTCAATATTACTTGATGAACTTAAGAAGGCTGAAAATTTTATCTTTTTAGAATATTTTATTATTGATAGAGGAACCATGTGGAATCAAATACTGAAGATTCTTATTGAAAAAGTCAGTGATGGAGTAGATGTTCGAATAATGTATGATGGAACATGTGATTTTACAAAATTACCAGCTGATTATCATAAAAGATTAAATAAAATAGGCATAAAATGTATAAAATTTGCTCCACTTTACCCGTTTATTTCGACTTATTTTAATTTTAGAGACCATAGAAAAATGACAATAATTGACGGTAAGGTTGTTTTTACTGGCGGCATTAATCTTGCCGATGAATATATCAATGAAAAAGAATTATTCGGCTACTGGAAAGATACAGCTGTAATGCTTAAAGGAGAAGCTGTTAAAACTTTTACAGTGATGTTTCTTAAACTGTCGGTGACTGATATTACAGAAAAAGAAATTAAATACATAAACAGTTCAAATGGTTTAAAATATGCCAATAAAGGCTATGTAATTCCTTATGGCGACATTCCGATGGATCAGTATCTGGTAGGTAAGAGTGTTTATTTGGATATTTTAAATCAGGCCAGAAAATATGTCTATATTATGACCCCATATCTTATTGTAGATGATGAGTTTTTAAATGCTCTGAAATTTGCTGCTCAAAAAGGCATCGATATCAGAATTTTACTTCCTGGAATACCGGATAAAGTCTATATTAATAAAATTGCCAAATCATACTACAGGACTCTGCTTGATTCCGGAGTAAAAATATATGAATATACCGATGGTTTTGTTCATGGCAAGATGATGATTTCAGATGATATAAAGGCGATTGTAGGAACCATCAATTTAGATTACCGTAGCCTATATCATCATTTTGAAAATGCAGTCTATTTATATAAAATAGATGAAATTTCAGTAATAAAGGAAGATATATTATCCTGTATTTCGAAAAGTCAACTGATTACTTTCAAAGAAGTGCAGAAACAGAGTTTATCAACTAAAATAACAGGTTACTTATTCAAATTGTTTGAACCTTTACTATAAAAATTACTTTATTATTTAAAAGATGTTATAATGAAACAGGATATTTTTCAAATAATCAGGAGGATAAAATATATGCAAGACAAAATTGAATTCGTTAGAGTAGATGACAGACTGATCCATGGACAGATTGTAACTGCATGGTTGAATGTATATAGAAATGTAAAACACATAATTTGTATTGATGATTTTTCAAGTAAAGATCCATTTATGCAGAAAATGTTTCAATTGCTGATACCGAAAGATGTTACAGTTGAAATTAATTCTATCGAAAGGGCTGTTGAAAATATAAAGAGTGGTTTGGATAAACCGACGATGATTATAGTTAAAACACCTTTAACTGTTAAAACTTTAATTGATGAGGGTATTCATATAGATAAGTTTAATGTTGGTGGCATGGGTATGAGTGGAAAAAGAAAACCTTTCTATCAGAATATTTCTGCTGATGAAGAAGAAAAGGCTATTATGCTTGAATTGTTGAATAAAGGTGTAAAAATTGAAATTCAGACAAGTCCTTTGCAACAGGCCTATGATTGTGAGGAAATATTAAAAAAAGTTGAATAAAAATTACTAAAATTATAGATTTATTTAAGGAAAATTAGAATTTATTGTTTATTAAAATATTTCTTTCCGATTTTTCCAATTTAAATACTATAATTTTTTTCGTATTATTGAGGGTGCTTCATGATTTCAAATAAAAAAGTCCAAAGGAAATCCGGAATTGAAATATTAAAGATTATTGCAATTTTTCTGATTGTTTTATCACATGTAACTCAGACTCTAGTATCAGAAAGTTCAGATATATCATTATACTATTTATTGTAATAAGTCATTAACCTCTTAAAAGCATTTTAATAAACTTTTTACTTTTTTTTATATTTATATATCGATAATATAATAAAAGTGTTGTAAAAGCTTTGTTTTGTTTCACATGAGAATGTAATATAGTAATCGTAGTTTCATCCGTTGATTAAGATGACTTTTAATTTAATCTAAAATATCAACATCTGATTTATAATATTTTTAATGTATTGGTCTGGTTAAAAAAGCCCATATGTTGATATAATCACAATATATGAGCTTTTCATTTTCAATTAAGAAATTAATTGTTTTTCTTGCCTGTTTTTTTAGTATCTGTCTTCAGTTCGGATTTAATTTTTTCATATTCTGCATTCTTTTCTTCTTCTTCCTGTTCCAAAATTCGATATGCAACTTTCCCTACCAGAGTTTTAGGAAGTTCATCTCTAAATTCAATTTCTTTAGGACAGGCATATTTTGCGATATGCTTAGCACAATATTCTTTAATTTCTTTTTTAATAGAATCATCAGGTATAATATCCGGCTTTAAAACGCAAAATGCTTTTACACTTTGAATTTTATACGGATCTTTAACTCCGATAACACAACTATACTGAACTTTCGGATGACCATCAATAATATTTTCAATTTGAGAAGGGTAGACATTATATCCTGAGGAAATTATCATTCTTTTAATCCGCTGTTTGAAATAGACAAATCCTTCTTCATCAATATAACCGAGATCGCCGGTATGTAAATATAATTTTCCGTCATCATGAATTTTTAAAGTGTTGGCAGTTTCTTCTTCATCATTAAGATAGCCCAACATCACAGTTGGTCCGGATAAACAGATTTCACCTTCCTGATTTGGACCTAAATGACTGATTTCACCTACAGGGCAGATTGCATAGGTTGTATCGGCAAATGGTAAACCAATTGATCCCTCCTTGTATTTATCTTTTGGAGTGAGACATGAAGCTGTAACACATTCTGTTGTTCCATAACCTTCACAAACTTGAATCTTAGCATTACGTTCATTTAAAAATTTATCTACTTTGGCTTTCAATTCTATAGATAAGCTATCACCGCCAGAGTACATACCCTTTAAAAAAGACAGGTTTGCTTTTTCCATGCCAGGAGTTCTCAGCATCGCTTCAAAAAGAGTGGGAACACCAGCAATAAAGCTTGGTTTTTTAGATAATAGTATTTTTCCATACGATTTGATAGTAAAAGAAGGAATCAGACTGCAATATACTCCATTTGTCAGGCAGGAATGTATTCCGATTCCCAATCCAAAACCGTGAAACAGGGGCATTGCAGCCAATATCGAGTCACCACGATTTATTTTAACATCCATAGCTTTTACAGCCTGTTTAGAAAGGGCATTAAAATTTAAATCAGTTAACATTATTCCTTTTGTAGTTCCGGTAGTTCCGCCAGAATATAGAATTACTGAACATTTGTCAATTTTAAACTCATTTTTTGAGAGCGGTAAAGGATAATTTTCACCCATTGATTTAAACTGTTTCCATGCCAGAGAATACGAACGATTTGGTAAATGAGAAAATTTATTTTCCGTTTTAATTTTATAAAGATATTTTAAATGAAATGGCAATTCATCAGAAATATGAGCAACTAAAATAATTACCTGATGTTCACAATCGCTTCTGGCATCAACAACTTTTTCATAGAACTGATCAAGAGTTAAAATAACTTTAGATTTTGAAATGTTCAAATAAAATGTGATTTCAGATTGAGCACTTAAAGGATGAATCATATTGGCAACAGCGCCAATTCTGTTAACCGCATAAAAAGTATCGATAGCCTGAGGACAGTTAGGCATGCAGATTGTTACAACATCATTTTCTCTGATACCGATTGCTGTTAAACCTTTAGCAACAATTTCTATACGGTTAATAAAATCAGCATATTTAATTTTCTTTCCCTGAAATTCATAGGCTGTATCATTTTCATGTCTGATGGCATAATTTTTTAACATCTGATACATTGTTTCGGGTTTATAATCTATTTCGTGTTTTCTTTCAAAAAATTTGTCAAATCTCTCCCTGTACATAAGTTTTCCTCCATGTTTTTACATTATATCACAATATAATAACTCTTTTAATTTATTTGCAGTTTTTTAAAGAATTTTAAGAATATGTAATGTTTATACTATATGGATTAAATAGAAAAATAAAAATATATTCAGAATAATCATGGGAATAATTATCTCCCGTCTTTAGAGTTTAGCACCATGAAAGTTTAGAGGCAGAAAGCGTGTTGATGATGAAATAATCCTTTTGTATAAAGGGTTTTTTTAAATTTAAAAAACTTGAAAAACTTTTAATTTACTATTGCTTTAAATGGTGTACTGGTGTATACTGTTATCAGGAGGTTCTTTATGGCTTTTTTTCTGAAAAAACAAAAACAGAATAACAGGACTTATCTGCATATCTATGAGTCCTTCTATTCTCCTATTACCAAAAATACTAAACACAAATTTATTAAATCCATGGGTTCTGTACAGTCTCTTTCTGCTGAAGGTATTAAGGATCCTGTTTATTTCGCTCAGCAGGAAGTTGACAGGATGAATCTTAAAAGAGATAGAAGTAAGGTTAAACTGATATCTGATGTTTCTCCTGTTGTTCATCTGGGTTATTTTCCTTTAGCCGCTATTATGAATAAGCTGCAGATTAAAAAGTATGTGGATTTATTTAAACTCAGTACCGATTTCTCTTTTGACTTGTATGATGTCCTTTCTTCTCTTGTTTATGCCCGGGTTATCAAACCCTGCAGCAAGTATAAGACTTATTATGAGGTTATCCCCAATCTGTATGATGATTATCAGTTTTCCTATGACCAGCTTTTAGAAGGTCTGGCTTTCTATGGCAACGATTATCAGAAGTTTGTGGAACTGTTTAATACTCAGGTTGACAGGTTTTATAAACTTGATACTTCTACCACCTACTTTGACTGTACCAACTTCTATTTTGAAATTGACAGAGAGGATGACTTCAGGAGAAAAGGTGTTTCTAAAGAAAACAGAAAAAATCCGCTTGTCGGTTTGGGTTTACTGCTTGATAAGAATCAGATTCCCTGCGGCATGAAGATATTCCCCGGAAACGAAAGCGAAAAGCCCGTTATCAGAGATGTTATATCTTCTTTAAAACAACGGAATGAAATTGAAGGCAGAACCATTCAGGTCGCTGATAAAGGGCTTAACTGTGCTCAAAACATCCTGGAAGCCAAAAAGAACGGTGATGGATATATCTTTTCCAGATCAGTCAGGAACCTGGAGAAAAAAGAAGTGGTGTGGTTATTGCTGGACAACGATTACGTTGATGTTAAAGACAGTGATGGGAAAATATTGTATCGCTATAAGGAATGTGTCGACAGGTTCAGTTATGATTATATAACTGAAGAAGGCAGGAAAGTAAAAGTGGAAATAACTGAAAAAAGAGTCGCTACTTACAATCCCAGGCTGGCGGTTAAACAAAAAGCTGAAATAAACAGGATGGTTGAAAAAGTAAAGAATCTTCAGCTTTCCAAAGCTAAGAGAAGCGAATATGGGGATGCCGGTAAATACGTTACTTTTTCATCCACTTCCAAAGGAAAGGTAACTGATGACAAAGTTAACGTTTCACTTAATCAGGCAAAGATTGAGGATGACCTTTCGTTAACCGGATACAATCTTCTGGTAAGTTCAGAAATCAATATGAAAGCCCTGGATATCTACCGGGTCTATCATAATTTATGGCGGATTGAGGAATCATTCCGTATTATGAAATCAGATTTAGATGCCAGGCCGGTACATTTACAAAAACAGGAAACCATTCAGGGACACTTTCTCATCTGTTATATTGCCGTGTTATTACAAAGGATATTCCAGTTCCACATTCTTAAAAATCAGTACTCATCATCTGACATAATTAATCTGTTTAAAAACTTTAATGTCGTTAAAAGTGATAGAGGTTATCTGAATTTAATGACTTCCAATAAATTTGTCAACGAGTTCTCCGCTAAAGCTAATTTACCTATTAATCATTTAAATTTAACGCCTACTAAATTAAAAAAGGTGTTCAACTACAGGCCTTAAAGTCTGTGGTTGGTACACCATTTTTTAATGTCAACTTCGAAAGTCAGGTATAATAACTCTTTTAATTTATTTGCAGTTTTTTAAAGAATTTTAAGAATATGTAATGTTTATACTATATGGATTAAATAGAAAAATAAAAATATATTCAGAATAATCATGGGAATAATTATCTGGAAAATTGATATATAGGTTTATTTGTTAGCTGAAATTTAGTATAATGGTTTAGGTGAAACGAGGTTTTTATGTTTTTAAAGCGAATTATTTTACAGGGATTTAAATCTTTTGGCAATAGAACGATCATTGAATTTGATAGTGAATATACTGGTATTGTCGGTCCGAACGGTTGTGGCAAAAGTAATATTATTGATGCTATTAAATGGGTTTTAGGTGAACAGTCAGCCAAGAGTATGCGCGGTTCCAGTATGAGTGATGTCGTTTTTTCAGGCGCTGAAGGGAAAAGAGCAGTATCAATGGCAGAAGTATCGCTGATTTTTGATAATAGTAAAAAACAGTTGAACAGTGACTTTACTGAAATTGAAATTACAAGAAGATTGTATAAAAATACCAATGAAAGTGAATATTTAATCAATAATACTACCTGCAGGTTAAGAGATATAGTTGATTTAGTATTGGATACCGGTTTAGGTAAAGATTCCTTAAGTATTATTTCTCAGGGTACAGTTCAATCTTTCGCTGAAGCAAAACCTATTGAAAGGAGAGCTTTATTTGAAGAAGCCGCCGGAGTTGCCAAATATAAGAAAAGAAAAATGGAGTCATTAAGCAAATTATCAAAGACTCAGGATAATATCGATCGTTTAAATGATATTCTGCAGGAACTGGAAAAACAGGTTTCTCCATTGAAAAAACAAGCTTTAAAGGCTGAAGAGTTTCTTGTTAAAAAAGAACAGTTAACCAAAATTGAAGTTGCAGTAATTGTTCATGAAATTGAAAATCAGATAAATGATTTAGAAGTAATTGAACAAAAATTATTTGATCTTAATTATCAGGAAACAAGTATCAGGGCAACTATTCAGATTCTGGAAAATACCAGCAATGATTTAAAGGATGAAATAAATAACATCGATTTGGACGTTCATAAACTTCAGACAGAATTACTTAATAGTTTAAATGAGATTCAGCTACTTGAAAAACGTAAATTTGAAGTAGATGAAAAAAGAAGGTATATTCGTGAAACAGGAACCACAAAAGCTAAGGTAGAAGAAACATTAAAAGCTTTAAATGATGCCAATGTTGAGCTGAAGGATAGAATCCAAAGATCCAGTTCTATTGAAGTAGCTATTGAACTTTTAGAAAAGGAAATAATTGACTTGGATAATAAAATTTCTGAAACAGGAAATAGTCTGAGTCAGGCAAATAATACTTTTAACTATCTGAGTAACCGGAAAAGCGTCTTAGAAAACCTTATTAAAACACCATTTGAGAAAGAAAATGGTGTAAAACTCATTATAGACAACAAAAATGTCTTAGAAGGAATACATGATGTTGTAAGTAATCTTTTTGCAGCTGATGATGGTTACCAACAGATGGTTTCAGTAGCTTTAGCCTCTTCTATATATCATATCGTTACTAAGGATGAGAAATCTGCCAGAATTGCAATTGATTTTTTAAAGAAAAACAAAGCAGGGTCAGCGACATTTTTGCCGCTAAATGTCTTAAAACCGCGTTATGTCAACAAAGAACATTTATTTGTAGCGGAAAATACAAAAGGTTTTATCGGCCTGGCAAGTGATTTCGTCGATTGCGAGGAAATTTATGATGTTGTTATATTATCACTGCTGGGTAATGTACTGGTTACAGAAGATTTAAAAACTGCCATTTCGCTGGCAAAAAGACTGAATTATCAGTATAAAATTATTACTGTCGATGGTGACGTTGTTTATCGTGGCGGAACTATGAGAGGCGGCTATAACAGGATGATTGAATCGCCTTTAACTTATCAACTTCAATTATCTGAAATAATTGCCAAAGAAGCTGATAGCAGATTGGAAATTGAAAAATATAATTCTGATTTAAACAGATTGAATAAATTGAAAGAAGAAGCTCAGCAGAAAATTATATCTCAAAAAGTTTCACTTGCTTCTTTAAAAGGAGTAGTTGATATTAAAAGAGAAAAATATGAAAAGTTGAAGGAAGAATATGACAGGATTAAACCTGACTCAAATATTGATGAGACGACTTATCAGGATGAATTAGTCACTTCTTTAAATAATGCTTATGTTAAAAAAGATGAAATTTCTAATAATATTCAGATTAAACGTGAAAGAAGATTATCAGCTAACAGTGAATTACAACGAAAGTACTCACAATTAAGACAAGTTAGAAATGAACTGGTAGATGTTTCAAAGAACTCCAATGAATTAAATATAGAAAAAACAAAATTACTGGTCAACAGAGATAATCATTTTGAAAGACTGGCCAGAGACTATCAGTTAACCTATCAGTATGCTTCTGCACAGAATTATGATGTAGATATTGAAAAGGCCAGAGAAGAAGTTTTAATCCTTAGAAGGGAAATCGCCGAACTTGGAAACATTAACTTAGACGCTCCAAAAGATTTTGAAAAAGTTAATGAACGTTATACCTTCATGAATAATCAGTTGAATGATTTGACAGAAGCTAAAAATCAGCTGTTGGAAGCTATCAGTGAAATGGATGAAGTTATGTCAGTCCAATTCAGTGAAATGTTTAATAAAATTAATGGTTCATTAAATGAAGTCTTTACTGTTTTATTTGGTGGCGGAAGAGCAAGACTGATATTAGAAGAACCGGAAGATATTCTAAATACCGGAATTGATATTGACGTACAGCCGCCTGGCAAGAGCGTTCAAAATATCAGGTTATTTTCAGGAGGAGAAAAATCTTTAATAGCTATTTGCGTTCTTTTTGCAATTCTAAAAGCAAGACCGGTACCTCTATGCATTTTTGATGAAGTAGAAGCCAGTTTAGATCAGGCCAATGTGGATAGATTTGCCAGATATATTCATAAATTTACTGATCAAACTCAGTTTATTGTTATAACTCATAGACCTGGCACCATGACTGAATGTGATGTCTTATATGGTATCACTATGCAGAAACAGGGTGTTTCAAATATATTGAAAGTAAAGTTAAAAGAAGCATTATCATATATAGAAGAGGATGAAAATGGAATTATTCAGTAAAAAGAAAAAAACAAATATTTCCAAATATTTAGATGGAAATAAAAAGTCTTTAGCAGTTAAAATTACTGAATTACTAGGTGGTTATACTGACTGTCATGATGAGATTTATGAAGAACTGCTAGTTCTTTTAATAGAAGCTGATGTTGGAGTAGAAGCATCAGAAAAAATAATTGATCAGCTTAAAATTAAAGTAAATGAAAGGTTTATTAGAAAACCGGTTGATGTTATTGATCAGCTGGTTGAAATAATGATTGATAATTATAAAGAAAAGAATATCTTTGAAATTAATCAGCATAAAAATAAGTTCATTATGATGGTTGGAGTTAATGGTTCCGGTAAAACAACTTCAATAAGTAAAATCAGTAAATATTATCTGGACAGGGGTTTAAAAGTTGGACTTATTGCAGCAGATACCTTTAGAGCAGGAGCAGTGGAGCAATTACAGAAATGGTCTGAAAAACTGGGAATACATTGTATTTCTGGCAAAGAAAATGCTGACCCTTCATCAGTAATTGTAGATGGATGCAGATATTACCTGGAAAATCCGGTTGATATAATTATTGCCGATACTGCCGGCAGACTGCAGAATAAAACCAATTTAATGAAAGAACTGGAAAAGATGGTCAGAGTAACAAAAAGAACTCTTAATACTAAAGATCTTGATATCTGGCTGACCATTGATGCAACAACCGGCCAGAATGGTTTGTCTCAAGCTGAAGTATTTATTGAAGCCGGTAAGGTAAATGCAGTAGTATTAACAAAAATGGATGGTACCAGTAAAGGTGGTATAGTTTTAAGTATCAATGATAAATATAAATTACCGGTTAAGTTTATAACATATGGTGAAAGTTTAGATGCAATTCAGCAGTTTGATATTGTTACTTATGTCAATACTTTGATAAAAGGTGATTTTGATGGAAAAATTTGAGTATATTAATGAACTCATGCCGTTTTATCAAAGTCTGTTGACTGACCGGCAAAATGAAATATTACAATATTATTATTTTGAAGATCTATCAATAACTGAAATCGCAAATCTGTTAGGTATCAGTCGTAACGGTGTTCATGATACCTTAAAAAAAAGCATAGGCCTGATTAAAAAATATGAAGAAAAATTAGGATTATGTGAATCATACAAAAGAAGAATAAAATTATTTAAACGATTAAAATCACTTGAAATCAGTCAGGTAGATAATATAGTAAACGAACTAATAAAAATGGAGGATCAATAATTATGAGTAAGATTTTTGCGGTTAATGCCGGTAGTTCATCATTAAAATTTAAACTTTTCCAGATGCCGGAAGAAAGAGTTTTAACTGATGGAGTCGTTGAAAGAATTGGTTTGGAAGATGGTATTTTTACTATCAGAGTAAATGGAGAAAAAATATCAACATTTTTACCAATTAAAGATCATCAGCAGGCTGTTGATATGTTATTGAAAGCATTGGTTGAGCATAAAATTGTCGATAAATTAGAAGAAATAGATGCCTGCGGCCATAGAGTATTGCATGGTGGAGAAAAATATGCTGACAGTGCAATTGTTACAACTGAAGTTTTACAGGATATTTTAGATATGAAAGATTTAGGACCATTACATATGCCGGCCAACTATACTGGTATTGAGGCTTTCTCTAAAGCCTTACCAAAAATTAAACATGTAACTGTTTATGATACTTCTTTCCATCTGACAATGGATAAATCCACCTTTCTATATGCCTTACCTTTGGAATACTATGAAAAATATCATGTCAGAAGATATGGATTCCATGGTACATCTCACAAGTATATCGCTCAAACATATGCTAAAATCAGCAATGATGGAAATCAGAATATTATTTCACTTCATCTTGGTAATGGTGCTTCGTTATGCGCGATTAAAAACGGGAAATGTATAAATACATCAATGGGATTCACTCCACTTGCTGGTATTATGATGGGGGGAAGAAGTGGTGATATTGACCCATCAATTATTCCGTATTTGATGGAAAAAACCGGATTATCAGCTGAAGAAATTATCGAAGTCTGCAATAAGAAATCAGGTTTCCTGGGTATTTCGGGCGTTTCAAGTGACGCCAGAGATATACAAAAAGCTGTTGATGAAGGTAATCCAAGAGCTATCTTAGCCAGAAAAATGTATGCCTTAAGAGTTATTGATTACATTGGTTCATACTTTGTTCAGCTGGGAAGTCTGGATGCTTTAATCTTTACAGCCGGATTAGGAGAAAATGATGATAAAGTAAGAAGTGAGATATGTGAATTACTTGAAGAAAGTTTAGGAGTAAAACTTGATAATGAATTGAATGCTTCTACTAAAGGTAAGGCAGGAAAAATCTCAGCTGAAGATTCAAAAATTGATGTTTGGGTAATCCCGACTGATGAAGAAGTAATGATAGCCAGAGATACATGCAGATTACTTAATCTTTAATCAATTAAGACCCTGACAACAGGGTTTTTATTTAAATTTTATATTATTTGGAAATTATCATATAATTAGTTTAGAAAGTGTTAAATATAAAAAATGTCAGGAGTTATTATGAATTATTTTGAAATTAGAAATATAATTGAACAATATGATTCAATTGTAATATATCGTCATTTTAGACCTGATTATGATGCATCTGGTTCGCAATTGGGCTTAAAACATATATTAAAGGAAAATTATCCGGAAAAAAAGGTATTTACTTTTGGATTGGAAAATATTGAAAACCCGGATTTTCTGGAAGAAATGGATAATCCTCCTTTAGAGGTTATCAAAAACAGCCTGACAATAATTTTAGATACTTCCACACATGACAGAGCCGATGATCAATCATATCTGAAGGGATTAAAATCATTAAAAATAGATCACCATTTAGAAAGTGAAAAGAATACTGATTACAGCCTTATAGTTGAAACCGCTTCAAGTACAGCAGAACTTGTAGCTCTTTTGGCAATTAATAATAACTGGATAATCAATACTGCAGCAGCTTCATATCTTTATGCCGGTATGAACACTGATACCCGTGGTTTTACAATAAACAGTGTCAGTTCAACAACTTTTAAAATATTATCAATATTGATTGACAAAGGAATTAATCTGGTTGAAATAAATAGAAACATTAATGATTTGTCAAAAGAGAAGTATTCTGCCAAACATTATCTTGCTTCACAGGCAGTTTTTAAAGAAGATGTAGCTTATATCATATTAACCAGAGAACTAAAGGAAAAACTGGGCTTATCAACTCATGAAGCCAAAGATTTTATATATGTTCTGGATAGTATAAAGGGGATAAACAAATATGCTTTCTTCTTTTATGAAGATGATACAAAAGCATTTTCTGTTTCACTGAGAAGCCATAATACACCTATTGTCGAAATAGCGAAAAAGTTTAAAGGGGGAGGGCACAGACTGGCTTGTGGAATCCCGAACATATCTTTTAACCAGATAGATGAAGTGATTGACTTACTGATAAAGGCAAAGAATTAAAATGACTGTTTTACTTTACAATCGCAGTTGCTATTCATTATTACAAAGTACTATCAGAATTGATGATTTGATAGATTTTTGTTTTGCTAACAGATTAAAAGCGATTGGTATATGTGAAAAAGAGAATCTTTTTTCTGCAATGGAATTTTATAAAAATTGTAAAAAAAATAATATTAAACCTATTATAGGCTGTGAAATAAAAATTAATATTGAAGATAGAGAATTTAATGTTTTAATATATCCGAATAATAATTCAGGATATATCGAACTGATTGATATTCTTTCCTATGGTCGAAAACCTGATGTTGACCAACTTCTGAAACTCTCAATAAACAGCAATATTATTATAAAAAGTGACAGCTACTTTTCTTACCTGTTAAATGAAAATGACAATATTAAACTTAATTCATTTATTGAAAATATTTCCTCTTATAATAATGTATATGTTTCTTCTTTGGCCAAAAACAAGGCAATTAATAATAAAATAAATGAAATTATTTTTCCGATGTGTCAAAAACACAATATAAAAACAATTGCTGTTGATTTAGCTTTATATACCAGAGAACAGGATTATGAGGCTTACAAATGTTTACAGGCAATTGATAAAGCAACAAACATCAATGACAGTAATTTATCTCTTGATACAGATGCCAGTTTAAAATCACCTGAAGCGATAAAATTGCTTTTTGACAGAGAATCAATAGATAATATTGACTGTTTTATAAATTCAATTGATTTAAGACTTGAAGATTTAAAAACTGATTTACCAGTATTTGAAAGTTGTTATTCTTTAAATAATAAAGAATATCTTAAGCAACTTTGTCTTGCCGGATTGCAGAAAAGATTAAATAATACAATACCTCAGAAATATTCTGCCCGATTGATTTCTGAATTGAATGTTATATGTTCAATGAATTTTGAAGATTATTTTCTGATTGTTTATGATATCGTTCTTTATTGTAAAAGGAATGCTATTCTGGTCGGACCAGGCAGAGGAAGTGCTGTAGGAAGTCTGGTTTGTTATTGTTTAGGAATTACTCATATTGACCCAATAAAACATGATTTATTATTTGAAAGATTTTTAAATCCCCAGAGAGTAACAATGCCGGATATTGACCTGGATTTTCCTGATAATAAGAGAAGTAAGATTTTCGAATATGTAAAAAATAAGTATGGCAATTTACATGTTTCAAACATTATCACTTTCGGCAGTCTTACAACAAGAGCCTTATTAAGAGATTTAGGTAAAGTTTTGATAATCAGTCAAAACAGTTTGGATATTATTTTACAGGCTGTTGGAAATAATAAAGGAACTTTTCAGCAACTGTACGAAAATAATATTCGTTTTAAAACGGCAATCAATTCATCAGATCAGTTACAAAAACTATACAGAATCGGATGTACCTTATATAATCTGCCAAAAAACATTTCTACTCATGCATCAGGTGTATTAATCAGTGAAAAAGAGCTGACCGAAGTTATTCCGGTGATAATAGCAAATGATAATAATACGGCAGCCTACACGATGGAACATTTAGAAAGTATCGGACTAATAAAGTTTGATTTTTTAGGGCTTAAAAATTTATCAATAGTTGAAGAAATCGTTAATTCTATTGATAAAGAATTAGATATTTATAAAATTCCATTAGATGATAATAGAGTTTTTAAAATGTTGATTAATGGTGACACCAGCGGAATTTTCCAATTAGAATCAAGCGGTATGAGAGATACATTAAGAAAAGTTAAACCGGATAATTTTGAAGAATTGGCTACTGTTATTGCCTTATACAGACCAGGTCCAATGGATTATATTGATCAATATATCAAAAATAAGAATAATCCTGGAAAAATCAATTATTTGCACCCTGATTTAAAACCAATTTTAGAAAAAACCTACGGAATCATGGTCTATCAGGAACAGATAATGAAAATTGCTGTTGAACTTGCTGGATTTTCTATGACAAAAGCTGATTTACTAAGAAGTGCTGTCAGCAAGAAGAGTACTGAAAAACTAGTGAGTCTCAAAAACGAATTTATTGAAGGATGTGTTAAAAAGAACTATTTAAGAGAAACAGCTGAAGCGATATATGAAAATATATATCGGTTTGCTAATTATGGTTTTAATAAATCGCATGCTGTCGGATATGGTTTTTTAGCTTACATTATGTCATATTTAAAAATTAAGTATCCTTTAGAATTTTATTGTGCTTTATTAAATTCTAAATTAGGTTCAAGCGAAAATATTCACTACCTTATTGAAGGTAAAATGAGAAATATCAAAATATCTTCACCAGATATAAATGAATCAACAGAAAATTTTTACATTAAAAACAATGTTATTATTTATCCGTTTAATCAGATAAAGAATATTTCTAACCTTACCAGTAAAACAATAATAAAAGACAGAATAAATAAGGGAAAATATCAGAGTTTTATAGACTTTGTAAGCAGAATGCATCTGATTGACATAAATATTGAAATGATTGAAGTGCTTATAAGAAGCGGGTGTTTAGATAGTTTTAATTTGACTCATAAAACCATGCTGTCAGCCTTAAATGATGTGATGGCATATGTTAAACTATGCAGTTATAAAGAAAATGATGAAAGAATAGTGGATTTATCGTTGGTTTCACCTCCTTTAATTAAAAAATATGATGATAATCTTTCCGAATTATTAAAAGACCAGCAAACATATTTAGGTTTACTGTTAAACTTTCATCCAATTGAAAAATATCGGCTGGAAAACAAGAATACTATCCCTTCACTTGTTGCCAGAACTATAAAAGGAGAGATGTCCCTGATACTGGTAATAATGGCATGTCGTGAGAAAACTACCAGATCAGGAGAACTGATGAGTTTTGTTACATGTCATGATGAATATGGAACAATTGATCTGGTTTTTATGCCGGACAGGTATTCGCTGTATAAAGAATTTTTAAAAGAGAGTATAATAGTATTGGTTAAAGGAAAAAGGAATCCAGGTAGAGATTCAGTTTTAGTAAAAGAAATAAAAGTACTGAAAGGGTGATAATATGGCTACTTTGCTGATAGTAGATGATGAAGTTATGATTAGAGAAGTAATCAGAGAATATGGAAACTCATATGGTTATGAAGTTTTAGAAGCCTCTGATGGTTTGGAAGCATTGAAAATTATAAAGGAAAATGAAGTTGATTGTGTCATTTTGGATGTTATGATGCCAAATCTTGATGGTTTTTCTACCTGTAAACATATTAAAGAAAACAGCAACATTCCTATTATCATGCTTTCAGCCAGAGTCTCTGAAGATGATAAACTATATGGTTTTGAGCTCGGAATAGATGATTATGTTTCTAAACCATTTTCACCAAAAGAACTTATGGCAAGAATAAAAGTTGTTATTGAAAGAAGCACCAATAAAGTCAAAGACGTAATCAATGAAGAAGGAATTTTAATTGATAAAAAGGCTCATGTAGTGAAAATTGATGATAAAATCATCCATTTAACCAATAAGGAATTTGATTTACTTGTATATTTAATAGAAAATGCAAATACAGCTATTACCAGAGAAGTATTGCTGGAGAACATATGGGGCTATGATTACTACAGTATCGATAGAACTGTAGATACTCATATAAAAATGTTGAGAAAAAATCTTGGTAAATACGGTAAAAGAATTGTTACAGTTAGAGGAGTAGGGTATAAGTTTGAAAAAGAATAATATCACCAGTTCTTTAGGCTTTAAATCATGGACATATTTTGTGTTTTTTGCACTAAGTATCCTTTTACTGTTGCAATTTTTCCAATTAATATTACTCGAACCGTTTTATTTAAGAACTCTCAGAAAAGAAATCAGAACTTTTACAAATAATGTTTCTGACATTTATTTCAGTGACGCTGAAAAAGACGATAAAAACTACCAGTTGTATTCTTTGACAATGAATAATAATGCCTGCGTTATTGTTTTTGACACTAATACTTCAACTACAGTCAGCGGTTTTGATGCCTTAGGTAATTCAGGCTGTGCTATTTACAACAATTCTATGGTTAATGAACGATTTATTAATATTTTGGAAAATAATGACAAAGATGAAATACTGTTAATGGGAGATTTTATTGAGTTATCTGATCAGAAAGTAATGGTTTATGGTAAAAAAGTCTACATTAATGACCAGGTCTATTTTGTAATCAGTAATTTCACTTTACAGTCCATTAACATTATAATAAAAACTATTCAGAATCAGTTTATATTAATTTCATTGATTATTTTATCTCTCTCATTGTTAATTTCACTTCTTTTTTCCAGAATTATATCTCAACCAATTGTCAAAATTAAAGAAGAAGCTAATAAACTGACTTATGGTAATTATGATTTAAAGTTTGAAGATACTGATATAAATGAGGTTCAGGAATTAGCAGATACTATCGATTTGGCAGCAAAAGAAATATCTAAAGTAGAAGAGTATAGAAATGAGCTGATGGCAAATGTTTCTCACGACATTAAAACACCACTTACAATGATAAAAGCCTATGCTGAAATGATTAAAGATATTTCTGGTGATAATAAGGAAAAAAGAGAAGAGCATTTAGATATTATTATCAATGAAACTGACAGTTTAAACACTTTAGTCAGTGATATGATGAATTTATCTCAGCTCCAGGCCGGAGCGGTTTCAGTTGAATCTGTACCGTTTGACTTAACTGAACAACTGCATAACTGTTATAACAGATTTGAGCCTCTGGCTGCTGCAGAAGGTGTAAAAATAAATTTTTATTACGAACCTGAACTGATCGCCATGGGAGATGCTAATAAAATAGAAGAAGTTTTAAATAATTTCGTTTCCAACGCTTTAAAACATTATGGTGAAAACAAAATCATTGTTTTAAAAGGATTTTTAAAAAATAAAAACTATATAAGAGTAGAAGTGACTGATTTCGGTACAGGTATTGATGAAGAGGCATTACCATATATTTGGGACAGATATTATAAAATTGACAAACATTACCAAAGATCTAAAAGCGGTTCTGGACTGGGTTTGGCTATTTCTAGAGCCATATTAGAAACATATAACTGTAAATATGGCGTTATTTCCAAAATAAATGAAGGCTCTACATTCTATTTTGAAATTCCGACAATTGATTTAGATAAAGTAGAAACTTTGCAATAAAAAGAGTAGATGTAAAATGATTAATAAAGATAAATTAAAAAGATTTTATAATTTAAAATTTATTAACAGATGTCCGGATTGTGGTGGGATTTTAAAAAATAAAAAAGAAATAAAAACTGTCCAATGTCTTAAATGTAAAGCCGATTTCAGAGGATATGAAGATTATAATTTTTTAATTCTCTTATACATTATAACGATATTACTTATATTTGTATTTAATAAAGGATATCTTCATATTACAGGATTGATATTAAGTTTTGTAACGATTGAAATAATTAAATTGGTAGTCAATTTATACCAATTTATTAAATATGAAGATAATAAAAACAAAAGAAAAGGTCGTAAATAATGGCTTTTTGTTACATTAAAATACTTCGCATAATGTATATTATGTTATTTTGATAATGCTGCTGAATTAATTAAAACAAAAGAATTGAACTTTTTACTGTACATTAAACATTTTGTTAAAAATCATTCTTTAAATTCATTTTATTTTGAATTTATACATAATTATATAAGTTTTTTCAATCAGGGATAATTAAATTGAGTGCAATAATATTTTATTTGAAACAGATTTCTACTCTTCTTCTTTGATTAAATTTTTTATACTGTTTTTAAAGACATATTCATTGATTTTTCTAAAATTTTCATCAAAATTAATTTTTTCAAGATCATTTTTTATCCACATTTGTGACCAGCTGTATCCTTTATCCAATAGGTTTTGAACATTTTCGTTTTTAATTATTTTGCTATAATTCCGATTATTTAAATCAACACAGTTTTCTTCATCATACAATTTTGATTGCAAATCACATTCCAATTTATCACAGTTATAGGCAAAAACTGCTTCTTTAGTGTTTCTGGAATCAAATTCGTGTATAAGGTCAATCCAATGATTCTTGTCAGAAAGTGGCTCTAAAGCCTTTAAAATGGCTTTGTGGCCAAATTCCTGTTTATTTTCATAATCAGATTGATAAGGAGTCAAATCACCTATAATTGTTTCTTCTAATTCATGAATTGCCAGCATTTTTATAACTTTAGCTAAATTAATGTCATAATTAAATTCAGAATACATGGCAATTGCCAGCATCTGTGTTCCGTAAATGTGTTCAGCAACTGATTCAAGTCTTTCTCTTTTTACATTCCATTCAATCCAGCCGCTTCTTATCAAGTTTTTCAGTCTGTTACAAAGGACATAAAATTGTAAAACATTCTTTTCTTTCATTTTTTATACCATTTTATCCAGAAAAGAAATACCATTTTCTGTTGCTCTGATATTAAAATTATCGGCAATTGTTGCGCCAATATTGGCAAATGTATTTCCATCTGATAATCTTCCTGAATTAGTAAATGATTTGCTGTAGGCAATCATTGGCACAGATTCTCTTGTATGGTCAGTTCCTTTCCAGGTTGGATCATTACCATGGTCAGCAGTTAGAATAATTAAATCATTTTCATTCACTTTTTCTATTAATAAACCTAAATATTTATCAAATATTTCAATTTCCTTACCATAACCTTCAACATTTCTTCTATGTCCCCATAAAGCATCAAAATCGACAAGATTAGTGAAACAGATTCCGTTAAAGTCTTTTTCAGTTTGAGCAATTGTAACTTCCATTCCTTCGGCATTACTTTTTGATTTTAAAACTTCAGTGATTCCACAACCGGAAAATATGTCATTAATTTTACCAATAGAAATAACATCATAATTGGCTTGTTTTAAAAAATCTAAAATCGTTTCCCCATATGGTTTAATAGCATAATCGTGTCTGTTGACTGTACGTTTAAAGGTTTCTGCAGTCTCGCCGACAAATGGTCTAGCAATAATACGCCCTACTCTCCACTCCGGTTTCATAGTAATTTCTCTAGCCGTCTTACAGCAGCGATATAATTCATCCAAACCAAAATATTTTTCATGACAGGCAATCTGCAAAACAGAATCAGCTGATGTATAGACAATCATTTTACCTGTTTTTATATGTTCTTCGCCTAATTCTTTAATTATTTCGGTTCCACTTGCTGAATAGTTTCCTAACCATCCGTGTCCTGTCTTTACAGTTAATTCATCTAAAAGTTCTTTAGGAAAACCTGTATCAGTAAATACCACAAAAGGAGTATCAACCTGTAAACCCATCATTTCCCAGTGACCGGTTAAAGTATCTTTCCCTACACTGGATTCATGTAATACATTGTAATATCCAATTGGATTGCCTACTTTCTGGATACCTTTTAAGGGATGTAAATTACTTATACCCATTTTTTGCAGGTTTGGAATATATAATTGATAGTTTTCAGCTATATTACCAAAAGTATCTGCTCCATCGTCCCCATAAAGATGTGCATCAGCAGCCTGACCAATTGCCAATGAATCCATAACAATTACAAATATTCTCTTAAATCTATTCATCTTTTATCTCCTTACCGGCTCTTTTTAATTTCGAATAAGCTTGTTTCAACTGTTTTTTCTGAACATGGGTATATACTTGTGTTGTCGAGATATCTGAATGTCCTAAAAGCTCCTGGACACTTCTTAAATCAACTTCACTATCCAATAAATGTGTAGCAAATGAATGCCTGAATGTATGTGGTGAAATTTCTTTTTTAATATCTAATTCCTGTTGTTTTCTTTTAATAATTTTAAAAATATATTGTCTGTTAACTTTATTTCCCCGATCATTAACAAAAAAATAATTACTGTCTTTACCTTTCAACCATTCAATACGGATATTATTGTAATAATATTCCAGTCTTTCTGCAGTATCGTTATCAATCAGAACAATTCTTTCTTTATTTCCCTTACCTATAATTCTTAAAATTTTATGAGTTGTATTGACCTGTTTTATGTTCAATTCGCAGACTTCTGTAACTCTGGCTCCACTGACAAAAATCAGTTGTATCAGCAATCTTTCAAAAAAACTCTTATAATCGCTGTCATCAAAACTCTTCAGAATTGAATTTACTTCTTCAAAGGATAAAAACGATGGCAGATTTTTCTTGTTGTTTTTAATCGACAGATTACAGACTTTATTACTGATATTATAATTTATAAAAAGATAATTGTGTAAATTTTTTATAGATGTAAGTAAATGGGCCTGAGAACTTCTTGCTAAATGATTGTATGAGCTGATAAAATCCATCAGAATCAGACTGTCTACATCAGCAATATCATTTATGTTTATTTCTTTGAGATATTTCTGATATTTTTTTAAATCATTTTCATAGGATTTTACTGTTGAAAGCGGCTTCTGTTCAATTACCTGAATATAATAGAGGTAATTTTCTATGGCATGATCTACCTGCATAGCTTTTGTGCCTTTTCAAACAGTTCTCTGGCAGCACTCAGACTGGTTGCAGAAACCGTTGAACTTGATAAAATTGCCAGCTGTTCAATCCTTTTTTCAAAGTCAATCTGCTCTACTGTTGAACTTGTACTGTCTTCTGTCTGTATTTTGCTTATTAAATAATGATACTTTCCGCAGGCTGCAACACTTGGAAGATGAGTTACACTGAATACCTGAATGTCTTTAGCCAGTTTAGCTATTTTAACCCCGATATTTAAAGCAACATATCCACTTACACCAGCATCAATTTCATCAAATATAATCAGTTTTGAACCCTGTAGTTTGGCAAATATTACTTTTAACCCCAACATCAGTCGAGATAATTCACCACCGGAAGCTACTTTGTTTAAGGGTTGAAGCGGCATTCCGGTATTCATCGATATCATAAATTTGACTGAATCAACTCCTTTTAAGCTTGGTTTATTTTCTTCAAACAGAACTTTAAATCTCGCTTTTTCTAAAGACAAGTCTTTTAATTCGTTTAAAATTTCTTCAGCTAATATTTTTGCCTTGCTTTTTCTGATGTCACTGACTTTCAGTGCATACTCATAATACTTATTAAATGCCTGTTCTTTTTCTTTTAACAGTTTTGAAAGAATTATTTCTTTATTGCTGTAAGTTTCTAACTGATTACTCAAATCATTTTGAATTTCCAATAATTGTGATAAAGAAGCATTGTACTTTCTTTTAATTCTTTGCAGATCAAAAAGACGGCTATTTAAAAAATCAATTTCATCAGCTGAATATGTGTCAGAATTAAGTTTACTCAAGATTGTTTCATAATCATCAGCAATTGAATAATAACTATTGATAATATTTTCGATATTTGACTGAATACTATCAAAATTAGACAAATTATGAGCTAATTTAGTAAAATCATATAATTTTTCCAATATACCATCTTCAGTAAACAACTTTTTTACTTCATCAATTGTCTGCTGTTGTTTTTCATATTCTGATATTTCTTTCAATTTACTTTGAATTTTAATATCTTCTTCAATATTTGTAATATTCAACTGTTCTATCTCTTTTAACTGATATTCAATAATTTCGATTTGTGAAGGATTAAAAGTAGTAGAAGTTAATTTATCATATTCTTTTTCCAAATCATGGTAAACCTTATATAAATCCGCTAAAATTTCCATCTGTTCTTCAAACTGACAATATTGATCCAGCAGATTCAGATGATGTCTATCATTTAATAAGTATTGATTATCGTGTTGACAGTGGATATCAACGTAATCTTCCAGACACTCCTTTACAAAAGATAAAGTCGTTGTTCTTTGATTCAGACGTGTTACACTCTTTCCATCAGTATTTATTTCTCTGGTGACAATAAAACTTTCATCATCATAACCTGCTTCTTTTAATTTATTTCTCAGATTTTCAGTAATTTCAAAACTTCCTTCAATTATTGTTTTTTCACAACCTTTTTTTATCATTGAAACATTTAACTGATCACCGATTAAACAGCCTATACAATCAATAAAAATACTCTTACCTGCACCGGTTTCACCAGTAAAAACACTGAAATCTTCCTTAAATTCAATGTTTAATTCATCTATTAATATGAAGTCTTTAATGTACAGATTGTTTAACATAAATTTCCTCCAATTAATTCTTTATGAAATATAGCAGGTATTCTTTATTACCATCTTTTCCCTTTACTGGCGAGATTGTTTTATTGACAAACTTTAAGTTAAATTTCTTAGCATAATCGATAACTTCGTTTAGTCTGACTTCTATTATTTTATCATTTATTACAATGCCTTGTCTATTTAGATAGTCTTTACCTGCTTCAAACTGCGGCTTAAATAAAATCACTGTTTCCTTACCATAATTCAGAATATCTGAAATTGCTTCAAACATTCTGGTGCAGCTGATAAAAGAAACATCCAGGCAAATAAAATCAATCTCTTCTTCAAAATCTTTCTTTGTAAGATATCGGCAATTAATTTTTTCTTTTACTACTACTCTACTATCATTAAGTAAAGACTTATCCAGTTGAGAATGTCCAACATCATAAGCATATACTTTTCCGGCTTTATTCTGTAAGCAGCAATCAGTAAACCCGCCAGTTGAAGCACCGATATCTAAAACTGTTTTATCAGTCAAATCAATTCTGAAAAACTGCAGAGCTTTTAAGAGTTTTATACCTCCTCGGCTGACAAACTGATTTATATCCTGATTTATTTCAATGACATCGGTTTCAGAAACAATAAAACCAGCTTTAGTTATTATTTTATCGTTTACTTTAACATGTTTTTCTTTAATAGCTAAAGCTGCCTTGCTTCTGGTTGTGAAATAATTATTTTCAACAAGATATAAATCTAATCTCATAATTTACCAGTTTCTTTTTTCCATTGAAGCAATCAGATTCTTAGTTTCTTCAAAAGGAATATCCAATTTATCAAAAATATCATAAATTTCATTATAAATAGTTTTAAAAGTTATTTTTGCTTTTTCTAACCCTAATAATGAAACAAAAGTACTCTTTTTATTATATTCATCTGATCGTATCTTTTTTCCTAATTGTTCAAAATCAGATGTTATATCTAAAATATCATCCTGAATCTGAAATGCCAGTCCTAATTTTAGCCCTATGTTATTAAAAGTATCAATATACTCTTCTCTTTTTCCGATTATTAAGCCGCATATAAGTGGTAAGGCAAGCATTTTCCCTGTTTTTAAGGTTTCCATTTCAGACAATTGTTTAATATCAACTTCAGTATTTTCATAATCCATATCAAACTGCTGACCTTTAATCATTCCGTCTTTTCCAGCATAATCAGCAATATATCTGATAAGTTTGACTTTTATCTCATCACTGTAATCAGCTTTTACAATAGTCTCAAAAGCATAGGTTAATAATGCATCTCCGGCAAGTATGGCAATCTGCTCATTAAACATTTTATGATTTGTTAGTTTCCCTCTTCGATAATCATCATCATCAAAAGCAGGTAAATCATCATGAATCAGAGAATAGGTATGAATCATTTCTATCGCACCGGCACAAGAAAAGCCTGCACTATAATCAACACCCAAATCTTTTAAGACTGTCAGTAATAAATGTGGTCTTAAACGTTTACTACGGGCTAAAAGTGAGTAATTCATTGCTTCTTCAACAATATAATTTTCTGTAATTAATGATTGAAGATAATTTTCAAAATGGCATTTCATTATTATCTTCCTTTGTTAATGCTTCAAATTTTTCTTCAAAAGAAGAGAGTTTTTCACTACAGAATCGGGATAGCTTTAATCCTTCTTCAAAAAGAGCAAAACTTTCATCCAGTGTACTCTCATTTTTTTGAATAATTTCAGTAATTTCATTTAATCTTTTAAAAGCCTGTTCAAATGTTAGTTCTTTATTCATATCTTACTCCTTTACCGGTTTTGATCTGACTGTACCATCAGCAAATCTTGTTTCCAGGTTTTGCGAATAATCAATATCCCTGATTGATTTAATTATAATATTGTTCTGACTGGTGATTACATATCCTCTCTGTAAAGTTTTTAATGGAGAATATGAATCAAGCAGGTCAATACTATTAGATAATCTGATTTTCTGTTTTTGTAAAAAATCATAAATGTTTTTATTAAGCAGATAAGAGCTGTTATTCAAATGGTCAATATTCTGTTTAATCATTGCTTTCATAGATAGTTGCAATATCCTTTTTCGATTAACAATATTATGTTTATATAATTCATTTTTCTTTTTCAGGTTTAAAAAACTGATTTTAAGAAAATTGATAATTTTCGTCTTATACTGAATAATAATATTTCTGTAATTCAATAATCTGCTATTGTAATAATCCAAAAGCTGATAATTGGTGGTTATTTTATTTTTAACAGTCTGAGTAATAATGTTTTCACATTTACCTATAGTTCTCATTATTTCACTATAATCCGGAGTTGCTTTAGAAGCAGCAGCAGTAGGTGTTGCAGCCCGATAATCAGCTACCAGATCGGCAATAGTAAAATCAATCTCATGGCCAATACCGGTAATAATTGGTATTTTGCATTCAAAAATGGCTTTAGCGATACTTTCATCATTAAAGCACCACAAATCATCAACAGAACCACCGCCTCTTGCCAGAATTATAACATCAGCTGTTGTCTGTTCAACTTTTTTTATTGCTGTAACAATAGATTCAATTGCCTGCTGTCCCTGCACTACAGCTGGTATTTCTGTAATTTTTACTAATGGCCATCGTTTAGCTATTGTAGTTAAAATATCCTGTAAAGCGGCTGTATTTGCTCCAGTAATGATTGCAATTTCATCTGGAAAAAGTGGTATCGGTTTTTTATATTTTTCATCGAAATATCCAAGAGGTTCGAGTTTTTTCTTTGTTTTTTCAAATTGAATATAGAAATTACCTTCGCCATCTTCTTTCATATTGGTGACAATTACCTGCAGTTGTCCCTGTTTTTCAAAAATATTAATACTTCCGGTCACAATAAGCTTATCACCATTTTTTGGAATAAAACTGCAATGCTGATTATAGCCTTTAAACATGGCACAATTAATTAATGCTTCATTATCTTTTAAAGTAAAATACCAGTGTCCTGAGTAGTGATTAGTAAAATTCCCAATCTCACCTTGGATACTGATATTTTTCAAAACTATATTGTTAGACAGTTCATTTTTGATATAACTGACCAACTGGCTAATTGTCCAAATACTATTTTTCATCATATTTTATCCAATATTCCATTGATAAATCCAGGAGCATCATCATCACAATATTGTTTTGCTATCTCTATAGCTTCATTAATGATTACCGGTTTGTCAATTTCCTTTAAATTTAACTGATGAGCTGACAATAACAGCAGGGATTGTTCAATATAACCAAGCCTTTTAAACCGATAGTCAATTAACAATGGTTCAATTTGTTTAATTAGTGAATCCAGTTCATTAATTACACCTATTGTATTAGTTACTATAAATTCAATTGACTCCTTATCATTAATGTCAATATTGTCTTCAAAAATAGAATCAATATCTTTTTCAGTCAAAAGATATTGATAAATACAATTCATTATTCTAATTCTCTGTTCTCTTCTGGTCATAAAATTAAATATAGAAACCTTTTACATCAAGATTAACGATAATATCATTAAAATCTGTCATATTATCAATACATTTGACAATATGATTCTGTGCTTTTCTACAAATTTCATTGACATTATTACCTGTTTTGACAGTTACGTTTAAATTAATGTTTATTTTTCCATCTTCAACTTTACAAACGACATTCTTTTTAAATCTGCTATCAGGTACTACTTTTATTCCTTCGATATCATCAAAGGAAAATGCTGCAATTGATTCAAAAACAGCAGTAGATAAACCAATAATACCAATATGTTGATCACGATTTTTTGCAACGATATAATCAGCCATAAATTCCACCTCAATAAATATATTACCACATTTACCAATATAATAAAACTCTATATAAATATCATTTTTACTTTCTTTATATCTGGTAAATTAATTGTATTGTCTTTAATTTTATATTTTTTGCAATTAACCAAAACATCATATTCACCTTTTAGCGGGACTATATTTTCCGTTAAAATTTCACTTTTAAAGATATCTGCTTCAATTGAATAATCATGATTTAACAACTTTCTGGCTAAATTCAAATTTCCTTCTCTAATCAGATTTCCAATTAATGTAGAACTGATTTTTTCATCATTATATAACACGTGTTCTAATACATCGACTTTAAAGTTTTTTATATTTGTTTTAATTAAAAAATCAGAACTGCCTTCACCTTTATGGCCGAATTTAAAGTCTTTTCCGCAAACAAGTGTATCCAGATCGAAATTATTTAAAAATAATTGGACAAAACTATCTTTGGAGATATAACTGATTTCTTTAGTAAAGGGTACAACAATAATTTCTTTTATTCCCAGACTGAATAAATATTCTTTCTTCTGATTTAATATTGTCAGATATTTCTTCTCCTTATTGGAAAATACTATTTCCGGATCAGGTTCAAAAGTGATAACAGATGGAATAAAATAATCACCTGATAGTTCAATAACTTTTCTTATCAGTGATTGATGTCCCAGATGAACTCCATCAAAATTTCCTATACAAGCAATTTTTTTCATCACCATAATCCTCTTTTACAATAATATAAACCGTCTTCATTATTTCGTTGATATGCAGCAATAATTTCCTTATTTTTAGTAATCATTACAATATCGTCAGTACAAAAATCAAACTTCATTCTTTGACCCTGATAAACTCTTGTCAAATCACCAAGTTCAATATAACGATAATCAGAAAGTAATTCATAGGCTGAAAGCAACTTATAATTTCCTTCTGTTATCTGATTTATAGTGAATGCATCTTTTAGACTGTATTTATCAATCATTGTTCTGGTAAGCTTTGTCATTACAGCAATATTACCGGTTTTTTCAGCAATATCCTGAGTCAATACTCTGACATAAGTCCCAGTTGAACACAAAACCCTGAATGTTATACTGTTGTTGATGTATTCTAATAACTCTATTTCTTTAATTACTATTTCAAAACTTTTTCTTTCAATTTCAATATTTTTCCTAGCCAGCTTATAAAGTGGTTTTCCTTCTATTTTTTTAGCAGAATACATTGGGGCTTTTTGTAAAGAGATTCCCTTAAAACTGTTTAAAACATTAATTAAATCTTTTTTTGAAATTTTACTGACTTCTTTTTCTTCAATCATATTACCTGTGATATCCAGTGTATCGGTTCTTTGACCGAATTTCATCTCACAAATATATTCTTTGAAATGTTCAGAAAGATAAGGAAGTATTTTTGTTGTTTTTCCAATTGTTAAAATCATTAAACCATCAGCCAATGGATCAAGAGTTCCGGTATGTCCTATCTTTCTTTGATTTAATGCCTTTCTTACTTTAACGACTACATCATGCGATGTAATTCCTGCTGGTTTGTTTACTAAAATAACGCCATTCATAAAATTCCATTTAAATCATATCATATTTTTATATAAAATAAGACCTGACTTCCGTCGTTTTGCTCAAAACCTAGTACTCTGAATTAATTAATATGGAAGAATTAAACAAATTATCAATCTCATTTTTAGTAAGAACAAGTGCGTCAAGATTGATAATTCCTGTCACAGAACTTATCTTTTCATTGACATATTGGTTGCTGGACAGATTGATAAAAGTTCCATCACCTTTATCAACAACACGGAAATCTCTAATGAAATTGATAATATCATAGGAGCTGACCTTGTTGGAAAAACACTTAATTTCTAGAACGCGGAGAAGAAACAAACAAAGGTAACAGATAAGAAAGTGACCGTAGATTGTTTCTTTTTTCTGTACAAAAACAGGTCTTCCGTCAAGCATTGATTTTGTTATTCTAAATGATTCTTCAATCTTCCATAAATTATGGTAGGTTTCATATACTTCAACAGGCTGCATATTAAGTTCTGAAGTAACAATCATATTGTATCCGGCATATTCCATATCTTCATCAATTACTGCCTGATCAATTTCAAAAACAGGATTCACTTTTTTACCACTTGAATCTTTATTATTCACCTTGATATATTTGGCTGCTTCACCTATTTCTTCTTTGGTAAGTTCTTTATATGAAAGATGTTTTTTGGCTTTATCAACCATTTTAAGTATTTCCAATCTTTGTTTTTTCGCCAGTGACGGATTGTAAGATACAATTCTTCTTTCTTTAACAGAAAACTTTCTTGTAACAGTCTTATTGGTTTCAGGGTCAACCTCATCAAATTTATATTCAAAAGAGTCAACACATGATTTTAATCTAAACTTAATAGAATTATCTTCATTATAAAAGTCTTCAAAAACATTAGCGCTGTTTTCTAATAAAACCCATTTTTTCTCAGCCTGACTGATGTTTTTGCCACGAATAGACTTAGAGAATATGTAACCATCATTACCTTCAATAGCGGCAGCATAGATGTTTCTGGCACAGTTAAGTCCCTTATCAGCCACTTGTACTGTTTTTCCCGTTACTTTATATCGCTGTTTCATTTCTTCTATTACTTTTCGAATATAAGGTTTTTCAGATTCATTTCCAGGATACATCTGCATAGCTAATGGAATAAGGTCAGAATCTAAAAGCAGAGCCTGACCAATAACAGGTTCATTGCGCTTTTCTTTTGAAACACCTTTTTGTTTATCATCTTTAGAAATATCGATTTCAAAGTAATAGTTGGTACAGTCAAAGAAAACTCTGGAATAGTCTCTTTTATAATATTGATTAAGACAATGGTTAAAAAGTTCAATGTATTTTTTATAGTTTTCTCCTATAAAGTTTAGTCCGTCATAAACCTGATCTTCAGAAATATCTGAAGATTCAAAAAGTTTTGGGAATACACTGGAAACCGTCTTTGATTTTGAACAGGGGCAGATTGCCCTGCAGTAGATAAGTTGGGCCATCATATCAAAAAGACTGAATTGAAATTGTTTAGCTGATGCAAGAATGTCGACAGTTTCTTTAACACCTAACTCATCAATTAAGGATGAAAGCAGAAAGTAACCGACATTTTTTTCAAGATGTTTAGTAAAAGCCCGTGGTCTGGTTTCATCTGAAAATTCAGCTTTTCTTTTTTCATTCATTTGATTTACCACTTCTTTAAAATGGGCAACAGGGTCAGTAATCTCATCAGAAATAAGTTCATGAACATAACCAAAAGCTTTAATACTTCTATTTCTGGATTCTTTAAGATCTTTATCCCAATAAGATTCATAAACCTGAAGATAGATACCATTTTTCTTTTTATCCTGTCTAAGGAAATAAGCCATAAGAACCTCCTATTCACATAGTACCATGTAGTACCATTATTATAACACGTCTTAAAAATTTATTAAATATTTTTTTAGTCGATTTTTAATAAAAAAACATAAAAAAACACTGATTTTCAGCTTTTTCAATAGATTTTGTTGCTTATATTTAAAATATTCAATTATTAACCAAATGACTGCTTCCGAACTTTCATGGTACTACGACGGAAAACGGGTTTAATGCCTTTCTTACTTTAACGACTACATCATGCGATGTAATTCCTGCTGGTTTGTTTACTAAAATAACGCCATTCATAAAATTCCATTTAAATCATATCATATTTTTATATAAAATAAGATATAATGTTTATGGTGAAATTATGAGTAGTATAAAAAAAGTTTTAGGTTGTTTGAGAAAAGCTGATAATGATTACAACCTTATATCTGATGGAGATAAGATTTGTATAGGTATATCAGGAGGTAAGGATTCATCTGTTCTTTTATATTGTTTATATTTATATCAGAAATTTTCTCAAAAGAATTATCAGCTGTTTCCCATTTATTGCAATATGGGTTTTGGCAAAAACAATATCGATAAACTTATTGAATATTTCAGACAGTTTGATTTAGAAATTATCAAATATCCTACTCAAATAAATGAAATCTTAAGACTTCACTTAACCAAAGAAGGAAAATTTGAATGTTCTTTATGCGCAAAACTCAGAAAAGGAGCAATAATCGATGCCGCAAAAAAATATGGTTGCAATAAAGTTGCTTTTGGTCATCATTCTGATGATGCTGTGGAAACCCTGTTCATGAATATGATTCATGGAGGTCGGCTGGCAACATTTTTACCAGACATATATTTATCAAAAATGAATATCAATCTGATCAGACCTTTAATTTATGCTTATGAAAATGATATTTCTAAAACGGCTGCTGATTTGAAAATACCAATTGTAGAGTCAGGATGCAGTAATGATGGAAATACCGAACGTGATAATATTAAGAAACTGCTGGCTGATATATATCATACCTATAAATGCAGAAAAAACTTCCAGTTAATGCTAAGAAACTACAAAAAAGTACAACTATTTAAACCAACAAAAAAAGAATCTATTGATGACTGAAATAGATTCTTTTGTGTTTTTAAGGTACTTTTACAAACTTGTCTCCGGATTTGGAAGACAGTATGTTTGAATTTAATTTCATTTCATTTATAGATAAAATAATTACAGAAAAACTTTCAGGTTCTGCCCCGTCAGTCCAGGCACTTTTGAAAATTTTCTTTCTGTTTTTCCAAGTCATATTAGTATTGGAAATACTGTGATATTCATTTAGAACAATTTCCTTCAACTGTCCGTCAACAACATAGAATTCATGTAATTCAATTTTCCAGTTTTCATGCATTATAATATAGCTTCCATTAGTTTTATTGACATAAACACCTTCAAAATTTGAATTTGTAGTAGTTTTTATGAGTTTACTGTCTATAACGCTGTAAGCTCCTCCGTCCCAATGCAGCCTGAAATAATGGTAATAGACATCTTTTACATATTTATAGCGCTTTTCATAGGTAACATTAAATTTAGAAGCATCTATCATTTCTACATTTGTAACCACAACACCCGGTTTAATATCTTCAATGAAATATGCAACTTCTCTTTCAGTATCATTAAACTTTTGTTTGGCTGGAGCTTTATAACCATAATCTGCTGCTTTTTTGTTTGGATCATAATTATTGCTTAATGTTATTGTGGCATCATCTGAAGAACCGCCTTCAGAATCATCATCAGATATCGTATTTATTACTATCTTCTGTAATTCAAGCTTACCATCCTTAATAACAGCTTCACCTTCATATTCAGCATTATATTTTCCATTATCCGAATAAAATCTGACAACAAATTTTATAACATTGTCTTGCAACTCTTTAGAAACAAGTGAATAAATGCCGCTCATAGTTACATTTTTGTCTACTCCTTCCAGTAAATCTTTAAACATACTAGGAGAAATATCTCTCATATTATAATTGCTTTCAACAATATCAAACTTATCTATTACCCAGCCATTTTTTGTGGCTGTTGAATAAACGTGATATTTTGCCTGATAGTCAAACAGTTCTGAGTTGCCGTTGTAACTGACAATAAGGTCATCAGTTTTTTTATCACAGGTTCTTGATACTATACTGTAAAAACCGCTAAAGTTATCATTATCCAAAACAGGATCTTTCCCTTTTAAATATTCTGCGAGATTACTTTCAGCAATAGGTTCAAGATTTATTTCTTTATTACATCCAATTAAGCCGGTAAATATTAAAGAAACTATAAAAATAAATTTAACAATTTTTTTCAAAATAATTTTCCTCCCTTATCAGTAATAATAACAGTTCAATTACTTTTCAGGTACTTTTACAAATATATCTCCTGATTTTGAAGACAGTATTTTAGCATTCAGTTTCAGTTCATTGATAGAAAGTATTATTACAGAAAAACTTTCAGGTTCTGCACCGTCAGTCCAGGCACTTTTGAAAATTTTATCTCTGTTTTTCCAGGTCATATTAGTATTGGAAATACTGTGATACTCTTTTAGAACAATTTCCTTCAGTTGACCATCAACAACATAGAACTCATGTAATTCAATTTTCCAGTTTTCGTGCATTATGATATAACTTCCATTTGACTTATTGACATAAACACCTTCAAAGTTAGATTTTGTAGTACCTGAGATTTTACTACTACCACCAAATGCATAACCACCAATGGTGAAAGCTATGGTCATATGCCATACTTCAACGTCTTTAACATATTTATAGCGTTTTTCTAAAGTTACTTCATATTTATTAATTGTCCCGCTCACATGTTTTATATGTTTAATATTTGTTACAACAACAGATTTTTCTTTTTCAATAAACTTGGCCAAATCAGTATAGCTGTCAGGAACAGAAGGTTTTGATGGAGCCTTATAACCGTAATCTTTTGCTTTTTTTATTCGGATCGTAGTTATTACTTAATAGTTTTTCACCAGAATCTCCAGCAGGAACCTCATTTATTACTACTTTCTGTAATTCAAGTTTGCCGTTTTCAATAACTGCTTCTCCACTATATTCGGCACTGTATTTCCCATTATCAGCGGTAAATCTTACTACAAACTTTACTAAGTTATCTTCTACTTCTTTAGAAACAAGTGAATAAATACCACTCATATCATCAGTAACGTTTTTATCTGCCCCTTCCAGTAAGTCTTTAAGCATGCTGGGAGTTATTTCCTTCAGATTATAAACACTTTCAACAATATCAAACTTATCTATTACCCAGCCATTTTTTGTAGCTGTTGAATAAACATGATATTTAGCCTCATAATCAAACAATTTTGAACTGCCGTTATATTTTACAACAAGATCGTCAGTCTTTTTGTCACATGTTCTTGAAATTATACTGTAAGTGCCAGTGAATTCCCCATTATCTAAAACAGAGTCTTTTCCTGCTAAATATTCAGCGATTTCACTTTCATCGATAGGTTCAAGATTGATTTCTTTTTTATCACAACCTATTAGTGTAGTAAATATAAAAGAAATTATAAGTATTAATTTCAGACTGTTGACAAACGGCAATTTGAAAAAGAATTGTCGTTTTTATATATAAAAGTAAATTAAAGTGTGATAGAATAAATATGCAGACAAAAATCTCTTTTTCAGCAAAAAAACAGTTTTGTCTGCTTTTTAATTTGCGTGAAAAATGTTAAAATAAAGGTGCTGGAAAGGAGAAAAAAGCTATGACAATGAGTAGAAGCAGCATCAAGGATAACAGTATGATGCTGAGAAGTATAGAAGAAGTAGTTCCAAAAGACCACCTGGTAAGAAAACTGGAAAGGTCGATAGATTGGGACTTTATTTATGAAGAAGTGGAAGATTTGTATGCACCGACAGGAAGAAGAAGTATCGACCCGGTAGTATTATTTAAAATGATTTTCATCAACTACACGTTTGGTTATAATTCAATGCGAAGAACCTGTAGAGAAATAGAGGTAAATCTGGCCTATCGCTGGTTTCTGGGATTATCAATTGAAGACAAGGTTCCGGACTATTCAACCTGGAGTCAGAACTATATCAGAAGATATGGAGACAGTGAAGTCTTTGAGAAGATATTTGATGAGATAATAAGACAGGCATATACAAAAAGAATGATAAACCTGGAAACAGTGTATGGAGATTCCACCCATCAGAAAGCCTGCGCCAATAAAAGAAAATCCTTAAACAAGGAAGTTGAGCTTACCAGGAAAGTATATGAAAAACAGTTATTGGAAGAAATAAATGAAGATAGAAAAGCGCATGGTAAAAAAGAGTTTGAAAGTCTGGTTAAAACAGAAACAGTCTTTGATGAAAACGGTCAGGAAACAGAAGTAACAGAGAAAAAGAATATCAAAGAATCAAAAACAGATCCGGAAAGCGGTCTGTATCATAAAGGTGAAAGAGAACAGATGTTTGCCTACAGTCATCAGACATTCTGTGACGGTAACGGATTTGTGCTGACAACTGTAACTGTACCAGGTAATATCCATGATTCAGTAAGTTTCTTTGAAGCCTATAATGTATTAAGTGAAAAATATCGGGATGAAGTGAAGAACATCTGTTTGGATGCCGGATACAACAACTCGGCAATATGTAAAACAATAACTGAAAATAACCAAAAAATAATAGTGCCATATCACAGACCGATGACTAAAAAAGGATACTTCAGAAAATATGAATTTATCTATGATGAACAGGAAAACATTTATATCTGTCCGATGGGCTGTGTATTGAAATACAGTACCACTTCAAGAAATGGATACAGGCATTACAAGGCATGTGAAAGCTGTGCAGGCTGCCCTTATAAGGACAAGTGTACAAAATCAGATAGAAAACTGATAATCAGACATGTCTGGGAACAATATAGAGAACAGGCCAACCTGTTTAGGAAAAGCCGGTTATGGAAAGAAATATATCCGAAAAGAAAACAGACAATCGAAAGAGTGTTTGCGGACAATAAGGAGAATCATGGTTTGAGGTTTACCCGATTAAAAGGGCTCAAAAAGAATCAGCATCAGGCGCTGATGATTTTCTCATGTCATAACATGAAAAAGATGGCATTATTAGACCATTGGAGGGACAATAATCAGTCCTTTTCTTTGTTTTTTGGTTAAATTTTACCAATAATCTCCAGCAATCTATAATTTTGAGGTCAAATGAAAACAGACCTTTTCAAAAAAAGCCTGTTTGTCAACAATCTGAAATTATAAGTATTAATTTAATTATTTTCTTCATGTTGTTTAGTCTCCTTTAAATTAAACACAATACCAATAATAGATAGTAACTGCCAGATACTATAATATTCTACTTAAAACAAGAAACATTATTACTTTTTAACTTCTTCCCTCCTTTTGCGTTAGACAATCACACTAATAAAATCAGTAATTATTATTTTAACATTCAGCGATTTTTGATATGAGTTTTTAGCTTTTAATTTGATAACACATATTAAATTCGATAATAATACTGTTTTTTTTATAAACCGAAACGTATCCAAAGTATTAAATTTTATATCTATCCTAGATTGATTATACTATAATAATTAAGTTTATTTATCATTTCTGATTTGTTATTTTTTTAATTAGTCATTATCTAAATAAAATATATCACTAATATTTATAAATGTAAATAAAATAAAAACTCTTATGAGTCTTTATTCAGTTTAGCATATGCTACAGCAATTTCACTGGCTACCCTGGCATTGTTGTAGGCCAGTTGCAGGTTACTGGCGAAAGATTTTCCCTTTGTCATATCTTTGACACTAGCCAGTAAAAATGGAGTTGTTTCTTTACCTTTTATCCCTTTTTCATCTGCCAATAATAATGCTTTATTAATTACCGCTTCCATTTTGTCAAAATCCAATGAATATTCCTGTGGAATAGGATTAGCAATCAGTATTCCGCCATTTAATCCTAAATCCCATTTTGTTTTCATGATTTTTGCAGCTGTTTCAGCATCTGGCAGATTATAATCGACATTAAAACCTGATTTAACAGTATAAAATGCTGGAAAATCATTTGTTTTATAACCTAAAACAGGAACACCCATGGTTTCCAGATACTCTAATGTCAGACCAATATCAAGAATTGACTTACATCCTGCTCCTACTACTGCTACATTGGTATGAGCTAATTCCTGTAAATCCGCTGAAATATCCATTGTTTCCTGTGCTCCTCTATGAACACCACCAATACCGCCGGTTGCAAAAACAGGAATTTCTGCCATTGCTGCTATTAACATTGTCGTAGCGACAGTAGTTGCTCCATTTTGTCTGGTAGCTATATACGTTGCTACATCTCTTCTTGAAACTTTTCCCACATTTTCAGCCTTACACATCAGCATCAGTTCATCAGTTGTTAAACCTACTTTTAACTTACCATCAATGATAGCCGTGGTTGCAGGTATTGCTCCTGCCTCTCTAACTGTCATTTCTACATTACGGGCAAATTCTAAATTTTCAGGATAAGGCATACCATGAGAAAGTATTGTAGACTCTAATGCCACAACTGGCAGGCTTTCTTTGATAGCCTGTGCTATTTCATCTGTAATACTTAAATAACTTTTCAAATTCATATTAACCTCTTTCTTTAGAAATAATTTCTTCAATTTTATCTAAACCCATATCCGGATTTATTGTATTCTCGTTACTAATGGCGATAATTCCAGCTGCTAAGGCATAATCAAGTGTTTTTTCAATTTCAAAATTATTAACATAGCTGTAAATAACTGCAGCCATAAAGGAATCACCTGCTCCTGAAGCATTAACCATATCAACTTCTTTAAAAGCTCTGGCATGACAATTACCTGAATAATCATAATATAAACAACCTGCTTTACCAAGAGATACAAAAACTCTTTTTATACCTTTTTTTATTAAAATTTTACAAGCTTCAACAACATCCTGATGACTGCTGATACAATAATCTGATAATATCTCCAGTTCCATCTTATTTGGTTTGATTGTATGAATATAAGGCAGATATTTTTTTATTCTTTTGGCATAGGCTGTGCTGACAGGATCACAGAATATTTCTTTTTTATTAGAAAATTTATGACAGATATAGTCCAGCACTTCTTCATTAAGACAGGGATCAACAGTAATAATTTTTGCCTTTTCAATAATATCTTCCATTTTTTTTAAATAATCAATTGTTATATTATTAACAATATGCATATCACTTATCGATATGTACATTTCTCCTTTTTCATCTAAAATACATAAATAAGAAGAAGAATTTTCATTTTTAACTGTCAGGGCACAAGAAAAATCAATTCCTGCCTTTGTTGAATAATCTTTTATAAATTTACCATTATTATCATCACCAATAGCGGTAATAATTTTACATGGATAACCAATTCTTGCTAAATTTTCCAAGACATTTCTTGTAACCCCACCTACAGAAATAGACATATAACCAGGATTGGAGTCATGTAAAAACTATTGATTGCTTACTGCGACCATTTATGTCTATATTTGCTGCTCCAATACCTAATACATATTCATTCTTCATATAATAACACTAAAGATATTATACCATACAAGTTGATATTAAAAGAAGAGATTTATACATCACTACATCTCTTCTTTCTTGTTTAGTTGATTGATTATTTCGTCTATGCGGTTGGCATTTTTAAGTGAAGTATCCAAAACGAAGATTATTTCAGGACATTTTCTTATTTTCAGTTTCTTTGCCAGTTTACTTCTGATTAAACCCTTAGCTTTATTTAAAGCAGCCAAACGGTAATCGTCTTTTTGATACTTATCTAAAAAAGTAACATATACTTTAGCAATAGAACTATCATTATTCAGTATTACATCAGTAATGGTAACATATCCGATGCCGGAATCTTTAACATCGTCTCTTATAATAATGGTCAGGTATCGTAATATTTCAGATTGAAGACGTTCTTTTTTTAATGACATATTTTAATCCTTTACTTCCTGATCTTCGAAAGCTTCAATAACATCGTCAACTTTAATGTCATTATATCTTTCAATAGTTAAACCGCATTCATAACCGCTTTTTACTTCTTTAACATTATCTTTAAATCTTTGTAAAGAACCTAATTTACCTGTATAAACAACGACACCATTTCTGATTAATCGGACACCACAATTGTTTTTAATGATACCATCATCTACATAACAGCCGGCTATAGTACCAATTCTGCTGACCTTAAACAATTGCCGTACTGTTGCCTGACCCAATACAACTTCTTCATAGACTGGTGCCAGCATACCTTTCATAATTGACTCAAGTTCTTCTAATGCTTTATAGATTATATTATGAAGACGGATAGAAATATTATTTTCTTCAGCCATTCTTTTAACTGCAGCATGAGGTCTGACATTAAATCCATAGATAATTGCATTTGAAGTTGATGCCAGCATTACATCTGATTCGGTTATTGCACCGGCAGCTGCTCTTAAAACTCTAATCTTGACTTCTTCATTGGTAAGTTTTTCCATTGAATCTTTAACTGCTTCTGCACTTCCGGCAACATCAGCTTTAATAATAATATCAAGTTGCTGAAGGTCTCCTTCTTTTATTTTTGTAGCTATATCATCAAACGATAAACCGGTCGATCTTCTTTCAAGCTCAATTTTTGCCTGTGCCCTGTTATCAGCAACAGTTCTGGCACGTTTTTCATCCTCAAATACTTTAAAATGGTCACCAGCTTCAGGAACATCTGACAGGCCAATAATTTCTACAGGCATTGAAGGTCTGGCAGTTTTAATTTCCTTACCTTTGTCATCGGTCATTTTTCTGATACGGCAGAATGCTGAACCAACTACCAGGCAGTCACTTGAATTAAGAGTTCCGTTTTGAACTAAAAGGGTTGCTACCGGACCTCTTCCTTTATCCAGTTTTGCTTCTACTACTGTACCGGTTGCCAGTTTAGCGGGATTGGCTTTAAGTTCCAATACTTCTGATAATAACAGAATCATTTCCAACAATGTTTGAATACCTTCTCCAGATTTGGCGCTAATTTTGGTAAACATTGTATTTCCTCCCCACTCTTCAGGAATCAGTCCATAATCCGCCAATTCATTATAGACTTTGTCCACATTTGCGTTGGGTTTATCAATTTTATTTATGGCAATAATAATAGGTACATCTGCTGCCCGCGCATGGTCAATTGCTTCTTTAGTTTGAGGCATAACACCATCATCAGCAGCAACAATAACAACTACAATATCAGTCATTTTTGCACCTCTGGAACGCATAGCGGTAAAAGCTTCATGTCCCGGAGTATCTAAAAAAGTAACTTTCTGTCCATTAACGGTTGTCTGATAAGCACCAATATGTTGGGTAATTCCGCCAAATTCTCCAGCTGTAACATTTGTTTTTCTAATAAAATCAAGTAACGTTGTTTTACCATGGTCAACATGTCCCATAATAGTTACAATTGGAGCTCGTGGTTGTAAATCTTCAGGCTTATCCTCAATATCATCTTCCAGCGAATTTGAGTCAACTACTTCTTCCTTAGTTATATTGATTTTATATTCTAAGGCAATCAGCTGGATTGTATCATCATCTAAAGATGTATTAACAGTATACATATTACCCAGCATAAATAAGAACTTTATGATATCAGCTGGCGATTTATTAATCTTTTCTGCCAATTCTTTAACTGTGATGCCTTCCTGATAAGCACAATCCCTGGCATTCTCACTTCTTTTGGTGTAATTCCTGTTGTACTTTTTATTGCTGTTATTCTTTCTTCTATTCGATTTTTTATTTGTCATAAATGCACCACCTTTCATCTAAATTATAACAATGAATCTAATTCATCATAAACAGTATCTTTTACTTCACATTCAAGATGTTTGGCAAGAAGATTACTGTTTCTTGCTTTTTCAAACACTTCTCTATCTTTTTTGAGGTAAGCACCTCTTCCATTCTTTTTTCCGGTTAAATCGACAATGACTTCGTTTTCAGGAGTTCTAACTATCCTGATCAGTTCCTTTTTTGGAAAACGCTCATTAGTTATGATGCATTTTCTCATAGGTATTTTTTTAGTTTTCAAGTTTATTCTTCATCATAGAACTCATCATACTCATCAAAGTCAATGTCGTCGTAATACCAGTAATCTTCATCAGGATTTTCAAACTCTGCCAATTCTTCATCAGTATATTCGGGTTTGATTTCATATTCCTGTTTTTTAAGCTGTTCAAGCCTTTCTTTATGTTCTCTTTCTTCAATTTCTTCTTTAGTTTCTCTCTTTTTTCTTCTTGAAGTTGAATGTTCATCATCTGAATCTTTCTTAGCATCAGCCAAACTCTCAAATTTAGAAACATATTTAGCAGCTCTGGCAGCGATTTTTGCTTTACGAAGCTCAATTTCTTCGTCGGTTTCTTCAATAGCTTCTTCAACAGTTTCTTCTTTTTTAACTGTTTCTTCAACTTTTTCATCAGCAGCATTTTTATCTGTTTCTATATCAATTTCAACTGCTTCTTCATATAAATCAGCAATTTCATCTTCTTTTTCAATTTCTTCTTCAGTTTCTGAAGCTTTCTGCTGCAGATATAATTCTAACTCTTTGGCTTTTCTTTCTGCTTCAGCTTTAGCTAATTCAGCTGCTTTTCTTTCAGCATCTCTTAAACGTTTTTCTTTTTCTTTGGCAATATATTGTGCCATTTCGCTCTGCCAGTCAATTCCAGCCTCTTCTAAAGCAGTTGATGTTTTAATATCAACTTTTTTAGCCAGTAATTCTGAAGCCAGTTGGGCATTAATTCCTTTTTTACCAATTGCCAGTGATAACTGATCATCTTCAACTACAATCTGAATTATATCGTCTTTTGGAATGACACCAATAATATTTGCCGGCTTCATAACATTTTTGATATATTCAATGTAATCGTCAGACCATTCAATAATATCGATACTTTCCTGAGTTAAAGAATTATCCTGTTGTCTTATCTCTGAAATAACAGCAGATACTCTTGAACCTCTGTTACCTATACATGAACCAATAGCATCAACATTAGGATCTTTTGAGTATACAGCCATTTTGGTTCTGCTGTTTGCTACCCTGGCAATTCCCTTAATTTCAACTGTTCCATCATAAATTTCAGAAACGGTCTGTTCAAATAATCTTTTGACCAGGTTTTTAGAAGCTCTTGATACTGTAATTGGAGCACCCTTGGTTTTATCACTGACTTCTTTGATGATAACTTTCAGCCTTTGTCCATCATAATATTTCTCATAAGGAATCTGTTCTCTCTGAGCCAATAATGCTAAATCAGAATCATCAATTTTAACTAATACAAACTTATCTTCTACCGATTCAACTACTGCATTAACAATATCATCAACTTTATCCTTGTATTTATCAAGAAGGTTTTTCTTATGTGCTTCCTTAATTTTCTGGGTAAATACATTCTTAAGATTTGAAATCTCTTTTCTTCCAAAGTTTTTTATATTTACTTCTTCTTCGATTTCATCACCAAGTTCAGCATCGGGATAAATATCACCTATTTCATTTAATGCTAATTCCAATTCATCATCATTAACTTCTTCAACAACTGTCTTAATATGATATAGTTTGATTTCACCCTTCTTAGATATATCTACTCTTAATTTCGGTTTAGGTAAATTGGAATCTTTCTTAACATCTATAAATCTATAATAAGCTGTCTTTAATCCCTCACTTAAAGCATCAACAATAACTTCACTTGAAATATTATTATTTTCTTCAATTGAACTGATTGCATTAATAATTTTCTTTAAATCCATAACTTTTTCCTCTTATAATCTTACAGCTAATCTTATTAATTTAATATTTTCATAATTAATAGTTACCTGCTTTTTAACACCTTTAACAAAATAATCTATATTTAAAACATCATTTTTAAAATCGGCAAGTGTACCATCAATTGAATCAATTCCCTTTGCAGGATTTATTAATTCTATATGAACATAATCGCCAATATGGTCAAAAATCTCATCTTTATTTTCAAGTACTTCTTCAGCGCCAAATGAACAGACGTCTAACATGTAAGATTGATTAGAATCATCATACTGATCCAATAAATCAGAAATCAGATTGGAAATAATTTCACAGGTATCCAGATCAGTTTCTCCATCATTTTTCTTAATACAGATTTCTAAAGTCGGAATCTTACCGGATTTTTTTGAAATTTTAAATTTTCCAATGTTATTGGCTTCTAATATTGGTTTAATCAGACTTTCAATTTTTTGAATACTTAACATTTTCCCTCCAAAGCAATATATAAGGAGCGATTACTCGCTCCTTGCTATGGTTATAATACTTCATTTCTATAAATATATCAAGTATTTCTTATATATTTTCATTTTTTTCGTTACTATTCAGCGAGAAAAAAACCTGTCAAGAGGTTTTATCCACAAAATGAATAAAATTCAAAGAAAATGACAGGTCCCATTAATCAAAGACAGATTAACTGACACCGGAAAAAAACAAAGGATATATTTAAACTGAAATCATATTATGCCTGCAGAAAGGCTCCAAACGTCTTTATGCGGCTTATTTATCAGCTGAAATATCCTTTTTTATAATTTCGGCAGTCAAAAGTTATCCACAATTTTATCTTAAAAACCTGTGGTAAAATATAACTGTAAAGAAAGGGGCGGCTGTTGACATGCGTTTAAATTCAAAACTGAGTCCGGAAAGATATTTAAAAAATAAAGTTTATTTTGACAGCGGTCTGATAGAAACTCTGGAAGCCTTAAACAGACAGTTGAATAAAGCCAGGGAAAGAGAACGCATATATCAGGCTGCCATTTATAAACTGAAGGATGAAAATGTAAATCTGAAGTTCAGGTACAGATGCCTGACTGTTGATTATAAATCCCTGCAATTCAGATACAGGGAAAAAAGCGAAAAAGAAAAGACAACCGATGAAATTATAAAGGATATCGGCAAAGAGATAGATGAAATAAAAAAAGACATTGATGAAGTTGTCAGAGAAAATGAAGAACTGCATAAAGAAAATACTGATTTAATTAATAAGGTAAGAATCCTGGAAAAAATAATCGAACAGGAAAGAAAGAAGAAAAAGGGCTATAAAGCCAATTCGACCAATTCAAATTTACCGCCTTCAAGTGATTTGTTCAGCCGTCATATCAGTAATACCAGAGAAAAATCAGGTTTGAAAAGAGGCGGACAGAAAGGTCATAAAGGCAGCTTTTCAGTTTTGAATGAAACTGCCGATGTGATTATTGACAGATACGTTGACAAGGCTCCGACAGGTGCAAAGGAAGTAAGAGATGAAAACAATAATATCCTTTACTATGTTACTCAGGAAATTGATTTAACTTTTAAAAGGACAATTACTGAAACCAGATATCATATCAATAAAACAAACCTAGAAGTATTAACTGAACAAGAGAAAAGTAAATACGCCGTTAATCCTGTTACTTATTCAAACAAAATTAAAGCAGTGACTTTATATTTACATAATCACGGATGTATAGCTTTAGATAGATTAAGTAAAGTTATCAGTGTTTTTAGTAATAATCAAATTAATATAAAACCCTCATCAATCTGCAATTGGCAAAAAGAGTTAGCTGTAAAAAGTCAAAAGTATCGAGAGTCTGTTTTAATTGACATTTTAAATTCAGATGTATTAGGTGTTGATGAATCAGGTTGGAGAGTAAATGGGAAAACCAAATGGTTACATACTCTGTCAACTAAAGATGCCTCATATTATTTGGTGACGGATAAAAGATCAGATAAAGAAACTGGCACAATAAAGTTATTGGAAGGATTTAATAACTATCTTGTTCACGATCATTTCAAACCATATTATAGTCTTGATAATCCGATACATGTAGAATGTAACGCTCACATCTTAAGATATTTAAAAGCCGGTATTGAGCAATATCACGATAAGTATTGTCAAAGTATGAAGTCGCTATTACAACAGATACTGCATGAAAGAAAGCAATATGTTAAGGATGGTATAGATTCATTTGAAAAAGAAAAAATCAGTAGATATGAAGAAATGTATACATCGATATTACAAAAGGCATTATCTGAATATGATAAAGAAAATCCAAATATTGCCAAGAAATATGAACCAGCACATATAAAACTATTTAGAAGGATGCTTGAATATAAACAGGAACATTTATTGTTTATGTATGATTTTAAGGTGCCTTTTGACAATAATTTAGCTGAAAGAAGTATTAGAAAAGGCAAAACCAAACTTAAAGTATCTGGACAAAACAATAATTTAGACACTGCTAATTATTATACTAGTGCACTAACGATTATTGAGACCTCTAGGTTAAGGAAAGAAAACCCATTAGAAAAAATGATAGAAATACTTAACAATTAATTTTCTATCTACTTTTCTATCATCAATTTAAATAATGGTCTACTTATTAATTTAAAAGTTAGACCATTTTTTTATTCAATATATTATTTGTCGCTGAATAGTAACTTTTTTTCCTTTAAAAAATCCCGTTTTCCGTCGTAGTACCATGAAAGTTCGGAAGCAGTCATTTGGTTAATAATTGAATATTTTAAATATAAGCAACAAATTCTATTGAAAACGCTGAAAATCAGTGTTTTTTTATGTTTTTTTATTAAAAATCGACTAAAAAAATATTTAATAAATTTTTAAGACGTGTTATAATAATGGTACTACATGGTACTTTGTGAATAGGAGGTTCTTATGGCTTATTTCCTTAGACAGGATAAAAAGAAAAATGGTATCTATCTTCAGGTTTATGAATCTTATTGGGATAAAGATCTTAAAGAATCCAGAAATAGAAGTGTTAAATCTTTTGGTTATGTTCATGAACTTATTTCTGATGAGATTACTGACCCTGTTACCCATTTTAAAGAAGTGGTAAATCAAATGAATGAAAAAAGAAAAGCTGAATTTTTAGATGAAACCAGACCACGGGCTTTTACTAAACATGTTGAAAAAAATGTCGGTTACTTTCTGCTTTCATCCTTAATTGATGAGTTAGGTGTTAAAGAAACTGTCGACATTCTTGCATCAGCTAAACAATTTCAATTCAGTCTTTTTGATATGATGGCCCAACTTATCTACTGCAGGGCAATCTGCCCCTGTTCAAAATCAAAGACGGTTTCCAGTGTATTCCCAAAACTTTTTGAATCTTCAGATATTTCTGAAGATCAGGTTTATGACGGACTAAACTTTATAGGAGAAAACTATAAAAAATACATTGAACTTTTTAACCATTGTCTTAATCAATATTATAAAAGAGACTATTCCAGAGTTTTCTTTGACTGTACCAACTATTACTTTGAAATCGATATTTCTAAAGATGATAAACAAAAAGGTGTTTCAAAAGAAAAGCGCAATGAACCTGTTATTGGTCAGGCTCTGCTTTTAGATTCTGACCTTATTCCATTAGCTATGCAGATGTATCCTGGAAATGAATCTGAAAAACCTTATATTCGAAAAGTAATAGAAGAAATGAAACAGCGATATAAAGTAACGGGAAAAACAGTACAAGTGGCTGATAAGGGACTTAACTGTGCCAGAAACATCTATGCTGCCGCTATTGAAGGTAATGATGGTTACATATTCTCTAAGTCTATTCGTGGCAAAAACATCAGTCAGGCTGAGAAAAAATGGGTTTTATTAGAAAACAGCGCTAATGTTTTTGAAGACTTTTATAATGAAGATAATTCTATTAAGTTTAGATTAAAATCATGTGTTGACTCTTTTGAATATAAATTTGATGAGGTTGACCCTGAAACCAATAAGACTGTTACAAGAAAGTTTTCTGTTAAAGAAAGAAGAATTGTATCTTACAATCCGTCACTGGCAAAAAAACAAAGATTGGAAATACTTAAAATGGTTGATAAAGCCAAAAAACATCTTTCATATAAAGAACTTACCAAAGAAGAAATAGGTGAAGCAGCCAAATATATCAAGGTGAATAATAAGGATTCAAGTGGTAAAAAAGTGAAACCCGTTTTTGAAATTGATCAGGCAGTTATTGATGAAGATATGGAATATGCCGGATACAATATGATTGTTACTTCAGAACTTAATATGCAGCCTGTTGAAGTATATGAAACCTACCATAATTTATGGAAGATTGAAGAATCATTTAGAATAACAAAATCAATGCTTGACGGAAGACCTGTTTTTGTACAGAAAAAAGAAACAATCTACGGTCACTTTCTTATCTGTTACCTTTGTTTGTTTCTTCTTCGCGTTCTAGAAATTAAGTGTTTTTCCAACAAGGTCAGCTCCTATGATATTATCAATTTCATTAGAGATTTCCGTGTTGTTGATAAAGGTGATGGAACTTTTATCAATCTGTCCAGCAACCAATATGTCAATGAAAAGATAAGTTCTGTGACAGGAATTATCAATCTTGACGCACTTGTTCTTACTAAAAATGAGATTGATAATTTGTTTAATTCTTCCATATTAATTAATTCAGAGTACTAGGTTTTGGGCAAAACGACGGAAGTCAGGTATAATACTTCATTTCTATAAATATATCAAGTATTTCTTATATATTTTCATTTTTTTCCTTTAAAAAATCCTCTCTGACCAGCAGTGCTTTATCCGGATAATTGGTTATTATAGCATTTACATTTGCTTGTAAGGCTGCATATATGTAAATTGGATCGTTTATCGTCCAGGTATTTATCAGCAAATCATTCTTTTTTGCATCAATTAAATAATTTTGGTCCAGTAATACATAGTATGCCGGATGCAAATATTTGCCGTTATAACTTCTTGCATACTCAGCCATACCAATAATTCTATCTGAATGTAAAAATCCGCAATCAGCATCAGGTTTTAACTTTAACAGTTTTACCAGCGAATAGTGATTAAAAGAAGAATAAATAACCCTATCTTCCATCTGATGTTTTCTCACCAGTTCCAGAACTCTTTCTTCCAGCCCTTCGTATTCAAATACTGAATTTTTAAGTTCAATATTTAAAACCAGATTTGTCGGTTTTAAAAGTTGTAATACCTCTTCTAAAGTAGGAATTTTACAAAATGGATAGTTCTTATTTTTATTATTAAAGTTAAACTGTTTTAATTCTTCATAGGTATAGTCTTTTACAAATCCTTTGTTATCGCTGACTCGATCAATTGTTTCATCATGAATAACAACTACAGTATTATCTTTAGTCAATTGCACATCCAGTTCAATTCCTTCAGCTTTTTGATCTATAGCCAGCTGAAAAGCTTCCAAAGTATTTTCCGGTGCATAGGCACTTGCACCTCTATGTGCCCAAATATAAGTCATTTTTATACACTCCTTCAAAATAATGATAATTGATTTTCTTCAGCCAGATTATCCAGTACTCCCATTCTTTCTAAAGCAGCAATTTGAGTATTGTTGACGGATGTTCGTTTTAATAAATCTTCTTTAGAAATAAAACTCTGTACTTCCCGTTGCTCAACGATAGAATAAGCAACTGCTGCTCCAAGTCCATCAATACTGGTGAATGAAGGTATTAAACCAAACTTGTCATCGGGATCAATAATAAAATTAGTTGCTTGTGATTTTTCTAAAGAAATGTTATTAAAATGATATCCTCTGACGTACATTTCTAGAGCTATTTCTAAGACAAGTATCAGATCTTCTTCTTTTTTACTTAATTCTTCGCCCTTATCTTCTCGATCTTTAATACCTTTTAAACGATTATATATTGCATGTTTTCCCTGAATCATTGTTTCAATATCGTATGCATCACATCTCACGGAAAAATAAACAGCATAATAAGCTGCCGGCTGATGTACTTTATACCATCCTACTCTTACAGCATTCATTGCATAAGCCACAGCGTGTGCTTTAGGGAACATATATTTTATCAGCAAACATGAATCAATATACCAGTCGGGTACATCATGCTCTTTCATGGTTTTGATCCAACTGTCCTTCAGTCCTTTACCTCTTCTTACTGATTCCATAATTTCAAAAGCAGTAATTTTTTCCAGCCCCTTAGAAATAAGATAGGTCATTATATCGTCGCGACAGGAAATAACTTCATTTAAGTTACATGTACCATCATCTATTAAAATTTCAGCATTATTTGCCCAGACATCAGTACCATGTGTTACTCCTTCAATGGCTACCAATTCATTAAATGTTGATGGTTTTGTTTTATCTAATATTCTTCTGTTATTATGTGTTCCAAATTCAGGTAATCCGGCCGCTCCGTTTAATTCGTGATAGATTCCATCAGGATCATTAATATTTAATGAATCAGTTGAATAAAAAAGTTTATAAACTTCCGGATCACTCATCGGAACCTTTGAATAATGAATTCCAGAATACAGTGATAATAATCTTATGGAAGTAGGATCAACATGTCCTAAAATATCCAGTTTTAAAATGTTATCGTGTAAATCGGCAATAGCAAAATGTGTTGTTTTCCACTCACTGAACGGATTGTTAGCCGGATATTGAATAGGAGTAAAGTCATGAACTTCTTTATCCTTTGGTATAACAACAATTCCGCCAGGATGCTGACCTGTGGTTCTCTTTACACCTTCACACATTGAAGCTAAGACTTCAGTAAAAGGTTTCGAAAAAGATTTAATTTCCATTTCTTCACAATATGCTTTTACATAACCAAATGCTGTTTTTTGAGCGACTGTACCAATTGTTCCGGCTCGATATGTATGGTCACTGCCAAATATTTCTTTGACCTGTTGCATCGCTATGCTCTGATATTCAGGTGAAAAGTTTAAATCAATATCTGGTACTTTATCACAGTCAAACCCTAAAAATGTTTCAAAAGGAATATTATGACCATTTCTATTTAAAGCTGTTGAACACTTAGGACAATCTTTAGCTGGTAAGTCAAAACCATTGGCATACTCATTATTGGTAAAAAACTGAGAATATTTACATTTTGGGCAGACATAATGCGGAACTAGTGGGTTGACCTCTGTTATATTTGCCATTGTTGCTATAAAGCTGCTTCCGACTGAACCTCTGCTTCCGACAGGATATCCATCAGCTTCTGATTGTTTAACAAGTAAATGAGCAATATAATATTGTACTGAATAACCATTATTAATAACGTTGTATAATTCTTTTGCAATTCTATCAGATACTATTTCCGGTAAAACATTACCATATATATCATGAGCATTTTTATATATTTCTTCTTTTATCACAACATCACAACCTTCTATTGATGGCGTTGCCAGTTCAACTGGAATTGGATATTCTTTACTAATCATATCAGCAATCATATTTGTATTTTTAATAACAAACTCAACTGCTCTGTTCGTCCAGGCAAATCTATCTAGCAATTCCTGAGTTGTCATTAAATGCTGTTCCGGGGAAACAAACAGTTTGCGTTTTTCTCTATTCATTGGATACATTGGATGTCTTAATCCGCCAATTCTTTTACCCATTATATATATATCACGGGCTATTTTCTGATAAGGATGAGTATAGTAAGGATTGCTGCTGGCAATAATCGGTTTCTTTAATTTATCTGCAACTTCAATAATATCTTCAATTACTGTTTTAATTCTCTCCTTATTAAATGAAGATCCACTCTCAATCATATATTCATAGTTTTCTAAAGGATGTATTTCTACATAATCATAAAACTTCATGCAGTTTTCTAAATCAGCAAGACTCCTGTTACAGGCAACTTCAAAAAGCTCAGAATACTGATCACAGCTTCCTACCAATATATTCTTTCTTCTCTTTTCAATTTCAGATTTTATTATCCTTGGTTCAGCAGAGACATCTGAATCAATCTTTTTAGCATTTTCTTTGGCATAATAAGTCAAATAATCAGTATGAGATAAAGTAACAATTTCATAAATATCCTTAATACCTGCCCTGTTTTTTGCTAATAAGGTAGCACTATATGGTCTGGCTTTTTTATAAATATCTTCCTGCTGCTCATCCTGCAGCTTATTAAAAGTCATTTTCTCATAATCCGGTATTGTCGGAAGCATTCTTACCAGGATATTAGCTAAAACTTCAGCATCATAATCAGCTCTATGAGCAACATTATCATCATATTCGACACCGAAATAATTGGCAATAACTCCCAGACGATAATATTTTCTATCTTTAACTGTTTCTCTGGCTAAATTAAGAGTATCAAGACAAATATTTTTTAATGGCTCTCGATTCAATTTTATTAAATTATCATTTATAAAATTAAAATCAAAATCAGCATTATGAGCAACGATTACCCTGTCACCAATAAAATTTACTATTTTATCAATAACTTTTTCTATTGGTAAGGCAGTTTTTAACATTTCATTGGTAATGTTGGTTTTGGTGATAATAAAAGCTGGCAAATCAACTGGCGGTTTAACAAATAGCTGTAACCTTTCTTCGGTAATTGTATTTTTTTTGACAATAACTGCACCAAACTCAATAATATGATCATATCTGGTGGATAGGCCTGTTGTTTCCAAGTCCAAAACACAGTATTCCTTATCAGTCAGTAATTCATCTGTTGGATTATAGACAATATTTAATTTATCCGGAACTACCTTAACATCAATTCCATAGATGATTTTAAAATCCAGATCAGATTTATTTCCTTCCAGTTTCTTATGGGCCTGTTGCGCTAATGGATATGCCTGCACAACACTGTTATCAGTAATAGCAATTGCCTTCTGACCAAAATTGAAAGCTTGTGAAATAATTTCTTCTGTTTCAGAAACCCCATCATATTCACTTCTGTTAGTATGAGCATGTAATTCTACATGTTTCATTCCTGGATAATCATCATTTCTGACGAAAGGATTATCTTTTATCTCTTCAATCAGATCCAGTTCAAAAACATTACAGTTTTCATATTTGTCGTATTTTACTTCTCCATATATCTCAACATACATTCCTTTTTCAACAGGTAATTTTATGTTTTCATTCATTCTCTTTGTAACAAATCTTTTAACAAGAACTGCGTCATAGAAATCAGTAACAATAAATCGTTCTATCGTATAATTTTTACCATTTTTAGCGGTAAAACTTTTGACATCAGTTGAAAATACTTTTCCTCTGCAAAAAATTTTACTGCTTGAAGGTGTTATTTTATTCATTGCAACGTAAAGGTAATCTTCCCGATTTCCCTTAAACTGACTCTGATATTTTCCGCTTGCTGTTTCAAAGTAATTATTATCTGCCCTAATAATGATTTCATCTTCCTGAATATTTCCCTTGTTATTTATACAGATTTCTTTTTTTACTCCTAATCCTGTCAGAAATCTTTTTAATGATTTGAATATTTCTTTATCCTTTATACTGATATATATTTTGTCATTTTCAACAACCGGAATGACATTTAAGTCTGTATTATTTATCTGATTATAATATTGAACGTAACTTATCAGTTCGGATGAATTAATCTTCTGATCAGTTATTTTAAAAGTAAGCTCTACCGATAATTTTAGAAAATCAGATAATTTCGTTCTCAATTCTTCTATAGTCTGATAAGGTAAAAAACATTTGTTAATTATTTTTATTTTAATCAGATTATTTTTCTTATCCAATTGAGGTCGACACAAAAAAGCCTCACTTAAAAGACTGAGAGTTTTTTGACTTAAGTTAATCTGTTCTAAAATAATTTCAATATCCATTTACTTTACCAACTTTCCTAATGCCTGTTCAGCTGCTGATTGCTCAGCTTTTTTCTTTGTTTTTCCAATTCCTTTTCCAAGCAAAACTTCATCTAAATAAACTCCTATTTCAAATAAAGGATTGTTTGAAGGGCCACTTTCAGAAAGCAATTCATATTTTAATACCGCCCTGGTATCTGATTGAACATATTCCTGTAATTTTGATTTATAGTCTCTAATATCTGAAAATTCCGGATGCCCTATAACATCAATGGTATTTTTTAAGATTTTATCCACATCACTCATCCCGCCGTTTAAATAAACAGCTCCGATAAAAGCTTCGAAAACATCAGCCAGTAAGGAGTTTCTGTCTCTGGCTCCACTTTTCTCTTCTCCGACACCTATTTTGATATACTTGGCAAGATCTAATTTACGTAAAAAACCGGCAAGTGATTTTTCACAGACAAGTTGTGCTCTCATCGTAGTCATGTTTCCTTCATCAATAGGTGGATAATGATTGTATAAATTGATGGCAACCCACATTCCGACTATTGAATCACCTAAAAACTCGATTCTTTCATAATCAGATCCTTTTAAATCTCTATTTTCATTTAAATATGATGCATGAGTAAAAGCATTTTCCATTATCTGTCTGTCTTTTACAGTGATATTATAATTTTTCTTTAACCATTCATAAATTGTACTCATCTTCAAATCTTCCTTTTTATCATTCTATCATACCTGTGATATAAGAACATTTTCATTTTCTGCCTGTTTCAAATAATCAGCTATAACAGGATATTTATTTAAGTCATTAATTATCTTCCCGGCTTCAGAATAGGAATTATTTAACAACTCACTGTCTTTGATTATATTACCTAATATAAAGGCAGGAAGTCCACTTTGGCGATAGCCCAATATATCTCCTGGTCCTCTTAATTGCAGGTCATAATAAGATATAATAAAACCATCATCATTGTCTGCAATGATATTCAGTTTTTCAATTACTTCATTTTCTTTTGATGAAGTCAGCAAATAGCAATATCCTTCCTGTTTTCCCCGGCCAATTCTTCCTCTTAACTGATGCAATTGAGAAAGTCCGAATCTGTTGGCATCATATATAACCATGATATTAGCATTTTTTACATCTACCCCTACTTCAATAACAGTAGTACAGACCAGAATATCAATCTTTCCATCAAAGAACTGTTCTTCAGCCAGCTGTTTCTGCTCGTTATCCATCTGACCGTGTAACAGTCCTATGCGATATCTTCCCTGATAGTGCTTTTTAAGGTTTTGATATATATCATTAACATTTCTGACATTTTCAGTTCCTTTTTCAATTGCCGGACATACTACATACATCTGATTTTCCTGGTCCAGCAGTCTTTCTATTTCAGTAATTTTTGAAATAAAAGAATTCTGTTTAATTAAAGTTGTATGTATCTTTTTGTCCTTATGTGGAGTTTGTGAAATTGTCGTAACATCTAAGTCACCATACAGGGCAGTTGCCAGGGTTCTTGGAATTGGAGTTGCTGACATCAGCAGCATATCAACATATTCACCCTTTAAAAAAAATGACTGTCTCTGTCTGACTCCAAAACGATGTTGCTCATCGGTAACAATTAATCCCAATTCATTAAATTCAACTTCTTCCTGAAATAGGGAATGAGTTCCTGCAATTAGTAGAATTTCCTTGTTTTTTATCTTTTCTAAAACATTCTTTCTTTCCTGAAGACTCTGTGATGAATATAAAACACCAATTTTTAATCCGATTTCATCAAAATATTTAATCATATTATTATAGTGCTGCTTAACAAGTATTTCTGTTGGAGCCATGATGGCCGCCTGTTTTCCGGCCAGTACAGCGGCGTACATCGTTATAAATGCAACTATTGTCTTACCGCATCCGACATCACCCTGAAGCAGTCTTGTCATTTGTTTTTCACTTTTTAAATCAGTAAAAATTTCCTGCAGGGCATTATTCTGATCATCAGTAAGTTTAAAAGGCAGTCTGTTGATAAAATCTTTAATTTTTTGTAAATCAAAAACTTTTTTAAATTTTGAGTTTTTAATAAAACCGTCATTTTTCCTTTTAGCCATTATCAAATTAAACTTTAAAAACTCTTCATATTTCAAGGTATTAATAGCTCTTAACAGTAATTCTTGACTATCCGGCTGATGAATCTGAATAATTGCTTCTTTTTTTGATAAATAATTATTTTCTTTTCTGATGTATTCCGGGATAAAGTCTAAAATTTCATTTTTATATTTTTCTATAGTCTGTTTTAAAAGTCGGATGAAAGACCTCTCATTTATTCCATCCTTTAAAGAATAATATGGTTTAATTCCAACCTGCTCTTTTAATGGCCTGTTATTTATAGTATTGGCCAAAATTCTGTTATTTCCTTCATATGTCCCGATGATGGTAATTTTCTCATTAACCTGCAGTTTCATCAGCCAGTGCCGATTGAAAATAGATACTCTGAAATAATCATCTTCATTTACAACATTTAAATATAGAATTGAATTTCGGCCTCTGTAATAGTTTATTTTCGGTCGGTCGGTAATAGTTGCTTCTATAATTATTTTAGTACCGTTTTCCCATTCTTTAAAAGGAATATATTTTATTTCTTCATAACGGTATGGATAATATGAAAGGATATCAGTTAATTCACTAATACCCATTTTCTGTAAATTTTCTTTGCTTTTTGATGTCAGTCTGCTATTCATAGTTAAGAAAAGAATAATCTTTCAATTATTCTACTCCTAATATAAATGGATATAAATCCTGTTGTCCGTTAACTAACTGACCTTCTAAATCATGTTTTTCTTCAGCATAATCCAAAACCTTTTGTGCTGCATCCTCATCCGTCTGACTGCCATAAATAATTGTAATATAACTACAGTTTTCATCAATTATGTTATCCAGCAGTGCACAGGTTGCTTCTAACAGGTCATCAGTTGCCACCAGAACTTCTTTTTCACTGATACCCATATAATTGTCTTTTTTAATCTCCAAAGAATTATAGGTAGTGTCTTTGATTGCCTTAGTTACACTTCCTGTTCTGACAGAAGAAATTCCCATATTCATATTCTCAATATTTTCTTCTACATCCAGTTCAGAATTAAAATTGATACAGGCACTTATTCCCTGTGGAATACTTGTAGTTTCAAGTACATAAACGTTTTTATCATCAACAATATCTTTGGCCTGATTGGCAGCTAAAAATATATTTGAATTATTTGGTAATATAAAGACATTTTCTGCATTCAGTTTATTAAGAATGTTAACAAAATCTTCTGTGGCCGGATTCATTGTCTGACCTCCATGAATAACATAATCAACATTCAGTGATTCAAACAATTTTTTGATTCCATCACCATTGCAAACGGAGATAATAGCATATTTTCTATACTCTTTTGCTTCCAGGTCTTCTTCATAACTGAAACACACATCATTGGCACTGCTGTATTTTTCTATTTTAACTTTTTCTAAGGAACCAAACCTGTGGGCAGTGTTAATAATATCACCTGGAGCGCTGGTATGAACATGAATTATTACTTCATCATTGTTTTTAATAACATTTATGTCATTACATGTTCTTCCTAACGATCTGGTTAATCTTTCTTTTGAAAATTCTCTTTTATATAAATCATTCAGGTTTACTGACACTTCAACACAGTATCCTTTGTCAGTACTTTGAGCTGATTGTTTTCCGGTTAATAATTTTACCGGTTTATTCTGCAGATATAAATTCATTCCTTCAATTATTGCCAGAAAACCTGCTCCACCAGAATCAACAACACCGACTTCCTTTAACACCGGAAGCAGATTAGGCGTTCTTTCTAAAGAGTCCTGAGCCATTTTAAGAATATGTTCAAAATACTGTTCAATAGTACATTTAGGATTGCTTTCCACATAAAATTTACCATAATCAGCCATTTCTCTGGCAACCGTTAATATTGTACCTTCTACCGGTTTCATTACAGCTTTATAGGCAATTCTGGAACCATTTACAAAAGCATCAGCTATTTCCATAACATTTGCTTTCTGAAGTCCGGACAGACTGTTGGCAAAACCTTTAAAAATCTGTGAAAGGATAACCCCTGAGTTTCCTCTGGCACCCATAAGCATATTTTTACTGAAGTGTTTAGTTGTATCGCCGATGTAGTCATTTAAATAATTTACAGTCTCATTTACACCAGCTGCAAAAGTCATTTTCATATTAGTTCCGGTATCACCATCAGGGACAGGAAAAACATTCAATTTATCAATTTCATCCTGTTTATTTTCCAAATGATTAGCAGCAGATTGAATCATTCCCTTAAAACTTCTACAATCAAGTACCTTCATAATTTCTCCCCTATTCGATTACTTTGACACCTTGTACAAAGACATTCACCGCAGCAAAATCAATATCCAGAGCCCGTTCAATTTCATATTTAACTTTCTTTTGGACTTCACTGACTACTTCGATAACTTTTACTCCATAACAGATAATAATATAAATATCTAATTCTAAACCCTTATCAGTCTGTTTTACTACCACACCTTTTGAAAAATTATCCTGTTTCAGAAGTACCGCAAAACCATCTTTCAAAAAACGCTTACTGGCCATTCCTACAACACCATAACACTCACTGACAGTTACACCTGTTAACGAGGCAATTGCTTTAACAGTAACATTAATATTACCGAGTTTTGTGTCTTTTTTCATTGTCATAATCTTCAATCTCCTTTATCATTTTCAGGTTGACTCATGTATGATTCAATTTCAGAACAATCAATTTTTACAGCAATTGAATAATCTTCAATAATCTGAATACATTTATTTCCAACTTTATCCTCATAAGAAATTATCTCAGTATAATTGTCTATATAAGGAATCCCGTTTATTGAACTAAAAACATAAAATCCTTCGTCCATGACTAATTTTACCATATTGTTATCATAAGTAAATGATAAATTATGAACTTCACTTATTCTGGATAAGGTGTCAAATGATAATTTATCTAATTCAACAGCTATCAGTTTAATCATTTCTATATCAATATCCACAAATAATGGTATTAAAGCCAGATTATTTATGTACTGTGCATTAAAATCAATTATTGAACCATCTCCTAAAATAAAGTTTGTTTTTCCATCCTTGATATAATGACCGACGATTGTATTTTCATTTATATCCACTACAACACAATTGTTTTTTAAAATTATAATTTTTATATCATTAAATAGAATATTTTCCTTAAGTTTCATTTCTTTTAATTTTGGAAATAAGGTTATAAAGCTGTCATTTATTTCAAAATCTAAAATACTTTTTATATATTTTTCACTGATCAGTTCATTATTTATTATCTTTATACTCTTTATTTTTGACAAATCAGACATGTAATACAATGTAAAACAACCTGTTACCAACAAAAAAAACAGAATGAAAAATACTACTGCTCTTCTGGATATTCTTTTTTTAGTTTTAATGACTACTTTTTCCAATCAAACTTCTCCACTTCCATAATCATTTCAATTCCATACTTGTCTTTAATTATATCAATAATCTGATCTGAAAGTTTTATTACATCTTCAGCTTTAGCATTATTCTTATTGATAATGAAATTAGTATGTTTTTCACTGACTGCTGCTCCACCTATTGTCTTGCCTCTAAATCCAATTTCATCTATCAGTTTCCAGGCAAAAATATCACCAAAGTTTCTAAAAGTAGAACCTGCGCTTGGATAATTCAGTGGTTGAGATTCCATTCTTCTTTTCTGACGGTTTTTCATTATTTTTTTTATATCATTCACATTATCTTTTTTTAATAGTAATTTTACTTCTAATATAATCCAGTCCGGATTGTTTAAAAAAATACTGCTGCGATATCCAAATTGACATTGGGCGTTTGAAAGCCAGACTATTTCATTGTTTCTGATAACTTTTACAGCGACAACTATATCACTCATTGAATTATTATAGGCGCCAGCATTCATGAAAATACTTCCGCCTAAAGTACCAGGAATGCCGCTGGCAAACTCCAGCCCGGATAACGATTTATCACAGGCCTTGTAAGCCAGCGAAATTATAGAACATCCGGCCTGAGCAATAATTTCATTATCAGAAAAGTAGAAATTATTCATATTTCTGGTTAATTTAATAATAAAACCATCATAAACATCGTCAGAACATAATAAATTTGAACCATGTCCAAAAACCTTATATGAAATATTGTTTTCATTTAAGATATCTAAAATTGATTTTAAGGAAAATTCGTCATTTGGATAGATGACATATTTGGCAGTGCCGCCAATTTTAAAAGTAGTCAGGGTTTTAAATGACTTATCATACTCTATTGTGCAGAATTGTTCTAATTTCTTTAATATTTCATCCATTATTTTTACCTGTAACTTCTTTCATTAAACTTATAATATCGTATGCCGCATTAGTATGCGACATTTTCCGGGCAGCAACAGACATTTCCTGTAATTTTTCATCATCATTTATCAGTTTTTCAATAATTGAAACAGTATTGTTAACATTTAAATCTTTTTCTTCCAATAGAAAAGATGCACCTTTATCAAACATTTCTTTAGCATTCATATACTGATGATTATTGGTAACATATGGAGATGGTATAATAATTGTCGGAATACCTAAAGACATATATTCGCTGGCACTGGTAGCACCTGCTCTTGATACAACCAAATCACAGTTGCCGGCAATATTAAACTGATCGATAAAATCAACTATTTTCAGATTATCACTCTCAGAAATGTTTTCTATAACTTTCTGATAATTCCTTTTGCCGGTAACATAGATAACATTGAAATCTTTATGTTTTAATCCTTCTAAAATTCCCATCATTTTTTCATTTACGCTTGCTGAGCCTAAAGAACCCATTACAAACAACACCGTTTTCTTTGAACAATCTAAACCAAACTGTTTAAAAATTGCTGGATCTTTAACAAAGTTTAATGCTGCTGTTTCTCTTGGATTGCCTAATAAAACTGTTTTTTTCTTTTTAAATGCTTGTTTCGCACTTTCATAACAGACAACCACTCTATCAACAAAATGACCCAGTGTTCTGTTGGCTAAACCAGGCAGGGAGTTTTGTTCATGAATAATTGTTTTAATTTTTAATTTTACCGCTGCCATAACCACCGGTACTGTAACATATCCGCCAAAACCTAAAACTATATCAGGTTTATAATCCTCTAAAATATGGATACATTCTTTGTAAGCTCTATATAAAATCTTTACAAAATTAATCTTATTTTTATTAAAAACAAGCGAGTCAGCTTTTATGCCAATAAAACGGTAACCTAATTTCGGAATTTCATTAGCTTCCATGCGATCATGATTACCGATAAAAAGAATATCATTGTTTCTATCATCAATGATAAGTTTATCGGCCAGGGTTGTTGCTGGATATATATGACCACCTGTTCCACCAGTGGCAATTACAATTTTCATACTATCACTCCCAAAAAATATTATAACATAGTAATTTTTTTTCAACAAAAAAATGGCTACTCCCTATAGCTTTATCTTTGTATAAATTTTCATAATCACCTAATAATATAATAATCTATTTCTTTAGCAATAATATCATATTCTGCTGTATTATCTGTTTTTCATTTTTAATTGCACAAGCATGATAAATAAAAGTCAATGTATCTTCAAAAAAAGAGATATAACTCCTCATAATAATTATTATAAAATTTACCTTAGACTAATTTAAAGTAATTGAAATATTATACTCAAAAATTATTGAATAAAGTATCCTGCATATCAATTTTCAAATGCTTATAGGCTTTTTCAGTAGCAATTCTTCCTCTGGCTGTTCTCTGAATAAAGCCAATCTGAAGAAGATATGGCTCATAGACATCTTCTAAAGTTGTTGTTTCTTCAGAAATGGAATTCGCCAGCGCTTCTATTCCTACCGGTCCTCCTTTAAACCTTTCAATTATTCCCTTTAAATAACGGACATCAACATCATCCAAACCAAGTTTATCTATCTTCAGCCGATTCAGTGCTTCATTTGTTATTTCTAAATCAATTATCCCATCATTTAAAACCTGGGCAAAATCTCTTACTCTTCTAAACAGTCTGTTGGCAATTCTTGGAGTGCCCCGACTTCTTGCCGCCAGTTCCATGACTGCCTTTTCTTTTATCGCTGTATCAAATACTCTGGAAGTTCTTTTTATGATTTCTCCCAACTGTTTGTCAGTGTAATAATCCAGTTTAGATATAATACCAAATCTGTCTCGTAAAGGCGCAGAAACATCTCCAGCTCTTGTTGTAGCACCGACAAGAGTAAATGGTGGAAGTTCGAGTCTGATTGCTCTGCTTGTTGCATCTTTTCCAACAATCACATCTATAACAAAGTCTTCCATTGCCGGATAAAGTACTTCTTCAACCTGCTTAGGCAAACGGTGAATCTCATCTATAAATAAAACATCACCGGCATTCAAAGATGACAGGATTGCTGCCAGATCACCAGTTCTCTCTATTGCCGGACCACTGGTAACTTTGATATTTGTCCCCATTTCATTAGCGATAATATAGGCTAGAGTAGTTTTTCCAAGTCCTGGAGGGCCATAGAATAAACAGTGATCCAGTGATTCGTTTCTTTCTTTAGCTGCCTGAATAAAAACTCTTAAATTACTCTTTAATGAATCCTGTCCGACATATTCATCCAAAGACTGTGGACGTAATGATGCATCTTCATTTTTTTCCAATTCATTTGCACTCATCAATCTTTCCATATTATCCTCCACTTCATTTATTTAACAGTTTTAATCCTTCTGATAAATATTGTTTTGTTGTCTGGCAATCTGATTTTACCAGCTGTGCTTTAATGCTGTTGATTTCATATGTTTTATAACCTAAAGATTTTAACCCTTCAACAGCTTCTTCAAGTTCTTTATTAATTGTGATTTCATCAGATGTGACTTCAATAAGTTTACCTTTCAAATCCAGAATAATCTGTTGAGCTGTTTTGGTACCAATAGAAGGCATTCTCTTTAAAAATGCTACATCACCATGTTCAATTGCCGTAACCAGATCATTATATTTACAACTGCCTAAAATTATACTAGCTGTTTTAGGGCCTAATCCCTTGACAGAAATCAGTTTCTGAAAAATATCCAGTTCAGTTTTATCAATGAACCCGTAAAGTACTGTGGCATCATCTCTAAAGTGCTGATAGGTAAATATTGTGATTGTTTCTCCTAAAGTCAGTATTTCCGGACGATTAAAATAAATAAAGTAACCAATTCCGTTATTTTCTAAAATAACGTGTTCAGCACTGAACTCATATATTTTTCCACGAATAAAAGTTATCATAAAATCACCACTTTTATTATAGACTATTTTAACAATTAAATAAATTCAGTAATTTCAAAGACATAATCTTCAATAAATACTACGTCATTTTCTTGGGCACCTTTTTCTCTAAAGGCCTCATTAACTCCCATTTTCTTTAAAGAAACCGCAAATCTCATCACTTCATCCGGTTTTTCAAAATTAGTTCTTCTGAATAATTTTGTTACTCTTTCTCCTTCTAAAGCCCATTTTCCATTCCCTAAATTCTTTATTACAAATGGTTCAGGTTCTGGAATAAATTTATAAACAACACCAAACTCACCTGATTCTTCATCATCCTGTAACGGAAATGGTTCAGTCACATCCAGTAAATCAGCAACGCGATACAATACCAGCTGTAATCCATCATTAATCAGCGATATAGTTTCATATACTTCTAAATTCGGATATGCTTCCTTCAGCTTTTTCAGATTTTCTAAAGCACCTTCTTCATCCATTTTATTGGCAATCACAATTTGTGGCCGATGTAGCAATTTCATTTTGTATGTTTCTAATTCATTATTAATTGTTTCATAATCTTCTACTACATCTCTTCCAGTCATTTCAGACATATCTATGACATGAATAATAACCCGACATCTTTCTATATGCTTCAGAAAATCATGTCCTAATCCTTTTCCCTGTGAAGCACCTTCAATAAGACCAGGCAAATCTGCCATGACAAAACTTCTTCCGTCTCCAACATTAACAACACCCAGTTTCGGAGATAATGTTGTAAAAGGATAATCTGCTATTTCTGGTTTTGCACTTGTCACTACTGAGAGAATTGTACTTTTACCGACTGAAGGAAAACCTACCAGACCGGCATCAGCTAAAAGTTTTAATTCAACTTCTATATCAAATTCCTCTCCTTCTTCTCCTTTCTCGGCAAAATTCGGAGCTGGATTTCTACTTGACTTAAAACTGAAATTGCCTCTTCCGCCAAGACCGCCTTTACAAATGACTGCCCTTTGTCCGATATTGGTCAAGTCAGCAATAATATTTCCAGTCTCTGAATTTCTTACTATTGTTCCTACAGGGACAGCCACTATTTTATCTTTACCATCAGCACCACGCATTTTTTTTGACTTTCCATTACCGCCGCTTTCAGCAGATAACAGTTTCATAAACTGGAGATCCAGAAGTGTAGTTTTATGAGTGTCAACTTCAAAAATAATAGAGCCGCCTTTTCCTCCATCACCACCAAAAGGTCCTCCCAACGGTACATGTGCTTCTCTTCTGAAAGCAACTATACCATCTCCGCCTTTACCGGCTTTTACTCGTAATCTGGCTGAATCAATAAATTTCATAATGTTTCCTCCCTCACAAAAATAAATCCCCATTTACGGGGATTTTGATCAGTTAAGCAACTGGATATACAGAAACCTGTTTTCTATCTCTACCAAGTCTTTCATATTTAACAATACCGGCAGTTAAAGCAAATAATGTGTCATCGCCTCCACGGCCAACATTGTTACCAGGATGAATTTTAGTTCCTCTCTGACGATAAATGATTGAACCTGCATTTGTATATTGCCCATCTGCTTTTTTGGCACCTAAACGTTTCGCAGCAGAATCACGACCGTTTTTAGTAGAACCAACACCCTTTTTTGATGCGAACATTTGAATATTTAATGTAAACTTCATTGGTTATACCTCCGTAATTTTAATTCTAATATTTTCTGGAAATTGTTCTTCAATAGTCTGAAGCTGAATTATTCCAGTTTTTAATATAGTCTGAATAATTTCATTATTATTCACAACACTTATTGATACAAAATTTTCATCAACATCAACAATGCAGGATTCTTTATTCAGAATGTCAATTGCATTAGCCAATCCAACAGCGATACTGCTGATACCGGCACAAACCAGATCTTTTCCATATTCAGCTGCATTGGCATGTCCTGAAATCTGAAGACTGCTGATTAATCTGTTATTTCTAACAATCCTGACGTTTACCATAATTAAACTTCAATGCTTGTAATTTTGCATCTAGTATATGGTTGACGATGACCCAGACGTCTGCGGGAAGATCCTTTTTTAGCTTTATACTTAAAAATTCGGATTTTCTTACCTTTACCCTGTTTTTCGACAACTGCATTTACTTTAACATTTTTTACATATGGATTACCAATTCTTGTGGTTTTTCCTGATAAAAGTACAACTTTGTCAAAAACAACTTCTGAATCAACTTCAGCATCTAATTTTTCAACATAGATAACTGAACCTTCTTCAACTTTTATCTGTTTTCCGCCAGTTTCAATAATAGCGTAATACATGTCTTTACACCTCCCTTTTCAGCATTTAGACTCGCCTGATAAGGTGACTTACGTACTTAAACCCTATTTAGAGCGGTTGAAATCCCAAAAGGAATTGCAACGTTATTATCCTAACACAACAGAGACATTATTTCAACATTTTTGCCACTTTTTTATCTGTATTTTTGCCACTTTTTTATCTGTATTTATTATCAGGAAATTACAATAGTTGATATTTAAACATCTTTTCGTTATTTTAAATATTATTTTCGAAAAAGACAAAATATTTGTCAACTATAACAGAATGGTTTATAATTATCTAGGTGATAAAATGGTAAATTATCCAAACGGAAGGTTTTCAAATCGTGCTAAAGTAATCAATTATTCCCGCCGCGGAATGTCTTTAGAAGAAGATTTAAATCTGACGAATAAATACTATCTGGAGGTTGATCGGGCTGTTATTTATAAAAAGCCAACTCCTGTCACAATTGTAGATGTTGATTATAAATCAAGAAGTACTGCTAAAATTACCGAAGCCTACTTCCAGTCTCCTTCTACAACTGACTATAATGGTGTTTATAAAGGATTGTATCTTGATTTTGAAGCCAAAGAAACAAATTCCAAAACATCACTAGTACTGGCGATGATTCATCCCCATCAGCTTGAGCATATGAAAAGAATTGTCAAACATCAGGGAATTGCTTTCCTGATTGTCAGATTTTCATATTATGATGAAACATTTCTGGTATTTGCTGAAGATCTATTTGAATATATTAGTTCTTCAAAAAGAAAAAGTATTCCTTATAACTGGTTTAAGAAAAAAGGAAAACTTATTACTTATAATTTTCAGATAAAAGTTGATTATTTATCTGTTATCGACTCACACATATTTGGAGGTAAAATCTAATGGGATTATTTAATAAAAAGAATTCTAATAATACTAATGAGAATTCAGACAATAATATCAATCCAGCAAAGAAAAAATTTCAAAGAAAGAAACTCAGAAGGAAAATCATAAATTCTATTATGGGATTCATCGTTTTTTGTGGTCTGTTAGGTGTTTTAAGCGGCATCAATATAATCAAGATTATTTTAGAAAAAACCGATGTCGTTTTAGAGACAGCAGACTTAACAAGTTTGGACTCTTCTTTGATTTATGATGATGCCGGAAACCAGATTGCCATGTTAGGAAAAGAAAGTCGTGTTTCTTTGGCCTATAATAAATTTCCTCAGGTAGTTGTCGATGCTTTTATTTCAGTAGAAGACTCTCGTTTCTTTGAACATCCTGGTTTTGACCTGCCGCGTTTTGCCAAAGCGTTTCTGGTAAACCTTCAGACACTGTCTTTTTCACAAGGTGGTTCAACAATTACGATGCAGGTTATTAAAAATACCTATTTTGCGGTTGACACCATTGCCGAAAGTACGATTAACAGGAAAGTACAGGAAATTTACTATGCTCTACAGATCAGTAATCTGATAAGTAAGGAAAAAGTCTTCGAAATGTACATCAACAAAGTTAACTTTGGAGCTAATGCCAGGGGTATACAGGTAGCTTCTCACTACTACTTTAATAAAGACTGTACTGACCTTAATCTGGTTGAAAGTGCTATGCTGGCCGGTATTATCAATGCTCCTAATGCCTATAATCCATATTACAACATTGAGGCATGCCAGCAGAGAACCGCTGATGTTTTATACCTTATGAACTATCATGGCTATATTACTGACCTTGAATATCAGCTGGCTTTAAAGGTCAATATTGAAGATCTGCTATATGGTAATACTATTAACAATACAAATATAATTACTGATTATATTGATGGAACTATAGATAATCAGGCTTATATCGATATAGTTCTGGCTGAACTGGAAGAAATGTATGGAATTGATCCATATACTACACCGGTAAAAGTTTACACCGCTATGAACCAGACTGTTCAGGCTACCTGTGATTCTTTATCAAGAGGAGAAATCATTAAATTTAAAGATAAAAATATCAATACCTCTGCTGCTGTTATTCAAAACTATACTGGCCTGATTGTTGGTGTCTGCGGTGGCAGAAACTATAATGGACAAAGGATATTCAACTATGCTTATGATGGCAGGGTTTCTCCTGGTTCTACTTCTAAAGCCATATTTACCTATCCACTGGCATTTGAACACTGTGGTATGTCTACATCATATACGATTGATGATGAACCTATTAAATACAGAGGCACAAATATTATCTTCTTTAACGACTCAAGAACCTGGTATGGCGAAGCTTCAGTTCAAAGAACCTTCCCGCTTTCTTATAATGTTCCTTCTGTAAAACTGTATTATATGATAGAAGGGACAGTCGGTACCTCAGTTATGAGAAAATATTTACTTAATATTGGTCATGATCCAAAAATAGTAGAAATTATGAACGAACAGTTTGCTATTGGAAGTTTTGGTTATTATTTATCACCTATCCAGATGGCTGCAGCTCAGTCTGTTATCCTATCAAGAGGTGTTTACACTACTCCGCATACTATTACCAGAATTGAATTTATCAATTCATCAAAAGAACCGATTATTGCCAATGTTCCAACAGTCAGAGCTCTAAGTGAGGGTGCTGCCTGGTTGACATCTTATTTAGAATACATTGGAGTTAATGGTGGTACTGAAGATGATTATTCAGGTAATATACGTCTGGGTTATATTAAAAGAAGTAATTATGCTGTTTATGGTAAAACCGGTACAAACGGTTATGATACTGCAGTTAGAAGAAAATGGGGTTATCCAAATGGAGCTGACCAGGACCTGCTTTATCTGTTTGGAACAAATGATTATTCATTCTCGTTCTGGATGGGATATGATACCGGTAGATTCCAGGATAGAACTACCTATATGTCTCGTGCCTATGCCCATAGCTGGAAAGACGTTCCAGCAGTCAATGCTTTATTAAATGCCGTGTACAGAGCATATGGAGTTCCTAAACATTCTAACTCAAGGCCATCATCTGTAACTTCTATTACCCATATTAGAGGGCTTTATCCATATACTGCTTTACCGGATTATGCTAATAAAAAATTCCAGACAACCGGATTTATTCTATCTCAATTTGCTAATCTGGAAGAATATAAACCATCGGTTGATTCCATTGAATCGCTATTATCTTTTGAAGTAACATGCGATGAAAACACCGGTGAAACAAAAGTCGTTTTTGCTCCTTATCCTGATCCTGAGGCACTGGTATATCCACAGGTCTATTATCAGGAAGAAAGATTAGGAAAAAAATATCGGGCAAAAAGAAGATACCATCCTAAATGGATTGATGGTGTTGTACGATATTATTTGGAAGTTATCAATAACAGTACTGAAAAATCACAAACTTATCTTTCTACGGAAAATGTCTTTAACTTAGTCTTGGAAAATAATACTGATGAAGATATTTCCTATACCTTAAGAGGATATTATGCTTACACTGTTATTCCTATTCAAAGTAATTCAATAAAGAAAAATGTTGTTATTAAGCCACACAGTACAGAACCAGGTGGTCAGGATCCAGGTGGTCAGGATCCAGGTGGTCAGGAACCTCCAGGAGGACAGGAGCCGGGTGGCGGAGGTTAAAAATTATTTAAAAGTATGATTACAACAGTAATCTGCTCCCTGTCAAGTAGACACGGGAAATATCTAAAACAATGCTGACCCAGCCGAACTTCCGGTTGGGTTTTTACTTGCTAAATCAGCTTTGTATTTTCAATACGTCTGTTAACAGGTATCGGATACCTTTTAGGTGCCTCGGTCTGTAAAGCCTCTGTTCTTACTTTCATAGGTGCCTTACAATCATATCTTTCCTGATAACGTCGATAATTGTAAAACTCTATATAATCTATTAAAGCTTGAATCAGAGGCTGTTCATCGTATATATCATACATCTGATACATCTCATCTTTAATAATGCCCCAGAGTCCTTCTGATGGGCAGTTGTCTACACACAAGCCAACTCTTGACATTGATTGTTGCATGCCAAGCTGTTTAAGTTTATTTCTAAATGCCGGGCTGGTATATTGATAACCTCTATTACTATGAAATAATGGTTGGGCTTCCGGATTAGCTTCAATAGCCTTGTTCAAGGTATCAAACATCAGTTTATTATCGTTAGTCCTGCTCAGTTGCCATCCGACAATAGAACGATCATACAGGTCCGGAAACGCGCTCAGATACATCTTACTGTTGCTCTTCGGTATAATCAGTTCACAAACGTCAGTTGTCCACTTCTCATTTGGAGCGAAGGCTTCAAATTCACGGTTGAGGATGTTTTCAGCCTTCTGATCAGTTTTATTTGATATTGTACAGCATTTTCCTACTCTTCTGATAGTTGAACTTACGCCTTTGATATGCTGCTTTGGATACATTCAGCTTCTTGCACATCCACTCATACTGTAATTCTTTTTTTCATAAGATAACTTTGGTTTTCTTCCCATAATAAAATCCCTCATTAGTAAACTCACTTTTGTATATTTCGTGTGTTTACTTTGGAAGGATCATATCACATCACAGTAATACTTTTTTTAAAATTAAAAATTATTCAACTCATCTTTTTTACAAATCTCTTTAAATGGGCAATCTGTACAAATCGGATTTCTGGCAAGACACTTATATCTTCCAAAATGAATCATCAGGTGATGAAGTTTTGACCAATATTCTTTCTTAAAATTTTCTTTCAGTTTCATCTCTACAACAATAACTGAATCGTTCCTTTCAGCCAATCCCAGTCTTTTTGCTACTCTGTTAACGTGAGTATCCACAGCAATAGCCGGTTTTTTAAATAATTCAGATAAAATAACATTGGCAGTCTTTCTACCAACACCATCAAGAGATATTAATTCGTTATAGTTATCAGGGACAATTCCATTATATCTTTCTACAATCGTTTTAGAAAGGTTAATAATATTCTTTGACTTATTTTTATAAAGACCTATAGTTCTGATAATTTTTTCAACCTCTTTTACCTCTGCTTCAGCTAAAGAATACACATCAGGATATTGATCAAAAAGAATATCAGTTACCCTGTTAACTGCTTTATCAGTTGTTTGAGCACTTAATACTACCGCTACAGCCAGTTGATAATCACTTTGATAATTCAGTTCGCAGCCAGCATCAGGAAAAAGTTCAAAAAGTTTTTTAAAAATAGTCTCACTTTTCATCATCAGTGCCTTTCGCCAATATTTTATCAATATAATTAATTGATTTTTTGTCGTAAATCAATGCTTCCCTTAAAGCTTTGACAATATCATCATGCTTATAAATTCTTAACCATTCAGAAATAATCGAAGCTTCTTTCTGAGATAATATTCTACCAAATTCTGACTCAAATATTTCGAAAATGTTGCTATTTTCAATCATTTCGTTTTTTAATTCAAAAATATTATCGATATTAAAAGTAATTTGACCATTATCGGTTAATAATACCAGATAACCTTTAGCAATTAAAGAAGCAATCGTATCATCAACAACTGCTTTTTCCATGTTTGAACTTTTTGATAGAGTATTAATATTTAAAGGATCATTATACTGATTGAAATAATCAATTATTAAAAGAAGTAATGCTTCATCACTAGTAATATTTAATCTATTAATATTTTCTAATATCCAGTTTCTTCTGTTAAAGAATCTTTTCTGATAAATTTTCATTTAAATCACTCCACTGACATTATACAATAATTTCATTTATTTACATATAGTTTAACAATATGATAAAATAACTTAGGAGAAGTTATGATTAAAAGAGGTATTTTTTACACATTAGTATTAGCACTTATATTTTTTGGAGTCTATCAGGTTTATCAGATTTATAAGCCTGAGGAAACTGAAAATCCTGGTATTGAAATTAATTATGAATTTGATAATGTGCTGACCATTGAAGAGTTTAATGAAATGATAACCAGCAGTCAGGAACCATTAAATGTCGTTTTTTTTGATTCCTCATCAATAAATTCACAATATTTGTTTGATGTTATTATTAAAGAAATTATGGCTGAAAATGAAATTGAAAAAATTGAAAATCTGATTTATGTAAATCTGCTTGATTTCGATATTTCCGAGTATGGATCATTCAGATCAAAATATGGTTTTTCATCTGTTCCTACATGTGCCAATATGTCTTATTCTGAAGGATTGATTGTAGTAAATAACATTATTGAAGAAAGCAACGAAAAAATCTTTACAATCCAAATTGTTCAAGACTGGTTAGTCGCCAATAAACTTATTAAAATTAAAAAATAAGAAAATACTTTTTATTACAATTTTTGTAATAACATTTTAGTGAATTGTGCTGCTCTTTTTGAGGCAATGAACTTGTATTCGTTAAAATCCAGTTCGTTACCTTTTTTTGTGACTATATCAGAAAATGAGCGGATAATCAGAAATTTTTTACCATATTCATAGCAACAATGGGCAATTGAACAGGCTTCCATATCACATCCGTAAGCTTCAGGAAAATATTTCTGAATATAGGCAATTTTTTCTTCGTCGCAGACAAATGCATCACCTGAAACAAGAGGTTTTATATAAACATTATAATCATCACTATCAATTACTTTATAAGCCAGATCTGTCAGTGTTTCATCAGTTACAAAAGTATAATAGTTATTATCAAAAGAAGGTTCAATACCATCAATAGAATATAAATCAAAATCATGATATGTCAGTTTTGAAGCAACAATTACATCAGCAATTTCAGCATCATCACAAATTCCGCCGGCAGTTCCAATATTTATGATTAAATCAACATCATAATTTTCCAGAATCCTGACAGTGTTGATAGCACTAATCACTTTTCCAATTCCACAGGTAGCGACAATTACTTCTTTGTTTGCAATTATTCCGGTTGTATATACCTGATTTCCACTGACAACATTTCTTTTATCTGTAATTATCTGTTCAACAGCTTCTCTTTCACAGTCCATGGCGACCATTATAGCAATCATAATATTCCCCTGCTTTCCAAATATTTTTGATTTTGCTTTTTAACAACTTCAAAAGCTTTATTTAAATCCCTGCAGGCAATTTCAATCTGTTGTGATGAATCATAGCTCCTTAAAGGATCTAATTTATCTGCTACAAAAATAAGTTTACTGTAAACATCATTATCATCTCCCAGACAATGATGTCTGATTGCTTTGAGCATTTTTTTATTTTTTAAACGACAGCAATGCTTTAGGTAATAGTAACCGACATATTGATGCCATACCGGATAATCGTAATTAATTTCATAGGGTTTATAGATATTAATATAAACTGAGAGTTCTTCTTCGGATAAGTCTTTGGCTATATCATGATAAAGTCCAATCAAATAAGCCTTATATTCATCCAGTCTATTACCTCTGGCAATTTTCACACATAAATCAGCTACTGAAAGGCAGTGTTTCATCCTTTTTTCCCCAATATAAGAACTCATCATTTCTTTTGCATAAATACCGTTATTGAAAATATAACTACAGACTTTCTTATCTACTACAGATATTTTACCGGTTTTAAACAATGTACTCTTTTTTTCACCCTCATTATCTTCAATAAAGAAATATTCATTTTCCTTATTTTTTTTCATAAGTCTTTGATAATTATTTATAAAAACAAATTTACGGTAAGGTTTTATCGCCAGCTTTACCATTTTCTGACGATGATAAGTGTCACTGTCTTTCGAATTATCAACATAAAAACATACTAAATCAGCACTTTTTTCTTTCAGGATTTTTTTAGCAGTCTGGATATGATAATTAGTAATCGGGTCATAATGACTCTTATAAATCGCTATTCTCATCTTGGTAATATTATTTTAGGTTCTTTAACATTTTTCTTGTAAAGAACAATTTTTCGTCCTATCTGACAGATTATTTCACTATTTGTCTCACTGGCAATTTCAATAGATAATTGTTCAGGTTTCATCTGTGAATTATTTAAAACTGAAATTTTCACCAGTTCATGAGCATTCAGACTTTCCATAACTGATGCGATTACGTTATCCGTCAAGCCATTTTTACCAACTATTATTGTCGGTTTCAATTCATTAGCCATACTTTTTAAATATTGTTTCTGATGTTTTTTTAACATTTAAATCATTGCCTTTCTAACATTTACACTTATTTGAGGAGCAGTATATATTTCAACTGTTGCTCTGTCACAATTGACGGTTATAAAACCCAATCCTGAAATAAAGTATTCGTTTTTTCCTTTGTTATTAAACGTATTTTTTTTCATATTTAAGAAATTATCACAACCTTTTAAAGTCGGATATAATTCCTTACCATAATTGTTTAGCCAGAGACGATCAGCATTTTCATATTTGCTTCTTCTAATCTTCAACAAATTAGAAACATAAATGACAATATTTGCCCTTTTATTATTCAGAATATCTATTCTGGCAAGACCGCCGATTGACAGCGACTGATTTTCATTCAGCTGATAAATAACAGGTCTGATCTGTCTGTCAGGTACAACTGTTTTCAGTTGTTTGTTTGTCAAATACATCTGCATTGAATTACTAATCACTATACCAACGGTATCAATAATATGATACTTCTCCGTTTTAATTTCATTAAAGTTAATAGTTGTTGCCGGATATCTGTTAACTGTAACAATTTTATCATTCAACAGATGATTTATAATCGTACTTTTACCAACATTGGCCAGACCGGTTAAAATTACAGGTTTATTATCAACATTGATATACTTACTGAATGTTTCAGTAAAATCATCATTTATTCCCCTTGTAATAATAGCCTTTGATTGTATATTTAATTCTTTAATTCTTTTTAATACATATTCTGCCAATTTACGGTAGTTTATTTTTTTTGGTAAAAGATCACATTTATTTAATATAATATCACAACTGTGATTTCGATAAAAATCTGTCAGGATACTATTTAAAGAACTGTCTAAATCAAAAATATCAATGATCCAGACAAAATTACCATCTAATCTATTTAACTGTTCTATGATAACTTCATTGTCAGGTAGAAAGTCATTTTCTCTATGCTGGTCATAATGAATCATTTTAAAACATCTCTGACAGTAGTCCATATTTAAATCAATTACATAACCGACAGCATCCTGATTGCTGTTTTGAAGTATTACTCCACAACCCGTACATTTGTTTTTCATTAAATATTACATCCTTGTAAAGTAATAATAAACTAACAAAAAGAAATTTAGAATTATTAAAATCGCTATAGTTATCGACAGAGCATAAATAGTATTTTCTTCTTTTTCTTCTTTAAAATATTCTAAATCTTCTTTGTCTGATTTCTGTTGTTTAATAACATTCTGTTTTTCTATTTCTTTATATATCTGATTTGCTATAACAACATCTTTTGATTTAACTTCATCAGTTATTACCAATTGAGGAAATCCTTGAGTATTCAGATAGGAACTTTCCGATTTTTCAATATATAAGAGTTGTGTATCTGTTAAATCAGATAAAGGCTCAGACTTTTCATTTAAAATATCTTTTGAAATTTTTTCCAGATGAACTTCATTTTCTTCTGGTTTAATTTCTCCCTGAAGTTTTTCCAGCAACAAAGAATTATCTGTCTTTTCTTCAATTATCTGATTTTCTTCTGTTTCTTCTTGTTTAACATTGTATAAAACTTTAACTTCATTATCCGGTTTTTTCTCTTCAACAATAATAATATCATCATCATTTATCTTAACAATTTCGACTTCCTTGGAATCAGCAAAATCATAGTTTTCATTATCTGATTCTTCTTCAGTTAAAAATTCTTCATCTTCCTCTTCAGTATCAAATACATTATCACTTTTTCTGAAAACAAATTGAACTATAATCAGCACTACTGCAATTATCAAAACTGCAATGCCAGAAAATAACTGATAAACCGGATTTTTTAACAAATAAACACCATTATAATAAGTTAATAATGAAAAACAGCCAACAAATAATGAAGCATAGATGCACAGAAGCATTATCAAATACGATATTTTATTCATCTTTATACCTCCAGGGTCAATTCTTCATAATTTTTCTTCTCTTTATGTTTGGGAACATCAATTATTTTAATTTCTTCAATTTCATTATAGTGATACCAGTTTTCTATCGTTGAAGTAGAAAATCTTGAATCAAAACCCAATAAATTGATGTCTTTAGCCTGTAAATCTAACAACTCATTATTAGAAATAATATTCAGATTATCAGACAAAGAACTGACAATTACATTTTTAAGCTCTGCTGGATTTGTTTTATTTTTCTTGGCAATCAATATTCCTTTAGTGGCACGTCTTGTAACTTGAACATCATTTAATTTGATACGTTTAGAATTGCCTTTTGTTGTCAAAAATACAGCTTCAGTTTTATTGGCAGAAATAATATCCATTGAAGCAACTTTATCTTCATCACTTAATCTGACAGCGATTACTCCCTTTGCCCGTGAAGAAACATTAGGTATTTCATCAATTGAATATCTTAAAGCATAGCCATCTCTAGTAACAATTAGAACTTCATCATCAGCATAAGCCAATTTGGAATCAACCACCCAATCACCTTTCTGTAAGTTCATTGCCAGAGAACTTTTTGATGTTCTAACCAGTTTCCAGGAATTTAAATCAGTTCTTTTAATCATTCCATCTTCTGTAACGGTAATTATCCAGGCATGAGTATCAAAATCTTTAACTATATAGGCAGAAACAAATTGTTCAGCATTATTAATCCGGACATAGTCAGAAACATGATTACCAATATCCCGCCATTTTGACTCATCAACTTCATACAAAGGAACTAAAATGTACTCTCCAGAGGCTGTAAAAGCCATCAGTGTATCAACAGTATCAGCTTCTATAAAGCCTATCAGCTCATCAGTTTCTTTCAGACCAGGAAGATTGCTTTCAGTAGTATTATATGACCTTAAAGAAACCTTTTTAATGTACCCGTCTCTGGTAAATGAAACCATAACTCTTTCATTAGCAATCATATCGACTTTATCAATTACAATTTCATCAATCTCATCTTCTATAACTGTATATCGTTCATGAGCAAATCTGTCTTTCAGTTGTGTAAGTTCATTGCATAATAGTCTGTTTAATGAAACCGGATTACTGATAATATCATTTAATGTTTTCATTTCCTTAACAAGTTGAGCATATTCTTCCTTTAAAGCATATATATCGGTATTTGTCAGACGATATAGACGTAATAAAACAATTGCTTCAGCCTGAGTATCTGTAAAATCAAAACTGGTAATCAGGTTTTTTTTGGCATCTGCCTTATCTTTACTGGAACGAATAATCCTGATTACTTCATCCAGAACACTCACTGCTTTTGTTAAACCTTCCAGAATATGACATCTGTTCAGTCGTTTTTCAAACTCATATTTGGTTCTTTTTAAAACGAAGTCCTTATAAAAATCAATATAGGCATCCAGCATCTCAATCAGACCTAAATACATTGGCCGGTTATTAACAATAGCTACCATATTATAGTTATAATAAACCTGCAAATCAGTGTTTTTATATAAATAATTCAAAATCAGGTTGGCATCATTATCTTTTTTAATATCAATGACTATTCTTAAACCGTTTCTGTCGGACTCATCTCTGACATCAACTATTCCTTCAAGTTCTTTATTATAGCGGATATCATCTATTTTTTTAACGATATTTGTTTTAACTACCTCATATGGTATTTCAGTTACAACCAGCTGCTGAATTCCGCCTTTGGCTTTTTCAACAGATACTTTACTTCTGATTACTATTTTACCCTTTCCGGTGGTAAAAGCTTCCTTAATCCCCTCAACTCCCTGGGCAATTCCTTTTGTCGGGAAATCGGGACCTTTAATAATTTTCATTAAGTCTTCAACAGTGCTCTCAGGATTATTAATTCGATAAATTGTTCCTTCAATAACTTCTTTTAAGTTGTGTGGTGGTATATTGGTCGCATAACCAGCAGCAATCCCTGTTGAACCATTAACCAGAAGGTTCGGATATCTGGCTGGTAAGACTGTGGGCTCATTTTCTGTATCATCAAAGTTTGGAGTCCAGATAACCGTATTTTTATCAATATCTTCCAGCAGCGTAGAAGAAATCTCGGACAGTCTGGCTTCAGTATAACGCATGGCAGCAGCCGGATCATCATCAATTGAACCATTGTTTCCATGCATTTCAATTAAAGTATGGTTGACTTTCCAATCCTGAGAGAGTCTGACCATGGCATCATAAATCGAACTGTCACCATGCGGATGGTAATTACCAATCACCAGACCTACTGTTTTAGCACTTTTTCTGTAAGCTTTATCGTGGGTATTGCCATCTTTATGCATAGCATAAAGTATTCTTCTTTGTACTGGTTTTAATCCGTCTCTGACATCAGGCAATGCTCTTTCCTGAATAATTGTCTTGGCATATTCACCATATCGGTCACTTATAAGATCTTTTAAAGGAAATTCTAATATTTTCTCTTCAATAACTTTCTTTTTCATATTATTAATCCTCCAATAAATAACCGTCTTCTAAAGTGAAGGTAACATATGATTCAATCCATTCTCTTCTAATGGCGGCATTATCACCCATTAATGTAGTAAATTTCTTATCAGTTGAATGATTATCATCAATTCTCACCTGAATAAGTGTTCTGGTTTCCGGATTCATCGTTGTTTCCCAGAGCTGATCCGCATTCATTTCTCCCAGTCCCTTATAACGTTGAATTTCAACTTTACCATATTTTTCTTTTAAAGCTATAAGTTCATCCTCATTATAAGCATAAAAGAATTCCTTACCTTTTGTTACCTTATAAAGAGGTGGTAAAGCGATATAAACCATTCCTGCATCAATCAGCGGACGCATATAACGGTAAAAGAAAGTTAAAAGCAAAACCTGAATATGAGAGCCATCTACATCAGCATCAGTCATAATAATAACTTTACTGTAATTAGAGTCTTCTACATCAAATGTTTCTCCAATTCCTGCTCCAATGGTCTGCGTAAGAGTGTACAACTCTTCGTTTTTATTAATATCAGCCAGTGTTGCTTTTTCAGTATTTAAAACTTTTCCTCTTAAAGGAAGAATAGCCTGATATTTAGAATCTCTTCCCTGTTTGGCACTGCCGCCGGCAGAATCTCCTTCAACCAGAAATAACTCTTTTATATCTGCATCTTTTGATTGGGCAACAGCGAGTTTGCCAGACAAAACTCTTTCATCTTTTTTATTTCTTTTACTTTTTCTGGCTTCTTCTTTAGCAATTCTTGCAGCTTCTCTGGCGGTGGCAGCTCTGATCATCTTTTTAATCAGATTATTAGAAAGCTCTTTATTTTCATCCAAAAAATATGTCAATTTTTCTGAAATAAGATTTTCTACTACCACCCTGGCTTCCGGAGTACCCAATTTAGATTTGGTCTGACCTTCAAATTGCAGTAAATCCTCAGAAATATTAACTGAAATTATACTTGTTAAACCTTCTCTGATATCAGTGCCATCTAAATTTTTATCTTTTTCTTTTAATAAACCATTCTTTCTGGCATATTCATTAAAACATTTGGTAAAGGCTGTTTTATAACCAATTTCATGTGAACCGCCAAAAGGTGTTCGGACATGGTTAACAAATGAATATGAATTCTCTTCATAAGAATCGGTATATTGAAAAGCAATGTCAACAAGGATCTTTTCTGTACCGCCATTAAACATTACAATTGGAGAAATAGTATTTTTATCTTCATGAAGATACTCCATAAATGCTTCCAAACCATTTTCATAATAGAATTCTTCGGATTGATTATGCCTTTCATCTTTTAAAATAATATTTAAACCACCCATTAAAAAAGCACTTTCTCTCAGCCTTTGTTTAATAGTGGCATAATTATAGTCAATACGGTTAAAAATCTTTTTATCAGCTAAAAATCTAACCTTACTTCCTGTTTTATTAGTGTTTCCTAAAACTTCAAGTTTTCCAACTTTTGAACCACCTTTTTCAAACATCATCCGATAGGTTTTCCCCTGATAATTACTCGTTACTTCCAGCCATTCACTTAAAGCATTAACTACTGCAGCACCTACTCCATGCAGTCCTCCGGCAACCTTGTATCCCTGCTGACTGGAAAATTTTCCACCAGCATGAAGTTCGCTGAAAATAACCTGAAGAGTTGAAACACCGGTGGTGTGTTTACCGGCAGGCATTCCTCTGCCTTCATCTTCAATACATATAACATTGTTTTTTTCAATAGTCAGTTTTATACAATCTCCAAAGCCATTTAACGACTCGTCAATAGCATTATCCATAATTTCCCATACTAAATGGTGCAGACCGCTCTGGTCTGTTGAACCGATATACATGCCTGGTCTTTTTCTGACAGCTTCCAAACCTTTTAAAATCTGAATACTGCTTTCATCATAAGATTTAACATTTTTGGCCATAAATAAAACACCTCAATACATGAATATTATATCATAAAAATTGCATCCTTTATTTAACTAATATATAATTTATAAAGGTGATATTATGAAAGCAATTATTTTTTCAGTTTTGAATTATTTAGCTGGTTCTATTCCCTGGGCACTGGTCATCGGTAAGGTATTTTATAATACTGATGTACGAAAATATGGCTCTGGAAATCTGGGAGCAACCAATGCCGGTAGAGTCCTTGGTAAAAAAGTCGCTTATATCGTTACAGTGCTTGATGCCTTAAAGGGTTTTATTATGTTTATTATTCTCTCTCAAGTTGATTATAAGCTGGCCTGTCTGACAATTATTTTTGTCGCAGTCGGACACTGTTATCCACTATTTGCCAATTTTAAGGGAGGAAAAGCAGTAGCAACCAGTTTTGGGATTGTTTTAGCTTTCTCAATCAATAGTTTTAAATCATTTTTACTGATTTTTCTATTACCTGTTTTAATCTGGTTTTTTATCAGTAATACAACTGAATATGTGTCCCTTGCTTCGCTTGTGTCACTGTTTTCATCATTTATATTTTCGATTTTCATCTCTCAAAACTATATCAGTCTGTCAATTTTAGCAATCTGGTTACTTGTTGTATATAAACACAAAGAAAATATTCAACGATTATTAAGCGGAACAGAAAATAAAAGAAATTATTAAAAAATGAACTGGAGTTCATCTTTTTATCTTTGATTTATCTTTAATATAATAATTTTTCTATCTTCAATTAAAATCAGCAATCTGAATCTGCCAACCACAAACTTATAATGTCCAAACAGAATATTTCTAAGCGGCTGACCTGACATTCTGGGAGAAGTTGTACCTTCCAGATTTTTTTTGAGCCAGCCTAAAAGAATTGCCTTATCAGAATCGTTCATCTGAATCAGCTGATTATAAGCAGCTTTGGAAAAATAGACACGGAAATTCATCTATCTGGAACCTTTTACAATCTCATTTAAACTGTAAAGTTCTTTATTTTTTTGATACAGTTGTAAACTTTCATCAAAATCTTTAATATCTATTTCATTTTCTATTTTTTCTATTACAGCCGTTCTTACCAATTCAGAGACAGTAATGCCATGAAATTTAGCATAATCTTTAAATAATTTTTCTTCTTCTTTTGTCACTCTTATTGAAATAGCCATATTAACTCCTGTCTAACATTGTATTACTAATATTAATTATACAACATTTTTAATCAATATCCATTAACATGCTGTTCTTTCATAATTGAAGGATAGTCTATAAAACAAATGTTAACATCAACATTGGTACTTTGGACTCCTTTTACTTTAGCTTTAGAAGTAAACTGCCAGATTGTGAAGTTATCATTATATACATTAGGATGAGTAGTATCCCAATGAGCTATCCAGACATCATACTTGAAATTATATTTTTTCATCATTGATGAATAGCTGTATACTCCCGGATAATATCCTGCTTCTTTTAAAACATCACAATATGCGTTAACTAAAGCATTAAAAGTATATGAATCCAAGTATTTATGTGATTTACTTTCAATATCCAAAAATATCGGATATTCAAATTTTTTACCTTCAATACATTTCAACATCCATTTTGCCTCAATTATTGCATCTTCAACAGTAGTTGATTCAATATAATGATAGGCACCAACATCAAGGCCAGCTTTTTTAGCGGCTTCATAATTTCTTTCAAAAACCGGATCTTTCCAGTCATTATCATAAGCTGCTCTCAAGATGACAAAATCTACTCCATCTTTTTTCATAAGTCTGAAATTGTAATCGGTCATATATCGTCCATTCCACTGTGATAAATCCAATCCGTAACTGAAGGCATCATAAACTCTTATAGGCACAGTTATTGATGAAGTAAAATTTTCATTAGAAACTGTTATATAGCATTCTCCACTCTTTTTAGGGTGGATTACTCCAGAAATATCCACTGTCGCAATCTTTTCATCAGAAGAAGAATAAACTAAAGTAGAATTGTCATTGACACTGCACCTTAATCTGAATTGTTTATTTACCATCAGTCCCAGTCGGTAAAAATAGCAGGAGACTTTAGTTCTGCTGACATTGACTGCAATTTTTTTACTAATCTCCGATCCGTCATTTGTCTTAACAGTAATGATAGCCGTTCCATTTCTGGTGGCAATTATTTTACCGTCAGATGTTACCTTGGCAATTCCCGGATCACTTGAATAATAAGTCAATGATTTATTCTTCGCATCAAAAGGAACTGCTGTAGCATTGATGTTAAAAGTATTACCTTTTTTCAGATTTATAACTGTATGTTCAATCTTTATATCCTTTACCAGTTTTGCAATACTCAAATAATAGACAACATTGGTACCACTATTGGAAATAGTAACTTTTACAGAACCTCCTTTAAGAATAGAGATATTACCCGATTCATCTACCTGAGCAATTTTTTCATCGCTGGAAGTGTAAGTAAATCCTTCCGCTAAACCAATAAAACAATCATGATTACTGGCATTTAAAGTAACCTTTTCGCCCAAATCCAATAACAGATATTTTATTTCTGAAGCATTTTCATCATTTACAATTACATCCATCATTAAACTGTTTTCACCACTATCTGTTTTAACTGTTATCTTAACAGCTCCGATACTGTTAGCATAAATTAAACCATCATCAGTAACAGTAGCTACTTTTGGATCAGAAGAGACATACCTTATTTCATCAGATAAAATATTGCTGTCGACTACATTTAACTGAACTGTGTCTCCGACTTTTATTATATTGTTAACTTCTGTAAAATTTAAATCAATTAAAGTAAAATTAAGATTATTATTTCTGGCATATTTAACAGCTTCACTGTCTTCATAGACAACATAACTGCGGTCTTTGCTGAGACAGTCTTCACCTAAATAGGTTACTGTTTGCGGTATCAAAATAACTGCTGTAAGCTCACGATTTTCTTCTGTATCAAAAGCATGGTTTTTTATTGATTTTATGGATCCAGGCAAATCAACTGATTTCAAATTATAATTATTATAAAAACAATACTCACCTATTGATTCAACTGTATCTGGAAACTTAATTATTTCCAGACCTGTCAAATCTCTAAAAGCATTATCGGATAAGTATTTAATACCATCACTTATAACCAGTTTTTTTAGTGAATTGCTACTGCCATTCCAGATTCTTTCTTCAATAGAAGTAAAATCAGGCATAAAGCCATTCTGCCCATAAGTAATGGTCAGCAGATTTACATTAATCAGATTGGAAAAACCTTCTAAGGAAACTAAATGTGATGGAACAGTCAATATATTAACCTGCTCACAATTAATGAAAGCATTTTTCTTAACAGAGGTAACCGTATCAGCTATTATAATCTCTTCACTGTTTATACAATCCACAGCATTTGAGTCCACCACAGTTACTGTATAGCCGTCAATTGTAAAAGGTATGACAATAGCTTCAGATTCCAAAAGTTTAGTATACTTGACTAAAGTGATTGTCTTATCGATATTAATCTTATACTCATACTTACCTGAAGTAACATATCTTCTCCCTATATGTCTGACACTAAAGAAAACCATAACTGCAGCTAGTATTAAAACAAATAATAATTTAACTACTTTTTTCATATCATACCTTCTTTAACCTTATAACTTAGTATAAACTTCTTCCAGCTGTTTGACAATAACATCATACTGTGAACTGTAATTGATAAGTTTTTCTTTTTCCATTTCAATTTTTTCTTTTGAAGCCTTTTTCAGGAAATTTTCATTACTCAACATCTTATTTGAACGTTTTATTTCATTTTCCAGTCTTTCTTTTTCTTTCGTTAACCTTGCCTTTTCTGCTTCATAATCTATTATCTGATTAGCATCTACAGCCAGTTTCCCGGTTTCTAAAGGCCTGATTACCATTTCCTTACCCTTAGAATTGGTCCAGTTGACCTTACATAACTTATATAACATATTCGCTATTTCAATATCAGGTTCAACTAAATCATCATTACTGTCAAAGATAGTAATATCAAATTCAAATGATGGTTTAACATCATAGTCAACTCTTAAAGTTCTTACTGCTGTAACTATCAAAATAATTGTTTCGACTTCAGCAGTATTCAAATTATCCGTTTCTCTGACAGAAGGCCATGATGAAATACAGATAGATTCACTTTTATGTGGTAAAGACAGATATATTCTTTCTGTGACAAATGGCATAAATGGATGAAGTAATTTCAGAATATCTGTCAATACAGCTAACAGAGTTGATTTAGTCGCATTAACAACTTTTTTATCTTCTGAATTTAAAGAAGATTTTGAAAATTCGATATACCAGTTACAGAAATCATTCCAGACAAAGTTATAAAGTTCATTGCCAACCTGGGCAAACTCATATTTTTCCATGTTTCTGTTAACTGATATTATAGTTTTATTTAATTTGTCAATTATCCATTTATCAACATTATTCAGATTAGTCAGATTAATATCCTCTAATGTCATATCTTCAATATTCATCTGCACAAACTTGCTGGCATTATATATTTTATTGATAAAGTTCCAGCTGGCTTCAACTTTGGTATCTGAATATCTTAAATCCGCTCCAGGAGTCGAATTGGTAGTTAAAAAGAATCTTAAGGCATCACTTCCATACTTTACTTTAACATCTTCAGGGTCAACACCATTTCCAAGTGATTTAGACATCTTTCTACCCTGTTCATCTCTAATCAGTCCGTGAATCAAAACATCTCTAAAGGGTCTGTCTTTGGTCAGATAACGGGCCTGGAAAGCCATTCTGGCCACCCAAAAGAAGATAATATCATAACCGGTAACCAGACAGTCAGTTGGATAAAAACGCTTCAAATCTTCTGTATCTTCCGGCCAGCCCAATGTCGAAAAAGGCCACAATGCACTTGAAAACCAAGTATCCAGTACATCCTGGTCCTGAATATAGTTTTCTTTATCTTTTGGATCTTCCATCTCACAATAAATCTCACCAGTAATTTTATGATACCAGACAGGAATACGATGACCCCACCATAACTGTCTGGAAATACACCAGTCTTCAATATTTTCCAGCCATTGAATAAAAGTCTTTTCAAATCTTTCCGGATAGAAATTTATCTTTTTATCCTTATCATTCTGATATTTTAAAACTTCTTCGGCCAGAGGTTTCATATTAACAAACCATTGTTTTGAAAGATAAGGTTCAACAATAACATCAGTTCTTTCTGAATAACCGACATTATGTTCAATTTCTTCAATTAAATTAAGATTACCCTCTGACCTGATTCTTTCAACCAGTCTTTTACGGCACTCATAACGGTCTAAACCTTCATACTCTCCAGCCAGCTGATTCATTGTAGCATCAGGATTGATGCAAATTGGTTTTTCAAATCCATATTTTTCACCAATAATAAAATCGTTAGGGTCATGGGCTGGCGTACATTTCATAACTCCAGTTCCAAATTCCATATCGATATAACTGTCAGTTATAACAGGCAAATGTTCCTTGTTGGCTGGATTTATGACATTCAGCCCGACAATATCCCTATATCTGTCATCATCAGGATGAACAACAATACAGACATCAGCAAACATTGTTTCAGGTCTGGTGGTGGCAATAGCAATTCTCTGTCCCGTTTCTACCACCTCGTAGTAGAAATGATACATACTGGCTTTAGTAGATTTATAGATAACTTCTATATTACTTAAAGCTGTCAAGGCTTCCGGGTCCCAGTTGATAATTCTTTCACCCTGATATATTAAACCTTCCTTATATAAAGTAACAAATGATTTTCTGACAGCCTTGCTCAGTCCATCATCTAAAGTAAATCTTTCCCGGGAATAATCCAGTCCTAGGCCCATAGAGGCCCATTGTTTACGGATATGTCCGGCATACTCTTCTTTCCAGTTCCAGGCCTGTTCCAAAAACTTTTCTCTTCCTAAATCATAACGGGAAATTCCCTGTTCTTTTAATCTTTCATCTACTTTAGCCTGAGTCGCAATACCGGCATGGTCCATTCCAGGCAGATATAAGGTATCAAAACCGCACATTCTCTTATATCTGGTAATAATATCCTGTAAAGTATTATCCCACGAATGCCCCAAATGCAGTTTTCCGGTAACATTTGGCGGAGGAATAACAACACAGTAAGGTTTTTTGCTTAAATCTCCTGCTGTAAAATATCCTTTTTCTAACCAATCCTCATAAAGATCCTTTTCTACTTTTATGTGGTCATATTTGTTTTCTAACATATTTAATTCCTCCTAAAATAAAAAGCGCCAACAAAGGACGCTGAACGTGGTACCACCTTATTTACTTCTCAAATGCTTTAACGCAGCAATACGGAATTAACTACTTTATTTCATCAATTCAGCTCCAAGTCGACCTTCATCTGTTCACTTTATACTTTTTCACCAGACAAGTACTCTCTTCAAAAGTAATACAGATTACTCCTACTTTTCTTCACTATTAAGATTATAAAAGAAAGGCAGAATAAAATCAAGATAATGATAAAATACCCATGAAAATTCCTTAAGTACCTGTTATTTCAAATAATATTTAAATTTATTGTTTATCACACGATATTATATATTTTTTATTTATTATAACTCTACTTATATTTTCTTTATACATGTTCATATTGTTACCGGCAAAAAAACCCTTTTGAAAATTAAGCATCAAATAACTGATATTTACATCCGACATCAAAATACTGTTTTCCGTCTCTGCCTCCAGTATACCGATATATTCCAAAAGATTATCACCTCTTGAAGATATAATTACTGTAACCTTTTCACCTATAAAATTTCTAAACATCACTTTTTTTCCTCACTTTTACATTTATCATACTTTATTTTCTTCTGTATTATAACATATGAATAAACAGCAGATTAAATACTGTTTCCTGAATTGTTATTAAATTATAAAAAAAGAACAAGATTTAATTCCTGTTCTTAAGCATTAATAGTATGTTTCAGTACATCTTCCATGGTTTTAACGGGAATGAAATTGATCTTTTCTTTTACAATATCATCAATTTCATCCAGATCTTTCAGGTTGTTTTCCGGAAGAATAATATTGTGAATATTACTTCTATAGGCAGCCATTGTTTTTTCTCTTAAACCTCCTATAGGCAAAACATTACCTCTCAGTGTAATTTCACCGGTCATTGCTACATCATTACTGACTGGTTTATTGGTCAGTGAAGATATTATAGCAGTAGTTAAAGTAATGCCGGCTGAAGGACCGTCTTTTGGTACTGCACCTTCCGGAACATGTATCTGCATATCATTCTTTTCAAAGAAATCTTTTTCAATTCCCAGTTTATCAGCATTGGCTTTGACATAACCATAGGCGATAGTAGCACTCTCTTTCATTACTTCACCCAGGTTGCCGGTAACAACCAGATTACCCTTGCCATGATATGAAGTAACTTCAATAGGAAGAATGTCACCACCAAATTGAGTATATGCTAGACCGGTAGCAATACCGACCTGTGATTTAGCTTCTTTTTTGCCAAAATCATATATTTCTTTTCCTAACCAGGTGTTGATGATTTTTTTAGAAATCTTAACTGATTTTCTTTCACCTTTTGAAATTGATAGAACTGTTTTTCTGCATAAAGAAGCAATATTTCTTTCCAATTGTCTTACTCCGGCTTCTCTGGTATAGAATCTGATTAAATATAAAATTTCTTCTTTTTCTAGTTTAAACTGAACACCTGTTAAACTGTTGTCACTCATCTGCTTAGGTATTAAATGATTTTTCGCAATATGATATTTTTCATCTTCTGTATAAGAAGGCATTTCAATAATTTCCAGTCTGTCTTTTAAAGCAGGAGGGATAGTTGAAATATTATTGGCAGTTGCGACAAACATAACTTTACTTAAATCATATGGTTCTTCCAGATAGTTATCAGAAAACATCGTATTCTGCTCAGGGTCTAAAACTTCAAGCATAGCACTTGAAGGATCGCCTTTATAATCCATTCCCATTTTATCCAGTTCATCAATCAGGAAAACCGGATTAATTGTACCTGCTCTTTTCATGCCCTGAATTATTCTTCCCGGCATTGAGCCTAAATACGTTCTTCTATGCCCTCTGATTTCTGCCTCATCTCTGATTCCGCCTAAAGATATTTTAACAAATTTTCTGTTTAGTGCTCTGGCAATTGATTTTCCTAGAGATGTCTTACCAACTCCTGGCGGGCCATACAGACACAGAATCGGCGCTTTTAAACTGCCAGTCATATTTTTGACCGCAATATATTCTAAAATTCTTTCTTTGACCTTTTTAATTCCATAGTGGTCTTCATCTAAAATTCTGGCAATATCATTTATATCGCTGTTGTCCTCGCTTTCCTGCCAGAACGGTACTTTCTGCAGCCAGTCCAGATAATTTCTGATGACACTGGCCTCTGATGAAATAGCCGGCATCATCTCGTAACGGGCAATTTCTTCGGCTGCCTTATCCTTGATATTCTGCGGATAAGGATTATTGTTGAAATAATCAAGCAGCGAATCTGAATCTGAGCCTTTTCCAACTCCTTCTCCGAGTTCCTCCTTAATCGCTTTAAGTCTTTCCCTCAGATAGTATTCTTTTTGATTCTCATCAATTGAATCTTTAATTTTCTCGGATATTTTATCATCAATTTCTTTCAGCTGTTTACTGTATTCAAACTGCTTCAGCAACAATAATAATCTTTCATTTACATCAATTGCCTCCAATATTTCCTGCCTTGCTGATAAAGACATCGGCAAATACTGACCAAACTGATCAGCCACAGATGATGCCGGTATACCTGAAGCAAATTGAGCCATCATTTCTTTTGGCAAAGATTTGATGTTTGAAGCAAATCCTTCAAACTCATTCATAACTTTCTGTATTAAAACCAGTTGCTGTTTTGCATCTGAATTTACATCATCTTCAACACTGATATTAGCGATAAAAACATTACCGTTAAAAGTAATTGTATTAGCTCTTGCTCTTGCTAGACCCTTAAACTTTATTTTGTATGTTCCTCTGTCTCTTCGGACATTTTCAATATGACACAGAGTACCATACTGATACATATCTTCAGTAGTCGGATTATCAATCATCATATCTTTCTGACTGACAAGCCACAACAGAGAATCTGAATTTGTTTGAGCTAATTTAAAAGCTTTAACACTTATTTCTCTTCCCACATCAATAACAAGTTCCTGATTTGGAAAGATTATGACACCTCTGGTACATATTACCGGATAATCTACATTCTGATAGATATCTGCATAAATACTCATAATACACTCCTTTCTGATGGAATGTTTATCAATCACTCAGCATTATTACCCTTCAATGCTTCCAATGTCTTTTTCATTTTTACATCTTCAGCTAAATATTCAGCAGGAATATACTGTTTAATTTGTTCAACTTCCATCTGATATTGTTCAGACATAGTCTTATATTCTTCTTCTAATTCTACTTCCGTTACTGAAATGCCTAAATCTTTACCTATTGCTTCCAGGACAAGTCTTACTCTGACCTTCTTTTCCGCTTCATCTTTCAGATTCAATTTGAAATTTTCTTCATTCATTCCAGTAATCTGGAAATACATATCAATTGAAATTCCCTGAGCCTGTAATCTTTGAACATATTGATTATAAGTATCATCAACTTCTGAAGTAATCATAACTTCCGGGATTTCAACTTCACAGACTTCACAAATCCCATCTAACAGGGAATTTGTCGCCTCTTCTTCAGCCTGTCGCATTTTTCTTTCTTTAATGTCTTTTCTGATATGCTTTTCTAATTCATCAATGGTTTTAACATCTTTTATTTCTAATTCATCAACGAATTCATCATTAAGTTCAGGCAGTTTTTTTACTTTAATACCTTCTACTTTTACTTTAAATACTGCCGGTTTTCCAGCTACTTCGGCTGCATATTCTTCCGGGAAAGTGACATTAATATCTTTTTCTTCACCGGTTTCCATGCCGATAATTTGCTCTTCAAAACCAGGAATAAATGTATTTGATCCAATTTCTAATGGATATTCTGTACCTTTTCCACCTTCAAATTCTTCACCATCAACAAATCCTTCAAAATCAATGATTGCAATATCACCATTTTCAACAGCACCTTCCTCTTTCAAAACTTCTAAAGAATTGTTCTGCTGAAGTTTGGCAATTTCTTCTTCAACCATTTTTTTGGTAACACTGACCTTAGACTGTTTGTATTCAATATTTTTGTAATTTCCTAGTTTGACTTCCGGATAAACAGTCAATAAAAATTTTAACGTCACTTCATCAGAAGTCATGGCCTGAACATCGAGTGCAGGTCTGTCTACCAATATTATATCTTCATATTGTTTTAAACCAAATTCCAGAGCTTCCTGAGCAATCAGATCAATTGCGTCATACCAGATTTGCTGGTCATTAATAAGCTGTCTTACTTTCGCTTCAGGGGCTTTACCTTTTCTGAAGCCTGGTATTTCAATATCATTTTTAATTTTATTAAAGGCTTTTTTTTGTGCCTGCTGCCATTTTTCTCCAGTTACCGTTACTGACAGTTCAGCACCGCTGTTTTCTTTTAATTCATATACTGCTTTCATAATTTTTTCTCCTTTTGACACGAATTACATTATATAAATTTTACCGGTTATTTTCAACTAAAAGGTAAAATCAGTTAACATTTTTTCATCTATTCCGTAATCATCCAAAAATCTCTGTAACCCTTCTTCATCATGGTAGGCTTTAAATACATAACCGATGATGCTATAGGTAATATTCTCTATTTCTTCATCTTCAATCAGAAACGGATACTTATCATAAATTACATTAATCAGTACTATCTGACACTGCTGTAAAAATGACGGATTTTTTTTAATGATTTCATCCAGCTTTTTACTTATAACATTATAATTCGGTTGCAATAACGGAGAGGAAATCCGGGACGGGATAATTGAATATACCTGACTGTCAACCGTAAAATTGACGATGTTGCTGATCTGTTGAATCTGCAACTGTTCAATCAGAAGACTCTTAAGCACTCTGTTTACCGAATCATCAATCAGCAGTTCTTTTATTACTTCCAGATAGTTTCTGATATTAGCTGTTGATAGTGTTTCTAAAGCTTTATATGCTTTAGCTGTACCAAGTTTTAAATACTCATAAACCTCTTCGGGTGATAATATTTCCCTTTTCTTTTCTTCTGAAAGATTAAACTTGCAGATATCATGTAACTGCTGTAGCTTCATCAATACATCTTTCGGAACATAAGGCATTGATAATTCCTCTTCAATAATCCTGTTCGCACTGATAAAATCATTATTTTCAATTAGTTTTTCAATGTGATTGACAATAGTCTGATAATAATTGACAGTCATAATTTTACCTCTCATATATATTATACACATCAAATTAGCACTGTCAAGGTCTGTGTGCTAATTCAGTTGACTTATTCAGAAAATACTCTTATATTTATATTGGGTGATGCATATGAAAAAAATTATTATCGGATTAGTACTGGCGGCATTTTTTACTTCTTTAGGAGTTTTTTCAACTGTTACATATATAAATTCCAAAAAAGGAAATACAAGTATTGATATCGCTGTTATTGAAGAAAGAATAAATTCGATAGCTGAGCTTTCTACCATTGAATATCATTACACTACTTTAGCTAAATACGAAAACTACAAAGATTTCTATGGTTGGAAAATCCCTTTAACAACTACCAGATTTTTAATTACCTATGACGGTATCATTAAAGCGGGAATTGATTTATCGGAAGTCAAAATATCTTTAAGTGGTAAAACTATTATTATTGAAATACCAAAAGCAACTGTTTTATCTCATGAAGTAAAATATGATTCAATGCAGATTATGGATGAAACATATTCAATATTTAACACTGTTAAAATTACAGATTATAATTCATTTATGCAAAATGAAGCTCAAAGTATGGTGACTAAAGCTATTAATGACGGTTTACTTCAAAAAGCGCAACAAAATGCTATTAAAACTATTCAGGATATGATAGAACCATTAATCCCTGAAGATTATACTTTTTCAATCAAATTGAAATAGAATAAATTAATTTTCCATTTAAAAAGCGGTTTCGACCGTTTTTTATTTTGCATAATATTTATGATTCTTTAGTCCATTCTTTTGCTGAGACGATAGGCACCTTTTCTTTCTAATTCTGTTAAAAGTTTCTTTCTTAAACGTATCGAATCTGGAGTCACTTCAACAAGTTCATCCTCACCGATAAACTCTAATGCATATTCCAGTGTTAATTGAATTGGTGGAGTCAATATCATTGCATCATCATGTCCTGTACTTCTGACAGCAGTCATAGTTTTATTTTTGGTTGGATTGACCAGCATATCCATATCTTTTGAACACATTCCTACAATCATTCCTTCATAGACTTCTGTAGCGGGACTTATAAAGAAAGAACCTCTTTCCTGTAAATTATATATTGAATATTTCATAGCGATCCCATTAGTATTTGAAATCATTACACCATTATTTCTAGTATTTATTTCGCCATAATAAGGTTCATATCCTTCAAAATTTCTTATCAGTATGCCTTCTCCTCTGGTAAAGTTTATAAAATCACTTCTAAAACCAATCAGTGCTCTGGTAGCGACTTTGAAAGTTATAATTACATAATTATTTCTTTCAACCAGATCCAGCATTTCACCATTTCTTAAACTTAATTTCGAAATACATACACCCTTATATTCCAGAGGAACTTCACATATAACCTTTTCAACCGGTTCATATTTTTTGTGATTAATATATTTAAAAATTACCTCCGGTTTGGAAATTGCCAGTTCATAACCTTCTCTTCTCATGTTTTCAATTAAAATTGTCAAACCTAATTCACCTCTACCACTCACCTTAAAAGTATCGGTCGAGTCGGTTTCTTCAACTTTTAACCCTACATTAACCTGCAGTTCTCTATCCAGTCGTTCTTTAAGATTTCTACTGGTAATATACTTCCCGTTTCTTCCGGCAAACGGAGAAGTATTTACCATAAAATTCATACTTAAAGTTGGTTCATCAATATGAATCGGAGGCAGCGGTTCAATATGATTTTGGTCACAAATTGTTTCTCCAATACTTAAATCAGCAATCCCTGCAACAATAACGATATCTCCAGAACAGGCTTCAGTAATGCTTTTTCTTTTTATTCCATCATAGTTATACAATTTGGAGATATTGCATCTTTTCTGTTTGCCGTCGTTTTTACATAGAATAACCTGCTCTCCGACTTTCAACATTCCCCTGTAGATTCTGCCAATTCCAAGTCTTCCAATAAATTCATCATAATCTAAATTTGAAATTTGCATCTGTAGCGGTTCATCATCTAAATCAGGATATGCTTCGGTATGTCGGATAATCGTTTCAAATAAAGGGATGATATCTCTATTTTCATCATCAGGACGGTATTTTACAATACCATCTTTAGCAATGCCATACAAAATCGGAAATTCTATCTGCTGTTCATTGGCTTCCAAATCAAAAAAAAGGTCATAAACCAATGAAACAACTTCATCAATACGGGCGTCTTTTTTATCAATTTTATTTATTAGTAAAATTGGATTCAAACCCAATTCCAATGACTTCTGTAAAACAAAGCGGGTTTGGGGCATTGGCCCTTCAGAAGAATCAACCAGTAATATTACTGTATCAACTGTTTTAATAATACGTTCGACTTCACTTGAAAAATCAGCATGTCCTGGTGTATCAATAATATTAATTTTATAGTTTTCATAAAATACTGAACAGTTTTTTGAATATATTGTAATTCCTCTTTCTCTTTCCAGTACATCTGAATCCATTACTCTGCTTACAACATCTTCATTTTTCTGAAAAACTCCTGATTGCTTTAAAAAAGCATCTACCAAAGTAGATTTCCCGGCATCAACATGAGCAATTACAGCCAGATTAATTATTTTATGTTTTCTCATTAAATCATTCCCTTTCAATATTTTCTGTTACATTTATTGAATATATTTCCTTGTAACCGTATATTGTTTATTAGCAAAAACTTTTATTATTATATAGCCAATAGTACTGTTGTCGCGATTATAATATAAAGAACCCGGATTCAGCAATCTTACACCATCAATATATTCATCATTATAAACATGCGTGTGACCATATAAAACAATATCACATTTATTTTCTTTTGCCAGAGCCACCAGTCTGTTTTTCAGATTGAAACCTGACTGACGGTGAGAATGAATCATCAGAAATTTTAAACCGCCAATTTCGGTAATTATTTTATCCGGTAAATCAAAATAGTCATTGTTTCCTTTGATAATTACCAAATCATCAAAAAGATCCGGATAATCACAAATATCACCCAGATGAAACATATAGTCAGCATCACTTTCTTTTTGCATGACAAAGTAGACATTGCCACTAAAGCCATGAGAATCGCTCATTACAATAATCTTCATACAATCCACCACAAAAGTATATAACCATCAATGACGGTTTTCAAGTTAAAACATTACTTTTATTGAATTTTAATTTAATATTTCAACAAATATTCCCATGTTACATGAAAGTATTGTTAATGCTTTTAAACATTTTCTTTCTTGCTTCTGAAAAAATCATATACTGACTGACCACTTTTTTCCCCTATTACTTCAGCTAATTCTTGAACACTTGCGTCTTTAATTTTATTGATTGTTTTAAAATTTGACAGCAACTTCTGTTTTCTTTTAGTTCCGATATTTTCTATTTCATCGAGAACTGACTCCTTAAACTTCTTTTCTCTTAAACGCTGGTGATACGATAGAGTAAAACGATGAACTTCATCCTGCATATTTGTCAGCAAATAAAACAGTTCCGACTCTTTATCAATATCGTATATTTCAAAACTATCATTCATAAGAGAAGATGTCTGATGTTTTTCATTTTTAGTCAGACCAAGTAAACAGATAGAAGTAATTTCCAATGAGTGTAATATTTCTTTAGCCGCTGTAATCTGATTTTTTCCACCATCTACAATAATCACATCAGGAAGTACCGATTTTCTTTTTTTAGCCTTTAATAAACGGCGGTAAATGACTTCCTGCATATTGGCAAAATCATTATTCTTATTTGATACTTTATATAATCGATAGTCCTTTTTTGATGTTTTACCATCTAAATAGACTACCTGGGCACCAACTGCAGCTTTTCCGGAAATATGTGAGATATCAAACAATTCAATTCTTTTTACATCACACTTTATTAAATCTTTCAGTTGGTTTAATGACGTTTCACTAATAATATCTTGCTTATTTATAACATCAAAATTCTGCTCTAAATGTATTTTGGCATTTTCAACAGCCAATTCTATAAGTTTAATTTTCTCTCCCCTTTGTGGTTGAATTATTCGCATTTCCAGAAGTTCACTTAATGCTTCCAAATTTAGTCCATAAGGCATAATAAGCTCCTTAGGAAGATTATTTGACTGATAATATTGAACCATATAGGAAATAAAAGTCTCTTCTCTTTCACCGTATAATGGCTTTAAAGCTAAATGCCTGTTTAACAGTTTGCCCTGATTATATAACAGGCCGACAATCGCGATATAACCTTTATCAATATAACAGGCAAAAACATCAGTACTTTTATTCAGATCTATCTGTGTATAGTTTTCTGCAGTAACATGCTTGACAGATTCTATCAGTTTCTGCATTTCGCCGGCTTTTTCATATAATAATTCCTTAGCAAAATTGTCTCTTCTTAAAGTGAGCTCTTCAATTACTTTCACCGCATTCCCGTTTAAAAAAGAAATTATTTCTTCAGTCATCTGTTCATATACCTTCGAATTTATATCAAACTGACAGGGGCCTAAACACAATCCAATATGATAATACAGGCAGACTTTGCTGCCCATAGTTTTGCATTTTCTTAAAGGATAAATTTTTTCAATTAGACTTAGCAGTTCTCTGGCAGAACCGACATTTGGATAAGGGCCGAAATACCTGGCATTTTTCATTTTTTTGGCGTCTCTGACAAGTTTTAAAGTCGGATATTTTTCTTTGGTCAGTCTCAAATAAGGATAAGAGCTGTCATCCATAAATATTATATTAAACCTGGGTTTATGATATTTGATCAGATTATATTCTAATATTAATGCTTCTTTTTCCGAGTTAGTGACAATATAATCAAAATCAGCAATATTATTTACTAACTTTGTTGTTTTATTATCAAAAGAACTTCCTCTGAAATATGAATTAACTCTATTTTTCAGCTTTTTAGCTTTACCTACATAGATTACCTCTCCGTTTTTATCTTTCATTAAATAACATCCCGGTTCCATAGGCAAGGTCAGTAATTTATCTTTTATCATTTATTACTCCCTAAAGTAAACAATTGTGGCACCACCCGCACCTTCTGTGGCACTGCCATGTTCATAGTTTTTAACAAATTTATGTTTTTTCAGTTTTTCCCAGACAGCATTACGTAGCGCTCCAGTTCCATAGCCATGAATAATCCTTACAAAACTGACATTAGCCAGTAAAGCTTCATCCAGATATTTATCTAAAGTATCCATTGCTTCATCGACTCTCATGCCAATCAGGTTCAATTCTACTGAAAAATGTCTTGACTGTTTTGCACCAGTCTTTACCGATTTTAATTTCTTTTCTGACGGCTTACCGGTTTTGACAATCGAAGATAGCGCAGTTCTTATTTTTATCCCGTTAGAATCAATTAAAACATTTTTCCTGTCAGTAGAAATGACTTTCCCCCGCTGATTTGTAAGTTTTATTTTAACATAATCACCAATTTCAATTTCTTCATCAGAAAATACATCATCATTTTCAATTTCAACTATATTATTCAGCTGATGTTTTAATTTTGCAACTTCATTAATCTGATAGTTCCTCTTTTGTTTCAGTTCTTCAATTATTTCTTCAGTTTGAACTCTGGCAGAATTTACTATACTCAATGCATCATCTTTTGCCTTTTCTATAATCTGAATCTTTTCTGACTCCAGTTTTTCTTTTTCAGTATTTAGAAATTCATAATCATATTGTAATTTCTTTTCTTTTATCAACAACTGCTCTTTTTTCTGTCTGACTTCTTCTAATTGTTGTTGAAGCTTTTCAATCAGAGTATCATCAACATTTGATTGTTGTGTTTTATATTCATAAGCCAGTTTGATAATTTCATCATTAATGCCGAATCTTTCGGCTGTTTCAATCGCATTAGAAGACCCTATTGAATTTTCAATATATCTGAAAGTTGGTTTTAAACTGTCCTGATTAAATTCAACGGCTGAAAGCATAATATTATCATGGCTTTTAGCATAAGCTTTTAATTTAGAAAAGTGAGTTGTAGCAACCACATAAATATTCCTCCTGCGAAAAAACTCCAAAACAGCACTGGCAAAAGCCTGTCCTTCATTAGGATCTGTTGAACCGCCAAGCTCATCCAAAATAACCAGACTTCTGGCAGTTGCTTTCTGACAGATGTCAGAAATATTTCTTATATGTGATGAAAAAGTAGATAAATCAGCATTTATTGACTGTCCATCTCCAATATCATAGAAAACATTGTCAAAAATAGGAATCTTAGCTTTTTTAGCAGGTAGCGGCATCCCCGATAAGAACATTATTGAAAATAATCCAATTATTTTTAATGCAACCGTTTTTCCACCGGTATTAGGCCCGGTAATCAGTATTGTCTTTACCGGGTTGATTATTCTATAATCATTAGCAACTACTTTATCAGAATCAATTAGAGGATGTCTGGCTTTTATCAGGATGAAATCAGCTTCAGATATTTCGGCAACAGTACCATCAACTTCTTTAGCCCATTGAGCTTTAGCAAATAAAGCATCAAGTAAACCTAATGTACTGATATTTGACAAATAACCCATTCCGTCTTTTTTTACCAACTGTGATAATTCAAATAAAATCCTGGCTATTTCCTGTTTTTCATCTTCAATCAACTGAAGCAACTGATTATTTAAGCCAATAAAAGAATTTGGTTCAATATAAGTTGCTCCGCCAGAAGATGAAGAACCATACTGTAAGCCGTCAATTGAATTTTTATAGGTATTTTTAACTAGTATTACACTTCGGCCGTTACGACTGGCGATTATATTATCCTGCAGCATTGATTGATTTTTACTTATATATTCATTCAATTTATTGGTAATTGTTTTTTGCAGATTCTTGATTTTTCTTCTTATTGAAGATAGATTACTTGAGGCATTATCAAAAATATCTCCTGAATACGATATACATTTATTAATTGCTTCTGCCGTTTCTTCAAAAGCAGTTAAAGAATCGGTTAACTCTTTTATCAAATCTTTTTGACTTTCACAATTAGAAACATACTTGTAAATCAGATTAATGCCATAAGCCTGCGATGCTATTTTCGTTAAGTCTAAAGCACTCAGTGCAACATCTTTCATTGCTAGAGACACTTCATGTGATACATCATAAATACCACCAAAAGGCATAGTACCATAAGAAACTACCACGCCTATTGCCTGTTTTAATCTGCCGTTTTCTCTTTCAACAACCAGTTTATTAAAACTTGGCTGTAGTTTTTCAATAATCTGATGGCCTAAAGAGAAAGAAGTATATTTAGTAATTAATTGTTTTACTTCATTAAACTGTAAACCATCATATTCTTCACGCATTTTATTCTCCAGGATTAATCAGTTGATTTAATTTATCTATATCGAGTCCATAACTGATTAAAAACTCATAAATATCTTCACTTGAAATAGAAGACTTCTCTAACCATTCTATAATATTCTTTATATCTTCAATTTCTAATGATTTTGGATCAGAAATCATTTTCTGAATGGCTACATTTTCTTTAAATGATTTTGACAGAATACTTGTAATTTTCTCTGTTATCTTATTTGTATATTTCAATACAGAATTATCAATGATATCTTTGCCATTGGAGAAAATTGCTGTATTAAGTAAAAATGTCAGCAGAATCACAACAATAAAAGCAGGTATAAGAGCAAATAATGCACCGAGAACACTGTTGAACTGTTTTAAAACAGGAAACTCCAGAATAACCTTGAACAGAGGTTTTATAATAGCAATAATTATCAGCCCGACCAGAAAAATTATTACGAACCAGACCAGAACATTGATTTTATCATAAAATACATCTGCCAGCGGAGTATCCTGAAACGGGGCAAACTTCTTTGGAAAGATTTTAATCAAATCAGCAAAACCAGGCGCTAAAATCCAACTAAGCAGAATCACAGCCAGAATACCGATCGTTTTAATAATCTGCCATAAAAAACCTCTTTTATATCCTATAACAATAGATATGACCAGAAATAAAATTACACCAATATTTATAAATAATACACTGTTACTTGGTAATGTCATAAAAATCACTCCTTATTTTTTAAATTATATCATACAAGTAATAATTTGAAAATTTGCTTTCTTCATATTATTATATTATCATGAAAACCTATAGTTTTACCGCAAATGAACAGATTGTCAAAGAAATTACTTCGTATTTCAGTAAAGAAGATTTTTCTTCAACAAGTGATTATATGCGCTATAAAATCACCAGGAAAAATCTGTCAATTATAATCTATAATTCCAATAAAGTTGTCATTCAGGGCAAAGATGCAGAGATATATTTTGAAATGTTCAAACCTGCAGAAAGTATAATTCTTCCACAGGCCGGCAGTGACGAGGTAGGCACTGGTGATTTTTTTGGACCAGTCTGTGTTTGCGCTGTATATTTGGATGCAAAAACTTACGAAAAAATACAAGTTTATAATTTAACAGATTCCAAAAAACTGAATGATGAATATATTATCAGAATTACTCCCAAACTGATTAAACAGGTCACGCATTCTCTACTTATCCTTGATAATGTTAAATACAACCAAGTCAATAAAGATAATAATATGAATGAAATAAAAGCTAAACTGCATAATCAGGCATACATTAATCTTAAAAAGAAAATTATTGAATTACCAGAACTTATTATTGTTGATGAATTCTGTAGCAAAAATAAATATTATCAGTATCTGAAGAATGAGGAAACTATAAAAAATATTCATTTTGAAACTAAAGCAGAAGACAAATATCTTTCAGTGGCTATAGCATCAATTATTGCGCGCTATGCTTTTTTAATATTTATTGAACAGCTATCCAGAAAATATAAAATGTCCTTTCCAAAAGGAGCCGGTCAGAATGTTGACGATTTTATCAGTAAATTTATTAAAAAGTACGGTATCAGTGAACTAAAAAAAGTTGCTAAAATGAACTTTAAAAATGTTGAAAGAATTTAATCTTCCAGCATTTTTTTGATTTTGAGTGCCTTCATTTTCAATTTTGTTTTTTCCGGATGGTTTTTATATAATCCACTAATAATTTTATTAATCTTTTCTAATTGACTGTGATAATAATCTCTAAAAGTTTCAGATTTTTCAACCATTAAACAAGGCCCAAAAAAAATCTGCTCTTCATTTAAAGACATCGTTCCATTTTCAACAACAATTATTTCATAATATTTATATTCAAAAATCATTTTCTCATTAATAATTCTGAAATTATGTTTCATCAGCCACCTTCTTAAAACAGGGACATTCTGATTAATCTGAATAATTATCTGCTGATATTTTCTGAAATAGTCTGTTGAATCAAGAATAATTTTCCTGACTGTCTGAAATCCCATTCCAGCCAGTACAGCCACATCAGTCTGAACATTTATTTCTTTTAAACCATCGGATAATATAAACAAAATATTATTATAATTTTCCAGATTTTTTTTAGCACTACTCAGAGGACCTTTTTTATTATCAGAACAGATAATTAAACTCTCATTACCGTTTTTCCGGGCCATCAGTGCCAAGTATCCATGATCACAGCCAATATCAATGAAAGAATGTTTGTTATCGATTAAATCAGCTATTTCCCTAATCCTTTTACTTATCATAATCTTCCTTTAACATTTCCCTTATTTCGGTGATTGATTTATCATATCTTTTTTTTACTGCCTGCTTGCTGATGCCCAACATCTTTCCTATCTGTTGGAAAGTATATTCTATCCCATCATCAATTCCCAAATATTTTTTCAAAACAAACTGATTCTTTTCATCTTTCAGCTGATTTACGATATCACTTACTATATCAATTCTAATAGATATATTCCTATTATAATAATCTATATCATTTAGACTGTCTTCATATCCTGTATTTTTCTCCAAAGGAATAAAAGTTAATTTTCTTTTTCTGATTTCTCTTATCCGGTCAATAGAATAACCTGTATATTCTGAAATTTCCTTTTCAGTAACCTTCCTTTTAAGTATATTTTCCAGTTTAGTTATTTTCTTATTTAATTTTTTTAGTTCCTTATAATCATCTCTGGAAATTCTGATTAAATTATAATTCTGGAAAAATTCGATTATGTATTTTTTGATACTGTAAGAAGCATAGGTAGAAAATCGAAAACCCTTTTTATAATCAAAAGTTTTTAAAGCCTTCATCAGTCCATAACAGCCCTGCTGGAACAGCTCATCCAGTAAATAGGGGTCACTAGTATAGTTTCTTGAAATAAAATATACATATTTTAAATTATGTAAAACAATTCTTTCAACAACTGATTTATCCCCCATTTTTAACTTACTGAACAAAATGTATTCTTCATCTCTGTCTAAACTGGCTATGTCAGCAAAAAGTTTATAGTTAAAATAATTATCTTTTTTTGACAAGAAACAGTCATCTATACTTTCATCCAGACTTTTATCTTCAGCAATATAATCTATCTTTTTTCTTTTCACATCATCCATAATGATATTTTAACATAAAAAGTATATTGGACTGCTCAATATACTTTATTTATATAATTATTGCTCTATATTTTATCAACAAAATCTTTTAAACGATTGCTTTTAGAGCGCGATCTCAGTTTTCTGATAGCCTTTGCTTCAATCTGTCTTATTCTTTCTCTTGTTACATTAAATTCTCTTCCAACTTCTTCCAGGGTTCTGGTTTTACCATCAATTAAACCGAATCTTAATTCTAATACTTTCTTTTCTCTATCTGTAAGTGTTGATAAGACAGCATATATTTCATCTTTCAGTAACTCTCTACTGGCAAACTCTTCTGGTGAAACAGCCTGTTTATCTTCAATAAAATCTCCTAAATGAGAATCATCTTCTTCACCAATTGGCGATTCCAGTGAAACCGGCTCCAAGGCAATTCTTTGAATTTCTCTTACTCTGTCAGCAGTTATATTATTACCCATTTTATCAGCAATTTCCTCTGCTGTCGCTTCTCTACCCAATTCCTGAACCAGTTGTCTGGAAATTCTGGTTAATTTATTGATTGTTTCAACCATATGAACCGGAATTCTGATTGTTCTTGCCTGATCAGCAATAGCTCTGGTAATTGCCTGCCTTATCCACCAGGTGGCATAGGTAGAAAACTTAAATCCTTTTGTATGATCAAATTTCTCAACCGCTTTTACCAGCCCCAGATTTCCCTCCTGAATCAAATCTAAAAACAGCAATCCTCTACCAACATATTTTTTGGCAATAGCCACTACCAGACGCAGATTGGCGGTAATAAGTTCATCTTTTGCAACTTCATCACCTTCTTTAATTCTGGCGGCAATTTCTCTTTCTTCATGGGCTTTTAAAAGCGGAACTACACCAATTTCTTTTAAATACATTTTAACAGGATCATTAGTTTTAATAGATGAAATATCAGCATAAACACGATATAATTCTTTTTCTTCCTCTTCTTCTTCATCATCCAAATCCAGATTGTCAATATCATCAATATCAGTACCATCATCAAGTTCTTCATCATCAGATAAAATTATATCGTCATCATCCAGTTCATCATCCAAAATTACACCATTTTCTCTGGTCCACTGTAAAAAATCGTCAATCTCATCTTCTGTCAGATTTAAATGTTCAATTTCCTTTAATACTTCATCTTGAGTAATTTCTTCATCAGCATTGGACTTTTTTAACAATTCATTTTTAATTGTTTCCAAATCTTTTTTGTTAGTCATTAAACTACCTCCTGCTTAGTTTTTAAATCCTTAAGTCTTCTTTTAAGTTTTGTACTTTCAACGGCAATCCGCAATTTCATATTTTCATCTGTATATTTTTCTGCTTCAACTGCTAGTTTTTCCAGTTTTATTTCAATTTCGTATTCCTTTATTTTAATAATAGAGTCTTTCAACAGTTGTTCATTTACGTTTATACAATGAGTTTCATCTGATACAATGTCATAAATCAGTTTTTTTAATTCAGCATCTTCGATTTCATTTAAGAATTCATCTGATTTTATATACCGGTTCTGGTCATAAAAATTAATTATCTGTTTTGCGATATCATCAAACTGTCTGTCTGGCAGATAGCCAAGTTCATTTTTATATATGTTTATGCTATTAGTCGAAAGCAGCAGCTGTTTAATAATTATTTTCTGGGCAATTTCAATTCCGCTATTCAGACTTGAAGTTGGTTTTAATATTTTTCTGGGTTCTTTTTTAACTTCATTTTTAATTATTCCGGTTGATAATTGTGTCACCGTATATTTAGTCAGTTCTGACAGTCTTTTAATATAACTCTGTTTATCAAAATCGCTTTTAACTTTATTAATTTCTTCCAATACCTTAAAAGCATATTCTTTTCTGGCTAAGAAATTTTCCAAATCATAAATAGATTTGTAATATTCGATAATAAACTCTACCCATGTTTTCGGTTTTACTATCATTTCAGTAAGCTTTTCAGAACTATATCTGTTAATAATTTCATCCGGGTCATACTCAGTTTCATTATTTAATACAATTACCTCAAATCCTTCCTTTAGACAGTCTTTCCCGGTCTTTAATATTGCTGACTGTCCGGCTTTATCACCATCAAAAGCCAGTAAAATAGTGTTTGTAAACCTTTTTATCGTTATTAGCTGGTTTCTGGTTGTACTTGTTCCCAACGAACAGACAGCATTCTGAAAACCGATTCTATCAAAAGCAATGACATCCATTGGACCTTCAGCCAATATAACAAATTTAGTTTCTCTAATCTTTTCTTTTGCTCTATGCAGATTAAATACAGCATTGCTCTTTTTAAATATCGGAGTGTCAGACGAATTTATATATTTTATATCGACATTTGAATCAATGCTTCTGGCGGTAAAACCAATCGGATTACCATCAATATCACTGATTGGTATCATAATACGATTAAAGAAAACATCTCTGATGCCATTATTAGTCAGCCTGGCCAGATTGGCATTAATAATATCATTATCCTTATAACCTTTTTTTGATAAAAATGAATATAACTTATCATCTTTCGGGTTATATCCGATTTGAAATTTTTCAATAAGTTTTTTATCAATATTTCTTTTATTGAGATATTTTTTATATGGTTCTCCATCTTTGGAGTTTAATTCATATTGACAGAAATTTACTGCTTCTTTTAAAAGTTTATGTGTTATTGTTTCTTCAAATGTCTTTACTGCTGTTTCACCAAAATCATATTTATAACCAATCATTTCAGCAACCAGTTTAACTGCCTCAACATAACTAAGGTGTTTATATTTCATTACAAAAGTAAATACGTCACCAGAGCTTTTATTTTCAGGTGGACAGGAAAAACACTTGAAAATCTGTTTATCTGCAGAAATATGTAATGAAGGATTATTGTCATCATGAAAAGGACAATATGCAACATAATTGTTTCCTTTTTTTGTTGTCTGTATAAAATTACCAATAATATCCTGTATTGGAGCTTTATTTTTTATTTCATTAATTATTTCTTTAGGTATTCGCATCTATTCTCCTAAAATCTGATATATTCTGCAATATAGTTTTTCAAATCTTCAATTTTAATAATTTCCTGTTTCATTGTATCTCTATCTCTTACAGTAACTGTACCATTAGGTTCACTGTCAAAATCAACAGTAACACATAAAGGTGTACCTATTGCATCCTGTCTTCTATAACGTTTACCTATTGATCCGGTTTCATCATATTGTACATCAAAGTACCTGGCCAGATTTTTATAAATTTCAAAAGCCTGCTCTGACAGTTTTTTACTTAACGGCAAAACTGCCGCTTTAACAGGAGCAAGGGCAGGATGCAAATGCATTACTGTTCTGATATCTTCTTTTTCTGCATCGCCAATATTTTCCTCATCATAAGCATCGCAGACAAATGCTAAAAACAGTCTTTCAACACCAACTGAAGGTTCAACACAATATGGAACAAATTTTTCATTGGTGAAAGGATCAAAATAACTTAAATCGGCTTTAGAATGTTCCATATGCTGTTTTAAATCGTAATCTGTTCTGTTGGCAATACCCCAGACTTCACCCCAGCCAAACGGAAACCTGAATTCAATATCACAGGTTCCTTTTGAATAGAAAGCCAGTTCTTCCGGTGTATGATCTCTAAAACGCATATTTTCTTCTTTAATCCCCAAATCTTTCAGCCAGTCCAGACAGAATTGTTTCCAGTATTTATACCAGTTGTCATCTTCTCCAGGAGCGCAAAAAAATTCCAGTTCCATTTGTTCAAATTCCCTGGTTCTGAAAATAAAATTACCTGGAGTAATTTCATTTCTGAAAGCTTTTCCAATCTGACCAATTCCAAAAGGCAATTTCTTTCTCATTGACCTCTGTACATTTCTGAAGTTCACAAACATTCCCTGGGCAGTTTCCGGACGTAAATATATAGTACTCTGACTGTCTTCTACAACTCCCTGAAAGGTTTTGAACATTAAGTTGAATTTTCTAATATCGGTCCAATCCAGTTGTCCACAATTAGGACAGCTGATTTTTTTCTTATTTATATAATTAACCATATCATCATTTGTCATTGATTCAACAACAACATTTTCATGATTATTATTTTCAATCAGTTGGTCTGCTCTGTATCTGGTTTTACATTTTTTACAATCAATCAGAGGATCAGAAAAATTAGCAACATGACCTGTTGCAACCCATACTTCAGGGTTCATTAAAATTGCTGATTGAATTCCTTCATTATTGGTATCTTCCTGAATAAACTTTTTCCACCAGGCTTCTTTAATATTTTTCTTTAAGTGCATTCCTAGCGGACCATAGTCCCAGGTATTTGATAGTCCTCCATAAATCTCGGAACCCTGAAAAACAAAACCTGATGTTCTTAAATGATTAACAATCTGCTCAAATGTATATTTAGACATAATATTCCCTCATTTCTATTCTTTCATAATACTATATACGTTTATTTTTCATAAAAGTAAACCTGTTTATTCAGATTTATTAAATTTTGATAACTTTTTAAATATATACCTGAATAATTAATTAAAATCATCATTAAAATAACTGTTAATTTAAAATCATTCAAATTTAAGGATAACAGTTTGTCATATACTTCAAATGATGCTTTATTAATAATTCTAAAATTTTTCAAAAAATCAACATCATAAATATCATCATTAAATTCTTTATTGCAGTAACTGCAAATAAATCCGCCTTCTTTAGTTGATATTGATTCAATATTATCAGTTCTTCCACAGTTGACACAACCATCTACAAAAGGTGAAATACCTAAAATATTCAACATTGCGACTAAATAGACATTTAAAACTAAATACATCTGTTCAGTTTCATTTAATTTATCAAGAGCTTCAAAAACCAAATCATATATATCCTCTTCCACAGCACTGGCTATCTCACATATGACTGAAGCAACTGATATTTTCTCATAATCAGTTTTTATATTACTGAACTGTTTTATCAGATTGGCACTTTTTAGTATCTGAATAGATTTATTTGGATTATAGTCAAACAAAAAGTTACTGTGGTCAAACAGCTGGGTAGCAAAGACATTCTTACTTGTTATTTTTTTATACCCTTTAACATATAATGCAACTTTTCTGAATTCTCTGGTGATAATTGTTACAATTGCATCATTTTCTTTATATTCAATTGAGTTAATTATAATTCCATTTACTAAATCATTCATTTATTTATCCAAATATCCAAATTCTTTAAGCTGTTGACTTTTATTGCGCCAGTTTTCTTCAACAGCCACAAATAACTCTAAAAACACTTTTCTCTGCAATCTCTGCTCTAACTCTTCTCTGGCAAAAGTTCCAATCTTTTTTATCATCATTCCTTGTCTTCCAACAATTATTTTCTTCTGACTGTTCCTTTCACATACTATTTTAGCGTTAATTATCATTACATCCTTCTTCATTTCCATTTTTTCTATAACAACTGCAATTGAATGTGGAATTTCTTCCATGGTATTGATTAGTATTTTCTCTCTTATTATTTCCGCAATCATAAACTCTTGCGGATAATCTGAAATCATATCTGCCGGATAATATTTTACGTTATCCGTCAAATATGACTTAATAGTAGCAATGAGTTCATCAATATTTTTATTTCTTAATGCACTTAAGGGTATTATTTCATCAAACTCATCAGTATTTATTCCTTGCAGAAATTCTATCAGTTCCCTTGTAGTCAGTTTATCTATCTTATTGATAATCAACAATTTTGGTTTATCAATATTGGCAATATATTCAGCAATTATCTGATCACTTCTACCATAACCTTTAACAGCATCTATCAGAAAAAGGATAATATCAGCCTCCATGGCAGCACCATAAGCACTTTGAACCATCATCTTGTTGAGTCTTGATTTTGGTTTATGAATTCCAGGAGTATCAATAAAAATAATCTGAGCATCATCAGTTGTCAGAATACCCCTGATATTATCTCTTGTTGTTTGTGGTTTAGGAGTAGCTATTGCTATTTTTTTAGCCAGAATCGTATTTAATAATGTACTTTTCCCAACATTTGGTTTCCCTATCAAAGCGGCAAATCCACTTTTAAAACTCATATTAAAGTAAGTCCTCCTGTGTAAATTGCATTGGTAATAATTCTGAAATGTTTGTAACCATTATTTCATTTTCATTAGCAAGAATTATTGGAGTATTCTGATTTAAAAGTTCACATAAAACCTGCCGACAAATTCCGCATGGCGCACCAAGTTTCTTCCCATATCCGACAATACAAAGAGTTTCAATATCATCCTTTCGGTAACCATTACTGTAAGCCGCAAATATTGCATTGCGTTCAGCACAGATTGTTGCTCCATAAGAAGCATTTTCTATATTGGCGCCTAAAAAATAACTGCCATCTTTACATAAACAACAGGCTCCAACCCTGTAGTTAGAATATTGGCAATAGGCATTTTCTGATGCTTTGAATGCCAATTCAATTAATCTTTCTTTTTCCATAAGTACTCCTTTATTTATCATCTTTAGAAACAATGTTATCCAGAATAAGATTCTGGTAATAAATCATTTCTTTTTCATCTTTTCTATTTAAATGATTAAAACCACATAAATGAAGTAAACCATGAGTAAACAGAAAACATATTTCCCTTCTTTCACTATGATTGTATTCTTCAGCCTGTCTGATAGCAGCATCGACATTAATAAAAATATCACCTAACTCTGTTTCATAACAACCGCTATTATCACAACAATCATTTAATGCAAAAGCAATTACATCTGTTGTCTGATTAATATTACGATAATATTTGTTTATTTCCTGCATTTTTTTATCCAGAGTAAAAATCACACTCAAACAAACATCCTTACTTAAATTTAATACAGCAATAGCTTTTTTAATTATTTCTTCAAAGTCTTTTCGATAATTTACATAACCTTTTCTTTTTGTTTTATTAATAACATTTAATTCCATACCGCTTTATTGTGACCTTTCATAAGCATCAATAATCTTTTGAACTACCGGATGTCTTACAACATCTCTACTGGTCATATAGACTACCTTTATTTCACTGATATCTTTAATTATTCTTATCGCTTCAACAAGACCGCTTTCTTTTGAACGGGGTAAATCAATCTGAGTAATATCTCCTGTTATAATCATTTTAGAATTAAATCCCAGTCGAGTCATAAACATCTTAATCTGACTTGGCACTGTATTTTGAGCTTCATCTAATATTATACAGGCATCATTTAATGTTCTTCCTCTCATATATGCCAGTGGAGCAATTTCCAATATACCTTTTTCTATCAGCCTGACAGTATTTTCCGCTGATATTAAAGAGTCAAAAGAGTCATAAATCGGTCTTAAATATGGATCAACCTTTTCTTTTAAGTCCCCAGGTAAAAATCCTAAAGATTCACCTGATTCTACTACCGGTCTGGTAATGATAATCTTATTAATATCTCCTTTTTTCAGCAGATTATAGGCATATACAACCGCTAAAAAAGTTTTGCCTGTTCCAGCCGGACCAACGGCAAATGTAATTACATTGTTTTCAAAAGCATCATATAAATCCTTTTGACCTTTTGTTTTTAAGTAGTACTTCTTTAAGCCCGCACCGTTGGCAATAAATCTTTTATAATAATTGTCATTCAGGATGCTGTTTACATCCTGTTTATCAATATATCCATTTATCTCACATTCTGAAATCAATGCAGAAAATACTTTTTTTAATATTTTTACTTTAGTCTTATCATTACAATAGACTACTGAACCTTCCACTTCAATCTTAACATTATAAAAATTTTCCATTAATCGAATGTTTACATCCTCATTTCCTAAAACCGCTGATAGAGTCTCATGGTCAAGGTTATTTAAGTCGCATACAATGTTTTTCAATAGATAAAACCTCCACTATCTTAATTATAGTACAAAAAAAGTGGTTTTAAACCACTCAGATTGTTGACAAACAGGCTTTTTTTGAAAAGGTCTGTTTTCATTTGACCTCAAAATTATAGATTGCTGGAGATTATTGGTAAAATTTAACCAAAAAACAAAGAAAGGGACTGATTATTGTCCCTCCAATGGTCTAATAATGCCATCTTTTTCATGTTGTGACATGAGAAAATCATCAGCGCCTGATGCTGATTCTTTTTGAGCCCTTTTAATCGGGTAAACCTCAAACCGTGATTTTCCTTATTGTCCGCAAACACTCTTTCGATTGTCTGTTTTCTTTTCGGATATATTTCTTTCCATAACCGGCTTTTTCTAAACAGGTTGGCCTGTTCTCTATATTGTTCCCAGACATGTCTGATTATTAGTTTTCTATCTGATTTTGTACACTTGTCCTTATAAGGGCAGCCTGCACAGCTTTCACATGCCTTGTAATGCCTGTATCCCTCTCTTGAAGTGGTACTGTATTTCAATACACATCCCATCGGACAGATATAGATGTTTTCCTGTTCATCATAGATAAATTCGTATTTCCTGAAGTATCCTTTTTTAGTCATCGGTCTGTGATAGGGAACTATAACTTTTTGATTATTGTCCATTATTGTTTTACATATTGCCGAGTTGTTGTATCCGGCATCCAAACAGATATTTTTCACCTCATCCCGATATTTTTCACTTAATACATTGTAAGCTTCAAAGAAACTTACTGAATCATGGATATTGCCTGGTACAGTTACAGTTGTCAGCACAAATCCGTTACCGTCACAGAATGTCTGATGACTGTAGGCAAACATCTGTTCTCTTTCACCTTTATGATACAGACCGCTTTCCGGATCTGTTTTTGATTCTTTGATATTCTTTTTCTCTGTTACTTCTGTTTCCTGACCGTTTTCATCAAAAACTGTTTCTGTTTTAACCAGACTTTCAAATTCCTTTTTACCATGTGTTTTTCTATCTTCATTTATTTCTTCCAATAACTGTTTTTCATATACTTTCCTGGTAAGCTCAACTTCCTTGTTTAAGGATTTTCTTTTATTGGCGCAGGCTTTCTGATGAGTGGAATCTCCATACACTGTTTCCAGGTTTATCATTCTTTTTGTATATGCCTGTCTTATTATCTCATCAAATATCTTCTCAAAGACTTCACTGTCTCCATATCTTCTGATATAGTTCTGACTCCAGGTTGAATAGTCCGGAACCTTGTCTTCAATTGATAATCCCAAAAACCAGCGATAGGCCAGATTTACCTCTATTTCTCTACAGGTTCTTCGCATTGAATTATAACCAAACATGTAGTTGATGAAGATCATTTTAAATAATACTACCGGGTCGATACTTCTTCTGCCTGTCGGTGCATACAGGTCTTCCACTTCTTCATAAATAAAGTCCCAATCTATCGACCTTTCCAGTTTTCTTACCAGGTGATCTTTTGGAACCACTTCTTCTATACTTCTCAGCATCATACTGTTATCCTTGATGCTGCTTCTACTCATTGTCATATCATTCACCTCATTTCTAACCAATATTATTTTATCATTTTTTAAACAAAATAAAAAGCAGACAATCCTTAAGTTGGTTAGAAATGAGGATTTTTTGTCTGCGTATTCATTCTATCATAATTCCATTTCCTTTTATATATTAAAAACGACAATTCTTTTTCAAATTGCCGTTTGTCAACAGTCTGAGTGGTTTTAAACCACTATTTCTTTCTAGCCTTTCTTGCAGCCTCTTGTTTCAACTTGCGTTTAACACCTGGTTTAACATAGTATTCTCTTTTACGAGCTTCAGCAAGGGTACCATTACGAGATACTTGTCTTTTAAAACGACGTAAAGCATCATCTAGCTGTTCGTTGTCTTTAACTACTACTTTTGCCATGTTCTACCCTCCCTTCTGAATCAGTATAAACCTTAATAATTATAATCCATATGCTTTCACTTTGCAATGGAAAATGTGAAAATTATGTGAAAATATAATTGTGTTAAATCATATTTTTTATGGTTTTACCACATTTCTTCTCGACTATTTTAAACCGCTTATTTCTGCTTCCTGTACTCTTTCATTATTGTTACTCCTGCAGAACATCCCAGTCTGTCAGCACCGGCAGAAATCATCATATATGCATCTTCTAAACTTCTTACTCCTCCGGCAGCTTTGACTAAACAATTATTTCCAACTGTTTCTTTCATCATTTTAACATCTTCTACAGTTGCTCCAGCCGTAGAAAATCCGGTAGATGTTTTTACAAAATGGGCTTCAGAATCCATTGCACATTTGCAGGCAAGCACTTTTTCTTCGTCAGTTAATAAACATGTCTCAATAATAACTTTAACTGTATTGCCTTCAGCGGCTTTTACAACTGCTGCAATATCTTCTTTAACATATTTCCAGTTTCCCTCTTTTGCAGCACCAATATTGATTACCATATCGATTTCTGTGGCTCCTTCTCTGATTGCCTGTTCTGTTTCAAAAACTTTTGATATTGTCGCCATTGCTCCAAGAGGAAAACCGACAACACAACATACTTTTACATCTGTACCTTCTAAAATTTCTTTTGCTAAAGGAACATAACAGCTGTTAACACAGACTGATGCAAAATCATACTCTTTAGCCTGTAAACACAATTCTTTAATCTGCTCAGTTGTTGCTGCCGGTTTTAACAATGTATGGTCTATGTATTTATTAATCTTCATGGTTACTATCTCCTTTTAAATACTTATTCAAAATTTCAATAGCGGCATTATCATCGCCCATCCAGTAAACTTTTCCATCACCGATTTTAAAATACTGTTCTGCCGCTTTCCCTAAAATACAAACAGTATCTCCTTCATTGGCCAGTTCAATTCCCTGTCTGATGGCATCATATCTGTCTTCAATATAAACCCAGGAATTTTTGGTAATTCCACTTGCTATTTCTTTACAGATTTCATATGGATCTTCCCAATGATCATCCTCTGCACTTAATATCAGAACATCGCTGTTATCATCAGCTATTTTACCAATCATGGGTCTTTTCTTATAATCTCTTGCTCCGTGGGCTCCAAATACAGTGATTATTCTTTTTCCTTTTTCGGTAATAGAATTAATATATTCATAAATCTTCTCATAACCGTCCGGAGTATGGGCATAATCTACAATTACATTAAAATTTTGCCCACAATCAATTATCTGAACTCTACCCATAACTTGCGGAATAGTTGTTAAATACGGAATTAAATCATCAATATTATAACCTGCCTCACTTAAGGCAGCCAAAGCAGCCATTAAATTAGAAACATTGAATTCCGCTACCAGATTAGTATTGATATGGTAGGTTTTTCCTTTACAGACAAGTTCAAATTCAGTATGGTCTTTAAAAAGTTTTACATTATTCGCCTTATAATCGGCTTCATTTTTTATACCGAAGGTTGCCACTTTACATTTTGCTGCCGCAATTATTCTTTGAGCATAACTATCATCAATATTAACCAGACCTGTCTGTTCAGGTCCTACTATTTTGAACATTTTTTCCTTAGCCAAATAGTAATTTTCCATCGTACCATGATAATCGAGATGGTCATGTGTTAGATTTGTAAAAATTACGTAATCAAATTTAACAGCATCAATTCTTCTTAAATCCAATCCCTGAGATGAAACTTCAATTGAAACATCTCTACAGCCGTGATCATAAATTTCCTTTAGCATATTATGAAGGACTTCTACATCCGGAGTAGTTAAAAACGTATCATTGACTGTATCATCCCACATATAGCCCATGGTGCCGATATAACCACAGTTTTTATAACGTGAAATCAGGTACCTGATAATCCAGGCCACTGTACTTTTTCCATTTGTTCCTGTAACACCATAAACTGTCATTTCACTTGTCACATCACCATAATAAGCACAGACAAACTGATTTAAAGCAGTCATGGTATCATCAACTCTTAAATAGGTAATACCTTCGTAATACTTATCCAACTCTTTAGAATGAACAATACATATCGCCCCATTTTCAATAGCCTGCCCAATAAAATTATGGCCATCATTTACCAGCCCTACAATGCAGAAAAAGATGGCATTTTCCATCTTTACTCTAGAATCAGTCATAATATCCTTAATTTCTATATCTGGCGCATTTTCAAAAATATTACTAATTATCATAAAATCCCCTTAAATAATATGTCCTCTCAAAGTATTTCCTTCTGCACAATCTATATAAACACTCTTAAATTGATTTGTACAGTCAATTTCACTATCAGTTTTTACTAATATATATTGACTGCAATGCCCGATAGAAACACCATTTTTGTATCTTTCAAATAAGACTTTAACAGTTTTTCCAATAAATCTGTTAACATATTCATTATATAATCTACCACTTAAGTTAGTCAAACAGGCAACTCTCTGTTTTTTAACAGTCTCATCGATCTGATTTTTCATTTCAAAATTTTTAGTTCCTTTTTTTCTGGCATAAGGGAAAACATGTAAAAATGAAAACTGACATTTCTCAATAAAATCCATGGTTTTTTTAAAATCATCAGCACTTTCTGTTGGTAGACCGACAATTATATCACTGGAAATAGAAATATCACTTATCAGAGTTTTAATTTCCGTAATTCTCTTATAGTATTGTTCAACAGTATAGGGACGATTATTTATTTTCAGCAGTCTGTTGACACCTGTCTGTAAAGGAATATGCAGATGATGTGCTATTTTTTCATTTTTTAACATCAGTTTTAGTAGTTTATCGCTGATTTCAGTTACTTCAATTGAAGAAATTCTAAGTCTTTTCAGCTGAGTTACCTCTTTTAATATTTTTTCGATTAAATCAGCTAAATCCAAATCATTATCTTTCCATCTTCCGGTATGAATACCAGTTAAAACCAGTTCCTTATGTCCTGCCAGAACTAACTGTCTGGCCTGTCTTATAATACTTTCAGCATCCAGACATCTTTCATTTCCTCTGGCATAAGGGATAATGCAATAACTGCAGAACTGATTACAGCCATCCTGTATTTTAATATATGCTCTGGTCTGATTGAAATTATGAATAAACATTTCTTCAAAATCAGTTTTTATAAAATTTTCAATAATATTGATTTTCTTTTTATCTGATAAAAACTGTTCAATCAGTTGAGGAAGCCTTGTTTTATCTTTTGAACCGATTAAAATATCACACTCATCAAAAACATCAACTTCTCTATTTTCAATCTGTACATAACAGCCAACCGCAACAATGACAGCACTACAATTCTGTTTTCTGGCTTTACGAATCATTTGTCTGGTTTTAGAAGAAGCGATATTGGTAACAGTACAACTGTTAATAACATAAATATCAGCAAACTCTTTAAAATCAACCTGCTGATATTTTTCCTTTAACTTATGTGCATACCAGTTAGCTTCAAAATTATTTACTTTACATCCCAAATTACAGATAGCAAATTTCATAAATTGTTCCTTTTGGCATCTATTACTGACAAAACATATAAGCCAGCAGTTTCTGCTCTTAATATCCTTTTCCCCAAACTGACGCTTTTAAAGCCCAATGACTGAAGATATTTGATTTCATCTGCTGAAAATCCTCCCTCAGGACCAATTACGAAAGTAATAGATTTTTCATCAATTAAATCAAATAAAAAAATTTCTTTTTCATTTTCATCAGCAACAATATTATTTTCAGATAAAAATCTGTCAATTTCTTTTAATTTAACCGGTTTTACTACTTCACATTTACTGATTCGATTAGATTGCTGACAAGCTTCCAATGTAATCTTATTCCATCTTTCAACTCTTTTTTCAATCTTTAACTGATCCGCTTTAAAAAAAGTACGGCTGGTAATTAAAGGTACTACTTTAGTCGCTCCAAGTTCAGCAGCTTTTTGCAACAGAAAATCCCATTTGTCTTTCTTTATTATTGCTGCACAGTAAATAATCTCTGATTCAAGTGACAAATCAGTAATATATTCTATTACTCTTGCTGATACATCTGAATCAACATTTAAAGCAACTGAAAATACACTGCCAGCTATATCAACAACTCTTACAACATCACCGCTTTTCATTCGCAAAACAGTTTTAATATGATGTGACTGTCTATCATCAAAAACAAATGTTTTATCATTATTCAGTTTTTCATTGACAAAATACTGTCTCATCGATCATCTATTCCTTCATCAGCCATTTTCTTTAGAGTCTTGATTTCATGTGGTCTTAAACGGCGATATGAGCCAACAGCTAAATTTTCATCTTTAACACAGCCATATTGTGTGCGATGTAATTTAGAAACAATTGAACCTGCCGCTTCAATCATCCTTCTGACTTGTCTGTTTTTCCCCTCAAAAATAGTCATTTCTAAGATACATCTGTCAGTCTTCTGATCATAGGAAGTCATGCTTACTTTAGCTGGTAAAGTTTTTATCCCGTCGTCAAGTAAAATTCCGTTTTGAAGTTTCATCAGATTCTTATTATTTAAGATCCCTTTTACTGTCACTCTATAACTCTTAGGTATCTGAAATCTTGGATGAGCCAGCATATGAGCAAAATCACCGTCATTTGTCAGAATCAGCATTCCTGTAGAATCATAGTCTAATCTTCCTACTGGAAAAATCCTTTCCTGACAGTCAATCAGATCAACTACTTTATTTCTATTATGTTCATCACTGGCAGTACAGACATATTTTCTGGGTTTATTCAACAAAAAATATACCAATTCTTCTTTTTCAATTATTTTGCCATCTACAGAAACAGTATCTTTATTTGAAACCCTGGTTCCTAAAGTTGTACAGATTTTTCCGTTAACCTTAACCTTTCCCTGTAAAATTAACTCTTCAGCCTTTCTTCTGGAAACTATACCGGCTTTAGCTATTACTTTTTGTAACCTTTCCATTAGTAAAACAGTTCTCCTTCCTCGTTGACAGTCTGATATTCCGGTAATTCAGGAAGTTCACTTAATGAAGAAAGTGAAAAAACATCCATAAAGTTTTCAGTTACCTCATATAAGAATGGTTTCCCGATTGTGTCAAGTCTGCCTGCTTCTCTGATCAGATTTCTTGCCAGCAGTTTTCGCAGCATCATATCGCAACCTACTCCTCTTATCTCCTCTATTTCCACTCTTGTAACCGGTTGTTTATAAGCAATAATAGCCAGAGTTTCTAAGGCGGCCTGAGAAAACTGTCTATTTGATGTTTCTTCAAATAGTTTCTGACAGTAATCATGAGCGACAGCCTTGCTTACCAGTTTATATTTATCACCATAACGTACCATTTCTATTCCTCTGGATTCATCATCGTTAAACTCAGCAATATAGTTATCCATCATCTCCAAAAGAATATCTTCATTGATAACCAGAACATCTGACAATTGTGCCAGACTGACACCTTCATCACCACTTACAAATAATATTCCTTCAATAATTGGTCTTAAATCACTCATAATTACACCTTCTTAAAATATATTTCGTCATTTTTAACTGTAAAAATCAATACATTCTCATTAACCAGATCCAGGATAGCTAAAAAAGTAATAACTACCTCGTATAAATCATGACAGTCAGACATTGTATTGTTCAAAGTAAAAAACTCCTCAAACTTTCTGATATTTATCTTTAACTGTTTCTTTCTATCATCAATGCTGATTCTTTTTTGTGTTATATTTACCTCATAGGGTTGAGCAAGCTGAAATCTTTTTAAACATCTGTTCATTGCTTTTATTAACTCATAAGCACTGGTACTTTCATAGTTTTCGTTGATATCAATCCACTGATTAACAATCTCTGATTGAGGTTTATCAAACTTCAAACTTCTCTTCTGATATAAATCATCAAGCAATGCTGTAACTTCCTTATACTTTTTATATTCGATTAAACGGTTAACTAAATCCACTTCCTGTTGCTGCTGATAATTATCATCCAGTTCAGCTGCTTCATTCGGAAGAAGTTTTTTGCTTTTATATTCAATCAGTGTGGCCAGTTCTACTAAATATTCACTGGCGACATCTAATTTCATCTGTTCCATAGCATGGAGATATTCAATATATTGCTCAGTAAGAATATTTATATCCAAATCAAAAAGATCCAATTCCTTTTCTTTGATAAGATGAAGCATTAAATCCAGTGGACCTTCAAACTGTTCTATCGTAATTAAAAACTCCATAACACCACTCACCTTTTAAAGTATATCATAAAAAAAACTGTAATAAAAGAAACCGGAATATAACATTTTACCATTAAAAAAGTGTATGTTTTTTCATACACTTTCAACTTATTTACTTAGGTAATCGTCAATTCCTTTAGCTGCAATTTTACCGGCACCCATAGCTGATATAACTGTTGCTGCTCCGGTTACCACATCACCGCCAGCATAAACACCTTCTCTACTGGTCAGATTTTCTTCATTGACAATGATTCCACCCCATCTGTTAACTTCCAGACCTTCAGTAGTATTCTTAATCAGTGGATTTGGAGAAGTTCCGATAGCCATAATAACAGTATCAACATCTAAAACAAATTCACTTCCTTCAATTGCAATAGGCCTTCTTCTGCCATTTTCATCTGGTTCACCTAATTGCATTTTAATACACTTAATGCCTTCAACACAGCCATTTTTAGGATCGCGTGGATTCTCAGGATTATTATATCCTAAAATTTCTACCGGATTATTCAATAGTCTGAAATCAATTCCTTCTTCAATAGCATGTTCAACTTCTTCAGCTCTGGCAGGAAGTTCTTCCATTGATCGACGATAAACAATATATACTTTTTCAGCACCTAATCTTAAAGCAGTTCTCGCAGCATCCATCGCAACGTTTCCACCACCGACAACAGCTACTTTTCCACCTTTTGAAATAGGAGTATCAGCATTTTCACTATAAGCTTTCATTAAATTAGCCCTAGTCAGATATTCATTAGCAGAATAAACGCCCTTTAATCCTTCACCTGGAATATTCATAAAATTAGGCAATCCGGCACCAGAACCAATAAATACTGCATCAAAGCCCATCTCTTCCAGTAATTCATCAATAGTTAATGTTTTACCAATAACTACGTTAGTTTCAACTTTGACACCTAATTGCTTTAATGTGTCAACTTCCAAAGCGACAATATCTTTTGGCAGTCTGAACTCAGGAATACCATAAACTAAAACACCACCAGCTGTATGAAGTGCTTCATAGACAGTTACTTCATAACCTTTCTTAGCTAAATCACCGGCACACGTTAATCCTGCAGGGCCTGAACCAACCACAGCCACTTTTTTGCCATTTGATTCAACTTTAGCAGGAGCCTCTTTAGTATTTTTTAAATGGTAGTCAGCAACAAAACGTTCTAATCTTCCAATACCTACAGGTTCAAATCTGATTCCCAGGGTACATTTACCTTCACATTGTGTTTCCTGAGGACAGACACGTCCGCAAACTGCAGGTAAAGAAGAAGATTGAGAAATAATCTGATAGGCACCTTCAAAATCTCTTTCCTTCACTTTTGTGATAAACTCAGGAATCTGAATATTTACCGGACAGGCTGCAACACAGGGTCTGTTTTTACAATTAATACACCTTTCTGCTTCAGCAACAGCTGTTTCTTCAGAATAACCTAATGCTACTTCTTCAAAGTTAGTACTTCTTAACTTAGCATCAAGAACCGGCATCGGATTTTTATTTGGAATAATTGCCATAATTACTGAACCTCCTTCTTAAATAAATTACATGTTTTTTCATATGAATGCTTTTCAAAATCTGAGTACATTCTTGAACGTGACATTGCTTCATCAAAATCAACTTCATAACCATTGAAATCAGGTCCATCAACACAGGCGAATTTTGTTACCCTTTTACCATCCTGATTAAGTGTCAGTCTGCACCCTCCACACATTCCTGTACCATCAATCATGATAGGATTCATACTTACAGTACAAGGAACGTTATATGCTTTGGCTGTTTCAACAACAAATTTCATCATAATAAGTGGTCCAATAGTAATTATCTCATCAAATGTTTCACCATTTTCCAACATTTCTTTTAATGGTCCGGTAACATTGCCATGATAACCATAACTTCCATCATCGGTAGTAACAATCAGTTTATCTGAACAAGCTTTAAATTCATCTTCTAAAATTAAAATTTCTTTATTTCTAAAACCAATGATGCTTGTTACATGTGCTCCCATTCCATCTAATGCTTCAGCAATTGGCAATGCAATGGCACAACCAACCCCTCCACCGACAATACATACTTTCTTTAAACCTGCTAAATCACTTGGAGTTCCTAGAGGTCCGACAAAGTCCTGAATATATCCGCCTTCCATGACATGATTTAATTTTTCAGTAGTTCCTCCTACCACCTGGAAAATTATCTTAACAGTTCCTTTTTCCGGATTTGTTCCCGCTACTGTTAGGGGAATTCTTTCACCATTCTCATCAACTCTCAAAATGATAAATTGACCAGGTTTTGCTTTATTAGCTACTAAAGGTGCCAATACTTCAAGCTGGGTTACAGAATTATTCAAAACTCTTCTTGATACAATTTTATACATAAATCCTCCTTGTTTGACTAAAAATATTAAGCTAACACCTTTATTATTATAATACAATCATTTTATGGAGTAAAGTTAATAACATACAAACCATAAATATACATTAGAGTAATTTCGCCAAAATAAAAGCGATATTCTATTATCGCCCAGACTGTTGACAAACGGCAATTTGAAAAAAAATTGTCGTTTTTAATATATAAAAGGAAATGGAATTATGATAGAATGAATACGCAGACAAAAAATCCTCATTTCTAACTAACTTAAGGATTGTCTGCTTTTTATTTTGTTTAAAAAATGATAAAATAATATTGGTTAGAAATGAGGTGAATGATATGACAATGAGTAGAAGCAGCATCAAGGATAACAGTATGATGCTGAGAAGTATAGAAGAAGTGGTTCCAAAAGATCACCTGGTAAAAAAACTGGAAAGGTCGATAGATTGGGACTTTATTTATGAAGAAGTGGAAGATTTGTATGCACCGACAGGCAGAAGAAGTATCGACCCAGTAGTATTATTTAAAATGATCTTCATCAACTACACGTTTGGTTATAATTCAATGCGAAGAACCTGTAGAGAAATAGAGGTAAATCTGGCCTATCGCTGGTTTCTGGGATTATCAATTGAAGACAAGGTTCCGGACTATTCAACCTGGAGTCAGAACTATATCAGAAGATATGGAAACAGTGAAGTCTTTGAGAAGATATTTGATGAGATAATAAGACAGGCATATACAAAAAGAATGATAAACCTGGAAACAGTGTATGGAGATTCCACCCATCAGAAAGCCTGCGCCAATAAAAGAAAATCCTTAAACAAGGAAGTTGAGCTTACCAGGAAAGTATATGAAAAACAGTTATTGGAAGAAATAAATGAAGATAGAAAAACACATGGTAAAAAGGAATTTGAAAGTCTGGTTAAAACAGAAACAGTTTTTGATGAAAACGGTCAGGAAACAGAAGTAACAGAGAAAAAGAATATCAAAGAATCAAAAACAGATCCGGAAAGCGGTCTGTATCATAAAGGTGAAAGAGAACAGATGTTTGCCTACAGTCATCAGACATTCTGTGACGGTAACGGATTTGTGCTGACAACTGTAACTGTACCAGGTAATATCCATGATTCAGTAAGTTTCTTTGAAGCCTATAATGTATTAAGTGAAAAATATCGGGATGAGGTGAAAAATATCTGTTTGGATGCCGGATACAACAACTCGGCAATATGTAAAACAATAATGGACAATAATCAAAAAGTTATAGTTCCCTATCACAGACCGATGACTAAAAAAGGATACTTCAGGAAATACGAATTTATCTATGATGAACAGGAAAACATCTATATCTGTCCGATGGGATGTGTATTGAAATACAGTACCACTTCAAGAGAGGGATACAGGCATTACAAGGCATGTGAAAGCTGTGCAGGCTGCCCTTATAAGGACAAGTGTACAAAATCAGATAGAAAACTAATAATCAGACATGTCTGGGAACAATATAGAGAACAGGCCAACCTGTTTAGAAAAAGCCGGTTATGGAAAGAAATATATCCGAAAAGAAAACAGACAATCGAAAGAGTGTTTGCGGACAATAAGGAAAATCACGGTTTGAGGTTTACCCGATTAAAAGGGCTCAAAAAGAATCAGCATCAGGCGCTGATGATTTTCTCATGTCATAACATGAAAAAGATGGCATTATTAGACCATTGGAGGGACAATAATCAGTCCCTTTCTTTGTTTTTTTATCAAATTATGCCAATAATCTAAAACAATCTATAATTTTGAGATTAAATGAAAAACAGACCTTTTTTTAAAAAGCCTGTTTGTCAACAATCTGAGCGATATTCTATTATCGCCTTTATATTTTAAGCCCAGGGATCATCTTTAACGGGAATTCTTATATCAGGCCACAAATAGCATTCCCACAAGAAATACTGATCTCCTTTTTTTCTCAACTGTACTTTTCTATCACTATCAGCTCCAGATGAAGTAATAAACAGAGTAACATATCCTTCCTGATCGTAAGAATAAGGATTATCTCTGACAGTTATTGAATAAGGTATATCCGGAGTATAGTTATTTGCTGGAGAAGTACCATTAAAGTAACTTCTGGCAACATATTCTTTACCTTTCAATCTGTCATCAATAAACTGTCTTTGATAATTACTTACCTCACTTGGCCCATTTAAATAGTCATACATTTTTATCATTTCTTCAGTGTCATGTTCATATACAGCTAAAACCAGTACTACCAGACTGGCTACCTGATATTCATCACGTAAATCAGAAAGATTTTTTAATTCCTCAACACTCTGAGGTAATTTATCATAAGTAAATGTTTTTTCCATTACAGTCTTCTTCCTCCTCCTCCATGGCTTCTTCCAGAACTCGATGTATGGGTGCTTGAACCACCCCTATAACTGCTTCCACCATTACTGCTGGAAGATTCTTTAGGACGAACTGCGGTAGTTGTTCGGGAATATAAATATAAATCTCTGTGATTATTACATTTGAATGAACCAGGTCTCGCATAATCTCTAGCTTCATATTTTTTGTAAACACTCTTATTTTTCCCTTTTAATATGGTTGTTCCTATAAATGCGGCAATACCTCCGACTCCTGCAGAAATACCAGCTGATTTGGCAGTTTCAACCGCCGGATCAGGTTCTGGTTCCGGTTCCGGATAATAATCATACGGTTTACCGGCATTCGCCATATCAATCAGTTCATCACATCTGTGAATATAGGCTTTTAAGCCGTTATACCAGTCATATCCGTCATCATAATTTTCAACAATTATATCAATTAAATGATCAATGCCATAGTCGGTATAACAGTCTATTCCATACCCACAGGTTGTAATATATACAAAATAATCTTGAGAATCTCTGCCTACAACAAGAAGACTTCCTGAATAACTTTCACCCATACCATAACCATTGTAGTCATAGTAATCATCAGATTCCGCCACAACATTATCATAAGTAAACTGCCCGGAAATAATAATAGCAAGATCAACCTGTTGTCTTTCAGAAATTTCATCACATAAATCCTGAAGTTCCTGTCTTTGTTCTTCAGTCAGTAATCCTAATTCATCAATAACTCTGTCAGGGTGTTCTGTCTGTTCAGTTTGTTCTGTCTGTTGCGTTTCATCAGCACTGATAATACTTACTGCCGGTAATAAAATTAAGGTAATAATAAATGTTACTAACAACAGTCTAATAATTTTTTTCATTTTACTACCCTCCTATATAACATGGTAGTGTCAAAAATCACCATATTTGAACACTACTTTTTATATCTTAAACAGTAACCTGTAACTGTTTAATTCATCTTCTTAAGCTCTCTTCATCATAAAAGCGAGCGATCTGTGTTATCATTAGTCTGCTAAAATTGAAAGGAGATCACCCGCATGACTAATATAGCACACTTTCTTGAACTGGTTAAGACCTTATCCAGCCAATTGTTTATTTTTCAAACCAATTTTGAACCACTGACTTTTATCAGCAGTGTTCCGGACGATATTCTGAATCTGCTGTCCAATCCTGAACTGGAAGTACTTCTTGATGAAGCCTGCAACTCTGTTAATAATCTTAATAATTACCTTAATCCTTTTCTGAAGAAGATTCAGAAGATTACCCGTAGAATCAAATCCAATAAGGGCATACCCGCCGGTTATGCTGATTTCAGAATTGACAGCAGGCCTGTCTTTAAACAGGCGGAACCTTTTGTGCAGCTTGACTTCGAAGACCTTGTCAGGGAGAACAGTATCTCTCCTGTAAGGCATCGTACCGACTTCGGTTATAAAGGTACCTGTCCTTACTGCGGCGCTCCTTCAAACTACCTTTATCTTAATAATGGAGTAATCGGCAGACAGTATCTGTGCAAATGCTGCCGCAACACTTTTACTGATAAGGTTTCAATAAGGAAAACTTCCGGTTTCTATTGCCCTCACTGCGGCAGCAGGCTTTCTGTTCATCACGACAGAAAGAACTACCTTGTTTACCGCTGTCCTTCCGGCCGTTGTCCCTATTACAGAAAAAACAGGAAACTCAAAAATGAAGGACTGGACGACCTTTTATTAACCTCATCTAAAATGTTCAGATACCGTTACCATTTCAGAGAATTCAAATTCAGTCTTGATGAGATTAAAAACACCTGTATAAAACTTAAATCTGCGGTTAATTTGGCCAGAATTCATGTCGAACCTTATGTTTTAGGCCTGATTATGACTTATTACATCAATTATGGACTTTCTGCCGGGAAAGTTTCCAACATAATGAGAGATGTCCATGGTATAAAAATTTCCAGACAGACTATTCTGAATTACGGTAAATCAGTCGCCTCCGTTGTTCGGAACATGGTCGACAATTACAGCTACAGTCCGTCTTCCACCCTTTCAGGTGACGAGACATATGTCAAAGTCTCAGGTAAATACCACTATGTCTTCTTCTTCTCCGATCCTGTTAAGAAACTCATTACCTCCTATACCGTTTTCGATAAGAGGGACACCAGAACCGCCTGTATCTCCATTCAAAACTGTCTGAATAAATATGAGACCATACCTGATGATCTGAACTTCATTGTCGATGGCAATCCCATCTATAATGCCTCTCAGCTTTTCTTTGAAATGAACGGTATCTGTTTCGACCTTCATCAGGTTGTCGGCATTGCCAATAAAGATAAAGTATCCGCAAAGTACCGGCCAGTTATGCAGGTTGAGGAAAGATTAAACCGCACCTTCAGGTTGAACTACTATCCGATGAATGGTTTTAAATCTCTGGACTGTGCCAATGCCTATATGACCAATTACGTCTGCTTCTTCAACTTTCTCAGAAGGCATTCAGCACTGATGTATCAGCCTCCTGTTGTCATTAAGGAACTTCAGGAGATTCCTCTGATGCCGGACAAATGGTTAAAACTGATTGATATGGCAATAAGTTATAACTAGGATATAAATTACAACCTTATTACACAAAATTCCTTTTGTCGTGGCTTTAATCGGTTTGAATTTTCAAATAACTTTTTTCTACCCAGTTTATTCAAACTGTTTTTTTATTCAGGTAGTATTCAGTTTCTTTTTTTGATGGTTTTCATAAACTTTTGACACTACCTATAACATCTGGATAACAAATGCTATCACAGCGACCACAACAAAAATAATGGCAAAATATTTGGCATAAGCAACTTTATCAATAGGTAAATCACCGACAAATTTACCAGTTTGACCATTCATCGCAAAAGTATATTTTTTACCCTGATAAGTAGTATTCAGAATATAAACAGGTAACAGGCAATAATTAACTGTATGATTGTTTAATCCCATATTCATACTTTCAAGGGCAACACTTTCATATCCTCTGACAGTTGATGCTAAAGCCATTTCTGCGCTGTTTCTAATACGCTGATTAGCCTGATTCTGACTTTCTTCAGCAGAAATATCATATTTATCAGCCAGATAACCAGCTAAATAAGCTGTTTTAAAGTCAACTGCCTCATTGATATCAAATGGTTCAATTGATTCCATCAAAGTGTTATCAATATTGGTGGAACCATCAACCGGAACATTATCAAAACCAATTTCGCCATCTCTATAAATTGAATAATAGCTCGTTTCAGTATAAATATAGTTTGAATCAGACCAGCTTCTTGATCTGGTTGCACGATATCTGGCAGCCATTTCAACTTCAGCATCATATAGCCAGAATGGAACATATATTCCTTTTAACTCGTTTATACGATTTTCATCTTTAAAAAATTTAGGTAATAACGGTTTATTATTTAAATGCTTTCTGTAAGCCTCTTTAGCCTGTTTTTCATCAATTTTAAATGGAACGACTAAATCAGGTCTTAAAATGCCACTGAACTTTTGAGGAACTATCACAGGATTACCGCAATATGGGCAACTTGTCGCTCCAGTATTCACATCAGCAATAATTTCACCACCGCAGCTATCACATACGTAATGACGCAGTTTAGACTGCTCCTCATCAGTCCAGTCCAAACCCGGTTTATCTATCCAATTCAGTTCTTCTTCAACCGTATTTTTTAAATCTTCGTCATATCCTTGCAAGGTGTCTATTTTAAATTCTGAATCACAATATGGACATTTTAAATTTCCACTTGTTATATCATAATTAATCGGGCCACCACAACTTGGACACTTATACTGTTTTAACTTACTCATAAGTAACCTCCGTTGCATATATACCAGCTAAATGTTTTAAAAATTCATACACTTCATCAAAATGCAATAATGCACTTTTATACTTATCATTTTTAAAAGTTAAACTGATATTGTATGTTGTTTTATCACGTACAAAAAACAAATCCATCTTTTTTTTGCTTTTCAATACTTCCTCAGTAATGTTGTTTTCCTTAAGTATATCTTTCAGTTGATAAAAATATTTACTATCTATCTCAACATTTTTACAAGTTACCATCTTATACTTATCATTTTCTTTATCAATTGCACACATACAGCTGAAATATGTTACATCGTTTTTAATATATATACTGAAACTGTATGAATAAGCATAAACCATATGCGTACAGGAAATACTCAATCCAACAACATCTTCATCTTCAGGTGTTTTTTGGCAACCTAATAGATTAAGTAATATCAGCATTGCCAAAAAAACCCCCAAAATTTTTCTCATTGTTTAAAATTTCTTGCCACATTGAGGACAGAATTTAACTGCTTTCCCGCTTTCAAATTTATATCCGCAATCAGGACAGAACTTAGGCGACATTACCGGCTTTTGAGTTCCACACTGCATACAGAAATTTGAAGTATTAGATGTTCCGCATTTTGGACAATACCAGCTGTCATCAGCAGGAGCCTTTTTTCCTCTGATAGCACTAATAAACTGCCCTGCTACACTGGCAATGTCAGTAAATGATAATTCACTCTTATCAATATCCGTTCTTTTTCCGGTTAAAATCTCCGATATATCACTCAGTATTTTTTCTTTTTCCTTAAATTCAGCTGAATCTGGATTATCAGGTTTTCTGCCGGTTAAAGAGAAAGTGATTTCATCTATATATGGATGATTCAAAGTGATTTCAACTTCAAAGTCATATTCATACTCAAACCTTGGAGGTTTATATGAAATATTATTTCCTTCTTTATCAACATCATAGATTTCTTCTTTTTCTTCTTTTATTCTTGTATTAAAAGCTATGATACTGCTTAAATCAATCAAATCACAGTTTTCTTTAATATAGTCATTGGTTCTGGATATGATAAATTTCCCTTTGTTTTCGTCTACATAGACTTTTGGACCTTTGCCTGCTACTTTTGTCGCATTAAATGACAACAACTCTTTAGCATTATTTTCTCTATAGGCCAGTTGTTCTTTAATGTCATTCAGACTTGTTTTTCTTCTTCCCGTGAAATATGGAGAAAGCTTATTGTTACAATCCTTACAGATTACACCATCATCAACCTTTCTTCCGCCAAGAAATTTTATCTGATTGCCACAGGCACCACAATATTTCTTATCAAATAATCCCATTTAAAACCTCCTATTCAGGTTTTTTATTACCGCAATTTGAACAGAAGTTACCATCATTTACTGTTCCACATGAACAGGTCCAGCCAGTTTCAGGTTTAGATTTGCCACAATTTGAACAGAATTTGCCATCGTTTACTTTTCCGCAACTACATGTCCAGCCATCAGCTGTTTCTTTCTTTCCACCTTTAAACAATCCTGCCAGACCTTCCGCAGCTCCACCAATAGCTCCCATACCGACAATTCCTGTCATCGCACCACCTGGATTTTTAGCTGCATCCTTCATAGCTTCAACCATAGCGCCTCTTGCCAAATCTTCATTAGCATAACGGCTTTCAAATTGAGCATCCTTAATTGCTTTAGCATCTTCTTCAGGTAAAGTTACTGTTGAAATAGCCACATTTACTACTTCTAGTCCTCTTAACTGACCCCATTTAGCTGACAATGCCTGATTCAGGTATTGTTCCAGCTCTAAATTATGGTTAACAATTTCATTAGGTCTCAATTCCAAAGCGCTGAGTTTTCCTACTGCCGGCTGCAAAGCAGATAAAAATTCACTCTTTAACTGATTGTCAATTTCATCTCTGGTAAATACATTGGCAACATTTCCGGTTACATTAGTGTAAAACAATACCGGGTCAGCAATTCTATAAGAATATACCCCAGCCATTCTGATAGAAACATCGATATCTAATCCAACTTTTGAATCGACAACTCTGAACATAATCGGATTAGGAGTACCAAATTTATTATCCATCAATTCTTTAGTATTGAAATAATACACTCTCTGGTCTTTTCCTATTTCACCACCCATTTCAAAACGGTTCTTGATTGTTTCCAGAGTTCCCATAATAGCATCACCTAAATCACCATGAAATAAAGATGGTGAAGTTGATGATTCGTAGGTGAATTCACCAGGTTCTGCACAGACTTCAACAACCTGACCATTGTCAACAATAATCATACATTGACCTTCGTTAACAACAATTCCTGAACCATTTGAGATAATGTTGTCGCTTCCTCTATTGCCGGCAAACAAGCCACTGACCTGTTTTGTACCTTTTACAACTAACACATCATCATCCAAACCTTCACAATAGAAGTACTCCTTCCATTGATCTTTCATTGTGCTTGAAACCGCACGTAATCCAGCTCTAATAAGTCCCATAATACATCTCCTTTACTTATTAACTTTTTTTATATATCATTCAACAACAACCAAGCGCCCTTCGACAGCACTATTAACAACGTTGTTTGAAGACAAATATTCGTTCAGGATATCAAAATCACTCATTGTAATAATTCTCGGCTTACCATTTACATAGGTTTCGTTTATATTCAATCCCAAGAAATCTTCAAAGTTTACATAGTGAAATTCCTGAATTCCAATTTTATATATTCTATTACCCTTTATATCCTTACCATTTAATGTTGCCAGTTCAAATTCCTGCTTTGATTTAGAATAGACAAGTTCAATACCTTTTGAAAACTGATAAAATTCGGTATGACCTGACCAGGCATCATCTCTAAAAATATAAAGCAACATATTTCTTAACTGATCAGCAGTTACATTAATCTGATAAACCGGTCCAATATAAGGAAAACATTCAATAAGTTTTCCAAAAGTAACAATTGGACCCAATTCAGTACTTCTGATTGACCCTGAACCAAACAACATCAGATCTAATCCTAAAGATTCTCTGATAATATCAGCTGCTAAATTCCCTAAGGAAGTTTCCTGATTTCTTTTCGGATGAGTAAGGATATGTTTGAATTTCGATACTACTCTTCCGTACTTTGCATCTGTGATATTTTTATAACCTGTTATAATTTCTTCAATCTGATGGTCTTTTGGACAGGTTTTATCCGTGATAGGAATAAATTGCCAGACAAATGAATCAATGCAGTTGTTATCAGTATCAACATTGATGTCAAAACGACCAATAGCATCAGTACCAGTCCCAGCCTGTACAATCGGAATTCCATTTATGATTTCAGGTTTTTCTAAAACGGTGTGCGAATGACCGCCGATAATGATATCCACTCCCCATTCAGGATTTAATAATTCTGCCAGCTTCTTATCCTCTTCAAAACCGATATGTGTAAGCAAAACAGTAAAATCTATATCAATACCGTTAAAAGCATTACATATTTTACCTACTTCAACAGCAGCATCTTCAGTATTGATAATCGTACCGATTAAACCTTCTTTTTTAGCTGAAGCCAGAACATCTTCGGTGACAATACCGATAAAAAGAATTTTCATGCCATCCATTTCAATAATTTCATATGGTTTAAATAATCTGGCCCCATTGGTTTTTATATACATGTTGGCATTGATAATCGGAAACTTGGCACATCTTTCGATAAAAAGTAAATGTGCAATTCCATAATCAACTTCATGATTTCCGATTGTAACAACATCGGGAGCCAAAGCATTCATTATTTCAATTGTGGATATACCTTTATATTCAGAATCAATGACTGAACCTCTAAACATATCTCCAGCAACAACATAAATAACATTTTCATTTTCATCTCTGGTCTTATTTATATATCCGGATAAAAGAGAAATACCCCCTACCAGCTGTTGATCTATATTTTCAGCCAGAAAATCACCGTGTAAATCATTTGAATGCAATATCGTCAGTTTTTTAATATTTTTCATCGCTTTCTCCTTCACTGTTGTTCATAAACCCTGGTAAAATAATTTTTAAGTTGTTCATAGCTGATTTTTTCTTCACGTCCTGTGAATTCAAATTCCTCTAAAGACAGTTTACACAGGTAACTGCTGTCATATTTACCATAGGCTTCTAAAATCAGATTAATCAATTTATGGATGCCCATATTCAGATATACTTTTTCTTTTTCTACATTTACTTCATTTCCGCCATACATGATTTTTAATTTTCTGATGTAAGGTCCGATAGATGATGTAAATATATCTTCCACAAAAGCAGGTTTTTTGTAAACATAAAGAGATAAACCCTGAAGAAAATATAGAAATTTATGCAATTTATAGTGATTGATAGTAGTTTTATCAATGGTGGAAGCATTGTAATTATTAACTATATAGACAACTATATCTTCAATATCAGTTGTAACTATCTTATATTGTCTCAAACGCTCTACATCAAGCTTTACAATCTGATGTTCTTTCAGAGCTATCTGCTCAAGCAGGTTTTTACGTATTTTACTATATCTTTCTTTAGCAAAACGTTCTCTATTATCGTCTAACATGTTGATAAAATGTTTAGGATTAGCTGATAAAACCATTAGTTGATTATCAGCATCCGACTGAATTGAACCTTTTTCAAAACGATGTACAGTAATTTCTCCAAATCCTAAAGCAAATGAATAATCTCTTTGAGTCAGGTTATATTTTTTTCTTATTTCTTTTATTTCCTTTGAAGTCAGAAGGTTAACCTGTTTTTTGTAAGCTTCAATAAGTTCCCCATTATTTTCTTTTTCCGCACTTCTAAAGTAGACTTCTTCATTAGTGTCTGTATTAATGTAATAACTTTCATTATATTCAACATCAACACCTCTAAAAGTCTTCATAACTTTTCTCTTTTTTAATACATAATGGTTCTTCTTTTCTATCATTAATTATAATATATCATAAATAAAAAAATTATCAATAGATAATTTGAAAATATTTATCAATTGATAATTTATGAATTATTCTTTCGTGTATCTCGGCTTCCCATTCTTATCAAAAAGATAATTATAGTAATTATAATCAAGAATATCGATTGAATATTTTCTCATAGCACTGACCCTGCTGTTTATTGAAGCAACATAACTCTTAATTTCATCATCCTTTAAAGTACAGTTTTCACTTTTTACAAATCTTTTGGTTACAGAATAATAAGTGCCCTGCGTTGTTTTCCAGTTCCAGTTTCCTCCACTTCCGGTCAAAGTATTGATGATAGCAATATTTTCCTTATCGGAAAAAACATCAGTACCGGTTATAACCTTGGACTCATATTCAAGTCCAAACAGATTCGCCAGCGTAGGAACGATATCATAGGCCGCCATTGGCGTATCAACAATAACAGGTTCATCCATGCAGGCGCTCCAGAGAATAAACTGATTTTTATATAATTCAATATTTGAACGTATGTCTTTAGCGTCAAGGCCATAAAGCTGAGCTAAAGCAGCATTAGGTAATCCATATGGATAATGATCACAATTCATTGCGAAAACAGTATCCTGCAATTTTCCGGCTTCTTCCAATTTTTTAATCAGATAAGTCAGCATATTTTCTACTTCAATATTGCAGGCAATTATTGCTTTGACATTTTCATTGGTAAATCCTGTCTTCTGTACTTTTTTTCTATGTCTGGAAGCCATATTGTTACCTTTCCAAGTATAATTCGTATGACCTGACAACGTTAAATAATAAGCATGAAATGGTTTATCAGAGTTTATATAGTCATTAATTGTTTTTGTCGCCATTTCATAATCGCTGGTCGGCCAATGATAGGTAAGAGAGATACCCGATTTATACGCTTTATATTTATATCCGAAATTGGGATGAGATTTATCACGATCGTAATAAGAAGCATACCAGTTATGAAAAGCATAGGTATTATAACCACTTCTTTTAAACATATTCCCCATCGCACTATAGGTATTGGTATTGGCAGATTTTCTTAGACAGGAAGCAGAAGAATAAAAATTTCCGGTCATATTGGCGTATTCACCCGAAGCCGTAGAACCACCCCACTGTCCGCTATATGAATTGGTAAAGACAAAACCTTCCGTTGACATCATGTATAAAGTTGGCATCAGCTCAGGAATAATTACTTTAGATGAAAAACCTTCCAGAGTTAAAAAAATCAGATTTTTACCAGCAAAATAACCGGTGTATTCATTTTTTTCACTGGCCGGATTTGAAGCAAAATATTCGTGCATTTTTCTGATGGTACTGTTAGGAGCTTTCGCAATTAATTTATCAAAATCAATATTCAGGGTATTATACAGAACCAGTTTTTCAATATTTAAAGTGACATCGCTTTTATTACTTGAAGTTATCGTAACTTCATATGGATTTTCTACTTCTGTTTCAGGCGCGCCAAATATCAGCTCTCTGCCTTCTTCAATATTAGCAATCCCCAAACCAAAACTTTTTACAACTTCCGAATAATCTGTCTGCAAAGTTAAAATCTGAGTTTTATTGGCATTAACAAATACAATCAGAAGCACTGTTAAAACAGTCATACCAATTGAAACAATAAATGTTAATAAATGATTTTTACTGAAACGCTGATATAGTTTAATTTTCTTTTTAAATACCAAAAACAAGATTAACGGAATTAAAATAATCGCTATTTTCAGCCAGGCAGCAATTATCCCGGCAACTGCTTCCCGATAAAAATCTGTTACTTCAGCAGCCATAAACAGTGTTGACCAGCTGAAAAAAGAATGAAATATTGAGTAATATACAATGTTGAAACCATAATATAATATTAATATAAGTAATAATATGAATAATACCGGATTTCTTTTTTTGAAAAGCATTGTCAGACTGCTGAGCAATAAGCCGGCCGACAGTGAAAATAATAAAATATAAATAATACCAGCATTAATCGAAAATCCAAAACAGAAGAATCTGTTGGATAATTCCAGAAAAAAAACTGCCAGCGGAAATAACAAAACTCCTAATATCTGAGTTGCTTTTTCTGTTTTCTGTTTTCTGGCATTAATTTCATCTTCTTCCACTATATATGTTATTTCCATACTCTAATCCAATCTAAACAATAGAAATTGTTCACTATCATAATATTCATAAAAATAAGAGAAACCGCTGTCATCAATTGCAGCATTTCTAACACCCACTACAATACCATCAAAATCCGTCGGGATAAAGAAATCAAAGGTTAAAATGTACTGTTTCAGGTAACTGTCATTCTGATTTTTCCAGTCAATATCAGTTGCGGATATTTTTAACATACATTCAGGATAATCAACACCATAATAATTTACCGTAAATTCATAACATGATTTATCAGCATTATAGTTATAAGTGGCTACATATTGGCTGATATTATAATAATTTGTTGTCAGATAATTTATTGAAGCTCCATTTTCCACAACATTGTGATCATCAAATGAAAGTTTAAGGACTAATCTTTTCCATTGATAATCTTCATTTTTCGGATAATTTTCATTTTGATAATCATTTATATATTCAACAATTTCAACATTTGCGGTTGTCACAATAGTCTTATCATCCATACAAACCGTTTTCAGTTGATAACTGTTATTAATCTCCATATTCAAAATAATATTGTATTTTCTGAAATCTGCCTGTAAAGGAAAACCCGCTTCTTTTTGGCATATTGTACAAATAGCCGGCTGTTGATAGTTTGCTTCAGTATATTGGTGCTCATGAATGTTTGAACATCCGGATAAGAAAACAAAAAATAGTAATAAGGTAATTTTTTTCATATTTTACTTCTTTCTAGTTATTAAAACTATTTCAGGCGGTTTGTTTTTCTGATTAACAGATTTTATATAAAGAACATGATAATCACTGTAATCTAATTTTTCAACATACTTTAATATATTTTCGCCTTCGATTTCACCATTTTCATGTCCATAATACAAAGTCATGCTGATCAGTCCGCCGATCTTCAACAGTTTCAATGCTTTTTTTAATGCTGTTAAACTGCTTTCTGCAGTGGATGTTATTGTTTTATCCGATTTTGGCAGATATCCAAAATTAAAAACAAAAACATCTACCTGTTCATTGAGATATTTATCAATTTCAGTATGATTGTCACATATCAGCTTATAATTTTTTAAACCATTTTCCTTCAGTAATTTATCTGTATTTTCAATGGCAATCTGCTGAATATCAAAACCATAGACTTTTCTGCTGTTCAAAGCCAAAAACAAAGTATCATTACCATTGCCTGAAGTCATATCTACACTGATGCTATCTTTATTTAAATATTGCTTAATCAGACATTTATTCAATTCTGTTGTTTTAACTATGACATTCATCAATAAACCTCAATATTTTTAATCGATTCAATATCAATTATTTCCTTTCCAATATGGATATTATAATACAATCTGTTCAGATTTTTAAATAGTCCAGTGATAATTTGATAATTATTTCCATCATAGTATTCAACTTTTATTTCATCATCCGGTTTTATCGACTCTAAAATATTGTTTAAACTTTCTTTTTGCGATTGTGACAACTCTACTTTTTCAACTTTTTCCTTTTTTAATTCAACCTTCCTTAAGGCTTCTTCAAAACCTGATAAAGCATTAAAAGGCATAAATTGTTTTGCTCTATTGGATATACTCATCCTGTTTTTTGGTTTATTTGCCACTTTTATGGCCTCCTATCTGATGATTTCTTTCTCTGGTAGTTGCACCTTCCTCAAAATTCATCCCTTTTAACACAGCATCTTTACCAAATCTTTTCTTTATCTCTATAATCGCCTTTTGAGCAGCATTATCTTTCTGAATATCTTTTCGGTTTATTTCTTCAAAAAGATTGCTTTGAATATAATTTATAGGAGTATCAGTCAATTTATTACAGGAAACATTGACTCTTCTAACCATAGCTGTTTTATTAACAAGGCGCCTGTACAATTTCACTACATTTTCAATTAAAACAGAATCACTGTTAGTATCAATATCCATAGTTATGCTTCCTGTTGATGCAGGAAGATTAAATCTGTTACTGTAACCTATCATCAGAGAAATATTTGATGTATAAAGTTGTTTTTCAACAAGCTGCAAAGAAAGCAGATCCATCATTTCTTTAATAATTATCTCTGCTGACTGATAACTGTAGTCTCTGGCTAAAACCTGTCCCTGAGAAAGGGAGTTGCTTTTAGGTTTGTACTCTTTAATATCGGTAATAGTAACCGGCTCAATACCCCAGGCATGATCAATCAGCAATTCAGCATCAACACCAAATTTCTCATACAATTTTTCCTGATTTGCCCAGGCAATCTGTCCCATTGTATAGAGCCCCATATCATTCAGTGTTTTTTGAGTTGCAGGACCGATCCGCCAAAAATCCGTCAGAGGCTGATGATTCCACAAAGTCTTTTTGAAGCTCTCTTCGTTTAACTCACCAATAAAATCTTCTGATTTTTTAGCGCTGATATCCAGTGCTATTTTGGCAAGATACATATTTGTCCCAACCCCACAACTTGCTTTTACTCCAATTCTTCCAGTAATCTTATCCAGTAAGAATTCTGCCATCTGCCTTGGCGTTTTTTTATAAATATTCAAATAAGGAGTAATGTCAATAAAACACTCATCAATAGAATAGGCATATACATCATCTTTTGAAAAAAAATCCAGATACAGTTCATATACAGCACAGGAATAATCAATATATTTCTGCATTCTTGGAGTCGCAATAACGTATTCTATATTTTTAGGAATTTCAAAAAGGCGGCATCTGTTTTTCACACCCAGCTTTTTCATATTTACACTGACTGCCAGACATATGGTTTTTTCAGTTCTTTCACTGTCTGCAACAACCAGATTAGCTTTCATCGGATCAAGTCCCCTTTCAACACACTCGACAGAAGCATAGAAAGATTTCAAATCAATACATAAGTATATCTTTTTTCTCATAAGTTCACCTTTTTCTATTCAATTATATCATAATTGAATTTAATTCAATCAAATATACTTTAATGATAATATTTTATGATAAAGTTATTTTACAAAGTATCATATATTATGTATGAACTAAATGGCATATATGAGTCTGAAACTTTTTTTCTTGAAATTGAAAATGAAAAATTTTCTATATCAGACAAAAAGAAACAAGAAGTTTGCAGCGGTTTTATTGTTTACATTTCTTCTTTCGTATTAAATGATAAGAAAACTAAACTGGCCGTAACAAATAGAAATCTTGTTTATCCAGAAACAGATTTCCAATTTGGAACAATTGAATCATTATTTTATCAAAGAAAAAACATAACAATCGATTATTTGAATGCTGAAGATAAATTAATAACTATAATTTTTAAAAAAATTGAATAAAAAGCTTTTAATTTTTTGTCTTAAATATGTAGTTTTCTTCAATCTTTCTTGTAACATCGTACTCTTTGAGATATAACAATTTTTCCTTTTCATTATAAGTAAATGTAACTTCAATAACGTATGTAGATTCTTCATTTTCTAAATCGTTGGTACTGGAAAATGTAACTGCCATCTCATATTTACTTCTACCCTTGTAATCAAACGTGGTTATGATACCATCCAAAAGATAGTCTCCATTTATATTAGTTTTTGAATAATGAAAATTTTCAGCATCAAAGATTCTGATATTATTACCATTCAATTCTTCAAAAGGGCTGTTTAAAGCTAATATAGACAAAATTTCAACTGTATCATATCCCTTATCTGCCTTCATTTCAACCAGACCATAATTCGGTAATTCGATAAGAAGTTTTTCCGGATAAGCATTTGTATAGGCAATTAAAAAAGAATAATTTTTCTGGTTTTCTCCATTGAGACCTTTTATATTTATATCGTAAACATCATTTCCCAAATAAGTAACAATATCCACTGTTCCCGCTATAACTTCTGAACCATTATCATAAGAAAACTGATCGCCTTCATAAAAACCGACATACAAACTCACATCAGTAAAATCAATAAAATAATTTTTATAAAGTTGTAGTGACAGTAGCAGGGTTCCAGAATCAAGCCCTTTATCAATTATCATTTGGCGCGTATTGCCATCAAAAGTAATTTCAATCTTTTCCGGATTTTGTTCATCGAATAAAATATCAAAAGTCTTAACGAAACTTACAAAGTTCTGATTATCCTGAGGATCAAACTGACAACTTACTTCAAAATGATTTTTTCCTTTATATTTGAATTCAATAACGTCTCCACTATAAACCGTACTCTCATTTGAAAATGAATATACCACCTGATGATCCAGATAAAAAGAAAAGTAGACATAATTATCATTTTTATCTTCTTTATAACCTATCTCTTTATTTAAAAATGAAAATAATTCTGCTTGTGTCAAGCCTGTTCCATAATCAGGATCAACCTGGTCTTTTTTAATAAAACTGCATCCACTTAAAATAAGTGTCAACAACATAACCGAAGAAAAGTATTTAAATATTTTTTTCATCATTAACACACCTCAATTTAATTATAACAAAAAAGCAATGACTAACCAGCCATTGCTTCAAAAATTATTTTAGCACTGTTATATTTTTTTATAACTTTCAGATTCTTCATAATTTCATTGTATTCATCAGGATTATTCAGCAGGTTATAACATTCTTTTGATAATTGCTCAATATCATCAAAAGTCTTAGCGCATCCAAGATCCACAAAATACTGTTTATTGTAATCTTCACAGGCACCAATAATATCAATAAACAACATCGGCAAAATTTTGTTCACCGCTTCTGTAGTCGATATGCCGCCAGGTTTTGTTATAAAGATGTCTGACTTGTCCATCAGTTTATCGATATTGCTGATATAGCCCAAGACTTCAACTCGCGGATTATCTTCAAACTCTTTTTGAAGTTTTTTCCTTATTTTCTCATTTTTACCACAGACTACTTTAATATAGCCATCTTTTACATCATTCAGTAAGGCTGTTATTACTTTTTTGAGTGGACCTCCTCCTAAAGAACCGGTAGAAATCAGAATATTCTTTTTTCCATCATCTCTTAAATCAAAATTCTGATAAAACTTACCTTTTACCGGAATTCCACTTGTGATGATTTTATCATCATCAATTCCTAAATACTGCAATTCTTCATTTATATAATCGCAAGGTACAAAAAAGTAATCGACATTTAAATATTTAGAACCTGGATGACAAGTATAATCGGTAAAAACAAAACTTGTTTTACACTTTAAATCAAAATCATTCTTTATTTTAGTAATCATCATTCCAGCAAACACATGAGTACAGATTACCTGACTGTAATAGTTATCAACAATATAATAATATAAATCTTCACATTTTTTACTTATCAGTTTTAAAATCAATGAATCTTCTTTGAAAAACTTTTGATTATTCTCCGCCAGTTTATAACCCTTATCAAAAATAAACGGTGCATGGTTACAAATACTGACATGACTTTTACTGAGAAAATCTGAAAAAAAATCGTTGATAAACGATAAAGCATCTAACATATCACATTCAACATTCTGACTTTCATAGTATTCTTTAATTGCCTGGCCAGCGCTGTTATGCCCCTGGCCGAAATTGCAACTTAATATTAATGTTTTCAATTTCCACACCCCCAATCATTTTGGTTGTATTTATTTTTAACTAAAATTCTGATAATAATTTCTTATTACCATAAATATTATATCACAACTACAACATTTTAATGTAAATTGTGTGCAAATTTGTGCGAATTCATTCCAGTAGAAAATACGATTCTTTATAACCATATTTTCTTTCTTATTTATTTTTAACTCATTTATTCTAATTGTTTTATTATCTTCATTCTTAACTCTTTTTTTAAATCATCATATATACTTTATTTTTGCTTTTAAATGAATATTTAATCGATATTTTATAATGTGTATAGCAAAACAACATCAAAAAATGTATTTATTATCTGTTTTCATTAACATAATACATTTTTCAATCTAATTTATTATTCACTATTAATAGTTTTTTACAGCTTTCAGTGCATATTAAAAAATTTGAAATCGTTTATATATAAATATATCTATATTTAATTTCTCTCAACAGTTCCTTCCCATGTATCCACAATTTTATTTTTAGATTCATCATACCAATGTTTTGTAACTGTTTTTGCTCTAGTATAAAAACGGATGCCGTCAATTCCTAAAACATGCTGATCACCAAAAAACGATTCTTTATTTCCTGAAAATGGATAATATGCCGACGGAACAGGAATACCAACATTAATTCCGACCATTCCACCATCAGTGTATAATTCAAATTGTCGAGCATAATAACCATTTTGAGTAAATATTACGGATCCATTGGCAAAAGGATTATTATTCATTATTTTTAGCCCTTCATCAAAATCTTTTACTCTCTTAATTAATGTAACTGGTCCAAAAATTTCATTTCTTCCAACACTCATATCTTCTGTAACATAATCAAGAATAGTTGGACCAACAAAAAAACCATTTTCAAATCTATCAACAACAACATTTCTACCATCTAGAACGAGTTTTGCACCTTCATCAATACCCTTTTGAATCCAGTCAATTACTGATTTTTTATGTTTTACAGAAACAAGAGGACCAAGATTTGTTTTAGTATCATATGCACATCCGACATTTAACATTTCAGCTTTCATTTTTAACATTGACACAAATTCATCTGCAATACTATTCTGAACAACAATAACCGGCAGCGCCATACATCTCATTCCTGCACATCCATATGTCGAGTTAATTACTGCACTTGTTGTTTTTTCTAAATCACAATCTTCCAATACTAAGGCATGGTTTTTTGCTTCACATTGAGCCTGTACTCTCTTGCCTTTACTTGCAGCAATTGAATAAATATGTTTACCCACTTCAGTAGTCCCGACAAAAGTAACCGCTTTAATTCTTGAATCTGTCAACAATATTTCTGCTTCTTTTCTTGAACAGGTAATCAGATTAACAACTCCTTTTGGGAACTCACCTTCATCATAAAACAATTCCATTATTCTCATTGATGTCAATGGTGTTTGACTTGAAGCCTTTAAAACAACTGTATTTCCTGTCGCAATAGCTAATGGAACCATCCATCCCCAAGGTATCATTGCTGGAAAATTAAATGGAACAATTCCTGCTATAACACCCAAAGGCACTCTATATGTAGCGGTGTCAAACCCCGTAGTAACTTGCAAATTGCAAGATCCCTGGCTTGAATAAGGTATTGAACAAGCAAATTCTGTTGCCTCTATGGCTTTCAGTACATCTCCCTTTGCTTCATTTAAAGTTTTACCCAATTCTTTGGCACACAATAATGTAAGTTCATCAAGATGTTCAACAAGAATATTTCTCCATTTAAACATTAACTGGTTTCTTTTGCTGATTGAGATTTTTGACCAATTACCAAATGCTTTTTGAGCAGATTCGATAGCTTCTTCAACTTCTTTTTTTGTGCAATTAGGAATTTTTGCAATTATTTCTCCAGTAGAAGAATCTGTTACGTTCATCCAATTTAATGTTTTTGAATTTTTCCACTCTCCATTTACACAATACTTCTTTATTTCCATTTTTTCTCCTTATAAATGACTATTTGGATTTTATTTTTTTATTAGTATATTTAACATCTTTTATAAGATTTGTGTGCTCACTAATTTGATCAGAAAATCTAGCAAAATCAGATTTATATAACGTCAAAGCAATACACTCAATAATAAACATTAACCCTACATTTTCAGAGTAATTTTCTAGTCTGGTTCTTATATTTGAATGAGGAATTTTTATGTAGATATCCAAATGGATAGATAGACTATTGCTCATGCTATTGGTAATACCTATGACTTTGATTCCATTTTCTCTGGCAAATTGAGCTACCTTAGTAGTCCAAGCAGTTTCACCTGATTTCGAAAAGACGACTAATACAGAATCTTTTCTATTTCTCATTGATGACATTGTCGTATACATATCAAGACAATAACTGTTTAATCCATACAACTGTAAAAACTGATTAAAATTATCTGCAATAGAATTAGTCGATAAAAATCCAAAACAATAAATTGTACCTGCACTCTTTAATAATTCTACTGTTTCATCAAATACAAGTGGACTATTCAATTCATTTATTAAATCAATCATATTTTTAACATGAGTTGTAATCTTTGAAATTGTTGTATAAGTGGAATCATTCAAATTTATCTCGTAATCAAGTTCTTTTCTTGCATCAAAACGTTCAACATCCAACAGCATATTTTTATAACTGGAATATCCCAATTTTTGTGAAAAACGGATTATGGTTGATTGACTTATACACAACTCATCAGCTAATTCTTGTGAAGTCATTTTTGCCACAACTTTATGATTAGCAATAATATACTCAGAAATCCTAGCTTCCGATGCTGTAAAATAAGGGTAAAAAGAATTAACCTTCTCTTTAAACATATAATCCTCTCCTTTTTCTATTGTAAATTTGCATGACGAACTCTAATTAAACCATCTATTTCATTTAAGTCACTTATATAACCAAGTCGAATCATCAATTCTACTGATAAATTATCCAAAAAAATTAATAGAGTCTGTTCAAATGTGCTTCCATTAGATTGCACCTTCATATTCGCATAATCACAAGGGATTATCAAATGTTTTTCAATTTTTGATACTAAATCACTATTTTCATTTTTTGTCAACAAGACAACCTTTGCATTTCTATTAACAGCTTGACTACAAATTGAAACAACAGTAGGTGTAGTACCAGATGATGACGCTGCTATCAGTAAATCACCGCTTTCAATCGCTGGTGTCGTGGTATCAAATACTACATGAGATTTAAAACCTATCTGCATCAACCTCATGGCAAAAGTACGCATAATAAGATTTGTTCTTCCTGCTGCAACAACAAATATTTTTTTGTTATTTTTCATCACTGATTCAATTTTATTTAATATATTATCAATTTGAACTGAATCAATTTCGTTGATAACATTTTTAATATTACGCAATGATAGCATTACCCTATTAATAACGTCGTGCATTTTATAATTGCCTTTCTATCTTATCAAGAATTAAACGAATGTTACTTGCAATTTCAGCATAATTTTCCTCATTTGAAATTGCAGCACCAATAATTACTATTTCTGGCTCTAATTTACAAATATTTTCTAATGTCGTTTCGTTTATTCCGCCAGCAACAGCTACTTTACACTTTTTTACAAGATTAATAATATTTTTTAGATTATCATTAGGTTTAATCCCTTTAGATTGTTCGTCAATACCTGAGTGCACACATATATAATCAACACCGACTTTTTCACATAATTCTAATTTCCCACTAATATCATCTACTTTAAGAAAGTCTACCATAACTTTTTTGTTATTGCTATGAGCTACATTTGTAGATTTTATTATCGTTTCACTATCACTAACTCCTAAGACTGTAACTACATCAGCACCATATTCAAATCCCATTAAAGCATTATAGTATCCACCATCCATTATTTTCATATCTGCTAATATTTTTATATTAGGAAACATTTCTTTAACTTCTTTAACAAACGATAACCCATAACGAAATATAAAAGATGTACCAATCTCAACAATATCTACTTTATCTTTTACATCATTTATCATCTTAACTGCCAATTCTTTACTTTTTTTATATGCTCCATCTAAAGCAAATTGAAACATAATCTTTTTCATAATACTTATTTGTTTTTATATGAACCATAAAGTATGTCCATATTTCCTTTCAATTTAATTTTTCCATATCCTTTAGGAACAAATAATACTTCTCCCATTTTAAAACTTACTTCGTCAATATTACCTTCTCCATTCACACAGAACATAAAATAAAATTCATCCAATTTGAACTCACTTTCACCATTAGTTAATATCCTGCCTGCAGTATATTCACCAGGAACATCATGATATACAAAATGAGTTAAATTTAAATTTTTAATAATAGACCCTTTTGTAGGAACCAAATCATTATCTGGACAAGTAACATTTTCAAATACTTCTTCCTTATGTGTTTTTCTGTGTTTACCTGTATCAGGATCAAGTCTATCATAATCATAAAGTCTCAAGGTAACATCACTATTTCTTGAAAAAGCAAACATTGTGCCTCTTATTCTAAAAGCATGAAGACTATTCGCTGGAATATGAATAAAATCACCAGGAACATAATCAACATATCTAAATAATTTCTGCCACTCATTATTATTTGACATTTTTATAAATTCAGTTATATTTTCTGCATTATGCCCTAATAACAATTTACTGTTTTTACCTTCTAAGTAAAGTACACCACCAGGTTTCCCATATTGATTAAAATTTTTTAATGCATAATCGTCTTCGGGATGAATTTGAACTGACATATCTCCAGCAACTGACTCTATAGTTAAACGAATTGGTAAATCTTTTGTATCTGAACCAAATAAATCAGGATTGTTATGATAAAAACCAGATAGTTTTTCTCCAGTATCAATTACATCACAATCTAAATGACCAGGAATAGCAATACAACAGTATGATTCAGCTATATTTTTGAAATCTGTTTCGTAATTATATTTTTCAATCAAATGTTGTCCACCCCAAAGCCTTTCCTCATAAACAGGTTTAATTCTATATATTTTCTTCATTTCATTTTCCTCCTAAAGATGAATAAGGATTTTAAAATCCTTATTCACCATAATCACTTAATAAATTGAATATTGATAATGCGGCTTTATGGTTCATACCAAACCTTTCAGCACCAACTTCTTTCATTTTTATCACATCATCGAGTGTTCTTACTCCACCAGAAGCCTTAATTTTACATCGATTTCCTACTATTTCTTTAATATATTCTATTTGAGAAACAGTAGTAGGTGCATTACTTCTTCCAGTATCGGTTTTAATATAATCAACTTTTTCTTCTATTAGTATTTCACAAGTTCTTTTTATCTCTTTTTCTGATAAAATCGGCGAATGAATAATAACCTTTAGAATCATACCCATAGTCAATTCACGAATTTTTTTAATTTCTTTACGATATTCTTCCCACATTCCGGATTTTATCCATCCAACATTTGATGTTAAATCTATTTCATTACACCCTATCTCGATACATTTTTTTACAGAAAAAATCTTTACATCAGTTGGCCAATTTCCATCAGGGAAACCTGCACCGCCCAATAATTTTATTTTCCCGTATTTACCTTTTTCTTTAAGTTTACTAATAACAAAAGGATGATAACAATACGGAACACCTATTGAATGAAATTCATATTTACATGCATTATCAACTAATTGATTCACCATTTCCATAGTGGTAGATGGAGATAATTCCACAACATCTACCATTTCAGCAAATTCATGACAATTCATTTTTAAAAAATACCTATGTAAGTACCTAAAATAACAATAATTAACATACCTAAAATCATTTTTGGCATAGTTACATTCTTCTTACCCAACCAATAGCAAACCAAGATAACTACTAAAGATAATAATTTTGGAAAAATTCCATCTAATATGTTCTGTAACTGGGTAGTACTTTCTCCTGTAGTCCACGAAATAGCTGTTGTTGCTTTAACATAATTTGCTCCTAAAGCGCCTACAACAATTGTTCCGAAAATCATAAATGCTTCAATAAATTTGTTTAGCAATCCACCAGTTAATGAAACTAAAACTTCACGCCCTAATTTAAAGCCGTTAAAATATAAGAAATATGAACCAATATATATAATCAGAAAATATACAATAATATAAAACAATGGTCCAACAATTCCTACAGTTTCAGTTAAACTAATACTTAAACCTAGTAATAGTGGTATGATGGTTCCTTGAACAACTGAGTCACCGATACCAGCAACAGGTCCCTGTAATGCAGCTTTTGTTGCACGAATAACATCTTGATTTACATTTCCTGTTATAGCTCTTTCTTCTTCCATACCTGCGACAACACCAGCTATAACACTGGCAGTTTGAGCTTCACAGTTATACCAGTCAAGATGATTCAACATTCCATCTATTTCGCCTTCTTTGTTATAATATTTTTCAAATAAAGGTCTTAAAGTCCAGGCCCAACCATTTCCATAGAAGTTTTGGAAGTTCGTGCATCCATTATTAAACCACATGTATCTTCTCCAAAGAGAAGTTATTTCTTTTTTAGTAAGTCTTTCAGTTGTTTTAACTTCAATTGCCATATTATAAAACCTCCTCTTCATCTTCTAATTCATATGTTTTTTGTAATACATTGCCTTCATTTTTTATGATTAGGAAATATAAAATTGCAATTATTGATGCAAAAACTGTTGCACCTAAAATACTTATTCCTAAATATGCATAAAGAGTAAAACCAAAAACAAAGAAAGCTAAGTACCAATTTTCTTTTACCAAAAATTTCAACAACAGTGAAATACCAATTGCTGGCATAAAAGCACCAAACTTTGATAAACCTTGTAATAATTTCTCAGGCATTACATCTAATACTGCAGTAACATAATCTGTTCCAAAATACATCATTATAAAAGCTGGAACAAATCTTACAATAAATAGCGCGAATAATGGTAGAGCAAAATAGTAAAAATCTTGTTTCTTATGATCTCCTTCAGCAATTGCTGCCTGATATTTACCATTTGCAAATAAGTTTATTGTTCTTAATAAAGAGTTACCATAAGCTGCAATCATTGCGACGACTGTTCCTAGCGCAATCGCAGAACCTGCATCCATATTTGTCATAATTGCAATTGCTGTAATAGGATAAGCTAAAAATCCCTGATCTACGGTAGCTGCTCCACCAATTGTCATATATGATAAATATGTCAACTGAATAGCACATCCTATTTCTAATCCCTTCGTAATATCTCCCAATACTATTCCGCAGACTAAACCTCCAACTAATGGTTTAGCTAGAATATAGTTACCACCTGTATAACCATATAATGGAAAAAAGTAATGTGCAGCCATACAGCATAAACTCAAAATAATACAAGCAAAGATATTCATAAAATCCCTCCTATCTATAAATTTATCCTTTTCTTCGCTTCTTGCCATGTAATAGGAATTTGATTCAATATTGATTGCATCATAATAATTGTTCCTTTAGAAGCAATTAAATCCATGGCTTCAATCTCCTCGTCAGTTAGACACATTGTTGGAAAAAATGTAGTCGTTCCTGGTCGAGCAATTTGTGGTCCAACCATTATTTCCGGCTGCTTAACCTGGTACCCTTTTCTAATTAAATTAGCCAAAGTGGTTGGATGTTTAAATATAACAAAATAATTTCTCGATGATTTTTCTGCTTCTGGCAGTTTGCGCATAGCTGCCTCTTCATTAAAAATCAAAACTCGATAATTTGTCATCCCCTTAAAAACCGTTATCCAGAATTCATCATTTGCAATTTCGTCATCCACAACAATAATTCCATCACAAGGGAATTTCCTTGTAACAACATTCAAAGTCTGACCATGAATGACTCTTTCATCAATTCTATAATAACTAATCATTTTTATTCTTCTCCTTTATAGTTCATCATCTTCATCTATGTGAATATCTAATTTTTCTACTACTTTTATCGAGTCTTTTGCAACCTCGGCAACACGTTTCAAATCTTCTTCGTTATTTATTCGATCAATGCTGGTAAGAATCTCCAAAACTAGTGGTAAATTAATACCACTGATAACCATCAAATTTCTTTTCATTTTTTCTCTAATAAATAATTGATTGATACTTCCAAAATATATATCAGTCATAATGACTATTTCATTATCTTCATACTCCTTTAATAATTCGTTTAATACCTTTTCAGGATTCTCACATTCTGAAGTAAATCCATTTATATCGATTACATTTTCAACATTACCAAACAAAATTTCCAAAGAACTTTTAATTCCTTTTGCCATATAACCATGAGTTGCAATTATTATTTTTTTCATATTTTCTGTTTCCTTACTTTATTTATATAATGATTTTTTCTCTTTGTCAATCATTTTATTCATTATATTTCTCTTTTAAATGACTATTTATTCATTATTGCGATTTATAAACAAAAAAATCCAATTATAATACCTAATTGGATTCAGATTGTTGACAAACAGGCTTTTTTTGAAAAGGTCTGTTTTCATTTGACCTCAAAATTATAGATTGCTGGAGATTATTGGTAAAATTTAACCAAAAAACAAAGAAAGGGACTGATTATTGTCCCTCCAATGGTCTAATAATGCCATCTTTTTCATGTTGTGACATGAGAAAATCATCAGCGCCTGATGCTGATTCTTTTTGAGCCCTTTTAATCGGGTAAACCTCAAACCGTGATTTTCCTTATTGTCCGCAAATACTCTTTCGATTGTCTGTTTTCTTTTCGGATATATTTCTTTCCATAACCGGCTTTTTCTAAACAGGTTGGCCTGTTCTCTATATTGTTCCCAGACATGTCTGATTATTAGTTTTCTATCTGTTTTGTACACTTGTCCTTATAAGGGCAGCCTGCACAGCTTTCACATGCCTTGTAATGCCTGTATCCCTCTCTTGAAGTGGTACTGTATTTCAATACACATCCCATCGGACAGATATAGATGTTTTCCTGTTCATCATAGATAAATTCGTATTTCCTGAAGTATCCTTTTTTAGTCATCGGTCTGTGATAGGGAACTATAACTTTTTGATTATTGTCCATTATTGTTTTACATATTGCCGAGTTGTTGTATCCGGCATCCAAACAGATATTTTTCACCTCATCCCGATATTTTTCACTTAATACATTGTAAGCTTCAAAGAAACTTACTGAATCATGGATATTGCCTGGTACAGTTACAGTTGTCAGCACAAATCCGTTACCGTCACAGAATGTCTGATGACTGTAGGCAAACATCTGTTCTCTTTCACCTTTATGATACAGACCGCTTTCCGGATCTGTTTTTGATTCTTTGATATTCTTTTTCTCTGTTACTTCTGTTTCCTGACCGTTTTCATCAAAAACTGTTTCTGTTTTAACCAGACTTTCAAATTCCTTTTTACCATGTGTTTTTCTATCTTCATTTATTTCTTCCAATAACTGTTTTTCATATACTTTCCTGGTAAGCTCAACTTCCTTGTTTAAGGATTTTCTTTTATTGGCGCAGGCTTTCTGATGGGTGGAATCTCCATACACTGTTTCCAGGTTTATCATTCTTTTTGTATATGCCTGTCTTATTATCTCATCAAATATCTTCTCAAAGACTTCACTGTCTCCATATCTTCTGATATAGTTCTGACTCCAGGTTGAATAGTCCGGAACCTTGTCTTCAATTGATAATCCCAGAAACCAGCGATAGGCCAGATTTACCTCTATTTCTCTACAGGTTCTTCGCATTGAATTATAACCAAACGTGTAGTTGATGAAGATCATTTTAAATAATACTACCGGGTCGATACTTCTTCTGCCTGTCGGTGCATACAGGTCTTCCACTTCTTCATAAATAAAGTCCCAATCTATCGACCTTTCCAGTTTTCTTACCAGGTGATCTTTTGGAACCACTTCTTCTATACTTCTCAGCATCATACTGTTATCCCTGATGCTGCTTCTACTCATTGTCATATCATTCACCTCATTTCTAACCAATATTATTTTATCATTTTTTAAACAAAATAAAAAGCAGACAATCCTTAAGTTAGTTAGAAATGAGGATTTTTTGTCTGCGTATTCATTCTATCATAATTCCATTTCCTTTTATATATTAAAAACGACAATTCTTTTTCAAATTGCCGTTTGTCAACAGTCTGAATCCAATTATAATACCTAATTGGATTAATGAATTTATCATTTTTTCAATATCATTCATTAAACATAATATTGTTAACAATTAGTTTGAAAATGTCTTAACATATAATTTATTTATTTCATATTATAAGCACAGATGTAATAAATGATATTTATATTGACTAATTAAAACAAAAAAATAACTCTTTATATTTTTGGAACTTTATTTTAAATATCAGTTTCTATTACAACACGATTATACTAAATGACAGATATTAATTTGACATTTATATAAATATTGTCAATATAATGTTTCTGTTTATTAAAACATTTAAGTATTTCAACAGTTAAGTTACGAATTTCTTTTTTACTTGGACAAAAAACAATATTAAAATGCAGTTTAAAATCATTATCTGATCTGCTCCCTGTCAAGTAGACACGGGAAATATCTAAAATAATGCTGACCCAGCCGAAGATTCGGTTTGGTTTTTACTTGCCAAATCAGCTTTGTATTTTTCAATACGTCTGTTAACAGGTATCGGATACCTTTTAGGTACCTCGGTCTGTAAAGCCTCTGATCTTACTTCCATAGGTGCCTTACAGTCATATCTTTCCTGATAGCGATGATGATTATAAAACTCCATATAATCTGTTAAAGCCTGGATCAGGGACTGTTCATCGTATATATCATACATCTGATACATCTCATCTTTAATAATGCCCCACAGTCCTTCTGAAGGACAGTTATCTATACACATGCCAACTCTTGACATTGACTGCTGTATGCCAAGCTGTTTAAGTTTATTTCTAAATGCCGGGCTGGTATATTGATAACCTCTATCACTATGAAATAATGGCTGGGCTTCCGGATTAGTTTCAATAGCTTTGTTCAAGGTATCAAACACCAGTTTATTATCGTTAGTCCTGCTCAGCTGCCATCCGACAATAGAACGATCATACAGGTCCAGAAACGCGCTCAGATACATCTTACTGTTGCTCTTCGGTATAATCAGTTCACAAACGTCAGTTGTCCACTTTTCATTTGGAGCGAAGGCTTCAAAGTTACGATTGAGAATGTTTTCGGCTTTCTGATCAGTTTTATTTGATACTGTACAACACTTTCTTACTCTCTTGATAGTTGAACTTACACCTGCAATTCTCATGATTCGACGAATTCTTTTGTATTTATAGTTTTTATTATAATGACGATTAATAAACATTGTCATTCTTCTGTAGCCAAGGATTCCTCCGTATTTCTGATGATATTCTAAAACCAGTCTGCCCAATTCAATGTCTTCCAGCTCCTTTTGCGGTATTTCTCTGTTCAGCCACCTGTAATAGGCTGCTCTGGATACATTCAGCTTCTCACACATCCACTGTAAACTGTAATTCTTTTTTTCATTGAGCTCTTTAATCGCCAGATATTTTACTTCATTTTTCGTTTTTGAAAAGATCGCCTCCTTTCGATTTCCTGAACTTTTTTTAACAGTTCTTTCTCCATTTCCAGTTCTCTTACTTTAGCTTCAAGTATTTTCACTTTCCTTTGATATTTTTCCAGTTCAGTCAGTTGAGATTCAAGTTTTCGTTTTCCTCGACAATCTATGAGTCCTTCTTCGCCTTCCGATAAATACTTTTTAACCCAGCTGTATACCTGTGAATATGAAACATCATATCTTAAGGCTGCTGTCTTATAGTCTCTGTTATTATCCAGGCAGTAATTTACTATTTCTTTTCTTTCTTCCAGGGTCGTTTTCTTGCGATATGCCATCTTTGTATACACCTCCGGTTCAGGATTATAATCCTTCAGTTCCTTAAGGTTATTATACTTTGAAATCCAGTTTAATATTGTAGAAGGTGCTGGTATTTGATGTTTTAGCGCCAAATCTTCCAAAGAACCTTCACCGTTCAGGTATTCTTCGACAACCGTTTGTTTAAATTCTTTTGTATAGCTGTTATTTCTTCCTTTAGAAAGTAGTGCTTCCGGACCATTGGTCTGATATTTTCTTACCCATTTTAGTATCTGTCGTTTTCCCCACCTTCCTAAATTTAATTTTCTGGCAATATTTACGGCACTTTCTTTTCCGTTTAGATAATCTTCTACCACTTGTATCTTTTCTTTATAAGATAACTTTGGTTTTCTTCCCATAATAAAATCCCTCCTCTGTAAACTCACTTTTGTATATTTCGTGTGTCTACTTTGGAGGGATCATATCAATCTGATCCTTTAAAAACGTTTATTTAAATATATTAGAAAAAATAAATTGTTTGCTATACAACCAGTGGAAAGTAAATACTCATCACTGTATTTCTATAGTTTTACAAAAGCACTTGCCGGATGCTTGCATATTGGACAGATAAAATCTTCAGGCAGGGGTTCTCCTTCATAAATATAACCACAAATAGTACAGACATAACCCCTTTTAGATGTGTCTGTTTTTCTCTTGACATGTTTATGGTAATAGTCGTAAGTCATTGAATTATCATTACTTATATTTTTTGCTTCTGTTACATTGCATATAAACAGGTAATGACTTTCTAAATCTATTGCTTCCTTTACATCTAAAGAAATAAAACTATTAGCAACATCAACGAGTACGGGTAGCCCATTTTGACTTTTCCAATATTCCAGATTATCAAACTTGTTTTTATCTTTACCTGAAGCGAAACCGAATCTTTCAAAAATTGAAAAATCACATTTTTCAGACAAAGTAACAATGTTCATTTTTCTAGTTTTCAAAACCGTATTACAACTATAATTTGTTTTATTGATGCCTACCGTCAGTACTAACGGGTCAGAAGTAACCTGCATTACAGTATTACATATCATTCCATTGTCTTTGTTTCCATCATTGGTTGTTAAAACATATAGGCCATAACTTATTTTAAAAAGAGCTGTCTTATCTATTAATTCCATTTTCATTCCTTCTTTCTAATAAACAATATACAAATTTCTCATATTCAACTTTCTCAACAATATTCCAATCACCCTGACAAAAACAGTCAAAATAAGTATCTGTACGGTATTCTTCTTTGATAAAAGAAACATATCCTCTTATACAGTAAGGATAAGCCTGACGATAAACAGATGCTCCACCACAAATTATGTATTCTGTTTCTTCATCACTATATTTTTCCAAAAATTGGGCCAGATCTTTAATTATGGTAACACCTTCAGGCTTATAATCTTCTTTAGCAGACACAACATAGATATTTCTATCAACTAACTTTACAGGCAGGTTTTCATATGTAGTACGACCCATCACAATATTTTTGTGTAAAGTATTTTTTTTAAAGAGTTGTAATTCTTCCTTAATGTGCCAGGGCAATATTCCATTGAGTCCTATTCCCTTTTTAGGGTCAAAAGCCACACTAAAACTGAACATAGCTAAACACTCACTTTGCCTTTAATTGCCGGATGAGGATTATAATCACAAATTTCAAAATCTTCATAGTGGAATTCTTCTATATTTCTAATTTTCTGATTTATCTTCAAAGTTGGAAGTTTTTTCGGTTCTCTCGCTAATTGAAGTTTAATCTGTTCAATATGGTCTTTATAAATATGAACATCACCTAAGGTATGAATAAACTCATACGGCTGTAAATTACAAACCTGAGCTACCATCATCAATAATGTTGCATATGAAGCAATATTAAAAGGAACCCCTAAAAATACATCTGCACTTCTCTGATACAGCTGAAGTGATAATTTCCTTCCATCAGAGCTTACATAAAACTGGAAAAAAGCATGACATGGAGGTAAAGCCATATCTTCCACCTGTGCCGGATTAAAGGCAACTAGTAAATGTCTTCTGGAAAAGGGATTATTTTTAATCTGTTCAATTAAATTGGTTAACTGGTCAACTCCAAAAAAGTCTCTCCACTGTTTGCCATATACTGGTCCTAATTCTCCCCAGAGTTCAGCAAATTCATCATCATTTTTTATTTTTTCTATAAACTCATCCATCGTTTCACCATTATAGTCTTTACTCTTTTTAAACCTGTCATAAGGCCAGTCATTCCAGATTTTAACATTATTCTTAACTAATGGCTGAATATTGGTCGACCCTGTTATAAACCATAACAATTCATAGAGAATGCCTTTAAAAAATACTTTTTTAGTAGTCAGTAATGGGAAACCTTCTTCTAAGTTGTATCTTGTCTGATAGCCAAAACAAGAAATTGTTCCTGTACCTGTCCTATCAGATCTTTCAGTACCATTTTCAAGAACAAACTTACACATTTCTAAATATTGTTTCATAGTTATCACCTCTTTTGACGGAAAATATTTATTTTATATTTCATTGATTTAATTTCCTGAAAGTTCCTTTAATTTTAAGACAATATCATCTACTTTCGGTTTTAATTCCTGAGCCATTTTTAAAGAATCAGTGATTTTTTTCTGAACAATTGTATCAGAAAGAAGCTGATCAAAATAAATATCAGTAATCCTTAAAAAATCACTGATTTCAACTTTCAGGTTTCCTGTCAATCTGACATCCAATAATTCCCCGGCAAAAGATTTCATGTTTCTGACAAAATCATCAATAAACTTATTGGCTTTATTAATTGATTTATATTTTGAAGCTGAGATAATCAGTTTACCTCCAGTAATGTCCAGAATGCCAAAGTCTTTAGCCTGCTCAAGATAATAGAGTGCTTCATCCAAAGCTTTTTGAGCATTTAAACCTGCATAATAAGCTTCATTAATTTCTTTATACAACATCTTACTTCACTCCTGTTTCATCAACTATTTCTTTTCAGCTCTGTCAAAATCTTCAACTCTCATATTATAAGCTTCAATCAGGTATTTTTCCAGATACAGAGTTTTTTTGTTTATACCCATCATTTCAAACAGTTTTCTTGTAAAATAGGGATTTAGTACTAATAGAGGTCCAATCAGATAAGTGCCAAATAAATTATTCTTTCTTACTCCTTCAAATTTTGACTTCTCATTTAAACCAAGTCCGTAAACTTTTTCAAACAAGCCGGTTTCATTTGAAACTGTAACGGTGAACTGAGTCTGAAACCCAACAATGCAAATATCTTCAAACTTTCCTTTAAATAAAGAATTTTTTCTTTTAAACATATTTCTTTTACACGTTATATCCAATAAACCTAAGCCTTTAAAACCAGAACCTTCTGTATCAGTTACTTCCTTACCAAAAACTTCAACAGCATTTCCGGTTAACAGAAAGAAAACATCATTTTCAATCAGTTCAGCGATTCTTTCTTTATAAGGTTTCAGTCTTTCAACAACTTTTACCTGTAATGGCTCACTCATCGGGCCCAAATAGATAAGGTTGACATCATTTTTTACAAAGTATGGTTCATCATTTAATCCGGTTTCAATAAAAGTAGCATCAGTCAGGTTCTTTTTCAGATAAACAATATTACCTCTATCACCAAAAAGATTGCAGCTGTTTGGATATAATATTTCGATTACCATCTAAGCCACCTCCTTGTGACATTTCTGTTTAACTTTTTCCAGAACTTTTCTATATATCGGAATATTATAAACATCAAACAGCAGATAAATAGTTTCCGAATCCTTCAACTCAAGATAATCCGCTGTATCTAAAGGTTCCAGGCAGTTTATAATACTTTCCTTTTTTATATCTGCCATCAGCATTCTGATAAGGTAGTCTACACTTCTTTTACCACCGACAATTATCTGATTTATAGTTTTATTATTCAAAAACTCAAAATCAACATCATAAATCCAGCTGATAACTTCTGAGGATTTAGCAGCATCGCGGGTATCATCTAAAAAAATCAGAACTGATTTTTTTGTTTCATCTTTGGCGATAACATCAAAAGAAGAACTTACAGCTATTGCATTAAAACCTTTAGTCAGAATTGAAATAATTTTTTTACCATTAATATCATATTCTTCAAGTCTGCTCTTGGGAATTGATGCATTTTTTAATCCCTGAATAATTTCCTTATCCGTTAATCCGATTTCCTTTAAAAGGCTAATGACTGCTGTCTGATTATAGTAATCTGTTGTTCTAAATCCAATTAATGGATACTCAGTCAGATTTCCATCTATTTCGATAAAAATACTTCCTTCTTTAACATAACGCATAATATATTTACATTTCGGAGAGCCAAAACTACAATTAGTACAATGACCCTGCCCAATTGAATGATTCCTGATAAAATCCCATTTTATATTACTGCCACATTCCAAACAGACCGTAACATCTTTTACAATGTTATTTCGACAAACTTCATCTTTTTGTAAATCAATTCTAAAAAAAGTTCTGGATACATTTTTACCTTTTCCAAGCTGGCAGCAGTTTAACTCATCACCATTTAAAATAAGTTTTGTAGATGCTGGAAGATATTGGTCAATTATTGAAAAAATAAATTCCACATTGGCATTTCTTAACATTGAATCTCTCTGCAGATTAGTACAAATCAAATAATCCGGAGTTAAATATGGGAAAATTTTCAAACTGGCTCTTTCATCAATTTCCAGACAGGCAAAATCATAATCACAGACTCCTCTTAAATTACTGTATTTAATCAGAGTTGAAGCAATCCCGCTGGGTATATTACTACCAAAGGAATTATCCATTACACTATAACCGGCATTTTTCAAAGTTTGAGAAAGAATATTATTAGTACTGGTTTTGCCATTAGTTCCAGTTACACCAATCACCATCCTCGCTGGTTTGATTCTTGCGATAATATCAGGACAAAGTATCAAAGCAATTCTACCTGGGGTATCTGTCGCATTAAAACCCAGAAACTTCATAAATCTGAGCACAAATTTTGTAAAAAATAATGTTAAATAGAATCTTATTTTTCCCATTTAATAATCCTCCGGTTAGAAATAATTATAATTCATTTAATACTTTATATCAAACTTTTTTAGGATTATAGAAACTGTCTGACTAATATATAAAGAGAGGAGATTTATGGTTAATCAGGTAGTGTTGGTAGGATATATCTATAGTAATAGGGAAATTAAACAAACTTTAAAATTTAACGGTGATTGTCACATAGAATTAGAACGTAATTTTCAAAACAAAGACGGTCAATACGAAACAGAAAGATTTGAAGTACGATTATGGCGCGGAATACATGATACTCTTAGAGATTATCCTGATGGAAGTCTTGTTTGTTTGAAAGGAAGATTAGAAAATAATAAAAACAATATCATTGTTGTAGCAGAAAAAATCAGTTTAATTCATACCTATTGACAAAAAGGGTCAAATCAATTTTGACCTTTTATTTTGATTTGTTTGAACAAAGTAATAGCATTAGTATTTGGAATAAGATTCTTTTAAAAATGGAGTAAATCATTCGGATTATGTCCATATTCTTTTAAATGTTTACTAACTCTAAAAGTCAGTACTTTTGCCAGTATATATGTTACAAATACCGGAATTGCAGGCTCAGTTTCTTTATATAATTGTTCAGAAGCTGGAATTCCTTTCTTAATACACTGAATAAACTGATTAAAACATGGAACAGTTTTTTTATGATTCAAATGTTTTTCCAGCGGCTGACCATCCAGTATTGCACCTCCAACAAGTACAAACCCGCCCATCCAGGAAAGTTTATTCTCTCTGGCAAATAATTTAAGATATGAGAGGCCATGTTCATGAGTGTGAAAATATGGCATACCGCCATTGATAATTCCGTATAATTTCTGATTTGAAAAACTACCAGCCTTGGATGCTTCTTCTATAAATTCACATAATCTGGCTGGATATGTATTAATATAAGTAGGACCTGATATAACTATAGTTGATGAATCCCCCATCTTTTTTATCAGTTCATCCATACTTCCTTTTTGAGGCAAAAAGACAATTTCACCGCCAGTAATTTTCTTTATTCTTTCCAGCAACATTGCACTGGTTCCTTTCCTTCTGGGACTGGCACAAATTAAAACAATTTCTGATTCAGACATAACATATCTCCTTAACAATTCTATCCGTAGTTTTTTTATCAATTATATTATCAACTGTAAAAACTTTTCCTTTGACACTCATGATTTTTATATTTTCACTATGCAGTTGAATAAAAGCGGATTTTTCTTCTTCTGTCAGGTTTTCCTTAATACCGACCATATAATATTCGAAATCAGGAATTCTCATTTTCTTTACCATTTCTCCATTATTTATATAATATCGGGGATCACCAATTGAAGCCAGCCGGTCCATAATTTTTTTAATATGAAAACTGACTCCACCATAAACAATCGGTGAAACCAGTATTATCTTCTCACTTCTGATAACTTCAGATAATATTTCAGTCAAATCATCCTCAAGAATACAATGGCCATATGTTTTACCACTGCAACTGGAACAGGCACGACATGGTTCAATATTAAAGCTTTCAGCATTAAAAACAACAATCTCTTCGTTACTGTCAGTAAGAGCTTTTCTTATCATATCAGAATAGTTTATTTTACTGTCATCCGAAATTAATATAATCATTATTAGTTCCTCCTTAATTTATTATTGTCTGCACTTTTACTGTTAAACCAATTAAATAAAATAATCCTGAATATCAGAATTATCCAATTTATTTACATTTAATATAATTATATTATCCGTCAAACTATCATTTCTATATTTTTATAATAATTTTACCTGTTTTTTAACTATACTTTACTATTTATAAACTTTAAAAAAATCTAAACAAAATTTATATTTGCTTAGATTTATTAATTAATTTTATGAGTATCCAATATAACTGTTAAAATGAACAGTCTGTATCTTAATAAGAAGAAACAACAACCAAGATTATTACTTATTAAACTTTGTTATCTGAACCTAAAACGTTAATAATTTTATGTTTAACAATTTCTTTAATGTTTGCTCTTGCCGGTTTCAGGTATTGACGAGGATCGAAGTGAGCAGGATTATCGTTGAAATACTTTCTGATAGTTCCAGTCATTGCCAAGCGCAAATCTGAATCAATATTTATTTTACACACCGCCATAGAAGCAGCTTTTCTTAACTGATCTTCAGGGACACCAACTGCATCCTTTAGTTTGCCGCCATTTTCGTTAATCATTTTTACATATTCCTGAGGTACAGATGATGCACCATGCAACACAATTGGAAAACCAGGCAATTTCTTTTGTATTTCCTCTAAAATATCAAAACGAAGTGGAGGTGGAACTAATTTACCTTCTTCATTGAGTGTGCATTGCTCTGGAGTAAATTTAAATGCTCCATGAGAAGTTCCAATGGCAATTGCTAAAGAATCACAACCTGTTCTTTCTACAAACTCAACAACTTCTTCCGGTTTAGTGTACTTAGAGTCTTCTTTTGACACTATGACATCGTCTTCGACACCTGCAAGTGTGCCAAGTTCTGCTTCAACAACTACTCCTCTGGCATGAGCATAATCTACTACCTGTTTAGTAATACGAATATTTTCTTCAAACGGTAAAGATGAACAGTCAATCATAACTGATGTAAAACCATCATCAATACATTCTTTACAGGTTTCAAAACTATCACCATGGTCTAAGTGCAGGACAATAGGTAGACCTGTTTCAATAACTGCAGCTTCAACAAGTTTAACTAAATAAGTTCTGTTTGCATATGCTCTTGCACCTTTTGACACCTGTAAAATGATAGGCGCATTGCACTCTTTTGCCGCTTCTGTAATACCCTGAATAATTTCCATGTTATTAACATTAAAAGCACCAATAGCATAACCGCCTTCATAAGCTTTCTTAAACATTTCTTTTGATGTAACTAATGGCATAATACCCTCCTAAAATAATTCTTCTATGAATATATTAACACAAAATTAAAATATTATGAATATTTATATTCCGTTATAACTAGTAACATCTTACCTTCTCTATTACTGTTTCAATTATTTCCTTAATTATTTTAATAGTTACATCGTTATTATCTTTCAAAGGATTATATTCAACTAAATCCATTGAAACAACATTGTAACTGTTAAATAAAAAATCAATAATTCTCTTTGCCTGCATTAATGATAAGCCGTTAACAACAGGTGTATTTACTCCAGGACAAAAATTAGGATTTATCACATCCAAATCAAATGAAATATGAACCGGTTTAATAATAATCTTTTTCATTCTATCGAATATCTGTTCTAAAGAATGATTTTGAATGTAACTGTCAGTATATAGAGCAATATTATTTTCACTGATATATTGTTTTTCGTATGGATCAAAATTACGAACTCCGATATAAATAATATCTTCTTTTTTTATTTCTTTATCTTGCGCGAACATCGATAACTCTGGATAACCATTTTTCATCAGAGTAGCAAGTGGCATACCGTGTATTCTTTTACTAATTGATGAAGATGGGGTATTAATATCAGGATGAGCATCAAACCATATTATTGATATATCACATTTTTGAATAACAGCTGATATAGAACCAATTGACAAGGCATGATCACCGCCAATGACTAATGGGAAATGTTTATCTTTCAGGCAGTCTAAAACTACTCTTTTTGTTTCTTTACAACAGTTATAGACAGTTTCCCTGTCATTCTTTCCTCTATTAAAAATAACTTCAATATCTATATTGATGTTATGTTTTTTAAAAAATTTAATTATTTCAGCTGAACCTTTCATCCCGCTACCTTCTTCCAAAGGAACAGCAATTATTTTTGTTTTCATATCCTCTCCAATTTAATAATATCTTGTTTATTATTTTTTTCAATTAAATTTTATGAATAATTTTTTCTTGTATTTCCGGATTACTCATAAACAATAACTTTTAAAAGTTGCAATATCAATGAAAACTTTTTCCCTGAAATAAAAAAATTAATAAAAACCGATTATAAAACCCTGATTTCTACAAACCAGGGTTTTATTATAGATTAATAACTACTGTTTTAAAGCAGCATTTACTTCATCAACCCAGCAATCTTTTCTTTTTTCGATTCCTTCACCGACCACATATAGGACAAACGAATCTACAGACATGCTGTTCTGTTTTAAATAATCTCCAACTTTAAGATTGCCATCCAGAATAAATGCCTGATCTACCAAACACATTTCCTGTAATGCTTTAGCTACTCTGCCAGTTACCATTTTTTCAATAATATTTTCTGGTTTGTTGGCATTTTTTGGATCATTTTTAGCAATCTCAGTCTGAACCTGAGTTTCATGTTCAACAATTTCCTGAGGCATATCTGCTCTATCGACATATTGCGGTTTCATCGAAGCAACCTGCATTGCGACTGGTTTTCCTACTTCTTCATTTGAACCATCCAGTTTAACAATTGCAGCTGTTTTTCCATCATGGTGAACATATTGGCCAAATAATTGTCCGTCATTTTTTTCAACTACTTCAAATCTTCTCAAGGTCATTTTTTCACCAGTCGCAAAAGAAACAGCTGAAATCAATTCACTTACAGTACCTTCAGCAGTAGGTAACGCTAATGCTTCTTCTAAAGTTGCCGGCTTATGAACCAGGATAGCAGCTGCAACATCCTTGACTAAGTCTTTAAATCTTTCATTTCTGGCAGTAAAATCTGTTTCAGTGTTGATTTCTATCAAAACGGCACTATTACCTTCAACAGTGATATTAGCTAATCCTTCTGCAGCAATTCTGCCTTCTCTTGAGACTGATTTTGCAATTCCTTTTTCTCTTAACCAGTCAACAGCCTTTTCTAAATCGTTATCACTTTCTTCTAGCGCCTTTTTACAGTCCATCATACCGGCGCCAGTCTGATCTCTTAATTGTTTTACCAGTTCTAATAAATTTGCCATACTATTCTTCCTCACTATCACTATCTTCTTCTTTTTCTTCCTCATCAGCAGTTTCAGCTTCAACTGGTTGAGTTCTTTCTTTTCGTTCATATCTTCTAAACTGATTGCGATTTCTTCTCTGTTCTTCAAATCTTGCTCTTCTTCTTCTTTCATTTTCAGCAGCCTTTTCAGCAACAGAAATAACAACATCACTCATAGTAATTTCTGGTGCTTCATCAGTTTTATAAGCATATTCCAAAACTCCGCCTTTTGCTTCCACTATTGCATCATTGATAATACCTACTAAAACCTTAATAGAATTAATTGCATCATCATTTCCCGGGATTGGGTAGTCTAACAAAGCTGGATCACAGTTTGTATCAGCTATTCCAAAAACTGGAATATTCAATTTTTTAGCTTCCAATACTGCACTATGGTCTTCCTGCGGATCAACTACAAATACAGCATCTGGCAGTTTCTTCATTTCTTTAATTCCGCCTAAAAAGTTTTCTAATCTTTCAGCTTCTTTTCTGATTAAAATAATTTCTTTTTTCGTATAGTTGTTGATTGTTCCAGTCTCTTCCATCTGTTCAATCTCAACCAGCCTTCTGATTCTCTTTTGAATTGTACGGTAATTAGTTAATGTTCCACCTAACCATCTCTGATTTACATAAAAAGAACCACTTCTTAAAGCTTCTTCCATAACCACCGCTTGAGCCTGTTTTTTCGTACCGACATATAATACTCTGCCACCTCTTTCAGCGATTTCTTTCATTGCTGCATAAGCATCACTTAAACTCTCAATAGTGTTTTCAAGATTAATAATATGAATCCCGTTTTTAGCAGCATAGATGTTTGCTTTCTGTCTTGGATCCCATCTTCTGGTCTGATGACCATAATGTACTCCAGACTCCAATAATTTACGCATTGTAACAACTGACATTAATAAATTCCTCTCTTTCCGTTGTTTTCCTCCATCACTTCTAACGATATTAACTTTTTCAAGCACGGAATATCGAATCTGTGATGTGTGTATTTGGCAACAATAAAACGCCGATTATCATGATAACATAAATGACATTATTTTTCAATCGACACTTTTATCGTCGCTTTTATCGTACTTTTATCTATACACCATTTTTCATAATTGTCTATTTTATTATTTAAATGTAAAAGTTACGTGTTTTTTTTATAATTGAATCTATCAGATTAATCACTGTCAAAGGCTTTATTGTAGCTTTCTTTCAGTCTGTCTATTGTTATATGAGTATATATCTGAGTGGTTGATAGATTACTGTGTCCTAAAAGTTCCTGTACAATTCGAATGTCAACTTTTGCATCCAATAAATGTGTTGCAAATGAATGTCTCAAGGTATGAGGACTTAGCTGTAAAGGAAGATTATTATCTCTGACAGCTTTGTTTAACAGATACTGCACGCCTCTATTAGACAGTTTGCCGCCATTTCTATTGATAAAAACAAATCCATGTTCTTCCTTAATATATTTACTTCTGATATTGGCAATGTAGTTTTCCAGCAACTCTTTAATCATATTATAAAATGGCACCAGCCTTCTTTTTGAACCCTTTCCCAGGATAGACAGAAGTTGATTATTAAAATCAATATCCTCAATTTTTAAATTACATAATTCCGATAAACGCAAACCGCAACCATACATAATCTCAAAAATGGTCCTGTCACGATAACCTGAATCATCATTTAAATCGAAGCTTTCCAGCAGCATATCTACTTCATCTTCAAACAGATAATCAGGAATTTTGGTCTTCTCACCTGGAATTTTTACAGACTGAAATGGATTGCTTTTTACTTCTTCAATATCTAAAAGAAAGCGGTAAAAAGAGCGAAGACTGCTTAAATTACGTGAAAGAGAGCGATTTGAAATCTTACTAAATCTTTTATCCGTTCTCAAATAATTGATAAAACCTAAAACAATAGTTCTATCTGCATCATTCAGACTTTCTATTCCTTCCTGTTTTAAATAATCAATATATCTTTTTATATCTCTTCCATAAGCATCTTTTGTATGCTGTGAACCGGAATTGACTGTCACGATATAACTTAAAAAATTTTCCAGCTGTTTTTCCATAATTACCACTCTTCACTGTATTGACTGATTATTTGCAAAGCCTGTTTACTGCAAGCCTGTTTTCTTTCACTTTTTCTGACATTTTCCATTAGATTAAAAATTCCAAAATTAGCATTCATTGGCTGAAAATTATCTGAATTCTGAGTAATATAATAAGATAGAGCACCTGTCATTGTAGTATTTGGAATTTTAACCAGTGGTTTTCCTAAAATATGTAAAGCCATATTATGACCGGCAATAAGACCGGATGAAGCTGATTCTACATATCCCTCAACTCCGGTAATCTGACCGGCAAAAAACAGATTATCTCTGAATTTACACTGATAGGTCTCCTTTAAAACCAGCGGTGAACTGATGTAGGTATTCCGATGCATAACACCGTATCTGATAATTTCGCAATTTTCCAGCCCGGGAATCAGCGAGAAAATTCTCTTCTGTTCTCCCCATTTCAAATTAGTCTGAAAACCAACAAGATTATAAAGGGTATCAATAGCATTATCCCGTCTTAACTGTACCACCGCATATGGTCTTGGACTTCCCTCTTTCTGCAGTCCGACCGGTTTAAGTGGACCGAAAGTCAAAGTCTGAGGACCTCGTTTAGCCATAACTTCTATTGGCAAGCACCCTTCAAAGAAAGCATTTTTATCAATACTGCTACTTTGAGCTGTTTCACCATTTATCAGTTGGTTATAAAATCTTTCAAACTCTTCTTTGGTGAAAGGACAATTTATATAATCAGCACTTCCCTTATCATAACGGGATTTATAATAGGCAATATCCATATTGATAGATTCTTTGGTAATTATTGGCGCAGCAGCATCAAAGAAATATAAAGAATCCTGTTTTAAATATCTTTTAATCGCATCAGCCAGCTTATCTGATGTTAAAGGTCCGGTGGCTATAATTGTTGGGCCATCAGGTATTTCAGTTACCTCTTCATTTATCACTTCAACTAACGGATTATTTTTTATTATACCAGTAATTTCTTTTGAAAATTTTTCTCTATCAACTGCCAAAGCACTCCCAGCAGGTATGGCATATTTATCCGCTGTTCTGATTATTAAAGAGCCGAGTATTCTCATCTCTTCCTTTAAAAGGCCGGCAGCATTTGTCAGAGCATTGCTTCTGAATGAATTGGAACATACGAGCTCACTGAAAAAACCTGTATGATGAGCTCCTGTTGATTTTTCAGGTCTCATTTCATAAAGTTTTACTTTAATGTTTTTTCTTGTCAGCTGATAAACCGCTTCACATCCTGCCAGTCCGGCACCAACAACATTTACAACCTTATTCATCTTTTTTCTTTGATACCTTCTTTGGTTTGGCACCTTTGTTTTTATTTGCAACAATATAGCGGCACTTCGGATAAGATGAACAACCAACAAAAGTGGTACCAAATCTGGAAACTCTTTCTACCAGAGGGCTGTTACATTCAGGACATAATTCTCCTGTTTCTTTTGCCGGTTTTTTATTATTTACAATATATTTGCATTCCGGATAATTAGAGCAGGCGATAAACTTGCCATATCTGCCTCTTTTTTCGACCAGTTTATTTCCACATTCAGGACAAATGCCATAATCTGTATCATTTTCACCATCGATATCGTGATGATACTTACATGTCGGATAATTAGAGCAGGCAATAAACTCGCCATATTTTCCCTTTCTGATTACCAGATCTCCACCACATTCAGGACACAGTTCTCCAGTTTTCACTGGTTCTATTTTTTCCATATTTTCCTTTGCATTATCAATCAGTTCCATAAAAGGATTATAGAATTCGTTTAAAGAAGTAAGTTTATCCATTTTTCCTTCGGCAATCTCATCCAGCTGACTTTCCATATTGGCAGTATATTTCACATTTATAACACTTGAAAAGAACTCATCAAGTTTTCTTGTTGTCAGAATACCCTGTTCAGTAGGAATAAAGACTCTGGATTTTGATGTTTGCGAACTCTTTTCCAACCTGGCATAATCTCTTTTTTTAATTGTATCAATAATCATTGCATAAGTTGATGGTCTGCCAATACCATTTTCTTCCATCGCCTTAATCAGTCTGGCTTCCGAATACCTTAGTGGAGGTTCCGTAAAATGTTGTTTGCCTTCCACTTTTTCAGGAACAATGACCTGATTCTCAACCAATGCCGGCAACAGTGAATCATTGTCATTTTCCGGATATACTTTTAAATAACCATCAAAAACAAGGGTTCTGCCGTTTGCAGAATATTCATATATTCCACAGTTAAGTTTCACACTTTTGCTATTATACAAAGCATCAGCCATTAAAGATGCCAGAGTGCGTTCATATATTAGCTTATACAGTTTATATTCATCATTAGAAAGATATTTTTTTATCGAATCAGGACTATTATTTACATTGGTTGGTCTGATTGCTTCGTGAGCATCCTGAACATTTTTACCTGCTTTAACATAATATTTTCCAACATATTTATCTCCATACTGCTGTTTGATATATTCTTTGGCATCATTGACGAAAATTTGAGATAATCTGTTAGAGTCTGTACGCATATAGGTAATAAGACCGGTTACAGCACTTCCAATATTGATTCCTTCATATAGTTTCTGAGCAACCATCATTGTCTTTCTGGAAGAAAAATTCAGTTTAACTGAAGAGTCCTGCTGCAGTGTTGAAGTTATATATGGAGGTCTGCTTTTTTTGTTTTTTATTTCCTCTTTTACTTCAGCAACATTAAATGGCTGTCTGTTACAGGCATTTACGATAACATCAGCATCTTCTTTATTAGTTATTTCAGGTTTTCGGTTATTTATTTTAGTCAAATCAGCCACAAAATCTACTTCTTCATATTTAAAATCAGCTGTAATTGTCCAATATTCCTCACTGACAAACGCATTGATTTCATCTTCCCGATCAACAATCAGTTTCAAAGCAACTGACTGAACTCTGCCGGCACTAATACTTTTAATTTTACTTTTTAATAAAGCAGAAAGTTTAAAGCCGATGATTCGATCCAGAATTCTTCTGGTTTCTTGAGAATCAACCAGGTCCATATCAACCTTTCTGGCATTTTCCATCGCTTTTACAACAGCCGGCTTTGTTACCTCATTAAAAACTACTCTATTATTTTCATCTAAATCGATATCCAGATTGGTAGCCAGATGAAAAGCAATGGCCTCTCCTTCTCTATCGGGGTCAGTTGCCAGCAGTACCTTATCAGCATTTTTTACCTTTGATTTCAACTGTTTGACTGTCTGTTTTTTACTGGACGGAATAACATATCTGGTTTTGAAATCATTTTCTACATCAATTCCAAGACCACCTTTGCCCGTTGTAGCCAAATCACAGATATGGCCTTTGGAAGCAACAACTTCATAATCACAACCTAAATATTTTTCTATTGTATTAGCTTTTGAAGGCGATTCTACAATAACTAAACTCTTTTTACTCATATCACACTCACCTGTTTATTAAAAATTATCGTATATATTAGAACAAATCATTTATAATTTGTCAAATAAATCACTGATGTTTTCTCTGGTTACAATATTTGCCCCTTGTTGAATCAGGATATTGGTTCCGCAGTTAACCGACTCATCATAAGGATAAGGAACTGCATAAATATTTCTGTTTAAATTTAAACCTTCATTGACAGTAAGCATTGTTCCGGATTTATATGATGCCTCAATTACAATGATACTTTTGCATAAAGCAGCTATGATTCTGTTTCTAAATGGAAAATGATATTTTCTGGGTTTCACATTTAAGGGATATTCACTTATTACCAGCTGGTTTTTCTGTAAATAATGATAAAGATTTCTGTTTTCAGAAGGATAATAATAATTTAAACCATTACCCAATACCGCTATTGTTTTTCCGGCATAAGTATGAGCAATGCTGTCAATCCCCTTAGCCAAACCAGAAACTATTACATAGTTTTTGTTAAGTCTTCCAACAATATCAATTGTACACCTTTTACCATATTCACTATATCTTCTTGCACCGATAACTGCAACTAGTTCATTATTAAACAGACTTATATCTCCTCTATAAAACAGGACAAATGGCGGATACTCTAAGTCTAATAATTGTTTAGGATATTCTTTATCTAATATAGTAATAGCTCTCTGTATTTCTATATTATCACTGACCTTTTCATTGTTTTTAATTGCTTTTTCAATTTTAAAATAGTCACCATTATATTTTATCGCCAGAGCTATCAGTAAATTGCGCATTTTTTATCACCAATTAATAATTGATAACTTAACCTTAATTTTCCTAAAACAATTTGTTCTGCATTGCCTTAATTACCGGTTTATAGTTTTTTCTATGAATTTCAGTAATTCCATATTTCTCTAAAGCATCAAAATGCTCTTTTGTCGGGTAACCTTTATTTTTTTTAAAGTTATATTGTGGATATTTTTTATCCAGATCATACATTATCCTGTCCCTGGTAACTTTTGCCAAAATTGAAGCAGCTGCAATTGAGACAGATTTACTGTCACCTTTAATGATATCCACTACCTCCTTATCTACGGGTAACTTCATTGCATCAGTCAGTATTACTCCTACATCAGTTTTTCCAGCAATCTGACTCATCGCTTCTCTTGTAGCTTCTAAGATATTCAGTCTTTCAATTGTTTCAACATCAACAACAACAACATAATAATACAAAGCGTCTTTGATAATAATCTCATACAGCAGTTCCCTTTTTTTCTCTGTCAGTGTTTTAGAATCATTTATTTCTTCTGACTGATAACCTTTGGGAAAAACTACTCCAGCCACTACCAAAGGACCAGCTAAAGGACCTCTTCCAGCCTCGTCAATACCAATTACCAGCCTGTCTGAACGCCAGTAATGTTTTTCATAATCACTTATTGACTTCATCGATTTTCTCCCAACTGACAGGTCCAAGCTGGTTATCACGAATATCCTTTAGTATTAAAGTATATACTCTTTCATAGTCAATTGTTTCATCCTGCTGAATACAGCCTCTGGATATTGCAATTCTGTCAATTGTTTCAAAAATGACTTCACTTACTTCTATATCGTAACGATTAACCAGTTTATCCTTATGATTTTTAATCAGAAATGATATCGCAAATTCAACAACACTCTGCATTGGTAGCACATCATCTTTAATAGCACCAGTAACTGCCAGTAAAAACCCAATCTTCAAATCTTCAAATTTCGGCCACAATACTCCAGGAGTGTCCAATAATGCAACTTCACTGGAAACCTTAATCCAACTTAATGTTCTGGTAACGCCTGGTCTGTCTTCAGTTTTAGCAATTTTTCTTCTACTGACAGAATTTATCAGTGTTGATTTACCGACATTGGGAATACCGACAACCATAGCCTTTATTTCTACCCTCTTTAAACCTCTGGTTTTGAGTCTTTCTATTTTTTCTTTCATAATTGATAGACAGCAGTCAGAAATTATGCCCGCAACATTTCTGTCACCAATCAGATTCAGAGCAATCGTTTCATGACCATGTTTTTTAAAATATTCAATCCATTTCTTCGTTTCTTCATTTTCTGCCTTATCAGCTTTACTTAAAACTATTAAACGGGGCTTACTGCCAATAATTTCATCAAGAAGAGGGTTTATACTGCTTAAAGGAATACGGGCATCACGTATTTCAATAACCATATCAACCAGTTTGATTTTTTCTCTCATTTCCCTTTTAGCTTTAGTCATATGACCTGGATACCAGTTAATGTTTGTTTTATTTTCATTCATTAAAATCACCTCTTTTTAAGAAGTTCATTACTAAACTAATTAATATACTTTTTTCATTAGGATTAGATTCTGCTATTAAAAGAGTAATTGCAGCAAGTGTGTTGTTATCAATAACTTCCTTACCTTCATAATACAAAATGTTATAAAAATCTAAAAAGTAAATAAATAATGTTGCTGCTATTCTTTTGTTACCATCAATAAATACATGATTCTTTGTAATTAAATATAGAAAATTAGCAGCCTTTTCTTCAATAGTTTTATATACATCTTCACCATCAAATGTTTGATATATGTTTCCAATTATTGCTTCAAGCCCTTTATCTCTTTCAAGAGCAAATATATTAGAATCGTTATTAAATTTTAATTTATTAATTATTTTTATACATTCTTCATACGTTATTTTTTTATCATCATATAAACCATTAGGCTTAATTATTTTTTTGTGATCATAATCATCAAGTAAATCAAGTGCTTCTTTATAATTGTTAATAACTTTAATAATATCTTTAACTTCTTCACCTGCTAAATTTGCATCAATTCTTCCAGCAATGTCTATTAATTGAACTTTCTTTTCTAAATATTCTAATCTTTTTTGATTAACAGCATACCCTTTTATTAAATAGTCTTTTAATATTTTATTAGCCCATTTTCTAAAAGTCGTTCCTTCTTTGGATTTCACTCTATATCCAACCGAAATAATTACATCTAAATTATAATAATCAATATTTCTATTAACTAATCTATCTTTTTCCTTTTGAACTGTTGCAAATTTTGCAACAGTTGAATCATCACTAAGTTCTCCTTCTTTAAATATATTGCTAATATGTCTTGAAACAACAGATTTGTCCCTGTTAAATAATTTGGCCATTTGGTCTAAACTCAGCCAAACAGTTTCATCTTTTACATTAACCTCTAATTTAACATTTTGATTTTCAAAAATTACTAGTTCATTTTTCACAACACTACCTCTTTTCTATATATTATTACCTTTTAATTGTAAACTTTCCTTATTTTTTAACTATCTATTTTTCTTATTTTATAAAGTTTGTATAAAGGTTAGACTAAATCTGTCTCAACCAGTTGATGTTTGTTTTATTTTTCATGAGTATCAACTCCTTTATATTATTTTTCTATCCAATATCTTCTTGTTATAAAACGTTCACCATCTTCTAAATTTTCAACCTTATTTTCTAAAATACCTTTGTTAGCTTCAATTATTTTATAAGATCCTACATTATCATCATCGCATGTTATTAAAATTTTATCTTCTTGAATAATTTTTCTGGCATAGTCCAGGCCTAGTTTAAACAGCTCTTTCCCATATCCCATTTTCCAATATTTTGGATTTATTGCATATCCAATATGACCTCCATATCTTAATAAATTATCAGTTAGTTTAACTCTAATATTTATAACACCAATAAATTTATCACCATCAACTGCAAAGAAGTCATATGACGGAACATAGTGTTTCGAAAGCTTGGACTGATCCCTTTTTTCAGCAAAAATCTTAACTATATCTTTTTCTTTTGGATCCAAAAACATCATATCATGCTTTTTAATATTTCCTGATTCTATTTGTTTTTTTGACTCAATATATGCTTCTTCATATTGAGGTAGATATTTAGGGTCAGCTTCGATAATTTTTAACATTAATATGCCTCCTATTTTAAAAAGTTTAAATCTCTTTTTGATACTTTCCTTATTTTATAAGGGTTTGTGAGTTTTTCTTAATATACAGCAATTTTTCGGTTTATATTAATATGGTTAAAATCTCTTTCCTGATTCATTTAATCATCCCTTTAATTCTTCATATAATTTTATAGTAACTTTTTTAGTTAAATCAACAGTTTCATGAAACTTTAATATATTTCATAGCAGATCATTATAATCACAATTACATTCTGAAATGCTTTCAAATTGATTTTCATTCATCTAAATTTTAATTTCAGTCAAATTATCCGGATACATGTATATATTAAATAACATGTCGTTTTTTCACGTAGATAAATCAATCTATATACCTTAATTGTATTTTAATTTTATTAAAAATATATCACAGGCAGTCATTATATCAGAAAGGAAAGCTAACGCTTTCCTTTTGCCATATCTCTCATTTCCGACTGAATACGTTATATTTTGTTTGTCAGTCAGTTATTGATGCTGAAATTTAAATGACTTCAGAATTCCTTTTCTTCCAAAGACCTACTGTAACAATCACCATCAAAAGCGCTAAAACAACTGAACCAACTAACTGACCAATGGCTGCAGCCGGGATTGGTTCTAAAGGCCATGGCTCTATAAAAGCGGCAAGACAGGCTCTAAATACCCAGACTATAGTCAAAAATGTATAAAATACAAATGTTTCATAATTAAGTCTGAAAGCACTCTTGCTTAATATTATTAAAACCAGACTACTGCCAAAAAGTAAAGCGGAAAAGCATAAATTCGTATAATCAATTCCAACAATTAAATTTTCATACTGCATTGGCAGATAATCATACCATCTGTATAAATTCGGAACAAAGAAATGCCAGAATCCAACCAGCATACTCAACACCAGAGTAATATAGTATATATTTTAATTATCCTGCTTATTTCATTTTTATTAATTTCTCTCATTTTTTCTACCTCCTAATAATAAATTCTTCCACAATTTAAAAATATCAGCTAAACTGACACATTTCTTTTTTAATTGGATGTCTGATAACTGTCTTCAGTTTTTCAGGTGCAACCTTTCTTGGATCAGATAAATAAATTTCATGATGCTTTCTATTTTCATTTATATCAGTTACATATCCTTTTTCTTTTAAAAAAGCATTTATGATTGAAACAGACTCCGGCTCGTTATCATATGGTCCGATATGCATCATCTGGACACACAATCCTTCATTAATTGTCAGATATTCTGCCGATGAACAATCTATTTTCTTCTTTTTTGACGCATTTTTCACTGCCCACTTAAAGTTATCCTTTGTTACAAAATCAGGAAGTCTGATTAAAGAAATCCAGTTAAAAGATGATTTATCAGAATAATCCACTCCGGCAACATTTTCCTGCCACCATAGTCCCTCAAGTGGTGGAACAACATAATTAAAAAAACCTTCTATTTTGTAATCTGTCTTGTAACTCATTTTCAGTGTATAAGCTATTGAATATAACACACTGACGGCCTGCTGGTATGTACCTCCTGCTTCATTTGGATTACCGTTCCCGCGGACAGCAATATAATTAGCTTTGGGGATTTCCAAAATCTCAGGTTTATTTTCAGGAAGATAATACTCCTTATACTCTTTTTTAAAATCAAATGCCACAGTTAATCTTCTTTTATCAGTTTCAGTTACAAAACGTTCGATTGATGGTAAAAATTACCCGCATTCCATTACCATCAAAACTATTTTATATTTACCTGCATGTTCATTATAACATCATTTTGACTGATTCTTTTATTACTATTAAAATTTACAGATTTTTTTCATCTTTCACCTGTTAAAACAGTAAAGAAACATTTCCATACAGCCACAGACGTATAATCCCGATAATAACCAGATGAACAGGATAATAGATATAGAAAAACAATTTCATCCAATCAGCTTTCCCTTTTTCACCATTGTACATTTTCAATATAGGATAAACCATAAAAACGCCAACTAACTCAAGCGCATATATCTTATTGACAAAGAAGAATGATACTAATCCATATACAAATACCCAAAGAACAATCTCCCTCATCTGTCCTTTTAAATCTCCACGCTTTCTATACATATTCAGTATTGCCAAAACTGCAACACAGCTCCAGTCCGCCGGAAATGCACTCCAAATAAGTACAAAAATAATTATATTTTTCAAATATTTGTTCATACTTTTTTCTTCATTCTGCAGCCACAGCACAACAACAGAAATAAACAGCGGATACATAACACTTGTCTGATTGAATATCCCTGTACTAAATGGAATTGGATTTATACCAAAGGCAAAACAATAGGCAAAATGAGATATAACTGCAAATATAAACATTCTAAGCATGTATTTTTTTACGTTTTTCGTATAATGAAAACCCTCACAGACAAAAAACCACATAATCAGCGCTGTCAGTCGGCCGACCAGATGCATCATAAAAGGTAAAGGAAGAGCAGGAAACCCAGGATAAAAAACATCCGCTATATGATCTATTGTCATCGCAGCAACTGCTATTAACTTCAAATTATTGGCATTAAGTTCTATTTTTTTCATTTTTTTATATCCTCATACTCTAATTTATTTAACCTATCTCACTTTTCTTCTTTCTGTATCCCTGCAGTCAACATAAACAACTGACAATATTTTATCATTTTTTATGATTTTTATAAATAATGGTTGATTAAAACAAACATTTTGTCCCAATAAAAAACAATGGAAAGTCAAAAACAATCCATTGTCAAAACTGTCAATAACTTCATAAATATAGAATTTCACATCTATACTTATTATAAATCATTCCTGATTGACTATCCAGATGAATCCCTCTTTATCAGCAGGAATCAGTTCAACTCCTGTTTCAATTACAACGATCGGTCTGATTTTAGAATAAGCTATCCAGTCTACCACCATATCTGAATTTGCTTCAAATAGCACACTTGTATTCAAACCAAGTACATTAACAATCGGAATCATAAAATCAGCTTTTTCATCATTAGAAAAGACCATCTTCCCCGCAACCCAATAATCACCGTTAAACAGATATTCCAATAGAGCCTGTTTTATCTGAGGGTCATCTTTTCTTATATTATAAAATGTAAATAGAGGTTTTCCCATCACATGATTTGTTAAAGTCGGAATGATTATATCTTCTTTCGGTCTTTCTGATTTCATAAAAAAGTCTTTATACTGATTATTATACCAATTCATATTATTGGACTTTTCTGCACCATATCTGGTTGCCTTTTCTTTTTGTTCTTTAGATTTTATACCTGTCATTTCTTCCATATCTTCTAAAGTGATACTTCTTGCTCCTGATTCAATTAAATCCGGGGCATCTTTTTCATCAAAACCCGGAGCACCAATTTTAGGTTTTACCGGATATAAAGGATTTTTGGTTGCTCCTTTCCCATGACCGTATATACTGCAGATATTATGCAGTTCCTGTTCAGCAAACAGAAATGCTGTTGCTCCTTTAATGTACAGTCCCTCATTTTTGGTACTCAGCTTTACATCATAGCTCATCAGAATAATATGATTATCTTTTTTACCTATTACTATCCACTTATTATCAGCTTCTGTAGCTAAAAATTCCTGATTACCGTAGCCATTACCTGTTGAATTATTATAACCATCAGTTATTGAATAACCTTTTTCAGATACATATTTCAATTGATCTTCTGCTGCTCCAACAGTTGGGTCGTAGTATACGATATCACCTATTTTTACATCGGGATACGTATCTTTCTGTTTACAGCCTGTAACGGTTATAAACAACATGGAAATAAATAAAATTACCAATATTTTTTTCATTTTTATCACCTCGGTAATTAAATTTTAATACTATATTTATAGGTGTCAATAATATAAATACTGATATTTTTATAATTTAAAATCATTTTTATATCTTTAAATTACTACACTAAAAACAGAAATCTGATAAACTGTATATTGAGTTTTTAATGAATAAATGATAAAAGCAGTAATTGCGATTAAAAAATAACTACTCTACAATACCAAACAAATCAAAGGGGAAAATTATAAAGACATCCTTTGAAATAATCTGTTCCTTATTGAAAGGTCCATATGATCTTGAATCAGCTGATTTAGGTCTGTTATCACCCATACAGAAATATTCGTTATCCCCTAATACTATCGTAAAATCAGCAGTAAATACACCAGAATATGAACTGTCCTGTATCTGTTTAACATACTCTGTATCCAGAAAAGTCTGGTCAATTGGAGTACCATTAACATATAGAGTATCATTGGTAAAAGTAATAGTTTCATTTGGTAAACCGATAACACGTTTTACCAAATTTTCATCTCTTTCTTCCAGATAAATAACGACAATATCAAATCTTTCGATGCTGGAAATTCTTCTGGCAAAGATATTGGAAAATCCATATGAATTATCATGTAAAGCAGGATACATACTCTGACCATTAACAACTATTGGCATAAAAAAGAAATTGACTACAACAAAAGAGACAATAACAGTAACAAAGACTGTCACTATTGAATCTATAATTTCATCTAAATAAATCAGTATTGCAATAAACAAAGTTGCGAAAAAATCTAAAACTTTCAACTTTATCTTTTCAACCATAGTGTTCTCCCATAGAAAAGAAAGGCTGATTGACCAGCCTTTTCTTTTATCTGCGCTTCTCTTCGATTCTGCTAGCTTTACCTGAACGGCCACGTAAGTAGAATAATTTTGCTCTTCTAACCTTACCAAAACGTACAACTTCAATCTTATCAATAATTGGTGAGTTGATTGGGAAAGTTCTTTCTACGCCAATTCCACTTGACATTTTTCTAACAGTAAAGGTTCTGGCGATTCCTTTTCCACTCATAGCAATTACAACACCCTCAAATACCTGAATACGTGTTTTGTTACCTTCTTTAATAATAACGTGTACTTTAACAGTACATCCTGGTTCAAAGTAAGGAACATCTTTAATCTGAGCTTTAGTAATCTTGTCAACTAAACTTAAATCCATAACTAACTCCTTTTCACACATTTTTTCAATAGTTCATGAACCTGTCATCAGCGGAACTATATAGCATACGCTCAATAATATTATCACAATGGAAAATATTTTTCAACCAGTAACTTTCTTAAATATTTTCTTTTCCAGTCTAAACAGCATTGGATAGACAGCTATCAGAATAAAGCAGTTTAAACCATATCTGAAAGCCCGTTTTCCGTCGTAGTACCATGAAAGTTCGGAAGCAGTCATTTGGTTAATAATTGAATATTTTAAATATAAGCAACAAAATCTATTGAAAACGCTGAAAATCAGTGTTTTTTTATGTTTTTTTATTAAAAATCGACTAAAAAAATATTTAATAAATTTTTAAGACGTGTTATAATAATGGTACTACATGGTACTTTGTGAATAGGAGGTTCTTATGGCTTATTTCCTTAGACAGGATAAAAAGAAAAATGGTATCTATCTTCAGGTTTATGAATCTTATTGGGATAAAGATCTTAAAGAATCCAGAAATAGAAGTATTAAAGCTTTTGGTTATGTTCATGAACTTATTTCTGATGAGATTACTGACCCTGTTACCCATTTTAAAGAAGTGGTAAATCAAATGAATGAAAAAAGAAAAGCTGAATTTTTAGATGAAACCAGACCACGGGCTTTTACTAAACATCTTGAAAAAAATGTCGGTTACTTTCTGCTTTCATCCTTAATTGATGAGTTAGGTGTTAAAGAAACTGTCGACATTCTTGCATCAGCTAAACAATTTCAATTCAGTCTTTTTGATATGATGGCCCAACTTATCTACTGCAGGGCAATCTGCCCCTGTTCAAAATCAAAGACGGTTTCCAGTGTATTCCCAAAACTTTTTGAATCTTCAGATATTTCTGAAGATCAGGTTTATGACGGACTAAACTTTATAGGAGAAAACTATAAAAAATACATTGAACTTTTTAACCATTGTCTTAATCAATATTATAAAAGAGACTATTCCAGAGTTTTCTTTGACTGTACCAACTATTACTTTGAAATCGATATTTCTAAAGATGATAAACAAAAAGGTGTTTCAAAAGAAAAGCGCAATGAACCTGTTATTGGTCAGGCTCTGCTTTTAGATTCTGACCTTATTCCATTAGCTATGCAGATGTATCCTGGAAATGAATCTGAAAAACCTTATATTCGAAAAGTAATAGAAGAAATGAAACAGCGATATAAAGTAACGGGAAAAACAGTACAAGTGGCTGATAAGGGACTTAACTGTGCCAGAAACATCTATGCTGCCGCTATTGAAGGTAATGATGGTTACATATTCTCTAAGTCTATTCGTGGCAAAAACATCAGTCAGGCTGAGAAAAAATGGGTTTTATTAGAAAACAGCGCTAATGTTTTTGAAGACTTTTATGATGAAGATAATTCTATTAAGTTTAGATTAAAATCATGTGTTGACACTTTTGAATATAAATTTGATGAGGTTGACCCTGAAACCAATAAGACTGTTACAAGAAAGTTTTCTGTTAAAGAAAGAAGAATTGTATCTTACAATCCGTCACTGGCGAAAAAACAAAGATTGGAAATACTTAAAATGGTTGATAAAGCCAAAAAACATCTTTCATATAAAGAACTTACCAAAGAAGAAATAGGTGAAGCAGCCAAATATATCAAGGTGAATAATAAAGATTCAAGTGGTAAAAAAGTGAAACCCGTTTTTGAAATTGATCAGGCAGTTATTGATGAAGATATGAAATATGCCGGATACAATATGATTGTTACTTCAGAACTTAATATGCAGCCTGTTGAAGTATATGAAACCTACCATAATTTATGGAAGATTGAAGAATCATTTAGAATAACAAAATCAATGCTTGACGGAAGACCTGTTTTTGTACAGAAAAAAGAAACAATCTACGGTCACTTTCTTATCTGTTACCTTTGTTTGTTTCTTCTCCGCGTTCTAGAAATTAAGTGTTTTTCCAACAAGGTCAGCTCCTATGATATTATCAATTTCATTAGAGATTTCCGTGTTGTTGATAAAGGTGATGGAACTTTTATCAATCTGTCCAGCAACCAATATGTCAATGAAAAGATAAGTTCTGTGACAGGAATTATCAATCTTGACGCACTTGTTCTTACTAAAAATGAGATTGATAATTTGTTTAATTCTTCCATATTAATTAATTCAGAGTACTAGGTTTTGAGCAAAACGACGGAAGTCAGGAATAATATTATCACAATGGAAAATATTTTTCAACCAGTAACTTTCTTAAATATTTTCTTTTCCAGTCTAAACAGCATTGGATAGACAGCTATCAGAATAAAGCAGTTTAAACCATATCTGAAAGTTCTTAAAATGAAGTATCCGACTGACATTTCAGCAAATATCGGAGTTAAAACAGACTTCAAAATAGCGTTTATTCCAAAATATAATACCGATCCACTAAATGTTCTGACTAATGCTATATACCATTTATCCGCCATTTCAAAATTAACAAATTTCTCTTCAAAATACATACCTGTAATTAAGCCAAGCAGCATGCCATAACCATTATAAAAATCATTTGTCTGACAGAAGAAAAATCCTGAAGCGGTAACTAGTGCATAGGTCACCAGTAAAGTGTATTTATTTTTAAATAAGTCAGTCATTCTGGTAGCGACTAAACAACACAAGAAACCAACTGCCAGTCCCACAACAACATCACTAGGCCAATGAGCTCCCAGATAAATCCTGGAAAAAGCAACCAGAACTGGAATCAATATACCAAAGACCTGCAAAATTTTGCTTTCTTTAAACATTTCGGCCACTGAAGAAAATAATGCTCCACTGTTACTGGAGTGTCCGCTAGGAAATGAATATCCATCAACATCTCTTAAAAGTTTGATATGATCAGAACACTGATATGGTCTTAGTCTTTTAAAGATGTTCTTCATATAAGGAGTCATTACTGTCGCCAGCATTATTGAGGCACCGATTTTTTCGCCTTTTCTTTTATCAATCCCCCAATATATAAAACCCATTACAGCTACTGCCACAGTTTCTTCACCAAGAATTGAAAAAAATTGATTCATATAAAACAGGATTGCATGTAAAACTGTCCCTAGACCTAAAGACTGCAGCCAGATAATGAATTGTTCTTCAAAAGGGAAAAACCAGATTTCAGACATATATTTCACCTCAACTTAATTTATTTAATCTTACCATAAAAAAAGAAATTATTGTCTATTTTCTTCTTCAATAATTTCTTCCAGCAGTTTTCTTTCTTCTTCAGTAAATTGTCTTTTTTCCAAAAGGTCTTGGCGGTTCAAATATGTTGTTCTTAAACTTTCTTTTAAACGATATATTCTGATATTTTCATGATTACCGCTTAACAATACTTCCGGCACCTTTAATCCGTTATAAATTTCCGGTCTGGTATACTGCGGATACTCGAGCAATCCATCTTCAAAGGATTCTTCAACTGTCGAATGTTCACTGATAGTATCTTTAACCAGTCTGGTAATGGCGTCAGTTATAACCATTGCCGGCAATTCTCCGCCAGTCAGAATATAATCACCAACCGAAATATGCTGGTCAGCAAAATTATAGATTCTGGCATCAAAACCTTCATAATGACCGCAAATAATAATTATTTCTTCTTTTTCAAGTAATCTGTAAGCCATCTGCTGGTCAAATCTGGGACCGACGGGTGAGGTAATAACAACATATGACTTTTCAGTTTTAACATTGTTCAAAGCATCTAAAACAGGCTGACACATTAAAACCATACCCGCTCCTCCGCCATAAGGATAATCATCAACTCTTTTGGAAGGTAGCAGGGAAAAACTTCTGAAATCAACAATATTTATTTCTACCAGATTTTTAAGTCTGGCTTTTTTGATAATTGAAGTGTTCAAAAAATCATTAAACATCTCAGGAAAAATAGTCAAAATTGTTATTTTCATAACATTCCCTCAATTACATCTATATCAATTCGCTTATTTTCAATATTTACTTTTTTGATAAATCTAGCAACAAACGGTATTAAAACCTCTTTTTCCTCTGTGTTAATTCTCAGTATTGTCTGAAAACCATCTTCAACCGCAGAAACATGTCCTATTTTCTGATTATTGTAATAGACAGAACAGTCCTGCAGTTCAAAAAAGTAATATACGCCCTCACTTAAAGTATGAACTTCATCTTTTTTAATGAATATATCACAACCCTTGTATTTTTCAACCAGATTTATATCCTGTTTATCGAAAAAAGATATTAAAATATAGCCTTTGTGAACTCGGCAGGTTTTAATAACTACCGGTTCAAAGACCTCCAAATATTTGATATACAACTGTTGGGTCACCTTAAAACGGATGTCATCAAAATCACTATGTGATTTTACCTTCAGTTCTCCCTTCAGACCGAAAGTATTAACAATATTTCCAACTCTGACATATTCCATAATCCATTCTCCAAAAAAAGGATGCTGAAACAGCGCATCCTAATATGACTCAAATTTAATCGTAACTCTCTTATTTTCGATGCTTGAACAGACTGACATCATCTGCCTGATGCTGGAAGCCATATTTCCGCCTCTACCAATCAGTCTGGCGATATCATTACTTGTTGCATGGACATATAATATAATTTCATTTTTGTTAAGACTGTCCATTTGCTGAACCGAGACTTTTTCAGGTTCATCAACCATCGGTTTAACAATATCCATCAGTGTTTTTTCGTAATCAATCATTGCGGCCTACTTTGATTCATGAAACTTCTTCATGATTCCTTCTTTTGACAAAATAGAACGGACTGTATCAGTTGGCTGAGCTCCCTCTTTTAACCAGTATAAAACTTTTTCTTCATCAACCTTAACTGTAGACGGTTCTGTCTGCGGGTTATAAAAACCAATTGTATCAATTGGACGACCATCTCTTCTTGTCCTGGCGTCCATAGCAACAATTCTGTAAGTAGCAGCCTTTTTAGCTCCCATTCTTCTTAAACGTAATTTAACCATTAAAAATATACCTCTTTTTCCTTTTCTTTGACTATAATACTACTGTCAGGGAATGCTGTCAAGCACTTTTGCTTGACAGTTTAATTATTTATTCCATGGTGAACTGCCGGACTTGATAAATCCAACGGCAGGAAAGTATAGCCGTTTATCAGTCCCCATAATATTATTCTTTCAACTGCATCAACTGAATATCCTTTGGTGTCATGTTGTAACACTGTTGAGACATTATGCTTTTTAATTCCCTTTATGACATTATTATAGACAGCAGTGCTACTCATTTTGCTGGTATCCCCGCTGGATACATTCCAGTCAAAATACTTATAACCTTTACTGGTGACTGAACTAGTCAAAGTACTCATAATCCCCTTACAATAGGACCTTGAAACAGTGTTGCTTGAGCCACCAGGAAATCTGAGAAGTTTAGTATATACTCCTGTCTGCTCATATATAAGTTCTCCATTATAGTTTAAATCAGTATAAAATCCGCTTACTGAAGAATATATCTTTTTATAATTGTGGGAATAGGTATGATTACCGATACTGTGTCCTTTCCTGTAGGCTTTTCCAACATTGTTAAAATATGAACTGTTTTTACCATTGACAAAAAAAGTAACCTTTACATTATATTTATCCAATATTTCCAATAATCTGGCAGTATGACTGCTTGGTCCATCATCAAAGGTTAGATATACTATCTTTTTTGATGGGTTTAAATTTTCTGGATCAGCCTGTCTTTTATAAACATAAACGTCTCTTTTTATCGAAGCAACATTACCGCTACTGTCACTGACAGTATAGGTTAAAGTATAAATTCCCATTTTAGTGTTATCAATTTCACCGGTTATAATTACACTTTCTGTCAAGTCTCCGTCTTTAGCATCATAAGCAGTAAAACCAACATTTAAATCGCTTCCAACTTCAATGGCTGTATAGGAATTATCAAAACTGATGACAGGAGCTGTTGTATCAACATAATTTATTTCTCTTTCTACTACTGTTGTATTACCACTGGAATCTGTTGCAGTATAAATAACTCTGTTCTCTTTTAATTCTCTTATTACCCGGTCAGTGATATCACCATCGTAGTTATCTAAACAATTGAAACCCTCTTCAATATATTCCTGACCATATTCGGTATAATAATCTTCATTTTCAACCAGGGTTATTACTGGGGCTGTCGTATCAACAACAATAAATTCTAAAGTCAGTTCTGCCTTTTTTTCATCTTTTTCAGCTTTGTAGGTGATAAATTGAGAACCTAACACTGTTGTATCAATATCTCCGGTCTTTTCAGTTTCAAGTTTGAACCTGATAAAGCTGAAAATCTTTTTCTGATAAAAGGCTCTAACCTCAGGTTCAACAAAATCACTCTGGTATTCATACTGTACCTGCATATTTTTATCACAGACTAAAACCACTTCATTTTCATCCAAAATGACCAATGAAGCAAGTATCAGAAAAAGTATGACAGCTATTATTTTATGTTTACGTTTCATATTCTATTCCTGCTAATTAAATTATAAACCAATTATAAATCAAATACAAAAAATCCGATTTAAAAGGGTTTAAAATCGACGATATTTTCCAATGCCCATTGAAGACATCATTTTTTTTGTTCTTTCAAAATTATTAATCAGTTTGTTTACTTCAGCAACTGAAGTGCCTGAACCTTTAGCAATTCTGTTTTTATGCGAACTTCTCAATTCTCCAGGATATTTTCTTTCATAAGGAGTCATTGAATTAATAATCGCTTCATAGGTTTTAAACATTCCATCAGTATCTACTGAATCAATCTGAGAAGCAAACTGGTTCATTCCTGGAATCATTTTTAAAATACTGCCGATAGAACCAAGTTTTCTGGTCTGTTTCATCTGCACCAGCATATCTTCCAGAGAAAAGGTACCCTTCATCAGATTTTCCATAGCCCTGTTGGCCAGTTCTTCATCAAATGCCGCCTCGGCCTTTTCTACCAATGTCTGTAAATCTCCCATTCCCAGAATTCTGGAAGCCATCCTGTCTGGATAGAATACATCAAGATCATCAACCTTTTCACCAGTGCCGACAAACTTGACCGGCACATCAGTGACAGCTTTTACCGACAGAACTCCTCCACCTCTGGCATCACCATCAAACTTTGTTACCACCAGACCGGTAATATTCAGCAAATCATCAAAAGCCTTGGCAACATTAACAATATCCTGACCGGTTAAAGCATCAACAATCAGCAGTATTTCATCCGGACGATATTTTCTTTTCAACTGCTCAAGCTCATTCATCAGTTCTTCATCAATATGTAAACGGCCTGCAGTATCAATGATAACCGTATCAAAGTTATTGGCTCTGGCATAAGCTAATCCTTTTTCAACGGTATCAACAGCATTTACCTTATTGCCCGAAGTAAAAACTTCGCAGTCTATTTGTTTTCCAAGAGTCTGTAACTGTTCTATTGCGGCAGGACGAATAATATCAGCAGCAATCAGTAGTGGATTTCTATTCTGTTTTTCTTTAATCAGTTTGGCAATTTTGGCTGCTGAAGTTGTTTTACCTGTTCCCTGCAAACCCACAATCATCAAAATCGTAATGCCGGATTGTTTATATAAAAGTTCTCCCTGACCTTCACCCAGTAAACCGGTTATCTCATCTCTGACAATTTTATAAACCATTGTTGATGGATCCAGACTTTCCGCAACCTGAACACCAGTCATTTCTTTTCTTATACGTTCAATAAAATCCTTAACTACCTGATAGTTGACATCAGCTTCCAGCAGAGCTGTCCTGATTTCTCGCAACATTTTTTCCATATTTTTTTCTGACAGTCTGTCTTTGCCGACAATATGTTTAAATGCAGCAGTTAATCTGTTACTTAACGATTCAAATGCCATAATTACTCTCCCCCTCTATTAAAATAAATCTTCATCATCTGCCAACCCGGCAGTTGGACTGATAACAATACTTTCAACATTTTCCAGCGCTTCTTTTAAAAATGGTTCAAAGTCATACTTTTCTTCATACCATCTGCATTTTTCCTTTTTTGGTTTTATAACCGGGTTTTTAGGTGTGAAAATCGTACAACAGTCTTCATACGGTAAAATACTTGTTTCATAAGTATTTATTTCTTTAGCTATACTTATAATTTCCAGTTTATCTAAGGTAGCACACGGTCTGATAACCGGCATATCTACTACCTCAGAAATAGCAGCAATACTCTGCAGAGTCTGAGAAGCAACCTGCCCGATTGATTCACCATTGACAATAGCCAAGCATCCGTTTTTTTCTGCCAGTCTTTGAGCCAGACGATACATCATTCTTCTCATCATGGTTATCGCATAGGCTTCATCACAGATCCGGTAAATTTCCATTTGCACAGCAGTAAATGGAATTATATGCAATTTAATCTTTCCCTGAAATACACTGATAATTCTGGCCAGCTCTTTAACTTTATTTAGAGATTCCAGGGAAGTATAAGGCATTGAAGCATAGTGAATACATTCAATTTTAACCCCTCTTTTCATCACTAAATAGCCGGCTACCGGAGAATCAATTCCTCCTGAAAGCATTAACATTGCTTTACCGCCGACACCAACAGGAAACCCCTGAGACCCTAAAATTGTTTCAGCCATAATATAAGTATTTTTTTCTCTGATTTCTATAATCAGCCTGTAGTCAGGATTATGAACATCAACTTTTAATGCCGGCGCAAAATTTTTTAATATTTCAGAGGCTACCATTCTATTTATAATATCAGAACGGAATTCAAATTTTTTATTTGCTCTTTTAGTTACTACTTTAAATGTTCCTTCTTTATCTTTCATGATATCTCTTGAAGCATTAACAATAGCTTCAATACTGTTTTCAACCTTTAAAGTCTTAGAAAAACTCCTGATTCCAAAGATATTTTCTAAAATTGGAGTCAATTCATCCGGATCAGTTCCATTTAAATGAATATATATATGATCTCTGGTTCTTTCAAATACCAGTTTTGGATAACTGTTAAGAGCTGATTTCATATTATCAGCCAGTTTTTTGATGAATTCGTTTTTATTCTTCCCTTTAGTTGTCAATTCACCATATCTGATTAAAATATATTCATAAACTAATTTATCCATAATCTTCTATACATTCCTTAATTGCTTTCAGCAGTCTTTTAATTTCATCTAAAGTGTTCAAATATGAAATTGAAACTCTGATTGTGCCTTTTAAACGATTTTCTTCTTTAAACATCTGTGAGATTACTCTGCTAACTGCCAATGAACTGTCACAGGTGCTGGTAGCAGAAACCTCAAATCCTTTTAATGCTAAAGCATTCATCATAACCTGTGAAGTAACAGTTAAGCAGGAAAAGTTAACCACTCCACAGCATCCATCCTCAGGACTGTTTATGACCACTTTATCAATCTTTTTAAGTTCTTGAATAAAGTAGTTATGATACTCTTTAATTCTGTCTCTATTGTTTCTAAAAGCTTTTAAAGCCAGTCTTAAAGTTTTTGAAAAGACAATATTGGCTGCTGCATTGGAGGTTCCACCACGCAGATTATATTCCTGACTTCCACCAGAAATTACCTCTGCCAGCTGCACATGCTGTTTTTTTATCAGAACACCACTTCCCTTTACTCCGTATATCTTATGAGCTGATATGGAAGCCATGTCAATATTTGTCAAATCAATATCTATTTTACCAAGTGCCTGAACACAATCGCAATGCAGATAACAGTCAGGATACCTTCTGACAACCTTTTTAATCTCTTCAATTGGCATAATTGCTCCCGATTCATTGTTAACGTACATAATACTTACCAGAATTGTATCTTTTCTTAACGCTCTGATTAAGTCATCTATCTCAATTATTCCATTTTGATTGACTGGCAGATATGTAACTTCAAAGCCAAAATATTCTTTTAGCCATCTTAGTGAATTTTCAACACTCGAATGTTCTACATTACTGCTGATAATATGTTTACCATATTCTCTTCTTTTAAGAGCTGCCCCTTTTATCGCCAAATTATTGGCTTCTGATCCGCTGGAAGTAAAAATAACTTCTTTGGCTGATACACCTAATAAAGAAGCTGTTTTTTCTCTTGATTTTTCCATTAGTTTATTCACTTCTAACCCTCTGGGATAGATTGACTGAGAATTGACAAAATAATCAGTTTGCACTTTGAAATATGAGTTTAAAACTTCATCATTTACCGGCGTCGTTGAAGCATAATCAAAATAAGTACTCATTCTACACATCCCTTTGCGGCCTGATACTTTTATCAATCTTATCGTTAATTTCTCTGACTAATTGAGGAGCAACCTTTTCAATTGAAGAAATAATAAGTTTTTTAGCTTTAGTAAATTCGCCATTACGATAAGCCAGTTCTGCTGAATATAATGCTGAATCTACCTCTGGATAAAGCGGTCTGTAACGATTGGCTACAATAATACATGATTCAATTGCAGCAGTTATTTTAGTCAGGGTATCTACATCAGTAAACAATGAAGAGATATGCTCCCTGGTTTTTTCCATCAGTTTTTTTGCTGCTTCAATATCTACCACTTCACTTGATAACATTTCATTTAACTTTTCAATATACTCTTCAGCCAGATCTATATCCTGCTGATACGTATCGGAAATATTCGGCAGACGTGATAATCTGATAGAAACTTTAATCTCGTTTAAAGCAACCACATAACGGTCAACCTGTTCTTTAATTCTGACTTCCTGGGTTTTTGTTGAAGTAATTTCTGCATCAATCATTTGACATTCCTTTAAAGCAGTTTTTATATCAGCTGATAATTCTTCAAAAGAAATCAATAGTGTCGACGAAGAAATGCTTTTAGCCTTAAATGAATCATTCAGCGAATCAAAGGCTCTTTTATTTCCTTCATAAACTTTAATCGCTTTGGTGATATCACTAATTGCATCAGTCAGTTCATACCTTTCAATTGATTCTTTTTCATTACTTTTCAGACCATCCAGGATTTCTTTTGTTTTTTCTAAAAGTGCACTGCACTCTTCTACAGTATTGACTAACTGACGATGTGCTATCTTTTCCTTTTCTATTGAAAAATATAAATTATTAATCCTTGTTTCACAATCAGTCAGCTTACTGTCAACTGAATCAATATCACAAACTTTTATTCTAGCCAACAATTCTTTTAAAATTTCATTGTTTTTTTCAATAAAAGATTCCACATCAAGATGACCTAAATAGGCTCCCTGAGCTTTTGTTACCAGATAGGATGAATTCAATTCTCCGAGTTTGTCTGGAATAGTAGTACGGGCCAGTTCTATAATTTCCGGAAGTCTCAAGGTCAGATCATTAAACTCGTCAATTGCCAGTGAAATCTCTTCTGAAAGAATAGCTGCTTCATCATATTTGCTGGCACCCATTATCGCTTCAAAATCAGAAAACTTGTGAGAAAGTTTATTGGAAATTTCATCAACAGCTTCCCAGGAAAAAGTATAGTCATTTGGATTATTATTAATCATAAGTTTAATATCACGATATCGGTCTTTTAATTCATTTATTCTTCTTCTTTGAAGTGAAGACTGATTCAGTACCGCATTGGTCACATCCGAAAGTTTATCAGATAAATTTCTGGTTTTTTCAACAATATTTTCAATTTCTATCAACTTCTGATTACAGAACTTTATGTTATTGGTATCATAGGCTTCTACAGTATCCTGCAGTAAACTGGTACAGTTTTTCAAATTGTCCTGAATAACATCAAAATCTCTCTTACATTGTTGAACTGTGTCTTTGATATTTACATTAATTCTGGCAATGGCATCCATTTTGGAAATGTCAGCATTAAAAGGATGACTTCTTAAATTATTCATCTTAATCTGAGCTAATTCAATCCTTTTTTTTGTTTTTTTCTTTTTATTGACTTTCGATATTATCAGGACAATTAAAAAGAAAAATACTGCAATTATCAAATAAATCCAACCCGAATTTACAATTTTCTCATAAAATTGTGCCAATGGCATAATCTTCACCTCACATAATATTGTAGCATATTTGAATAGTAATAAATAATTAAATTAGATAGTAATAAATAATTAAATTAGATTTGACATTATGATTTTTTAGTGTTACATTAATGAAGCCGATAGCAGCATGTGAAGATTGTTTAGTGCGCGTTGATCTTAAAGGAAAAAGTAGCTTGCTGTTTAAGTGAAAGGTCAACACCCTGATAATTAATTCACACAGGCTAGTAAATTAAAACTAGGAGGAAATTAAAAATGGCACGTTATACAGGACCAGTATGGAAAAAAGCAAGAAGATTAAACTTCTCAATCCTGGAGACTGGTGAAGAATTAAGAAAAAGAGCTTATGCTCCCGGACAACATGGTCCAACAAGAAGAATCAAACAGACAAACTATGGTTTGCAGTTAGCTGAAAAGCAGAAAATGCGTTTCACCTATGGCGTGAACGAAAGACAATTCTCAAATTTGTTCGACAAAGCCTCAAGATCTAAAGGTGTTACCGGTACAGTATTTTTACAATTGCTGGAATCCCGCTTAGATAATGTCGTCTATAGAATGGGATTATCCCGAACCAGAAGAGGTGCAAGACAGTTAGTAAATCATGGTCATATTTTAGTAAATAGCCAGAAAGTTGATATACCTTCATACCAGGTTAAACCCGGCTCTACTATTGAGGTCAAAGAAAAAATGAGAAATAACCCGGCAGTGATTGATTCACTGGAAGCAGTATTAAATACTCCTGCATTTGTTACTTTTGACAAAAAAACAATGAAAGGGGAATTTGTAAGACTTCCCGAAAGAAATGAATTAAATCCTGACTTCGATGAACTGCTGGTAGTAGAATTCTATAACAGAAAGAAATAATTAACTATCTAAATAAAGGAATGGTTGAACCATTCTTTTTATATTAAAAGAAAGGTTTTACCCTTCTTTCTTCAATAATCTATTCTTTAAATTTATAAATGTCTCCTTATTGATGGTAATGGAGAACAATTCCTGTACAACATTTAACTTATTAGTAATAAAAATGTACATTCCGACACAGACTACAAACATCAAACCTGTCAATAATAATACAACAATTCTGTTCATTGACCCAATATTTAATTCAAACTGCACATAGATAGCGGCAATAATAAACATTGGTATTGCTCCCATCCAGCTTCTGCTGAAAGAATCAAACATTTTTTTCATATTTATCTGATATTTTGTTCTGATAATAAACAATCCGGCAATTATGAACAATATAAATTCGCTGGCTTTGGCGATAAAATAACCATTTACTCCAAATATTTCCAATAACGGGTTAAAGAAAATCAGCATAAAGATTAACCTGGCAGATTCCAAAACCAGATATCTTTTTCTGAGCTGTAAAGCTATCAGGGTTGAAGTTATTACGCCAAAAAAGTTCATAAAAAACTGACAGACTATCGTCTTGGATAACATATTGGTTCCGATATCCAGATAATAATTGCCATACATTATATAATAAATTTCCTTGGCAAAAAACAGCATAAAGAAACACACCGGAACTGACAGATAGTTAACAGTTTCCATAATTTTATGAACCAGCTGACTGACTTTTACATTATCACGGTTGGTTACAGCTTCGGTAATATGAGGTATTATTGCCAGACAGAAACCTGACATTATCACTAGAGGAACTGACTGTAATTTTGAAGCCTGATAATTGATAATTCCCTGATAAATCGTTATCAGTTTTGCTTCAGTTCCGTATGCTTCAAGTCCGCTGGCAAAAAACAGCAGAACAAACAGCGAATTAGTCGACAACATTAAAGCACTTAATAAATAAGGAAAAGAAACACTGATTAACTCTTTTAATATTTCAATATTTGAATAAATACTTTTACTGCTATTCTCTGCTGTTGGCAAGACATATTTTTTTTCATAATAAATAAAATATATTATTGTGAAAAAAGCGCTTATTCCAGTTGAAGCAACTCCCATATACGCAGCCCATATTCTGTCTAAATTAAAGGCATAGATGCAAAGACTACTGGCAGTCAAAAGAAAGGCAATTCTAATTACCTGTTCCAGTATCTGCGTTTTGGAATAAGTTTCAAACTCTTTTAATCCCTGATAGAAGCCGCGATAATGACTTAAGTAAGGCACAAAAAACAGGGCAAAAGCGACAATAATCAAAACAATCTGAGTATTTTCAATATATACGGTTGATTGCAGGTCAGTTGGAACAATCATATAAGCTAAGGGACCGGAAAAACTGATTAGCAATATTGAACTGACTACGCCAATTACCATTAAAATACTTCTGGAAACTTTTTTTACCAGTCTTACAGTTGCATAGTCATCTTTTGTAGCATATTTAGCTACTAAAGTAGCAATTGCAAAAGGTAAACCAGACAAACAGACCTGGAGAACCGCATCGTAAACTGTGTAAGCATAAGAATAGAATACTGTAGCTTCTTTTGCTATTTCATTAAATGGAATAACATACAAAAGCGACAATGCCTTGGTAATAAATATTCCGGCAGTCCCTGTCAGGGCACTGGCAACTATGGACTGTTTTCTTTTTTTCTTATCCATTTTATTCTCCTGCCACTTCCTGATAGTCGATATATAAAGAGAAATACTGACGAATCGTTTTCTCATCATTCAGTGGTTTATAATCAACCATTATCGAAACTCTTAAAGCACTCTCACCGCTTGTTAAAGAAAGAATTATCCCTTCATAAAATCCATTTTTCTGATCTAACTGGCCTGGGACCATATTATAAGTACTGTCATCTAAAATGCCTACCGATGGCATCATCTTTTCCTGATTGATTTCCAGTGATAATGTCTCAATAATAGCCAGAGCCTTAATATTAAACATTGCAACTCTCGGATTGTCAACAATAACATCATAACGATATTCATTTTCCGACAATTTGTTAACAACCAGTTCAATATCAAAACATTCAGACTTCTCCTGTTTGTCTTCAGCAGCCAGAATTGACGAATAATAAGTCAGATAGGCATTATATTTTTCTTTATCCAACTGTCTTGGTTCATCTCTATTACAGCCAGATAGAATAATAACCAAAAATAACAATATCAACAATTTTTTCATTTTTAAACCTTCCTTCAATAACTAAACTTTAAAAATGAAGTAGTTCTTTTTTCCTTTTCTGATGACAATAGTTTCTCCATCTAAACTATCCTCTTTAGTTAATGCTTTATCTAACGAGGTACATCGCTCTCCATTAATAGAAATTGAACCGTTACTGATTAACTCTCTTGCTTCTCTTTTACTTGAAGCAGCTTTTGAGTCTGCCAATGCATCGATAAGTAAAATTTCTTCCTCGATATCAATAGTTGCTGCATCTTTAAAAGCATATTTGATTTCTTTACCTGTTAAATCCTTAATATTGCCTTTAAACAATGCCTCTGTAATATTTAAGGCACTTTTAAGTCCTTCTTCGCCATGAACGAGTTCTGTCAACTCTTCAGCCAGAGCCTTTTGGGCAGCTCTTAAATGTGGTTCAGTTTCTACCTTTTGAGCTAAATCCTTAATCTCATCAATTGATTTCATTGACAATCTTTTCAGCATATTGACAACATCACTATCGGCAATGTTAAAAAAGAACTGGTAAAATTCATAGGGACTTGTCTTTTCAGCATCCAGCCAGACATTTTTTCCTTCAGATTTTCCAAATTTAGATCCATCCGATTTGGTAATTAAAGGTGAAGTTACTCCAAACACTTTCGGGCATGAATCCTCCACTTTTCTAATCATTTCGCAACCACAAGTCAGATTACCCCATTGATCAGATCCACCTATCTGCAGTTCACAGTTATAATTCAGATACAGATGTAAAAAGTCAATAGACTGCAGCAACATATATGAAAATTCAGTATAGGAAATACCGGTTTCAAGCCTTGAAGCTACTGCGTCTTTAGCCAGCATATAGCTAACATTGAAACATTTTCCATAATCTCTTAAATAATCAATAACATTCAGTTTACTGATCCAATCATAGTTATTAACCATCTTTGCCGCATTTTCTCCCTCAAAAGAAAGAAAATGTGCCAGCTGTTCTTTGATACAGTCTGCATTATATCTGACATCTTCAAGTGTCAGCAGATTTCTTTCACTTGTCATTCTTGGATCACCAATCATTCCTGTTGCTCCACCAACAAGAATAATCGGAGTATGACCAGCACTCTGATATCTTTTCAACAGTAAAACCTGCTGTAAATGACCGACATGTAAAGAATCAGCAGTAGGATCAAAGCCACAATAACAGGTTATCGGTGTTTTTAATCTCTCTGTTAATCCTTCTAAATCTGTAACATCTTTAATTAAACCTCGCCAATTTAATTCGTCCAAAAAAGTCATATGTTTCACCTCATACTTAATTATTCTACCATATTATGACTTTATTGTTAATGATATTTAATCGCCAGAAAGAAAGGAAGTATTTTTACTTCCCTTTAGATTTTCGTTGATGCTTTATTTTTATAAATATAGCTCAATTGATATTCTTTTTCTTTAACTTCATCATTATTCAACATTTTTGTCATAACTCTCATTGCCAGAGCACCTAAATCATATGACGGAATGAAAAATGATGAAATCCTTGGACGAACCATATCGGTATATCGGGAATCCATAACGCAAACCAGATCAGTTTCTTCAGGAATACCAATTCCATTTTCCGTACAGGCATTAAGAACTGCCATAGCCTGTGAATCCCTGACTGTAATAACTAACTGATGTTTCTTATCTTTGAAATATTCGTTCAGATAATCATAAGAGTTAAGATAATTTTCAGGAATTTCAATCAGACCTGTAAAAACCAAGTTGTGTTTGCTAAATCCTTTCTGAATACCTTTCAGAAGTTCATCCATCATCATCGGATTTTTCTTATCCTGGACTAAAACTATATCTTTATAGCCTGCCTGGATATATTTATCGGTTAATTCATACAATGCTTTTCTATAATCAACAAAGACATTGCATGCGTCATCCGCTTTGATTTTATGACCGATATATACCATCGGAGTGGAAAAACTGTTTAATGTTGCTATTTCATTTTCTGTCAAACAGTCATTGTAAACTATTACTCCATCAGCTCTGGATTTGACAATATTGTCTATTATTTCACTCATTTCACTAATACTGCTACTTGTTGTATGCAAAGCAATATTATATTTGTAGATTTTAGCAACATCCAGCAATCCGTTAATAATCTTACCCATATACAGGAATCCGGAATCAGGAACAACAAGGGCAATCGTGGTTGTCTTTTTTAAGGCCAGTCCCTGTGCTACTGCATTTGGCCGATAGCCCAGTTTGACAATAGCCTCTTCAACCCTTTTTCTTGTTTCTTCTTTTACCAGTGAAGAGTCGTTAATGACACGAGAAACCGTAGCTAATGATACACCAGCTTCGTGAGCTACTGAATAAATAGTTACTTTTTTCTTTTCATCATTTAACGTGCTCATACACTATTCTTCCTGTTTATCTTCTTTAACTTCTTCTTTGATTTCTTCTTTAACTTCTTCTTCGTCCTTTTTAAATGACTCTTTAATTGAATCAACTACATTTTCAAATGCTTCTTTAGCACCTACAACCGTTTCTCTTACTTTAGGATTGTGAATAAATTCCTGGTATTTGCCGCTGACATATTCTGATGCGTCTTTAGCTTTTTCGCTGACAGTATCTACTGTCTTTTTGAAATCTTCATTTTCTAAAGCTTTATTGTAGTATTCACTTGCTTTTTCACCAAACTGCTGAGCTACATTAGATACAGTTTCTTTTGCTTTGGCAAGTTTTTCTGAATGTTTACTTTCTTCTCTAAATGCTTCAAACTTTTCTTTGGCTTTAGCAGATAATTCATTTGCTTTTTCTGAAAACTCATCAAGATAAGTTTTTAAAGATTCTTTGTTTAAATCAACATCATCTAATCCTTCTTTCAGTTTTACAAAAGACTCTTTAATTCCTTCTTTCACTTCTTCGACTACTTTCTTCAGGTTTTCTAATACTTCTTCAAAACCATCGTCCTTTTTTTCGCAGTCTTCTACATGTTCTTCAACACATTCTTCAGGGCATTTAACTTTATTTTCTTCCATTTTATTCCTCACTTTCTGCCTGTTCGGCATCTTCTTTTTTCTTGTTGGCAACTTCTATAACTTTGCTCTCTGCTTTTTCTAAAAAAGATAATATCAGTTTCTTTATTTGTTCGTATTCTTTTGTCCATCTTGTGACAATTTTCTTTATCACCTGTTCCAGCGTATATCTGACTGCTTCAATAGACATCGATACGTTATTCACTGTTTTTGCTGTTACTCCAAAATCATCAACATATTTGTTGGCCATTTCAATAGTCTTGTTCAGATTTTCAATTACAGTGTTGGCATTTGACATTACTGTATCAACACTTGTCAGAGAATTATTAACATTTTTTATTAGTTTTATTGCTTTTACAGCAACAATTATCAAGAATATAAATGCAATTGTGCCTAAAATCGGTAAAAGATATTCAAAAAATTGACTGACTGATTGTAAAAACTCCATAATATATACCTCATATACATTTTAACTTACTTTGAAAATATTTTCAATAAAATAGTAAGATACCAAAACTACTTTTCACTATTTGCCTTTTTTATCCATAATCAGCGGCTTTATCGCTTTATAGAGCTTCCCGCCAATAGTCGTACCATAAACTTTTACAATAGCATTGTTTAACCCCTGCTTGGTTTTATATTTCAGAATACAGTCTGTTAATAGTTTTGCCTGTTCATTGTCTTCCACCAGACCCTTGACCTGATTATATAATTTAGTATATTTCTGCTTCTGATTAAGCTTAGTTAAATCGGTTGCCAGAATTATATTGTAATTTTTCTTTTTCCAGAAAGATACCAACGGACCAAAGCCGGCATCATTAGAAACAATTACATATTCTTTGGCACTATCTTCATGTAATAAAAATCCCAAATAACTTGAAAGCTGAAAATCTAAGGCATTTTTATGACCTACTTCTACTTTAATAGTTTTGATATCAGCTTTCGAGTCATTAATCTTTTTATGCATAGCAAAGGAAATTTTGTCGACATTCACACTATAGAAAATATAAACAGTGTCATTTCCAGACAAGTCATCTATACCATATAGACCATCACTTTTTACATTTTCAAAATCTACTAAATATACTGTCATCATTTACCTCTCTACACCAGCTGTCTGCCGCCATATTTTCTTACTTTTAAAGTATGACAACATCCTTTTCCAAAGACTTTTTCAATTTCTTTTTTATAAGTTTCCACAAACTCATCTTTAACAAATGCCTGGATTGTGCCGGCAAAACCGCCACCGTGCACTCTGCAGACACCATTATCACCTAAAATATTCTCTGAATACATCAAAGCTATTGATAAAGACTGGTCTTTTACATCATGATTTGAATATACATTCTGTAAATATTTAAATGATGAATTCCCGGACAGTCTGATTACTTCTAAAAAAGAATTAAAATCACTGTCTTCTAAAGCACTTACAGCTTTTTCTACCCGCTCATTTTCATAAATTACATGCAAGGCTCTTATCAGAGCTCTGTCACCACATTTTTCTCTGATTTCGTTGATATTTTTCAGGATTTCATCAGCACTGATTTCTCTTACCAGCGTTTTACCTAACACCTGGCAGACGCTTTTCATCTCATATGGAATAGCAGCATAATCATCTGTCAAATTGGCATGAGAACCTTTGGAGTCCACAATACATAAACTATATCCTGATTTAGAGAAATCAGCCTGAACCTTTTTTACTTTTGGCTGTTTGTTGTCTTCAAAATCAATGTAAATCAGATTGCCGATAGAACAGGCCATCTGATCCATCAGACCGCAAGGCTTGCCAAAGTAAACATTTTCAGCATATTGACCGGCTTTTGCTATAATTACCGGATCAACAGTTCCCTTATTGAATAAACCGGAAACAATATAACCTATCATTGTTTCAAATGCGGCACTGGAACTCAATCCTGAACCAACTGCAACATCGCTTGTCATATAGGCATTAAAGCCACCGATACGATATAATTCATCATCAAGTTTCTTTAAAACACCTTTGACCAGAGATCTGGTTGATCTTTTTTCTTCTTCCCTCATCTGTAAATCAACGATAGAAATACCATTACATTTACGATTATCACTGGTAATATTTACTGTATTACTGTTGTTAACAGCAACAACAGCAATTATATCAATATTGACAGCACAGGCCAATACCTTTCCATTCTGGTGGTCGGTATGGTTTCCTGAAACCTCACTTCTTCCCGGCACTGAAAACAGATATACATCATCTTCTCCATATAGCTGCTCATATTTTTCTATCGCTTCAATGTATCTGCTTTTCTGATATTCTATCTGAGATTTATCCTGATATAAATCAATAAAAACATCATCAAATCTTCCTTCCTCAATTCTTTGTTTCAATATACCTGATTTCATAATTTGCCTCCTTTATTCAATTGATTTTTCTATTGTCACTATCACATTACCCTGACCATCATTATAATATTCGATACGATAAATATCGTCAATTTCCATAAACGGAGTAACTGACAGATTAACACTAGCCTTAATACTGTAGACATCATCATTATCACTAACAATATAGTAATATGTATTCCCATCAACAACAACACTGGTTAAATGTTTAATTGTTATAATTGCTGAAGTAACATCATGAGGTTCCTCACTTGAAATTCCCATCATTTTCAAATATTGCTCAGCTGCATACTTGATACCTAAAGAAGCATCAGTAACTGTTACTTTCTGATAATTGATAACATCTACAAAAGCATACATTTTAACCAATCCGGCTGCATCCTTCAACGATAACAGATATGTTGGTCGTCCATTAAGATTGATTAGAAGCGGAAACGTCGTTGTATATTGTTTTTCCTGCACCTGTCCGGTAGCTGAGTCCATAGCACTGTATTCTTCTGCTCCTGGAACATCATAAAATCTGGCTTCGTGTGTTCTTAAATTGACTAAAACAAAACCGATATTACTTTCATCTGATGAAATTGAAGTAATTCCCGTATACATGAATACATCATCGTCCATAGTAATGTATGTATATCCATCAGTAGTCTGAACAACATTTTTTTGAGCAAATATGCTGTTTAAATAACCATTCTGATATCTTCCCCATGAATCTATTTCTTCTATTACCAGACGGGCATCAAAGACTTCATCAATCCATAATGGAATATCCTTAACTTCATATCTATGAGTTTCGCCAGTAATAGCATTAACTGCAATAACACCACTTACCTCTTTTTTCAGATTGACCCATGTATACTCCACAGTCTGAACAATCCAGAAAGGAATACCCTGTTCATCTACTTCAAATGAAATATCTCCAAAGTTGGTAAAAGGATAACTGAATCTTAAGTGCCGGTTCAGATCATGGAAAAAATAGGCACTTGGCAAATACTTTAATCCATCTTCTGTTTTAACCAGAGTCGCTTCACCAGTGGTACAGTCTACTAATATATAACCGGCAGTACCCTGCATATTGGCAAAATATTTAAATAATCCATTATGTTCTAAAGGTGTGGCTCTAACAATTTTATCTTTATAGTTGATTAAAGAATATTCATCGCTTACTGAAAACTGAGAAACCAGTTCCGGTATCTGACCGACAACTCTATCCCCGACCTTTCGGGCAGAATCCTTATCTAATAACGGCAGATTATTAAAATCAACTTCTTTTATGTCATCTTCAAAAGAACCATTAGTAACCTGTATTCTGTTTTTATATATCTTAGAGGAGAACATTGGCGAAAAAATCACTGCTCCCAACAGATAAATAGCTACTAAAACTAAAACAACTACAGTTGGATACAGTGCTTTACCCTTGTTAAATCCTTTACTGATAGTTTTAGTTTGAATTACAATAAAAACCGGACCAAATAAAGCGGGTAAAAAGAACACCCAGAATCCTAAATTACTCGGATTAATTGGCGGCAGTAGAATAAAGTAGGCAATAGCCCAGCCAATAATCCATAATATCAATGTGTAAACTTTAAATTTTTTAAACATTTTTACACCTCCTACATAACTATATTATATCTATTTTTGATTTTTTCAATCATCTTATTAATTTAAATATTACAGTGTTTTTATATATTTTTAATATCTATTTTACAACTGCCTGCATTATTTAATAACAATCCAGTAATCTTATTGCTGATTATTAGTTTTTTTATCTGAAATCTATCTGTCAAGGCGAAAAACATCTTCATAGATGTTTTTCAAGTGTAACAGTAGTTAATTTTCTTTTAAGATAATATTTTTTGTTAACACCAGTTACTCTTTTCCTAACAGTCTGAACATATTCTTCTTATATACTTCAACTCCTGGCTGATTGAATGGATTTACATCTAACATCAGTACGGACATCGCACAGGCAATAAAGAAGAAATAAATCATATAGCCATAACTGAATTCACTGCTGTCTTTCAGATATAAAACGATATTTGGAACATTTCCTTCTTCAACATGAGCAGCCAGCGTTCCTTCAAAAGCCATTCTGTTAACCCAGTTGACATTTTTCCCAGCCAGATAATTCATATTATCCAAATTTTCTTTACAGGCCGGGAAAATAATATCCATTGCCGGATTTTCAAGTATCAGTACCGTTTCATAGAAACACTTGTAACCTTCCTGAATAAACTGACCCATTGAATGCAAATCGGTAGTAAAGTTTACTGATGCAGGCAAAATACCTTTTCCCTCTTTACCTTCTGATTCACCATATAATTGTTTCCACCATTCAGCAATCATTGCCAGATGAGGTTCATAGGTGACAAAAAACTCTGCTGTCTTTCCCTGTTTTTCTAGCATCCTTCTTATTACTGCATATTGATAAGCTGTATTTTTACTTAAATCACTGGTTGAATAATCTTCTCTCGCTTTTTTACATCCGGCCATCAGTTTATCAATATCCAGACCGGCTACTGCAATCGGTAAAAGCCCAACTGCTGTAAAGACAGAATATCTGCCGCCAATATCATCAGGAATAACAAACATTCTATAACCTTTGACTTTAGCCAAATTGTTTAATGTCCCTTTATTTTTATCAGTAGTTACGATAATTCTCTTTTTACTTTCTTCAACATCATAGACTTCTTCAATGTATTGTTTATAAATTCTAAAGGCTATCGCTGTTTCAGTAGTTGAACCAGACTTAGAAATAACATTCAAATAAACACTTTTCCCTTTTATATGGTCCAATACCTGCTGGATATAAGTAGCAGATACTGTATTACCGACATAGATGATTTCTACTTTATCATCGGTATATAAACCTTTCATCATTTCAATGGCACTTCTTGCCCCCAGATAAGAACCGCCAATTCCACAGACTAAAAACACATCAGCATTTTCTCTGATTTCTTTTGCTGTTTCCTTGATTTTTATGAACTCTTCTCTGTCATAATTAACCGGCCAGTCAACCCAACCTAAAAAATCATTTCCTTTGGCTGTTTTGTTAACAATAGTCTGATGAATTTCATCAACTCTGGTTTGATAAACATTCATATCTTCAACTAATAAAGCATGTGAATAATCTAATCTAATCATAACTTCTCCTTCAATGTATCATTAATCCAGACAGGCAGCTTTTCCTTTAACGATTTAAAACCGATTTTTTCAAGTCTGGCAATATCTTTTTTTGTTGGAACAGCATATTTTCTATTGGTCTGAATTGCTTTCAACGATAGTCTCAAGTGACCGTATTTATCAATATCAATTATTTTTACTATAACCTTCTCACCTTTTTTAAAAAAGTCTGAAACGTCGTTAATATAGTATTCGCTGATTTCCGAAATGTGAATCAGACCGGAAGTTTCATCATCAACCTTAACAAAAGCTCCATATGGTCTAATTCCTGTAATTGTTGCCTGTACTACCTGCCCTGTTTTATACATCTTTTCCTCTTTGAATATTATACCATAACAATCCTTATAATTGTATTTTGACCAACAAAATATTATAATGGTAAGGGTGATTCAATGAATAAATATTATGTTGCAATTGCAGCCTCATCAGCCTGTATATTAGCTCAGCTCTTAAAACCGGTTGGACATTATCTGATTTATGGTGAATGGATTGGAAAACTTGTTTTCACAAATGGAGATATGCCTTCCAGTCATTCTGCTCTGGTTTCAGCTTTATCTTTATCGGTAGGATTAACTGACGGCTTTGATTCCAATGCATTCTTTATATCTCTCTGTTTTTCAGTTATTATCTGTTACGATGCAGCAAATGTCAGATATTATGCCGGTCAGAATATTTCGCTTACTCAAAAACTAATCAATGACTTAAAAGAATTATATGATACAAAAATCGATTTTAATGATAAAATATATCTTAATAAGATGAAAGCGGTTTTAGGGCACACATATTTTGAAGTTGCAGTTGGAGTTATACTGGGTATTATCGTTTCATATGTGTATTACATTTGGTTTGGAGGTGCAATTTAATGAATACAATAGATCAGATTAAAGAAGTCATTGAACAAATCAGACCTTTTATCATGTCTCATGGTGGAGACTTTGAATTTGTTGATTATGCTGACGGCATAGTTTCTATTCGCATGCTTGATTCCTGTGCCGGATGTCCAATGAGAAAATTAACTTTTAATAACGAAATTAAAAGTAGAATAATGGAAGTTGTTCAGGAAGTAAAAGATGTTGTATTGGTATAAAAGCAGTTTATTTATATCTGCAATGTAATAACAGGATTAAGAGAGAGTTCATTTCTCTCTTTTTATGGAATGCTTTTATATAAAATTATAAATATTGACTATCTGATGAAAATACCTTATATTTTAACCATTGCAGGTTTTAAGCAATAAAGGAGTATTATGTTTGGCTATTTAATTGCTAATATTGATATTTTAGACAAAAAAGAGAAACAACAATACAGGAGTTTTTATTGCGGGCTCTGTAATAGACTGAAAGACAAATACGGTTTAATTGGCGTTTCTACTCTGACATATGATTTAACTTTTGTCGTTATGTTATTAACCGATGTTTATAAACCGGTTAATGAAATAATTGAAGAAAGATGTATTGTCCACCCAATTAAAAAACATCTTACCATCTTTAACAGCTGCACTGAATATGCTGCCAGTATGAACATTTATCTGAGTTATTATAAACATCTTGACGATGTTAATGATGACAATTCATTTAGAGCAAGAATCAAAGCAGATAAACTTAAACAGTTTTTAAAAAAAATTGAAACAGAATACCCTGTTCAGACTGCAGTTATTAAAGAAAATCTGCATTATATCAGTAATATTGAAAAAGAAAATATTTTGAATCCTGATTTAGGGAGTAATGCTTTCGGTAATATTATGGCCTGCCTTCTGGATAAGGAAAATAATAACGAAAACCTCAGAGGCTGCGGTTATCATCTGGGAAAATTTATTTATCTGGTTGATGCAGTCATTGATTTTAAACGCGATTTAAAAAAAGAAGCCTATAATCCACTGGTAGCATTAGAAAATTATGACCGTCATGAAATGTTACTTTCTATTATGGATGATTGTGACAGTTATTATAGTAAACTGCAGTTACAGGAAAATAAAAATATCCTGGACAACATTTTCTATTCAGGAATTTGGACTCAATATCAGTTACATAAAATAAAACAGGAAAAAGGAGAACGAAAATGAAAGATCCCTACCAGGTTTTAGGTGTCAGCAGAAACGCCAGCGATGAAGAAATAAACAAAGCCTACCGCACTTTAGCAAAAAAATATCATCCGGATTTAAATCCTGATGATCCTTATGCAGCAGAAAAAATAAAAGAGATAAATGTAGCCTACGATACTATTAAAAGCGGTAAAGCCTACCAGTACCAGCAACAGTCTGCCAACTATAATAATCGCACCTATCAGCAGTACGGACCTTTTTCTTTCTATGACTTTTCTGATTTTTTTAACCGTCAGCAGAATGCATCTTATGATGACTATGATGTAGCAGAAAACTTTTTAAGAAACGGACAATATCAGCAGGCACTTAATGTTTTAAAAGATATTTCAGTCAAAAATGCCCGATGGTATTATTTAAGTGCTATCGCTCAATATAATATCGGCAATACCATTACAGCTGTCGAACATATTGAAAAAGCCTGCCAATATGAACCCGATAACATAACTTACCAGCAGACCAGAGAAAAGATAAAATATAACAGAAGCAGCTACAGAACTTCTTATTCCAGCTACTCTCAACCATATTCCGGAAACAGATTATGTATCTCCTATATTCTGATGCAGCTGTTTTGTATTTTCTGTGGTGGAGGAAGGTTCTGTTATTTCTTACCTTGTTTCTTTTGTTAAAAGGAGGATTAAAAAATGGATAATTTCAGATATCGCTGGAATAAACTTAAATATAATATTTCCAGTCTTATGCATAGAATGTTAGCTGGCAGATATGGCATAGATCATCTATACAGATTTTTAACTGTTGTTATATATGTCCTATTAATTATTCAGATATTTTTTAAACAAAAGTTTTTATATCCGTTTACTTTAACTGTTCTGATTTATAACTTTTTTAGAGTATTTTCAAAAAATCATCAGGCCAGGCATAGAGAAAACCAATTTTATTTAAAATATTCCGAAAAATTAAGAAACTGGTTAAATTTACAGAAAAGGAAATTTAATGAAAGAAAAGAATATCGCTTCAAAGTGTGTCCAAACTGTAAACAGAATTTGCGACTCAAAAATGTTAAAGGAAAACATACTGTCAACTGTCCAAAATGCAAAAAAGATTTTGAAGTTAAAATATAAATCATTGAAAGAGATATTCCTCTCTTTTTTTAAAAAGAATGACCGTTTAGCCATTCTGTTTTTCACTTATAAGTCTGCAAACTTTGTATACATCACCACAACCCATAGTGATTACCAGATCACCTTCATGGTAGTTTTCTAAAATATAATCCTTAATTTCTTCAAAAGAATTAATAATAATGCTGTTTTCCAGTTCTTTTTGTAAGTCTTCTGAATAGATGTCATAAGTGTTAATTTCTCTTGAACCCATGATTGGAGTCAGAATAATTTCATCAGCAACTGATAAAGCTCTGACAAATTCATCTTTCAGCATTTTTGTTCTGGAAAAAGTAAAGGGTTGAAAAACTACAACTACTCTTTCAAAGCCCAGCTTTCTGGCTGAAGTTAAAGTTGCTTCTATTTCAGTTGGATGATGACCATAATCATCATACAGAGCAAAACCAAAATCACCTATCTTTTCAAATCTTCTTCCGGCACCGGTAAACTGAGCAATACTTTCAGCGATTTTTTCTGATGGGACACCTAAATAGTGACAGACACTGAAAGATGCCAGGGCATTATAAATATTATGCCTGCCTGGAATATGATTGGTTATAGAAGCTAGAACTTCACCTTTATAACAAATATCAAAATCAAATCCCTCTTCATCATCAGTAACATTAATCGGATAATAATTATTAGTTTCTTTAAAACCAAATGTATATACCTCATTATCGGCATTTTCAATTGCTTTTATAGCCAGCCGGTCATCACCATTAACAAAGACCTTTGAAGCCATACTGACAAATTTACTGTACGACAAAACCATATTATCCATTGTTTTAAAGTAATCCAGATGGTCATTGTCAATATTTAATAACACAGCAATATCCGGTGATAACTTTAAAAAAGTATCTGCAAACTCACATGACTCAACTACAAATATATCAGAATCTCCAGTTACACCATAATGATTAATTAGCGGAAGTTTTCCCCCTATTACCGCGTTCGGCTTAAAATCAGCCTGAATCAGTATCTGAGTTATTAAACTGGTTACAGTTGTTTTTCCATGAGTACCGCTTACGCCAATTACATTACTAAACAGTCTGGTTAAAGCCCCCAGCACAGCACTTCTTTCCATTATAGGAATGTTTCTGTTAACAGCTTCAATAAGTTCAACATTATCTTTGGAAATAGCTGCTGAATAGATTACTAGTTCAGCATCACCGACATTGTCAGCATCATGACCCAGGTATACTCTGGCAATCTTTCTGACCATTTTTAATGGATCTGACTCATTATTGTCAGAACCTGTTATCAGGTACCCTTTTGAATGTAAAATCTCTGCTAGAGGGCACATACCGCTTCCTCCGATACCAATCATATGAACTTTTTTTACATTAAACAATATCTGATCTTCTTTAAAGTATTTTTTCACATTTACACCCTCTTTCTCTTGTATTATAATGTTTTTTTTACATAAATGATATATTTCATATATAATTTAATTATGATTTACCTGATAAATGAAAAAGTTGATTATATAATCAGAAAATTAAATGATCATGGTTTTGAAGCAAATATTGTCGGAGGTTGTGTCAGAGATATTCTTTTAATGCATCATCCAAGTGACATTGATATTAATACTGATGCAACACCTTCACAGGTAACAGAAGTATTCAAAGATCACAAAATATTTAAAACCGGATTAAAGCATGGAACAGTATCACTGTTATTGGATGGTGAATCTTTTGAAATTACAACCTATAGAATAGATGGTAAATATTCTGATTATCGCCATCCGGAAACGGTTGAATTTTCTTCTGATATAAAAAACGACTTATCCAGAAGAGATTTTACCATCAACGCTCTAGCCTATAACAGCAAAGATGGACTGATAGATTTTTATAACGGATACGATGACTTGAATAATAAAATAATAAGATGTGTCGGAAATCCGTATACCCGCTTTAAAGAGGATGCCTTAAGGATTTTAAGAGCAATAAGATTTGCCAGTACACTGGGGTTTAGAATTGAAGAAGAAACTCAAAAAGCAATATTTGAAACTAAAGACTTACTATTGAATATTTCAGTTGAAAGAATCTATATTGAACTAATAAAAATTCTAACAGGCAAATATGTTTCTGAAGCATTGCTTCCCTATAAGGAAATTATTGAAATTATTATACCTGAATATAAAGATGTTGCCCGCTATAAATATGTTGAAAGTTTAAATTACTTATCCAGAGAAAAAGAAGATAAATCAATTATCCTGACTTTATTTATTCTACCACTGGAAAATTATAAAAACATTTTAACAAGACTGAAAGTTGATAATAAAACTTTTAATGAAGTTTCTTTTTTAATTGACCATTATTATTATTTTATTGAAGCAGATAAAACAGCTACCCGCTTCAATTTAAAAGAGATGGGACAGGAAATGTTTATAAAACTTCTGAAAGTTCAATATTTCAGTGAACATATTGATAAATCTTATTATAATCTGTGTATATCAGCATTTGAATATATTGATGAAAATAAATTACCATATCAATTAAAAGATCTGGCCGTCGATGGTAATGACATCAGTAAATTTGGCTTTAAAGGAAAAGAAATTGCTGTACAACTTGATAAGATTTTATCTTTAATAATAAAAAATAAATTGAATAATACCAAAGATAATATCTATAAATACTTAGAAACAAAAAGAAACAGATTAAGTTAAATTATCTTTCAATTAAAAGGGGCTGTAACGAATAAACAGCCAAAATAATAAAAAAATGTATCGAGTTTGAAACCAAACAAGATACATTTTTTGTTATAATTTAACCATGAATAAATCTAATAAAGGTAGGTTAAATTATTCCTCTGACAATAAGAATTATAACGCATATCAGATGATTTTACCACTGGATTTAAGTAAAAAAATAGAAGAAGATGATCCGGTAAGAAGTTTTCTTGAAGTGATGGAAGGAGTAAACTGGAGTAAATACCTTAAAGCACAGACAAATAAAGGTAGAGAAGAATATAATCCCTTCAAGATGATAAAAATTGTTCTGTTTGCGTTTATGAACCAAATCTATACTTTAAGAGGTATAGAGAAAGCCTGTAAGACAGATATCCGTTTTATGTATCTGATGGGTGAAGAAAAGCCCAGTCATATGGCAATCCAACGCTTTATAACTAAATACCTGAAAGACAGTATAGAGAATGTTTTTAAGGATATCTTTGAGTCAATTTGTCTACTAGATGATATAAATAAAGATGTTGTATATGTAGATGGAACTAAGATAGAAGCCAATGCCAATAAATTCACCTTTATCTGGAAAAAGACAGCTGTTAAAACCAGGGATAAAACTTTTGTTCGATTAAATAATTTAGTAGAAAAAGTTAAAGACTGGATTGAAATAGAGAAAAAAGAACAATGGTCACCAGATGAAGTTGAAGAAATCATAAATCAGTTAAAAGTGATAATTGAAAAAGAGAAAATTGTTTTTGTTTATGGAAAAGGTAGAAGAAAAACAGATATTCAACGTATCTATGATGATTTTAATAAATTAAAGGATACCCTTGAAAACTGTCTGGAAAGAATCAATCTGTGCGGACCTGATAGAAACAGTTGTTCAAAGACCGATAACGATGCGACAATGATGCATATGAAGGAAGATTACTATATGAAAACAGGAATCTTCAAAGCCGGATATAATGCCCAGATAGCAGTAAGTGATGAATATATCCAATATGGATCAATCTATCAGGAAAGAAATGATCAAAAGACACTGATAAGTTTTATGGAGGAATTTAAAGCGTTATATAAAAGACATCCAAAGGTAGTAGTGGCTGATGCCGGATATGGTTCATATGACAATTACTTTTATTGTGCTCAGAATGATATTGAAGCTTATATCAAGTACACCATGTACAATAAAGAAAAAGAAAAGAAATATCAAAATAACAAGTTTAATAAAAACAATTGGGAAACCAGTGAAAATGGTCAACCTGTTTGTCCGGCAGGAAATGAGTTTTACTTCGTTAAAGAGTGTGAAGATAAACGAAGCAGATATCCAAGAATCAATCAATACTATAGTTGTGATAAATGTGTAGATTGTCCGCTAAAGACTGAATGTACAAAGTCTAAATATAATAGAACGATAGTTGTAAATCCAATATTAAAAGAATTTGAAGCGACAGCTAAACTTAAGTTGGATAGTGGGTTGGGAATATTTTATAGAGTCAATCGATCAATACAGGCTGAAGGAGCTTATGGAGTTATAAAAGAGAACTTTGGATACGATAGATTTAGCAGAAGAAAACATGAGAATGTGAAACTGGAGTTTTTGTTGGTATGTATCGGATATAATTTATCGAAATACCATAACCGAAAATATCGAATACTACCAAAGGCCTAGTTAGATTATCGTAGAAATAATAGAAGTTCTTTTAATAATGGTCAAATTAGAACTTTTTTAATAATAAATACCTATAAATTACAAATATTTCATATAAATATTAACATAACAAAAAAAGAGGCTGAAACCTCTTAATAGGACTAATTCAAATTGTTTGAATCAGCTATTTCGTTACAGCCCCTTTTAATCAAATAAACTGATATTTTCATATGACGCCCTCTGTTCTGCAGGTTTAGCTGCTTTTTCTATTTCCTCAATGGTAACCTTGGCCTCACTTAAAGTTTTGCTAACCCTTTCAGCATCAAACAGAGAAATATTTTCAATTGTTTTATCTTCCGAATAAGTTATAGGTTTTTCTTCAACCTTTAACTTTTTATACAAAGGTTTTGGCGGTTCTATTTCTTCATCAAACAGTTGTAAGTCCTCCTTATTTTCAGGTTTAACATCATCACTGATGAAATCACTTGTTTTCATACTGGCTATTTTTTCATCTACTTCATCAGCAACATCCTCTATAATTCGTTCTGAACCGAAGATTGGAGAAAAAATAGTTCCTATAACACTTTTTCTAGGTTTATCACTATCATATTCCAAATTATTAATAGAAATAGTATAGCTGTCTTTGTCACTGCCAAATATCGGTGAAATAACCTTTTGAGGGACATAATCTGATTGGATTTTTTTATTTTCATTTTCAGTTTTAATTTCCGAAATATCACTCTTCAGGTTGTTAAAATCAACAAACATGGAAGTTTTTTTCGTTGCTGTCTCTTCGATTGTTGTTTCCACTGTTTTTGACACAATATCTTTTTCAATCGGTTGGTCGTTTATCTTCAGCTTATTTTCATCTTTTTTTAGATTTACTTCTCTTTTAACATCATAAACAGGAGTCGAATCTATTCTGGAAGGAATTATTGTTTCAATATCATTTTCAATAATTATTTCGTTTCCATCTTCATCTATTTCAACCACATCAAATAAGAAATTATTAACTTTTTTTATTACTTTTTTAAAAAAACCAGCCATAGTTATTCACCTTCTTCTAAATTCTCCTGGTCTGAATCAGTCTCTTCCTGTATTGCATAATCTGACACACCATCAGGTACAAAAGAACCTTCATCTGTCAATTTTATTATAATAAATGTTTCATCATCTTTCCAGTCATCAATATAATCAACAAAATACCCTGTTTCCGGAACCACACTCTCAAATAAGGTAACAATACTTGTTGTATATGAAACCAGTGTAACTGAGGCATAATCTAAAATCAGTTTTTTCTTTTCCACCTTACAACTTCTCAATAATACCAGCATATCATGAATAGTATTGGTGTAGCCTCCTTTATTTGCTAAAGAAATAAAGATAAACTCAGAAGTCTGAATTAAGATAAAATATCCATCTTTAACATCAGAAACAGAAACATTAAACAGTATTGTCTCATCCGCGCTGTTTAAATACCTTCCACTTCTGGTATATATAGGATCTTTAATTGAACCAATGTCTCTCAAACTATTTGTATCACTGACGATGATAGCATCATTAACAATACCTGTAACATCTAAAGAAAGTGAAGCAATGTTTCCATCAATATTGAATTTATTGGAAATTTCATCTCCATCCATCTTACCAATACTCTTTGGCAAATAATAAGAGTAATATGTTTTTGTACAGTTATTGTAACTGTAATCTTCAATTGTTTCATTAATAGCATTATCTACAGCTCTGTTAATTTCATCATGAAAAGACCCCGTGTCAGAACCACAACCCGATAAAAGTACAAAAACTAAAAATAATGTAAAAATCTTTTTAATCATTTCTCTTCACTACCTGTCTGAAAAACTGCCCGATAAATTGGCTGATCTAACTGCATAAAACTGCTCTCGTATTCAGTTATCGCATCTTCATCATGAACTTCTTTTCTAAAATCTACATTGATTTCTTTTAAAGACCAGTTATTCTCATTAAAAGTAATCAACGAATATTCAAAAAGCTTAGCATTATCAGTTTTCATAATAATACGTCCACCTTCTTTTAATACCTTTTTATATCTTTTCAAAAAAGTATCATATGTTAATCTTCTTTTTGTATGAGCCTTCTTTGGCCAGGGGTCAGAAAAATTTAAATGAATTCTGTCCACCTCACCATCAGCAAACCACAAATCAATTTTATCAGCATCGTTGATAATTAATTTCATATTTTCCCTGGTACAGTTAATGCTTTTTTTCAAAGCAATGGCTGCTGCATCAATATTTTTTTCTATTGCAATCCATAATTCCTCAGGATTTTTTTCAGCCATCTGAATCCAATAGTCACCCTTGCCTGCACCTATTTCTACAACTATCGTATTGAAACCGGAGGTTTTCCATTTCCCTTTTAAAGCAGCAGGATCACTGATTACACAATCATTTCTCTGTCTAATCATGTCTTCAGCCCAGGGTTTTCTTCTCATTCTCATAAAGTATCACCTTGACTATTGTAACACACTTCTTTTACTCTAATAAGTTTGTCATTTTATTTTACACAAAAACACTCTGATAGCAAATATCTGTTGACACCTATATTCTATGAGAAAAACAATCTTTTTTCAATAAATTAACTAAAGGACTGAATTTTTCAGTCCCTTAATTTATTACTTTTCAGTTTTTTTAACTGTTTTTCTCTTTCTTTTGGTATTTCTTCCAGTGAAAATTTTATTATTTGAATAGTCCCTAATAGGCTCTTCAAAGTTTTCAGGTTTGTCCAGTAAATCCTTGACCGATCCACTGACTTTGCCGTTTTCATCAACAGTCTTGACAATTACTCTGACTTTGTCACCCATTTTATATATACTTGATGGTTTATCTACTCTCTCCCATCTTAAATCCGATACATGAATTAAGGCATCAGTTCCAGGAAACAGTTCAACAAAAATACCATATGATTCAATTCTATTAATCACAGCTTCTTCAAAAATCTCTCCAACCTTGGCAACTCTGGTTATTTCTTCAATCATTCTGACAGCAATATCTATGCTTTCCTGTTCAGCATGATAAATCAATACCCTTCCTTCATCAGAAATATCAATTTTGGTTCCGTTACTGGCTTCGATAATCTGATTGATTGTTTTTCCACCGGTTCCGATAACATCTCTGATTTTGTCAGTAGGAATTTCCAGCATAGCTATTTTCAAAGCATATTTAGAAACATGTTCTCTAGGTTCGGCAATTGTTTTATCCATTACATCCAAAATCTGCAATCTTGCATCTTTTGCCTGTGCCATAGATTCAGCTAAAACTTCTCTACTTATGCCCTGAACTTTAATATCCATCTGTAAAGCAGTAATACCCTCTCTGGTACCCGCAACCTTAAAGTCCATATCGCCAAAGTGGTCTTCCATGCCCTGTATATCAGTTAAAATTGAATAATTCTTACCATCTTCAACTAAACCCATCGCAATCCCAGCTACTGGAGCTTTTATCGGTACACCAGCTGCCATCAATGATAGTGATCCGGCACAAACAGACGCCATTGAAGAAGAACCGTTTGATTCCAGCACTTCAGCAACAGTTCTAATCGCATATGGGAATTCTTCTTCTGACGGTAAAACATGTTTCAATGCTCTTTCTCCCAGTGCACCATGACCGATTTCTCTTCTTCCAGGTGAACCCATTCTTCCTGTTTCCCCTACTGAATATGGCGGAAAGTTATAATGATGCATGAAACGTTTTTCTTCTACTTCAGTTAAATCATCAATAATCTGATTATCACCTAAAGCACCTAAAGTTGTTGCTGAAAGAACCTGAGTCTGTCCTCTGGTAAATAATCCTGAGCCATGTACTCTTGGCAGAATATCAATTTGAGCATCTAAAGGTCTTATTTCATCCAGACTTCTTCCATCAGGTCTGACTTTTTCTTCAATAATCAGTCTTCTGACTTCATCAGAAACGATTTGATTGCAGACTTCATTAACCATCTTCAGAGTTTTATTTTTATCCGTTTCAGATTCATATTCCTTAGCATCAAAAAAGTCAACTGTTTCATTAGTTAAATCATCAATTGTCCGATAACACTCCAGTTTGTCCTTAATTGAAACCGCCATTTTTAATCTTTCTGCTACATAAGCATATACCTGTTGCTTCAGTTCTGATGGAACTTCATATAACTCTACTTCAATCTTTTCTTTACCCACCTTGTCAATTATTTCTTCCTGAAACTGACATAGTTTTGCGATATAAGTCTGTCCAAACTCTAAAGCATCGACCATCAGTTGCTCACTGACTTCTTTTGCACCTGCTTCAACCATCATAATAGAATCTTTTTTCCCAGCCATTGTCAGTGAAAGTATACTCTTCTCGGTTTCTTCAATTGTTGGATTTATAATAAACTCTCCATCAATGTAACCGACTATTACTCCGGCAATCGGACCTTCAAATGGAATATCTGAAATTGATAATGCCAGTGATGCTCCTAACATTGCAGCCATTTCCGGTGAATAATCATAGTCACAACTCATAGCAGTATTAACTACCTGAACTTCATTTCTAAAGCCTTCCGCAAACAGTGGTCTGATTGGTCTGTCAATTAAACGTGCTGTCAATGTAGCATGTTCACTAGGTCTGCCTTCTCTTCTTAAAAATCCTCCAGGAATCTTTCCAACAGAATATAGTTTTTCTTCAAAACTTACTGTTAACGGGAAAAAGTCTGCATCTTTTGCAACATTTGATACGCATGCTGTAGACAATATAACTGTTTCACCGTATCTAACTAAAACAGCACCACGTGCCTGTTTGGCTAATTCCCCTGTTTCAACGGTCAGCTCCCTGCCATTGAAATCCATACTAAATACTTCTTTAGCCATTTTTTTACCTCTCTTTAATAACTATATAATTCTATCATAAATTCATTATTTTTTTAATATAATAGCTTATAATAATATCAAAGAAGGTAAAAAGTGTAAAAATAAAAAGGTAAAATTAGCATAAAAAAGAAGTTGATTCAGCCAACTTGGTAATAGATGAGATGTTAATCATTAATCAGTTATGTTAAGAAGCCAAACTGATTGATGATATATCATAGCCTTGATTTTGAAGAAAGGCCAGGGCTGCTTCAGCAGTCAATGAGTTCTTTGAAGATTTAGGTTTGTGAATTTCTTGTAAATCAGAAGGGTTGAATATTTCTCCAGTTAAAAGAATGTGATATGCCACTACCAACATCATACGCGCTATGGCAATGATTGCCTTCTTGTGTCCTCTGCGTTTTTTGATTCTATCGTATTTAATCCGATAATAATTCTGAGATTTAGAATTGATAGCTGCCAAAGCACATTGAACAAGAAGCGGTTTAATGTAAGAACCGGCTTTAGATATTTTGACAGATTTCTTCTTGTTGGCAGATTCATTATTGGCCGGAGCTAGCCCAGCCCAGCAACATAATTGCCTGTCTGTTTCAAACTGCTCCATATCGACACCTATTTCAGCGATTATAGTCATGGCCGCTAAATAAGAAATGCCAGGGATTTGAATAAGGCATTCAATGTATCCGGCATAAGGAAAACAGCGCTTGGCCATTTCAACTTCAACTGTTTCAATGTGTTTATCCAGTTGCTCCATGTGGCTCATCGCTATGTTCATCTTGAGTCTTTGATCTGTTTCTATACATGAACCTTCTATTGATTTCATTACAGCTGCTGTTTTCTTCTTAGCTGATTTCTTCAGTAAAGATCTGATGATGTCTTCGTTGATTGATTTGCTTGACAGGACAGAGGACATAATGGATTTGGCTGATTTACCGAAAGGATCAGTCAGGATGGAAGCCAGACCAATGTTTGAAACAGTCATTGAATTCTGATACCTGAGTCTTTCAGAAGAACGCATACCTATCAGTTTGATTCTATACCTGGAGAGTTCTCTCAACTGTCGAATCTCTTTAGGTGGAATAAATGAAGACTTGATAAGATCGTGTCTAAACAGATCGGCAATCCATTTAGAGTCCTTCTTATCTGTCTTCTTACCCTTGATGGCTTTAGTGTATTTGGGATGAACTACACAGACATTGATTTCATCTTCCAAAACATTAAAGATAGGAATCCAATACTTGCCGGTTGATTCCATAGCGACGTCAAAGCAGTGATTCTCTTTCAGCCAGGTCTTTAGGCTCTGCAAGCTATAGTTTTGAGAATTGAACTCTCGTTGCCTGTACTCGGCAAGACCGTCCTGATTTGTAATAGCGATGGTTGCGATAATGATGTCTTTATGGACATCCATGCCACAACATATAGGTCGAATTACATTCACAAAAAAACCTCCTTCAAATATTAAAGGAAGAAGCGACATTGACTGTCATCTAGCTGCTGTTAGTCAAATTGATTAAATCAATGCTAAGTGTCCAGGCTCTAAGTCCTACTTATTTGTGCTTGTATAAGATGACGGCTACTTATAATTATTCAGGATATTCAGTTAGACAACCAAATTGCCTACTCACCCCCGCGTGCTCTGTAGTGTATCGCTTCCTCCAATTAAATTATATAGGAAGTTCAATACAATTAGTTAATAAATAGACAATTTTGGTGACGTATTTGTGAAGGCGACAGAAAGGCGCCTTAATGGTAAAAATTATGAAAAAAAATAAAATTCTTTCTATATATATGATAGTTATAGTAATAATATTTATTATTACATTTTCTGTTTCTATTCCAGTTTTATGCAGACCCTTTTATTATCTCCATATAGATACTCTGGATTTAGTAAACCAGACCGGATACGATTACCAGACAATAAAAACCGCCTATGACGAAATGATGAACTTCTGTCTTGGTTTAACGAACAGGTTTTCAACAGGAGATCTGAAATACTCAATTGATGGTATGAATCATTTTATTGATGTAAAAAATCTGTTTATTTTAGATTTATCACTTCTGATATTTTCAGCATTAAATATCTTAATCATTCCCGAAATATGTAAAAAAAGAAATATTATTCCCTACAGGTTCAATAACCATAGTAACAGCTATTATGCCTCAACTGCTTTATTGTTTGCTTTTATCGCAATTGTCTTATTTTCTCTGGGGAATTTCAACAGAACCTTCGTAATATTTCATCTTTTATTTTTTCCAGGTAAAACAAACTGGCTCTTTGATTCAAGATATGACGAAATTATTCTGATATTGCCAGAAACTTATTTTATGAATTGTGCTATTTTAATCGTTGCTGTTTTAATTGTCATCTGTCTGTTTTTAATTATCAAAGATAAACTGACAAGACAAAAACTGACAGTTATGGACTGATAATCTGTCAGTTAAATATAAAATATCTTAAATAACAAAAAAGATAAAATTAAATATTATTTCATTTTTTAGTACTCCCTTAACATATCAAGATAAAAATATGAAGTAGATGCAATTAAATTATTAGCGTCAAGATAATTATAATAAATGTACCAGGTTTCATTTTCAGCACCATTGAATACTACTGTTTCATAAACATATATTCCCTTATATTCAGTTGATATAACTTCAAATACATCGACAGATTCAAGTTCTAAATCTTCAATTTCAATAAAATATTTATTATTTTTAATAGCAAACATTAGACGTGTCTGTTTATCAGCTGAAAGATAGGTGTTATCTCCAATATGAGCGAATAAATTATCTTTTGATAAACCTCTATCCGGATAAAACCATTTGTTATTACCATTTACATCTTCAAACTCCAGCACTTCAGTATATGGATTAAAACAAAGATTGTAAGTTTTACAGTATGCATCATATCCAGGATCAATGCCATCAGGCATAGCAGGATAATCAATTGTTATTTCATATCTTGTTAAACCAAGATATTCATTTTTTGTTATATTACCTATTCTCCCATAACTACTGTTCATCAGTCCATGATAAAACATATCATCTTCTGTTATAGAAACAAAATTTGCTCCAAACAAACTGCTTATTTCAAGCCAATAATCATATTTAGCTATAGCTTCTATCAACTCAGCAGTCGTTAATCCTTCATCAGCATAATAATCCACATAAACCAATTCTCCACTGTAATAGGTTCCAAATTTTAATCTGTTTTTTACTGCAGGATCAAATTCAATATAGAATTCACTGCTTTCAAAGGAAGCATGGGAATTGTTGTATTCCACCTTGTAAATATTTTCTCCTTCATAACTGAAACTTTTAACATCATCATAGAGAATATTAAGCCCACCATAAGATAAATGAGTACTGTCAATGTTCAGGTTGTCATTATTGCTAAAGACAATAACGGCATCACTGATACCATACATTGTCATAAAACAACTGTAATCATCTAAATAGTCCCACAGCTCTTCCTGTGTCAATTCACCATCAGCAGGTTTTGGATCGGGTTTTGGTAAAGGTGGATTATTTAGAAGGAAACATCCATTTAATCCAAACATCATTACAATCAGTAATAATAGAATATTTTTTTTCATTTCTTTTTCTCCTTTTTTAGTAATAAAAATTTATATAAAGTGTCATATATCAATATGACTATAAAAATAAAGCCGTGAAATGCTCACAGCTTGATTTTTTATTCAATTCTTTCTGCTTCATCTACAAAGTAATTATCACTGTCAATCGCATAAAATATGCCTAATTTTCTGTTATCATCATTAAACATCAGATTCCATACTTTATCAGTACCATTCATATCGACAACTAATTCATAGAGAAGAAATCCTTTATACTCAAGACTTTTTACAACATATGTTGCCTTATTTTGTTTTCTATTATAATCATCAACATATAACAGATATTTTCCATCCTTAACTTCAAATCGATAGCATTGTTTTGTCTCTTCACTGCGGAAATATCCATAGCCGATACGATTAAAGAAGTCGTCAATTGATTTTGACCTGTCAGGAATAAACTCCGTTGCTTTATCATAGAAAGTAATCACCAGTATTTCGTGTTTTGGATTATAATATAAATCAATTTCTGATGTATACGGATCATGAGGATCTTCCATTTCATTTCCTTCTGATCCAGGGAAGTCTACCGTCAGCCTGTAAGTCAGATGTCCCTGATATTTGATATTAGAAATTGTTCCTAAAGTCCAGAAACCACTATTCATAAGACCCATTTCAAATTGATCACCATCATGAAACTTGACAAAATAATACCCATACAATTCAGAAGTGGCTTCCAGCCATGCCGGATATTTTTCCAATTCTTCCATCAGTTTATTAGCAGTTAATCCGACATCCGGAACAAACTCAACTGCTTTTTCAGAAAGATTAATCATCAGAAGTTCAAAATTCGGATTATAGTATAGAAAATATTCAGTTGTATGCGCATCAGAAGGATCTGTTATTTCATCACCTTCATATGCTTCATAATCTACCGAAACTGCATAGGTCATATAGCCATGATAGATAACCTTAGAAACCTTACCATTACTCCAGAAACCGCTATTTGTGAGACCAAGTTCAAACTGATCTTTATCATGTGCTCTGAAAAAATAGTATGCATATACTTCAGTTGTTGATTCCAGCCACATGTCATATTTATTAAGTTCATTGTATAATTCTTCCTGTGTCAGTCCTACATCAGCAAATACGTCAACATATCTCAGTTCACCATCTTCATACATGCCAAAACTTAATTTATTTTCATATTTTGAACTTAAATCAATATAAAATACCCCACTTTCCATTTCATCTGGATAAGGATTCTTATATTCCAGTTTATAAATATTATCTCCCTCATAATTAAAACTGATCAGATCAGTAAAATATAAATTATAATCTGAGCCAAGATAAAAGGAATAATCAAAAATCAGATCATCTCCATCTTTAAAAACCAGTGCAGCATCTTCACCGCCCCAGACTGATAAAAATCGATGATAATCATCCAGATAATCCCATAATTGCTCCTGAGTTAGACCTTTTGTATCACCACCTGATGATCCATCACACCCAGACAATCCGGTTATCAAAATTAGAACCACTAAAATTAAACTGAATATTTTCTTCATTTAATTTACCTCCATACCTTAAACTAATTATAACCGGAAAAAAAGACGAATTACAACAATAATCCATCTTTTAAACTAAAATATTTTATCATTTTTATTGTTTATTCTAATAGTATAAACTCTATCTTACTTTGATAAACAATAATACTTTTTTTGTAAATACAATACAATTTATTCATGCAATAACAAAAGATTAATAATATTTTTTTCCTGACTTTAAACTGAACAAGTTCACCGTAATACCACATAGCTAAATAATTTTTCTCAGGATTACAGTAAAACTCATAACTGACTGTATGAGGATCATAAGGGTCTATCAGTTCATCTCCCTCATAACCTGGATAATCAACAGTAATTGTATATTGTGTAAATCCATTATATTTGAAATCAGATATCGTTCCTGTAAAGCCATCACCACTGTCTAAAGTACCTCTAAAAAATTTATTGCCATCATATATCTGAACAAAATAACCTCCGTCTTTATGTTCCTGCCATCTTTTATATTGACCTACATAGGCAACAAATTCTTTAAATGTCAATCCTTTATCAGGATTAAAGCGGATTGTTTTATTATCAATCTCAATCTCCAAAATTTCAGAAACAGGATAATAATATAGTGAATGTTCAACTGTAGTTGCATCTTTATTTCCCTCTTTTGGATAATTAACTGTTACTATGTAATGTTTATTACAATCATATATAACTTTAGAAATGGTTCCTACTCTATACTCAGTTCTGCTGCCCTTACCTATTTCAAACTTATTCCCATCGTATGCTCTGAAATAATATCCTCCCGTATAGCCATCACTGATAATCCAGTTAATATATTTGGAAATTTCGGCAAATAATTCATCAGCTGTCAGTCCGATATCCGGGACAAATTTTACTGTCTGATTTTCAATTCCAATCAGCAGGATCTCAGAATTCGGGCAGAAGTATATTTCATATACAATTGTATATGCATCTTTATTTCCTTCTTTTGGATAGTCAACAGTTACAGAATAAGAATTATATCCATTATATTCAACTTTTGATACAGTTCCATCATACGACCAGATTTTGTTATTTCTGCCTAAATAAAGCCTATTGTCTTTGTCAGAAATCAGATAATAACCTCCTATTTCAACATCAGCTTCTACCCATGAATCATATTTCACAAGTTCAGCAACAAATTTTTCCAGTGTCAGTCCTTTATCCGGAGCAAACTCTATCCTTTTTTTATACATTTCAATAACCAGATATTCCAAAGATGGATTATAGTACACTGGATAATCTGCTGTATATGGTTCGTAAGGAGCTGTCATTTCATCTCCTTCATATCCAGGATAATCTACAGATACTGTATAAGACATATATCCATGATATTCAACTTCTGATATATTTCCTGTAATCCCAAAATCACTGTTCATTATACCTATACTTACCTGATTTTCATCACTTGTTTCCAGAAAATAGTATCCATATAATTTGTTTGTAATTTCAACCCAGGCATCATATTTGTTCAGCTGACTGAATAATTCTTCAGCTGTAAACCCTATATCTGCAAATAACTCAATATAATCAAAATCACCTTCTAAATGTCTGCCAAACCTAAATCTTGTATTATCTTCCGGATCTAATTCAATATAGAAAATAGCATTATCAAACTTATCGGGATAAGGATTTTCGTATTCCAGTTTATACAGATAATCAGCTTCATTACTGAAACTTATCAGTTCGGTAAAATTATAATTATATTCTTCACCTTTATAAAATGAAAAATCAAAAATCAGTTTATAATTCTCACCAAAAACCAGTGCACAATCATCTACTGCGCTCTTTTCAGAAAAATAGCGTGGATAATTATTTAAATAATCCCACAACTTCTACTGGTTCATTTTCTTTATACCTTTATTACACCCAAATAAACCAGTCACTACTAAAATAACGATTAACAGTAATCTGAATGTTTTTCTCATTTTATTTCCTCCATTTACTTAGCATTATAACTAAACAAGTAATTAGTTTGCAAATTAAACGAATCTGATTATTTCATATAACATTATACAACCATTTAAAATCTGATATTACATACTGTTTATTTTAAAGAAATATCTATAAAAAAGACGAATTAAATTAATAATTCATCCATTTATCCGCCTAAATAAGCTTTTTTTACATCATCATCATCCAAAAGTTCTTTACCTTTCGCACTTTTTACGATTCTGCCTGTTTCAAGAACATACCCTCTATCCGTGATTTTCAATGCCTTTTGAGCATTCTGTTCAACCAGTAAAATCGTAGTTCCATGTTGATTCAATGTTTTAATTATATCAAATATTTCATCAACCAATATTGGCGAAAGCCCCATTGAAGGTTCATCTAAAAGGAGTATTTTAGGATTACTCATCATTGCCCGGCCCATCGCCAGCATCTGCTGTTCTCCGCCGGATAAAGTTCCGGCAATCTGTCTTCTTCGCTCTTTTAAACGGGGAAATCTCTCAAAAACCATTTCCAGGTTTGCTTTTATTGTATCATCAGGTTGAGAATAGGCACCCATTTCCAGATTTTCCAATACTGTCATCTGTTGGAAAATTCTTCTGCCTTCACAGCATTGAGCTAGCCCTAAATAAACAATTTTATGAGCCGGAACCTGAGAAATATCTTTACCGTCAAAAATTATTTTTCCTGTTGTACTTCTCAAAAGTCCGGAAATTGTCTGAAGAATAGTTGTCTTTCCGGCACCATTTGCACCGATTAAAGAAATAATTTCGCCTTCATTTACTTCAAAAGAAACTGATTTTATGGCATGAATTGAACCATAATAAACATTGATATCATTAACTTCCAATAATGCCATAACTAATTCTCCTGTTCCGGTTTACCTAAATACGCTTCAATAACTATCGGGTTATTTTGAATATCTTTAGGTGTACCTTTAGCGATAATTCTTCCATAATTAAGTACCGCAATTCCTTCACATATGTTCATGACTAAAGACATATCATGTTCAATTAAGATGATTGCGATATTAAACTTATCTCTAATCCCTCTTATTGTCTCCATTAACTCTTTAGTTTCGTTTGGATTCATTCCGGCAGCCGGTTCATCCAAAAGCAATAATGACGGTTTAGTAGCTAAAGCACGGACAATTTCCAGTTTTCTTTGAGCACCATATGGTAAAGAACCCGCTGTAACTTCTGCTAAATCCGACATATTAAAAATATCTAATAATTCCAGGGCTTTCCCGTGAATTCTTTTTTCTTCTCTATAGTATTTTGGTGTTCTAAAAATTGCAGTCAGAGGATTATAATGCATCGAATTATTCATAGCCACTTTTACATTATCAATAACACTCATTTTTTCAAATAATCTGATATTCTGAAAAGTTCTGGCCACACCTGCTTTATTGACATCAACAGTGCTCATTTTAATGGTATCATGTCCATTAACCAGAATCGTTCCCTTAGAAGGCTGATACACCTTTGTAAGCAGGTTGAATACTGTCGTTTTACCGGCACCATTTGGACCAATCAGTCCTGAGATTTCAGTCGGACCAACAATTATATTAAAATTATTAACCGCACTTAATCCGCCAAAATCAATGCCTAAATGATAGGTCTCCAAAACCGGAGTTTTACCTGCATCTCTTTCTAAAACATAAGCACCACTTGGATATTGTACCAGTTTAGTCATTTGCTGCACTTCCTTTCTTTACAAACTTAGATTTAATCAAAATGATAATAGCCTCGCTTTTTTCTTTCAAAGTCTGATTGTTAGTGACTAACATAATCACTATTAAAACAATTGAATAAATCAGCATTCTATAATCCTGAAGCCCTCTTAACAACTCTGGCAAAACATATAAAATCATTGTTGAAATAATCGTACCGGTCATATTGCCGAGACCGCCTAAAACCACATAGACAAGAATCAAAATAGAAAGATTAAAATCGAATTTTGCCGGCTGAAGAGTTGAATAGTTTAAACCAAAAAGAGCACCTGACATTCCGGCTAAAACCGCCGAAATTACAAAAGCCAACATTTTTGTATTTCTGATATGAATTCCAACTGATTCAGCAGCAATTCTATTATCTCTGGCAGCCATAATTGATCTGCCAAAACGAGAATAAGTCAGATTATATATTATCAGTAAAGAAAATACTATCAGTAAAAATCCTGCTGTAAATGTTGCCAGTCTTGTAGTAGCTGTTGCTCCCATCGGTCCAGAAAGCAGCATTCTGCCACCTTGCATCAATGAAACTCTGTTTTCGATAAAACTGAAATGAAGACCCTCAGCATCAACACCCAGATAAACATTATTTAGCAGACTTTTGATTATCTGACAAAAAGCTAAGGTTACAATTGCCAGATAGTCACCCTGCAGTTTTAATACCGGTACTGATATCAGTAAACCAACAATGCCGGCAACTATTCCACCAACAAACATAGCAATCAGCAGTCTCAACCAGTTCAGCGCTAAATATGGTTCTAAAACACCACAGATAATGATGCCTGTAAAAGCTCCAACTGACATAAAACCAGAATGACCGAGAGATAATTCTCCTGAAACACCAACAACCAGATTAAGTGATAAGGCAGCAACAATATAGCAGCATGTAGGTACCAGAAGTGATCTGAACAGACTCTTAATCCCTACTGTATTCATTAACAGTTGAACAATAATAAAGCCACCGATTACAACCAGGTATGAAATTGTACGGGAGATATGTTTTTTATCAAATATTTTTCCTAATGTCTTTTCCATAAGACCCTCCTATACTTTTTCATGTACCTTTTTACCTAACAAACCCGTCGGTCTAATCAATAAAACAATAATCAACACCATAAATACAATTGCGTCAGACAATTGAGTTGACAGATAAGCTTTAGTCAGTGTTTCAATTATACCTAAAAGTAAACCACCAACAAATGCTCCTGGAATTGAACCAATACCTCCAAAAACAGCAGCGGTAAATGCTTTTATTCCAGGCATTGAACCTAAAGTCGGAGTAAAAGTTGAGTAAGTCATACATAACAGAACTGCTGCAATTGCTGCCAGTCCGGAACCAATAGCAAAAGTCATCGAAATTATATTATCAACATTTATCCCCATCAGTTGGGAAGCTTCTTTATCCTGAGAACAGGCTCTCATAGCTTTACCTGTTTTAGTCTTATTAACGAAAACAGTTAAAAAAATCATAATTAAAATACATGCTATAACGGTAATCAGTGTCTTATATGAAAGTGTCAGCTGCCCGTCGAGCAAAGAAAAAGTTGAATTTCTCATTAGTTCAGGAAAAACCTTGGGGTCAGTTCCAAATAATATCTGCGCAAGGTTTTGCAGAAAGTAGCTAACACCGATAGCAGTAATCAAAACTGATAAGGAAGATGCTTTTCTTAAAGGTTTGTATGCCAGTCTTTCAATCAGAATACCTAAAAGTGTACAGACTATAATAGCTATCAGAATACTGGCAAAAGTTGTTACATTGAAAAATGTCAAACAATAAAAAGAAGTATAAGCTCCAATCATAATGACATCTCCATGAGCAAAATTTAGCATCTTTGCGATACCATAGACCATTGTATAACCTAATGCAATAATTGCATAAACACTTCCTAAGCCCATTCCATTAATCAGATATGATAAAAAAGCCATAATCTCAACTCCTTTTCTAATATTTTTAATATGTTTAAAGGTTGCCATTTTTTTCAGGCAACCTTTAACTTTTAATTAAATAATTAACAAATTACTCAGCATTAACGTAAACACCGTTTTGGATGATAACAGCTTTTGGAGCCTTACTGACTTCACCATTAGCTGCCCATGTAACTGAAGTTCCAGTTACACCATCAAATGTCATGGTTGTAAACTGTTCAATCATGATATCAGCAATTGTTTTTGCATCCATATCATATGTTACATTACCAGCTTTTAATGCCTGATATAAAGCATAAACAACATCATAAGCATCAGCAGCGAACTGGTTAGGGGTTTCGCCATAAGCTTTCTGATATTCAGTGACAAAATGTACAGTTAATTCATCTGTTGCATCAGCTGCAAATGGTGTCAATAGATATACACCTTCAGCTAAAGAAGTATCAAAGCCATCCATTGTCAGAATACCATCCATACCATCAACACCAAAGAAAATTGGTGCATAACTCATATCAGCTGCCTGTTTTAAAATTGAAGAAGCTGGAGTGTAGTAAATAGGTAAAAATAATACATCTGCACCTGCAGCTTTTGCACCCTGCAGCTGAGTTGTGAAATCTGTTGCACTTGAATCATCAAATGCTCCCTGAAAGACGATTTTTAATCCGATTTCAGCAGCTCTGTCAACAAACTTCTGAGTAATTCCTGTTGAATATACACAATCACTCTTATAGATGATTGCTACTTTTGTACCAAGATTGTGTTCTTTGATATAATCAGCAGAACCAACACCCTGGTTAGGATCTGAAAAACACATCTGGAATGTAGTTTCATAAACTTTTGTATCACTGTATACAAGTGCCGGTGCACTGCCAGAAGGTGTTAAAGCAAAGATATGGTCTTCATCATATCTTGGAGCTACACCTGTTCCAGCTCCTGAAGTAACGGTAAACATACTTATCTGCATTCCCCAGTCTAACAATACATCATATACTGTATCAGCTTTTGTTGAATCTGCTTCATCATCCTGCATATTAAGTTCAAGTTGCAGTCCACCTAATGCATTAATTTCAGCAATAGCCAACATTGCTCCATTTTTAACTGCTACACCATAAATAGCGGCTCCGCCAGTTAATGGTCCGGAAGCACCAATTTTAATTGTTTTCGGTTCATTGTTATTACCGTTATTATTACAACCGCTTAAGCTTGTGATGGCCAATAATGATACCAGTAACAAAGTAATAAATTTTTTCATAATCTTTCCCTCCACCTATAAATTTAGGATAACATATATAATAATAATGCCTTAAGGAGGAAATTTCAATATAAACTTCACGTATATTTCACAATTTTTCATAATATTTTTCATTACTATGTAAATCTTTTCATATAATCTTATTTCCAATCTACATAATATGTATATCAGAAAGAATATATTTTCAGTTTTTTTAAAATAATGTTATTATAGGTAAGGAGGTATTTAATATGTGGTACTATTACGCTGCTTTTGCATTACTTGCGATATCATTATTTGCTTCTTTTTTAGTTAAATCAAGATTCAATAAATATGTTAAATATTCTGTAGCAAGTAATTATAATGGTGCAATTACTGCCAATACAATTTTAAGAAGCAGGAATATTTCAGATGTGCAGGTTGTTTCAATTCCTGGAAATCTTACTGATAACTATAATCCTGCCAATAAAACCGTCTCACTTTCAGAAGAGGTCTATAATGTCAGTTCTATCGCATCAGTAGCGGTTGCCGCACATGAATGCGGACACGCTATTCAGCATGCCGAAGGATATATGCCAGTGATTATTAGAACCAAAATGGTTCCTGTAGCTAATATTGTCAGCTATCTGTCTTATGTCACAATTTTTTTGGGTCTGGCCCTTGATGTTTTAGATTTGGCTAATTTTGGTATAATACTTTTTTCTGTAATTGTACTGTTTCATCTGATTACTTTACCAATTGAAATAGACGCTTCACAGAGAGCCTTAAAATTAGTTGATGAACTCGGCATTTATACTCATGAAGAAAGAAGTGCCGGTAAAAAAGTTTTAGATGCTGCAGCACTGACATATTTTGTCGGTCTTCTGTCAGCTTTGTTAACTTTATTCCGATATATATCAATTGTAAATTCAAGAAGAAATAATCGCCGTTAGTCAATTAAAATACTATGAAGCATAAAAAAACTGTAGTGTGAATCAGATCTACAGTCTTTTTATTTTATTCAAAGGCACTGGCTATTGTTGCTAAAAAATCCCTGATTTTTAAATGTTGAGGACAGGCATCTTCACATGCTCCACATTCTAAACATTCACCGGCTTTAGCTCTGTCAACTGTCAGTTTATTATATCTTTCTACAGCTGTTTTTAGAAATGCGTTACCATAACGTTTGTAATCATTATAAAGTTCAAAATAATCAGCAATCGCCAGTCCCATTGGGCAGTTATTTTCACAATAACGACATTTTGTACAGGCAATAGTAGTATAGTTTTTAACGGCTTCTCCAACTTCCAGAATAAGTCTTTTTTCTTCGTCAGATAAAGAAACAAATTCTCTCATATAGGAAAGATTATCTTCCATCTGCTGCATATTTGACATACCTGATAAAACAACTTTTACATTTTCCAAACTTGCTGCAAACCTGATTGCCCAGCTGGCCATTGAAGCATTTTTATCTCTCTTTTTTAAAACTCTGGCAATTTCTTCTGGCAACTCAGCTAATAAACCACCCTTAACAGGCTCCATAACGACAACCGGTTTATTATGTTTAGCAGCTATTTCATAACATTTTCTCGATTGTATATCATCAGTTTCATAATCCAAATAATTTATCTGCAATTGAACAAATTCCATTTCCGGATACTTTGTCAGAAACTTATCTAAAACCTCGGCAGTATCGTGAAAAGAAAAACCGACCTTTTTTATATATCCACATTCTTTCTTTTTCAATATAAAATCAACTGCATTTATCTTTTCAACAGTTTCTATATGAGCCTGGGTTAAGGAATGAAGCAGGTAATAATCAAAATATTCAACACCGCATCTTTCAAGCTGTTCATTGAATATTTTTTCCAACTGATTTTCTTCCTTAACAAGAAACATTGGCATTTTATCAGCAATAGTATACATATCTCGCTTGTATCTATTGACCACAGCTTCTTTAAATGCTGATTCACTGTTACCGCCATGATAAATATAAGCGGTATCAAAATATGTCCCTCCAGCAGCAATAAAATCATCTGCCATAGCACAAAACTGTTTCATATCAATCTGCTTATCGTCATTATTAACAATCGGCAATCTCATTAAACCAAATCCAAACTTCATATTATTCTCCTTATTTCATACGCATATTTTATCACATTCTTTCTTTGAATAAAAAATATTATTTTTTACAATTTTTTGAAAATACTCTCAGGAAGTTTTTATAATAAATCTTGTCAATATCATCCTCACTGAAACCTTCATTTCTTAACGCATGGGTTAGAAGAGTCATTTTTGAACAATCCGATAGAGTTGTCGGAGTTTCTATGCCGTCAAAATCAGATCCTAAGGCAACTGTTTCAATTCCTGCCACATCGACTATATGTCTGATATGTTTTACTATCATCGGGATTTGATCAATGTCAGCTTCTTTGCTTACAAAAGATGGACAATAATTTATTCCAGTTACTCCTCCATTTTTCTTAAGTTTTAAAAGCATCTCATCTGTCAGATTTCTTGGACAATAGTATACTTCTCTACTGTTGGAATGCGAAGCAACTATTGGCTTATCTGATAATTCAATGACATCATAAAAAAGTTTATCTGAACCGTGAGACACATCAATAATCATTCCCAGTTCATTCATTTTTCTGACAACTTCTTTTCCAAAATCAGTTAAACCTTTCTCTATCTCTTCTTTCCAACTTTCAGAATCAGCCATATGATTCGGATGACCGATTTCATTTTCAAAATTCCAGGTTAAGGTCATCATTCTGACTCCTGAATCATATAGATTTTCAAGTTTTTTTAAATCACCTTCAATAGTTGCTCCTTCCTCTACGGTTAATAAGGCACTTAATACATTGTCATCAATGTTTTTAATCAGATCATCATAACAATAAACCTGTCTAATATAATTCTTATTGTTTTCCATTTCTTTTTTAAAATGATCAATGAATTTTAGACATTGCAGATAGGGGCTGTCTGTATCTTTTAAATGAACAAAAACAGCAAAACACTGCATCATATAATCTGCCTGCAGCATTTTTTTAATTGATAAATGACAATTATTGTCATACAGACTCTGACCGTCATTATATATTTTAGTTACGGTATCACAATGCAAATCAATAATTCTCATAAAATAACTCCTATCTTAAAAATAGCAGAGACCATTCTCTACTATTTTAATCTTTTATCACTCTTTGTAGCAACATGACTTCCAATACTTTGGAAAATCTGCACCAGTAAAACCAATACGATAACCGCAAATAACATTATCAGATACTTATAACGGTAATACCCATAGTTGATGGCAATCTTACCAAGTCCTCCACCACCGATTATTCCACTCATTGCTGAATAACCTAATATGGTTGTTGTCGCAATAGTTAAATTCTGAAGCAGTGAAGGAAGAGCTTCCGGAAGCATTACTCTGACAACTATCTGTAGGGGTGTTGCTCCAATTGACTGAGCCATTTCAATAATATTCAGATCTACTTCCTTTAAAGAACTTTCTACAAGTCTGGCAATAAAAGGAAACGAAGCAATTACCAATGGCACAATTGAAGCAACTGTACCAACAGTAGTCCCGACAATAGCTCTGGTTAGCGGAAAAACCAAAATCATTAAAATCAGAAATGGTATTGATCTTAAAATATTGATAAACAAATCAATAAATCTGTTAAGCCAAACCGGCAGTGGCCTGATTCCATCTTTTCTGCCAGTTACCAGCAGCACTCCTAAAGGCAATCCGATAACTGTGGCAAACAGTGTCGCAAGCAAGGTTACATATATCGTCTCCCATAAAGCTAATGGGAACTGACTGATTACGATTTCTAAGGCTTCTTTAATTTTCTCAATACTAAACATTCAGAAATACCTCCCTGGCACTTACTCCATTCAAAGTAAAGTAATCTAATGCTTTTTTAATAACTCTGTCATCATTTTCTACCGACAGTAGCAATGAACCATAGGTTACTCCACCAATGCTCCTGGTTGATGCATAAACAATGGAAGCAACAACCTGTACTTCAACTGCCATTGAAGCTACAAGCGGTTTGTTTGTAGCGATATCACCATCAAAGACAACACGAATAAACCTGACATTTTCATTAGAAGTAATCAGTTTATCATCATAGCCTTCCGGAAACACCAGTCTTCTGGCTGCTGCAGATTGCGGATTAGAGAATACATTACTTACTTCACCTTTTTCAGCAACAATACCATTATCAAGTATTGCCACATGCCTGCAGATACTTTCAACTACACTCATCTGATGAGTAATGACAATGATTGTAATATTGAGCCTCTGATTGATTTCTTTTAACAATTGTAAAATTGAAGAGGTCGTAGTCGGATCTAAGGCACTGGTAGCTTCATCACACAATAACACTTTAGGATTTGTAGCCAGTGCTCTGGCAATCGCAACTCTCTGTTTCTGACCACCTGACAGTTGACTTGGGTAAGCATAAGCCTTATCTTTTATTCCCACAATATCAAGAAGTTTTAAAGCTCTTTTTTCTGCTTCTTTTTTATTTACTTTAGAAATAATAAGTGGAAGACAGACATTATCCAGACAGTTTTTCTGACTCAATAAATTGAAACTTTGAAATATCATCGAGATTTCTTTTCTTTTTTCTCTCAACTGTTTTTCATTCAGTTTCGTCAAATCGACGCCATCTATTTCAATTGTTCCAGTGGTAGGCTTTTCAAGTAAACTTATGCATCTTACCAGCGTGCTTTTACCAGCTCCAGATAAACCAATGATGCCATAGATATCTCCTTCATCAATAGTCAAAGAGATATCTTTAATTGCTTCAATTTCATTATTAAATATTTTTGATAAATTACTTATTTGAATCATAGATAGCATCTAAACTTGTCTGCTTACCACCATAGATACCAAGTGGTTCAACATGGACAGCCGCTACTGAAACAATATGTGTTCCATTTTGTTCATTAAAATCATCCAGATATGGCAAATGCTGGAAATAGTTAGCTAAAACTGTTCCATCTTCAACAACATTATTAGGAACAACATAATCGGTGTATTCCTGAATATCCAGAATAATACCGACTTCTGACAATATTTCTTCTACAATCGCCAAAATCTCAGCATGTGGAGTTGGAGAACAGGCAACTGAAATTGTTACACCTGCTAAAGCGGCATAATCAATTGTATCATCATATCCATCAGTTAAATCGTCAACTGCACTGACGACAGAACCGCCATAAGTGTTCAAAATGAAATCAGCTACTTTTTCAGACTGCAAAGCAGCAACAAGGGCCTTAACTTCAGGCAAATTTTCATTTCCCTCTTTAACTGCCAGAATATTGGCATAGAAAGAAGAACCGCCTTCAATACCTAAAGAATCTTTAACAGGATTAATACCCGCACTGATAGCATAATTTGAGTTAATAACGGCATAGTCAACATCCTGTAATATATTTGGCAGCTGGGCAGCTTCAACTTCATTAAATTTTATCCCATAAGGATTATCAGCAATATCATTAATTGTAGCTGTAATTGAAGCACCTTCTTTCAGGGTAATTAAGCCTAAATCCTGAAGCAGTAATAGAGCTCTTGCTTCGTTAGTTGTATCATTTGGAACAGCAATAGTAATTGATTTCTGTTCAGGTCCGCAACCTGTTATAAATAATAATAATGCAACTGTTAATAATTTGATAAATAATTTTTTCATGTTTTTCTCCTTTTTTTTAATCTATGTAATAATTCAACTTTAATCTGAATAATCTCCCCTTTCATATTCTCTCTTAATTAAAGTTGAATTTTATCAGCAATCCAGGTAATCTGTTCATCTTTCTTTCAAATAAAAAAACAGGGTGTCCAATAACACCCCGTTTCTACTTTTTAAAAAAATCAGGATTATCAGACGTTACTCACACTTAAAACACATGCGCATACCCATGTTCATCATCATATCCATCATCATTTTTTCTGAATATAAGTGTTTCATAACATTCTCCCTGCTTGAAGCCATTTTATAATACCTGTAAAAAAAATTCAAGCATTATTTTTCATTATGGATAACAATCTGCGCAAACGGAATGTACATACCCTTTTTATCCATTTCTTCTTTGAATATCAGCCTTAATTCTCTTTCAACCTGCCAATGTTTCATGTTGACAACTTTACCACGCATATAAACATCGACAGCATTAGCATTAAAATTAGTCGCTCCAAAGATTTCAGGTTCTTCAATAAATAACTCTCTGTTTTCTTTATAGTATTTATCCAATATATTTTTCAGAAAATTAATTGCTTCGCTTAGATTTTCATTGTAACTGACTGGAATAGTTAATTCAAATACTGAATGGTCATTAGAAAAATTTACTACTTCTGAGATTTTTCCATTAGGAATGATTACTTTTTTACCTAGACAATCTAAATAAGTTACACGCATGGAAATTGCGGTAACCAATCCGGTATGTTCACCTATTTTAACCAGATCTCCGACTGCATACTGTCTTTCAAAAATCAGAAACATACCTGTAACCACATCCTGAATAACACTTTGAGCACCAAAAGATATTGCCAGAGAACCTATACCGGCAGTAACCAATAAATTGCTCAGCACATTACCAAAACCCAACTTATATAAAATTACTGCAACAGCAATAAAATATATTACATATCTGGTAATACTTCTAAGCAATGTCATCGATGTGACAATACTTTTTGCCTGCTGTTTATCATCCAGTTCTTTACTTTTTTCAATTGCTCTATTGGTAAATCTGCTAATTTGAACAAGTATAATTCTGGCTAATAAAAAAACAATTGCGATTAACAGTAAATCACTTATAATCACATAAACATTCTCTTTTAAATGCTCCAGTAACTTATTAAAATCCATAAACTCTCACCTACTTTTCTAAATACTTTTTCTTAAGTCTTTCTCTTTCTTCAATAGAGAAATCACAGCCCGTGATTAAAAAATTGTCAAAATCACCATATCTCTTTTTAATTTCTTCAATTACCACTTCTAAATAATCGCGATGAGCATAATCATACCAGTCTCTGACAGTATCTTTTGGTACATATCCCGGTCTATAACAGTGATTGGTATACAGGTAATCTATCATAATATTTTCATCATCGACATCAAGAGCCTTTAACAGCACTGCCGTTGCTACACCGCATCTGTCTTTCCCAACAGCACAATGCCATAAAGTAGCAGCATCATTATTTAAAACTTCTTTCAAAAAAATACCGAGTTTTGCACTTCCATGGTCATCAACCATCTCACGATAAAAGTTTTCCATCCCCTGTTTGGCATACTCAGGAATCAGGTTGGCTTTAAGCCAGAAATCTTTTTTCTTTTTTAAAGTTTCTTCATCATAAGAAATTCCGACAGCACCCTCCAATAAAAGAGTATTTTCCACATATTTCTGGTCCAGAATGATAACATCTTTTCTTTGTTTCATTTCACGGCAATTCCTTAAATCAACTATTACTCTTAAGTTATAATCTTCATACAAAGTAACAGCATCTCCATGACTTAAATAAGCCAGTTCGTCACTGCGATAAAGTCTCTTTTCCCTGATTTTTAAACCATCCTTATTAACTATTCCACCTAAATCTCTTGTATTTACCGTTGTTTTTAAATTTATCCTTTTTGAATACATAATATACCTATCTCTCTTTTAAATTTATCAGGACCATGATTTTCCAAATTACCACTTTTCACCCCGTCCTATTTTTGGACTGAATAAATCTGATAACATTTTAATCCCATCCTTATCTTAAAAACCGTTGTCAGCGCATCATAAACAATGTCTTTACTTCTTGGTGCCTTCACCAGTTAAAGCAGTTTATTTTTTTTCATATCAAATATTTAATCATAAATATCTATTGATACCATATATTTTTCTTTATTTTCTTCAACATTATGAAGAACCGCGCACATCTTTTGAACTGTCTAAACAAATGAATAATTATCTTCAGTTACTAATTCTTCTAATGTCCCAAAATTGCCTGTCATGGTAAATCCTGCTTTAAAATAAGATATTATTTTTGCTAAACTCTGTCTACAATAATTAAAGGAACATAAAGTTCTTCGTCAGTATAACCGGCATGATGAGAAAACATCGGGAAATCTCCGTCCGTCAATAAACATTTATTACTGCTTTCAGCAATAGCGATAAAATCTCCAATCGCATACTCAAAGTTTTCATGTACCTTACCATCACCGAAAATTCTGGAATCTATAATTTCTTCTTTGGAATATAGAGAGAAATACTCCGAAAAATAATGATTAAATCTTTCTTCAAATAATTTATGCTGATTTTCTTTTATTTTAAAAGACACTGCTCTCTGCTCAATTGAGGTAGTTCTTTCCATAAGACTGCAGATATCAGGATAATCTTTTAAATAAATATTATCAACTTTTATATGACCGTGATCAGCTAAAATAATAACAACCGTATCAGTCAGCTCTTCGCACATCTTTTCAATTTTTTCATTTCTTAAGATTATTTCTCTTTTGGCATATGAAGAATAAGGACCATATTCATGAATAATAGCATCTGGCTGAGAATCGTAGACATACATATATTTTCGGCCACCGTATTCACATTGTCCCAGAATGATAGAAATCATTTCATCAGTATTCTGATAAGAGATATCACCAAAATTACTTATCTCTATTCCTTCATATTTCCCAGCCTCATTTATCAGGTCGGTAATAAAATCCGGCTCATATTCATCAATAATTCCGTTAAACTTTTCGCTTTTCTCATTTTTCCCTTTTTCTGAACTTAGAAACAGCGTAACAGTCTGATCAATTCTTTTTATATAGGTATTCCATCCCAGCCAGCAATGTTCACTGGGGTTTAAACCTGTTTTTATAGAATTAGTTGCTGCGGTAGTAGTTGCCGGAAATACGGAAGTGATATCTTTAACTTTGTTTTTCCTGAAGAAACTGTTTTCGTCCAATGCCTTATCTAAAATAATAGAACCCATACCATCAAACAAAAGTAAAATAACATTCTTCGGTTTCTTTTTCTCCAGTAAATCATCAATTTCTTTAATTGTCTTATGATGATAATCAAGTTCAAAATACTTCCTTATTGAACAGGCTACATTGGTCAAACATTCATCATAATTGTTTCTTACTTTCATTTTTCTGTCCTCTATATCGCCTATTATAGCACAAAATATATAAGGATTTGTTATAATGATAGGCAGGAGATTATATGAAAACAGAAACAAAAATAACTTTCTACAGTGGTTTGGATACTGTGGGTGGTGTAGTGATGGAAGTCATTTATCGAAACTCAAGAATAATAATGGAAATAGGATCAACTTATAACCCTGATTTCAATCTATATGATGGCAACGTTAATAAAAGAAACAGTTACATTAAAGATGGCCTATGGATTAACGACATTCCGGAAATTGATGGACTGTATGCTGAAAAAGAAATTGGGAGTTTAGATTTACTGCCGGCAGAAAAATCAGAAATACAGACAGCTGTTTTTATTACCCACTTACATTTAGACCATATGGGAAATATGGGAATTATAAGCAATAACATTGATGTCTATTTATCCAAAAATGCTCAAATAATTCAGAAAGCCTTAGAAGATATTGGTGATAGTATTTTCTCTAAAAGAGAAGTTTACTCCGATATTCCCGACGAAATAAAAATTGGTGAAATCTATGTTAAATCATTCTGTTTAAACTGGAAAAGTTATCAGGACTACTCTTTTTACATTGAAACTCCTGATTTAAAAATTCACTATACTGGTGATATCTTCATCTACGGGATTTATGAAGATAACATTATTAAAGAAATTCAGTTTTTACAAGAAAAAGAGATTGACATACTCGTTTGTGAAGGGACTGCTTTTTTACCCCACTGGCTTAAACAGACAACCAGATATGAAAAGGAAATATTCCCGAGTTTCAAGCCGGTGAAAGGAGTAATCACTGAAGAAAGACTTTTAAAAAGAACTCAACAGATAATCAATGACTATGACGGTTTAATTATCTTTAACTACTATCATCGTGAAATGTGTCATGCTCAAAACTGGTCTGATTTTGCTGAAAATAGCGGCAGAACCCTGGTATTTGAACCGAAAAGCGCCTATATCTTAAACAGATTCTTTAATGAAAGCTATCATGTAATGATTCCAGACACCTGCAAAGAAGACAGTTATCCTGAATATCTGACAGAAGTGATTAAAAGCAATACTATTATTGATAAAAAAGAAGTTTTAAACAATCCTGATAAGTATATAGTCCAGAATACTCTGGAAAATATTCTGGAACTGTTAGATTACAGAAATATTAAAGCCTTATATCTTCATCACTCCGGTACTCCTTTGGGAGATTATGATCCGCAATTCAATAAGCTGCAAATGATTCTGGAAATTGCAAATATTACCTATCAGCACATTTACGATGGTAAAGATGGAACCTTTTATCCACATGCCATTGCCAATCAGCTTTTATGGTATGTAAGTGAAATCCAACCGAAATTGCTGATCCCTACCCACTGTCCGCAGAGAAAACTGTTTGGTGAAGTCAGCAAAGCCAATTATTTTCTCTGTAAACAAAACAAAACATACATCTATAATCATCAGAGCAAAAAACTGGAGGTAATAAAGTGAAAACGAAAATCAACTTTATCAGAGGTTTACATGGAACGGGCGTGATAATAATGATTACCTTTAATAAATCCAGAGTAATCTTTGATTTTGGCGCCCCATTTGATCCCTTAAACCAGATTTATGATGGAACTGTCTTAGCAAGGAATAAAAATAGAGTTAAGGATGCTTTGCTGTTAAAAAAAGCTCCATCGATTGATTATCTTTACAGCCAAAAGGATTTAGATGACATCAGTTTGAAACCTGCAGAAAATAGCCCATATCAGACAGCTGTCTTTATTTCACATTGTCACAAAGACCATATGTCCGAAATTGATAAAATTGATTGCTCTGTTCCTGTCTATCTGCATAGTTCAGGTTTGAAATTGAAGCAGACTTTAGAAGACATACAGGAAGAACCATATATCAGGGATTACAACGCTTTTGAATATAATCAGAAAATAACAGTTGGAGAAATTGAAGTCACCCCCTGCTTCGCAGATCATACCTGTATCGGTTCAGCAGGCTTTTTAATCAAGACAAAGGACAGTACTATTGTTTATTCAGGTGATATCAGATTCCATGGTTTGGAAAACAACACAGCCTGGCAGATTGTACAACAGATGAGTGAACAAAAAATCGATTTGCTGATTGTCGATAGCACAACCACTTCTTCTGATGAATTTTTCTATTCAAAAAATGAAATAGAAAGATTAAATGCTCCATCTAAAGAAATATTAAAAGGTATGTTCACTGAACAAAATATCTATGATGATATAAAAGCACAACTGAATTATCATCAGGGAATAGCTATTTTCAATCTCTATCATCGTGATATCAGAATGTTGGAAAACATTATTAAGATTGCCAGAGAATACAACCGCACAGCTGTCTTTGAGCCGCATACAGCTTATATTATCAACGAGATGTTGAATATGTCAGTAAATGTAATGTTTCCAAGCAACAACCTGCAATTTGATTTCTATCAGAAAACAATCGAAAATAATTCTATTATTCATAAAAGAGAAATCTTAAAAAATCCAGATCGGTACTTTATTCAAAACACCTACAATAATATATTGGAGTTAACAGACTATGATGGCATCAATGGAATATACTTTCATTTATTTGGACAACCACTGATACAGGAACAAAAGCATTACAAAATAATGAAAAATATTATAAGCAAGTTACACTGGAATTTCTTCTCTTATATTAACTTATATTCATTTTCGCATGCCTACCCTAATCATTTGGCTTATTACATCCAAAAATTAAATCCGAAATCTGTAGTAGCAGTACATTCAAAAAATCCTGAAGCTTTAAATCCGGTTAAAGCAAAACATTTTCTGCCAAAAGAAAATGTTGATTATTATCTGATAAATGGACAGCTGGTTGAAAAAATCGAAGATTAAGTTCTTCGATTTTTAAAATCTGTTTAATTAAAAATAAATATCTTACCCTTTTAATCCGCCCTTGCTTACACCGGTAACAATATATTTTCTGGCAAACAGAAACAGTATCATCATCGGTAAAACGACAATTGTAGCAGCAGCCATCATATACTCGTTTCGTGCTCCGCCTTCAGTCATAAAGGTATATAAGCCAAATGGCAGCGTTCTGGCATCACTGGTATTGGTAACTAACATTGGCCAGAAGAAACTGTTCCAGGCAGCAATACCATTTAACAGAATGATTGTCACAAGTGATGGCCTGGCCATTGGTACCATAACTTTCCATAAATATTGCCAGTTACTGCAACCATCTATTTTTGCACCTTTATATAACGAATCCGGAATTGAAATAAAGAAGTTGCGCAAAATATAAGTGTAGAAAATACTTGAGGTAAACGGGATAATTAAAGCTACTCTGGTATTTAATAAACCCATGTTAATAATAGTACGATAGTTTGTGATAACAATCATTTCAAATGGTACCATCATTAATGCCAATAACAGGGTAAAAATTGTATCTCTGCCTTTAAACTCCAATCTTGAAAAAGCAAAAGCTGCCAGAATAGTTGTAAAAGTGCTTAATGTTACTGAACTGACAGTAACTACAACTGAGTTGGCAAAATATCTGGCAAATGGAGCAGTCTCTAAGGCGAATTTAAAGTTGTCCAAATTAAAATGTGTTGGAAACAAAAGTGGTGGAAAAGCTGCAATTTCCTGAGCAGTTTTAAAACCTCCGGTAATCATCCAAAAAAACGGAAAAATCATAAACACAGCACCAATTCCCAAAACCAGATATAAAATGATGTATTTAATAGTATTCTTTGCTCTCATTTCAGGACCTCCTAATTACTGAATTTCTTTTGTATCCAAATCTGAATCCTTGTAAAGATAAAGATAACAATAAATAATATTACTGCCGCTGCCGCTGCACGGCCATATTGTGGAGGTGTCAGACCTCTAAACTGATAGAAAATATAATACACTACCGTAAACAGGTTGTAGGCTATACCAGGCTGACCTGACCATAATGGAAATAATTCATGGAAAACTTTAAAAGCACTGATTGAATTGACAACCATTGTCAAAAAAATTGTCGGCAAAAGCATTGGTACCGTAATTCTAAAGAAAATCATCAGAGTACTGGCACCATCGACTCTGGCAGCCGTGTAGTATAACTTATCAATATTCTGCAGTCCTGATAATAGCAGAACAACAGTAAAAGGCAACATATTCCAGACACCATAAACACATAGAGCTGTAAAGTTACTTGAAACATCTGTCAGCCAGGCAATTGGATTTATACCAACCATACCGAGCAGGTAGTTAACAACGCCATACTGATAATGAAACATATATTTCCAGGCCAACCCTACTGCTGTAGCACTTGTTACCATTGGTAAAAAATACGCTGTTTGAAAGAATGGCATAAACTTGATTTTATTATTTAACAGTGTCGCAATAACAACTGAAATACAGGTCGAAATGGGTATTACCACTAAAACATATCTGAATGTGTTTTGCATACCCTGAATAAAATATCTGTCCTGCATTACATATTCAAAATTGGCTAAACCAATACTGCTGTATTTACCTGTCAGTAAGACAAAATTTTCTTTGAATGCCATAAAAATAACATTAAATAAAGGATAAATTGTAAAAACTGTGACACCAACAGCAAAAGGAAGCAGAAAAACAAATGGTTCCCACTTTTTGGTAAATTCTACTTTCTTATTTTTATCCCGCTTTTTAAAAAAATCTGTTTTCATGCGTATCTTTCTCCTGTTTCTTCATCAAAGATGAATACGCCTTTATTTTTTAAATGAATATTATATTCTTTTTCTACTTCTGTTCCATTTGGCAGATAACCCCTGATTTCAGTAGTTCCAACAGTCATATAGCTTAATTCTTCCTTACCCATAGCATAGGTATGCACCAGATAAGCCTTAAAATTTGTTTCACCTTTAGCCAGTTCTATAGCTTCCGGACGAATTGCAAAAGCTACTTTTCTATTTTCCGGAATTTTTTTACATGCTTCATGCTCAATGACAGCACTGCCATCGTGAGTATGGAATTTGCCATCTTTTACAAATCCATAAATATTGTTTATAGCTGGAACACCTAAGAAATTGGCAGTAAATGCATTAGCAGGATTGTCATATATAGCCTGTGGTGCATCACTTTGCTGCTCTTCTCCGTCTTTCATAAGTAAGATTACATCCGAAATAGACATCGCCTCTTCCTGGTCGTGAGTTACAAATATTGTAGTTACTTTTGTTTCCTGCTGGATTCTTCTGATTTCTTCTCTCATTACCAGACGCAATCTGGCATCCAAATTACTTAGTGGTTCATCCAACAGCAGCAGTCTTGGTTTTTTTACCAGCGCTCTGGCAATAGCTACACGTTGCTGTTGTCCGCCTGACAACTGCGAAGGTTTACGATGCAGATATTCTTCAATCTGAACAAGTTTTGCTATTTCTTTTGCCCTCTGTATTCTTTCAGTCTTTGGAACTTTCTGAATTTCCAGTGGAAAGCAGATATTCTGCAAAACTGTCATATGAGGATACAGAGCATAGTTTTGAAACACCAGTCCAACACCTCTCTCTTCAGGAGCCATATATGTCACATCTTCATCATCAAAAAATATTTTTCCACTTGTAGCTGCTTCAATACCAGCCAGCATATAAAGCATCGTGCTTTTACCACATCCGGATGGACCTAAAAGACATACCAGCTGTCCTTTTTCAATTACAGCATCAAAGTCTTTTACAGCAACAACTTCTCCAAATTTTTTTGTTAAACCTTCAATTGTAATTTTCATAAAATTATTATCCTTTCCTTTTTTATTTAAGCAATTAAGATTTACTTAAATAAAAATACTGAAGGAAGTAATTCCTTCTGTATTAAACTATAGCTTTAAAATAAGCTATTCAGCCAAAGCCGCCTCACAAGCAGCTTTACAAATTGCCAGACCGTTTTTAATTGATACTGTACCTGTAACAGTAGTTGTAATTAACTCTTCTAATGCCTCTCTTACGGCAGCAGCACCTTTTATATTAGGCAATACAGCAGAAATGGTACCTTGACGTGACATTGATGCTAAAGCAGGATTTTTACATAATTCTTTCTGATAATCAACACTAGCCTGAGTTGCTAAATATGGTGGAAAAGCATTCATTATTTTTGCCCAGACAGCATTATTTTCCGGTTTCAGGAAGTATTCTGCAAACTTTACAGCAGCAGCTTCCTGAGCTTCATTACTCTTAAATACTATAAGGCCTTGGTTACTTGCCGGAGCCCAGTTTGTAACACCCATCCCGACATCAAGTTCCTGTGGTAATGGTGTAACAGCAACTCCTTCAAATTTTAAATAAGGGAAATCGGAACATAAACCCATATAAGAAGCCAGAGTCAGGGCATTCATATCAGAACTGTTATTATTTCCTGATTGAGGATTTAGCTGGAAGTAGCCATCATCGATCGCTTCTTTAAACTGTTGTAATACAAACCCTAATTTTTCATTACAGAATAAAACTGAGGTTTTATCTTCATTATAATAGCCTAAATCATGTTGCATAATAATTGTAGTAAAAAAATCAGTTACTGAGTCAACTGCAAAACCCACAACAGTATGATTTGATTTTTCCCAGATAGTAATAGATGCCATGAAAACCTCTTTCCAGGTTTTCGGAACTTTAACTTCATATTGTTCAAATATTTTTTTATTGTAAAAAAAGACCGGGCCAGTTGTTACTATTGGTAAAATATGTAACTTTCCATCAGGAAAATCCGTCATTTCAGCATAAATGCCAGGATCAACTAATTTTGAGAAATCCCGGCTGAGATATTTATTAAAGTCAATAATCATTGTTTTTTCTTCATTATTTCCAACATATAATGTAGCAGTAGAAGCATAATCGAAAATAATATCCGGTCCAACACCATTAGTTACAGATTCATAAACTTTGTTTAAAAAACCTGAATTTTCCTGTATTTGAACAATTATCTGGATTTCACCTTCGTGTAGAGCAGTAAATTCAGCAACAATTCTTTCTAAAGTATCTTTCCTATCATCAGTATAAGTGTGCCAAATAGTAATCGTCTCACCTTCAAAAACCGGTTCAGTTGGTTTACAACCGGCAAAACATAAAATCATAGCAAATGTCAATAATAATACAAATAATTTTTTCATTTTCTCTCCTTTCTTAAAATTTACTGTTTTATGTAACTATTAATAAAAAACCACACCAATACAAGTTCATTATAGCAAAATCAAATATAAATATTAAATATAATTACAATAAAATACTGTCATAACTTTTTATTCCAATACGTTTTTATTCCAATATCTTCAGTTACTTAATTTTTTTATATAGTTAAACATGAAATACAAGAAGAAAGTAAATATTAAGTAATAAAATCTGCATCAACTGATAGTCCAGTAAAAAAAGAGGCGTAACCTCTAAATAGAATTGATTCATATTTTTGAATGTATCTATTCTGTTACAACCTCTATTAAATTATCTGTTTTAAACCAAGTTACTCAGCTAAAGCTGCCTCACAGGCTGCTTTACAGATTTTCAGACCTTCTTCAATTGATACTGTTCCTGCAGCAGTAGTTTTAATAAGTTCTTCTAAAGCTGTCCTTATAGCTGCAGCACCTTTTGTATTAGGTAATACACCTGAATAGTTGATTTGACCAGCCAGTGCTGTCAATGCCAGATTATCAGCAACTATTGCCTGATAATCAGGATTGTTTTGAGTTGCAAAATATGGCGAGAAAGCATTCATTGTTTTTGCCCAGGCAGCATTATTTTCTTCATTTAGGAAGTACTCTGCAAATTTTACAGCAGCAGCCTCCTGAGCTTCATTACTCTTGAATACAATTACTCCTCTGTTCCATGCTGGAGCCCAATCTACTACACCCATTCCATAATCCATTTCTCTTGGTAAAGGTATAGCAGCAATTCCTTCATATTCTAAATAAGGTAAGCCAGCAATTGAACCAACATAAGAAGCCAGAGTCAGGGCATTCATATCAGAACTGTTATAATCTCCTGATTGAGGCGACAATTGGAAGTATCCTTCATTGACCCCGTCTTTGAACTGTTGTAATACGAAGCCTAATTTTTCATTACAGAATAAAACTGAGGTTTTATCTTCATTATAATAGCCTAAATCATGTTGCATAATAATTGTGGTAAACAAGTCAGTTAATGAATCAACTGCGAAACCAACAACAGTATGACCAGATTTATCCCAGATAGTTTTAGATGTGATGAAAACCTCTTTCCAGGTTTTTGGAACCTCCACACCATACTGTTCAAATATCTTTTCATTGTAAAAATAAACAGGACCAGTTGTTACCATTGGTAAAACGTGTAATTTTCCATCAGTAAAGTCCGTCATTTCAGCATAAATACCAGGAGCAACTAATTTCGAGAAATCCTGGCTGAGATATTTATCAAAGTCAACAACCAATGTTTCTTCTTCTGTAGATCCAACATACGTTGCAGCAGTAGAAGCATAGTTGAAGATAATATCCGGTCCAACACCATTGGCTACAGATTCGTAGACTTTGTTTAAAAAGCCGGAATATTCCTGTGCCTGAACAACTACTCGGATTTCACCTTCGTGTAGAGCAGTAAATTCAGCCGCAATTCTTTCTAAAGTATCTTTTTGATCATCAGTATAAGTGTGCCAAATAGTGACCGTCTCACCTTCAAAAGGTGGTTCAGTCGGTTTACAGCCAGCAAAACCTAAAATCATTGCAACTGTCAACAAAAATACAAATAATTTTTTCATTTTCCCTTTCCTTTCTTAAAAAATTTATCTTATGCAGTTATTTATAAAAACCACACAAGCTCATCTATATTATAACAAATTAATAGATAAATATATATAAAACTGACTATAATAATATTGGTTTATAGATTTTACATTTTCATTACATCAATATCACACTGCTCTTTACAATCATTAAATAAAAAATAAAAGCCTAAATCTAAGACTTTCATTTTAAAAATGGTGCAGATGGAGGGACTTGAACCCTCATGGTATATTATACCAAGGGATTTTAAGTCCCTCGTGTCTACCGATTCCACCACATCTGCCTATTGGCTGGAGGTTCCCACCAGATTCGAACTGGTGATCACTAAGTTGCAGTCAGTTGCCTTACCACTTGGCTAGGGAACCATAGATTACCAGCGAATATTATTGTATAACACTTAAAACTAAAATGCAACATAAATAACTGATTTTAGAATTGCGCTCAAACTTATTTTTTAATCAATTAAATTGTTTTAAAAGCATAATAAATAGTATTATATCAGGAAGTATGATATTATTTATTTATGGATAAGGAAAAAAAGGACGAGTTAAAAAAGAAGGCTCAGAAGACTGCAATAGCTGCTACTACTGCTGCTTCTTTGTTTGTTAACAACGCCTACGATACGCCTTCAGAAATTATTAACGAATCTTATGAAGAAGAAGATTTAACTAAATACATAAATAAAAAAAAGGTGAGTTCTTTTAAGGTTAAATGCCAGCAATTACTACACAATCTTCCTCAGCCAATAAGAATAGCTTTATTGTTGCCATTATGGTCTGTTGGCTGGTTTTTGATGTTTTTATTCCGATTTATATGGGATAATCTGCTTGTTGGGGTTGCTGCTGAAATCAGCTACTGGTTAGTATTATTCTTAATTGTCCTGGCGATTGTTCTGATTTCAACATTAATCGTTTTCCCTGGTCTTCCGCTTTCTAAGACCTTTAACCGGAAAACAGTTTCACTGATTTTAGCATTATTAGTCGCCTTAGCTGTTGGTGATAAACTCATTTCTATAAATTATCCTGCTTACAACGACTTTAAACAATATGTTAAATCTGTCAGCTGTATTATTATTGTGATAATCAGTCTGGTTTACATTTATTTTAAAACCCGAAAACTTAAATTCAGAATTACTGATGATAAATATACCTTTTCCAACTGAGGTGTCAATTAAGAAACCTTTATTTTAAGGTAAGGTAATAAAAGGGGCTGTAACGAATAAACAGCCAAAATAATAAAAAAATGTATCGAGTTTGAAACCAAACAAGATACATTTTTTGTTATAATTTAACCATGAATAAATCTAATAAAGGTAGGTTAAATTATTCCTCTGACAATAAGAATTATAACGCATATCAGATGATTTTACCACTGGATTTAAGTAAAAAAATAGAAGAAGATGATCCGGTAAGAAGTTTTCTTGAAGTGATGGAAGGAGTAAACTGGAGTAAATACCTTAAAGCACAGACAAATAAAGGTAGAGAAGAATATAATCCCTTCAAGATGATAAAAATTGTTCTGTTTGCGTTTATGAACCAAATCTATACTTTAAGAGGTATAGAGAAAGCCTGTAAGACAGATATCCGTTTTATGTATCTGATGGGTGAAGAAAAGCCCAGTCATATGGCAATCCAACGCTTTATAACTAAATACCTGAAAGACAGTATAGAGAATGTTTTTAAGGATATCTTTGAGTCAATTTGTCTACTAGATGATATAAATAAAGATGTTGTATATGTAGATGGAACTAAGATAGAAGCCAATGCCAATAAATTCACCTTTATCTGGAAAAAGACAGCTGTTAAAACCAGGGATAAAACTTTTGTTCGATTAAATAATTTAGTAGAAAAAGTTAAAGACTGGATTGAAATAGAGAAAAAAGAACAATGGTCACCAGATGAAGTTGAAGAAATCATAAATCAGTTAAAAGTGATAATTGAAAAAGAGAAAATTGTTTTTGTTTATGGAAAAGGTAGAAGAAAAACAGATATTCAACGTATCTATGATGATTTTAATAAATTAAAGGATACCCTTGAAAACTGTCTGGAAAGAATCAATCTGTGCGGACCTGATAGAAACAGTTGTTCAAAGACCGATAACGATGCGACAATGATGCATATGAAGGAAGATTACTATATGAAAACAGGAATCTTCAAAGCCGGATATAATGCCCAGATAGCAGTAAGTGATGAATATATCCAATATGGATCAATCTATCAGGAAAGAAATGATCAAAAGACACTGATAAGTTTTATGGAGGAATTTAAAGCGTTATATAAAAGACATCCAAAGGTAGTAGTGGCTGATGCCGGATATGGTTCATATGACAATTACTTTTATTGTGCTCAGAATGATATTGAAGCTTATATCAAGTACACCATGTACAATAAAGAAAAAGAAAAGAAATATCAAAATAACAAGTTTAATAAAAACAATTGGGAAACCAGTGAAAATGGTCAACCTGTTTGTCCGGCAGGAAATGAGTTTTACTTCGTTAAAGAGTGTGAAGATAAACGAAGCAGATATCCAAGAATCAATCAATACTATAGTTGTGATAAATGTGTAGATTGTCCGCTAAAGACTGAATGTACAAAGTCTAAATATAATAGAACGATAGTTGTAAATCCAATATTAAAAGAATTTGAAGCGACAGCTAAACTTAAGTTGGATAGTGGGTTGGGAATATTTTATAGAGTCAATCGATCAATACAGGCTGAAGGAGCTTATGGAGTTATAAAAGAGAACTTTGGATACGATAGATTTAGCAGAAGAAAACATGAGAATGTGAAACTGGAGTTTTTGTTGGTATGTATCGGATATAATTTATCGAAATACCATAACCGAAAATATCGAATACTACCAAAGGCCTAGTTAGATTATCGTAGAAATAATAGAAGTTCTTTTAATAATGGTCAAATTAGAACTTTTTTAATAATAAATACCTATAAATTACAAATATTTCATATAAATATTAACATAACAAAAAAAGAGGCTGAAACCTCTTAATAGGACTAATTCAAATTGTTTGAATCAGCTATTTCGTTACAGCCCCATTTTTATTAATTCAACTTAACTTTTACCCAGTATTCAGAAATTATCTTTCTGATATAGTCATCATTCACAAATGTTTCATCTTTTTCATATCCGACACGCGGTACATAGGCATCGATGCCATAATATTCACCATCTTCTGAACTCAAAGCAATCAGTACTTCTTCATTCGGTGAAGTATAGCCGATATATTCAGAGTTAACATAAGAAATATCATATGAAAGCATATAGTTTATAAAGTAGTTTGCCAACTCCGGACTTTTTGCAACTTTTGGAATAAACATGCAGTCCATCCAGACGTTAGTACCCTGCTGCGGTTCATAGAATCTGAGATTTTCATTTTCATATATCATATAAGTGGCATCACCTGAGTAAACATATCCTAATGCCTTTTCACCGTTGATAATACCATCAATTATTTCATCTGTTACATATGCCGGATCAATAGCATTATCCATTTCAATTAACCAGTTATAAGCTTCCAGTAACTCCTTTTCATCTCTGGTATTCACAGAATAACCCAAAGCCTTTAATGCAACCATAAATGAATCTCTTTCAGAGTCATAGAAATAAACCATGCCATGATATTTTTCAAGTTTGAAAACATCCCAGCCCAAAGACTCAACATCTTCAGCATCAATTAAAGTTTCATCATAAATAATACCTACTGTTCCCCACATATACGGAACAGCATAAACCATTTCAGGATCAAATTCCATATATTTTAGTGCATCAGGATATAAATCTGTCAGGTTGGTAAGCACGTCCCTGTCTAACGGTTGCAATAAATTGTCTTCAATTAATTTTTGAATCATATAATCAGAAGCTATAATGACATCATAAGAAGTTCCGCTCATCAGTTTGGTGTACATTTCTTCATTTGAAGCAAATGTATCATAATTGACTTTAACATTATACATGTCTTCAAATTCAGCTATTACATCTTCACCAATATATTCACCGTAATTGAATACATTAAGAGTGTTTGAACCAAATTCAGCAATTGGATCAAAATCAGCAGTTGTTTTCGTTCCAAAGGATACTAGAAATATAGTGACAGCCAGTGCTCCAGCCAGATACGGAACAAAAGAAAGTCGGCTTTTCTTTTTAACTACTTCTGTCTGCGGACGTCTTGCCTTAATCATCGGAATGACATTGGCAATAATAAGAACAGTGGTAACAACTGCTACAATCAGCGAACTTAAAGCGTTAATTGTCGGGTTAATCCGTTTACTCATTGAATAAACAAAAATTGAAATATTGCTTACTCCCGTTCCAGTAGTGAAAAATGAAATGACGAAATCATCAAAACTCATTGAAAAAGCAATCAGCGCCCCTGAAAAAATTGCAGGTTTGATTTGAGGAATAATAACCTTGGTTAAAGCCTGAAAAGGAGTTGCTCCTAAATCCAGTGCTGCCTCAGCAACGTTATCATCCAGAGTTCTCAGTTTTGGCATGATGGATAATATAACAAACGGTATGCAGAAAGTAATATGAGCAATCAGTAAAGTATAAATACTGGTTTCAATATTCAATGAAATGAAAAATAACATTAAACCGATAGCTGTAACAATGTCTGGATTCATTACCGGTAAATCATTAACCTGTAAAATTAGCTCTCTTACTATTTTTTTCTGTTTAGATAAACCGATAGCGGTGATTGTACCAATAACAGTTGATACCACTGTAGCAATTACCGCAACTAAAACAGTATAATAAATTGGTTCCAGCATCTTTCTGTCACTGAACATTTTTTCATACCACTGCAATGAGAAACCACTGAAGGTGGTTAAACTTTTAGTTGAGTTAAATGAAAATACCACCACATAAATAATTGGCAGGTAGAAAAACAGCACAATTAAAATAAGCCAGATGTTAGGTCCTGATTTTGACCAGAAACTTTTGTTTTTCTTTTCCATTGTCTACTCCTCCCCGATTTTTCTATCAATCTTCTTTGTAAAGTACATTGAAACAATAATAATGACTGCCATAATTAAAGAAATAGCACTGCCAAAGTTCCAATCTCCCGTTGTTATAAAGTAGTTTTCAATCAGGTTGCCAATCAAAACATAATCTCCACCACCCAATAACTTAGGAATAAAGAATGAACTTACTGCCGGTAAAAATACCAGTGTAATACCTGAAATAACACCAGGAATTGAAAGAGGCAAAATAACTTTCAGAAATGTCTGCATTTTATCTGCACCTAAATCATAGGCAGCATCGAGCAGATTTTTATCCATCTTTGATAGGGAGGTATAAATCTGAATTATCATAAAAGGCAGAAAGTTATAAACCATACCGACAAAGACTTTAAACTCACTTGAAACATCAAAGTTCATTAAAATTCCTTTCCAGGCATAAGTTCTTACCAGCATATTAATCCACATTGGTAAAGTAAGTAACAGAATATACACCGCCTGCCTGTTTTCATCCTGTTTAGCAATTATATAGGCAGTCGGATAACCGATTAGAATACATATAACAGTAGTAAATAAGGCTATTTTTAATGAAGTATATAAGACTCTTAAAAAATCAGGGTCCTGAAAAAATCTGTTAAAGTTTTCCAGCGTAAATTTAAATATCAGCATATCATTTCCGGCATTGGTAAAAGCATAAAATATTATCATTAACATTGGCGCAACCACAAACAGAGTCAGCCAGATAATATATGGATATGTCATAGTTCTAAAACTTTTCATCTTTACACCACCATCTTGCTCATGATATGAATATCATTACGGTCAAATACTAAACCGACCTTGTCACCTTCCTTATGTACTGTTGTTGTTTCAATTTTATATTCTCTACCCTGAGTAGCAAAAGTAATATCATAAGAACCTTCTCTAATTTCAGAAGTGTCAAAATCAAACTTAACATCAGTAATCTCTATTTCTGAATCATCCTGTAGATTCCATGCTTCAGCAGAAGCCCAGGTTTTAAGGTCAGTAGAAATAGCCATTGATTCTTTTACTTCATCAGCAGTAACAAAAAAATCAAAAGCACTGATGCCAATGTTCTTTTTAGCATCCTCAACATACACTGGAGCTACTACATAAACCTTAATTGTAATTTCGGTATTTTTATTAGTTCTGAAAGTACAATCGTAAGTACCAACTTCTTTTTGAATATTATGAGTAATGCCGGCAATTGACAAATCATTTTCCTTATCATCCCAAGCCTGAGCATTAGCCCTGGCAACCAGATTAAAATCATCTAAATCATCAACATCCTCCAAGTCAACAAAGAAATCATTGGCTCCAATTTTCTCGTTGGCTTCAGCATTATAAGTATCATGTTCCGTTAAAATATGCATTTTTACTGTTTTTGAGGCTCCTGAAATAGTTTCTACAATCAGTTCGTAATGAACTCCTTTGAAGATAACTGATTTGACTTCACCTTTCATCATGGCGCCCGTTCTATTGACTATTTTGATATCTTCAGGTCTGATTAAAACATCAACCTGTTCGTTTTCTTTAAAACCAAAATCAACACAATCAAATAATTTATCATCAAACTTAACTTTATAGTCTTCAACCATAACTCCGTCAATAATATTACTCTCACCAATAAATCTGGCGACATATTCATTAACTGGTTCATTATAGATTTCTAAAGGTGTTCCAATCTGCTGTATTTCCCCATCTCTCATTACGACAATTTTATCAGACATGGTCAAAGCTTCTTCCTGGTCATGAGTTACATAGATAAATGTAATTCCTACTTCCTGCTGAATTCTTTTTAACTCACGCTGCATCTCCTGTCTCAGCTTTAAATCTAACGCTCCAAGCGGCTCATCTAAAAGTAAAACCTCAGGCTCGTTAACTAAAGCTCTGGCAATAGCTACACGTTGCTGCTGACCACCTGATAATAGAGTGACATTACGATGTTCATAACCTTCAAGATTGACCAGAGACAACATACGGGTAACTTTCTGATTAATAACATCATCTGCCACTTTTTTTATTTTTAAACCAAAAGCAATATTGTCAAAAACATCCAGATGAGGAAATAACGCATATCTTTGAAATACCGTGTTTATCTCTCTTTTATAAGCAGGAACTTCATCTATACATTTTCCATCAAAAATGATAGTTCCTTCATCCTGTTGCAAAAAACCACCTAAAATTCTTAATAATGTTGATTTACCACATCCGGAAGGACCTAATAAAGTAACAAATTCATTTTCGTAGACATTTAAGTTGATTCCCTTTAAAACAACCTGATTGTCAAAAGTTTTTACAATGTTTTTAAATTCAATTAATTTTCTCATTTCTTTCTACCTCTAAAATAACGGCGGCGTACAGACCCATAAGACTTTAGCGACTTTTACGGTCCTGTTTTCTAAATAATGATCTTTTTTACACTTCAAATAAAAGGTGCCGCCCTGTTTTACTTTGTAAGTGTTTTTTCCGTTTACTAAATTAATTGTACCCTTAATCACATAGCCAAATGTTTCACCATCTTCCTTAGGATGTATAATTTCTGACTGACTATCTGGCTGTAATTCAATAATGATAGGTTCCATCTGATTTTTCTGAGCATTTGGAACTACATAGGTTATTACAACATCTTCTGCTTCATCAACAAAAAAATCTTCTTCATCAAATGTCAGTTTACCGTCTTTTTCTTCAGTAAAAAAGACAGCCATTGTTGTCCCTAATGCTTCAACGATATCCATCAGAGTCGGCAGTGATGGAGTAGCCAGATTATTTTCCAGCTGTGATAAAAAGCCTTTGGTCAGTTCACATCTGGAAGCTAATTCTTCCTGAGTCAAATCGTTGGAAACTCTAAGTTGTCTGATTCTTTCTCCTATATCCATCAAATCCCTCCTTTGTTTAGAAATACTAAACATTTTTTTTAATATTAGTAAACAAAATCAATTATATAGATTTTTGAAAATTATGCAAGCACTTTTATTAATATTTTTATAACATGTTTATATTATTTCTTCTTTTCAATATGCATATAAAAAGGCCTGCTGATTATCAGGCCTAAAATATCAGTTACAACTTTTTTACTGGTCTTTATCAAACTCATCAGGATTTTCATTATTACCGCAATCCTGACAATCTTCACAATGTTTCTGAAGATAGCCGTAACAATCTTCAGGGACAGAATCTGACTCTTCATTTTTATCATTCTGCCAGTAACCATCTGGAATATTATCATAAATGAATCTCTGACAGGAATTATAACATCTTTCAGTCAGTTCCAAGAGTTTAAAATACCCGTCACAATCTCTTTCGCCATAAAACTCGTCAAAAAAAGCATTATCTTTTTCATCGACATTTTTTATTCCGTCACTGTAGAAAATTAATATTTCCTGTAATTCTTTTTTTAAATCATCAAAATCCATAATTTTCTTTAAAACTCCATTGTTGCTTTTACGGCTTTTTTCCAGCCCTGTATCAGTTTTTGAACCTGCATTGAATTCAATTCCGGTTCAAATTTATGATCTACTTCATATTTATCAATTAAATCATTTTTATCAGCGAAAATACCAATTGCCAGACCGGCCAACATTGCCGCTCCTAGAGCAGTTGTCTCAAAGTTTACCGGCCGGACTATTTTGGTCTGCAGTAAATCTGACTGAAACTGCATTAAATAATTATTTCTACAGGCTCCGCCATCAACCTGCAGAGCCGTAATTGTAATATCAGTATCCTGCTGCATAGCTTCAATCAGATCATATGACTGATAGGCCAGTGCTTCCAATGTCGCTCTGATTATATGGTTAGTTGTTGTTCCTCTTGTCAGACCAAAGATTGCTCCTTTGACATTCTGGTCCCAATATGGTGCTCCTAAACCGGTAAATGCCGGAACCACATATACTCCATCACTGCTTTTTAGTTCATAAGCTATTCTTTCAGTCTCTGAAGCTTTTTCAATGACTTTCAAACCATCTCTTAACCACTGAATGGCTGCTCCAGCTACAAATACAGAGCCTTCCAAAGCATAAACTATTTCATCTTTTATTTTCCAGCCAACGGTGGTAACCAGCCCATTTTTAGATTCCACTCTCTTGTCACCTGTATTAAACAGCAAAAAACAACCAGTGCCATAAGTGTTTTTACACTGGCCGCTTTCAAAACACATCTGACCAAATAAAGCGCTCTGCTGATCACCTACACAGGCTGCTATCGGCAATTCCGTTCCAAATAAATGAGTATAGCCATATACTTCACTGGAATCCTTTATTTCCGGCAACATCACCTCCGGAATATTCCAGATATCCAGCAATTCCCTGTCCCATTTAAGAGTATCTAAATTCATCAGCATTGTTCTGGAAGCATTAGTGACATCTGTTATATGCACATTACCATTAGTCAGTTTATAAACCAGCCAGCTGTCAACTGTACCAAATAAAAGTTCACCATTATCAGCTCTTTTCTGACCATTTTCAATATTATCTAAAATCCAGCGGACTTTACTGGCTGAAAAGTAAGGATCAATCGGAAGACCGGTTTTCTGTCTTACAACATCAGAATATCCAGCTCTTACGACCTTCTCACAAAGTTCATTTGTCTGTCTTGATTGCCATACTAATGCATCATAAACAGGTAAACCAGACTTTTTATCCCAGACAATTGTTGTCTCTCTCTGATTGGTAATACCAATCGTCTTAATATCCTGAACATTAATTTTAGCTTTTTCTACCGCATTTAAACAGACATATTGAACTGAAGTCCATATCTCAGAGGCTGACATCTGGACCCATCCGGGTTTTGGAAAAGTATTAGCCACTTCCTGCTGAGTGATAGAAATAATTTTTAGATTATCATCAATTATCATTGCTCTTGAAGAGGTTGTTCCCTGATCAATAGCCAGTATGTATTTACTCATATTATTAGCTTGTCTCCTTTATTGATTTAATTTTATCATATTTACGCTATAAAATGTCCTTGTTTAACTTAGGTAAAAAGTAAAGTATAATGTTTTTGAGGAAGTTTATTTATGTTTTTACCAATAAACAGAACAGAAATGCTGGAAAGAGGCTGGAAACAGCCGGATTTTATTTATGTTATTGGTGATGCTTATGTTGATCATCCTTCTTTTGGTGCGGCCATTATTTCACGAACCCTGGAAGCCTTCGGCTATAAAGTTGTTATTTTATCTCAGCCAGACTGGAGAAAGGATGATGAGTTTTTACAGTTTGGCAAACCCCGGCTTGGTTTTCTGGTTACAGCCGGAAATATTGATTCAATGGTCAATCATTTTACTGTCAACAAAAAAAGAAGAAAAAAAGACAGTTATTCAGATCAGGGAATTATCGGTAAAAGACCAGATCGGGCAACAATTGTCTATTGTCAGAAAATCAGACAGCTATTTACTGACAGTACCATTATTATCGGAGGTATTGAAGCATCTTTACGTCGTTTAGCCCATTATGACTACTGGGACGATAAAGTAAGAAATTCAATTCTTATTGATTCTCAGGCTGACCTTCTTTTATATGGTATGGGGGAAAACGGCATTATTGAAGTTGCAGATAGTTTAAATGCCGGAATTGAAATAAAACATTTAACCTATCTGAGAGGAAGCTGTTATAAAACTAAATCATTGAATAACATTTCAGATTATATTTTACTGCCATCTTATGAAGAAATATGCAGTGATAAAAGAAAATATGCTGAAAGTTTTAAAATACAGTCAGCCAATACTGATGCCATCAAAGCAAAAAAATTAGTTGAAACTTACAGGGGCTGGTACATCGTTCAGAATGAACCAGATTACCCTATCAGCCGACAAAGAATGGACGACACTTATGCTTTGCCTTACAAAAGAACTTTTCATCCTTCTTACAAACATGTTCCAGCTGTAAATGAAGTAAAGTTTTCTATTACATCTTCTCGCGGATGTTTTGGTTCCTGTGCTTTCTGTGCTTTGACAAACCATCAGGGAAGAGTTATTTCTTCCAGAAGTAAACAGTCAATTGTCGATGAAGCAAAACTGTTAACTCAATTTGAAGATTTTAAAGGTTATATCAGTGATATTGGCGGCCCTACTGCCAATTTCTATCAGCCAAGCTGTAAACAGAGCCTTAATAATGGTTCATGTACATTTAAAAACTGTCTTTCACCTGAAGTATGTCCTAACCTGACGGTTGATCACAGTGAGTATGCAGATATTCTCAAAACTGTTGCTGCTTTACCAAAAGTTAAAAAAGTATTTGTCAGAAGTGGTATCAGATACGATTATCTGATTTACGATAAAGATGACTCTTTCTTCAGACAGCTGATGCAGCATCATATCTCAGGACAGTTAAGAGTCGCTCCCGAACACATTGATGCCAAAGTACTGAATTTAATGGGGAAACCGGCAAAAGAAGTATATTTGCAGTTTATTGAAAAATTCAATGAATTGAATAGGGAATATAATATGAATCAGTTCATTGTTCCTTATTTCATCTCTTCTCATCCCGGAAGTGATTTAAACAGTGCAATAGAACTGGCATTATACTTAAAAGAAATAAATCATATTCCTCTGCAGGTACAGGATTTTTATCCGACTCCGGCTACCAAATCAACCTGTATGTATTACACTGGTTTAAATCCTGATACAATGGAAGAAGTTTTTGTAGAAAAGGATCCGGAAAAAAAGAAAATGCAGAGAGCTTTACTGCAATACAGTTATCCTCAAAACTACAATCTGGTTTACAAAGCTTTAATTTCAGCCAATAGAAACGATTTGATTGGATATAGTCATAAATGTCTAATCAGACCAAAAAAAACTAATACGCTTAAAAAATACTAGTGCTTGAGCATTCAAATTATAAGTGATACCTGACTTCCGTCGTTTTGCTCAAAACCTAGTACTCTGAATTAATTAATATGGAAGAATTAAACAAATTATCAATCTCATTTTTAGTAAGAACAAGTGCGTCAAGATTGATAATTCCTGTCACAGAACTTATCTTTTCATTGACATATTGGTTGCTGGACAGATTGATAAAAGTTCCATCACCTTTATCAACAACACGGAAATCTCTAATGAAATTGATAATATCATAGGAGCTGACCTTGTTGGAAAAACACTTAATTTCTAGAACGCGGAGAAGAAACAAACAAAGGTAACAGATAAGAAAGTGACCGTAGATTGTTTCTTTTTTCTGTACAAAAACAGGTCTTCCGTCAAGCATTGATTTTGTTATTCTAAATGATTCTTCAATCTTCCATAAATTATGGTAGGTTTCATATACTTCAACAGGCTGCATATTAAGTTCTGAAGTAACAATCATATTGTATCCGGCATATTCCATATCTTCATCAATTACTGCCTGATCAATTTCAAAAACAGGATTCACTTTTTTACCACTTGAATCTTTATTATTCACCTTGATATATTTGGCTGCTTCACCTATTTCTTCTTTGGTAAGTTCTTTATATGAAAGATGTTTTTTGGCTTTATCAACCATTTTAAGTATTTCCAATCTTTGTTTTTTCGCCAGTGACGGATTGTAAGATACAATTCTTCTTTCTTTAACAGAAAACTTTCTTGTAACAGTCTTATTGGTTTCAGGGTCAACCTCATCAAATTTATATTCAAAAGAGTCAACACATGATTTTAATCTAAACTTAATAGAATTATCTTCATTATAAAAGTCTTCAAAAACATTAGCGCTGTTTTCTAATAAAACCCATTTTTTCTCAGCCTGACTGATGTTTTTGCCACGAATAGACTTAGAGAATATGTAACCATCATTACCTTCAATAGCGGCAGCATAGATGTTTCTGGCACAGTTAAGTCCCTTATCAGCCACTTGTACTGTTTTTCCCGTTACTTTATATCGCTGTTTCATTTCTTCTATTACTTTTCGAATATAAGGTTTTTCAGATTCATTTCCAGGATACATCTGCATAGCTAATGGAATAAGGTCAGAATCTAAAAGCAGAGCCTGACCAATAACAGGTTCATTGCGCTTTTCTTTTGAAACACCTTTTTGTTTATCATCTTTAGAAATATCGATTTCAAAGTAATAGTTGGTACAGTCAAAGAAAACTCTGGAATAGTCTCTTTTATAATATTGATTAAGACAATGGTTAAAAAGTTCAATGTATTTTTTATAGTTTTCTCCTATAAAGTTTAGTCCGTCATAAACCTGATCTTCAGAAATATCTGAAGATTCAAAAAGTTTTGGGAATACACTGGAAACCGTCTTTGATTTTGAACAGGGGCAGATTGCCCTGCAGTAGATAAGTTGGGCCATCATATCAAAAAGACTGAATTGAAATTGTTTAGCTGATGCAAGAATGTCGACAGTTTCTTTAACACCTAACTCATCAATTAAGGATGAAAGCAGAAAGTAACCGACATTTTTTTCAAGATGTTTAGTAAAAGCCCGTGGTCTGGTTTCATCTGAAAATTCAGCTTTTCTTTTTTCATTCATTTGATTTACCACTTCTTTAAAATGGGCAACAGGGTCAGTAATCTCATCAGAAATAAGTTCATGAACATAACCAAAAGCTTTAATACTTCTATTTCTGGATTCTTTAAGATCTTTATCCCAATAAGATTCATAAACCTGAAGATAGATACCATTTTTCTTTTTATCCTGTCTAAGGAAATAAGCCATAAGAACCTCCTATTCACATAGTACCATGTAGTACCATTATTATAACACGTCTTAAAAATTTATTAAATATTTTTTTAGTCGATTTTTAATAAAAAAACATAAAAAAACACTGATTTTCAGCTTTTTCAATAGATTTTGTTGCTTATATTTAAAATATTCAATTATTAACCAAATGACTGCTTCCGAACTTTCATGGTACTACGACGGAAAACGGGACTAATACGCTTAAAAAATACTAGTGCTTGAGCATTCAAATTATAAGTGATATTATAATAAATGGAGTGGTAATATGAAAAAGATAGTTTTAATTTTATTGTCAATATTATTCAGTATCAGTCTATTAACTGTCAGTGCCGCTAATGATTCAGCTGTTATGATTATTAATGGTTCAACAAGCACCATATGTGACGGTTTAGCTTTTGTGGAAGTAAATGCCAACAGTCAGGAAGGTGTTAAAAACATCAAAGGACAGATTAATTACGATAAGTCAGTACTGGCTGTATTTGATGTCATAGTTTCTGATAACTTGAATGGCTGGGACTTTAAAGTAAATACTTCCAAAGCCGGTACAATCAGTTTTACAGGAACTGCCAAAACAAATGATCCGATTACATCTGACAGACTGCTCTTTACAGTGACATTTATAGTACATGGTTCACTTGAAACAACCACTGTTGTTTCTTCTAAAGCAGTAACCTCAGAGATAATTGAAGTCGAAACTGTAAACACTGGTGTAATAATCAATCAGGATGAAATCGATGCTGCTACAGTAGCACATGAAAGTGATGAAAGTGTCATAATTCCTGATCCTATTTTCGAAACAAAAGATATAGAAAATAAAAGAATTATTACATTTGAGAATGCCTCTCATTCTATCAGAGTAGTAAAAGCAATTAGCAAAAACTGTTATTTAAAAAATATAGAAATTGAAAACGGAACTCTGTCTCCTGTTTTCAACAAACTGACCAATGCCTACAAAGTCACTATTGATGAAAAATCCGAATTGAAGATTAACTATACTCAGGAAGATGAAAAATCAACGGTGGTAATTCAGGATGAAATAAACAACCAGGTGATTATCACAGTAACTTCTGAAAACGGAAACAATAACAGTTATGTTTTGACAATTATCCGACAAGCCAACTACAATAATACAAATGTCGATCCTAATATCGATGATCCGTATATTCCTTCTGATCCAAATGTCGATGATAATAACAATAATCCATTTGCTTCAATAGATAATAGAAGGATGATTATAATTATTGCGCTGGCTGCTGTTTCGCTGGTCGGAATTACTATAGGCGGCACACTGATTTATAAAGGCAGTCGTGAATAAGGGAAGCCTTATTTATCTGTTACTTTAATTCGCACATTCAATGTTTAATTATTGGAATGGTTTCTGTTTTTTACAGAACCATTCTTTTTTTGTTTTTAATCCTTTGAATGATTTAATAAAAAAAGGGAACAAGCCCTTATTTACAGTTTCTCTAAAATATCAGTTAAATCACCTAAAGCTTCTACGCTGCAATGTTCAATATTTCCTGCGTCAACAGCCTGGGCCAAAAGCGGATCTACCGGTAATTTAGCTACAAGCTGTAAATTATACTGTTCTGCTAATTTTTCCGTATTGCTGCTACCAAATAATGAGACTTTTTCTCCGCAACTGTCACAGACAACATAACTCATATTTTCAATCAAACCAATTATTTTCACATTCATCTGTTGAGCCATTCTGACTGCTTTTTCTACAATCATACTAACCAGCTGCTGTGGAGTTGAGACAATAATAACTCCATCAAGTGGTAGTGATTGAAATACAGTCAAAGGTACATCTCCAGTTCCTGGAGGTAAATCTACAAATAAATAATCAATTTCTCCCCAGATAACTTCAGTATAAAACTGTTTGACTAAAGTAGATATTAAAGCACCACGCCATAAAACGGGTTGTCCTTTTTCTTTCAAAATCAGATTAGTAGAAACTAGTTTTATGCCATTTTCTGTATGTAAAGGCAGAATATTATTACCATCACTATATAAAAATCCATCAATACCAAAAGCCTGTGGAATTGAAGGCCCTGTAATATCAGCATCCAGAATCCCGATTTTATATCCTTTGAAGTTCATTGCACTGGCAAGTAAAGATGTAACAATCGATTTACCAACTCCACCTTTACCTGAAATAACACCGATTACTTTCTTAATATTGCTGTATTGATTAGTTTTTACTTTCAAGTCCCTTTGAGAACAATTTTGAGTACATGTTGAACAATCACTGTTACATTCAGTCATATTTACTTTCTCCTTATTTAACCACTTTAAAAAAGGTTATTTCTAACCTTTCAAACCCTGTGCCTGTCTTTCCATATTTTCAATAATCACATCAAAAATATCTCCTAATGAAGCACAATATTCCAACACCAGCCATGGTTCATTAGTATGATAGTGAATTTTAATCAGTTCCTCATCTCCAACTGCCAAAAGGCTGTCACCATTGAAGTTTTCTAAAAAATAATCACTGATTGCATCTTCATCAAGATTCTCTCCTGAAATCAATAATTGAGTGTCATATTTGAATTCCAACATTTTCTTTTCCCCCTGTTTTATTGCCTTAGTATATAAAATACTATAAACTTTTTCTTTTTTCTGATAATACTCTGTTTACTGATAATATAAACCTATTATATATAAATTCTTTAATCAATAAAGTATTTTTCAACCCTGGCATTGATGTTGCAGACAATTTCATCAACAATTGTCTCGGCTATTTCAGCCAGCTCATTTAAGCTGATTTCCAGACTACCGCTTTTTCCAATTAGGACAGTTTCATCTTCAGCACTGACATCTTTAATATCAGTTACATCCACCATCATCTGATCCATACAGATTCTGCCAACAATATCAGCTTTCTGACCATTTATCAGCACATAACCGATATTGGAGAGTCTTCTGGGATAGCCATCACCATAACCAACCGATAAACTGGCAATTTTTCTTGGTTTATCAGTAACAAAAATATGACCATAACTGACACCCTGGGCAGTCTGAATTGTTTTAACCATTTCTATCTGAGTTTTCCAGGTCATAACAGGTTTTCTATTGTACCTGTTTTTCACTAAACCGACATCAAAGCCTAATAACATAAAACCGGGCCGGACATAATCATAAACAAAATCCGGATAATTCAGAATTCCGGCACTGGCACACAAGTGAGTTCTGCCGGTATTTAATCCCATTTTTTTTACTCTATCTAAAAAACTGTCATAAATATCTTTTTGTTTATAGGTAAATTCTTTATCATTTTCTTCAAAACTATCAGACCTGCATAAATGAGAATATGTTCCGTTAATTAAAAGATAAGGATTATTATAGATGGTATCTATCTGCTTTCGGGTTATATCAGGATTAACTCCAATTCTGTTCATGCCGGTATCAACTTTAACTTCTACATTAAGCTGAATATTGTTTTTTCTGCAGAATTCAATCATTCTGACAGCATGACTGTAATCTACAACCGATAAAATAAGATTGTAATCTTTAGCAATAAGCCAATGCTTCTGACCGACATAACCTAAAACAAGGATTGAATCATCCAAACCGGAATTTCTAAGTTCGATTGCTTCAGCAATTGAGGCCACAGCAAAATTATTTACCCCTTCTTCTTTCATAATTTTAGCCAGATTATAAGCTCCATGACCATAATAGTCAGCCTTTAAAATGCCAATAATACCGGTTTTCTGAGGTAATATATTTTTTAATCCTTTTAAATTATCTCTAAAATTACTTTTAGAAATTTCTCTGTAGCATCTGTTAAAATTCATCTTTCAGTCCTTCAACTTCAATTCTATCAATCTGTTTAATAATTCCTTATAACCGATGCCGGCAGCTTTATACATTGCCGGGTATAGGGAATGGGTTGTAAAACCTGGAATAGTATTTACTTCATTGAAAATAATTCCCTTGGAAGAATTAAAGAAATCAACCCTTGCCAGGACATCACACTCTAGAATCCTGGCAATTTTCACACTCAGTCTTTTTACTTCTTCCTGTACCTTTTTAGAAATGTTTTTTGCCGGAACATAGATTTTTGTTTTATAGCCATCATACTTTTCAGCATATCCATACATCTCAGTTTCTACAACAACTTCATAGACCTCTCCGGTAGTATCAGTTCCCAATATTCCGCAGCCTACCTCTGTTCCATCTATAAATTCCTCTAACAATATTTTATCATCATAGGAAAAAGCATCATTAACATACTTTATAAAATCATCATAGTCTTTTATTTTGTGAGCACCAAATGATGAACCCTCTCTGGCTGGTTTAACATAACATGGTAACTGTAATTTATTTTCAACTTCTTCATACATCTTTTCAAAAGAAGGACAGCCGTCCTTTTTATAAACAAGATACTTAGCCATTCTAATCCCAGCATCTTCACAAATAATATGAGTAAATTCCTTATCCATTGCAATAGCACAGGTTGTCATGTTGGTTGAAATACAGGGAATTCCACTTAAATAACATAACCCCTGAATCGAACCGTCTTCACCATATTTGCCATGTAAAACTGGAAAGATTGCATCCACTCTGTCAATTCTGTCAGTTTTAAGATTATAAAAACCATGATGAGCATTACTGGGGGATAAGATTACTTCCTGATTGTTTTCATCCTCCTGCCACTTGCCATTTTCAATTTTATCAGTACTGCCACTATAGTGATACCATCTGCCATCAGTAGTGATGCCTACCATATACTTAGTATATTTCCCATCCAGATTATTTAAAACAGATGTCGCCGACATTAGTGAAACAGGATGTTCACTTGACTGACCGCCAAATAATACTGCAATAACGCTCATAAATCTTCCTCCAGTTTTTCTATTAAACCAGCAAACTTCATACCATTGCTCGCCTTAAAAAAAATTACATTTCCTTTTTTCAGGTATTGTTTTATTTCATCCACAGTTTCCAATGCACTATTGTAATGTCTGGAAACAATATCTTTTTTCTTTAACTGTTCATGCAAGGCTCTCATCTGCTGACCTACAAGATATATCTTATCAAACATCCTGAAATCTATCAAATTGGCCATATTGGCATGTAAAAACAAAGAGTTTTCACCTAATTCCAGGATATCACCAATTACAACGATTTTCTGATACTTGTCACTGTAGTCAATAACAGTTTCCAGAGAAGCAGCTAAAGAAGAAGGATTTGAATTATAGGTATCGTCAATGATAACAGCATCATTGATTATCTTTACCTGCATTCTGTGTGGTGTTAATTCTATCTTATTAAAACCATCCTGAATCTGCTGTACTGATAAATCTAGTCTCTGACCGATAGCAATAGCTGCCAGAGAATTTAAGACCTGATGTCTGCCTAAAATCGGCAGATAAAAGACGGTATCAGGATATTGTCTGACAGTGAATTTAGTATATTTATCTTCAATAGAATATTTTAGAGCCATAATATCGCTATTATTTTCAAAACCATAAGAAACAATCTGTGTTTCTGTTAATCCCATTTTTTTAAGTTGCTTTCTGATACCATAGGCATCATACGAATAATAACAGCAGCCATCTTTTTTCAGACGGGAATTAATCAGGCATTTCTGTTCAACTATATTATCAATATTTAAAAACTGCTGTGCATGGGCAAGTCCGATACTGGTAATTACTGTAAAATCCGGTTCAACCATATTTACCAGCATTTCCATAATGCCAAAATCATCAATACCCATTTCAATAACCGCACAATCAACATCATCATCCATATTTATTAAAGTTAATGGCACTCCCAGTTTGTTATTATAATTGCCGACAGTTTTAAAGGTTTTGTATTTAACCGCTAAGACAGCAGCAACAATGTCTTTAGTTGAAGTTTTGCCTGAAGAACCGGTAATGCCAATAAACCTGCAATCCAAAGACATTCGATAGTATCTGGCTAAAGTCTGCAAGGCGACTAAGACATCATCTACAATAATCAGATTACCTTCAGGTTTTTCCAGCTGGCAGTCCCTCTGCCAGAAACTGGCTTTTATACCTTTAGAAAATAAATCACCGACAAAAAGATGACCATCAGTATTGGCACCTTTAAACGGGGCAAACATCTGATCTTCTTTTAGTAATCTCGAATCGTAATGCACACCTCTTATTATCTGACTGCCATCACCGATCAGTTCTCCATTAACAATCTGTGCTATCTTCTCCAAACTGTAATTAATCATAGATGATTCCTTTCAACAAGAAAAAGCACTAATAGTAGTGCTATTAAATATTTTTATTTTTAATAAATTCAACTATTTCTGTTACGTATTTATGACAGATTTCATCAGTTTCAGCTTCAACCATCACCCTTACCACAGGCTCGGTTCCACTTGCTCTTACCAATACTCTTCCTTCACCATGTAACGCTTCTTTTACCTCTTCACACTTGGCAATAACATCCTTATCCTTTATACATGCTTCTTTATCTTTTACTTTTACATTAACTAAAAGCTGTGGATAGATAAATAAATCATCCGTCAGCTGATTTAATGTTTTCTTTTCTTCAATCATAACACTTAGAATTTCTAAAGTCGTTAATAAACCGTCTCCAGTTGTTGCATGTTCGGAAAAAATAATATGTCCGGACTGCTCACCGCCTAAAACATAACCATTTTCACACATGCTCTGATAAACATATTTATCACCAACATCAGTCTGTTCATAGCCAATATTAAGCTGGTCAAGTTTCTTAAACAAACCAAGATTAGCCATTTTAGTGGTAACTATTTTATTACCCTTTAATTTGCCTTTGCTGGCTAAATTTTTGCCACAGCAATATAAAATCTTGTCACCATCAACGATTTTACCATCAGATGCCACTGCGATAACTCTATCGGCATCACCATCATAACTGAAACCACAGTCATAATCACCTTTTTTAATAGCATCAACCAGAGCATCTATATGAGTTGAACCACAATTTCTATTAATATTAACTCCATTTGGCTGATTGTTAATCACGTCAACCTGACAATTCAGACTTTTTAATACCTTTTCAGCAATAAAACTTGCTGAACCGTTTGAACAGTCAATCAAAAGTTTATAGTCCGACAAATCTAATGGAAATTCTTTTTTCAGATAATCAGTATAAAACTTTATGCCATCACTGTAATCATGAACCTGTCCAATGCTTTCATCTGTTGCATAGGCAATTTTTTCATCACCATAAATATAATCTTCGATGTTTTTTTCAAAATCGCCGTCTACTTTTGTTCCCTGATTAGATATCACCTTAATACCATTGTCATAGTATGGATTATGAGAGGCTGAAATCATCAAACCACAATCGAAGTTTCTGTTTTTTACCAGATATACCAGACTGGGCGTCGAACAAACCTTAAGCAGATAAACATCACATCCTCCGGCTGTTAAACCGGCGGCCAAGGCACTTTCAAACATCGTCCCTGAAAGACGTGTGTCTCTGCCAATTAATACTTTCCCGCTTTTAAAATAATTTCCTATGTATCTGCCGATACGATATGCCATATCAACAGTTAAATTTTCATTGACTCTGCCTCTGATTCCATCTGTTCCAAAACCTATTCTCATCTTTTACCTCTATTCAGATATCTCAACCTGAACATACTTTCTTCCATCTTCAATTGCATAAGTTACAAAAATATTATCCCCAACTACATTAATTGGTACTTCCTGAACACCAATAACCACATTGCTTAAGTCAATAGTTACAAATATATCCTCCGCTTTAATTGATTCAACATTTCTTAGTGTACCTGTAACAATTACATTTACAAGTGCATCAGCATCATTAACCAGTTTAGGTTTATATTTAGGGTCAACATTATCCCAGGCAACCTTTACTCCAGTGATGACTCTACTGGTTACCTTGTCAAGAGTAATCTTCATGTTTACTTTTGTGATATCCATCTTCATTACTCCGCTTGGCATAGTTAATGTTGTTGAAATATCAGTATTTTTGGTCATGGCAGAAACATCTAAATCAATATAGACAGCATCTATCAGTGCCAGTATATCAACAGGAGCTGAGATTGTGACAATCGAATTATCCAAAGCAATTTCATCAATAGCATAGCCTTCAACCAGTTTTCCAATAGGTCTGACAATAATTGGAACCTGCTTGGTAGGTTGAGTTACAGTTACATTAACTGTCACAAATTCAGGAATAATATCACATTCTACAATTGAACCATCATTGGCATAGGCTACAATCTGAGCTTCTCTGGTAAAATCGGCATCCACATCAGTAACATCTATCAGCGCTTTAACAAAGGCAATCGAATTGATTGTATCCTGTGAAGCTCTAATCAGTACTTCTGTGGTGTCAAAAGTTGCTCCTGAGAGAATGAAAGCAGAATCCATCTTATTTTTATTGATATATTCATATGAAATATTATATTTTGTGGTAATTTTCTTTTTGATTATGACATTAACTCTCGGAGTATCTAAAACGTTAACCGTCAAATCATTACTGAAATTTGTTGGAATCAGTTTAATCTGATGAGTACCTTCTGTTAAACCTGATAAATCAGCTGTCACAACAGAATTTATTTTACCTTTCTGTAAAGAAATATCACTTATTGCTCCGGAAATCATTACATTTACAGATTCCGGAATACCACTTATTTCATAAATTTCCGAGTTATAGATTATTTTAACCGGTACACCAGTTAAAGTAGCAGATTGAGTAACTCCAAATGTATCACTTGAAGTAAGATTAACCGAAACATACATGATAATTGCCATCACTAAAGCAATCAGTTTTGAAAGTCTTTTGCTGAAAAATGCTTTGGTCAGTAAGGAAGATACCCATCTGAAGAAATAAATGAAAGCATTTTCTAAAGAAGCATATGTTCTGGCAACTTTTTTTGAGTTAGCAGCTATTTTCTGAGCGATCTCCAACTTATCCTTCGGATTTGGATTATTGCCTAAATTATCTTTTCTCTTCATTTCTACTACCTCCTTTTTCAGAAGCCTTTTCTATCTTATCTGTTCCGGTAGTGACGCTTGTTGTCTTTATAACATTCATAGGACCTGTATTTGAAGATGTGTCTTTAGGAACATTAACTTTTCTGACAGTAATATTATCATCCACACTGTTTTCAGCCAGAGTAGAGGAAATCACACTCTCTACCAGTTTTTTTGGAGCATTGATTTTACTTATATCATCTTCTTCTAAATCAACAGTTCTAAAACTGACAGTATTGAAATCCTTCATTTTATTACCACTATCAGCCATATTTAACTGATTTTCAATTTCATCATCCTGATTCAGTCTTTCAAATTCTCTTTCAAATTTATTAACCAGGTCATCAATTGAAACGGATACATTACTGGTTCTAGGACTTTTGTCAGCAGAAATATTTTCCTTGTTTAAGACAATACGTTCCAAATACGCTCTCAGTCTTTTTTCATTCATCTGTATCAGTTTACCCTGTTCAGCTACGGAAACTCTTCCTGATTCTTCAGAAACAACAATAGTAACAGCATCACTTATTTCACTGATACCAATAGCTGCTCTATGTCTTGCTCCATACTTAGCTGGCAGATCCATTGTTGTCGGCGGAAAATATGCTGAAGCACATGACAGTTTATCGCCCTGAATGATTACCGCACCATCATGCAACGGGGTTGTAGTCATAAAAATAGAACAAATCAACTCTGCACTGACCAAAGAATTCATTCTAATTCCGGTATTGACATAATCTTCCAGTGAATGAGCCTGCTCTAAAGTAATTAAAGCACCTGTTTTACTGGCAGTAAGATTTGTGGTTGCGACCATCAGTTCATCTATCAGAGACTCTTTTTCTGTTGATGTTAAAGTAGCAATTCTGGCCAAAGCATTACTTTTGCCAAGTCTTTCCAGAATTGATCTGATCTCAGGCTGGAAAATGACGATAATAGCTAAAAAACCCCAGGAAACTATATTATCTGCCAGCCAGGCAACAGTAGTAAGTCCCAGCAGTTTAGAAACTGATTGAACAATTATAATCAGCAGAATCCCCTGAAAAATCTGGATGGTTTTCTGGTTTGTTCTGACGACCTTAATAAGATAGTTTAAAACGATCCAAACAGCCAGAATATCTATTCCAATTTGTAAATAGTGTATTATTGATTCATAGGTTAATGATATATGCACTTTTACACCTTCTCTCTTTTCTCTGTTTTATCAATTAATTATAACATATCCGAGTATCAGATTATAGCACCATTAAACAGCGTCTGCCACTGATACTTATATATATTATACTATTTTTCAGACAACTACAAATCAAAACTAATCTGGGTTATAATGTAAAGGTAGGTGTTAATATGGAAAATAAAATTGAAGTTATACAGATAGATTATCAGGACAAAAACATTACCCTGATTCCAACTGCTCATGTATCAAAAGAGAGTGTTGAACTGACAAAAGAAACCATTGATGCTGTCAGACCGGACAGCATCTGTATTGAACTGGATAAAGACCGCTATAACTCTCTGATTGATCCAGTCAGTTACCGCAATACCGACATAAGTAAAATCATCAAAGAGAAAAAAGTTTTTATGATGCTGGTTAATGTTATTCTATCTAATTTTCAAAAGAAGATTGCTGAACAGCTGGGTTCTAAAAGCGGTCAGGAAATGTTAATAGGAATAGAAAAAGCCAAAGAATTAAATGCCAATTTAATTTTAGCGGACCGAAATGTATCAATTACATTTAAAAGAATCTGGGCTAATTTAAATTTTGCTGATAAATTCAAACTTGTCACATTACTGCTTGCTTCTGTTTTAGAAGAGGAAGAAGTTACTGAAGAAGATTTAAAATCTCTCCAGCAGAAAGATATGCTGACTGCTGCCCTTGATGAAGTAAGTAAACAGTTCCCCAACATTACCGAAGTTTTGGTTGACGAAAGAGATAAATATCTGGCTTACAAAATTAAAAATGCACCTGGTAAGAATATCGTGGCAATATTGGGGGCAGCCCATACAATAAATATTCCCAAATATATTTTTATGGATTATGATATTTCCCAATATGATATTATTCCTGAAAAAAAGAAAGCCGGTAAAATAGCCGGTTGGATTATTCCGATTATAATTGTCACTCTCATTTTGACAAGTTTTAAACTCGATACTTCCATTGGTTTTCAGCAACTTAAAGGATGGATTTTAATTAATGGTTCATTAAGTGCTTTGGGAGTTTTATTCTGTCGCGGACATATTCTGTCTATGTTAACTGCCTTTATTGCAGCACCAGTTACTTCACTGAATCCTCTTCTGGCTGCCGGGTGGTTTGCGGGACTGGTAGAAGCCAGAATACTCAAGCCGACAGTTGCTGACTTTGATACTTTATCCAGTGACTTAAACAGCTTTAAAGGATTTGTGAGCAATAAAGTTACAAGAATTTTACTGGTTGTACTTTTAGCAAATTTAGGAAGTACAATCGGCACATTTGTAAGCGGTTTAAGTATTGTTAAGGCAATCTTCAATCTGATATAAAAACAATCATATTATATTTAACACAATTAAAATAAAGGATCAGTGAACCCTTTATTTTAATATCTTAATCTTCTGCAGGTTTCCAACTCTTTTTTATACTTTTTAATATAGTGTTTAGCCATTTTCAAATCCTGTTGTAAATAATTACCACACTCTTTGGCACTGGCTCCCGGTATTTCTCCTTCATATTCAATAATGAAGTCACACATACTGATAACCAGTGAATAGATATCCTCACTCAGCAAATCACCAAACATTAACAGATAAAACCCTGTCCTGCAACCCATCGGCCCGAAATAGACAACATCATCTTTTTTTATACTGTTCCTTAAAAAAGTAGCACCTAAATGTTCGATAGTATGTAAAGAACCATTATCAATTACCAGTTCAATATTAGGGATGGTAATCCTCAAATCAAAGGTTGTAACTGTCACATTACCTTTAGCATCTTTTCTTGAAACATATAATCCGGGTCTTAATTTTAAATGGTCAATTGTAAAACTTGTTATTTTCTCCATACTTTTCTTCTTTCTTTCTATGCCTATACTAATTCAGTTGAATTTTTTCGATAAACCACTTGCCTTCTTCTAAAAATAAATAGCGGTAACTGTTGCCTATCTTACAGGTAAATCTCAGACCCATTCCTCCGCTTCTTAATGAGGCAGCAGGAATTATCTGGGTAATTTTGTCAATCGGATATTTTTCTCCATTCTCCCACAATATATATAATGGTCTGATCTGACCTGTTTTCTGATTCAGACAGATTACATCAACAAACTGTTTCACTTCAAATCCTCCACATCTGTTAAATTATCGTTTTCACCAACCGGGTTATAATCGCTCAAATCTTTATCTACCAGCATTGAAAGTTTCCTGATACTTTTATGTCCATACCTGCTTCTGATATCATCAATGGCATATTCCAGTTTTTCCTGCTGTCTTATTTCTTCAACATTTTCAAAAAGTGAAAGTTGCAGATGCTCTGACTGTTCAATAAACTTTCTGACTCTGATTCCTAACGTTCTCAACGGTTTTTGAAATTTGTAATTTTTACGACATATTTCTTTAGCAGCTTTTAATATCATGCTGGATAAGTTTGTATACTCTTCCAGCTGCACCTGTCTGGTAAAACTTTTAAGCTGGCTGTCTCTAAAATAAACAGAAACCTCCCTGGCCATCAAACCCTGTTGTCTTAATGATGTTGCAACTGATTCAGACAGGATATTTAAAATGATATCCACATCCTGCCAGTTTTCCATATTTCTGAAAGTAGTAATATTGTTGCCGATGGATTTGGCTTCCTGTCTGTGGTCAAATCTTGTGACTTCACTGTCATCTAAGCCATTGGCATAAACCCAAATCATTTCTCCCCATTTTCCAAACTTCTCTTTGAGAAAATTTACATCCTTATTGGCAATATCGCCAATAGTATACAAACCGTAAATCTTCAGCTGTTCATAACCTGATTTGCCAATAAATATCATCTCATTGGCTTTTAATGGCCAGACGATTTCTTTGTAATCTTCTTTGCTGATAACTGTCGTATAGTCCGGTTTTCTTAAATCACTGCCCAGTTTGGCAAATACCTTGTTGAAACTTACTCCTACTGAGGCTGTAATCCCTAACTCCGCTTTAATCTGCTCTCTTATTCTGTCAGCAATTTCTTTACCGCTGCCAAAATATTTGCTGTTGGTCACATCAAGCCAGGCTTCATCAATCCCAAAAGGTTCAACCAAGTCGGTGTACTGTAAAAAAATTTTTCTGACCTTTAAAGAAAACTCTCCATACCTTTTATGATTGGGTCTTAAAATAATCAGATCAGGACATTTCTTTTTAGCCTGCCAGATGCTTTCGGCCGTAACAATATTATATTTTTTCGCAATCTGGTTTCTGGCTAAAACAATACCATGTCTTTCATCTTCACTTCCGCCAACAACCACCGGTTTACCTTTGACCTCAGGATGATACAGTTCTTCAACCGAAGCATAAAATGAATTCAAATCACAATGCAGTATTACTCTTTCCATGATTTTATATTACCATACACTTGAATTATATTCAAGATGAATCACTTGATTTTATTTCAATTGTTTTTTATAATTATATCGAGGTAAGAAGATGAAATTTGCAAAGAATTTAAGGCATTTAAGAAAGCTGAATAACATTTCACAAAATGAATTGGCTGATTTTTTAGGCTATAAAAGTTTTACAACCATTCAGAAATGGGAAGATGGTTCTGCTACTCCTCCATATAGAGTTATTGTTAAAATTGCTGACTTTTTTGCGGTTGAAACAGAAACACTGATGCATCAGGATTTATCTGTCAATATGAAATCAGAAGTACCGGTATTGGGCTTTGTCAGAGGTGGACAGCCGATTTTCGCTGAACATCAATATATTGGCCTTGAACACGTATTTCCTGATGATGCCCGACATTCTGACTGTTTTTATTTGGAAGTTGTTGGTGACTCAATGAAAGATGCCAGAATTTTACCTAAAGACCTGTTATATGTAAAAAAACAAAACTATTTAAATAGTGGAGATATCGGCGTAATCTTATTAGATGATAATGAAGCAACAGTTAAAAGAGTTATCTACAAGAATGATTTAATGATTCTTCAACCAGAAAACAAAGAATATCAGCCACTGATTCTTACTGCTGAAGATCAAAAAAAACGTAATGTCCGGATTATCGGCAAAGTATTACATAATAGAATCAAATTTTAAACTCAAGTTATTTTGAGTTTTTATTTATTCTTTTTTTGACATAAAATATATTTTTCAGTAGAATAAGCCTGTTGAGTTTAATATTTTTTTATTACTTTTTTAGAAAGAGAGGGCAATTATGAAAAAATTATTAGTATTTATGATGACACTATTAATGGTGTTAACAATGACGGGTTGTGGTGACCCTAAGGAACCGGAAAAACCAAAATTAACTGAAGAACAAGCAATTGAGTTTGTTAAAGGATTACCACAATCTATTCCAGATTTAGAAAAAATGGCTGAAAACATGTTTAATATGAATACATTATTAGATTTAGTTAATGTAAAAGCAGAAGACACAATTCTTGATAAATCTGCACCACTTGATGAATTTAATAACGGTGTTGGCGCGGTTGATGTAGAATTACTTCAAGCAAGAATTAATGAAGTTTATTTTAAAGAATATGATATTGCAACTTTATTTAAAGATTTTATTGAAGATGGAAAACTTATTGCGCCTGTAAATATTTTAACAGATTTACCAGGCGATGTTGAATTTGTTTACGGTGAAGAAATATTTGAAATTCATGAAGCTGGCGATAATTATATTGTTGTAAAAAGACATATTCCAATAACATTAGTTTATTCTACAGACAATGTAGAGTACGACAAATCTTTAGACGCTTATTATACAGTTGTATTAACTGATAATGGACCAAGAGTTTATTCTTTCGATAGAGTCGCTGTTGGTGCTAGAGAACCTAAAATTGAACTGCCAGAAGTAGTAGAATAATTATAATACATTTGACGCATGTCTTTAAATGTAGATATGCGTCTTTTTATTTGAGGAGTTAAAATGTTTTATATTAGAGAAAAATTGAGCAAATATTTTGAATATAATGAGTATAACAATTCAGAAGAATTGGAATGGTTTACGTCTTCGATTATGGCATTTTTTTGAAGGTTTAACCGATAAAGAGCTTGAGATGTATTCTAAAAATGCTTATGATATGAGAGAAGAACTTAATAGTATATCTTGGCCATTTGAAGAAGATTGTAGAAAACTATATTTTAGTAAAAGAAGCAAGAGCTTACATTATTAAAAATGATGACCAAGGAAATGCTTGGGATATGACAGACGATTTCTACTATGTAATTTATGCAACTGTAGATGGATTAATAGTATGGAGCAACGACTGTAAACCAGTAGGAAAAGAACCTAGATTATAATATCCAGCACAATAGTTTAAAAATTAAGGACTTTGAAAAATAAGTCCTTTCTTTCTACTCAATTTTGCTTTTGTTATTGAGAATGTAAAATAAATATGTTAAGATAAATCCATCAGATTTGGTGTATTTACTTAATAGGGAAATAAGTTTTATTCTTATGCTGTCCCAGCAACCGTGATACAGACGAAATTCAATTATGTCACTGCATTATTGTGGGAAGACTGAATAGTAGGATGAAGTTAAGCCGGTAGACCTGCCAAAGACTGATAGTTAGAGGTTTCTTCTGGGAGTGAGCAAACATTGAACTTTTTTGTTTATTTGGCCCATTTTCCTGGAAGATGGGCTTTTTAAATGGAAGGTGACTATGAAAGAATCTAAAAGAATGGCCAGAGTTGCATTAATTGGTGCTTTTCTATTCTGCACGTTTTTTTCATTGTCCAGTATCCTTTATCTTGAAGCTATCACTTTAATGATTATAGCAGTTGCTATGGTCTTTGATAGAAGAGACAGCTTTCAGGCATCACTTGTTTTTGGAGTATTGTTAATATTGTACATGGGCTTAACTCCCTGGAGTGTTATGTATTTTATCATTTATCCCTGTTACTCTTTACTGACAAACTACTTAAAACCACTTCTGAAGGAAAAAGAATGGTTGCTGATTGTTTATGGTTTTATTTTATCCTGCAGCACCGGTCTGATACTTGATTTACCATTTATTCTGGTATCAGAACTGGTAACCATTTACTATATCCTCACTGGTCTGAAAACAAGTCTGATTCAGGGAGCATTAACCGCCATGGAAATTGCCTTAATTTATCAGCCTCTGGAAAATGTATTATTTAAAATTAAGGAGATGCACAAATGAAAAACAAAAAGAAAATTATTACATTGCTGGCTATTATAGCGATTGTACTGGGAATTGTATTTGTGATTAAAAAATTTGCTCAGCCAATTGAAAAACAGCAGGGAAGCAAACAAATCACCATTATTGTTATGAATCTGGAAGAAGAAGAAATCTTCAATAAAACTTATGGCACAGAAGCCGAATATTTAGATAAGTTACTGGAAGAAAACGCTGACGAATTACAGCTGGACATTTCTGAAATGACCGAAAATGGCAGAGCGGTCAATGGTTTATGCGGCTTTAAAGTTAACTGGGATACCGGACCATGGCTAATATATGAATCAGAGAATTCTGAGTGCTGTAAAGCAACCGGATTCTGTCCGTCAGTTGATAAATGTATAATTTTAGATGGAGAGATTTATATCTTCAAGTTCATTAATTGATAAAAATGCCTTTGCTGATTTGCAAAGGTATTTTTATTAAAACTCATTTTTAAAACGTTCTAAGGCTTTAGCTACTCCGTCACTGTTAATGTCATCGGTGATATAATCAGCTTCAGCTTTCAGATTTTCTGAACCATTTTCCATAGCAATTCCAATTCTGGCTTTCTGGACCATATCAATATCATTATCAGCATCCCCGAAAGCCATACAGTTATTCCAGGTTAACTCCGATATCTTAAGCACTTCTTCAATGCCGGTAGACTTGTTGTATTCAGCATTATAAACCTCATAAGCCTGTGGATAGGCTTTGACAAATTTTACATTACTATATTTTTTTGAGATTTTCTCAATTACTTTTTCATCACCTATTAAAAAAGCGGCCATAGGTAAACCATGTTTCAAATGGTAGTTTTTTGTTGCTGTATAATCCTTAACCAGATACTTTCTTTCTTCATGTTTTAAATATACTGCACAATACTCATCGTGCAGATTATAACTGGCAAGTTCGTCATCATACTTATAGGCCAAGGCAACACCATACTTAACACAGTCATCAGTAAGTCTGTTCATATCTTCTAAAGAAATGGTGTGTTTAATAATAGAATTTAAATCCTTATTCAAAATAGACTGGCCGTTTATCGTTACTAAATAATCAGAATGTAATGAATTAAAGACATCATCCTGAATAAAACATTTAGATCTTCCGGTAGCAATCATCACCTTTATTCCCTTTTCTTTGCCCTTTTCTATTGCAGCTAAAGCACTTGGAGTAATCTTTGCTGAACCAAAAGGAATTAAAGTCCCATCAATATCAAAGATAATCATTTTTATTTTATTGTCCTTTTTCGGATTAAACAACACATATTTTTTTGATATTTCTTCTGTCTGATAACTTGTTTTAAAAACTTTTTCTCTTATTTCTTTAAAGCCATTTTTTTCAATTACTCTTTTTGACCTGTTGTTCCAGATAAAATGGCCACACATTACTAAATCTAATTTTTCAATTTCAAATAAATAATTAATAACTGCCTTTACTGCTTCTGGCATGTATCCGTTTCCCCAGTAATCTTTACTTAAGACATAGCCAAATTCTACTCCTGATAGATTTTTATATTCTGGAAATTCCGTTTTATTTATAGGTTTCAAACCAAATGATCCTATTACCTTATCATCTAAAACAATCGCAAACTCACTTTTGCTGCCGATAAACATCTTTAAAACTTCTTTTGTTTCTTCAATGTTTCTATGTGGCATCCAGCCAGCCATCTGGCCGACACCATCTACTTTTGCATACTCGTATACATCGTCTATATCAGTCATCCTGAAGGGTCTCAAAAATAATCTATCTGTTTTTATCATAATGTTACTGATATCTATTTTTTTATTCATAAGCCTCTCCATTCACTTTAATTTCTGTTATTTGTTTATCTTTATAATAAATCATTTCTATTATTTGTTCTTTCATAACAATCGACCATTTGAAACCATTATCATAGTCTTCTCTTTTAAAATCTCCAAACTGAATCAGTTCTCGATGTTTTTTATAAAATTCAATCTGCTTTTTAACTTCCTGTAATTCACTTTCAGTTAACAGGTTCAAATTAAGTTCATAACCCAGATTCCCAAAACAGGCAATGTCAAATCTTGTTTTCAGTGGAACCACTCTGCCGGTCTGATGATTTGGGCAGATTGAAACATGACAGGTATAGCTTGATAAAGGATAACCATAACTGTAACCGTTTTGCATATTAACCCTGACTATTGCATCAGTATTATCCGAAGCCCATATTTGCGGGAAATAACACAGTTTGCCTAAATCAAAACGGTTTCCTCCGGCAGAACATCCTTCAAACAGAATGTCAGGAAATTCTTCTACTAATGTAGATATTATTTTATAAAAAGAAATATAGTATCGATGCAATGTTTCTTTCTGTCTATTTTTAAGGAAAGGTGAATAGACATCAGAAAAAATCCGATTAAAATCCCATTTAACATAAATGACATTGCAGCTGTTGAACACTCTTTTTAAACTGTTCAGGATATAATCTGACACTTCAGGATTGATAATATCCAAAATCCTCTGGTTTCTTCCCTCACTATGATGTTTCCCTTTTATTTCCATTGCCCAATCGGGATGGGCACGATATAAATCAGAATCAACATTAACCATTTCAGGTTCAACCCATAAACCAAAATGTAAACCCAGTCCGTTTACTTTATCACATAATCCTTTCAAACCGGAAGGAAGTTTTTCTTTATTTTCATACCAGTCACCTAATGAACGGTAGTCATCTATTCTTTTTCCAAACCAGCCATCATCCATCACAAATAATTCAACGCCTGCTTCTTTTCCCTTTTCAGCAAGTGATAAGAGTTTTTCTTCGTCAATATCAAAATAGGCCGCTTCCCAGCTGTTGAGTAAAACCGGTCTGATCTTATTTTTATAATTTCCTCTGATAATATGATTATTGACAAAATAATGCATACTTTTACTGATTCCGTTAAAACCACTGTTACTATAAGTCATTACTGCTTCCGGTGTTTCAAAGGTTTCGTCTGCACTGATTTCAAATTCAAAGTTTTCACTGTTTATTCCCTGAATTATCCTGGTTCTTTTTAGTTGAGTTGTTTCTATACTGCTGTAGTGATTCCCGCTATAAACCAGATTAAAACCATAGCACTCACCTTTTGTTTCGTCAGTATCATCTGAACTCAACATGAAAAAAGGGTTATTACGGCTGCTGCTGGTACCTGTGTAAGAGGATATAACATATTTACCGGCATTTAACTTTACCTGCTGTTTATTCATTTCATTGGCCCAGTTGCCAAAAAATGAAGTGACAGTAAACGTTTTATCCTGCATATCAATTAAAGAACTATATATTTTTTCCAGTTTTACCGTTTTATTAGAAGAATTGATAAATTTACAGCTTCTGACTATCACATCACTCTGATAAAAAACACTATAAAATAGCTGAAGTTTCAAATTGTAATATTCATCCGCCAGACTAATCACCAGTTGTCCGTCACAATCATAACTGGAAGGTAATGTTTCTAATTTTTTCTTTTTATCAACTATCTCATAACTGTCAAAAATAAAGTCAGAAGTATTACTACCATCATGATTTCTTACTACGATTAAAGGTTCCCTTATATCTCCTTTTCCATAACTGGAATATTCCAGAGGAATATCTTCCAGAGCATAGGGAAAATCAATACTGTAATTAACCGTATTGCCGGTTGTGTTAATTTTCAGTTTGGACTTTTTATAAATTTCATTATCATACTTACTTCCATAATATAAATGAGCCAGATAACCATTGGCCAATATTTTAAAAATGTAAGTTGTGTTTCTAGTTTCTAAAATAAAATGGTCTTTTACTTTTTTTATCATAATAAATTCCTCTATTCTTTATAATTATAGCACAAAAAAACGTTCGAATTATTGTATAGGCAATACAGTAATTCAACGTCTTCTTATCCGTAGCAAATAAAGAAAGTTTTCTTATATTCAATCTGATTAGAAACTTTTAAAAGTTTTAATCAGTTATAATTGCTAACTATTCAATATTGCTTTTATTCTCTCTTTTAATTATTTCAAATGGTATATAGTCATATTCCAGAACATCAGGTCTTGTTTTAACAAGTTTTTCCCAATTACATAAACAACTATGTGTTTTCTTAAATTCCTTATCAGTTTTTTCACCATATTTAAAACCATGTGTAAGCATAAAATAGCACCAGCGTCTATGTTCCATTTTTTGCAATTCTTCCCTGTCTTCAAGAGTATATACACTATTTTCAATCAGCCACTCCCAGGTTCCTTTCGCCATAGCCTGGGCTATACTTGATTCTTTATCAAACAGACTGCGTCTATTCCATATATCTTCTATAGTATTTACATTATTCTTTATCTGTTTTCTGTCATCACTGCATTTATTATTATAACCTGTATACTCATCATATATTTTTTGATATTCAAAATTAAAAATCTTAGATATATTTTCAATTTCCTGATTGACAAGAGCAGCATATGAGAAAGCATCTTCATTGGAAAAAACCACTTTAGCAGAATCAAATAACGGTTTCATCTTTTCCTTTTCTTGAGAATACATCAGTATCGGAATGTCACAATATAAAAATTCTGACGAACACATACTTTGTTTTAAACACGATACTATATCGACAACTGCTTTATCCAGAGCGATTGCCACAAAAATATAATTGAAAGGCATTTCCCGATGACAATTATCAAAAACTTTATTAAACTCTATATTATTTACGTCCATTTTCCAAAAACGTATAACGAGCTTTCCATCCATTGAAAAAAGCGGTGTTTCCTTTTTATAATCCGGGTCAAAAGGAAATAAAAGACGATAGCAGTCAACATCCATTTCTTCAGATATTTTTTCTTTAGTATATTTAAGAGCTTCAAGAGCATCAGAAGCAAAATTTTTCATAAAAGAATTAATTTCATTTTCAATATTTTTATCAAATACGTCAATCAGTATTGTTGAATCGCTGGACAATATCGAAACATTCAATGCATGAATCAGAGCACTCTGACCGACTTCTCCAAAACCACATATAGCAACATGTATATCTTTTTTAATGTTTGAATCATTCTGATATGAATTATCCTGTTTAATCATTTCCTCTGCCGCCTTAAACAATCCTTCAACAGCTTTTTTCTTAGGATTGATGATTTTAATATTATTTTTTAATCTGGAAATATTAGCACTTTCATTGGAAATATTATCTGAAATCAATCCTTCAACATAAGGGTTTTTGCATAAAACATATATTTTCTGTTGCGAATTAAATTCTTTTTTTTCGTAATATTCTGAAATTAAATTCAGATTATAATAATTTACAAGATCATCACTATCACAAAGCAGGATATTCTTATATCTGTTAATATTTAAAATATTTATCAGGTCTTTCAGTTTCATATTTTCTCTATTTTGAATTAAACTGATACCGTTTCGATAATACCAGAGTAAAAGTTCATCATCAACAACAGTATCTTCTACAACTGTCAATTTACAGTCTTTTACAAGGGCATTGATAAATTTTTTATAATCGCTCCCTTTTCCAATAATAAGGAATTTATTACCTTTAAATCTCTTGCCAAAACCAATAATCCAGTTATATGGTTTTTTTATTAACATCAGCAAAAATGTTGCGGTAAAAAAAGGAGTAATGAGCAATGATAAAGCGTAAAAATGCGTCAATATCTGAATACAGACATTTCCTTCATTCTCTTTCATAAAACCATAGGCAGCATCCAGACTTATTTCAGGATCAAGTTTTATCGCATTTATTATATTCTGTATGTTCAAATAGATTCTAAAATGGATGTCTTCAACATTGCTGTAATAAATCCACCCCTCCAATGCTAAAACAACAAATATACTAACAGTTACTACTAAAATAATAAATTTAAAACCAAATCTTTTCATCGTTCTTCATTCCTTTTCTGCAAAACATTTAATATAAATCTATTATATTATATAAGCTTGCGAGTACCTTTTTCTATATAAGCTAAAATGTCAGCACTTCTAATTTTTTGTGAATCTGTCTGTGACAACTCAGATAATGATTCTAAAGACACCCATTTAAATTCAAAAATATCTGATTCAGCAGTTACATCATTATTTAACAGTTCACCATTATATAGCATAATAAACTCCTGACGAACCTCACCATCTGAGTAGACAAATCTGATGTCCGGATTAGTATAAATTCCTATAACATCTCTGACTCTTATATCAAGACCGCTTTTTTCTTTCACTCCCCTTATTGCACATTCGATAATACTTTCACCACATTTCATTGTGCAACCTGGCAGCATCCATTGGTTTAAGTCTTTGGGTTTTAACATCAGCAATTCATGCTTTGAATTAATAACAGCAATTTCAGTGGCAGGTTTTATCGAGTTAGCTTCGGGAGCTTCATTTTGAAAATAGTATTCTTTTTTTAAAACTCTCATTTTTTCTTCCAGCCAGACCAGCTGTTCATCGCTGATTACCACTGTTTTTTTATCGTTTATTGAAGGAACTTTTATAAATAAAAGCGTCGTTCCAGCTGCAACTCTCTGGGCATATGAAGTATCAGGTTCTATGGCATAAAAATCACCCTTTTTAAACTCATAAATCTCACCAGTTTCAACATTCATGTATTCAGTCCAGCCGCTGATAATATACTGATATTCTGTAGCAACATCATGAACGTGCGCTGTTTCTGACTGACCGTCTGAATAACTTGAAATTCCAATCTCCAGTCTGTCATCGCGAATAAAAGTAATCTGTTGCGGTCTGGACAGATTTCCGACAAAATACTGCCTGGTTGTGCTTTTTAGCACATCCGTAATATCTGAATTTTCGATTCTGATAATTTTTCCCATTACTCATTTCTCCTTTTCTAAACAAAGTATAGTTTTAAATAATTGTTTGTACCATTACAAAGTTCTTCTATTGATTCAACACAAGAGCCAAAATGCATTATTTTTGCCCGACTGATTGCTTCACTGCATGCCACTGAAATCGGTGCAGTTCCTATTTTGCTTTCACAGGCCCCCAGTAAAGACTGACTCATTATAAGTCCCCAATCTTGTTTAATCTCTTCGTATATTGCTCTAGCCCTTGAGGCAAAATCCATGGCCCCCATTACATCATTCAGTTTAAAATGAACATTCGCTATACCTAAATTAGCGTGTGCTATCCATCCCGGAATCCCCTTTACAGTAGCATATCTTAGTGCATCAGAATAATATTTCAAAGCTTCGTCTTCTTTAGCATGCATACAGGTATAAATTGTTGCCAGAGTGCACGTCAGATATGCATCATATCGGGTCTTAATAGGAGCACGATTTTTAATCTCCTCAGGAATCAGTGCTAATGCCATATCGTAATTATTGTTTCTATAATGATATTCACATAATTTTCTGATATTTCTTTTTTTGTAATCCATCAGATTATATTGAGATGCATATTCTTCAGAAATCATTAACCACTGTAAAGAATTGTCCCATTCGCCAGAAAGAGCATATTTGCCACCAATAAAAAACAGTAATTCATAATAAGGTTTAGGATAGTTTTTACCTATCTTTGCATATAACGAAAGGGCTTCTTCAATAACCTTATTTACAGGGCGATAAAAAGCGGAGTGATGCAGACATCTTACTTTGAGCATTAATAGAAACTCATTATTATTGATGGTTTCAAAATCATACTGTGACAGATAATTATCAATTATATCCACTGCTTCCCTATATCTGCCGGACCGATGCACAATATCAACATATATAGAAAGGGCTTCCTTATCAAAATCAGTAATCTCATATTTTTCTTTAGCCATCTCAAATATCCATAATAGAAAATCAGTATTTCCTTCTCTTTGAAGTTTGTGTAGAAAATCATTACGTTTTTCAGATTCCCAAAATGCCTGAAGCAATTCGGAATTATTCCAATTTATCGGAAATTGTCGCCACACTTTCCAGTACGGGTCTAATTTATCTTTCTTAGAAAGTAGAAATTCTTCAAGTTCAATATACTTTCCTGACGCAATATAATAGCCGCCAATATGATTTTTAATATAATTTTGAAGTAACATATTATCAACTGCTTCATCATTTATCCGAAAGCAATTTTCTATTAATTTTCTGCAGTGACGAGCCAGCTTTAATGCTCCTTTCTGATAATCCACATAAAATTCTCCGCTCTGTTTACTGTTAGTAAACCAGTCTTTAACAGACTTATGTGAAAAACTCAGCAAAAAAAGCCCTGATTCTTCATAACGATTTACCCAGGAACCAAGCTTGTCCAGATAGACAATAAAAGTATACTGATTGTATCCGCAAGCTGTATGAACCAATTCTTCAGGTATAGTATCAGAAATAGATAATAACTCTAAAATCCCTCTCAACTCAACAAACGACTCTTGAACAGGGAACTTTCTTTCCATTGACTTGCGATAAAAACCTGCTAAACCTTTTGGATAAGAATCAATTTCACTCAATTTGATACTTCCATTTTTTATATCTGCAACCAGTAATTCGGCATATAGAAAAATCCCATCACTTAATTCAGATATTTTTGTTATTATTTCGATGAAATTTGATGTCTTATCGTATTCATCTTTAAGCGCCTTTGTCAGATAAGCCAGAATGTCATTATAGTTTTCTGGCATATCTTCTATGATATCTATAACATCATAGGTCTGGAAATACTTGCTGACGTTTTTTTCCTGACGACTTGTAAAAATAAATTTAATCCAGCGAGGTAATCTATCAACACACCTTGCAAAAACACTGGCTAAAGGATTATCTCCATCACTTTCCGCTTCATCCAGTCCGTCCACAATTATAATACCTGTTTCGCGATTACCGTCTACAAGGTTTGATAAAGGATACGTCAGAAGAAAATCAAATAGTGTTTCAGAATTCATTTCATCGAGACTATCTTCCAACTCTAACTGATGTAATAATAATCGTCTGTAATCCTGGATTTTAGTCGCCAGTCTGAAAGCTATAGTCTTTATCAGACTATTTGGGTTAGTAGTATTTTCCCGATTCCATTCACATAAAAAACAACCATAAACATAATGATTATAATGCGAGAAATTAACACTGAATGCACTTTTGCCACTACCTGGACGTCCATACAGCATCAGTGCCTTTGTTGACTTATTTTCATACCAGTTACTGATATAATCTTCCAGCCATCCCCTCTTCTGAAAATCCTTTGAAAGTAGTTCTCTCTTTTTATTTGAGTCAGGATAAGGAGCAAGTTTTGTTTCCAGAATCTTAATATCACCACTCAATTCATGTGATTTTTTTGATTCAATCACCTGACATAATTCAGCAAACTTTTCACTGTACCATTTTTCAAATTCGGTTTCAGAATTTTTTTTGATTTCATACCAGTCGCTCATATCAAGCCATTGAATATTCGAAATTGTAATTGGGGGTTTAATTCTATTTTCTGATTCCAAAAGGACTGTTTTGATATTTGCTCCTGCTACACTGACCGCAATTTTCAATTCATCTAAACATACACCAGGATTTCGTGTTGAATGTTCGGACAAAAATGCAATAATACCTGACACACTCAGAATGCCGTTGAGTATTTCTTCCCGCCAGTGATTTCCTGCTTTTATTTCACTGGTATCAATCCATATATAATGACCTCTTTTTTCCAGGTCACGCTTTATACGTTCAACAAGCACACTGTTTCTATCGTGTCCATAACTAAAAAAAAGTTTGAGGCCTCCATCATCATTACAGTTCTGCTTTTTAAAATCCAGAATTTGCTGTTCTGTAAAGGTTCTATCACAATCCTCACAAACAAATCTCTTTCCTTTTTTGCTATAATAAACATTTTCAGAGCCACAATGTAGACACTTTTCCATACTCCCACCTCAACTGTCATTGATTTATATTATTTTATTATTAATTTGCCCGGCATTGTATATTCTTGCTTTTTATTACTACCTAATATTAAGAATTAAACTGATTTTTTAATACACTGACAGGTAGAATATACATCAAAATGGCCCAAAACAAAGAGTTCTGCAACGGAATTAATTATAAAATACAAAAACATATACGTCAAGAAAACCGTTTTTTTAGCGCGCACTCCTTTTTTTGTTTTTATAATGCATGTATCTCATAAATTATTTTTATTCAGTTATCCCAAGTTATCCTTAACATTATTTTCAACTGTTCTGATTATTCTTTGAAACTCTCATCATTTTTCCCACTTGAATTACCTAAATCTCAACCTTCTATATCAGCTTAGGAAATTACAGAGTAATCCACATTACAACCCCTAGTGATTACCATATCAGCTTCAAAAATCTCAACTGTCTTTTTTGAATACTGTGTTCTTTCATATCTATTCCATACAATTCTTTTATCAAACATACAGCGTTCTGATTGGTTTTAGACTGCACCCTTGTCTGCTAATAAAGTTCATACATACCTGAACCTTTTTTTCAAGTGCTTATGCAAGCTGACCGCATAGGAATTGTACATATAAATAATGGTCATTTTTTCTGACCATACTAATCAATGACTTTCTATTAAAATATTTATCATTTCTATTTTACATTTTACAATCATAATCATATTTAAGGCCACAAGATGTGGCCTTAAATACTGATATTCAATTTGATTTATTATAAATTAAAAATTTCAAATTTCTATTTACATTCGTTAAGTATTCTTTCAACTATCTTATTGGCACTTAAACCGTATTTTTCAAGTAACTGTTCCGGCTTTCCTGATTCTCCAAAAGTATCCTGTGTACCGATAAAAATCTGCTTTCTTGGACAGTGTTTAGCTAAACATTCAGCAACTGCACTACCCAAACCACCAATAATATTATGCTCTTCTAAAGAAACAATATATTTTGCATCTTTTGCGTATCTGATAATCATTTCTTCATCCAGCGGTTTAATAGTATGTATGTTGATTAAAGTTGGATTAATTCCCTTTTCTTTTAACTTTTCAATCGCCTGTAATGACTGTTGAACCATCACACCACTGGCAATCATCACAATATCTTTATCTCCTTCATTCATGAGTACTGCTTTACCAATTTCAAACTTATAGTCAGTAGAATTATTGACTGTTTCTACTGCACTTCTGCACATTCTGACATATACCGGACCCTTATATTCAGTTATTGCTCTGATACACTGCTCTGTTTCAATGCCATCACATGGCTGAATTACGGTCATATTGGGAACTGCTCTCATTAATGCCAGATCTTCTAAAGCCTGATGAGTTGCTCCATCCTCTCCAACTGTTAAACCGGCATGAGTGGCACAGATTTTAACATTCAGATTTCCATAAGCAACTGTATTTCTAATCTGGTCATATGCTCTTCCACTGGCAAAAATAGCAAAAGTTGAACAAAAAGGAATTTTGCCATTACATGCCAAACCGGCACCAACGCCAATCAGATTACACTCAGCTATACCAACATTAAAATGGCTTTCGGGTGCTACTTTCTTTACTTCTAAAGTCTTGGTAGAAGCAGAAAGATCAGCATCCAATACTACAATATTTTTATTTTCTAAGGCTAATGCTGCCAGCGTTTTACCATAAGCTTCTCTTGTTGCAATTTTACTCATCAGTTGTTACCTCCCAAATCTTTTAAAGCAATCGCCAATTCTTCATCAGAAGGAGCCTTACCATGCCAGCCTGCCTGATTTTCCATAAAGCTGACACCTTTTCCCTTAACTGTTTCAGCAATTACTACTGTCGGCTGTCCTTTAATGGTTTCAGCATAATTACAGGCAGCAATAACGGATTCAATGTCATGACCATCTACAGATATTGTATTCCAGCCAAAAGCTTTAAATTTATCACCGATTGGTCTGATATTCATCACATCTGTGTTATAGCCATCAATCTGTAAACCATTATAATCAACTATTAACAACAGATTATCCAGATTATAGTGAGAAGCTGACATTGCCGCTTCCCATATCTGACCTTCCTGCAGTTCCCCATCGCCACAAAGGACATAAGTTCTAAAATCATTGCCATCCAGTTTATTTGCTAAAGACATACCGACAGCTACTGATAAACCTTGGCCTAGAGAACCGGTAGAAATATCTACTCCCGGACAATCCAGCATATTAGGATGTCCCTGTAGTTTTGAGTCAATTGCCCTGAATGTCGGAAGTTGCTCAAACGGGATAAATCCTTTTTCAGCTAATACAGCATAAAGAGCAGCAGAGGCATGACCTTTAGATAAGACAAATTTATCTCTTACTTTATCATTTAAGTTATCATTATTTATATTCATAACCTCAAAATATAATGCTGTTAAAATATCCGCACAACTTAAAGCACCACCCGGATGGCCGCTTTTATTAGCATGAACCATCTTGACAATGTTTATTCGCATATTATTTGCGATTCTTTGTAAATTATCCATAAATTTTACCTCTTCTTTATTATATTTTATCATACAATATGTATTTAAATTACTACTTTACCGAATAAATCATGAATATTAACACTTTCAATTTTAACACTGACAATTTCTCCTATTTCTATCTCTCTTGAAGAAGTAAATCTGACATGTCCATCAATATCATCCGGAGCATTACAATAACTTCTTCCCTGATACAGATTCTTGTCAAGAGAATCTCTTCCTTCAACCAGTACTTCCATGATTTTATTAATATATTTTTCATTATTACTTTGGGCAATCTTTTCCTGGATCAGCATTAGTTCTTCCAGCCTTTGGTCAGCTGTATTTTTATCAACTTTCGGCTCCATCTTATAACTGGCTGTGCCTTCTTCAAGTGAATAAGTAAAAGCTCCCAGTTTATCCCATTTAATTTCCTTAATAAACTCTATCAGCTCATTGAAATCATCATCAGTTTCTGTTGGAAAGCCGACAATAATTGTAGTTCTTAAAATCGGGTTTTCAAATCTCTTTCTTATTTTCTCAACTGTTTCTTTTATCTGCTTTTTGCTTCCCCTTCTATTCATAAGTTTCAATATTCTGTCGCTGCCATGTTGAATTGGAATGTCAAAATAAGGTACTACTTTATCACAGACTGCCATAGCCTGTAGCAGTTCATCATTTATTTCATCAGGATACATATATAAAACTCTAATCCAGTAAAAATCCATCTTATTCAACTGATAAAGTAAATCAGCCAGACGATATTTACCATATAAATCAATACCATATCGGGTAGTATCCTGAGCAATCAGATTTATTTCCTTAACTCCTATAGCTTCCAACTCTTTGGCCTGTCTGATTACTTGCTGAAAATCAACAGATTTATATTCTTTTCTAATTAAAGGAATTGCACAATAGGCGCATTTATTAGAGCAACCATCAGCAATTTTCAAATAAGCACTGTAATTACCGGCAGTCAGGACCATTTCAGGAGTCTCAATCGTTTTGCTGTTTAAAAAATCATTTAAAATCTTTTCTAAATCATTATATTCATCAATAGAAATAAACAGGTCAACTTCCGGTAGTTCTTTCTCCAGTTCTTTTCGATACCTCTGAACAAGACAACCCATAACAATCAGATACTTCAGATTATAATCCTTAAAACCTGCCATCTGCAAAATAGTGTCAATTGATTCCTGTTTGGCAGCATTAATAAAACCGCAGGTATTAATCACAATCGCTTCAGCAACTCTGGGATTTTCAACAAAAGTGTGACCGCCAGCTTTGAGAAGAGACATTGCCTTTTGGCTGTCTACCAGATTTTTACAGCATCCTAAAGAAATAAATCCTATTTTCATATAATTCTCCTACTTAATATTCTATCATATCCGAATCGCTATTTTATTCGCAATTTTAAAAGCATTTGACCTAGTTCTTATTTTTACAGTTTATTAAATATGTGTTAATATGAGTACAGAATCAATTCTTTTTTTCTGATAAAATTGATTATTATTCTGATATTATCGGAAGATTGCAGTCATTTTTCAGGTGGAACTTTTTAGGAAAATCCTGTTGCATATCCAAAATTAATATGCTAATATAATTAGGCGTGGCCGTGACATATATCGGGATGTTGCACAGCTTGGTAGTGCACCTGGTTTGGGACCAGGGGGTCGCAGGTTCGAATCCTGTCATCCCGACCATGTGGCGGGATAGCTTAGTTGGTTAGAGCGCTCGGTTCATACCCGGGAGGTCGTGAGTTCGAATCTCACTCCCGCTACCATTAATATACTGGACCGATATATTACTGGACCCTTAGCGCAGCTGGTCAGAGCAGTCGGCTCATAACCGATCGGTCGCAGGTTCGAGTCCTGCAGGGTCCACCAAAACATTTTACGGAGGAATACCCAAGCGGTTGAAGGGTCCGGTCTTGAAAACCGGTAGGTCGGTAATGCGGCGCCTGGGTTCGAATCCCAGTTCCTCCGCCATTATTAATATCGCGAGGTAGAGCAGTCCGGTAGCTCGTCGGGCTCATAACCCGGAGGTCGGAGGTTCAAATCCTCCCCTCGCAACCATGGTCCGATAGCTCAGTTGGTAGAGCAGTGGACTGAAAATCCACGTGTCGCTGGTTCAATTCCGGCTCGGACCACCATGAAAAATAAAGAGTAGTAATGATTTGTCTTACTGCTCTTTTTCTTTTCTGATTATTATAAGTTGAACCCAATTTTTACCTTCTGTATTTTAATAGCATATCAACTTCTTTTTCTGTTAATTCTCTGTATTGTCCGGCTGATAAATCTTCAACTGTCAGCCCTGCAAACTCTACCCTTTTCAGATATGTTACCTGACAGCCGGTTTTTTCAAACATCTTTTTTACCTGATGATGTTTTCCTTCCCAGATAGTTAAATAGCAGCTATTATCATCTATCTGTTCAAACTTGCCGCCCATGGTTGTAAAATCCTTAAACACAATTGGATTTTCTAATATCTCTTCAGCATTGGCAGGCAACCTCTTATCTAACTCAGCATAATATTTTTTTGCTATCCTATTAACAGGAGCCAGTAAAAAATGATTGAGCCTCCCATCATTGGTAAGAAGCAAAACTCCTTCAGTACCTTTGTCAAGACGACCGACAACAGAAAGATTCTTACGATACTCCCTTATCAAATCTAAAACTACCGGTTGAGTTTCATCCTTTGTAGCAGAAAGATATCCCGCTGGCTTATTCATCAGATAATAAACAAACTTTTTATAAACAAAATCTTTATCATCAACTGATACGACACTGTTTTCACTTACTTTGCTATCTGGTTTTTTTACAATAATACCATCTACTTTAATTCTTCCATTGCTGACAAGTTTTTTTACTTCCTTTCTGCTGCCGAAACCATAATCTGCTAAAAATTTATCTAATCTTATTGCCATCTGAATCCTGCCTCATACATATTTTTTAAAATCCCGTTATTTACTTTACCAAATCCCAGTGAATAACCATTCACACAGACCAAAACATAGCCCTGAAAATTAAATTCTTTTACTTCTATCGTTTCACCTTTAAGATATCTGATTACTCTGTAATCATCAGCTTTCAAATCAATAACCTGATTGAACTGTTCTTTTTTCAAAGCCAAAGCAAAAGCTGTCGAAGGTTCAAAACGTCTGTTTTTAATTTTACCGATTAAAAGTCCGCTTCTAACAGTTCTTATTTTATCCAGATTAAGACTATGATGACAGACAAAATAGATATTATCATTTATCAGTTCAAAATTGCCTGCAGTTAAATCAAAATCAACCAAACTTAGAAAATCTTTCAATATTTCAGGTACAGAACATTTATCATGCTTAACTGCTTCCTTAAAGTTTTGTTTTTCTCCTTTTTGCAACAGACAGACAAAATGTCCTTCACCCCTGATATTAAACGGGTACAGTCTGATACAGTCTTTCAAGTGATTATATACTCCTTCAGCAAAACCATCACTTTCAATGATCGGTTTAACTGTTTTCAGTTCAGGATATTTTTTTAGTGCATAATCAATTACATCTTCATTTTCCATCAACGAAAAAGTACAGGTCGAGTAAACAAGCTGTCCGCCTTCTTTCAGCATTTCTATTGCTGAAATTATAATTTCTCTTTGAATTTCGCTATAATAATTATTCCCTTTTTTCTGCCAGTTTTTAATTAAAGTCTGATCTTTTCTAAACATGCCTTCACCGGAACAGGGAGCATCAATTAAAATCTTATCGAAACAGTTTTTGAATTTGTCCTGGAGTGTTGTTAAATCCTCACAGATAACAAAACTGTTTCCTATACCAGCCAGTTCAATATTTTTTACCAGTCCCTTGCCTCTGGAAGCACTGATATCATTGGAAACAAGTATTCCGCTACCAGACAGTTTACTGGCAATTTTAGTACTTTTACCACCAGGAGCAGCACAGCCATCAAGCACAATATCTCCCTTTTCAATTTCCAGCACTTCTGCAGGAAGCATTGCTGATGGTTCCTGCAAATAATAAAGACCGGCATAATAATATGGATGTTTGGCCGGTTTATCATCCTTCTGATAATAAAAACCATCACTGGTAAAAGGAATTCTTTCCAGCTTAAAAGGAGAAATATTAAGAAAATCCTCAACTGATATTTTTAAAGTATTTACTCTAAGACCAGATGCCGGTTCATCATTAAAACAGTCTAAATAATCAGTATAACGATTTTTCAGCAATTTCTTCATATTTTCCAAATATTCAGGCGGTAATCTGTTTGTCATAAAATCTTCCTTCTTTTTAATTATATAGGAAAATTATTGTTTTTATATTATAATCTATACTTGAGATAGATAATATTATACCTGCAACATAAAGATTGCTGAAAATACGTCATTTCACTGAAAAAAAAGTAAATTACTTCTTCAGCAGAATCGAATAATATTATTACTGTCTTACCATCAGATAATCGGTTTTATAAATAAAGATGGGTGTTGAAATAAGTAAACATTTCAGATAAAAGCATTAAACAAACCACTGTTAAGACTAAAAAAAGCGGTGGGCAATCCCGCTTTTTCTGAGATAAGCAACTTTTTAATGGGGTAAATATAAGTCTTTAACGCTTATCCCATCTTTATTATAATACCATTAAAAACTGAAGTAAATAATTTTTTAACAATTTTATTTATATATCGCCATATTTAAATTAAAGGGGGAAAATATGACTGAAATTCTATTAAAAACCTTTGTCAAAGACTACCAAAACAGCGAAAATAATGAAGTGAGAAAGAACGCCGGGTTTTTAAGCAGTATTACCGGTATCATCTGTAATATTTTCCTGTTTATAACTAAATATATTATGGGAACAGTTTCTAACTCCATCGCCATTATTTCTGATGGATTTAACAATCTTTCTGACTGTCTGAGCTGTGTCATTTCCTTAATAAGTTACAAGCTTGCAGCCCAGCCGGCAGATAAAGACCATCCTTTCGGCCATGGGAGAATTGAATATCTTTCTTCTTTAATTATCGCGGTAATAATTATGCTGGTAGGTTTTTCTTTTTTAAAGACTTCATTTAATAAAATCCTTCATCCTGAAAAAGTTGTTTTTAGTGTTATAACAGTATTTTCTCTGTTAATTTCAATTGTTGTAAAATTATGGATGAGCAGTTTCAACAAAAATCTGTCTATCAGATTTAACTCTTCAATTATGCTGGCAACTTCCAAAGATTCATTAAATGACTCTTATATTACTCTGGTAACACTATCTTCGCTTTTTTTGTCATTGATTACCAGTTGGCCGGTTGACGGTGTTATTGGTTGTATTGTTTCTATTCTGATTTTAAAAACCGGTTATGAAATCATCAAAGATACCGTTGATACTCTAATCGGCAGCAAAGCTGACGAAGCAACCGTAAATGCAATTACTGAATTAGTCCTTTCATATCCGGATGTTATTGGTATCCATGATTTAATTGTCCACAATTACGGACCTGGAAAGCTGATCTGTTCCTTACATGCCGAGGTTGACAGTAAAAGAGATATGCTGGAAGTTCATGATACCATTGATTTAATAGAGCGGGTCTTATATGAAAAGCTTAATATAATGGCTTCTATTCACATGGACCCGATTGAAACAGACAATCCGCTAGTAAATCAATATAAGAAAATTGTCACTGAGATTATTGATGAAATTGATCCCTGTCTGAGTTTTCATGATTTCAGAATTGTTACTGGGCCAACCCATACCAATTTAATCTTTGACCTTGTAATTCCTCATGAATATCAGAAGAAAACTAAACAGCTTAAAAGTGCCATTGATGAAAAAATAAAAGAAAAAGACGATACACTGTTTACCGTCATTTCTTTCGATACTGAATTTTAAATCACGTTAAGTCGTGATTTTTTTTGTCTGAAAACACTTTCCTTTAACCATTCAACAGATAATCCTCTATTTCCCTGGCAGTGAACAGTATTACTTCAGCACCTGCTTCTTTTAAAAACTCTACATCTCTAAAGCCAAAACCGACAATTGTGATCCATTGAACTGTTATGAGCCGTCAAAATGTCCACCTCACTGTCACCAATGTAGACACATTCCTTAACATCAAAACCAAATTCTTCTACTATAGAAATAATGGCTTCCTTATGAGGTTTTCTTTTTATATTCTTTCTTTCACCATGGGCAAAATCAAATAAATCTCTAAAATGATTCTCCACTAATATTTTAACCTGTTTATCACCTTTATTGGAAACAACTGCCAATTTAATACCCGCCTTCTTCAGGTTAGCCAACATTTCGTAAATGCCATCGTATGGTTTTGTCTTAATATCACAATTGGCAGAATAATAATCAATGTAGCATTTATATATTTCATCAAATTTATCTTGCGGTATTTCTTGATCAATGGCAGCTGTTATCAGATTTTTACCACCATAACCAAGGAAGTTTCTAATCTCTTCTAAACTTCTTTTTTTATAACCATACTTCAGTAACACATAGTTTACTGCATCGCTGATATCTTCCAAAGTATCAAGAATTGTTCCATCTAAATCAAAAATTGCTAATTTATATTTCATAATACGCACCACTTCCTACAAATTCTCTATAATCAGGGTTAATTTATTAACGATTTCTTCCAGTGTCATGCTTTCTGTCTTCTCATTAGTCTGTTCAGGCAGATACGGAACATGAATAAACCCGATTCTTTTTTCATCCTGATAGTAATTAAGTAGCATATAAAGCAAATCATTACAGACAAAAGCTCCAGCGCTTAAAGAAACATCACTGTTACTTACTTCAGCTGATTTTTCAATATCCAGACTGCTGAAAATTCCATCTCTTCCCTGTTCATCAATTTTTACTCCCTGATACCTGTTTCCCTCATTATCAGCAATTTCACTGTTGCGGTAATTAATGGCAATCTTTTCTAAAGTGACATTTTTTCTGCCGCCAGCCTGACCGACACATAAAATAACATCCGGATTTATCTCTTCAGATTTTTGATGTACCGTTTCAAAAGCTTTTCCATAAACTACCGGAACCAGTAATTTTACCAGATGATACTTACCTATTTTACTGTCCAGCTGTTCAACTGCAGGATATGAAGAATTAATTGTTTCGTTGTTAAAAGGTTCAAAACAGGTAACCAGTAGCCTTTTCCTCATCAGTTATTGCCTCTCTTTTAAATCTCATCTTTTCTATATATTTGACTTTTCCTCCATCCTTTATATTCTAACATTATAAAAAACAATATGTTATTCATTTTCCATTAATAAACTGTTATTGCTTTAAATTATTCTTTATTTTTTGTAAAATGAGCAATTGTAAAGTAAAATATAGAAGGGATTATAATGAAAAGAGTTTTAACATTTACAGTTGATAGAAATAGTGACAACAGCAAAGTTGCTGACTTTTTATTGTTAAAAAATATTTCACGCAGTTGTATAACTGCCTTAAAAAAAGAAAAAGAAGGTATTAAGGTCAACAATAAAAAACAGTTTACTGATTATATTCTTAAAGAAAATGATGTAGTAAAAATATCTCTGGCTGAAAAAAATGACTACACTAAAATTGTTCCCGTCAGACTTGATTTTGAAATTGTTTATGAAGATGAAGATATCATAGTAATTAACAAACCTGCCAATATGACGGTTCATCCCTCTTTTAAATATTTTGATAGCAGTCTGGAAAATGGACTGGCTTATTATTTTTTGAAAAAAAATGAAGATATTGTCTGTCACTTCATCAATCGCTTAGATAAAGATACTACTGGACTGATGATAGTTGCTAAAAACCGCTTTGCAGCTAATATCCTATCACAGGCAATTTTAAAAAAAGAAATTGAAAGAATGTACCTGGCTCTGGTTCAGGGGCAACTGGCTGATAAAACAGGCGTCATCAGTGCGCCGGTTGAAAGAGAAAGTCCAAATTCAATAATCAGAATTGTTAATTTTGAAAGTGGCAGAAAGGCTGTAACCAAATATGAAGTTGTTTATTATAATCCTGAAAATAATATTTCGTTAGTAAAACTTGAACTTTTAACCGGCCGGACTCATCAGATAAGAGTACACATGAAATATCTTGGTCATCCCTTAGTGGGCGATAATTTATACAATAAAACTAACCGACAGCTGAATCGACAGGCTTTACATAGCTGCTTTTTGAGTTTCAATCATCCAATCACAAATGAAAAACTCACCTTTAATAGCGGGATACCCTCAGACTTCACTACACTGGTCAATAAATGTTATAATGAATAGAATTTGAAAGGTAAGATAAACCAATGGATTTCACAAATAAAAAAGTATTGGTAATGGGTTTAGCCCGAAGCGGACTTGCTGCAATAAGAGTTTTACATAAACTTGATGCAACAATTGTTTTAAGTGAAAGTAAAGATCAAAGCCAGATGAATGAATTAGAACTCCTGAAACAATTTAATGTAGAAATCGTAAAACAGGACAGGGAAGTTTTTACCAGGAATTATGATTTATGTGTCAAAAATCCTGGCGTTCCTTTTAACAGTGAATTCATTAAACTGTTGAAAGAAAAAAATATCCCGGTTATAACAGAAATTGAACTGGCTTTTATAGTCAGCAAACCACAAAATTATATCGCTATTACAGGAACCAACGGTAAAACAACTACTGCTACTTTAGTTTACCAGCTGTTAGAGAAACAGTTTGGAAACAAAGCTCATTTGTGCGGAAATATCGGTACTCCATTATGTGATATTGTTTTATCAGAAAATTTAATGGAAGAAGAAAATCACTATATCGCTTTAGAGATTTCCAATTTTCAATTGGTCAATATTGATAAATTCAGACCGAAAATAGCGACCATCCTGAATCTTGCTCCAGATCATATCGATTTTATGGGTAATCTTGATTTCTATTATTATTCAAAAACATTAGTCTATAAGAATATGATTGATGATGATATCTTCTTGTTTAATCTGGATGACATAATAATCGGTGAATATATTGAAAAATACCCGATTAAATGTCATGTCAGCAGTTTTTCGCTGGAAACCTGTGAAGCCGACAACTTTATCTTTCAGGATTATATTTATATCGATAACGAAAAAGTACTGCCTCTAAAATGTATTAAGCTGGTTGGTCGACATAACCTTCAGAACATTCTGGTGGCAGTAAGCTGTGCAAAGAAGTTGGGGGTTTCTAATGAAAATATTTATAATGTTATCTCTAATTTTAAAGGTGTTGAACATCGGTTAGAGTTTGTAAAGGAAATTGATAAAGTAAAATATTATAATGATTCTAAAGCAACCAATACTGATGCTGCCATCACTGCTTTAAAATCATTTGATAAAGGTGTTATCCTGCTTGTTGGAGGTTTTGAAAAAGGTTTAAGCATGGAACCTGTGATACCGTATTTAACCTGTGTCAAAAAGGTAATCGGATTTGGAGCAAGTGGAAAAAGATTAGTTAATGATTTAGTCGGACAAAATGGAATTGTTGTTGATAATTTAAAGCAGGCTGTATTGCAAGCAAAAGAAATTGCCGTTGCTGATGATATTATCCTGCTTTCTCCAACAACTTCTTCATTTGACCAGTACAGCTGTTTTGAAGAAAGAGGAAAACATTTTAAGGAAATTGTAAATTCCCTATAGTGAGGTAAAATGGAAAGTAAAAATAAGCCAATTGGAATATTTGATTCCGGCGTTGGAGGTCTGACAGTTATCAACCATCTTTTAGAAGTTTTGCCAAATGAAAACTTCATCTTTTTTGCTGACAGTGCCAATATACCTTATGGTAATAAAGATAAAAAACAATTAAAAAAACTGGTTACAGATGATATAAAATTTCTATCCGGATTCAATATCAAAGCGATAATTGTGGCCTGTAATACTGCTGACAGTGTTATTAATCAGGAAATAAAAAAGCATTCTAAAGTCGATATTATCAGGCCGATAAAATCAACTGCCAAATTAGCAGTCAGACAGACAAAAAATAAAAAAATCGGTGTTCTGGCTACTAGGGCCACCTGTCTCAGCAATGACTATCTGAATGAAATAAAAAAACATGATGAAACTGTTGAAGTTTATCAGCAGCCCTGTCCACTGTTGGCCAGTTATATTGAAAATCAGGATTATTTTAACAACAGGGAAATAATGACTGATCTTATAAAACAATATTTAATTTCCCTGTTGGAAAAAGAAGTTGATACTATAATCTTAGGCTGCACTCACTACCCTTTAGCATTAGAGTATTTAAAACCTTTAGCTGAGAATGTTAATTTTGTTTCATCTTCATTAGCTGCAGTTTTAGAGACTGAAAAACTTTTAACAGATAAAGATATGTTAGCTGATAAGGTGCATACAAGAATATTCTATACCAATGCTGATGTCGAAGAATTTAAACAGAAAACTGAACTGTTCATTACGGCAGATATTGAAAAAATTATCAGAAAAGCTGAATAATGCTTATTTGATAGAACTCTTTACCTGAAAATTACATCACAATATGATAAATAATGTATAATAATTCCTGGAGGTAATTATATGAGTTACGAATTACACAATTTCATTAATGAAAACAGAATTGTAAAACAGCAGAAAGGTCCTTTCAGTGTAATAGAACATCAGTTTGACAAAAGTGTTACTTCAAATACTGCTCAAACAGAATATTTTATGAGCAAAATGAATGTCAGACGCCGTCAACTATTAGTTGAACTGGATGGAAGAAATGAAGTCATAATACAAGCTGGAGCAATGCAATGGTATGTTGGCAATATCGAAGCTACCAGTGGAATTAAAGGAGCTTCAGATTTTTTAGGCAAAATGATTAAAGGTGCTGTTACCAAAGAATCTGCCAGTAAGCCACATTATATTGGAAAGGGAAAACTTATGTTAGAACCTACCTATAAACATTTGCTTTTAATAGATGTAAGTGATTATAAAGGTGGTCTGACACTTGAGGACGGTATGTTTTTAGCCTGTGAATCTACTGTCGACCAGAAAATTGTTTCCAGGACCAATTTATCCAGTGCCATTTTAGGTGGCGAAGGCTTGTTTAATCTTTCATTAAGCGGACATGGTATTGCTGCTTTAGAAAGCTATGTTCCCGAAGAAGAACTGATTGAAATCGAACTGGTTAACGAAACACTGAAAATAGATGGAAACTTGGCTGTGTGCTGGTCATCTTCACTGGAATTTACCGTAGAAAAAGCAATAAGTTCTTTAATAGGTTCAGCAATTTCAGGTGAAGGATTTGTCAATGTTTATCGTGGAACCGGCAAAGTGCTGATGTGTCCTGTTGCTTCTACCAATTTACTTCAGACTATTCTTAAATAAGGTTTTATCAGGATAAATAATTTTTAAATTTAGCCAGAAAAAACAACTGCGCAGTTGTTTTTTTACTGTTTTCTGGCAATGAACTCTTTGAACTTTTCTTTAGTTGTATTGACAATTAAATCTTCGTCAAATCCAACATCATCAAGTAATTCAAGTGCTAAATCAAATCTGCCAATGTGTTGAGGGTCATGAGCATCAGAACTGACAATTATATTCGTTCTGTATTCCATACATAGCTTCAACATCGTCCGATAATTTTCATAACAGTTAATTCTGAGATGTGGTTTGACAAGTGAACTGTTATTAAGTTCTAAGGCAACATCATATTTTTTTGCCGCTTTTACCAGACGCTGATAATTAACAGGAGCATTATCAGTATCAGGATGGGCAATAAAGTTTACTTTTGGATGCTTCATACATTCAATCAGGTTATCAGTATTTTTTTCGGCTCCGACATCCTCATAACACATTAAATGAATGCCGACAATTCCATAATCTAAATCTTTGAAATATTTATCTTCCATTGAAATACTGCCATCATTTAAAACATTTAATTCACAACCATGAAATATTTCCACACCATATAAGACTTCAGGGGCTGACTCTTTAATATTCCAGAAATAAGCAGGAGAACAGGTGCCCATAATTCCAGGACCATGTTCTGATATCCCCAATAATTCAATTCCTTTTTCAGCAGCCGCCTGAGCCATTTCTCTAATCGTACCATAGCCATGTCCACTGGCAATGGTATGAGTGTGCACGTCGCATACAATCTTACTTTTCATATTCTCTCTTTCCAGCTGATATTATTAGCACAAATAGTTTATCGGTCAAATTAAATGAATAATACTGATATCTCAATTAAAATACTCTCTTATGTCTCAATAATTCAAATATTGAAATATTATGTTATTTCAACGTTTTTATAATAACATTTTGATTTTTATATTTCCAGTGGCTTATACATTAGAGTCGCCATTGCAAAAGGCAACTGTTTTTCCCATGTCGCTTCATTATGTAAGCCATTTTCAATAATTCTGCTTGTTACATTAACACCCTTTTCTATTAACATCGTGTTTATTTTGCAAAACATTGGAATACACTGTTCTGTTATTAAATCATCTGCTCCATAATCTGTATAGAGAGTCGTTTTTTTATCTATTTTATTTTCTTCAATTTCTTTGATAAGTTCTTGAGCATTGTACATATAAAAAGGCGATAAAGCAGCACCTTTAGAAAAAATATTATTGTACTTTATCAGTCCGTAAACCGTCATTAACCCTCCCATTGAGGAACCCATCAGAAAAGTATTTTCTCTATCTGTCAAAGTGCGATATCTTCTGTCTATCTTTGGTTTCATATTTTTAATAAACCATTTAAAAGTATCATCACCATAGCCAGGACTTAATTCTTCACCTTCAGAAAGAATTAGCGGATATGGTGAATATTCCATAATTCTTTCATTATTTTCTCCAAAATGACAGCTTACAGCACAGACTATTATTTCAGTTCCCTCTTTGTCTAAATATTCTTTCAGTCCCCAACTTTTTCCATATGTTGCATCACTGTCATAAAAAATATTATGACCATCAAACATATACAAAACCGGATATCTCTTTTTTCTGTTTCTTCTATATCCTTTCGGCAGATACAGATATACTTTTCTTTTTTCTAATCCAGTAAAAGCCGGATAATCAACATAAAACTTTTTAATCATTTTTACAACTCCCGTTAACATTCTATCATAAAAATGTATCCAGTTATCGGATACAGATTTTTATTCTGTTCTTAAAGCATCCACCGGATTTTTATTGCTGGCACTTCTGGAAGGTATCAAACCGGAAATATAAGTCAGAATAACACTGATAACAATTAGAATACCGCCACTGTAAAGTGGTAAAACAGCTTTCAGGGAACTTATTTTTGTCAGTTTATATAAAATCTGATTTATCGGAATCAGCAATAAATTACTGCCAACTACTCCGATAATACCGGAAAGAAATCCTACAATTATAGTTTCAGCATTAAATACTCTGGCAATATCTCTTTACTGGCTCCTACAGACCTTAAAATACCAATTTCTTTTGTTCTTTCCATAACTGAAATCAGGGTTATTACTCCTATCATTATCGAAGATACAACCAAAGAAATTGAAACAAAGGCAATCAGGACATAGGTAATCGCATCTATAATTGTTTTTATTGAACCCATCAGAATTCCAGTAATATCAACATAAGAAATTTCCTTGCCGGTATTTTTTACCATGATATTATAATTATCAATAAAACCTAAAAAAGCTTCCTTATTATCAAAATTTCTGAAATAGATGGAAATAGAAGTAGGATCATCTACATCCTGATAACCCAAAGCTATCAGGTTAGTTTTATATGTTTTTGAATCAGTTGAAGATAATACTGTTTCCATCAGTCTTGAAAGTTCTTCCTGTGAAGTATTAAATTTAAAGGCCTGAGTAAATTTGGCTGTATCAATTTCCATCAGATTACCGTCGAATATTTTCATCACAGGCTGAAGAAGAGCCTGTGATAAACCGGCTGTATTATTTACGATTACATCAGCCATTAAAGATTTAACTAACCCTGATGCCAGATTATCAAAAATAAGATTCATATCTGTTGCCGGATTATAGTCTGGATCTTCAGTATCTACTGTAAAAATTGTCTGTACATATAAGTCAGCCAAAACCGGAACCTGACTTTTAAACATTTCACTGTCAACAGGATTTCCCAAAACTGTAAAAGCTGTATATAATACTCCCGGCAAAAGGTTCTCATAAACAGGTTTAATAACTTCAGGGTTCATACTGTAAGTATTACTTATCGCAGTTATGGTTGAAGTAAATTTATCAGTTGAAACATACTGGTCAGTAAAACTTTCGAAATCAGCCGGATTAAAAATGACATTTTCCTCAACAGTATTTGCATCACTATAACTTGTTAATAAATCAGCAGAGAGTTCAACAAAGGCTGCTTCTAAAAGATTCCTGGCTGGGGCAATATCTGTAGTCAAAGATGAAAGCATATTCATTGTATAGTCAGCTACAGTGACTTGAATTCTATTAGCATCCAATGAACTTTTATCAATATTTATTTTAAAAGCATCTTTGAGGATATTTTCATCAATAGAAATCATATCATCAAAATCAATCGTTGCTTTTTTATCATCCTGCTGATCAAATCTTTTACCGGAAAAAATATCAATATCCGAATTAGCCAATTGAGCTTTTACAATTTCGCTTTTCTTCGCTCTTTCGATTACATGTAAAGTCAAATCACTGGTATAGTTAACACCCGGCTGTAAAGACATTGAACTGACGTCAGGTTTAAGACAGACAATACCGACTACCTTTAATCTTTCACTGCTATCATAAACTTTCTGCATATATTCATTATCCGTAGACATATCTTCATAAATATCATATTTTACATTGTATCTGAAAACATCACTGTTGCAGATTAATCTTAAATCAAGATTCAGCAAATCATCGTAAGTGATAGTCATCGGATTATTTTTAATTGAAACTTCCTTACCGCTCATAGCATCATTAATAATCGTTTTCAATTCTGAAAAATCTCTCAAACCTAATGAATAAACCAGTAAATCAGAAATATTATTCGGTTCAGATAAAACGATTATTATCTCATCATATTTTTCAGGCCACCTGCCTTTTAAAACATCATAATTTACCTTCAGCATTTCAATATCGTCAATCATTTCATTAAATATGCCTCTTGTTGACGACATTGTCGAAATCATTGAAGTTGACGACTGCGAAGTCATCATATTCATCATATTGTTAGGATTTATTTTACTGATATTGTTTTTGACATCAATAGTATAAATGTTTGGTACAACTGAATAAATATAGGTGACAAGTGAACTGTTTTTTTCAACAAAATCGCTATTGGCTTCAAAATACTTTTTAAGTGAAGTCAAGTCATTGGTTTCAATTGAAGAAAACATGGTAGTAATATACTGTTTCTCTTTTATTGTTTCACTGCCATCACCTTCAGCATCATCAGTTACCAGACTTAATATTGCACTGGTAGCATCTGCAGTTTCTGATGTAATTGTCAACGGATAGGAAGATAAGGTATCTTCTTCAACTCTATTAATATATAACTGAAATCCGGTGGAAACTGACAGTATCAGAGCAATACCCATAATTCCGATTGAACCGGCAAAAGAAGTCATAAAAGTTCTCAGTTTTTTAGTCAACAGATTTTTAAAACTGAGGGCAGTCGCTGTAAAAAATGACATCGATTTATTTTTAAGTTTAACCGGTTTTTCAATTGGCAGAGTTTTTGAAATATGTGGTTTTGAATCGTCAGTAATCCTGCCATCTGTCAGTTTTACAGTTCTGTTGGCATATCTGTCAGCTAAATCAGGATTATGAGTTACCATAATAACCAGTCTGTCTTTAGATATTTCTTTTAATAACTCCATTACCTGAACACTGGTTTCACTATCTAAAGCACCTGTGGGTTCATCGGCCAGAAGTATTGACGGATTATTAACCAACGCTCTGGCAATAGCAACTCTCTGCATCTGACCGCCAGAGAGCTGGTTAGGATTCTTATAAATATGATCCGATAAATCAACTTTTCTTAAAGCATCAGCAGCCAGTTTCTTTCTTTCCTTTCGGCTGACACCCGACAGTGTCAGAGCTATTTCAACATTTTCTAAAACACTCTGGTGAGGAATCAGATTATAATTCTGAAAAACAAAACCAATTGAATGATTTCTATAAACATCCCAGTCTTTATCTTTATATTTTTTCGTACTGACTCCCTTAATGATTAAATCTCCACTGGTGTACTGATCTAAACCGCCAATGATATTCAGCATCGTTGTCTTTCCACTGCCTGAATGACCTAATATGGCAACAAACTCACTTTCTCTAAAAGCAATGCTTACATCATCTAAAGCATTCTGAATCAGTTCGCCTGTTTTATATGTTTTAGTAATCTTCTTCAGTTCTAACATTTTTACACTCTTTTCTTCAGCCTGGATTTACAGTTTATTTTTACTGTCTTTTATTCCTGTCAGCTTACAATCATATACAATTTTATCAATCAATTATATTCCGGTCAATAAAAAAGGAAGGCTGTTAAAAAGAAGGCTTTCACCTTCTTTATACTACACTGTTTGCTTTGCTTTCTGCCATTTCTTTCTGAACATCCATTTTAGATAAAACAATTAACATGAAAATTGCGATGATGGCTGGAATCCAACCAAGAAATGAATTTATAGTCATAATAGTCTGAGGTGTCTGATTGATTTTCAAAGCTTCATTAAACCCTGCTGCTTTCAGACTGAAAGCAATCAGCTGAATTGCACCTGCCTCAGCCAGCTTAGAAGCCAGGTTATCACCACTTGATACCAATGAATCAATTCTTCTGCCGTTTTTCCATTCAATAATATCAGAAATATTATTTCTGTTAGTATTAAACATAATAAAGGTTATTGACCCGCCAAACCCTAAAGTCAGGGCATTGATATAAACAGTAATCCTGGAAAAAGGACTCAGGATAAATGGAATTTTACCAATCAAAAGGACAAACGCTGCCAGAAACATTGTTTTTCTTCTTCCCAGTTTTTCATCAATCATCGGAGTAATGATTGAAAATAAAATAGTAAATACCAGATAAACAGCCAGTATTGGCATAGCAGCACTGCTTTCGCCTAATACGTAAGCAGCATAGTAGTTTATTGAATTCATGATTATTGTATTATTAACTCCATAACAGATGATATAAAGCATATTTAAAACCCACGATTTACAGCCAAATAACATTTTATATCCTCTGGCTAGAGAAATCTTTTCATCGTCATCTGAAATCTGACGGACTCTTTCTTTAGTAGTAAAATAGTGAGTAAGTGAACCAGCAATACAAATAACTCCCATAGTACAGGCTGTCAAAAACAATGCTCTGGCATCCTGAGAGCCAATAATTGCTCCTTTACCCTGCAAACCGCCAAACAGTTTAACCAGCGGAGTAACAGCCACTGATCCTATGCCACTGCCCAGAACACCTCCCAGAGACCGGAAAGCATTAATAGAGCGTCTGTCGCTGTCATGTGGAGAAGCCAGGGCCCCCATTGAATTGTATGGCATTCCCATAAAGGTGTGGAATGTTTCAAAAACAAAATAAATTGCCAGGGCTATAATTATTGTCAGTGTTTGAGTTGTCTTGAAATCACTGAACAGCAGAACTATCGAAATTGCCCAAGGCACACAAAACAGCAGATTAAAGGGACGGACCTTCTCTCCGTTTTTAAATGTATGATTGGCACTCCAGATTCCAATCAGCGGATCATTAACCGCATCCCAGATTGTTCCCAGCGTCAGCATTGTACCAGCCATTAAAACATCTATTTTCAGTACATTGGTCAAAAATATAAGATAATATAAGTTCTTAAAAGTATATACAATGTTCAACCCGGCAGAGAAAGTCATAAAACCGAGTTTCTCTTTCAATTTAAGTATGCCCTTGTTACTCATAAATTTTCCTCCTTGGCAATTTTAAGAAGTTTTTCTTTTAATAAAGCCTTAAACTTCTTTTCTTCATCCATCATTGGATTATGGCCTGAATTTTCAAACCAGTGTAATTGTTTAACCGGCGCTTCAATCATATTGAACCAGTCTTCTACTAAAACCGCCGGCGTATTCATATCCAGTCTTCCATTAAAAATAAAGATTGGCGCATCAAATTTGATACATGTTTTAGTGAAATCCGTCTTTCCTACCTCAGACCACATGTTGTTTAAAACAAACTTATATCCTATAGCATAACCATAAATTTCTTTCAGTGTATACTCACCGCTTTTCAAAATCGGTTTGACAAAAGCATCCATATATGAACGTTTCCTTTCATTTTTAGAATAACCTCCATATTTCATCATAATATCTCTTTGCACTTTCATACCCGCAAAACCACCTTTATATATCCCCATTTCCGGTGGCCCCACTTTATTCAGTGCCTCTAACGCTTTTAAATCATTAGCTTTTGTGGCCTCATCAATACAATATTGCCAGCTTATCAGTTCATTTAAATGACCGTTAACAAATTGACCAAAGCCTACAAAAGCAGCAATTTTCTCAGGATATTTATGCAGTAAACAGGTCCCCAGCAAGGAGCCCCAAGATCCTCCAATCACAAAGATTTTCTTTTTATTGAACTTTTCACAGAGATATTCGACCAGTTCACTGGCATCTTCAACAAGTCTTTCAATAGTCAAATCCTCTGCCCTGGCTCCAAAGTAAGAACCGGCTGTTCCTCTTTGATCCCAGGCAACAATAGTAAAATCATCTAAAAGATCATCGTTTGTCAACATTACCGTATGTCTGTTACTGATGCCCGGCCCGCCATGGACAAACAATAATACCGGGTTATTTTCATTATTTCCCTTAATATGAATAGTCTGTAACAGATTACCTAAAAGTACTCTTTCTTTTATATCAATCATATTTTCACCGCTCCCATTTTTACTATTATACACTACTTTGAAAATAATGAAAGATTTTCCTGATAAATGAAAATTTTCACATTTAACATATAAACAGTTCATTTTTATTCTACTTAAAGTATTTATAACAAAGTCAAAATCATTAAATGCTAATCAGGATAGTTATTTTTTTGTATAATAATGTTATAGATAAAACTAAAAAACGCAACTAATAAAACAAAAGTGGAGGAACTTATGAAAAATCTATTTGACAAACTGCTTTCCAGTCCAATAATTCTGATTGTCATATTAATTTTGGCAGTATCCGTTTTCTTATTTTTTTCTAAAGAAAAAGAAGAAGCGGTAATGACCGGAGAGCATCACCACAGCAATGATCCAAAAGCACCTAAAGATATCGATTCTTTAGATTTATGTTATTTCAGCCTCAATACAATAGGAACTATTACTGAAGATTCCGGTTTTTTCTATGGGCCCAGTTCTTTGGAAATTACATTAAGTATTTATGATGAAAATGACAGTTATTTATTAAAAAAGGCTAAAGATAAAGTAGAAGAATTCCGGCAGTCCGGTTATATGTTATGGTTGAGTGTCTCAAATAAGACACCTGATGATTATGTTAGTTTTGATATCCCGGTCGATAAAAATTTTGTCGAAAAATTTGCTGCACTGGTAAGACAGTCAGGTATCATGTCTCTAAATGGAACTGTTGACTGGACTGACGGAATATCTCCAGATGCTGGTCAGTTTATATTATCAGCCAGATATAAGACAAACGAGAAATTAAGCGTTTCAGTAAATGCCTGTGTCCCTAATCAGGCAAGTGTATTATTTAAAAAATTAAAACCACTGTTTATTAATAAGATGATTGAAAATAACGTCAATTACATACCTCTGTTAAATTATGACAGAACAATCATTAACCCCCAACAGCTCATCAGTTCAATTACCATTATTCAGCAGCATACAACACTTTTAAACACTTATAATTTTAATCTGATAATAACTGATGGTACAGCCTGTTTATCAGGTGAATTCACCGATTACGATGGCACTTATAATTGTAATGATATAGAAATTGATGAATCTGATCTGGAAATATTATTGAATGGCTTTTTAAGTAATAGGTATGTTTTTGTCACTGACAGTTTTGAACATAAAAACAATGTTGATATACCTGAAGGAAGTATCTTCTCTTTCTACATATACTTCAATGGAGTAAAAGAAGGCTTTAAACCATATTATGGCAGTTTTGACGATAATGTTCATGATGTAGTTGAAATTTTTAAACAAATGGTTAAAAAATACAGTTTTAAATAACCCGATATTACCAATACCTGTCTCAGTAACCTAAAATAATATGAGAAAGTTTTTTAATCATATTATGTTTAATTTTGTTTTTAGACGCGATTTTTGTTTTTAGATTTATTTTTCTCATTTAATAACATATAATGGTATAAACCAAAGGAGAATATTTTGTATGGAATTTATACTGATTATTTTATTAATTATTTTCTTGCTGTTACTGACAGCACTGATAAAAACTTTGCTGATTGGAAATAAAGAAACATTTTATGAATATTCAACCGACCGAAAAAGAATAGACTTATATTCTGAAAAACTTTCTAAACTGATTCAATATGAAACTATTTCTTATCGTGATAAACCTGATGTAGAAAAATTTAGAGGTTTTCATAAGGTTATTGAAAAATTATATCCAACCGTCTTTGAAAAAATGGAAAAGATAGATATTGACGGTAATCTGATGATGAAGTGGAAAGGAAGTGATTCATCACTTGATCCTATCGTTATCATTTCCCATCAGGACGTTGTTGAAGCTAGTGGAGAGTGGATTTATCCTCCTTTTTCAGGGACTATCGCTGATTCCAAAGTCTGGGGAAGAGGTGCCGGAGATATCAAAGTTGGAATTATGAGTTTTTATCAGGCGGCTGAAGAACTTTTAAAAGAAGAATATACTCCTAAATGTGATGTCTATTTAGGTTCCAGCTGTACTGAAGAAATTGGTGGTGACGGTGCTCCTAAAATGGCTGACTGGTTTAAAGAAAGAGGTATTAAAATATATCTTTTATCTGACGAAGGTGGAAGTATTGTTTCTGACCCTATTGTAGGAATTAAAGGAAATTTTGCTGCTATTGGAATTTTTGAAAAGGGTTATGGAGATTTAAAAATTATCGCTAAAAGTAGCGGCGGACACTCTTCTACTCCACCTAAAAACAGCCCTATTGCCCGTCTGGCAAAGTTTATAACTGAAATTGAAAACAATAATCCTTTTAAAGTCAGATTTTCAGAAGCAGTTGATGCAATGCTGACTAATCTGGCTCCATATGCTACTAATTTTTTACTTAAAATGGTAATGGGAAATCTCTGGTTATTTAAACCTGTTCTCAAACTTGTATTGCCTGCTATTTCTCCTCATGCTGCAGCTATGCTTCAGACAACAATTTGCTTTACTATGCAGAAGGGTTCAGATGGATACAATGTTATCCCACAGGAAGCTTACGTTACTGCCAATTTAAGATATATACCTCATCAGTCAACCGATGAATCAAATAAAATTGTCAGAGACATTGCCGGCAAATATGACCTGGAAGTTGAAACTGTGGTAGCCGGCTATCCTTCTAAACCATTAGATTTAAAAGGTCCGCAATACAATATGATTGTTGATACCATCAATAAAGTCTTTCCTGGTGTTGGAATTATGCCTTATGTAGTAACAGGTGGAACTGACTCCAGATTCTTTGCGGAAGTCTGTGATAATTGTGTCCGATTTGCTCCAGTTAATTATACAGCTGAGCAGTTAAAAGGCATGCACGGTTTAAATGAAAACATTGACCAGGGCTGTCTGCCAATGGCTGTTGACTGGTATAAGGAACTAATTAAAGCACAAGAAAAAAGATAGGAACCATCCGTAAACCTAAATAATACACAGGTTGAGGTTAGTGCCTCTTTTTTTAAAAAAAACAAGATAATTCAAGCTAAAGGTTTTTTGATAAATAATTTCTTATTACACCGAGAATCTTAGTGTGATTAATTTTGCTGCCAGGTTTATAAATTCTATTAAGTTCTTCAAAATCCTTATTAGGATTCTTTCAGCCGGTGAATTATATTTCCAGTGACAATTTATCAACTGAATTATCTTTAAAATCAAGTTTCAGTATAACTGCTTTCAAAAATTTAATATTATTTTTTCTAAAATCGTTTTCTTTTTGGCTTTTTTGAAAAAAACGTTACAGTCAACTTAAACTTCTGTTTGCAATTTTTTGTCAGCAGCCCGGTACCGTAAACATATTATCCATCTTTAAACTTTAATGGGGACTTGAAAAAGTGACCTTTAATTTTTGGTGGGGACTTGAAATTCAAAAAAATAGTATATATTGAATAAAAACATACAGATTTATGATGTAATTCTAATGGGAAGGCTAGCCTTCCCATTAGAATTTTCGCGACTGTTTACTCCCTTGTTTTTCTGGTTTTTTATAAGAATTAGAGTACAGAAAATTAGAAAGAGAGTAACTGATTTGTTTATTAAAACAATAAACAGCTCTATTTCTAAAACGGACAAAGTTATTAAGTCCATTAGATGCATTAATCAGTTCTCTTAATCTTCTGTTGGTATATTCAGAAAAAGAATTAGATAATTTTCTATTATCATAAGGTCGGATAAAGGAGGCAATTATTTCCTTTTTCCAATTCTGAACCATCGAAACAAACTCCCTATAACAGGATAAATCAACTTTTATAAAACACTGCATTATATAATTCAGTTCACTTCCAGCATCTTCATAACGACAATGTCTATTAAAATCCCGATACATTTCTTTCAGGTTATATGCCAGTTTCAGTTCAGTCGAAACATTTAAAACGAGCTGCTGTAAATCATAGTAATTAAGTTTCTGTTTGAAGAAATGATTATATTTCCTTTCTGCATCCATAGATAAATCGTAATCGTCGGATTCAAGAAGTTTGTGCCATTTTTTTAAAAGATAATAACCGGCAGAACCATAGAGTTGGTCTTTCATGATTTCCACTCTCAGTTTAGTAAAACCGTCACATAAGGTTTTGACAACATGAAATGGATCAACCGCTATGATAGCGTCAGGAAGGTACCTGGAAACAACACTTTTATATGGTTCCCACATATCAATAGTGACAAATCTGACCTTTTTACGCTCTTGAAGGGGTATTTTAGAGAAATATGAAGATAGTGTTCTCTTACTTCTTGAAGGCAGAATTTCAGTCAGTCTTCTGTTTTCATTATCTACAAACACACAGAGATAGGCACTGTCCCTGTTGGACATTGATGAATGCAGTTCATCTATGCCAAGACTTTCCGGCAGAGGTAATACCGGTACATTAACAAAACTGTCGAAATATTTGGTCAGTTGAGTTACTGAAATATGACTCTTTTTGGAGATATCAGTAACAGTCATGCGAGGGTTACTGAAGTCTATCATAATCTCTCTAAGCAGACTGTATGAAGCGGATAATCCTTCAGGAGCAAACCTGTTATGTTCAACAAAACTTTTCTGACAATCATTACAAACGTATCTTCTTCTGGCCCAATGCAGGGTGCATTGTAAGGAAGAAAGGTTAGGCAAGCTTATAGATGACCTGGAAAAACCTTTGGACTTTGTGGGACCGCCACAATAGATACATGATGGTCTGTATGACTTAAGAGTTAGAAAAATATCAAAGGATTTTCCGGAGTTATTAATCGTTTTAATACTTTCTATATCGTTTTCCTCGATATTCAGAACTGTTGTGATAAAATCTTTTATAGGCATATATTGGCCTCCCTTCATATCATTTTTATCTCAGTAAAATAATACAATATGAAGGGTTTTTTATTGTCTCCTTTAAGTTTTAAGGGTATCCCCATGAAAACTTAAAGGTTGTCCCCACCGTGACAAAAAAAGAGGACTTTTTAGTCCCCACCAAAACTTAAAGGTTGTCCCCAGCCCCACCAAAAATTAAAAAGCCCATATTATAAAACGATATTATTTTAATCAAAAAATATGTCGTTTTCTTTTTTTATGCGTTTTATAGTTTTTTATATAAACAAAAATATCATACTTCTGACACACAATCTTGGAAACTGTTCTATTTTCATTAAGTACTTTTCCTCTTTATACTTAAAACAGGGGATGTGCTATAAAAGTTCACATCCCCTGATTATTTTATTTTATCTTTTTTTGTTACTATTATCTTTAATTTTATAGTTATTACTTTTACAGTTGCCTCCACACTGCTTTGAATAAGGACATCCAATACAGACTTCTCCACGTTTTTTTGAACCAGCCAAATACAATATTATTCCAGCAACCATAATTAATAAAATCAAAATAACAATAATATCTTCCATAAAAGCGATCCTATGCTATGAATTTAGTTTTTAACACTACTCAAATCATATTCTAATTTAAGTTTTTTATTCGTATTCATGATAAGACCTGCCACAACAGCCACCATAGCTATTACAGCAATAAAACCACCAATTGCGGCACCGATATTAAGATTTTCACCAGTAACAATTGTGCCAATTGTATAGACAAAATAAGCAATAGTATAACCAACTCCTAATTGAAGCGCTATTCCGCCCCAAAGCCATTTAGCACTCTTCATTTCGCTGTTCATGGAACCGATTGCGGCAAAACAAGGAGGAGTATAAAGATTAAACATCAAGTATGCTAAAGCTGCTACTTTAGTAATAGCTATCACACCCGCAACTTCTACGCCTGCTCCTTCCATAAGAGCTAATTCTTCTACATCAATAAGATTTTCAAGTCCTGCAAAACAAACAGCCAGAGTACCGACCACGTTTTCCTTGGCAATTAAACCTGTTACTGCTGCCGCTGCCAATTGCCAAGAAAGTACTCCAACAATCGGAACAAGCAAATAAGCAAAAGGTGAAGCAATAGATGCCAATATTGATTGATCAGCAGATTCTGCAACCGCAAAATTCCAAGTAAATGTCTGCATTAAATGTACAGCCATATTACATAGCATTATGATAGTTGCGGCTTTTACGATGTATGCCCATCCACGGCTCAGCATTGTTTTGAAAGCCCCCCAGATAGAAGGAACTTTATATTCTGGAAGTTCTATAATAAAGAACGATTTTCTTGCTTTGTATCCTACAATCTTATTAACAAGTAATGCTCCAAAGAATATCAGCGCAATTCCGGTAAAATACATCAAGGTGCTCACCCAGCCGGCATTGTCAAAGAAAGCTCCGGCAAAAAGGGCTATAACAGGTATTTTTGCTCCACAAGGAATAAATGGTGCCAGCATAGCTGTTAATCTTCTTTCACGCTCATTACGGATAGTTCGGCAAGCCATAACTCCTGGAACTGCACATCCAATTGAAATAACAAAAGGAATTACCGATTTACCTGAAAGCCCAACTTTTTTAAATATCGGGTCTAATACCACAGCAACACGTGACATGTAACCACAGTCCTCAAGTAAAGCAATCAGAAAATACATAACCATTACAAGAGGCAAAAAGCCTAAAACGGCACTAATGCCTCCAATGACACCATCAACTACAATAGATTGAAGTAAAGGACTGGCATTTACCATAAGCTCAGCCACATATCCCTGGAAAGTATCTATTGCTCCAGTTAAAAGTCCTTCAAGATATTTTCCCAGACCAATAGGTCCTTCAGCCTGCGAAATATAAAACACCAAAAACATCACTACTGCAAATATCGGAATTCCAAGCCATTTGTTAGTTAATATAGCATCAATCTTATCACCGATATTTTCTTCTTTAGTCAACACTTTGCGGGTTTCTACTTCTTCAACAATTCTGTTGACAAAATCAAATCTTTTACGATCAGCATCTTCAACAGCCTGTTTATCAGTTAAATCTATATCCGCTTGTCTATAAGGTGCTTTTTGAATTGTACCAGCTGTAGAGACAGCTGCACTTACAACTTCTTTTAAACCTTCATTAGCAGTAGCTACAGTTTTAATAACCTGACATCCAAGTTTATTAGATAATGCCTCTACATCAATTTTAATTCCCTTCTTTTCATTTAAATCGCTCTTGTTCAAAGCTACAACCACCGGAATACCCAACTCTAAAAGTTGTGTGGTGAAAAAAAGACTTCTGCTAAGATTCGTAGCTTCCACAATGTTGATGATAACATCAGGATTTTCCTTTTTAACATAAGAACTGGTGATACTTTCTTCACTGGTAAATGGAGACATAGAATATGCTCCAGGAAGGTCAACAGCAATCAACTGTTCATCATTTGCATACACCTTTTTAATAGGGTATTCTTTTTTCTCTAAAGTAACACCTGCCCAGTTACCAACCTTTTCATAACGTCCGGTAAGAGCATTATACATCGTGGTCTTACCAGAGTTTGGATTGCCAGTCAAAGCAATTCTCATATAAATTTCCTCCTTTTCTAAATTTACATAATTGCAACCATTTTTGGCAACAATATATATAATCAGTGCAGTTAGTCACGACTAACTTGACTGAAAAATAAAAAGCTACATTGTAAAATTGGCAAATATCCGTTTAAACAATGATAGCTTCTGCAAGTTGACTATCAATGTTATATCTTCCATCTTTAATAGCTACCACACACCCTCCATCAAGATGACGTATGACTGTTATTTTTTCTCCGACATAACATCCAAGAGAAAACAAGAAAGCATCAAGGTCTTCATCGCCAGTTACGATATTACTAATACTATACTCTATTCCTTCTTGGGCCTGTTTTAAATTCATCATATAATTTTCGCTTTCAAGTTAGTTGCGACTAACTGTAATTTATGATAATATTTTTTCTTTTAAATGTCAACAATATTTCGCAAAATATCCAATATTTTTTAAATTTAAGCAACAAAGAGCTTGCTTTATTGACTTTATATGCTTTTAACAGCCGCTTATAACACAAAGAAAATATTCCTTATTTTTTTCATTATGTAATAAAACATAAAAAAGACGGGAAAATATAGATTGAAGTATAGATTGATTAAGGTTACTTTATAGCTATATTAATTTAACTTATAAATACTGACAGTATTTACCGTATTTACTCTCCATTTGTTTTTGAACTTATTGAAACAATGGTAGCAAAAATTTATACGGTGCTATTTCAGACAGCGTTAAACATGTTGGCGGAAACAACTTGTTTAGAAAACTCTACAATTTAAAACATTAGTTTAAAAGTTTATTAAACTTTTCATCAATCAAAAAGGGATGGCCCTTTTATTCTAATTATTACTTAGGTCTTTGGGCAGTCCCTCCCCTTGATAATTTTTATTTTAATTTATTTCTAGTTTTCAGACTCTAATACAAACTCCATAAATTCAATAATACCCTCTTCAACATCCCATTTGATATCATCATAATTATGGATTTCGTGACGGTATCCTGGATATAATTCAGTTTTAACATCATGACCGGTATCAATCAGCCAGTTACTTACCTGATATACTCCTGTCCCATATTGGCCAACCGGGTCCTGATCACCGGCAATATTATAGACTGGTAAATCTACTGGTACTTTTTCAGCCCATTCTACTGAACTGATTTCATCAAGCATTAAACCAAAATTATAGACAGTTTCTATCTGTAATGCTTTAGTGAAAGCATTAAACGGATCATGAGCATGGTCATATTGAATAAACTCGTCCTGACAGATCCATTCATTACCAAATCTGATAATTTCATCACATCTGTCTAACATCCAGCCCAGTAATTTACCAAATTCTTCAGCGCCAGAATCCTTCCCTTTACCCTGATTTATTAAATGTTTTAAACCTTCCAAGCCTTCTTTCAGTCCATCAGTTACTCCACTGGTACCACATAAAATACAGCCCGATAATTCCTCACCATATTCAGCAATGTAGTGTCTTACAATAAACGAACCCATACTGTGTCCATAAAGGAAGTAAGGAAGTTCAGGATATTTTTCTTTAACAATTTTTGTTAAAGTGTACTCATCTTTCACCAGCGTACGGTAACCCTTGTCACCCCAGTCTCCCCAGGTTTCTGAATTTTCTATTGCTGTTTTACCATGACCAACATGGTCATCAGCTGCTACAATAAATCCGGCATCCATCATAGCTACAATCATATGAAAGTATCTTCTTGAATGTTCACCAAAACCATGTACTATCTGAAGTATTCCTTTCGGTTTACATGCTGGGACATAAATCCACCCTTTTACATAATCTCTTTCATTATAAGAAAGAAAACTGACTTCATGTAACATAAAGCACCTCCTATTATTATTAACTTTTACTCTATTGCCACTATAATTATACCATGGAATAAGATAATCAGATATTCTCTTTGTTTAAATTTTGTTTAACAATTTACTCTACAATACCATAAAATATTTTTGAAACAGGGTGTTAACATGTTTGTTCTCTTTAATAATATTCTGTTTTTCAATCATCAGAAAATAAAAAACGGTATAGTAACTTTAACAGATTATACCGTTTTCTAATGTATTATAACTACATACTTCTGAAAACAATTTATTCTTTCGACTCTAAAACAAACTCCATAAACTCAATAATACCCTCTTCGACGTCCCATTTGATATCATCATAATTATGAATTTCGTGACGGTATCCTGGATATAATTCAGTTTTAACATCATGACCAGTATCAATCAGCCAGTTACTTACCTGATATACTCCTGTCCCATATTGGCCAACCGGGTCCTGATCACCAGCAATATTATAGACCGGTAAATCTACTGGTACCTTTTCTGCCCACTCTTTTGAACCTACTGACTCCAACATCAGGACAAAATCATATGCAGATTTAATCAGTGTCGGCTTAGTGAAAGCATCAAACGGGTCATGAGCATGATCATATTGCACATATTCATCATGGCAGATCCATTCATTACCAAATCTGATATTTTCATCACATCTTTCAATCATCCAACCTAGCAATTTACCGATTTCATCAGCACCAGACTCATTTCCTTTGCCTTCAGCCATTAGTTTTTCTAAACGTTTCTTGCTTTCCTCCAGTCCTGGGAATGGTCCACTTGTTCCACATAAAATACAGCCATCTAACCCGTTACCATATTTGGTAATGTAATCTCTTGCGATAAATGAGCCCATACTGTGACCATACAGGAAATATGGTAAATCCGGATACATTTCCTTAACAGTTTTCGTCAAAGTGTACTCATCTTCCATCATCGTACGATATCCCTTATCGCCCCAATCTCCCCAGGTTCCAGGATTTTCGACAGCTGTTTTACCATGGCCGACATGATCATCAGCTGCTACAATAAATCCGGCATCCATCATAGCTACAATCATATGGAGATATCTTCTTGAATGTTCACCAAAACCATGTACTATCTGAAAAACACCTTTTGGTTTGCAGGCAGGAACATAAATCCATCCTTTTACATAATCTCTTTCATTATAAGAAAGAAAACTAACTTCATGTAACATAAAGCACCTCCTATTATTTTTATTACTGAGTTTTCTGTTTTCTATTTAAATTATAACATGAGAATGAATAGAAAGAATAATATCATGATTACTTTTCAACTGTTTTCTGTCTTTTTAAATTATCTGAAAGTTATGTACTGAGATTCAGTTATTCCTTTTATCTGATTTTATTTCCATAAAAATATTAGATTTCAATAATAATGTAAAATATCTTATAATAGAGAAAGAAATAGGAGAATTAGTATGAAACTTAACAACAAACAGACATTTATAGTAGGATTAGCCTTCTTGTCAATCTGTGCTTTCTGGCAAATGTATGACAATATTATTCCGCTTATTCTAACAACAACTTTTAAAATGAATGAAACTTTATCTGGCGCCATTATGGCAGTGGATAATGTTTTGGCACTCTTTCTATTACCGTTGTTTGGTGCTCTGTCAGATAAGACCACTACCAGAATCGGTAAAAGAATGCCTTTCATTTTATTTGGAACCGGATGTGCAGTTATATTAATGAACTTGCTGCCACTTATTGATAACAGTTACTACCATAACCCTTCACCTTTTAAACTGGTGTCATTTGTAGTAGTGTTAGGAATCCTTCTGGTTGCTATGGGAGTTTATCGCTCTCCGGCAGTAGCTCTGATGCCCGATGTTACACCAAAACCATTACGTTCTAAAGCTAATGCGATTATCAATCTGATGGGAGCAGTTGGGGGAATTATTTATCTGGCAATTGCTGCCATTATGTACCCTAATGCTAAAATTGCCGGTTTGGATCATGTCAACTATCAGCCTTTGTTTATGATCGTATCAGCTATAATGTTTATTTCAGTAGGCTTATTATTTTTCTTTATCAACGAACCAAAACTGGTTGAAAAAAATAAAGAATTGGAAAAGAAGCATCCTGAATGGAATCTGGCTGAAGACGATGGTTCAGGAACTGAAAAACTTCCAAAAGAGGTACAGAGATCACTGATGTTTTTACTTGCTTCAATTGCTTTATGGTTTACTGGATATAATGCTGTTACAACCTGGTTTACAACCTATGTTTCAGTTGTTATGGGACAGGGATTAGGAGGTGCCAGCACTTGTCTGCTGATTGCGACCGCCGGAGCTATTTTATCATATATTCCAGTCGGAAGTTTAGCAAGCAAATATGGACGCAGAAAAATTATCCGATTTGGAACAATATTACTTTCCAGCTGTTTTGCAATCGGATTTGTTTTAACAAGCTTATCGAATACAATCACTCTTCCAATGTTTATCTGTTTTGCTTTGGTTGGTTTTGCCTGGGCATGTATTAACGTAAACTCTCTGCCAATGGTGGTAGAAATGTGTAAGGGTGCTGATATCGGTAAATTTACCGGTTATTACTACACTGCCAGTATGGCGGCTCAAATCGTTACACCTGTTGTTGCCGGTACTTTGATGAGACTGATTGATTATAAAATTCTGTTTATTTATTCCGCAATATTTGTATTGCTATCATTTATGACAATGTCTCAGGTTAACCATGGGGATCAGAAAATTGAAGCTAAAAAAGGCTTGTCGGCCTACGAAGATATGGATGATTAAAATCAAAGGATTCAGAAATTTATAATCTGAATCCTTTTTTTCTTTTAACTATTTTCTTCTGATATATCTGAGTTGACAGGTCTTGCATCCGTTGGCAATTGTCGCCGGCAAATCTAATTCAACTTCAAAAGACTCACCAATTCCTCTGTCACCACACATTGCATAATCACACATCTTAGAGATTTGATCATCACTACATCCCTGCTTCTGCCAGGCTTTGACCAGCGGACAATAGTGAAAATCAATATCCAGATGGTCATCATCACATCTTATAATATCCATCTCAAAAACTTTTTGAGCGAAAAATCCGAATAGAGCTTTCTTTAAACCTTTCAGTGATTTTCCCTGACCACCTTTTTCCTTTAACAGATTCCCCTGATAAATACCACATCTTTTTATTGCTGCCGGAGCAAACTCTTCAGGTTTTAAACCCTTTTTATTTGCTTCATCCAATAGCAGATACATCCATAAAGCTCTGTGTTCCAGCAGTTCTCTTATCGCTACAATCAGCGGATTTTTGACTTTTGCTTCATTTACTATTTTACTCATTTTATTTTCCCCCTTTTCATTTATATTTATCCATAAATATTTCAATCTGCCTGAAATATTCATTTTCATCAACAACATTGGCAGCAGCATGTCCGGCATTTTCAACAATCAGTAACTGTTTTTCACTATTACAGGCTTCATACATGTCCATAGTCATCGTAGCAGGGACAAAGTTATCCTGATTTCCAGAAATAAACAGAATTGGATATTTACTTTCAGCAACTTCAGTAAGGCCATTACTTTTATCATAATCAACTTTAGCCAGTATTAAAGAGAAGAAACCTGCTATATATCCGGCTGGAAAATATGGTATATTGAATGCTCTTTTCATCATCGCCCGGGTAATGGCTCTACATGATGTAAAACCGCAATCCTCAATAATTCCTTTAACATTATCCATTTTTTTGTTACAGGTATGAATTACTGATGCAGCACCCATAGAAACACCGTGTAGAAAGACAGACGTTTCAGGATATCGCTCATTTATCATATTTACCCAACTGATAATATCATACTGGTCTAATTCTCCAAAACCGACATATCTGCCTTCGCTTCGGCCGTGGGCCCGATTTTCCAGTGCCAGAATATTACATTTCCTCTTTAAATATACTTTAACTATACCGCCAAAATCATTTTCTGCAGCACTTTTATAACCATGGACAAGAATCACAGTTTCTCCAGTATTTTCACCTTCTAAAAATCTGGCATATAGGTTCAATCCATCAAAAGATTTAATCGTTAATGTTTCAAAAGGCAGGTTATTGAAATTATCAAGGTGCTTTAATCTGTATTCACGATGCAGTCTGGCTGTTGGATACATTACATTGTCCGAGTCATCAATATCATCACCATCAAACGGTAAATTCATATCCGGAACCATTACCACCTTAAAAATATGATATCCGACATAAACAGATGCAGCAACAGCAATTAACAATATAACAATAATAAACCATTTCATTTTAATCACCATTAAATTTCTTTCCAGTTTAATTATACTCTATTTAAACTCCCTTTTAACAGGATAAATCACACAATTTCACAATTGTATTATTAAAAAAATTTGCTATATTTATATAGGTTCTTTAAAGAATAAAAGAAAAGAGGTTATTTAAATGAAAAAAATCTTAACAATCTGTATTCTGACAGCGATGTTATTTACAACTGTCGGATGCAATAAACCGAATCAGGAAGAAATAAGTTCCGGCGAAACATTATATGCTGCTTTTAAGCAGGCTGTTAATGATAATCCTGAAGCAACCGCTGAAGAATTGGCTAATATCATCATCAAAAATAAAATTATCAGATTTGAACCAATGGTTATGCCTGTTACTGAAGGCTGGTTGATGGGCTTTGACGCTGAAACAATTGAGGGCTTTAAAGAAGGTGCTGCCTTTGCTCCGACGATTTCAGTAATTCCTTTTTTGGGCTATGTTTTCATTTTAGAAGAAGGTGCTGATGTCAATGCTTTTATTAATACTCTGAAAAATCACGCTAATCTATGTTGGAACATTTGTACCGCTGCTGAAGAAGTGACTGCCGGAAATGCTGGACAGATAGTATTCTTTTTGATGTGTAATAAAGACATCAATGCTGAATAATTATTATTTTTAAAAAATATCGTAAGAAAATCGAACACAGATTTTATGTGCTCGATTTTCTGTCTTGAAAGGATGCTAATATGTTATTTTCAAGTTTACCATTTTTATTTTATTTTTTACCAACAGTTTTACTGTTATATTTTATTGTACCAAAGTCATTTAAAAACATTGTACTTTTAGTATCATCACTTTTTTTCTATGGCTGGGGAGAACCTAAATATTTGGCCTTGATGATAGTTTCTATATTAATGGGATATATATTTGGTTTACTTATTGAAAAAAATGCCGATAATAATAAAAGTAAGGTCTTTGTTATTATATCAGTTGCCTGCAGTTTACTTATTCTGGGATATTTTAAGTATGCTGATTTTTTTATCCATTCATTTAACTCAATAACCGGATTATCAATACCATTTCTAAAAATCAGTTTACCTGTTGGTATTTCTTTTTATACTTTTCAAATAATAAGTTATACAATCGACATTTATAAGGGCCAAATAAGAGCTCAAAAAAATATTATTACTTTAGCTGCATATATTGCTATGTTTCCACAACTTATTGCCGGCCCGATTATCCGATATATAGACATTGAAAACCAACTGACTGACAGATATCATTCTTTGGCTAAAACAAGTGAAGGTATTAAACGCTTTACCATTGGTTTAGCAAAAAAAGTCTTATTAGCCAACCTTCTTGGAGAAGTAGTATTTCATTATACTGTAACTGCTGATGTTTCTGTACTATACAGCTGGTTAAGTGCTTTATGCTACAGCCTTCAGATATTCTTTGACTTTTCCGGCTATAGTGATATGGCAATTGGTTTAGGAAAAATTTTCGGTTTTGATTTTATGGAAAACTTTGACTATCCGTTTATCTCTAAAACAGTCACTGAATTCTGGCGAAGGTGGCATATCTCACTGGGTCAATGGTTTAAAGATTACCTGTATATTCCTTTGGGCGGCAATAGAGTAAGTAAGGTCCGTTGGCTGATTAATATCTTTATTGTCTGGTTTGCGACAGGTTTCTGGCATGGAGCAAGTTATAACTTTATTCTCTGGGGTTTATTTTATGGTTTTCTGTTAGTGATAGAAAAAATTTTTACTTATGATTTTTTTAATAACCATTCTATCATTGGTCATTTTTATGTAATTTTAATTACTATTTTTGGATTTGTACTTTTTAATGCAACAGACCTCTTTAATCTCAGTATACAGTTGTCAAATATGTTTGGCTTATCAGATATTCCGCTGATTTCTGATGAAACCACTTATTACCTGAGAAGTTATAGAAGTATTATCACTATAGCACTTCTTGCCTCTACCCCACTTTTCAAAGATATAATTGCTAAAGTGAAAGAAAATAATACTGCCAAATTTATCATTGATATAATTGAACCTGTTGTTTACATCTTTCTATTTATTATTACAGTCAGCTACCTGATAGATGGCTCATTTAATCCATTTTTATATTTCAGGTTTTAGGAGGTCATGATGAAAGAAAAAACAAAAAATATCTATACTGTAATTCTATGTTCAATAGTATTTATCTTTATTACTGCCAGTAACCTTTTAACACCATTTAAAGAATATTCAAACTCTGAAAGAAGATATCTGGCAAAGTTTCCTTCACTAAAAATGGAAGCCATTTTAAATACTTCCTGGATGAGTGATTTTGAAAAATACTGTCAGGACCAGTTCTTCCAGAGAGAAAATTTCAGAGCTATTAAGGCTGCAACTGCATATAATATTTTTAATAATCTGGACAACAATGGATTATATCAGATTGACGGTTATCTTTCCAGACTGGAATATCCGGCAAATGAATATATGTGGAAACATGCTTCTGATTTGTTCAATAGGATATCTGAGAGTCTATTTAATGAAAATAACAGCATCTACTACTGCATCATCCCAGATAAAAACTACTATCTTGCCAGGGCTAACGGTTATCTGCATTTAGATTATGACAAATGTTTCAGTTTTCTTAACCAGCAACTGGCATCAATGCAGGAAATTAAAATCTGCGACTTGCTGAAGTTAGAAGATTTCTACTACACCGATACTCACTGGAAACAGCAAAACCTTATCAAAATAGTCAATAGACTGGCAGAAAAAATGAACTTCAATATCAATAAATCATTCAACGAAAAAATGCTGGAAGTTGACTTTTATGGTGTTTATGCCGGTCAGTATGCTATAAAATGCACCAATGAGAAAATACATTATTTAACTAATGAAATAATAGAAAAAGCAACTGTATCTTACCTGGGAAATGAAGTCTTTATTCGGAAGAAAATGTACGATTTTAAAAAAGCTGATGGAAAAGACCCTTATGAATTTTTCCTGTCAGGAAATCAGGCAATTATAACTATTGAAAATAACCACTCTACAAACGATAAAGAATTAATAGTTTTTAGAGATTCATTTGGATCAGGTTTATGTCCGCTTTTAACAGAAGGATATAAAAAAATCACCATCATTGATATACGTTATATTAATTCCTCAATATTAGATCAGTATATTTCCAACAATGGCCAGGATGTATTATTTTTATATAGTACCCTGCTGATAAATAATTCTCAGTCTTTAAAATAATCAACAAAATGATTACAGACTTATATCATAATTTCTATAATTTACTTATTCTGAAAAACTGATTATATCTTCATTGACTTTATAAACATAAAAATAATTGTTGCCGATATTAAGAAAACAATTCCTTTGTTGGTGAAGAGTTCTCTCAGATTTTTGCAACTGAAAATTTTCTCATCAACAGTAAATTCTTTTTTATTTATTAAAAATAAAACCAATCCGGCAACTGCACAAACAATTATAATAATAAAATATATTGAAAATAACTGTTCTGAAGCATTTACAATTATCTGAGGAAGAATCCCACCAAAGAAATTTGATAAAGAATGATAAATAATCGTAACAACTATATTTTTCGTCTTAACTATTAAATAAGACCATATCAGTCCTAAAAGAAAAGTATAGATTACTGTTGCCACACCAACTGAAACACCATGGACAATACAGAAACAAAAAGAGGAAATCAGCATGTAAAAAGAAGGACCATATTTCAATAATTTTTTGCCAAAGATATACCTGAAAATCAGTTCTTCCAATACCGGAGCCAGAAACAATAGAGAAAATAACATTGGAAAAGTTAAATAATTATCTTCATTAGGGATTTTTTTAGTAATAAAAATTATTAAACCCCTTACCAGTGCCGAAACTACAAAAGCACTGAATTGAAGAAAAAAACAAATTACAGCTGTCTTGAATGTTAATTTTTCCTTTTTATACTCATTTTCTGTAATATCTTTTGTGATAAATAACAGCAAACCAAATCCAACCACATAAAGTACAATTAATGAGATTACTGCCCGCAGATAACCGGAAGCAGGCAAATATTCAGAAATAAAAAAATTATAAATCCAATAAACTGAAAACATAAAGGCAACTGCTGAACTCATCTTTGTTAAATCTTTGATTTTATTTTCCATTTACTGACTCCTTCCATAAACATACCTATTAAATATTATATAATTTTATCCATATTGCAACCCGCTTTTTAATTATAATTTACCAGAAAATTACACATGTAAAAACCTGTAAAGTTTTTGTCATTATTACTCCTTTTATTTTACTTCTTTAAATAATTATGTTAAATTAATTTCATTGCATCGGAGGTATGTTATGGCAATTACTACGATACTGTTTGATTTGGATGGAACACTACTGCCAATGGATCAGGAATTATTTACAAAAATATATTTTAAAAATCTCTCATTAAAATTATTTCCCTTCGGATATGAATCAAAGAAACTTATTGATACAATCTGGAAAGGCACGGCAGCAATGATTAAAAATAATGGTGAAGTCACCAATGAAGAAGCTTTCTGGAAATTATTCTTATCTGTTTATGGTGAAAAAGCCAGAGATGATGTAGCTGAATTTGAAAAATTTTATCAGAATGACTTCATCAAAGCCAAAGCAGGCTGCAGTTATAATCCGCTGGCTGGTAAACTGATTAAATATTTAAAAGAACAGGGTTACAGGATTGTTTTAGCTACTAATCCTATTTTCCCGCAAATTGCTACCTTTCAGCGAATTCAATGGGCAGGATTAGATGTCAATGATTTTGAACTGGTAACAACTTATGAAAACAGCAGTTACTGCAAACCTAACCTGGACTACTTCAAAGATGTTCTTAATAGAATTAATGAAAAGGCAGAAAACTGCCTGATGATCGGAAATGATGCTGATGAAGATATGATTGCTGAAAAGCTGGGCATGAAAGTCTTCCTTCTTACTGATTGTCTGATAAATACTTCCGGTAAAGATATATCAGTATATCCTAAGGGTGATTTCAATCAGCTGATTGACTACATCAAAAAATTATAAAAAAGGACCAGGTCCTTTTTCATTCTATAACAGCTATTGCTTCAATTTCACAGAGCATGTTTTTTGGCAGAGTCTTTACAGCTACACAGCTTCTGGCCGGCTTAGAAGTAAAGTATCTGGCATATACTTCATTAAAAACAGCAAAATCATTCATATCAGCCAGAAAGCAGGTAGTCTTAATAACCTTATCTAAACCTGTCCCGGCTTCTTCTAAAATCGCCTTTACATTCTGACAGGACTTTTCAGTCTGCCAGATTACACACTCTTCATATGTTCCTGTTTCCGGATCAATACCAAGTTGTCCGGAAGTATAAACAAATCCATTGGCTATATACCCTTGTGAATATGGCCCGATTGCTCCAGGAGCATTTTTTGTTGAAATTACTCTCACTCTACAATCCTCTCTTCTTTTTCTATAATCCATAGTTATAGCAATATTAAAGGAAAATTCCTTTTAATAGTACATTATACTTTTATTAATTAAAAGTCAAAATAACTTTTAGAATTTTTATAACATATTCCTTCAATAACATCTTTCAGAAGAGTTTCATCATAAGGATACTGTCCACTCTCAACCCAGTTTCCAATCAGATTACATAATATTCTTCTAAAGTATTCATGTCTTGTATAAGACAGGAAACTTCTGGAATCCGTCAGCATACCAATAAAATTAGACAACATTGACAAATTAGCCAGAGAAATTAAATGTTCTTCCATTCCTTGTTTATGGTCATTAAACCACCAGGCACTGCCATGCTGTATTTTAGCCTTTATACTGTCATCCTGAAAACAGCCGATTATTGAATCAATAGCGGCATTATCATTTGGGTTTAATGAGTAAATTACTGTTTTAGCCAACTGTCCTTTTTCTTCCAAAGCATTTAAATACTTCCCTAAAGTAACTGACGGGGTGTAGTTGCTGATGGCATCAGCTCCTCCATCAGCTCCATAATCTTTAAAAATCTTTTGCGATACATTCCTTATAACCCCATAATGCAACTGTGAAACCCAATTTAACTTATAATACTCTTTTCCTGTTTCAATCATAAACAGTGTCTTAAACCTGGCAATTTCTTCTTCCGTTAAGTATTGCTTTTTTAATCTCTTTTTGAAAATCTGTTCAACTTCTTCAACTGTTGTTGCAGAATAATAAACATAATCAAGACTCTGATCAGAAATACAGCAGCCATTTTCATTAAAAAAATGCATTCTATTTATCAGAGCTTCCATTAAAGAAGTAAAACTCTCTATTTTTATACCACTTACTTCAGAAAGTTTATCTAAATATTCCAGATAAAAATCCTTTTCTATGCTCATTGCTTTTTCCGGTCTGAAGGCCGGTAATACTTTAACCTTAAAACTATTGTCCTTCTTGAGTAATTTATGCCAGTGCAAATCATCAATCGGATCATCTGTAGTAGTTAACACTTCAACATTGGATAATTCGATCAATTTTCTGGCACTTAATTCTTTTATTTTTGCATTACATAATTTCCAGATTTCATCAACTTCTTCAATTCTTACATGTTTATGATAATCAAAATATCTCTGAAGTTCTAAATGCGACCAGTGATACAAAGGATTACCTATAGCTGACTGTAAGGTTTCAATCCATTTAACAAATTTATCATAATCACTGCCATTGCCGGTGATATATTTTTCTTCTATGCCGTTTGCTCTCATCAGCCGCCATTTATAGTGGTCAGCATTCAGCCAGATTTGAGTGATATTATCAAATTTTCTGTCTTCATATATTTCCTGAACCGGAATATGACAGTGATAATCGATAATCGGCATCATACTGGCATAATTATGATAAAGCTCTTTAGCAACCTCATTATCCAGCAAAAAATCCTTATCCATAAACTGTTTCATAATCAACACCTGTCTTTCAACCCATTTTCAGTTATATTTGTTTTATTAACAAGTCGGTGTAACGTTTTTCTTATTGCACCTTTTTCACGATTAATTGCTATAAAATACTCTAATGTTTTCTTATCTAAACCAGTCTTATACAGATTAACACCAAATATCTTCTCATTTTCTAAAATCGGTTTTAAAATTTCTTCTACTTTACTGTCGCCAGGTTTAATCTGCGACATAATCGGACATAAGCTGTCAAGTAAAGGGTCAGGGGATAAAGTAAATGTTTCTCCTTTATCATTTACAGCCATTAAATATCTCAACCAGCAGGCATAGACAAATGGAATCAGTTTTAAATCGTTAACATCTAGATTATCATCAGCCAGATAATTCTTTACCGTTTCTCCAAAGCGAATTGCTAATTTCTGAGATGTATCAGTCGCAATTCTCTGCGGTGTATCCGGCATAAACGGATTAGGGAATCGGACATTGATTACGGTATCAATGAACTCTTTCGGATTAAGAATACCAGGATCTACAACTACAGGTAAACCCTCTTTATAACCAATTATTTCCACCATTTTTCTCAAATCAGCATCAGCCATTTCACTGGAAATCTTATCAAAAGACAAAAGGCAGCCTGTAACAGCTAAAGCGGTGTGAAGTGGATTCAGACAGGTACAGACTTTCATTTTTTCTACTTTTTCAACAGTTTCTCTGTCAGTAAAAATTACTCCTGCTTCTTCCAGATTTTCTCTTCCGTTTGGAAAATCATCTTCAATTACCAGATATTCAGTTTCTTCAGCATTGACAAATGGAGCGATGTAAGTATTTTTAGAGGTAATAATTGCTTCCAGCTGTTCTATACCATCTTCTTTTAACAGTTTTTCAACATAACTGTCTGGTCTTGGAGTTATCTTATCAATCATGGTCCATGGAAAAGAAACCTTATCTGATTCAATGTAATCAACAAATTCTTTTTCGACCAGCTTATTTTCATACCATCTTCCGGCAAAAGTAATCATGCAGTTATACAATCTGTTTCCGTTATGAGCGCAGTTATCAGTTGATACCATCGCAATTGGGCAGGCTCCATTTAAATATCTTTCATAAAGCAGACTTGCTACTTTTCCCAGATAACTGTCTGGTTTTACAGGCCCTTTTTTGTAGTCTTCCACTAAATATGGCAAATCATTTCCCTTTGAATCTGTTAAGACATAACCTTTTTCGGTAATTGTAAAAGTAGCCATCTGCAACGACGGGTTTCTGAAAATTTCTTTTAATCTGGCAAATTCTGATTCATTATCAGAATCCAAAATGCACGATTCTACCACACTTCCAATAACATTTTTTTCGACACTGCCATCAGCTTTTAAAGTAGCAAGAATAGAAAAATTATCATATTTTCGATTGTTTTTTTCAATAATCTCATAATCGAAACCTTCCGCTACAATTATCCCCTTTTTGACAATTTTTCTGTTTAACAGCTTTTGAGCTATTGCAGCATGAAAAGCTTTGAATAAATTTCCTGCTCCAAAATGAATCCAGTATGGATTTTCTTTAGTAACTCTGGAAACTTCCTCATAATCAAACTCCGGCAGTCTATACCCTTTTTCCAGCCATTTTTCTTTATTTTCTAATACATTTTTATTTAACTTCATTTCAGCACCTGCTTACGTTTGTCTGATTTTTCAATTGCTTCCCACAAACCTAAAATATATTGTGATCCTAAAGCCCTATCATATAAACCATAACCGGGCATAGCCACTTCATCCCAAATCATACGTCCATGATCCGGTCTTGCCGGTCCGCTAAACTCAATATCATATAAGGCCTTGACTATTTCATACATATCAAAAGAACCATCACTTGACAGATGAGCTGACTCTTCAAAATCATCTGGTGAATTAAATTTCAGGTTTCTGATATGGGCAAAATGCAACCGGCCCTTTAAACTTCTGATAATATCCGGCAAATCGTTTTTCAGATTTGTACCATATGAGCCGGCACAGAAAGTTACTCCATTGTGCGGATTATCAACCATTCTCAGCAGTCTTAAAATATTCTCTTTATTGATGATAATTCTTGGTAGACCAAAAACACTCCAGGCCGGATCATCCGGATGAATTGCCATATTGATATCATATCTGTCACAGACAGGCATGACCCTTTCCAGGAAATATTTTAGATTTTTAAACAGTTTTTCATCATCAATATCTTTATAAAGTTCAAACAGTTCTTTAACCTTTTCAAGTCTGTCAGGTTCCCAGCCAGGCATAATTGAATCATTCATATCACCGGCAATAGATTCAAACATTTTTTCCGGAACCAGTTCATCAACGGCCTTTTGAGTATAGGCTAAAACTGTTGAACCATCCTCTCTGACTCTTGCCAGCTCTGTTCTGGTCCAGTCAAATACCGGCATAAAGTTATAACAAACCATCTTTATATCTTCTTTTCCTAAATTTTCCAGAGTCTGTATATAGTTATCAATATAATAATCTTTCTTCGGTCCGCCAACCTTAATTTCCTCATGAACATTGACTGATTCAATTCCGGCAATCTTTAATCCGGCTGCTTCTACTTCAACTTTTAAAGTTCTGATTGCTTCAATATCCCAAACCTCTCCCGGTTTTGTATCATATAGAGTAGTAATAACACCATAAACACCTGGAATCTGTCTTATTTGCTTTAAGGTAACAGTATCATGCTTTGAACCAAACCATCTTAATGTCATTTTCATATAATATACCTCTCTTCATCAATAACAGGGTCAGGCGTATTTTGACCCTGCTGAACATTATTTTATTTTTTTATTTTATTTAACTTGCTGTTTACTTCTAACAGCATCTCTTTAGTTGGTTCAACACCCATCATCCCCATCATAGAGGATAACCTTAATACCGTAAAACCACCCAGCATCTTCATTAAATCTCCACCCAGCTGCTCTTTCAGTCCATTTCCACTTAAAATATCACCAAAACCACCTTTATCAGTCTTTTTGGCTGTTTTCATTAATTCCTTCATGGCTTTACCTAAAGTAAGAGCTCCAATCGGATTTTTAACAATATCCGAAATTTTATCGTTTAATGAAAATCTTCCTTCTGGTGCTGTAACATCAAACCAGTTTAATATTGCTCCTTTTTCCTTTAACAGATATTTCTCATTAAATTTTTCTACCTTGTTGATTTTAGAATAGTCCCAACAGTCACCGGCTACAGCTTTCAGTCTGGTTATTCCTTCTCTGTTAGGAACCTGGAAATAGAAAAAATGAACATCACTACTCTGTTTTCCCAGTGAAACACCATTGGCAAACAGTTCAACTTCCGGCTGATTTGAGTAAACAGTTACTTTAGTAACATCTTCGACTCTATCAACATAACGTTTACCACAAATATGAACAAACGGCTCATCACTTAACCAGGCTTTATAAGCATAGAAAGAATCTTTCTTATATTTTCTATCCATCGTTACCAGGCCTTTGTGATTCTGTCCATTTTCTCCACCTTCTGCTCTGGCATCAGCACCAAAGTCAAACATATTCCAGACATGACTTGCCCAGATATATTTGCGTGGAAAAATCTGTTTAATTAACTCTTCATGATAATAGGCCTGATATTCTTCAGAATAATCACCCTGAGTCGGGTTAGAATTATGCCAGTCTAAAGCCTCACAGCCATATTCTGATAATCCGATACATTTGTCAGGGTTGTTTTTATGGAATTTATCAAACCACGGACCATTCATACTTGTATCTCCACCATACCAGCCAAAATAGTGATTGTAGGCTATTACATCCGGAATATCAATGTAAGGGTCTTTATCAGAACACATCGAAACACAGGCAATGGTTGTTAATCTTGTTTTATCCATTTTATGACACAAGTCATTTAATACCTTGTGATTTTCTACTAAATCTTCTGAAGATCCGGCAATAGTAATTTCATTAGAGAGACCCCAGACAACAATTGATGGATGATTATAGTTTTGAACAATCAGTTCTTTCATCTGAGAAATTGTATTATCTCTGCCGCTTTGCATATGTCTGGAAATATAAGGAATCTCAGCCCAGGTTACCATTCCATATTCATCACATAAATCATAGAAATACTGGTCATGCTGATAATGCGCCAATCTGATAGTATTGGCTCCCATTTCAGCAATCATTTCCATATCTTCCTTATGATCTTCTCTACTTAAAGCGTTGCCCTTTCCCCATCTGTCCTGATGTCTGGATACTCCTCTTAACGGATATGATCTGCCATTTAAGAAGAAACCTTCATTTGGATCAATTGAGAAATAACGGCAACCGAATCTGGTGGAAACATTATCCAATACCTTACCGTTTTCAACAATTTCGGCTTCCAGCCGGTATAAATAAGGGTCTTTCAAACCATCCCATAAACGAACGTTTTCAATGGTAAAATTAACAGTTGTTTCATTAATATCAACTTCTTTCTTTTCGAGTATATTATTCTCTCTGTCAGATAACAGGTAAACAAGTTTCTGATTTTCCTTAATACCTTTAACAAAAACTTCTACCTCAACATCAGCTTTATCACCATCAACTGCTGGAGTAACTCTAATACCCGGTGCCCCATAGTACTCTAAATCAAAATGTGAATTACTGACACAGATTATATTTACATCACGGTATAAACCACCATAGAAAGTAAAATCTGCTACCTGTGGATAAACCGTTTCATTTGGGCTGTTGTCAACTGTAACTACCACCAGAGGACTTTCACTCTGTTTAAAATGTTCAGTAACATCTACTCGCCAGGTAGAATAACCACCATGATGAGTAGCAAGTTCTTTTCCGTCAACATAAACTGTAGCTGAGGAGTTGGCTCCCTGAAATTCTATAAAATACTTATCCGCTTCAGGTAGAAAATCTGTCTTGTCAACCCTTTTAGCATAGACACATCTTCCACGGTAGTAATCATTGCCACCATCTGTTCCATCGATATTATTCCAGGTATGAGGCAAATTTACCCACACCCAGTTATTTGGCAGTTTTTCGGGCACTTCATCTGTATGTTTGGCGAAAGCCCAGAAATCATTAAAACTCAATATTTTTCGCATAAAACCTCCCTGTCTTTAAAAACTATCTGCAATAAATCTTATCATTATATCAGTTGAAACTATACTAATGAAGATAACTCTAATATACTACATGACTTTCATCAAAATAAACATCTTCAGGAAAAATACGAAGTGCTATTCCCTTTGCACTTTCTATTATTAACTGTTTAGATAATTCATGACTGTTAATACTTCGTGTTTTCACACAATCAATAAATATGAATTGTCTTACTGAACTGTTAATAATATGTATTTTGAATTTTCACAATTTAGAAACAATAATTCAATTTCCATATCCAATCAGTTAAAATTAACTGCCATAACAGTTTTAACTAACAAATAATTTACTGATGAATCCCTGACATCTGATATATCAGTACACTAATTACTATATTTTGCTCAATTAAAGTCGTCAGCCGTTTTATCAGCCAATACTAGCGACCCAGTTCTTTATTCATCTGTTTTAGCGTTTCTTTGTCCAGGTTGTAAATGTATTTTACACCTATATACATTAAAACAGCACTAAACAGATACAGCACAGCAACCAGATAACGCATTCTTACAGCAACTTCAAAAGGTTGCCCAGCGCCCAGCTGTTCATTATAACCTAACATTACCATCAGCACCAAACCAATTGATGGACCAATACCCTGGGCAGCTTTTCTAAAAAATGAATGCAGCGAATAAGTAATGCCTTCTTCACGCTTGCCGGTTTTCCACTGGTTATAGTCAATAGCATCGGCCATCATCGCATTTCCGACAATATTGCCAAATCCCATACCTAATCCATTAATCAGTTGAAGAACCATATAAATTAATATTCCGCTCGTATCCGGTTTGATTGGAACAATCAACATTGCCACACAGGCAGCAATTGAGAAAATCATCCCAAAAGCAGATGCCTCCTTTTTACCATATTTTACTGTAATCTTCTTTACAAACGGGATAAACAATAACATCGGTATAACAACCACCAGTGACAATAAACCGGAAATTTTGGTGTTCTGGAAATACGACTGGAACATAACAGTGGTAGCTGTAGCAGCACCATATGAACCCAAAAACATGGAAACAGGCATTAAAGTTGCTCCCAGTGCCGGTCTGTTGCGCATAAAGTCTTTAATAGATTGCAGAACGTTGAATTTAACATTTTCTTCCGGTGCCGGTGTTTCAACACGTTGAACTGTTGTTTTAATCATAAATTTGAAAGCCAGCCAGCCGATAAAGCCTAATATTAAAGCAGTAGCAAATAGTTTGGTTCCCATAATATTTCTTTGCTCATCATACAAAATCATAGGTAGAAAAACTCCCATCGGTATAGCTGCAGCCATAGCTCCCAAATTTCTCCAGGCACCTAATTGTGCTCTTTCACCTGGATCAGCAGTAATTACCGACAACATTGAACCATAAGGAACATTGACAACAGTATAAAAAGCATCCCATGCTACATAACCGATTAAACATAAAATAATCTTAACAGTCTCTGATGCCTCAGGCACTGGTAAAAAACACAAGGCCGCCGAAATAGCCAGACCATAAGATCCGACATTGATAAAATGTTTGAATTTACCCAGTTTATAGTTTTTATTGCTGGCATCCATATAAGTACCAATCAGCGGATCATTAATTGCATCCCAGATTTTCAGGGCAATCAGTAAACCGGCAAAAACTAAAGAATCTATCTTCATATACTGAGTCCAGAATAGTGTAAACCATATCCCTGCTAAAGCAAAAGACATATTACAGCCAAAATCTCCAGCAGCATAAGAGATCTTGTCAAGCAGTCCAAACTTGCGCACTCCTTTTTCATCAACTTTATTTGTCATCTGATTATCCTCCCAAATATACTTTTTATTATTTAATGATAACTTCATAAAATCTTTTATCATTTATTTTGATATTTTTTTCTTTTTTTAATATCGACACCGATTATTGATAATTGCCGAAACTGAGTATAACTATACTAATACTCCAGTTCAAAAGGCCAAAGATTGATACCACCAATTTCTACAATATTAGTATAGCCGATTTCAGCCAGTTTTAAACTGGCAGATTTTGAACGATTCCCACTTCGACAATAGACAAAAATCAACTGGTCTTTATCAGGTAGAATATCTAACATCTGATTACCGATGTTTTCATTTGGAAAGTTAACTGCTCCTTTAATATGACCTGCTTCATACTCAGCCAGTGTTCTGACATCTAAAATGATATAATCTTCTTCACTTTCCATCATCTCAATCGCCTCAGAAGTTGTGATGGAAATATATGTACTTCTATTTTTATTACAGCCTGTTAAAATTAACAACAGCACTAAAAAAAACAATGATTTTTTCATATTTATATAATACCATTATTACTTACACTTTAGAATATGAAACTATTTTCAGACTTCAGGTTTTTTGTCAACAATTGTAACTGAAAAGCCTGTTAAATTATTTATACTTTATCAGATAAGTGCTATAATATAAAAAAGATCATTAAAGGTGTGAATAAACTTAATAGGGAAACAGGTTCATATTCCTGTACTGTCCCAGCAACCGTGATGTGGATGAAATTCAAATATGCCATTGCATTGAAAATGTGAGAAGGCTGAAAAGTAAAATGAAGCTAAGTCGGTAGACCTGCCAATAATGATTATAGTCGTTTCTTCTGGGGATAAGAAAACAGTTTTTTTACTTTTCTTGTCATCCCCGGGTATGGCTTTTATTTTGGAAAGGATGATTATTATGAAAGTAAAAAAAAGAGATGGTAAGTTACAGCAGTTCAACTGTGAAAAGATTTATGACGCAATCTGTGCAGCATTGAACAGTGCCAATGTAACAGATAAAAATCATGTTGCCTGGGAAATTGCAAGTGATATTAAACAGGAATTAATTTTAAATAAAACTAAAATTATTGAAATTGAAAAACTGCAGGATCTGGTTGAAGCCAAACTGATGGCTTCAGGACTGACTGATGTGGCCAGAAGATATATCCGCTATCGCTATGATAGAGAAAGAATCAGACAAAGTAAATCCAAACTGATGATTGATATTTCGGAAAAACTAAATGCCACAAATGTGGAAAATCAAAATGCTAATTTAGATGAAAAATCCTTTTCGGGCAGAATGAATGAAGCTAATAGAGTCGTTATGAAAGATTATGCTTTATATAACTGTATGAGTGAAATGTCCAGAAACAATCATTTAAATAATGAAATATATATTCATGATTTGGATTCATATGCTGTCGGGATGCACAACTGTCTTTCTATTCCTTTTGACAGACTTTTAGAAACCGGATTTACAACCAGACAATGTGATGTCAGGCCGCCAAAATCAGTCAATACTGCTATGCAGCTGATAGCTGTAATTATGCAATTGCAGTCTTTACAGCAGTTTGGCGGCGTCAGCGCCACTCATTTAGACTGGACGATGGTTCCTTTCGTCCGCTATTCCTTCTACAAACATTTTATAAATGGACTAAAATACATCGAAGAAGGAACATTGAATTTTGAAAAAGAAGAGGCAAAAAATATTTCCATCAGTGACAAACGATATACAAAATATCCTAAAGCATATAAATATGCTTATGAGATGACTGAAAAAGAAACTCACCAGGCAGCTGAAGGAATGTATCATAATTTAAATACTTTACAGTCAAGAAGCGGACAGCAACTGCCATTTTCATCAATTAACTATGGGACCTGTATTCTTGAAGAAGGCAGAATGGTAACCAAAGCCCTGCTGAATGTATCAATTGAAGGGTTAGGTTCTTTACATAAAACTCCAATTTTCCCTTGTGGTATTTTTCAGTGCATGAAGGGTGTTAACAGAAAACCGGAAGAACCAAATTATGATTTATTCAGACTGGCATTAAAATCAACCTCTTTAAGACTTTATCCCAATTATGTAAATGTCGACTGGTCAAACAATGCCGGTTATGATATCAATGACCCTAAAACCTATCTGAGTACCATGGGATGTAGAACAAGTAACGGTTATGATATCAATGGTTTGGGACAGATGAAAGATGGACGTGGTAACATTTGTCCGGTAACGATTATCCTGCCGACTCTGGCAATGCAGGCTAAAAGAGACGTTGAAAAATTTATGGAGCTGCTGGACAGGAAAATACATGAAGCCAGAGACATGTTACTGGAAAGATTTGAATGGATTGCTTCTCAGCCTGCTTCCAGTGCCAACTTTATGTATGAAAATAATACTATGGAAGGTTATATTCCTGAAGAAGGTATCAGAAGTGCCCTGAAACATGGTACTATTGTCATTGGTCAGTTAGGACTGGCTGAAACATTACAGCTTTTAATTGGAAAAGATCATACCGAACCGGAAGGTATGCAACTGGCAAAACGAATTGAACAACTGTTTAAAGATAGATGTGATCAATTCAAACAGGAATATAAACTCAACTTCGGTGTTTACTATACTCCGGCTGAAAATTTATGTTATACTGCCAGAAATAAATTTGTAGAAAAATATGGCATAATCAGAAATGTCAGTGATAGAGAATTCTTTACCAATTCAATGCATGTACCTGTATATAAGGAAATGACCCCATTTGAAAAGATTGATATTGAATCTCAATTAACCGGCTATTCAAATGCCGGCTGTATAACTTATGTTGAACTTGAAAGCACCAGTAAACACAACATTGAAGCACTGGAAACATTAGTTAACTATGCAATGGATAAAGATATTCCTTACTTTGCGATTAATATTCCTAATGATACCTGCCTGAAATGTGGTTTTACTGATGAATTTAATGACAGTTGTCCAATGTGCGGAAGTCAGGAAATTCAACAACTCAGAAGAGTTACAGGATATTTAACCGGGAACTATAAAACAGCTTTTAACAAAGGAAAAATTGAAGAAACTGAAATGCGCATCAAGCATAATAGAGTTTATTAGAGGTCGCTATGAATTATTTGAAAATAGAAAGTTCATCATTATCAAACGGCCTGGGATGGCGTGTTGTTTTATGGGTAAGCGGATGCAGTCATAAATGCTTTAACTGTCACAACCCGGAAACCTGGGACAGTAAAGCAGGGAAAAAGTTTACTGAGACAGAAAAAAGTTTAATTATGGAATTATTAAAACCGGATTATATCAGAGGTTTAACTCTATCAGGTGGTGATCCGCTCTTTGAATCAAATAGAACGGAAATATTAAAACTTGTCAAAGAAATAAAACAGGTTTATCCAAAGAAGGATATCTGGCTGTATACCGGCTATCGTTTTGAACAGATTAAAGACTTAGAACTGCTGAAATATATTGATGTTCTGGTAGATGGCCAATATGTCGACGAAAAAAAAGATATTACACTTGCTTTCAGGGGCTCAGATAATCAGAAGATAATCGATGTTGTACAATCAATACAATATAATAAAACCATTGAAATGCAACTATGAAAAAATCGCAATCTGATGCGATTTTTTCATACGTACAAAAAGAAATATTTATTTGTCATAAGTATAGATACCTTCTTTTACCCTATCAGAAAGAAAATATTCTCTTTGACAGCAGTCGTCACCCAAAACTACATTTTTAATGATTTTATGAGAATAACAGCCGGTAAAAACTTCCGCAATTGTAGTATCAGTTACATCACAATAAAGACTGGCATATTTTCTGAACCAGGGATATTGTTTAATTCTGTTTACCCAGACAACACCATATGGACAGTGTTTGCAACCAGCCGTTTCATCCCAGCCAAGACGTGGTACATCACTGAGTACATTGATATTTTCCGGAATTCTTTCCATTTTAAATTTTTTAGCTTTTTCAATCATTATTAAAGCTCTTTCTTTTGCTCTTTTAAATAAAATATCTGTCACTGTTTCAGTAGCAGTTTCATCACCAAATTCTGTATAAAGTTTCAAAACAAAAGAAAAGTACAGTTCGGCAAAAGAAAATGCCATATTTCTTACCTGTTTTATTGCTGTTGTTTTTAATATCATTTCATTATCATCCATACCGCTGTCCTTTCTTAAAGAAATAACATTTGTCATATGTCATAAATCGTTTTATAACCTTTATCTTTACTATATTATCATCAGGAAAAACTAATCGGCGGCTTTAAAATTAAATACCGGTTTTAAAATATCAATTATATCAACACAGTTTCTAATATCGGCAATAATATTTTCAATTGCTTTGTAGGCCATTGGAGCCTCATCAAGTGTTGATTTGTTGATGGAAGTTGAATAAATTCCCTCCATTGTCTTTTGATATGTATTTAAATCAAATGTTTCCTTGGCTTTTGTCCGAGACATTATACGTCCGGCTCCATGTGGAGCAGAATAGTTCCATTCCGGATTACCCTTTCCCTTAGCTAAAATACTTCCATCTCTCATGTTTATCGGTATCAAAACAAGTTCATCTTTATGAGCTGAAATAGCCCCTTTACGTAATATCATCTCTTTTGAATTAATATAATTATGAACGGTATGAAAAGCTGACAGAGCTTTCATATTTGTACGTTCTAATATTATCTCAGCCATCTTTTCACGGTTACGTCTGGCAAACTGCTGACAAATTTCTACATCATGCAGATAATCCTTTAAATACGGACCATAAAGATAACACAAATCCTTAGGAAGATTGCTTTCTTTTTTTCCCCAGTTTTTTTCCATCTCTTTCAAAACACTTTGAATTTCATCACGACGTCCCTGTTTTTTATAGTTTTCTATCAGTTTTTCTCTTTTAATAAAATACTCTTCTTTTCCTTCATGTAAATCTATAGCCAGTCTTTGATAGTATTCCGCTACCTGCTTCCCCAGATTACGGCTGCCGGAATGAATTATCAGATACTTATTGTTATTGGAATCAGCACCTATTTCAATAAAATGATTTCCTCCTCCCAATGTCCCTAAACTTCTTTCCAGACGTTTTGTATCTTTCAAATTTCTATAACAGCGCAATTCTGCCAAATCAAAATATTCAAGACGTGATTTCCAGACATTTCGCCCTGACGGAATATAGTTACAGGCCTTATCAACAGACTCAAAATCAATTTCCACATTACCCAGTTTAACAGTGTACATACCACAGCCAATATCCACACCGACTATATTAGGAACAATTTTATCTACAATTGTCATTGTAGTTCCTATTGTACACCCCTTGCCGGCATGAACATCCGGCATAATACGGATTATAGAGCCTTTAGTAAAATTTTGATCGCACATTCTTCTGATCTGTTCAATTGCTTCATCCTCGACTACTGAAGCATAACAGATTGCAGTACTTACTTTCCCTTTAATTTCCAACATTTTACCGACTCCTCTCTCATACAATTTAAATTATCAGTAATCATCTTTATTTATTATATCTTTCATATCATGTTTTGTCTAAAATATAAAAAGTTTTCTCTTTTTCTATTGAATCAACATACAATGAAAAATCCATATCATAAATCATTTTTTCGACCAACCATTTGATAATTAAATAAAAAAGCGATATTCTCAATTCGAGTATCGCTTTTCATTAAACAAGCTGATTTTGTATTTTGAACTAAATACAGGTATAACCGCCATCAACAGCGATGATTTGTCCTGTAACATAACTTGATTCTTCAGCAGCTAAGAAAACAGCGGCAGAATTCAATTCGCCTTCCTTTCCATAGCGTCTCATTGGTACAGTTCTATTAGCAAATTCCTGGAAGAAATCGCTGTTTAATGTTTCTGTTGTCAGTTCTGTATAGAAGTAACCTGGACAGATTGCATTAACAGTAATTCCAGCTGTAGCTAATTCAGCTGCTGCACCTTTTGTAAAGTTAACAACCGCACCCTTTGTTGCATGATAAGCAATAGTAGGGATAGCTAAGTTACCAACTAAACCATAAATTGAAGAAATATTAATAACACGGCCATAAGTCTGTTTACCAGCCTCAATATTTTCTTTCATATATCCGGCAAATGCTTTTGTAACTTCAAATACTGAAGTAAGGTCCAAATTCATTGTGAAATCCCAGTCATCTCTTTTAAAATCAACAAGTGGTGTTCCGGTTCCTCTTTCACCGCCGGCATTGTTAATGATAACTTCACAGTGTCCAAATACTTTTTTAGTTTCAGCAACCGCATTAGCAATTGATTCTGAACTTGTAATATCACATGCTACAGGTAAAACTTTAACACCATATTTTTCTGACCATTCTTTAGCACTTGCTTCTAAACGTTCTAGTCTTCTTGCCATAATAACAAGATTTGCCCCCAGTTTCGCAAAACCTTCAGCCATCTGTTTTCCTAAACCAGATGATGCACCAGTGATTGCTACTACTTTTCCTTTGTAATCAAACATATCAAACAACCTCCCTTTTTTAATCTTAAACTGTTTATTTATATGTATCCGCTACAATATTACCTTTCTTTTTACTTTTTTTCAACCTTTTTCAAGGCTTTTAGGGTCATTTGTGAATTTTTCAACTTTTCAAACTTGTTACTCTGTCATTATAACTCTTCTTTAATGTTAAATAATATCTTAATAACATATTACACTTTCATATTGTGTTTTATTTAACTGTTCTTCTCTTTTACTTGTGAAATTATTTGGTTAAATTTGCTTGTGAAATAATTGTTTATGGTTGTACAATTAAGGCGGGAAATGGAGGTAATATTATGAAATATGAAAAATTGTTTACTCCTATGAAAATAGGAAAAATGGAAGTAAAAAACAGACTGGTTATGTCTCCGATGGGAACAAACTCAGCCTTTACCAGTGGCCGTAAAGATACTCAGGAAATTGATTATTTTGCCCGCCGTGCTAAAGGTGGAGTTGGTATGATTATCAACGGATGCCAGATGTTAAATGAAGTCATCGCCCAGGGCTCTATGGAAGGTTATCTGGACAGTTACAGTGTTTTGCCTGCTTTAACTTCAATGGTTGATGCCGTCCAGCGTTATGGCACCAGAATTGTCTGTCAGATTTCTCCTGGTACCGGAAGAAATGCCTATCCGGATACTTTGGGACGTCCGCCAATCAGTGCCTCAGCAATTCCAAGTGCTTTTGATCCCAATGTTATCTGTCATGCTTTAACAAAAGAAGAAATTCAGGATATCATGAAAGGCACAGAATTTGCAGCCGGATTGGCCAGAGATGCCGGTTATGACGCTATTGAAATTCATGCCCATGCCGGTTATCTGATTGACCAGTTTATGAGTGCCTGCTGGAATTTCCGTGAAGATGAATATGGCGGAAGTCCTGAAAACCGTGCCCGTTTTGCCAGAGAAATGGTCGCAGCCTGTCGCAGGGCTGTCGGAGATGATATGCCGATTCTGTTTCGTATCGCCTTAGACCATCGTTTTGAAGGCGGAAGAACTATTGAAGAATCTATGCAGTTACTTAAGGCATTAGATGATGGAAACATCGATGCTTTTGACATCGATGCCGGATGTTATGATTCTTTAGATTACATCTTCCCTCCTTCATATTTAGGAACTGCATGTATGGATTATGTCTGTAAAGAAGCCAGAAAATATACTGATAAACCATTACTGAATGCCGGTAACCATGATCCTGAATCAGCTGTCCGTTTAATCGAATCAGGTGAGGCTGATTTTGTCATGATGGGTCGTCCGCTAATTGCTGATCCGGATTTACCAAACAAACTGATGAATGGTTTAAGAAATGAAGTCCGTCCATGTATTCGCTGTAACGAATTCTGTATTGGACGTATCTGGAACAATCACACCAAACTGGGTTGTGCGGTAAATATTGAAGCCATGGAAGAAGTCCGTTTTCAGATTAAGAAAACAGAAAAACCACTGGATGTTGTAGTAGTAGGTGCCGGCCCTGGCGGGTTGGAAGCTGCACGTGTCGCTGCAACTGCCGGCCATAAAGTAGCCATCTATGATAAAGGTTCTGTTTTAGGTGGCACAATGCGCACTATTGCAACTTCAAACTTCAAAATCAAAATTGCTGAACTTGCCAAATACTATGAAGTTATGTTAGAGAAGCTGGGTGTAAAAATACATCTGAATACTGAAGTTAAAGGTGATGAAGATTTCCTGGAAAAAGCTGATAGAATAATCGTCGGTACCGGTGCTGTTCCATTTAAACCGAATATTCCAGGAGTTGACTGTGCAAAAGTAATTGACATTGTATCTGCTCATGCTGATGAAGAATTAGTCAAAGGTAATAACATCATCATCTGTGGTGGCGGTCTGTCAGGTTGTGAAGCAGCTCTGGAACTGGCAGAAGAAAAGGGTAAAAATGTAACAGTTGTTGAAATGCTGGATGAATGTGCAAAAGATGCCATGTTTATCAATAAGGTTACCCTGTTTAGAAAACTGGCTGAAAACGGAGTTACCCTGTTAACTGACACTAAAGTTGTCGCAGTAAATGATGAAGGTGTTGAAGTTGAAACTGCTGATGGCAAGAAATTCTTGCCAGCTGATACCATCATTTCAGCATTTGGTATGAAACCTCTTACTGACGTTGCTGACAGAATCAGCGCAAAATATCATAATAAAACCAGAAAAGTCGGAGATCTTTATAAAATCGGTAAAATTGGCGATGCAATCCGTCAGGGCTATTATGCCGGCTCTTCAATTTAGGAAACTATAATTTATGAGAACCAGCGGTTTACTGTTTGATTATAACCAGGACGGTTCTGTCAGTCTCGGTTATGAAGATTATGGTGTAGAAATTTTTGGTGGCTATGATTATGAGGTAACATACCATTTAGACAAAACTGATTTTGAAATGTTATGTAAATGTCTGAATTTATCGGAAAACGACAATATTAAAAACGCATTAATAAAGAAATTCGGCTATACTTTTAATTCCATAGCTTTTGAAGATTTCTGCAAAGAAAATAAAATTGCTTTCGGTCGTAATATACACATTGGATAACGCTGCATGTAAAGTAAAAAAATCGTAATATTTTATAATTACGGTTTTTTTATTCCTGAGATTGTCTTTTAATAAAAATATTCTAATACATTTAATCTGACAATACTCACTAATCTGTGAAAAAATGTCCTTTCAAAAACTCGTATTGACTCATTATAATAATTCATAACAACTACACAATTAGAAACTAATATATCTTCTCTTCTATGCTTTTCTTTTTCCAAAATATCTATTTACCAGTCACAATACCTTTGAAAATCATTGATATAAAAATATTTATGCAAGTTATTATTTTGACCATCTCCGATATCAAATATTTATGAAATAATAGTAAAACAGATAAATAAAACAAGTGTATTATTTAACTTTACATATGCCTATAAATTACCCAGAAAATATGGCATCTGTATTCTCCACCATGGCCAGTCATGATGAACATCATATCCCCAAAAATCAATCCAGGCTGGCACATCTTTCTGATGCAGTACTTCTGCAAGTTCTCTGGTATCTCTAATAGAATCACTTTCCCAGTTTCCCTGACCGGTACAGATAATTATTTTACCTTTTCTATACAGATCAAGGTAAAAGGAATCTTCCATTCCTTTTAAATAATGCACCGGACTGTTTAAATAAACATCCAGATCTGAAATATCGTTACCGACAAAAAATCTGACATCGTAAACTCCACTTAAAGCAATTACCGTATCAAACACATCCGGATGTCGGAAATAAAAGTTAGCACTATGAAAACCGCCCATACTGCAACCGGTTGTAATCATTGAGCCATCCCATCCCGAATGGTGTTTTACAAAAGGAACAAATTCTTCAATAATGTACCTGTCAAAAGCATTATGCATTCTGGCCATATCTCCCGGCCATTTGCCATGGGACAACCAGCTTTCATAATCAACACTGTCTACTGTATAGAAGATGAATTTACCATCATTGATAAAGTCTTTAACAGCTTCAATCATTTTAAAATCTTCATATTCATAAAATCTTCCGCCTGAAGATGGAAATACTATTACCGGTTTTCCAGCATGTCCATAACTTTTAAAAGGCATCACTCTATTTAAATGTCCGCTATAAAACTCATGATATTCTACTTTCATTCAAACCACCCATTTAACAATTATTTCTGCATGTTATGTATTCTGCCGCAGTTTTTAATTCATCCAGATCTTTTGATCTGATGATATAACAGTAGTCACCCATCACATCAGAAAAGATTTCAGGCATTGATCCGTTTTTAACAACCAGATGTCCATAATTGTTCAAACTGTCCTGAGTAGAGTGTTTCAAATCATTTTTTTGACCATATCTTACCCCGATGAAGGCACAATGGTATTTTATTTCCGGTATTTTCAGATTATCATCTTTTAAAATCATTTTTGAATACAGATCAAAAATACTGATATCACAGGAATAATTGAACATATCTACTGACCAGCCGCCAGGAGGTCTGACGTTTATTTCTAATGCGACTAAATCACCATCATCAGTTCTGAAAAATTCAAGATGAAAAAATCTATTTCTTATTCCAAATTCTTTAATCGCTCTTAAACCGGCATCCATTAAATCGTTTGGAATTTCAAACTGATTAAAGTAAACAGTATCAACCGCATCTCTAACCATCTCCATTACACCACTGTAAATAAAGGAATTCAAAAACAGGATTTTACCATCTCTATCTGCAAGACCATCAAAAGTATGGATATTTCCTCTGATAAATTCTTCCATAATATAGTCAACCGGCGGTTTTTTAGAGAAAAACTCTTCCAGTTCCTTATCGTTAGCAATTTCATAGGCACCGGCAGCACCAACACCAATATCAGGCTTGGCACATATCGGATAACCTACTTTTTCAACAAATTTTCTGGCTGAATCAATATCATTGATAATCTCACCTCTGGCAACAGCAATCCCGGCTCTCTGAAAAACCTTTTTCATCTCTGATTTTCTCTTAATAGCAGGCATATCTGCCGTTTTTAAACCAGGTACATTAAAATCTGTTCTGAGCTGTGCTTCTTTTTCCAGCCAATGTTCATTATGCGATTCAATAAAATCAATTTTCCCATACTTGAATGTGAAAAAACCACATGCTCTTAATAACTGACTATAATCTTCCATGTCATCAACTCTATAATACTCGGTTAATGATTCACGCAAATCCAAATCAAGATTAAAATATGGTTCAGAAGCTATTCCCAACACATTTACTCCATGTTTCCGCATAGAAATAACAAAGTGTTTGAAATTCCTTGGAAAATGAGGCGATAGAAATACATAGTTCATATTTTGCTTGTCTCCTTTCTTAAAGTTATATGCAGGACTTAAGTTTTAAACAGATTTACTGCATATTTAACTTCAATCAGTTTTAAAATCTTTTATCAATTCTAACCAAAAATGAAAATAATAGCAATAATTAAATGCATTTTGTTTTAGATGATAAGTGCACCATTATAAATATCCAGCCTGTATCTCACTTAAACAATGCTTTTATGAAAATATTTGAGGACTGTACTAATATAATTGTGTTTTTTTCAAACAAAATTTTCAACAGACTACTGTCATAACAAAAATTAAGTTATTTATAAAAATATCTGATTTCGTTAAAAAATATTCATATAATCATCATATAATTTGTAGAGATATGATTTTCAATTTCATCAATCAGTTCTTTCATTCTGCTTTCAAAATCATCTTTAAGTTCACATTCCCATACTGTTATTACATAATAGCCTCTCTGTTGTAATTCTATAATGTTTTTTAGATCATTATCCCTGTTTTTTTGCAACTTCTTTGTCCAGAACCGGTTATTTGTTTTGGGAATATACCCCATTTGGCAGTTATGATGATGCCAGAAACAGCCATTGATAAAAATAATAATATCGTATTTTGTCAGAACAATATCCGGTTTTCCAGGTAATTTATGATAATTTTTACGATATCTGTATCCGTGATGCCACAGGTATTTCCGCACTTTTATTTCAAGTGAGGTATCTTTACCTTTAATCCTGGACATATTCCAGGATCTGTGTTCTTTTGAAATTCTATCATTCATATTGTTCCATCTTTTTATACTCTATAATCATTCTATAGTTTTAGCAGGATACCTTCCCTCAAATTCACTCAAAACATCCTGTAAATCATACAGTAGATATTTTAAAGCTGTTTTTCTGATTTCTGCTGGAATTCCATAATATGCTTCAGCAATACTTCCGGTAATAGCCCCAATAGTATCACTGTCTCCACCAATGGAAATGGCATTTCTGATAGCATCTTCAAAATCAACCGATTCAAAAAAAGCAGCCAGGGCTTGAGGCACTGAACCCTGACAGGAAACATCAAAACTATATTCTTCACGAATATCATCCAGTTTAAAATCAATCTTATAATAATGGCTATTTATGTAATCTTTAATCTCTAAAATATTTTTCCCTGCCCTGGCCAGATAAATAGCTGCACTGACAGCTTCAGCACCTTTAATTCCTTCCGGATGATTATGAGTGACCTCTGTCACTTTTTTGGCCATCTCAAGAGCTTCTTTTAATGAATCAGCCGCAAATCCACAGGCACTGACACGCATTGCTGAACCATTACCCCAGCTGTTATATGGTTGAGGATTAGAAGAATGTATCCAACGTATAAAACTGCCGCCATAACCGGCATAAGGATATCTGCGGCCATACTTCTGCATAGATAAAACAGCATTTTTCCCTAAATCATCAGTCTTCGAATCACTTTTCAATACTGCTTCAGCTATCGCTATTGTCATAACTGTATCATCTGTAAAATGACATCTGTCGGTAAATAATTCAAAATCCTTTGTTTTTTTATTGTTTCTTTCGAAACGGGAACCAACGATATCACCAATTATTGCACCTAACATATATATTCCTCCTGTTTAATATTTCCAGTAACATTTTCTTATAAATCAATTATAATTTTTTTCATATTATCAACAATATTTAATTATATTTTTTACAACCGGTCCGTATATCAGGTATACTGATTATCATTTAAAAGTGAATAAATTTAAATCAGTAATACAGACAACTAAAAATACTGTTTCTCAGCAAAATTTATAGAACTGAAGCTGATAAGCAAAAAATAGATCCGCTATTTTTTAAACTTTTTTTGTTTAGACAAATGATTCAAATCAATTTTTTCATTCCAGGCTGTTTCTAATCAATTCAACAACCCGTTCATCTGTCAGGTAATCTTCATGCTCAATATCAGAAAAAATATGCAGTTCCACCTGCCTATAATAACGCGCCAGTTTTCTTTGAAGATTTCCGGAAAGAGTACCATCAGCATCAGAACCAATAACAGTTACCGGGCAGTCGGTCTTTTCAGCATATTCATAAACCTTTATATTATCTGAAATCAGCAGTTTTAGCGGACCCCAGAAAACCGGTACAATCCTGTTATAGAGATCAGAAAGATCTCTATAGCCAGCCGCCAGATATAAGCCATCACAAACTCTAACTGATGCAAGATATGCTGCCATGCCACAACCATAACTGTGACCTATTATAATTATTCTGCATCCGGGATATTTCTCTTTTACCCAGTCGTATAAAGCTTCTGCTGATGCCTGCATGCCCTTTAAATTCATTTTCCCCTGACTGTCCTGGGTTCCATAATAATCTACCGCTAAAAAAGGCACATCATAGAAAGAAGCAAAACTACCAACAGTATTATAGGCAATGTAGAAGGAGCCGCCAAAGCATAAGATAACTGACTTGGACTTTTTGTCCATATTATATCCATAACCTGTCAGTCCATTTCCATAATCAACTTTTTTTGGCAGTACCTTCAGATTATCCATTTTTCTTTCCCCTTTATAAAAGGAATAGGAAATGTTTTTCAGTACAAGATTAATTATAAAAACAAACAGAATAACTATTATGATTACTTTAAATAAAATTTTAAAAATCTTCATTTTGTATATCTCCAATCTTACAGCTGACATACTGTAAATAACTTTCAGCAATCAGAATCTATCCTGTTATTAAGGCGGTTTTTTTAAGAATTGATATTTTATCTGCTTATTTCTGTTATAACCCAGTCATCTTCCGCTAGGTGATACTCTGCACCACAGTATGGACAGTGCTTTTCTTTCAGGGCATTAAATGACTGCCCGCAGCCTTTACAGCTGACACGCTGAATTGAGAAAGCAGGATCTACTTTAAAAGAAGCATTATGCTGAATGGTCACTTTTAACATTTCCAGTTTTTCTTCGATTCCTCTATAGGTATCTTTAGTACTTAACAGATAAACCATTAAAGTTATTGAAATATAATCACCTGAAACTTCCGCCTTTTCAACACCCATACCGCCGGCGTAGTTGACATTCAGATATTTTTCAAATTCTTCATCCAACCGTTCACCGGCATATTGAATCAGATTTGTACTGTTTTCCGACAGAATAACCGTACGCAATAAAGACAGTACTTTGCCCTGAAAATATTCATAGGTAAAATTTTCATCAAATCTGGTTAAAAACCTGCTGATTTTCGTTTTCCCTCTTTTTGCTCCTTTATAAATCTTAATACCTCTAACAGAACCTTTTAACAATTTGAAAAATATTTTTCCTGCAAAAAAGATATAGCTGATAACTGCTCCCATAAAAATTCCACCTATTAAAGAAATAACTGCCAAAAATAAAACATTATCACCATCTTTAGCCAATAACAGATTCAGACAATAAAACAGTATCGTAAATGGTATCGCCCATAAAATATTCTTTTTAAGCATTGACTTTACTTTTTCCGGAATAATAACATCGCCATTAAACCAGTAATCTGTTACTTTAGGAAAAAGTTCACCCATAATAAAATGTCCGCCACAGTAAAGACAACCTGACTGCTCTAACACACCTACTTTTGAAACAGCACCACAGTCAGGGCAGACATAATCCATTTCGGCAATTTCTGCCTGTCTTTGGGAAGAAGGTTCAATAATTGTGATGTAAATATTATAATCATCAGTTTTCTCATACACATTCTGACCATTTCTTCTATATATAACTTTCTTTTCAACTGACTGAAAATGTAGTGACTTTAAATATTTGGTAAAATCCAGATTTTCAAGCCCCCAATGTCTTAAAACCTTGGTAGACTGAACTACTTCACCAAAAGTCTTCATCTGTAATTCAACAGAAAAATTATTCTTCTTCAGCCTTTTTTCCTGTAAATCCAGATAATATCTTAAATCTGAATCAGCAGTTTTTGGTTCTATACCGGTTTTACACCATTCCTGTAACTCATTTTGAAAATCAGTAACCATATCAGTGTAAACTGATTTATATGAATAATTATTGCTTTCCGACATTTTCTACCCTCCCAAACTGACACTTACTTAATAATTATTTTATAAAATACTCTCATCTATATTTATATTATATAGGAAAAACGATATCTTATAATAGTTTTAAAGCAGCTGACATTATTATCAGGATAATAAAAAACTTCGTTTTTAATAGAAAGCGAAGTTTTTTTATAATATTTAAATCAGATCATCCAAAAACAGCCCAGTTGCCAGTATATAATATTTATAACCGTTATAAGCATACAAATAAAAATACCTAGCAAATCCCAACGTTTCAGATATGTTGTCTTATTGTCTTTATACTGCTTCCAGCCATAAACAATTAAAAACAGCAACAGCGGAACTGTTAACCCCATCAGCAAAAATGCCATACGATAAGTCCATAAATGCCATTGATTAAGAGTCAACAGAGATGAAAATATAAAAAATATACTGATAACCGGAAACAGAACAAGTAAAATACCAGCCGGATAAAAAAGCGGTAACCTGTCTGGTCTTTTTTGTTTTCTGATTTTTCTAAAAACCGCAATTATTAGATGTCTAAAGACATTAAACAGACAGTACAAAATACTTAACAGATATAAAACAAGTACAATTACATCTAAAGCAATATCCCTAAATCCAATCATCAGAAAATCACCATAAGGAGCAGAAATAACATCCATTTTAAGTTCATCATTTCTATTTATTGAATAGACATTGAAATCTTCCAATTCAATACCGACTACCGATAAAAGGCTGTATATTTTTAAAGGTCCATGACTGATTGTTCTGGCTGATCTGGCCAGTCCGACATAGTCTGATTTAGGTCCCTGGTAAGTCCCAAAGACAAGTTCAGGCATCAGATAATTATAGGTATTTTCACCCGCCTGATTGGTTTGAACTACCATCCCGATGCCATTTTCTATATCCAGCAAAAGTTGACTGGTGCACCCGGCAGTATTGCCGCCATGACCGATTATATGGGCATCATAGGTATCCAAATACCAGAAACCATGATAATTACGGGGAATATCGGTTTTTGGTATATATAAAGACGGAGAAAACAGAAGATAATATGTTTCCGGATTTTCAAATAAGACTGTCTCTTCTGACAGCAGACTTTGGGCAAATTTCTGCATATCAGCAATAGTTGAAGTGCAGGAACCTGCCGGATACATTATTGTATAGTTCATATTTGGTTTAATCTCTTTTAAACCCTGATATATTTTAAGTTCCATTCTTCTTTCCCTGACAGTCTGATTATCAGTTAAATCTGCTCTGATTGCGGAATCATTCATCTCTAACGGTTTAAAAATATACCTGTTTACATATTCGTCATAAGACATACCGGCAACATATTCGACAATATAGGCAGCCAGAGTAGTTCCCCAGTTACTGTAGGCACAGACTAAACCCGGCTTATATACCTGTTCGGGCTGAAATTTCTGTAAGTATTCTTTAAGAGAGATAATTCGCTCTTCTTTAGCTGTTGCCATGCCAATAATAGTTTCTTCAAAACCGGCATTATGATTCATAAGATTGAGCATTGTTATCGCTTCAGCGAAATTGATATTTTTCAAAAAACCTTCAGGTAAATACTTACTGATATCGGTATTCAGATCTATTACTCCCTGTTCCACCAGTTGCATCACACTTACCCAGACTAAAAGTTTGGAAACAGATCCCCATTCCATTACAGTATCTTCCGTAACCGGAATCTTTTTTTCAATATCAGAATAACCAAATGAGTTTCTGTATAGGGTTTCTTTATCACTAAAGACAGCTACACTCATTCCTGCTGTTGTATCTATATTTTCAGCAACATAGGCTTCAATTCTTTGTCCAATATTTTCAAGACTGACATTTTCGTTTGTTACTGCCAAAATTCTGACTGGTACAATTAAATTTAAAATTAACATCAATACCAGACTGCAAATAATAATTAATCTGCTTTTCTTCATAACTGACCTCCATTTTTCTGCTTTTATGACAGTGTGAATTTACCTCTACATTTCATTTTCCCGACTGACACGCATGAATGCATTATGGCACATATTTTCTTTTAATTCTATAATTTGACTTCAATTTGACATAACTGATATATCCAATTTACATTCAGACCTACTCAGTTTAAAACTCTTTATTAATTAACTTTTTAGAAATTATCATCAGTTAAAATAAAGACAATTAATTCAAAAAAACTTCGCTTTATTTAGACGAAGTTTTCATTTTATTTAATCATGTCAATTCCCTGCTTTAAAGTATCTTTATCAATAGCTCCAGTAGCATAGGCTATAAAGTTTCCTTCAGCATCGATAAATAAAGTTGTTGGCAGTGACTGTATACCATAAACAGCAGCTGCATTTGATTTTAAATCAAATAATACCGGAAAAGTATATTCGTTTTCATTAATAAAATCTGTTGCTTTTTTCTGTGTCTCTTTTGAACCATCTGTTATATTAATCATTAAAAATTGAATGTCATCACCTGATTCTAAGTACATCTGTTGAAACTCCGGCATTTCCATCTGACATGGCGGACACCAGCTGGCCCAGAAATTTAATACAACCGGCTTTCCAATAAAATCACTTAAATGTACTTCATTTCCCAAAGCATCATAAACAATAAAATCCGGAGCTTTTGTTTTTTCCTGTGAGTCATTACTTTGATTATTTTGTTTTTTTATTAAGCGGTCTAATCCAAAATTTTCACCTAATTGTTTATAAAGAACTACCGCCCCAGCTACTAGCAGTGCAAATATTAATAATATCGTAAAAAGTTTTTTTCTGTTTTTCATAATCTATTTCCTCCTTAACTAAACAATCCTGACAGTTTTCCCATCATGCCGGTGGCCATAAGAATTCCCATCAGAACCAGCAGTACACCACTTATTGTATTTATAATCTGATAATTCTTTTTAATCCAGTCAAATGCACCTTTTAAATAATCAATTAATATAGCACTGAGAATGAAAGGTATTCCCAGTCCTAAAGAATATAACAGAAGCATTATCATTCCTTCTATCATACGGGCCTGCTGGGAAGCCAGCATCAGCGCTGAACCTAGAAACGCTCCAACACATGGTGTCCAGCTAATAGAGAAAATCACACCAAATAATACAGCTGAGAAAAATCCCATATTATCAGTACTGACTGAACGCTTACTGTCTTTAAACAGATTCAATTTAAAAACTCCTAAAAAGTTCAAACCAAAAATAATTACAATCAAACCAGTAATAATATTGACTGCTGTCTGATATTCTCTTAGAAAACTGCCTACTGTTCCAGCCAGTGCTCCCAGCATTACAAAGACAACTGTAAAACCGGTTACAAAGCCAACAGCATTTTTAAATGTTTTCTCTGCTGTTCTTTCACCACCGCCGGCAAAATATGAAATATAAATCGGCAACATTGGTAACAGACAAGGAGAAATAAAAGTTATAATTCCTTCCAGAAATGCGATTAGATATTGCATCAGTTAATCTCCTCCTTTTCAAATGCACCACTTAAAAGCCAACCAATTACTCCCATATAAGCCATCGAACTATATGGGTTTGATGTAATTATACATCCACCATTTGGACAGCCGATTAATCTATAATATACATATCCTACTACTGCACCACCTATGGTGAACAATAATGTATTTATCCATTTTTTCTTTTTATCTCTCATATTAATGAACCTCCTACAAGATATTTTTAATTCATTATTATCAAATTATTAAATTGATATATTAACACGACAGTTATAATCATCTTTTTAGATTGCATTAAATATATCTAATTATGATTTAACCATTACAATTATAGAATAAAACTCAATATATTTCTGTGATAAAATCACCTAAAAAAGCAATATAGTTTACATCTATACTGCTTTAAATAATCATTTTAATCCACTAATATTTTTCTCTTTAATGAAAGAAAAATATTATTTTCTAAAAACCCGTCTTTAGAGTTTAGCACCATGAAAGTTTAGAGGCAGAAAGCGTGTTGATGATGAAATAATCCTTTTGTATAAAGGGTTTTTTTAAATTTAAAAAACTTGAAAAACTTTTAATTTACTATTGCTTTAAATGGTGTACTGGTGTATACTGTTATCAGGAGGTTCTTTATGGCTTTTTTTCTGAAAAAACAAAAACAGAATAACAGGACTTATCTGCATATCTATGAGTCCTTCTATTCTCCTATTACCAAAAATACTAAACACAAATTTATTAAATCCATGGGTTCTGTACAGTCTCTTTCTGCTGAAGGTATTAAGGATCCTGTTTATTTCGCTCAGCAGGAAGTTGACAGGATGAATCTTAAAAGAGATAGAAGTAAGGTTAAACTGATATCTGATGTTTCTCCTGTTGTTCATCTGGGTTATTTTCCTTTAGCCGCTATTATGAATAAGCTGCAGATTAAAAAGTATGTGGATTTATTTAAACTCAGTACCGATTTCTCTTTTGACTTGTATGATGTCCTTTCTTCTCTTGTTTATGCCCGGGTTATCAAACCCTGCAGCAAGTATAAGACTTATTATGAGGTTATCCCCAATCTGTATGATGATTATCAGTTTTCCTATGACCAGCTTTTAGAAGGTCTGGCTTTCTATGGCAACGATTATCAGAAGTTTGTGGAACTGTTTAATACTCAGGTTGACAGGTTTTATAAACTTGATACTTCTACCACCTACTTTGACTGTACCAACTTCTATTTTGAAATTGACAGAGAGGATGACTTCAGGAGAAAAGGTGTTTCTAAAGAAAACAGAAAAAATCCGCTTGTCGGTTTGGGTTTACTGCTTGACAGGAATCAGATTCCCTGCGGCATGAAGATATTCCCCGGAAACGAAAGCGAAAAGCCCGTTATCAGAGATGTTATATCTTCTTTAAAACAACGGAATGAAATTGAAGGCAGAACCATTCAGGTCGCTGATAAAGGGCTTAACTGTGCTCAAAACATCCTGGAAGCCAAAAAGAACGGTGATGGATATATCTTTTCCAGATCAGTCAGGAACCTGGAGAAAAAAGAAGTGGTGTGGTTATTGCTGGACAACGATTACGTTGATGTTAAAGACAGTGATGGGAAAATATTGTATCGCTATAAGGAATGTGTCGACAGGTTCAGTTATGATTATATAACTGAAGAAGGCAGGAAAGTAAAAGTGGAAATAACTGAAAAAAGAGTCGCTACTTACAATCCCAGGCTGGCGGTTAAACAAAAAGCTGAAATAAACAGGATGGTTGAAAAAGTAAAGAATCTTCAGCTTTCCAAAGCTAAGAGAAGCGAATATGGGGATGCCGGTAAATACGTTACTTTTTCATCCACTTCCAAAGGAAAGGTAACTGATGACAAAGTTAACGTTTCACTTAATCAGGCAAAGATTGAGGATGACCTTTCGTTAACCGGATACAATCTTCTGGTAAGTTCAGAAATCAATATGAAAGCCCTGGATATCTACCGGGTCTATCATAATTTATGGCGGATTGAGGAATCATTCCGTATTATGAAATCAGATTTAGATGCCAGGCCGGTACATTTACAAAAACAGGAAACCATTCAGGGACACTTTCTCATCTGTTATATTGCCGTGTTATTACAAAGGATATTCCAGTTCCACATTCTTAAAAATCAGTACTCATCATCTGACATAATTAATCTGTTTAAAAACTTTAATGTCGTTAAAAGTGATAGAGGTTATCTGAATTTAATGACTTCCAATAAATTTGTCAACGAGTTCTCCGCTAAAGCTAATTTACCTATTAATCATTTAAATTTAACGCCTACTAAATTAAAAAAGGTGTTCAACTATAGGCCTTAAAGTCTGTGGTTGGTACACCATTTTTTAATGTCAACTTCGAAAGTCAGGAATTATAGAATAAAACTCAATATATTTCTGTGATAAAATCACCTAAAAAAGCAATATAGTTTACATCTATACTGCTTTAAATAATCATTTTAATCCACTAATATTTTTCTCTTTAATGAAAGAAAAATATTATTTTCTAAAAACAAATAAATATTCATGAGCAATTAACAAAAAATTATGTTTTATACTGTTAGTTTTCCAATATCCGGTGGCTTTACAATTGTGTTGCTCTTTGATAATTAATTCTTTTAGTTTAAAACCCGCTTCTTCAAATATCCGCATAACTTCAAATGACATGGGTATCATATGGCCTTTTTGACGGGTATCACCCATGAGAATTGCACAAAACTTATCATTTTTTAATACCCGATAGCTTTCTGAAGCAACTTTTTTCATTTCCTTAAGAAAGTCACTTACTTTTAACAAAGATAAATCATCTTTTATATCTTCACTGTAATTAATAATATCCGCATATGGCGGATGAGTACATATCAGATCAATGCTTTCATCAGCAATAAAATGTAAATCTCTTGCATCTCCCTTTTGTATATAGACTTTACCATTGGCACCTTCGTGTTCAAAATCAATTTTTTCTTGACATCTGTTAAGAGCAAAATCATTTACATCAACACCAATAATGTTTCTATTTAATAGTTTTGCTTCGACAAGAGTCGTTCCGCCACCTGCAAACTGATCTAAAACTAAATCACCTTCTTTTGAATAACGAAGCAAGATATTCCTTGGAATATAGGGTGACCAATTACCACGGTATTTTGCATCATGAGTGGCCCAATCACCTCTTTTCGGAAATGACCAATGCGTTGTCATTTCCAGTTCAAAGTTTTCAGGTTCCCATTTAGTTATTTTCTTTTTTATCATTTGAAAACCTCGTTAGCAATCCCATCTTCTAAATCCTTAATATTGTAAATATGCTGCATGACATCAAAAGTTTCTTCAAGATTATTTCTCGCACTTATCCAGCCTTTTCCATCCGTAAACCAAACAAAGGTAAATCCGGTTATCTCTTCAATTTCTAAGGCTATATTTTTATAACTGCGTGCTGTTTCATTTAATTTGCTTCCACCACTGGCATAAAAATTTGTCTCAACAGCATAAATCATATTGTCTGTCTTTATTACAAAATCAAAGCGTTTTTCTGTTCTGCCCTGATTTGATACTGAAGATAAATCAATATCCCACATATTTGAAATTTGGCTAATATTCATTTCTTTAAAATAGTTGACCCCTTTGATAAAACCGGCTTTTTTGATAAATCTTTCAACCAGATCTTCCATCAAATGTCCTCCTCTATTTTTTCTTCCATTAGAATCCAGACCAGTTTCAACACCCGTAACATAATCAACTAAGTTATTGATTATATGCTTTTCCAATAAATCAAATAATCCTGTCTCCCTCATAAAATAACTATATTTTTTATAAGTATCATCATTTTCTGGTAAATTATTCAAAAAATCAAAATTAAAAACATATCCCCCATTTTCATCCTGGCAATAAATCTCACTTGCCCTGACCGCCAAAAGCAACGGGATACACTTTAATACCTCAGGATATTTCTTCATTATATTCTTAAAATCCTCTTCAATATTATTTGAACCAATTAGAGAATTTAAAATATTAAGTTCAACTTTAATTTTTTCAACATTTCTATGAACTTTTTCAAAGTCTATATAATAACCATAATCAGCAATACTGTCACGAAAATTTGCTAACCATTTATTGAAATTTCTTTTTACCATATAGTTACTTTCCTCCCCTTTCACCAATAATAGAAATCTTTTTTAATATATTTCATATTCAGAATACTTTATAACCTGACTTCCGTCGTTTTGCTCAAAACCTAGTACTCTGAATTAATTAATATGGAAGAATTAAACAAATTATCAATCTCATTTTTAGTAAGAACAAGTGCGTCAAGATTGATAATTCCTGTCACAGAACTTATCTTTTCATTGACATATTGGTTGCTGGACAGATTGATAAAAGTTCCATCACCTTTATCAACAACACGGAAATCTCTAATGAAATTGATAATATCATAGGAGCTGACCTTGTTGGAAAAACACTTAATTTCTAGAACGCGGAGAAGAAACAAACAAAGGTAACAGATAAGAAAGTGACCGTAGATTGTTTCTTTTTTCTGTACAAAAACCGGTCTTCCGTCAAGCATTGATTTTGTTATTCTAAATGATTCTTCAATCTTCCATAAATTATGGTAGGTTTCATATACTTCAACAGGCTGCATATTAAGTTCTGAAGTAACAATCATATTGTATCCGGCATATTTCATATCTTCATCAATAACTGCCTGATCAATTTCAAAAACGGGTTTCACTTTTTTACCACTTGAATCCTTATTATTCACCTTGATATATTTGGCTGCTTCACCTATTTCTTCTTTGGTAAGTTCTTTATATGAAAGATGTTTTTTGGCTTTATCAACCATTTTAAGTATTTCCAATCTTTGTTTTTTCGCCAGTGACGGATTGTAAGATACAATTCTTCTTTCTTTAACAGAAAACTTTCTTGTAACAGTCTTATTGGTTTCAGGGTCAACCTCATCAAATTTATATTCAAAAGTGTCAACACATGATTTTAATCTAAACTTAATAGAATTATCTTCATCATAAAAGTCTTCAAAAACATTAGCGCTGTTTTCTAATAAAACCCATTTTTTCTCAGCCTGACTGATGTTTTTGCCACGAATAGACTTGGAGAATATGTAACCATCACTGCCTTCAATAGCGGCAGCATAGATGTTTCTGGCACAGTTAAGTCCCTTATCAGCCACTTGTACTGTTTTTCCCGTTACTTTATATCGCTGTTTCATTTCTTCTATTACTTTTCGAATATAAGGTTTTTCAGATTCATTTCCAGGATACATCTGCATAGCTAATGGAATAAGGTCAGAATCTAAAAGCAGAGCCTGACCAATAACAGGTTCATTGCGCTTTTCTTTTGAAACACCTTTTTGTTTATCATCTTTAGAAATATCGATTTCAAAGTAATAGTTGGTACAGTCAAAGAAAACTCTGGAATAGTCTCTTTTATAATATTGATTAAGACAATGGTTAAAAAGTTCAATGTATTTTTTATAGTTTTCTCCTATAAAGTTTAGTCCGTCATAAACCTGATCTTCAGAAATATCTGAAGATTCAAAAAGTTTTGGGAATACACTGGAAACCGTCTTTGATTTTGAACAGGGGCAGATTGCCCTGCAGTAGATAAGTTGGGCCATCATATCAAAAAGACTGAATTGAAATTGTTTAGCTGATGCAAGAATGTCGACAGTTTCTTTAACACCTAACTCATCAATTAAGGATGAAAGCAGAAAGTAACCGACATTTTTTTCAAGATGTTTAGTAAAAGCCCGTGGTCTGGTTTCATCTGAAAATTCAGCTTTTCTTTTTTCATTCATTTGATTTACCACTTCTTTAAAATGGGCAACAGGGTCAGTAATCTCATCAGAAATAAGTTCATGAACATAACCAAAAGCTTTAATACTTCTATTTCTGGATTCTTTAAGATCTTTATCCCAATAAGATTCATAAACCTGAAGATAGATACCATTTTTCTTTTTATCCTGTCTAAGGAAATAAGCCATAAGAACCTCCTATTCACATAGTACCATGTAGTACCATTATTATAACACGTCTTAAAAATTTATTAAATATTTTTTTAGTCGATTTTTAATAAAAAAACATAAAAAAACACTGATTTTCAGCTTTTTCAATAGATTTTGTTGCTTATATTTAAAATATTCAATTATTAACCAAATGACTGCTTCCGAACTTTCATGGTACTACGACGGAAAACGGGACTTGCCCTGACCGCCAAAAGCAACGGGATACACTTTAATACCTCAGGATATTTCTTCATTATATTCTTAAAATCCTCTTCAATATTATTTGAACCAATTAGAGAATTTAAAATATTAAGTTCAACTTTAATTTTTTCAACATTTCTATGAACTTTTTCAAAGTCTATATAATAACCATAATCAGCAATACTGTCACGAAAATTTGCTAACCATTTATTGAAATTTCTTTTTACCATATAGTTACTTTCCTCCCCTTTCACCAATAATAGAAATCTTTTTTAATATATTTCATATTCAGAATACTTTATAATAATCTCAATATGTAATATATAATTAACCTAAAATGTCATTTCCCCTATATTATAAATAATATTTTGGTTAAAAGTTAGAAATAAGCAATTCACTGATTTTTCCTCTGGCTTCACTTTTAGAGTTAATCATACGATTTGCCTCTACTCTTTTTATTTTATAAGCAGAATAAATATCATCAAAGAAATTATCATCTTCATTTGAATTTTTAGGATCTGAATTACTAATAACAATTTTAGCTCCTTTTTTATGCATATTATCTATGAATTTGGACAATTCAATCTGATCATCATCGTTAAATAAACTTTTAGTATAGGCGGTAAAATCTGAGGTATTGGTTATAGGTCTATAAGGAGGGTCAATATAAACAAATGTTTTTTCATCTATAAAGGAAGCTGATTTTCTATAATCATCACAAACAATATTTATATTTTGTAATTTTTTTGAAACTATTTGAAGATTTGCCTTATCACAAATTAAAGGATTCTTATATAAGCCCATAGGGACATTAAAATGTCCTTTTTTATTTACACGATATAAACCATTAAAGCATGTTTTATTCAAAAAGATCATTAAAGCAGCTTTTTCAACGTTGATATCATTAGCATTTATTTTTATATTATTAAAGTTTTCTCTCTTATAAAGATAATACTTCTTCCGCTCTTCTTTATCTAAAGGAATATAATCATTTTGTAGAACTAATAAAATTTTGATTAATTCATCAACATTATCACGAATGGCAAGATAAGTATTGATGAGTTCAACATTAATATCACTAATGTAAATTTCTTTTAAATCATACTTATTAAGTATATCAAACAAGACTGCTCCTCCACCTACAAAAGGCTCTGCATACTTTGTAATTTGGCCAGAGTCAAAAGGATAGTATTCATTAATTTCTTTTAACAATTGTCCCTTACCACCAACCCATTTTAAAAACGGTTTCGCTAATAGTATCTCTTTATTATTACCGGCAGTTTCTATATTAGGGTTTTTGGCTGAAGCAGGGATATACCACACATTATCAACCTTCTTTGCACCTTCAATTTTTTGCTTTAGACATAAATCAACAACAACATTTTGTGAAATCCCCCACTTATCTGCTGCTTCCTGTACCGACACAAAATTCATAATTCCACTCCTAACCTTACCCGTTAAACAAATTGGATAACACCATTTAGGCCAGCATTTTAACCTGAAAAAATGGTTATATTCAAGTAAAAATCTAATACCTCTTATTCAAGTGGCAGTTTATATTTTTTAAGCTCATTTCCTTTTCTAAAAGTCATTTCCAGTAATTCAGCTGCAATAGATTTACTAACTACACGCATGATATTATCCTCAATATCATCTTTAGATAAAAGATTCATACTCCCATACCATACAATTTCTTCGTCGATAACAGCATAACGCCTACAAGTATCTTCTGCAAGTTGAATATAAAAACCTAAATTTCGCAAATATTCCATTAATTCAATTCTATGTATTTCAGACCCATAAAGATAGGCATCAGGATGCCAAGTCACAATAGTTATTTTAACGCCAGTCTCTTGAATGTCTTTAAGAATTGCCGCCATTCGATATACTTTATGTTTTGCCATTCTTGGACTAGATATAACGATATTGCTTCTCGCCTGTCTTAAGTCCTTTTCATATACTGGACTATAAGATTCGAAATCATATATAGCGTCCACAGATTGCTTTTCAATTGAATTTTCAGTAAATAATTTATAGCCTATACGCTTATATGCCTTTAGCCTTTTTGCATACATATTATCGAAAACCGGTATATGGGTATCAATATAGTCATAGATTATAACATTTTCTTTACCTTCAAAATCTCTGTTTAATCTACCTGCATACTGCTCAACAAGACCACGCCAGGCAACCGGAGTAGCCATTATTAGAGTATCGAGTCTGGGAAAATCAAAACCTTCTCCTATCAATTGTCCAGTAGCTACTAAAATCATACTTTCGTCAATTGGAACCAAGTCCATATGGGTACGAATTTTATGTCTTTCCTTCTTTGTCTTCTCTCCAGTTAAAAGAAAAACGTGTTCAGCAGCCTCTTTCAACATATCGTACAATACATTAGCATGATCAATATACTTAGTCAAAACGACAGGTGTTCGATTTTTCACAATACAGGATTTAACATCTTCAACAATCTGTTTATTACGGATTTCATTATTTCGTATAATTTCATAAGCTTCATTTATATGTTGTTTATCTCTACCGCTCGGGCTAACAGCCCTAGTGAAACGAGGAACAATCAAATAATCCATCCCCAGTTCCTTTGCTCTGTCTTTAGCTGTATATTCAAATCGAATCGGGCCAAGGAGCATCTCATTTATTTTCTCCATTCCGTCACTTCGAAATGGTGTTGCAGTAACGCCGTAGATATATCTGGCAGGAATTTCTCGTAATATCCTGCTAATTGTATCTGAAGCACTATGGTGACATTCATCTACTATAATCATGCCATAATCTTTCAGGCGTGGAAACAACTCACCTTTTTTAAATAGGGAACCAGCCATGGCAATGTCGATAATCCCCGTAGATGTATCCTTAGCACCCTGCACAATACCTATAAGACTTTTTCTCTTTTTAATACGTCCCGTTTTCGTACTATATTCCGGCAATTCTTCATCTATTTTTAAAAAAGTGGACAAAGTATTATACCACTGGTTAATTAATGTTGAAGATTCCAAAAGAATCAAAGTACTTACCTTCTTTTTAGCAATCAGATTGCTGCAAACTACGGTTTTCCCAAATGCTGTCGCTGCACTTAAAATGCCATTATCATATTTCAAAATAGTTTTAACAGCTTCTTTCTGACTTTCTTTTAAACTTCCTGCAAAACTAACCCTAATTGTTCTGCCTTTCACTCTTTGGTCTGATATGATGTATGGAATTCCAGCAACTTCAAGCCTATTTAGTAAATCTTCCAGCAATCCTCTTGGTATGCAGATATAGCCGCTTTCATCTTGTCCAAGGTAAATATATCTGGAATTTGCATAGTTTGATAAACCAATAGCCTTGTTTCGAAAAAATATCGGATTTAAAAATGCAGCCATTCTCCTTATTTGATTTTGAATCTTGGGCTTAAGATTATCAGTTTTAATATATACCTGATTAAAAATAGTTATAAGTAATTCTCCTGATACATCTTCAATAGAAAAGTTTTTGCTGCGTTCCCATGGCTTTATACCATATTCTTTGATTACAAGTTTATTGTCTGAGTATAACTTGCCGGATTGAGAATTCCATTTAGCAAGCAACTCTTCTATTACTGAACCTGAAAGTTTAACTGTGCTTTCAAGTATTCTCCATTGATTCGGATATGCATTCCAATTTTCATCTACAAATGCACTATTGCCGTTTTTTAAAGCTAAACCCTGAAGAGGTAAAGCAATAAGATTGCCCAATTCCCCATCTTCAATAAAATCTTGTGCTGGAAGCATACGGTCATAAAAACTAAATGATTTCATATTTACAGCTTCTGCGCCTTTATCTAATAAGGCAAAACCAAATTTCCTTGCAACACTTGCTGCAACAGGAGCCTCAAAAAATATCCATACGTGAGCTCCCCTGCCGGAACGTGATCGCTCAACTAACATAGGAATCCCGTTTTCCTTGCCAATTTCCCTAAGTGCATCAACCTCTTCTATCCACCTGTTATCAGAATTAGCAAAATCATTTTCTTCAGCCCCTTGATCATGATTATCAAAATCAAAAACCAGAAATCTACATGTCCCATCCGGAAACAACGGGTATACTCCTATAACATCTGAAGCATCATTCTTTAGTCCTCGTAAATGATCTTCAATTTGTTTTGGCCTCAGCTTAATCCAACTACGATTTTTGCATTCTGCACATTTTATTTTAACTCCTGAAGCCTTTGGACAAACATTATATTTCCAAAAATTATCACATTGAGGATAATAGCCTGATTTACCTGTTTTTTTGTTTTGTGACCTTTTACTAAAAACATCCATTCTACCCCAAAAATAGGAGAAAAATAATTGAGCATGTTCAAATGTTATTTTTTCCGGAATTATTCTAGTCCCCTGATTTAAATCAAACTCTTCATCTAACTTACTTACATTTTCAAAAAGTTTGTATTCAACACCTGCTTTATCAAGTAAAGTTTTCAAATATGCATTTTCAGACTCCAGTTTTTCTATACGAATTCTAAGTTTTTCTATTTCATCCATATTCCTTCCCTCATTTAATTGTATCAAATTAAACGCAAAAATATGTTGCAATTTTGCGTAGTAATCTAACGATAAAAGTTCGATAGGTGAAAAAACTTGATATTTCAGCCTTTTCGATAGTTCATATCCGTTCTATTCGTCTTGTTTCAACTCACTTCCAGATTATTTTACCCGTTCCTGTTACGGTTATGGTTTATTATTCTAATAAGAAAAGTAATTCTAAAATAGAGTTAAACACCTCTTCAAGTTCAAGATTACCAACAAAATTATTTTTCTTTTTGTAAGCAACCCATCTTTTAATAAAAACAGGACTTACACTTAATTGATTTATTAAATTCTTTAATTTTTCTATATCACATTCTGTGTTTCTATAAGAAAATGTATTTTTGATTGCCTCTTTTAAAATCCCTTTATCAATTTTGTTACTTTGAAGTTTCCAAACTAAGTAAAGGTCAAAGTAGTCTTTGCTTCGACTATTTAAAAATCCTCTAGAGTATATAGTCTCTATTTTCTCTGCAATCATAGTTTCAATAGGATATGCTTTTACAGGAATTATTTCTTTATCAAAAATACTTATGTAATCATAATCAACCGGCTTAGGTGTGACAATGTCCCCCGTGGCAATATCTATAGGAATATACTGTCGTATATTTTCAAACATTGCAAATAACATGACTCTAAAGCCACCATAAAAATCTTGCTCTCTAGTAGATTTGATACTATCTATTTTATAAGAGATGGTATTCTCTGTATTATCTAAAATTTCATTAAAAATTAGTTCAATATTATCTTCTGAAAGTTTTTCGTTTTTAAGGAGAAAATCCATATCTACAGTAGCTCTTGAACCTATTCCTACTATATTAGATAACAGGAAACCACCTTTAAAAATAAAATTATCCTTGTAGTCAGATTTAGAAATCCTTAGAAGTATATCTTCCATGAAGTAATAAGCAAGGATAGAATTGTACACAATACCGGTATCTGCACTTACTTTTCGGACAATTGATTTTAGTTTGTCTTTATTCATAAACAAGCTCCATTATCTCTTGTACTTCTTGAACAACACCCATTTGCCGTGCAATATAAAATAATCTATGAATATCTTTATCTGAATAATTAGGATAAGCTTTTACAAAGTTAATATAAACTTCAGGATCCATATTTGACTTGTTTTTGATAAAATCACAAAGAGTCCTTTCTGCAGAGTATAGTCTTACACGATTTCCTATATTAGTCTTTTTTTCAATAACTCCAAGATTCAGTATATTATTGCTAACATAATAAATATGTACATTTTCAGGTTTTTGATTAAATTTATATTTATGATTTACAGTTAGATGAATTCTATCCGGGATTTTATCAGTTAAATTCATCAGGTAAAGAGCTGTTTCATAAGAAAAAATAACTTTAGGATACCTTGTTTGAAATATAAACAATTCATCGTAAATACCGTCTTTAGATATGTAAATACCACGTTCAACTCTTTTTAATTTTCCTTCTTTAGTTAGACGTGTCAGATAAATTGTGGGTATATTATTCTCTTTCACAAGAGATGTAGTAAGTATGCCGTTATTTTCATCTGACAGTTTTTTTATTTTTTCAATATAGTTCATAAAATTACCTTAATTTTGTTGCTTTTACACGTATATTTTATCATTTAATCCGTGCAAATACAACAACTTTTTATTAATATAATGTTAACAACCAACCCAGAGTTTTCAAAACAGGACAATATTTTATAGATATTCAGATGATTCTTACTCAGGAAAGGACTTACTCAAGCGGGGGATATCATTTCCTGATGACCCCCTATTCTGAAATTTCTGATTACTATTATAACAAATATTTTATAAATCCAATAAACGTAAAAACCCTAGTTGTTCGACTAAAGTTTAAAGAAAAAAATTATAAGAATCTACTCAATATTATTCCAATCCCACTCAATAATTACCATAGCAATTGTGTTTCTCTTTTCGGCTATTAGATACTCTTTTATATCTGTTTTAGGTGGTTTTTACTCCCTTTATCTATGGTTTATGGAGTTATCGGTATCAAAATAGTATCAGAGGTGATACGATTTATTAATTTTCAACAGATTCCCAATGTTGATTAAAATGTTGTTCGGCATTAACTCCTGAAAAACATTCTTTAAACAGCGAAATTATATCATCTTTGTTCCTACCATTTAGTTCAGCTTCAAGATCATCAATTGAGTGAGAATTAACATTAAACAACTTTTCTGCCCCAACCACTTTCGAATACATATCTTTTTTATCTATTGCATTAAACTTACTAAATGTTTCGATAATTCTTCTTATAGGATTTAAAAGCATTGAGTCTCCAACTTCTTCAGTGTTATATAAAAACTTTAACTCCTTCCAAAAAGATTCATAATTTGTCTTAAAATCATCTTCTGACTTTTCTATGAAAATGATTTCAACGGTTTTGCCTTTTGAAATCAATCTTAAAAATTTATTTTTTCTATAATTATCAAATTTGTATTTCACATTTATATAAAAATGAGAATTGTGTGTCAATAAAACAGCCTTTTCAGGATCTTCTAATTTTAAGAATAGATTTTGCAACTCCTCTATAATCACATATTGCATCGTATCATCATTAGAGTTCATTGGATCATCAAACACAATCAATCTACTTTTTGGTGTAATATCCGGAACTTCTTTTAATTTCTCAACAAAATAAAGGAATGCTATTATATTCTTTTCTCCTGTTGAAACTTTGTGAATTTCTCTCATTTCCGATGTTCTGTTACATTTTATTTTATAGAACCCTTCGGAATCTTCGTCAGTACAATGAACCAATTCAAAATTAACATATAATTTAAGTTTTTTATTGATTTCGTCTGCTAGTTTTTTCTCATTCTTTGTTTGAACTCTTAAACTTATAATTTCATTCCTTAAAGCATTGATTTCAGTTTCTATATTTAATTTCTTATTTTCTTCTCTCTTTAAATCTTCTTCTAATTGAGCATATATTTTTTCGAGTTCATCTAATTTGAAGTTTTCTGCATCTAACTTAAATGCATCTATCATTTCCTTTATTTTATGGTATCGCAATGAATTTCGTGCGTTTTCTTTTTGCTCACCTATTTTACTTTTATTATTCTCTTCAACCAATTCATTGTATGTTTTAATAGTAGTCTGGATATCATTGGGTACTTCATAAGTTAGCGGTGAAAGGCTTTCAGTCATATACTTTAATTTTTCTTCTATACAATTATCTAATATCGTTAAATAATCTTTTACTTTACTTACATATTCCGAAATTAATTTTATCGAATCATTGGCACGATTTACATATATAGGATAAAAATCATCAGAATTGATTGATATTGAATTAATTTCGTCAATTGCTTCTTGAATATCTGAAGCAACAGTGTTGATCTCGTTCCTGAACTCTTCCATTTCATCAGCAGAAAAATATTTTTTTAGAAGATTAGCTCTATCAAGAGAGTACATATTACCACAAAAAGAACAGACATCTCCAACCTTGTGAATTTGCATCCCCTTTTCAGCGAATTGTTCTTTATCCTTACTTTCCTTTAATTCATTAATGATAAACGTAGCATTGACTTTTTTTACTAATTTTTCATTTACTAAGTCAGTTAGTTTATTTAAATTAAATTTTAACTCAGGAAATTTTCTTGCTTTTTTTTCCGTTATATTTAGCGTTGCTTTAAAATCTTTAATTTCATCATTTGAAAGCATAGTAGCTTTTTGAATGTCAGCTTGAAAATTATTTTTATTATAATTCGGTCCAGACACTCTAGGATTCGCTTCATTTTTTATTTTACTTGCAGATTTAGTATAAAAATCGCTTATTTTTTCTTTTTGAGTTTTTACCTCCTGTTTTTTTTCTGCATTTCTCGCCCAAAGATTATCATTGTCAGAATCTGACTTTAAAACTTGTTTATCTATTACGATTATCTCTTTATTTTTTTCTTCTATTTTTAATTCTATTTCCTTAATTTTGTTTTCTATTTCATTATTTTCTTCTCCAAGAATAACAGCATTTAGCCTTTTGTTTTCACCTATTACCCCTTCAAATCCTTGAAAAACTCTTACATCATATTCGGTAACCTGTTCTTGAAATAATTTGACCAAAGTGCTTTTCCCTGTACCATTTTTTCCAAAAACAAATGTAAGTTTCTTCTCTAACTTAAATTCTTCAGCTTCAAATAAGCTTTCGTCTTGTAAATTTAAAACTATATCAACCGCCACCATTACACCCCCTCAAACCTCGCCGCCAAGTTCGTAAATGACGAGGACATGTTTATCTGCCCCGCCGGAATGAATAGGTATTTCCATTCTTTGTATCCATTCACTTTGCCCCACTCAGTGCTAATCTCACAATATTTCATTGCCCTTTCCTTTTTGGCTAGAACATCAGGGTCATTTAGCTTGTCCTCTCCCTTTACTTCTACCAAATAGACGGCATCATCGGTTTCGACAACAAAATCCGGCTCATATCGTCTGTTACGATTATAATAAATTTTGAATTGCTGTGAATTCGGTCTTAGCCAATTCAAAACATCCTGGTCTGTCTCAATTACACGAGCAAATATCAGCTCCGGCTTACTATCGAACTTTGCTTCTTGGAAAACCCCTTTAATTATACCACCAAACAGATTATCACTTATTACTCCTTCCGGCTCTTCGAATAGCTTCTTCTCAACTGTATAGTTATAACTGGTAGCAATGTTTTCTCTTGCCAAATCAACGACCTCTTCTTGAAGGAGTCCATTGGAATAGTAGAAGTGTTCCTCCTTCAGCATTTGCTCATAAATTTTACCTGCAATATCCCGCTTATTCATCATGATGATGTTCTTCATGCCATTTTGTCCATATTTCTCATCGTAATGAGAGATAACTTGCTCTATCAATTTAAAGAGAAGCTCTGAACACTCTTCGTAATCTATCTCTGCCTTGTTTTTCAGCATCTCAAGCAATATCTTTTCCGGATTATAGCCGTCAAAATCTATATATTGCCCTTTGATACTTGTTCTATCGTTCATGTTCTCCAAATTTTGAATAAGCAAATCATTGCTTATTGGAACATGGGTAAAGTCGCTCAAATCTATATCAAAGTCGATAAACTTATATTCTTCTTTCCCCTCATCAGTAACTTTTATGAGCGGAATTGGAATAAACTTACCGTGAGTTTTTGTAATCGTTTCTTCCGTTTTTTCTTGAATCCACAAGTGATATGGAAATACTGAATTTTCATATGTTTTAGCTAAATCTTCATCTTTTTTGATTTCTTCCATTATCTCCCTTTCGATTTCGCCTTTTTTAGGTTTATTGTTAGTGGCAGAAGTTAGGCGAGCAGAAATTTTGGAATGGATTATATTTTTAGTCTTTTGTATAGTTTTAATATTTGTTTCCGTTTCCTCCAACCCAAGCTCTTCCAGGTCATCAATTAACTCTTTTTCTGATATATTCAGACTAATCTGTGTTGTCTTGGTCTTTTTAGGGATAATCTCCTCTGCTTTGATAAAATTGCCGGCCTTAAAAATAGAATCGCCACTCTGAGCTTCTTTTAAAAGCTCATCAAATTTGTCATGAGCCGTGAGATAAACGGAATCGACCTCTTTAACGCCCGTTCTTGCTCCGTATGGAAGCCTTAAACCACGACCAACCATTTGCTCCCTAAGTATCTTAGAAGCCGCTGTGCGAAGCGGAATTATGGTATAAAGATTATTGACATCCCAACCTTCTTTTAGCATATCTACATGAATTACTATCTCGATTGGATTATTGACATCTTCAACACCGGTCAATAAATCAATGTCGGCCTCCCTACTTCCTCTCTTTTTCGAATGTATTAGCAGCGTCTTGCTGCTGTATTTTCCATTTAAAAACGCAGGACTTATTACATAATCATAGATTTTAGTCGCATGCTCTGTATCTTTACAGACAACCATCACAAAAGGTTTCACAAGCCGTTCGCCTGTATTTTCGGAATAGGCAAGTAGCTCCTCTTTCATATTTTCATGACAAAGAAGTCCGTCAGCAAGCATTGTTTTATCTATTTCTTCAACTCCAAAATTATAGAAGCTGATATCCTGTCTCGTAACAGCATATGGCGTTCTGGTATAACCATCTTTGATAGACTCTGAAAGCGGATATTCATAAACAGCATTTCTAAACGGAATTTGCCTGGAACCTTTATTGTAATATGGAGTAGCAGTAAGCTCTAAGCCTAAAATCGGTTTTAAGTCATTGAGGGCAAGAAAGCCTTGTGCAGCATGATAGTGATGAGATTCATCCATTATTAAAACCAAATCATCCAACTTAGACAGATAATCAAAAAATGAATCTCCCAGATATTCATTGATTGCCCTCATCTTCGTATTTTCACTATCGAATTTACCAATATTAAAAATATAGATATTTACATCAGACTCAAAAAAGCTGATATTTCTATCCCTATAATCATCATCTGCTATAATCCTCGGCGGATTATTAAAACACCCCAATCCCTTAAAAACATATTTGGGATTTCCCGGATCTCCTAAGTCCTTCTTTAATTTGTTGTAGATTACCTTGCCGGGTGCCACCACAAAAAAGTTTTTAATACCATGATTTGTATAGAGATAGCTGATAAAAGCCCCCATGAGCCTTGTTTTTCCAACGCCCGTTGCAAGTACAAAAGCAAGCGACATAAAATCTCTCTCAAAATCTGTACAGATGGGATAAAGCTTTTTGACTTCTTCTAATGCAAGGTTAATATCCATATTCTTACTAGGCATAACATGATTTAGGATATTCTCCAAGATTTTTAAAGACTTTTCTTGAGGTTTTCTAAGCGACATGGTGCCACTGATATAGTCAGTCGTGTACATCAAATAATCGTTATTCATCGCACTCTTCCTCCTCATCTTCATAGACTGGAGGATTTATAATATTAAGATTATAGTCCTCTTTTCCAAACTCACACTTTGACAAAAGCATATTTGGAATCTTTTTAATCTTGATATTTTTGAACTGAGACTCACAAGCTGCTTCATAAGACTTACAAGCAATAATCAGAAACTCATCATCTTGCATGGTCTCTTTAATTCGTGCCAAATAATCTTGGTCTATAAAACGAGTTGTAACAAACAAAAATGACTTTTCGTTTCCTTTTGACTGCTTCCAGAAGAGCTCATCAGAAGGTTCATAGGTATAACCTTCATGTAAAGCAACAGCACTCGCAAGCATTTCCGGACTGTATTCTTTGTTTATAACAGGCTCACCAAAAGAATCTTCGTTAATCAATGTCGGAGCCAACTCATAGAAACGGTATCCTCCGCCACCTTGCCAATCAACAGATTTGCTAATACCAGTTTTATCTCTTCCATCAATAACATTATCTAAACGGACTTTACAATGACTATAAGCTTGGTCACCCATCTCAACGCCTATCCATCTACGATTCATTTTATGAGCAACAGCGGCAGTTGTACCAGAACCTAAGAAAGAATCAAGGATTAAGTCTCCAGGATTCGAAAAATGTTCCAACACTAATTGGAGTAACAATTCGGGCTTTTTTCCGCCGCGAAATTCAACTCCACCTTCAGAACGGCAATTTCCAAAATTTCCAGCCATATCATAAAAATTATTTATCGCAACTTTTCGAGTAATAGCTTCATCATTCAGTTTTGAAAGAGGAACCCCTTGATAATACTTTCCTTTAGTCGCACCAGCTCGTTTAGGACCTGTAAAATAACGATAATCAAATTTATCATCTCCAATACCCCAAACTTTATATAACACCCCTAATCCATCTTCCTTGTATCTTCCTGTTAAATAATCTCTAAAGAAGCGACCTGAAGAGTTTCCATCTAAAATCGTTCCTGATGCCCATATTTCTTTAAGCCCGTCCTCTGAGCCTTCACCTTCAACTATTTCATATTGGTCTTTTTCAAATATTTCTACCCTTTTCCCTCCTAATGTTGTTTCCTTTCCTTTAGCAAGTTCCCTAACATAATATTTAAATTTTTCATATCCAACCACTTCATAATCGAAGTTTGGCATAGCTCCATATTCTTTTCTGTAAATATGAATCTGTTCAATCTCTTTGTGATAATTCATGTCTTGTTTTAAGGTTTTTTCTGGATATCTCACTCTTATATATAGAGTAGTCTCATAATTCGATCTTCCAAAAATTTCATCTAACAATACCTTCAAGTAAGAGCTCTCAGAATCATCTATATGACACGCAAAAAAACCATCAGAATCTAACAGCTTATGCAAAAACACAAGTCTTTTTCTCATTAAATCCAACCAAATGCTATGTTCTAAATTATCATCATAATGCTCAAATGCCGAACCGGTGTTATAGGGCGGGTCTATGTTCTTACTCATTTTGATACAATTTTCAAATGCCTAAAAACGGCTGAAACGCCTTGAAAGAGCGGGATTTCAGCAGATTTACGCCTGTCAACCTTTGTAAAACTGAAGCGATTTTTCACCTGTTTCAGATAATTGTTTTATTTAAGTCCGGAATTTTGCACCCCCTACCACAAAACGGAAGACGAATCGTTAAAAAGTATGACAATCGTTAAAAGGTTCAAGAAACAAAAATAGACCCACGACCTAAGTTCAACTTAGACCGTGGGGCAAAACCTATTATCGTGATGGTCTGTCGTTAGTCTTGCAGCCTATATTTCGGCCAATGGTTTCTTCTAAGATACGGCAAACTATCTGCTAACACTTCTAGCACAAACTCTTCTAGTGTCTGATCCGGCTGAAGATCATTTCCTACCATGCTTTCAAGATGGGCATATTCCTCATTCGTAACTTTGATTGTTATGGTTCTCATTTTGTTTTACCCTCTGCTCATTAATATCCAGTTGTCAGCAGTATAAGACAAACAAGGAGTCCATGCATATCAATCATCAATCAGGGTTTTTTCACTAAGTTCAAATTTTCTTCACTCCATCAATCGGCAGCCACGACGCAATACCATCCGGCCAACCGAGGAGCACTTTATCTTTTTCCACCTGTGAGACCTTGTGAGTTCTTTCCTTCACCCAATTAGGCACCGTTTGGCCGGTGGCATAGTTAGATGCCGTCACCCTAACAGTGTCTCCAACTTTTATCGCTGTGACATCTGGTGCTACTCCCGGTATCTTGAGTTTTTGTCCGGCATGAATAACATCAGATGTCAGTCCATTTGATTTCTTGATTTCCGGATACCTTCTTCCATCGCCTAAAAGTCTGGCGGCAATCCGCCAAAGACTGTCGCCGCTGACTACCGTATAAGTTCCATATTCAGCAGCAGACTTTTCCGGATAAATGGCAGTTCCTTCATCCTCAAAGACAAAGTAGCCGCTGTTTTCATCAGCCTTTCTCTTGGCATTGGCAAGCACCTTATAGGCTCCAATCTGGCTCTTTTTATCCTGCCAAGATTTACGCACCCGGTAATAGCCTGCCTCAAGCTTTGCCGGGGGATCATCACTCGGTGTCGGAGTGACTGAACTTCCACTCATCAACTTTTGCACATCCTGACGGAAAGTGTCCATGCTTTTTCCGAACTTTGAGAACCAGTGCCTTGGATCACCGTGATTGGATGCGATCCCTCTTTGATGCCCTTCGTAGTGCCCGATGATGACTCCGTCCGCCAGCGGATTAAGTGCATAGAGCTTACAGAGATACGCACAAAGTTCTATCGCTTCCTTATAGACTTTCTCAAAATACGAGCGGTCATTTAATCCGTCCTCGCAAATTTCAAAGCTGGTATGCGTGTTGTTTGCCGCACCGCCTGCATGCCATCCTCTGTGATCCCAAGGAAGCGTCTGATAGGTGGCAATGGAGCCGTTCTGAAGCTTCCCGATAAATCCATGCACGCAGACTGCTCGATCCATCGGCTGATTCCAATGATTGTTGTACTGATTCTTTCCCAGTTTCCCGTCATCCGGACCGACATAGCGTTTTAAATAAGGATTGTTTGCTCCAGTCGAATGCACCATGATGCCTTTTACTTTTATTTTCCTTCCTGCTTTGTAGCAGGCGTTTTCTGTAAAAATCAGCTTATTGAGATTCATCGCCCTCGTCCTCCTTTGAAATTGTTTCCAGCACATTTTTCAAGGCCTTAGGTATCGGAAGCCCCAGATGCGCAGAGTTTTCCAAAATGGAAATACCTTCATTTGAGAGATAGAAAAAGATGACCGCCGTCCTGATGGCACTGCCTTGTTTTAAGATAGAAACATCGATAATGTTCCCGATGCCTACAAGAACAAAAATGAGCACCTTCTTGGCGATGCCTTTGAAGCCGACTTCACTTGAGAGGTTTTTGTCGTAAATGGCACAGAGCACTCCTGTGATGTAGTCTGCTGCGACAAAAACAATGAGTGCATAGAGAAATCCGTCCAGACCTCCCAAGTACCAACCGAGAAAACCTCCTACAGCCGTGAATGCTGCCTGAATGGCAGACCAGATTTGTTTCATGTTGAAATCCTCCTTCCAAATAAAAAATGTCCGCCCTTTGGCAGACACTTCCGTCAAAAATGAATTACTTGATACGAGCTACACTTGCTTGGGCAACCAGTCCCAGAGCCTCAAATCCTCTTGGCCGAGCGACCACATACACATCCCTCTGACCTTCCAGTGATAGGCGGCTTCATTAGCCCAATAGATGAGCGAATCCACATCCTGGTAATAAAGGATGGAAAAGCCGTCTGAATCACCTAAGAAAATCCGAGATATCCAGACATTTATGTCTTTTGGAATCACCGTCACTTGATAGTCATTACCGCAGACCAGCGGTAGAAGTTTTGAATGAAAGAACTCGTAATCAAGAGAGATGTTTTCGGTCCTTGTCTCATGTTCCTCAATGTCAGAAGTGACAGTAAAGACTTGAAACTCCTCATCCCATAAGACCCCTGTTCTCTGTATTCGTCCAAAGCTTGCCAGGCTTTCGTCCGGCAGCACCACATCAAAGCGCTCGTAAGGTTCATAGGTATAACTATCTCCCACACGAAAAAGCTGACAGTGTACTTTATTATCCGCCCTTATGCCTGCAAAGCCTAATGTATCCGTCACCGTTCTTTGAAAACGCAGTCTGTTTGAAGCACCCGAATACACCCTGACACTCGTACCACGCTTCCTCATCTCAATCGTATAAATATTGGGTGAAACACGTATATCAGCACCAGGTGTTTTTTGAAACGAGGTCTCATAGCTTCCTAATAAAACATCTCCCTGATAAAGCTCCACTGCCTGCGTTCCGTAGTTGAGACAACAGAAAAGATTACCTAAGAAAATCCCGGCTCTCCCGGTAAAGCTTTCAGGGAAAATGAGCTGCGCCCGTAAATGCAGATCTTGAAATCCCTCATAATTCAGCGCAAGCTCTCCATAGCCTTCAAGCTGTGAATAGGGACGGTTTTTCTCAAAGTCGTCCTTTTGCCAGACCTCCCATTCTCCGGAAAGAACAGCCCAGTAACTTTCAGGCAAAATGATTCTGTCTCTAAAGTCCTCATACCAGATAAGAGCGGAGTCCGCTTTTCTTCGGAGCATTTCAAAGGTGAGTTTAAAGCCCTCCCTCGGTCCCACCATCACGCCGTTAATATCTTTAAATTTCTTCGGAGACAAGGTGTAGCTTGCTTCACTAACGGACGTTTCCTCGCTGAAAGACTGACAGACTTTAAAACCATAAAACTGTACGCCTTTGGCAGCAACCGACACGGCGAGTGTATGTGTCCCGGCAGAAAGAGAGACTTCCTTCCATGCACACTTCCAAAAAGTCGACCGCCAGTATGGCCACCAAAGCCTGTTTTCCTCGATGAGGATACTTGTGCCGTCAAGCGAAAGATAAACACTGTTCTTATCCCATAAAGGAAAGCCAAGCTTTACGACCAGATCGTATGTGCCAGCTTCCGATATATCAAGCTCATATACAACTTCACCATTATCGCCTAGCGTAACCATGTATTCTGATATGGAAACAATGCCTGAATAAGAATCCGGCTGAGCATTTCTATCGACAACAACACCGTCAAAGTTTGTCTTTTGAGTTTTCCCGTAAGAGGTAAGGTAACGCCTTCGCTTATAAACCTCACCCATTAAAGGATAGCTGTAATGCTCTGCGTCTTGTCCTTCCATGTAGTCGTAGACATGCGGAAGGGCAAACGGCCCTTTATCGTAATCATCCCAATAAGCGATGATAGGAATCTGAGGAGATGCAGGTGCTGTTTCTTTGAACTGATAGTAGCCCGTCATCCAGTTCTTTGCTCCGTAATAGGTATGCGACACGCCCCGGTAATAATCTCCCAGGTTCTCCGGCGTGTCGTAAATCTGCCAGTTCCAGCCGTAAGCCGGCATACCGAAGTAAATCTTTGACGCCGGCATCACGGATACGGCATAGTCGTAGATACCTTCCAGCCAATCCCTTGGAGACACCGGCCCCGGAGCAGAACCCGCCCAAGCCATGCC
>JBMNIN010000004.1:0-236643 GCA_050950925.1 Erysipelotrichaceae bacterium
GTGGAGACAGAGGGAATGGGTCTACAACAGATACAGAAAAAATTAACATTGCAGTAATTGTTCCGCAAAAACGTGGAGATCTTGGGTTTACAGATTCTATATACAAAGGATTTGAAGACATCAAAGCAACTTATGGAGACAAAGTAAATATTACATTTACTGAGTGTGCAGGAGATTCTTCCAGATTTGAATCTATAATTTATGATACTTGTGATCAGGGACCGGACTTAATTATTACTCCATCGGGAGCTGGTTTTGCTGATCTGATTGCTACAAAGGCAGCAATTGACTACCCAGATGTTAATTTTGTACTTGTTGATACGAACTTTGCTTATAAAGGTATAACAACGAATAATGTTTGTGCCATTTCTTACAAACAGAATGAAGCAACATTCCTTACAGGTGCATTAGCTGCTTTATTAAGTGAGTCAGGAATTATTGGATATGTTGCCGGAATGTCTAATGCGGTAATCAATGACTTTACTGTAGGTTATATTCAGGGAGCACAATATATAAATCCTGATATAAAAATTCATATTTCATATATTGGTGATTTTGCTGATTCTGCAAAAGCAAAAGAATTAGCAGCAACACAGATTGGCCTTGGAGCTGATGTTGTTGCTCAGGTTGCCGGAACTGCCGGACTGGGTGTTCTTGATGCTGCAAAAGAAGCGGGCGTATGGGGAATAGGTGTTGATGCTGACCAGTCAGCTGCATATAAAGAATCAAACCCGGAAATGTCAGCTATCATAGCTTCAAGTGCAATGAAAAATGGTGCTAAATTACTGCTTTCTATAGTAGAGCGTTATTTAAACGATAAGGACCTTCCTTGGGGCGGATTAGAATCGCAAGGTTTAATTGAAGGAGCTGTAGAAATTGCACCAATTGTTGATGGAATTTCTGAAGACATTGTTACGAAAATTGCTGATTTAGAGGCAAAAGTAATCAGTGGTGAAATTAAAGTTGAAAGTGCATTTGCAATTTCTGAAGAAGAATTTAATGCTTACGTTCAAAGCTGTCAATAATAATTAAAATAATATACAAACAGGATTATATCCTGTTTGTATATTTAAAGTATAAGGGAGTGAATCAATGAGTGAAAATGTGTTATTAATGGATAAAATGACAAAAGTTTATCCAAATGGTTTTGTTGCCAATAAAGATGTAACATTATCAGTTAATAAGGGTGAGATTCATGCTTTACTTGGAGAAAATGGTGCAGGTAAAACAACATTGATGAAAATGTTGTTTGGTTTTGAAAAGCCTGAAAGTGGGAAAATATTCCTTGATGGAAAAGAGGTTAAAATAAAAAATACTCTGGAAGCAATTCGACTGGGAATCGGAATGGTTCACCAGCATTTTATGCTTGTACCGTCAATGACTGTAACGGAAAACCTTATTTTGGGAAATATACCCAGGGGTCCGATGTTTACAATAGATAAGAAAAAGGCTCTGGAAACATGTGTTGAGCTTGGAAAAAAATATAATATGCTCTTAGACCCTGATAAAAAGGTTATAGATTTATCAGTAGGTGGAAAACAGAAATTAGAGATATTAAAAGCACTTTTCTTAGGTGCTAAAATTTTGATATTGGATGAACCGACCGCTGTATTAACTCCACAGGAAACTGTAGAGTTATTTGATACATTGAAAAAGCTGGCACAGGATGGACATACTATCATTTTTATTTCTCATAAACTGGATGAAGTGATGCAGATTTGTGACAGATATACTATATTGAGAAGAGGAAGAGTGACAGGAGATGGAGATGTTTCTGATGTAACTCCTTCAAGTTTATCGGCAATGATGGTTGGCCGGGAAATTGACATGAATATTGAAAAAGAGCCAATCGAATTTAAAGAAAAAATTCTGGAAGTAAAAGAATTGGTATATGTTAATGATTTCAATAAAAGAGCCGTTGACAGTGTCAGTTTTTCTGTTTATGCCGGACAGATAATGGGTATTGCCGCTGTTGAAGGTAATGGACAAAATGAACTGGCAGAAATTGTTGCGGGTTTAAAAGATGCAACATCAGGCACGATTTTTTTCCAGGGAGAAGAAATCACTTCAAAAACAATTCTTGCCCGAAGAAATAAAGGAATAACATATATTCCGGAAGATCGTATGGTTGATGGCTGTTCAGCTACTTCATCTGTAAAAGATAATTTAGTAGCGGATAGATTTTTTAAACCGGAATTCAGCAGAAAATTTTTTGTTGATAAAAAAGCAATTGCTCAAGAAGCGGACAGACTCATCGAGGAATTCAATATTATGTGCATGGATAAAGAACATAATGCGGGTTCTTTATCTGGAGGCAATATTCAAAAAGTTATTGTTGCCCGTGAATTTACGAGTAATGCCAAACTTGTTGTTGCCAATCAGCCTACCCGTGGTATAGATGTTGGTGCCGGGGATTTTATCAGAAAAAAATTGATTGATATCAGTCGTAAAGAAAAAGTAGCAGTACTTCTTGTTTCAGCTGATTTAACGGAATTGTTATCAGTCAGTGACAGTCTGATGGTTATGTTAAATGGAAGAATCAGCGCTTATTTTCCGGATGTTTCTAAAGTTGATGAATATTTAATTGGAGAATATATGCTAGGAGTAAAGATACAAAGCGAGGAAGAGATAAGGGGTGCGGTATGATGAGCGTTAGTGAAAAGGTTAGAAAATTTATAATTAAATACTTTGAAGCCATTCGAATTACTTTTGCTATTTTTCTTGCTCTTGGAATTATTATGATTGCTATATTTTTTGTCAGCAGTCAGCCTTTAAATGTGTTGTATTGGTTTGTTATAGGACCAACAACATCATTAAGGAGATTTGGTACTGTAATTGAACTTCTGATTCCTCTTTCATTTTGTGGTTTGGGAATGTGTATGATGTTCCAGGTTAATCGATTCAATTTAAGTACTGATGGAGCATTTTTTATTGCTGGCAGTGTTACAGCAATTATTGCCTTGCATTTAAATTTGCCTCCAATAGTTTTTCCGGGTTTAATAATGATTGTTTCCTCTTTAGTTGGAGGTTTTGTAACATTTATACCTGCATATATAAACGAAAAATATAAAGCTCATATAGTAGTAGCCAGTATAATGTTAAATTACATATTGCTTTATTTAGGCAGATTTTTGTTAATCCATTGGTTAAAAGATCCTACTTTTTCTTATAATGGTACACCTTTCTTTCCGAAAAATGCATTGCTTTCACGTATATTAAGCGGCACTAGAATTCACAGTGGAATTTTTATACTTATATTTGCGGTAATCATTGTTTATATTCTTATTTACAAAACGAAAATAGGATATGATATGCAATATTCAGGACAAAATGCAGCTTTTGCACGTTATGTGGGCATAAATACGAAAAAAACAATTTTACTGGCTCAATTTATAGGCGGAATGCTGGCTGGACTTGGAGGAGCAATTGAGTGTTTAGGAATTTATCAGCAATTGAATTGGGAAGTTCAATTAGGTTATGGATTTGACGGTATGCTGATAGCTATTATCGCAAAAAATAATCCTCTTCTGGTTCCAGTAGTCGCATTTATTCTCTCTTATATTCGAACAGGAGGAGACCTGGTTAACAGAATGTCTGATGTCCCTGTTGAGTTGGTATCAGTTATTCAGGCGTTAGTTGTTATTTTTATCTCAGCTAAGGGTCTGCTTTCATTTGTAAGACATAATCTGATTGTAAAAGATACTATGGTTGAGAAAGGAGTTGAGTAATTATGTTTTCACTGAAATTTATATCGAATTTATTGTTTTCTACATTACGTTTATCGACTCCTTTAATCTATTCGTCAATGGGTGGTTTGATTACAAGAAAGTCAGGTTCAAATAATATTGCTTTGGAAGGAACAATGCTTATTTCCGCAATGGCCGGAGCTATATTCAGTGCATATTCTCAAAGTATATTGGGGGGACTGTTAGGAGCAATTCTGAGCGGATTATTATTATCAGTTTTTATGGGATTTATGTCTTTAAAGATGTCTGCTGATATGACCTTAACCGGTATTTCCATTAATCGTCTGGCAGACGGTTTAACAATTTTTATTATATTTATGCTGGTTGGTGATAAAGGTACGACGATTAAACTTCCATCATTGAGTTTTCCGAATGTAGAATTACCACTTATAAAGGATATGCCTTTTTTAGGCAAAGTACTTTCCGGGCACAATTTGCTTACATATTTTGCATTTGTAGTAGTAGTATTAGTCTGGTTTTTAATTTATAAAACTCCATTGGGATTGAAAATCCGTGCAGTTGGAGAAAGTGAAAAAGCAGCGGAATCTGTGGGGATTAACGTAATTGGAATAAAAATTCTTGCTTTTGCCTTAACAGGAATCATCTGTTCTATAGGCGGAGCATATATGTCTATGGGGTACTTATCCTGGTTTTCAGCAAGTATGATTGCCGGACGAGGCTTTATCGGTATGTCAGCAATGAACCTGGCAGATGCCCGACCATTCAGGACGATGTTTGTTGCGATTATGTTTGCGGCTGTTGATACATTGGCAATGACATTACAAACTCTGAATTTGCCTCCAGAACCACTGCAAATGCTGCCGTATTTAATTACTCTTGTAGCATTAGTAATTGTAACTAAACATGATATTAAACAGGAAGAAAAAATGAAGAAAGAACTTGCAAAGGCAAAAAGATAACAGAGAAGGATAAATTATGGAAAAATATAAAATTATAATGGATGTTGATACAGGTACGGATGATGCAGTTGCTCTTTTAATGGCAATGGCATCTGAAAAAATAGATTTATTAGGTGTCTGTTCAGTAAATGGCAATCGTAATATTGAATTGACTACTGATAATACTTTGCGTGTAATTGATTTTGTCGGTAAAGGTGAAAAAGTCAAAGTTTATAAAGGATGCGCTTTGCCTTTAGTCAGCACTTTAAACAAGGACAGAAGACCCTTGATCCCTTATGGAGATAAATATTTTGATGGACAGGATAATCATGGAAATCATTTAGATCTGCCGGAAACAGAATTAAAACCCCAAAACAAATGTGCTGTTTCCTATTATATTGATACTTTAATGGAATCGGAAGGCGATATTACTATTGTGGCAGTAGGCCCATTGACAAATGTAGCCTGTGCTATGCGTGCTGAACCGGGAATCTGCGGGAAAATAAAAGAATTGATTATTATGGGATCCGCACTGGAAGAAGGAAATTCCGGTCCTTCTCAACGTGCCGAATTTAATTTCTGGGCAGATCCTGAAGCTGCTGAAATTGTCCTTCAGAGCGGATGCAAAATCACACTTGTTCCATTGGATGTAACACATAAGAACTGTATTTATTTAAAAGAAGCGGAAGAATTTGAGGCTTCCGGTACAAAGGCAGGGTATGCTGCTGCAACATTTATTAAAAGAAGAATTGGAAATTATAAGAAATGGGGTCATAACTGGCAGGTTGATGATGAAGGTGCCCCTATTCATGATGCACTCTGTATTGCCGGATTAATAGACAGGTCAGTTTTTACGGAGATAATTTCCTGCAATATGAAGATGGATATCAGCGGAGGAACTGCTGATGGAGTAAGTCTGGTAAACTTTAAGAGAGATTCCCGTGATCTTGACGGGATTTTCAGGCCGGCAGTTAAAAATGTTAATTTAGTTATGAAAGCTGACCGTGAAAAGTTCGCAAAGATTATGGCTGATCTGGTAATGAAAGAATAAGACAATTAAGTGGATCTCAAATAGTCCAAAAAAAGAGATTTCTTTGTGAAACTGTCTTTAAGATAAACTGACTTTCAAAAGTTGAATCTGAAAATTCAAAAGAAGGTCAGTTTTTATATCAAAATCAATACGAAATCAAAAACCATAGTTGTGAAAGCATATTTAAATAGGAAAGGAAAACTGTTAATTTAACAGGAGATATTAAACCTCAATTTTTATAATAGTACATTTATGGGTAATTTCCTGATGCATGTTTTTTCTGATAAAAAACAGACATCTTTATTTCCGAACGTGACTGATAAAAAGAATTGCTTTTTAAAGTAAGTTCAGTATAAGATGCTGTTTTTATAGTATTCGCATAGTAATGATAAATAGTTTTAGATTTTCATTAAATTCAAGATAGCATGATAATAACAGGCTGTTTGGGTTTCCAGTGAATCCCAGCTGACAAATTCATTGTCATCATGAATATGATAATTATGTTTCCCGTCATCACAACCAAAGGCAACAATATTATTCATTGATTTTGCATAGGTTCCTCCACCAATTACCATTGGCTGTTTATCAGTATCACCAGTTACATCGATATAGGCCTGATGCAGTGCTTTAATCATTGGTGAATCTGGACTGAAAAACAATGGATTTATACCATCCAGATTATGTATTAAACCATAATCATTTTCTTTTATAGTATTGATGACCAGCTCTTTTTGCAGAGTAACTGGGAAACGGATATCAATTGTAAAGCATAGACAGCTGTCTTCTTGGTAGCAGACACCGACATTGAAAGTTAATTTGCCATATTCATCAGTAAAATCAATTTTTAAACCTTCACCATTGTAACCCAAACCTATCAGCTGGTGGTATTTGTCAACAGCCTTGTCATTGATATCTGCATGATATAAACCTTCTAAAGCATAAGAAATCGCATTAACTCCTTTTTCCGGAGTAGAAGCATGAGCAGCAACACCATAAACTACTAAGGTGTTTTCTTTTAACAAATAGTCAATATTATTTTCCTTAAAGAATTTATCAAGTTTTTCTTTGTTGAAACAATTGTCCTTCAAAGTTATTTCAACTGAAGCACAGACTGTATTTCTGACTGTACCGCCTTTAATATCTGATATTTTATCGCTTTCAAGTTTCAGAAGACCACCAACCATACCTTTTTCACCAAATACCAGTGGAAATTCTCCATCAGGAGTAAAGCCGTAATTGACATGTCCATGTTTTTTGACATAGTGTCTGATACATCTTGAACCGCTTTCTTCATTGCATCCCAATATCAGTCTGACTCGCTTGGTGAAAGAACCTTCTAAGGGTTTTAAAGCACGCATGGCAGTTAAAGAGCAGACCACAGCTCCTTTATCATCGGAAGTTCCTCGAGCGTAGTATCTGTCATCGATGATGGTTAAGGTAAATGGGTCTGTATTCCAACTGTCACTTACCGGAACAACATCAAGATGAGCCAGGATACCGATAATTTCTTCTCCCTGTCCCATTTCAATATAACCGCAATAGTCATCGACATTAACAGTTTTAAAACCATATCCTGAAGCGATTTCTAAAGCCTTATCCAGACATTTTTTATTTTCGACTCCGAAGGGAGTACCTTCTTCATCCGGAATATAAATGCTTTTATAACTGCATAACCGGGCTAATTGTTCAATAATACTTTCTTTATATTGGATTACATCCTGTTTTTTCATGGCTGATCCTTCTTTCTAGTTTAAAAGTGATGAAAATGTTGAATTATCTTCCTGCCTGTATTCGGTATAATAGTTGGCAATCAGTGATTTGCATTCATATATCAGTTCTTCAATTTTATCATAATAAATATTACCGAATTCAAGTAATTCTTTCAATCTGATACCTTCATGTAAGATGTAGACGATGTCTTCAGATAAATTCATTTCCTCGAAAAGATCAGCAGTCAAATCACTGAGCCAGTAACTTTCAGCCTGCTGATAAGAAATCAGATCTTCATTTAAAGCGACAAAAGTACCTAAAATACTGGTTAGAAGCATTGCTTCAAGGTCTTGTAAACCTTCAAACTGTTTTGGAATTACCATATAAATTCCCTCCTTTGTGACGCCATTGAAATCATTATACAATATATTTTATAAAGTTGTAATAAACTGATAAAAAGATTATAATTTAAAAGGCGGAGGAATTCGTATGAAAAAGTTTTTAATCAAATCAGTCATTATTATCGCATTATTTGCAGCAAGTTATTTTGCCGTAATGATTTTTGCCTATGATTATTTATATCCATATCCAAAGGGATTTTTAGATGAATTGGAAAGAGCTGATGAAGCCAGATATTATGCTTTAGTCTATAAAGCAAAAGTAGATAAGAATACACTGGTTTATTTTACCAGAAGTAAAAATGGTGTCGGTGCTGATTTACATTTCGGCACTCTGGATTGTTCAAAACCGGATCTTATTGCCAACTTCTACTGTGAATCAACCAGTTCGGTATATATGCCTTGTAATACAATTTCCTATACTGTTACTTCTGATGAATCTCAGACCTGTTATTTATTTGGTGCTACTCAGGACGAAAATACAGTAAGAATTGATATTACTTTTACCAAGGATAAAGAAAACACAATAACCTACGAACTAATCTTTGAAAATCAGTGTTATTATTATAAAGGTTTTGATCCTTCATGGGCTCAATATTCATTTATTATGACAGGCTATAATTCTGAAGAAGGTATAACATTCCAGTTGTATGGTTACCCATTTGAGATGAATCAGCCGGCTAAAATAGACAGATAACCAGTCAAAAGGCTGGTTTTAATATTCATTATATTTTTTTGCTGAGCCTTTAGCTTTTTCTACCGGATATTTTGCAGCATTCTGTTCATATTTCTTGTAGACAATGTCTATCGGGTCTAAGTCCAGCTGAATACACAGATCAAAACAATAGGCTAAAACATCAGCTAATTCTTCCTGTATACCGTCTTTATTTTTGACTTCAGTTTCAAACTGAAAGAACTCTAAAAGTTCGTTAGCCTCTAACACAATAGATTTAGCAAGATTATTCGGTGTGTGAAACTTATTCCAGTCACGTTCTGCATTAAAGTTTTTAATAAAATTCAATAATTTTTTCATCGTATACCTCACCAAAATATTATAGCATTTCATCTTGCCTGAAACAATTTAGTATGCTATCATAAGTAAGCACAAACAGGGGTGTCGTACAGTGGCAGTACAACGGTCTCCAAAACCGTGGACGCGGGTTCAATTCCTGCCACCCCTGCCAGAAATGTAATAGTAAATTTGCACCTTTTGAGGGTGTTTTTATTTGAATCGGTTGCTATAAGAACTATAAGAGTTTATGCTGAACATATAGGTGACACTGCCTATTATCATAATGACTTTACTGGATTAGAAGTTGATTTGATAATTGAGTTAGATGACGGTTGTTGGGCGGGTATAGAAATAAAATGGGGGAAAATAAGGTTGAAATAGCTGGCGATAATTTACTTAGTTAGTAGAAAAGTCTTATATTAAACAATCTTTTCTGATGCAATTAACTGATATTCAAATGGCTTATAAAAAAACCTGATGTTGCCTATATTATACTGCCAGGCTGTTGAAAGCATAGATAATGAAAAGGCAAGTAGTTAGCACAGTTAAATGATTTTTTATGATGTTTAGTTATTCGATTATTAATCATTAAAAACTGCCTTTAAAGCATTTCTAATTTTACTATAATTTTAAAATAAGCATTATTTATAAACGAAAAATATTACAAATATATATTTCATAAATTCGTGATAAAATTGCTTTAGTAAAATGTTAACAGAATTAAGTAAAGTTTTTGATTATTTTTATAAAAAACACTGCAAGAGGAGGCAAAGTCCATGATGACAGAAAAAGAAGTGATTAAATCTCAAAAGAGCCAATATAGTATAGTGTACTTTTATTCAATATTAATGCTTTCTGCAGGTCTGATAATGGGTTTTTCTTTAGAGTTAATTAAACAATTATGTACTTTGATTATTTCTCCGTGTTTACTATTCACAGATTATTTTGCGATTAGCAGCATTGGATCATCTCTTATAAACAGTGGCTTGTTGATGTTTTTGGTTATTTATATTGCCGAAAAGAGTAATGCTGAGGTAAATGGACTTTTAATAGCTTCTGTTTTTATTGTTGGCGGTTTTGCTCTGTTTGGCAAGAATCTATATAACGTTATAAGTATATATGCAGGTGTTTATTTATACAGCCTTTTTAAAAAAGAAACATTTTCCAAGCATGTAACTACAGCTAATTTTGGAATGTCTTTAGCACCTTTAGTAAGCCAGGTTACTTTTTATATGAATTTACAACCTGTTATCGCTTTTGTCTCAGCTAATATTATTGGTTTGATTATTGGATTGATATTACCTTCTTTATCAAAAAGTTTTACTGTTTTTCACAAAGGATTCAATATTTATAATGGTGGATTTACTTCAGGAGTTATAGGAATGATTTTTATCTCTTTATTCAGATTGACAGGTTATGATTTTTCTACGGTGAGGAAATTTGCCGAAAAGACGGATGCCAGACTTGTTATCTTTCTTATTATTTATTTTTCTTCAATGATGATAGTAGGGTATATAAGTGGAAAGAAACCTTTGAAAGAGTATGGCAGGATTTTTAGTTACTCTGGTGAGCCAGGGACAGATTTTGTTAAACTGGAGGGATTTGCTGCTGCTTTATTAAATATGGGGTTTATGGGAATATCTGCAATGTTGTTTGCTTTGTTATTTAAGGCGCCATTTAACGGACCGGTTACAGGAGCAATATTAACTGTAGTCGGTTTTTCAGCCTTATCTAAACATTTGCTTAATACTATACCTGTAGTTGCCGGGGTTGTTTTAGCATATCTCTTTGCAGACCGCTCTATGTCTGATACTGTATGTATGATTAATGCTTTATTTTCAACAACACTTGCCCCTATAGCAGGCTATTATGGTTTTTCATCCGGGATTCTAGCTGGTTATTTGCATGCGTCACTGGTAGGGAATCTTTTGTACTTGCATGGAAGTATGAATCTTTATAACAACGGTTTTTCCGGCGGTATTATCGCCGCTATACTGGTACCGTTGCTGGAAACATTTAAAAAGAAAAATTAATATTCTATTTATATAATTTAATAGAAATCTTTTAAACATTAAAAGTAGTATAATAAACAAAGGGGTGTTATTATGAAAAAAAGTAAATCTAATTCACCAATTCGCATTTTTATCAGATTCTTTTTACTTGGTTTTGTTGCTGTGTTTGTATTTGTTGGCATCTTGTTAAATAAAGGATACAGGGTAACAGTTGGCAAATTGTATTTTAGAGAAAATGAAACTTATCTGATAAATGAAAATAATGTAGCGATGATTGTTTTTGACGGAAGTTTAGGGGGAAATCTTTTTGATGGTTATTCAAATGGTGATGAGGTTTTTGTAGTACATGGTGTTATAAGGGAAACCTATCCTATGACCACTGATGGAATTTATGCAATCCGTTTAAAAAAAGGTGACGGAAATTATAAACCGGATGAGGATATCACAGGTTTAGATAAGTTGGAAACTGATATTGTTTTTGAGGTGCAATATATAAGAACTGACGGATATCACGAAGACGTCAAATATCCTCTGGTTAAAATTATACGTTCAGCAGAAGAACTGAATAAGTATTATCAGGAAAATAAAGATAAATACAATCTAAATGATAAATCTGACAGTTCAATGGGATTTTTAAATGTCATTGATAAGTATGATGAAGATTATTTTAAAAATCAGGCTCTTATAATAATTTTGCTTGAAGAGAACAGCGGATCCAACCGTCACAGCGTAAAGAATATTACTAGTGAGGATGGAATGCTTGTTATTAATATTGAACGAACAGTTCCGGAAATTGGTACCTGTGATATGGCACAATGGCATATTCTGATTGAAATAAAATCTGATATAGGTGTGATTTCTGAGTCTGATATTGCTGTTGTTTTAGAAACTGATTAACAATAGATTCAGGAAAGAAAATATGTAGAAAAAAGGGAAGAAAAAAAGAGAAATCATGATTAAGAGTTTCTCTTTTGTTTTATTGGTAATTAAATGTCTATTTATTGGCAGTAATAAAGTTTTCTACAGCTTCTTTTATTTCTTCACCATGGCCAATCATCATATGACCGCCTGTTGGAAAAGTTATTAAAGTCAGATTTTTAAAGCGATGTTGTACTGCGTTGACTTTTTCATAGCTTGCGATGTTGTCGTCTTCTGCATGGAGTATCAAAACCGGTATAGTCATATTTTCGATTGGATAATCATCAAAGTTTCTTTCCATATCAGGATTGGTGAATTTTCCATCTAAAACGACACCTTGTCTTCTTTCTGCGACTGGTTGAATATCTCTGACAGTAGATATTGGCATACCCATCATCAATGGCATCAACGGACTTATTAAATACATTCCGTAATCCGTTAACAGAGGTTCTGGTGGTGCCTGATATTCTAAAAAACTTTCCGGTTTCTGGGTTACCGGCATCGCTGAACAATACAAAATCAGTCCTTTTACTCTTTCAGGATAGTCCAGTGCTAAACGAATTGCCGGTGTTCCTCCAGCCGAAGTAGCCAAAACAAATACTTTTTCTATTTTCAATAAATCTAACAATTCAATATAAGCCTGAGCCTGTTCCTCAGGTGTTCCTTTGCCCTTAATATCTGAGCCCAAATATCCGAAACGTGATGGAGCAATCAGGCGGTATTTGTTTTTCCAGCTTGCAACAGTTTCATAAGCCTGGTCATAACCGCCAAAAATGCCATGAACAGATAGTATTACCTCACCCTGATTTTCATCAAGATAAGTCATATTGCCATAAGATAATTCTGCGGTTTTAACACCATAAGACTGTAATTTTTTATTTGCTTCATTAAGTCCGATAAGACATAAGATTCCCTGTAGTGAAAAATATACAGCTAATAATATTAAAACACTGTTAAGTAATATTCTCATAATTCTTTTTCCAGTCTTTCTTCTTTTTTTCTGCATCATGTTTATCGCTCCTTTAAATTATATATTCAGTATCTTAACGACATCCTTAAAAAAGGGTATAAAGTCTTCAGCTTTATTGAAATCAATAGACAATAAGTCACTGCTGATATCTCTGTTTAAAAAAGCTGACTGTAAAGTCGCTAAAAAGATAAAGGCTTTAATTTTTCTGATTTTATCCGGTTCATCTTTATTCAGCGCTTTATAAATAGCCTGATATGAAACAGATGAATTACTGATAAGATTAGGATTTGACAGATCGCCAATAATTGAAATTCTTGATATTTCCTGGTTGTTTAATAGAAATTTAAAAACATTAGCGGAAAAGGAAGCGATATCCTGATTATTATTTTTCAAATATTCTTTTGAAGTTTCTTTATCGGGAAAAGTTTTCATTACATTGGAAATAATCTTTTGGACACAAATTTCAATCAAATTTTCTTTTGACCTAAAATGATAATTAACTAAGCCAGTTGCCACACCTGCTGTTTCAGCAATCTTTCTGATGGTAATATTTTCTACAATCCCATTTGAATTTCTGATTAAATCGATTGTTGTTGAAATTATTTTTTCTTTTACATTAATGTTTTCATTCATTAATACATTTCCTCCTTGAACGCTGTTCAATTATAATATACTGAACAGTGTTCAAAAAGTCAAGAACAAATTTAAAAAGTTGATAAAATTAAATATCAACCTTGTATTTTTTTGTAAATTTGAAATCTAGTCAATAAGATTGAAGTGTTTTAAGGCCTTGGCAAAACCGTCTTCTGTGATATCAGGGCAGATATAGGTTGCTGCTTTTTTACTGTTTAAACATCCGTTACCCATAGCTACTGAAAGTCTGGCTTCCTGTAACATTTCTGTATCATTATTACTGTCGCCGAAGGCACAGATGTTTTCCTGTTTCAGTCCAAGAAGTTCAGTTACCTTAAGCATCGTGGTTGCTTTTGTGACACCTTTGCGGGCAATTTCATTGGCTCTGGTAAGTTTTGTCCTTTGCAGGTTTTCGGATAAAACTTCAATCTTTTCTTCATCCAAATCATCACTTGAATAAAATAGAAATTGAATTAACTGTTCATCCTGGTATTCTTTTATTGGAAATTGCGCCTGATAATAAGTTCGGTTTTTTTCTATTTCTTCATCCTGCCTGCTATAGTACGTTTTATTATCAATGGTTACATAGCGGAAGAATATATCATGTTTTTTGAAGAAGTCAGTCAATGGTTTAGATGCTTCAATGTCGATAGGTTTATAGTAATGTTTCCCATTAATAATGTAATTTGAACCATTGGCCAAAATCATACCATCAACCAAATTGATAACTTCCTGTGGAATTGATTTTGATTCATCAAATGACCTTCCGGAATTCAGGTAAAGTATATAGCCTTTTTCTTTCAGCTGTTTTAAGGCATCTAATGTTGATGGTCTTACTTGTTTGACAGTATGGTCGTAAATAGTGTTGTCGACATCCAGGAAAAATATTTTAATATTATATTCTTCAGGTTCAATAATCTGCAAATCAACTAAGGCTTTATGCAGACCTCCTTCTTCAATAGTCCTTTCCATCACGTGGGTACTTGACCTGGTCACTTTTTCACTGCTGCTGAGTGTAGAGAGTGAAACAGCTGTTTCCTTAAACATAGCAATATCGGCCAAAGCATCACCGACAGAGAGAGTTTCATCTCTGGTTAAATCAAACATTTTCATAAACAGTCTTGTTCCATAACCTTTATCAATTCCTTTTTTAGAAAATTGCGGACCACTGAATAAAGTTGTTGTTGTAAGTTCTGAAGTAAGTAATTCAATTTCTTCAAGCTGTTTATCATCAGGAAAATAAACCATTATGTTAAGTAAATCTTCATTTTCATAATTTTTAAAAATGAATTCTGTTAAATTACTGTGATAATAGTTTTCTAATAAACCTTCAGGGAATTTATTGGCAAAGTAAATATTTCCTTCTGCATCGGAATAATGATAAGCAATCTGATTATCGTTTAAATAATTAATTACTTCTTTTACTTTAGAGGAAGGAATAATATTTCTTTCAATAATCTCATTATCTTTAATGATAGTTGAACCATTACCGGAAATAATTAAATCCATCATTTCTACACACTCTTTGTCCAGATCTTTTAATTCAAACTGTTCTCTTGAAGTGCATAAAGCCAGTTTAATCCCTTTTTCTTTCAATTTCCTTAATGTTTTTAAAGTTAAATTAGGGACAAACTTCAACTCGTGAGAGTATAGTGTTTTGTCGTAGTCAAATATAATACCTTTAATCATAAAAGTATTATACAATAGAAAGAGGAAAAAGGGAGGTAAAATAGTGGTAAATGGTATTAAAATAGAAATCTGTTGCGGGAATATTGATGATGTAGTTAAAGCGGCAGAATTTCCAATTGATAGAATTGAATTAAATAGTGCAATGGAATTAGGAGGGCTGACTCCAACTGTTGCAACATTAAAAAAGGCTAAGGAATTAACTGAGGTAGCTGTTGTCTGTATGACCAGAACCAGAACAGCCGGATTTTATTATACCGATATTTCTTATGAGATAATGCTGGAAGATGCCAGAATATTACTGGAAAATGGTGCTGATGGGATTGTTTTTGGTTTTTTGAATAAAGATAATACAGTTGATATTGAAAGAAGCAGAAAAATGGTAGAACTGATAAAATCTTACGGCAAAGAAGCTGTCTTTCATAAAGCTTTTGATCAGACAGAAGACCCTTATCAGGCTATGGAAGCACTGATAAAAGCAGGTGTGGACAGAGTTCTTACCGACGGACAGTCAGACACTGATATTTTAAAAGGTTGTCCGCTGTTGAAAGATTTACATGAAAAGTATGGTGATAGAATTGAAATACTGCCTGGTGGAGGAGTAAGAGAAGAAAATATAAAAGAAGTCTTAGAATTAACAGGTATTAAACAGATTCACATGAGCAGTAAGAAAACCTGTCATGACAATGGAGATTATTTTGGTTTTGAGCCAGAGCAACTGGGGAAAATATTACAGAGACTATAAAAAAACTGGATTGCCAGTTTTTCTGTATACTAATCTTCAAATATGATTCCTGCAGTAGCTAAGGCTTCTTCCAGGATTCCATTAACTAACAGAGTATGTTTGTTTAACTTCTGAGCTGCTTCTAAATCATTGTTTTTAACCAATTGTTTAAATTCGTTAAACTCATAGAAGTAACCATCCTCTTTGTTCAGTTTATACTCAACCCCGTCTTCTTTGTTAAGTTTATAGATAACATTATCCAGCAGACTGCTTGATCCGTTTGACTGAATAAAAGCTTTGTCTCCCTGAATTAAAACATGAAGAGGGGCTTTACAGTCTTTAGCTGAGATACAGACGGCTTCAAAAGTCGGATAAGACATAATAAGAACTCCTGAAGTATCAATGCCATTTTCAATGTTGGCAAAGTAATGAACTTTCTCAGGTTTTCCAAACAGTCCTGCTACAAAGTGAATGTTGTAAACTCCTATATCCATTAAAGAACCACCCGCTTTTTTAAAATCAAAAGCTGGTAGAGTAATGCCGTTTTTAAACTTATCGTAACGGGAAGAGTATTGGGAGAAGTTTATATCCAGCAATTTGATATCTCCGATTTCAGGCAGCAGTTCTTTTATCTTCTGATAATTAGGAAGTGACTGATTGGTAATCGCTTCATAGACAATCAGGTTTTTCTCTTTAGCCAGATTGACAATTTCTTTAGCATGTTTATATTTGTGGCAGAAAGGTTTTTCAACAATGACATGTTTTCCTGCTGATAGAGCTTCTTTAGCATAGAAGTAATGATCTGAATTTGGAACACCTAAATAGATAGCATCAATTTCAGGGTCGTCAAACATTTCTTTATAATCCAGGGTGTAATAGTCAATAGAATATTTCTCTTTTAATGCACTTAACACTTCTGCCTTTCTGGCCATAATACCTCTTATATGATAGCCACCAACATTATTGACGGCTTCGATGAAAATCGGAACAATGAATCCAGAACCTACAATTCCAATATTAATCATAATTTCCTCCTGACTTAAATTATTTTACAGACTGATATTTTTTCCAGTCCAATATTACACAATTATAGTTTTCTTTATCAAACATCAGACCATGATAAGCCTTTTCAATTTCTTCCGGCAAAATAGTGTGGCTGATCATTTTTTCAACATCGATGTCTTTATTTTTAATTAAATCACAAACGGTATGATAGTTTTTAATTACGCTGTTAAATGAACCTTCAACTTCGTTAACCGGCGCCAGCTGATTGAAAGCACCGGTTACTTTCAGATTTTTCATATGCATACGGTTAAAAACCGGAGTAATATCAGTTGTATAAGATGTCCTTGGTGAACCAAGCAGGATTACCTGTCCGTACTGTCTGGTAGAGTTTATCGCTGTTATTATTGCTTCACTGATTCCGGTAACGTCAACAGCAATCTCAACTCCTTTATTATTGGTCAGTTTCATAATTTCTTCAATCTGTCTGTCAGTATCTTTGCAGATGATATTTCTGATTCCCATCTTCCTGGCTAATTGGCATCTGTTTTCTACCGGATCAACGGCGATAACAGCAGCTCCTGATTTCTGATACATTAAAGTAGCAATAATACCAATATTACCTAAACCGAAAACAGCAACATTATCATGAAGTTTTATCTCACTGCAGTTTACTCCGCTTATGGCTACTAAAGCTAAATTAATAATGGCGGCATATTTTGGATTTATTTCTGGGTCTAGCTTATAGATTTGCGGACCCTGAGTTGAATTTGTATGTTTCCATCTGACAAGAGAGCTGTGAGGAGCATTGAAAAATACTCTGTCATTGATTTTCAAATCTTTTAATCCATCTCCTTTTTTGATAACTGTTCCAATAGAACAATAACCTGGTCTGACTGGATAAGAGAAGCCTTTTTTAATTTCAAATACTCTTGACAGTTCAGTCCCAGCTGAAATCATACTGAAGTCTGTCTGAATAATTGCTTCGTTTTCCTGCAGGTCATCAGTATTAATTTCTTCCTGTGAAATTCTTGCCTTTCCTTTCTGGTAAAGTTCAACATAATATGATTTCATAATTGTACCTCTTTAACTAATTATAACAATTTTCAGGGACTCTTTGATTGAAAATATCAATAAAGGGTTTATAATGAAATATAGGAGGTCAAAGAGATAAAATATTTTAATCTGCTTTTGACAGGTAACGAAAAACGAAAGAATAAGGGAGGTAGAATAATGAGTTTTGAATACAGTGAAAAGATTCTTGCGTTATGTAAACAGGCTGAAGAAGCTAATAGAGAGCAGTTGGTAGTACTTGCTGAGAAAATTGCTGAAAACATTGAAAATGATAAAATAATCTATACTTTTGGTACCGGACATTCTTACATGGCTGGCTTGGAGTTGTTTTTTAGAGCTGGTGGTTTAGGAAATGTCTGTGCTATGCTGGATCCGGATACCAAACTGATGTTTGGAGCCAGAAGAAGCGGAGCTATGGAAAAAACCTGCGGAGTGGCAGATGTTATCTATAGTAATTATAATATTGAGCCAGGTGATATGATTATTATCAATTCCAACTCCGGCAGAAATGCAGCACCGATTGAAATGGCTGCCAGAGCCAGAAAAGATGGTGTGTTTACCGTTGCAGTCACCAATATGACTCAATCTAAAGCCAGCACCAGTAAGCATCCAAGTGGTAAAAAACTTTATGACCATGCTGACCTGATTATTGACAGCTGTTGTCCGATTGGTGATGGAATGATGGATATTGACGGTATAAAAACCGGACCGGCCAGTACAATTGTCGTTATGTTTTTATTGAATATTGCTATTACAGAAGCGATGAAAATTGTTATTTCTCATGGCAAACGTCCTTATGTATTCCAGTCTCAAAACGTTGACGGTTATAATAATGATGCTATTTATGATCATTTTGTAGGCAGAATAAGGCATTTATAAAAGTTTGATTTTTATTGTTTAAAGTCTTAATGATTACTGTAGAAATATGGAAACAGATTTAAAAAGTCACTCAGTGACTTTTTTAGATAGATTTAATAATTTCTATAATTTTTTCTTTTGTTTTGACAGTCAGAGTATCAGTAAACATTTCATAAGTCAAATAAGGAAATCCTATCGGCAATACATATGGCCCATAACCATTGGAGTAGGATACCAATATCGTATTAGACAAATCCAACTCTTTCAGATAAACGGAAAATATTTCATTAGGAAAGAAAATAATCTTTACCACTCCCAGATTCCAGCTGGAAACATTGGCTTTGTCGGCAACATCATTGGACTGTTCAAGTTTTTCTCTGACTATCTGTCCATATCTGATGGTTTCAAGTTCTCTGTCTGTTAAATCAGCACGGATTTCTGACAGATCTATTGGATTAAACTGATGTTCTAAATCTACTTCGATTTCACTGTAATCAAGTCTTAACGGGTGTTTTTCAGTTTCTCTGGCCATCAGTATTTTTATTTCACTAAAAAGTCTTTCAGCCAGTTCAATCATATTTTCATAGCCCTGACCACTTCTGATGAAGCGGGAAGAAATATCACCTGCTGCTCCCATAATAAAACTGTAATCGTAGTTATTATCTTCCTGTTGTAAAAGTTTCAGGATATAACCTGGATACTCGGCCGAGAAAAAGGGGACATCCGCATGCAGAATGGTAGGATGACAATTATTAATTATAATTCGCAGAAATGGTATATTTTCATCTTTGTAAAAAGTTATTAAACTCAGATATTCCATTTCTGATTCATAGCCTGAAATTCTTGATTTGCCAACAGCATTGGTATGCATTTTACTGTAAGTGCATTTTACTTCACCAATCTGCTGATATTCCATAGTTATGACACCTTCAACTAAAACAGTCATTAAGAAGTTTAAATAATCCTGATTTTTGATATCATTTCCATAGTGGGTATGAGTAGCGGAAGTAATGAGGTCAATATTTCTGTCATTTAATTTTTCCCTGATGGTATTCTGAAGTTTTAAACGGAATTCTCTATCGATTGCTAAAACATCAGCGGAAATATGAATCAGCCAGTTATTATTGTTTTTAAAAGCGATTATTCTAGCGAAAAGATGGTCTTTATAATCAAACAATTTATTTGTTTGAGATATATGTCCACATTGAGTAGTTGGAAAAGGTGATTCAATGTTAATTTTTCTAAAGCTGTAGTACATAATTATAGTCCTTTCAATTTGATAAAAAAATTATAACATAAGGAGTTCACTAAAAAAGAAGCATTTGACTACTTCTTTATTTTTCTCTTTAAAAAAGCAAAGCCGATAAGCTCAACGATAGCAAAGAAAATCAGAAAGCCCAGACACTGCTTGTAACCTTTGCCAACCCAGCAGCTGTAACAGAAAAACAGGCAGGATAACAGTCCGAAAAACGGAATTACAAATCTTTGGATAAAGGACAGGTTTTTAGCCTTTACCATCAGACCAATCATCATTGGAATATACATCATATATAAGCAGATAATACAGATTTCATCCGGTTCCCAGCCAATCCAGTTACTGTTGTGCAGTGTTGCCATCATATCAGGTCCGCCCATCCAGATAGTCGTGGTCCAGCCATACCAGAAACCAGCCAGAATCATACCGACTAGTGATGATTTGATAGCAAAGTTGTTCTGCTTATCAATGTCAGCAAAAAATTCCGGAGCAGGTCCCAGATTTCTGACTGATAAAGAATATAGGGAACGACAGCTGCTCATAACGACGCCGTTAAGTGTACCAAGACAGCTGATAGTTATAAAAACATAGATTATGGTTCCGGCTACCGGTCCAAAAATGTTTGAAAAAGCCAGACCTGCCAGTTTCTCGCCGAAAGGCCAGGTACCTATAATAAGAGAAACATCTCCTAAAGAACTCATAGAGAAGATATAAAGGGCGTATAGTATGGTTACAGTTATCGAACCAATAATTAAGGCTAAAGGCAGATTTTTTTTAGCTTCTTTAAGTTCTGAGTTGATAGAAGTGGCAAAAATCCAGCCTTCATAAGCAAAGGCGAAACCAACGATGGCATTAAAAAAACCGCCTTCACTGGAAACATATTCACTTGTATTAACAAAGTTCAACACATTTTGAGTTGAACCATTGACCAATCCGGCAATAGTACCGACAACACCCATTACAATCAGGGGAACAAGTTTGATTATCGTTGATCCGACCTGAAGTTTACCGGCAATTTTTGGTGACAGGGCGTTGATACCATAGGCAAACATCAGAAATGCGGCACCAATACCAATGGTCATATAGTTGATATTTCCGGTAGAAAAATCCACTGCTTCAATATTGAAAAGAGCACCAAACATCATTGCTGAAAAAAATGCTAACATGGCAGCGATTGTCGGGGCGAATATTGTAGTCATGAACCAGCCGACAAAATAGGCATATTTCGGTCCTAAGGCAACTTCAGCAAAATCTACAACACCATTGACATTTTCATATTGAGATCCCAGAGCAGCAAAAACCAGTGAACAGATGATGCATATCAGACCGACTATCAGTATTACTGCGATGGCCTGAAACATATTGCCGGCAGTTAAACTTAATATTTTACCGCCTTTGATGAATATTCCAGAGCCTATTACGATACCAATAACCATTGAAATGGCTGTTGGCAATCCATATCGTTTTTCCATTCTATTTTTTTCCATAACTTTTTTCCTCGCATGATATGTGTTTATTATAAAAGGTTTTATCTATTTAGTAAATAAAAAGAGGCTGTAACGAATAAGCAGTATAAGTACTGATAGTGTGTTAAAATATAGATAATTAGTGTTTGGATTTCTTAATTTTGTTAATCAGAAATGAATAGTGTAGTAGTTTGTTTTGAAAACAGAGACATAAGTAACTTAATGACTGTCATTTTTGGTGTGGACCAAGAGGGAAATTTAGAATTTGTGGATATAATAGATCTACTGAAATAGGAGAAGCTGGATGAAAAAATTAACACTGAATGAAATTAAAACAATTGCTGTAGACGTAGATGGAACTCTGTTTGATTCAAGTGGAAAGATAATGCCAAAGACCAAGAAAGCCCTACTTGAACTCCAGGATAAGGGTGTTCACCTAATCTTGGCTTCAGGAAGACCGGTAAAGTCTATGTTACCAATAGCTGAATCATTAGGCTTACATGAGCATAAAGGCTTAATCTTAGCTAATAACGGGTCTGTGGGTTATGATACAGAAGAAAATAAGGTAGTCTTCGACACACCTATTGAAAAATCTCTTGCTCAAGAAATCTTGAATAGTTTTATAGGCAGGGAAATTTGGCCAATGGTTGAATCCGGAGACCACATGTTGGTAGAAGATGTCTATAAGGGAGTAATTACCCATAATGGACAACTTAGGAATATTACCCAAAGAGAAGCTAGGGAAGGGGGCTTCCTTCTTAAAGAAGCCAGTCCAGTTGCCGATTATATAGATGACCATGTAAACAAGATATTAACCATAGTAGAGCCTGCAGATATCCAAGACTATATAGATGAATACAAGGAAAGATTTGGGGATAGGCTTCATGTAGTTCAAACCGCTCCTTACTATATGGAATTTAATAGACCGGAAGCCAATAAGGCTTATGGACTGATTAAATTAGGAATAGATCCAGATACTCTAATGACATTTGGTGACTCCATGAATGACCGGGAATTCCTCATGTATTCAAAATATCCGGTATGTATGGCCAATGGTCAAGACCCGGTCAAGGAAGTAGCAATTTATGTAACTTCAGATAATGATAGTGAAGGTATATACGAGGCCTTGAAGCATTTTGGCCTAGTGGACTAATTAAAAATATAAACTTAACAGCCTTGTGTCCGGATTTAAGACAAATGGGTTTATATCCTGGCACAAAAAATTGTCTTTATTCGGATAGTCATTTGGAAGCAGTGGAAGACAGACAAGAAAAGGATGTGGGGACTTAGGAAATTAGGATTACTTGAATGGATGGTGAGACAATTGACAGGATTCGAAGACCACTATCAAGCGGTAGCCAAGACAAAAGGCTTGAGTCTAATCAATAAAGAAATCCTCACAAAGCGAGGACTTCAGCCTGTTGACAAACGACAATTTGAAAAAGAATGTCGTTTTTAATATATAAAATTAAATTAAAGTGTGATAGAATGAATACGCAGACAAAAATCTCTTTTTCAGCAAAAAAACAGTTTTGTCTGTTTTTTTTATTAATATAAAAATAATAAAATAAAGATGCTGAAAAAAAGAAAAAAGCTATGACAATGAGAAGAAACAACATCAAAGATAATAGCATGATGTTAAGAAGTATAGAAGAAGTAGTTCCAAAAAATCACCTGGTAAGAAAACTGGAAAGGTCGATAGATTGGGACTTTATTTATGAAGAAGTAGAAGATTTATATGCACCAACTCTAGATGAAGAATCTTTTATTGAGATAATTTCTTAATGGTTTTATTATTCCAGCCAGAATAAGGAATATTCCAAAGATTCCACAACAGTTGATAACATATATTGACCAGAGAAACATTTTTGTGTTAAAGGTAATATGCTGGAAAAACTCAACCAGCATACTGGATAAACCGATGAGTATAATTATTCCTCCGGCAAAAAAATATCGGCCTTTACTGACGTATTTAATCAGAATTATTGCCAAAACCACATTGACACAGATGATAATATTCAACGGCAGGGCAAAAGATAAAAACCAGTTACCGTCAGTTTTCACATTGATGTATAAAAGAAATAAAGATATGGCGGTATGGTTGATGACTACAGAAACTATCGGATTGAATTTATCAAACCATAAAGGCAGGATAAAAACGCAGTAAAAAACACCAATGCTGAAAATAGCATAACCGCCCCAATTGATTTCTCCATACAGCTGATAACATAAAGTCAGGATTATAGAAACAGCCAGAAGTGAAAACATCGTTAATATAGAAGCGAGTGATTTATTGGCATTGCTTTTTGTAGGCAATGTTTCAGGATATTTTTTTTCTTTAAGAACTTTAACCTGTTCTTCATTATAGTAAACTTTTGTTTGACATAAAGGACAGACGTTTAAGTCATCGCTTAATTTAACTCCGCATTTAACACAATACATTCTGATTTACCCCCTATTACATTCAATGGTTACAGGTAACCCCAATTCTACTAGCCTGGAAAAGAAGATTCTCTCTAATTCTGATTCTACTATATTACGATTAATATTGATATAAGTATGATTTTTGTATGAAGAAACTGAACAGTTGTTGATGTTGTTTTTTTGTGGTGAAATGATAAACTCAATTCTTTTAATGAAAGGATCCATTTCCTTTGGCAGTGTAATAACTCCGAGATTGGAAATATTCAGGCAGGAAGTCAATACTCCGGATTTATGATAGACAAATCCAAGCACAAGTCTTTTTATCGGTAGCGGAGCAGCCTGTAAAATGATATTTTTTTGCGGGTTGACATTGGCTGCGATTCTGCTGGCCATATTCTGCGGTGTTATTTCATAAGAAAACTGGCTGGAGACAGATATACATAATTCTTTCAGTGAATAATCTCCTTTTTTAGGATTTACACCAACATTTACCGGTAAAACAAAGTTGCGGACAGTTTTACTGCCAAAAAGTTTTCTTAGATTTACCGGTATAGTGACCTTGACATGTTTCTGAAGCTGAGGAAGGCGTTTCTTTTTTTGTATTTCAATAATACTTTCAATCATTACAGCTGTCAGAAAAACGGTAACGGTACAGTTATAGTCTTTAGATATTTCTTTCAGTTTTTTTGTTTCAATAATGCCGGTAATTAAAGTAAAATAATCGTTTTTACTCCTGGTTCCCTTAAGCTGATAAGATGCTGCTTCTTTTCGGCTGGCCGGATAGTTATTGGTATGTTTATGAAAACTGTCCTCCAGTTCTTCATCACTGACAGGCTCATCATGATTAACTACAAAAGGACTTTTACCGATTTCAATATCAAATTTGATTTCCAGATATCTGGCCAACAGGGAGCAGAAATAAACATTCCCTCCTGTTCCGTCAGTAATAGCATGAAATAATTCAACAGCAATTCTATTTTTATAATAGAGGATTCTGATACAGCTGTTCTTTAACTCTCTAAAAGACATGAATGTTAACGGATAAGCAAAATCGCTCATTACTTCGGGTGTACCTTCCATCTGTTGCAGATAGCACCAGAAAAAACCGGCACGTAAGCCTACATAAAAAGAAGGGAAGCGGGATTTTAAATCATCTACTGCTTTTTGCAGAACAAAAGGATCGACTTCATGATTGACAGTCGCCTCCAGTCTGAAAGCATTGCTCCAGTTTTTGTTCATGACTGCCGGAAACAATAAGGCAGCAGTATCTAATCTATACCAGTTTCTGTTCATAGTTTTTCATTTTAATATTTATTACATTATATAATAGAGGTGAAATTAAAGAAAGCGAAAATAAAAAACTCTTTATGGTTTTTGCTTGACATTTTAAGCTATTATATCTGAAAACAATGAAAAAGACAGTCAGCAGGTCTATCTAAAATATAAATATTATAATATTAAGATAACAATTTGAATAATAATTGAAAATCTGCATTTTGCTTCTTATAATGTAGATAGGATATCGATGGCAAGTTTAAAAATATAGATCTTCAAAGGAGGATGACTTATGAAAAAAATATTAATTCCCGTCTTTAGAGTTTAGCACCATGAAAGTTTAGAGGCAGAAAGCGTGTTGATGATGAAATAATCCTTTTGTATAAAGGGTTTTTTTAAATTTAAAAAACTTGAAAAACTTTTATTTTACTATTGCTTTAAATGGTGTACTGGTGTATACTGTTGTCAGGAGGTTCTTTATGGCTTTTTTTCTGAAAAAACAAAAACAGAATAACAGGACTTATCTGCATATCTATGAGTCCTTCTATTCTCCTATTACCAAAAATACTAAACACAAATTTATTAAATCCATGGGTTCTGTACAGTCTCTTTCTGCTGAAGGTATTAAGGATCCTGTTTATTTCGCTCAGCAGGAAGTTGACAGGATGAATCTTAAAAGAGATAGAAGTAAGGTTAAACTGATATCTGATGTTTCTCCTGTTGTTCATCTGGGTTATTTTCCTTTAGCCGCTATTATGAATAAGCTGCAGATTAAAAAGTATGTGGATTTATTTAAACTCAGTACCGATTTCTCTTTTGACTTGTACGATGTCCTTTCTTCTCTTGTTTATGCCCGGGTTATCAAACCCTGCAGCAAGTATAAGACTTATTATGAGGTTATCCCCAATCTGTATGATGATTATCAGTTTTCCTATGACCAGCTTTTGGAAGGTCTGGCTTTCTATGGCAACGATTATCAGAAGTTTGTGGAACTGTTTAATACTCAGGTTGACAGGTTTTATAAACTTGATACTTCTACCACCTACTTTGACTGTACCAACTTCTATTTTGAAATTGACAGAGAGGATGACTTCAGGAGAAAAGGTGTTTCTAAAGAAAACAGAAAAAATCCGCTTGTCGGTTTGGGTTTACTGCTTGACAGGAATCAGATTCCCTGCGGCATGAAGATATTCCCCGGAAACGAAAGCGAAAAGCCCGTTATCAGAGATGTTATATCTTCTTTAAAACAACGGAATGAAATTGAAGGCAGAACCATTCAGGTCGCTGATAAAGGGCTTAACTGTGCTCAAAACATCCTGGAAGCCAAAAAGAACGGTGATGGATATATCTTTTCCAGATCAGTCAGGAACCTGGAGAAAAAAGAAGTGGTGTGGTTATTGCTGGACAACGATTACGTTGATGTTAAAGACAGTGATGGGAAAATATTGTATCGCTATAAGGAATGTGTCGACAGGTTCAGTTATGATTATATAACTGAAGAAGGCAGGAAAGTAAAAGTGGAAATAACTGAAAAAAGAGTCGCTACCTATAATCCCAGGCTGGCGGTTAAACAAAAAGCTGAAATAAACAGGATGGTTGAAAAAGTAAAGAATCTTCAGCTTTCCAAAGCTAAGAGAAGCGAATATGGGGATGCCGGTAAATACGTTACTTTTTCATCCACTTCCAAAGGAAAGGTAACTGATGACAAAGTTAACGTTTCACTTAATCAGGCAAAGATTGAGGATGACCTTTCGTTAACCGGATACAATCTTCTGGTAAGTTCAGAAATCAATATGAAAGCCCTGGATATCTACCGGGTCTATCATAATTTATGGCGGATTGAGGAATCATTCCGTATTATGAAATCAGATTTAGATGCCAGGCCGGTACATTTACAAAAACAGGAAACCATTCAGGGACACTTTCTCATCTGTTATATTGCCGTGTTATTACAAAGGATATTCCAGTTCCACATTCTTAAAAATCAGTACTCATCATCTGACATAATTAATCTGTTTAAAAACTTTAATGTCGTTAAAAGTGATAGAGGTTATCTGAATTTAATGACTTCCAATAAATTTGTCAACGAGTTCTCTACTGGAGCTAATTTACCTATTAATCATTTAAATTTATCGGCTACCAAATTAAAAAAGGTGTTCAACTATAGGCCTTAAATCTATGGTTGGTACACCATTTTTTAATGTCAACTTCGAAAGTCAGGTATAATAGAGGTGAAATTAAAGAAAGCGAAAATAAAAAACTCTTTATGGTTTTTGCTTGACATTTTAAGCTATTATATCTGAAAACAATGAAAAAGACAGTCAGCAGGTCTATCTAAAATATAAATATTATAATATTAAGATAACAATTTGAATAATAATTGAAAATCTGCATTTTGCTTCTTATAATGTAGATAGGATATCGATGGCAAGTTTAAAAATATAGATCTTCAAAGGAGGATGACTTATGAAAAAAATATTAATTTATAAGGTGACAGGTATATTGGCGTTACTTTTAAACCTTGGCGGTTTATATGATTACAGTTTTTCTGACAAATGGATGTTTTTCTATGATAACGCAAGATTAACTGTTTTTACTGCGGCAATAACGGGTGTGTGTATGCTTGCTCTTGGATTTAATAAAAAAAGAAACAGAGGATTCTTTATTGCCGGTTTGATTGCCAGTCTGCCTTTAGTCTTTTTCACGATAGTTTATACAATAAATTCTTATAAACAGGGTTTTTATACTCTTCTGCATGTTGCCACTATTATCTGGCTACTATTACTTATTTCCTTGTGTAGAATCGAAATAGAAACCAGTCAGATTTAAAGAAATAAAACCAGCAAAATTGAATGTTGGTTTTATTTTTATTCATTATCTTTTTTTTGCTCCTGCATGATATAGTCATTCCAATAAACTTCAATGTTTTCGGCCAGTTCCATAGCGTCAGGGACATTGATATAGTCCTGTTCATTTATTTCCAGGACACAGTCAACATTATAACCTTCCTTTTCATAGTTATAGATCTTCCATAAAATGTTGTTTAAAAGATATGAGTTTCGGGAAAAGTTTGTTCCATGTATTCCGCCGGTTTCTTTTTCTCCTGAGCCGATGCTGTCGTTTAAATGCATAATGAATTTTTCGCTTTTATAGTCATCCATTGTCTGGAAAAAAGATTTTTCTTCATACTTAAAAGACATTGAACTCATCATGAGATGACAGGTATCTAAAAGAGGATAAACATATTTTTCACCGATTCTGTTTTTCAGATATTTAATAATATTCAACCCTTCCTTTGCTCCAATGTGTAAATAACAGTTTTCCACATGCAGGATAATTCTTTTTCTTTGGATGATTCTGCAGAAATCTTCAACATCCGGATTATTGAAAACATCAAAAGAAGGACTTTCGGCATGTATGACTAAACCGGCATTTATTTCTTTACAGAAATCTAATACCTTTCTGAAGTATTCGGTGTTTCTTTCTTTTGCAACTTGCACCACATCACATCGCTTTAATGGATAGTGAACTGCCAGAACAGGTTTGTTTAATAAGGGATAAAGTCCAAAATCATCTCTTTCATCACCATACAGATGTATTTCATAGGCATCGATAATATCGTAATTGTTTTTAACCATAATCTGCTCTTTTTCCAGAGCAATTTTCAGGGCTTTTCTCATATTATTACTTGTCTCCTATCTACTAAATACATTATAACTTAATATTATCGTTAATTGAATATAGCGGAGTGAGTGCTATAAAAACCATGTTATATGTTTATTTATGACATAAAAGATCCTGAAATAAAAAAAGATACTTTTCAGCATCGTTATTTTTTAATGGAGCAAGTGAGGGGAATCGAACCCCCGTGTCGACCTTGGCAAGGTCGCGTTCTACCATTGAACTACACCTGCAGGATGGCGGTCCAGACGAGGATCGAACTCGCGATCTCCTCCGTGACAGGGAGGCATGTTAACCACTACACCACTGGACCGGCAAATAATTTAAATAAGAGAATGGCGGAGTAGGAGAGATTTGAACTCTCGCGCCAGTTTCCCGACCTACACCCTTAGCAGGGGCGCCTCTTCAGCCTCTTGAGTACTACTCCTTGTCTGAATTTCAGTGCTCATCAATAATACCACAAGTACTGCCGATTTGACAAGATTATAAATATGAAATTTACAAAAATGTGATTTTATATCCCCTGTATATGAAATAATAGCACAATTATCAGGGAAAATCCAGTACAATAAGAATAGGAGATTAAATATTTAAGATGAAAAAAATAGTGGATTTCAGAGAGTTGAAAGATGATTTAATTATTTTGAGAATGGATTATTTTTATAACAGGCAGATAAGCTATTTTATTTATCTTAAAGAAACAGATGAATATATAGGTTATTGTGATTTACGTCTAGACCATAGTCCGGAACTTTACTATTATGGAAACATCGGTTATAGAATTGAACCGCATTTCAGAGGTAATCATTATGCCAGAAGAGCTGCTTTACTGCTGATTGATTTAGCCAGAGATTTTGCAATGGATAAACTGATTATAACCTGTAATCCTGAAAATGAGGCTTCCAGAAAAACTATTGAAGCATTAAACGCCATTTATATTGAAACGGTACGTGTTCCTTTATGGCATCCGTTATTTCCGAAAGAGCGTAAAAAAATGATTTATCAGATTGATTTATAAAGAAGAATGTTTATTATCCGTTATCAGTTCAGGAAGAAAACGATAAATTGGTATATAATAAAGTTATAAGGACGATTTCAAAAGTAAAGATTTCACTGGTTGTTATAAAAATGACTTGTTTAACTGAAAGTCATTTTACATTTAGAGAATAAGAGGTAAAATATGAAGAGTAATTTTGGATTAGTATTAGAAGGTGGAGGATTTAGGGGCTGTTATACAGCAGGAGCTTTAAAGTGGCTTAGCGATAATAATATTTATATTAAATATTCAGTTTCAATTTCAGCGACCACAGCCTATGCTTTCTGTTATGCGGCTGAAAGAATTGAAGAGATGAAATATGTCTCTACAGTAGCAATCAAAGATAAAGGAGTAATGGGAATCAGACCGCTGTTAAAGGAAGGCGGTCTGATGGGCATGGGATATTTACAGGAAAAGTATTTTAAACCATTTTATAAAGAGGCTTTAGATTATTTAAAACAGACTGACAGAGAAGTGGAAATCGGTTTATTCAACATGGATAAAGAAGTTCTGGAGTATTATGGGAAAAACAGTTTTGATGACCGTGGAGATTATATCAAGGCCAGCTGTGTCTTGCCGCTGGCTGGAAAAATGACAAAAATAAATGGTCAGAGATTTTTGGATGGCGGTATAAGAACAATGATTTCTATCGAAAGAAGTATTGCTACCGGACACGACAGGAATCTGGTAATCATTACTAAAGATGAAGGTTACGTCAGAAAGCCGAACGGTTTTATTCTGGATAAGATTTTGAAGCTGGTTTACAGGAGATTTCCGACAATGCTGGCTAATATTGATAATCGGGTAGATTCATTCTATCATGAGCTGGGTATGGTTCAGGATTTAGAAAAACAGGGCAAGGCTATACTCATAAGACCGTCTAAAGACTGTGGAGTAACCAGGCTCAGCGGCAGTTACGAGCAGCTGGAAGAATTGTTTAATCTGGGTTATCAGGATATGGAAGATCGTAAAGAGGACCTTTTAAAGTTTTTTGAGATTAAATAAAAGGAGCGGGACAAAATGAAAGTAGGAATAGTAGGGGCAGGGCTTATTGTTGATACTTTATTTGAATTTGTTGATGATTTAAAACAGGTTGAAATTATTGCCATCAGTGCTACCGAGCCAGAAATTGACAAACTTAACAGACTGGCAAAAGAGCATAACATTAAATATGTCTATACCGATTACTGCCAGTTTCTGGAAAACAAAGAATATGACACGGTATATTTAGGGGTTCCGAATCATTTGCATTACCGCATGGCAAAACAGGCGCTTTTAGCTGATAAAAATGTAATCGTTGAAAAACCTTTTGCTTCCAACTATAAACAGGCTAAAATGCTGGAAAAAACAGCCAGAGAAAGAAAACTGATAATAGTTGAAGCCATCAGCAATCAGCATAATCCTAATTATCATAAGATAAGAGAACTGTTGCCAACAATCGGAGATGTCAAGATTGTGGCCTTGAATTATACCCAGTATTCAAGCAGATATGATGCTTTCAAAGAAGGAGTGATTCTGCCGGCTTTTGACTATCGGAAGTCCGGGGGAGCTCTGATGGATTTAAATGTCTATAATGTGCATTATTTAGTCGGACTGTTTGGCCGGCCAAATGAGGTAAAATACTATCCCAACATAGAGAAAAACATCGATACTTCGGGCATACTGATGTTAAGCTATGATACTTTTAAAGCAGTGCTGATTGCTGCCAAAGACTGCGGAAGTCCGCTGCTCAACTGTATTGAAGGTAATAAAGGATGTATTTATACTTCATCACCTTTATTCACTCTGACACATTTTTACCATCAGTTGAATAAAGAAGAACCTGTCTATTATGACTTATGTGACAATGCTCATCGGATGGAACATGAATTTATCAGATTTGCTGAGATAATTGATAATAAAGATTTCCTGCAGGCAGACAGACTGTTAGAACATTCGGTAATGGTAATGGAGGTATTAACCAGAGCCAGAGAATCAGCTAATATTGTTTTTCCGGATGATGAAGTGATTTAAAACAAATCTGAATAATGGGGTATTTATGACAATAAGTTTTAGAGAAATCTGTCAAATGGTAAAAAGTATATTTGACAAGTACAATAAAAGTAAATTCATACTGGAAAACTGCAATCAGCAGGATAAAAACTATGATTTATATCTTTTGGTAAAGTTTGCTTTAAATGAGCTTGACGATGAGTCAAAAAGAATACTTACGCAGGAGTATATCCATAAAAAAGAAACGTTGTGGTGGAATAATTATTATTCGCAGACAACATACTATTCTCTTAAGCGAAAAGCAATGGAACAGTTTTTGGCTTGCTTGAAAAGGTAGTTTAATAATGATAAGATTAAATTAAATAAATAACGGGGAGAAGAAAAATATGTTAAAAGGAATTGCAGCAAGTAGCGGTATTACTATTGCCAAAGCGTACAAACTGGAGACACCAGAAATTATTATTGAATGCCGGCAGTCAAGTCCGGTTGAAGAGATTGAAAAGTTCAATAAAGCTCTTGAGCAGAGCAGACAGGATATTGAAATAATTAAAGAAAAAGCAATGGGAAGATTATCTGATGATGATCTTAAAATTTTTGATGCCCATTTAATGGTATGCAGTGACCCGGCTTTATGTGATGGAGTTATTGAAAAAATAACCAATGAAAAAGTAAATGCTGAATTTGCTCTTGATTCAGTAGCGGGTGTATTTATCAATATGTTTGAATCGTTAGAAGACGCTTACATGAGAGAAAGAGCAGCGGATATTAAAGATGTCACAAGAAGGATTAAATATCATATTTTAGGTGTTAATATTGCTGATTTATCCTTAATTGATGAAGAAGTTATTGTTGTAGCACATGATTTGACTCCTTCAGATACAGCTCAGCTGAATAAAAAATATACAAAAGGTTTTGCGACAGAAATCGGTGGAAGAACATCTCATTCAGCAATTATGGCCAGAAGTCTGGAAATTCCAGCTATAGTCGGTGTAACTGATATCATGTCAACGGTAAAACATGGAGATATGCTGATTTTAGATGCGTTAAAAGGTAAAGTCTTCATCAATCCGGATGAAGAAACGATTGTTAAGTATGAAGCAGAAGCCAGAAGATATGAAGAAGAAGTGGCTGCTTTAAAGGAATTTAAAGATAAGGATACTGTAACTGTAGATGGTCATCGTATTGAACTGGCGGCTAATATCGGTACACCGGAAGATGTCGCCGCTGTTTTAGAAAACGGCGGAGAAGGAATTGGCTTATATCGCACGGAATTCCTGTATATGGGTGCAAAAGACTGGCCTACAGAAGAAGAACAGTTTATCGCATATAAGAAGGTTCTGGAATCAATGGGTGATAAACCTGTAGTAGTCAGAACACTGGATATCGGCGGTGATAAACATCTGGATTATTACGATTTTCCTCAAGAGATGAATCCGTTTTTAGGTTATAGGGCAGTAAGACTTTGTCTAGACCAGAAAAATATCTTCAGGACTCAGTTAAGGGCATTGCTTAGAGCTTCTGCTTACGGAAAACTTAGAATTATGTTTCCAATGATAGCTACTGTTGAAGAATTCAAACAGGCAAAAGCTGTTTATGAAGAAGAAAGAGAAAAACTGGTTGCTGAAGGTGTAGCTATTGGAGATGATATTCAGGTTGGTATGATGGTTGAAATTCCAGCAGCAGCCGTACTGGCGGATAAATTTGCTCAGATTGCTGATTTCTTTTCAATTGGAACTAATGACATGATTCAGTATTCGATGGCGGCAGACAGAATGAGTGAGAAAGTTTCTTATCTGTATCAGCCTTTCAATCCGGCAGTTTTACGTTTAATTAAGATGACAATTGACGGAGCACATGCTCATGGCAGATGGTGTGGTATGTGTGGAGAGATGGCTGGTGAGCCGGATGCTATTCCAGTACTTATTGGTTTAGGATTAGATGAGTTTTCTATGAGTGCCACTTCAATTCTGAGAGCAAGAAAGATTGCGACAGGACTGTCTTATGAAGAAATGAAAGGCTTAGCCGCAAGTGCTTTAGAGTGTGAAACGGAAGAAGAAGTGTTAAAATTGGTTCATTTGAAAGTAAAATAACAGTCATAAAATAAAAAGGGGCTGTAACGAATAAACAGCCAAAATAATAAAAAAATGTATCGAGTTTGAAACCAAACAAGATACATTTTTTGTTATAATTTAACCATGAATAAATCTAATAAAGGTAGGTTAAATTATTCCTCTGACAATAAGAATTATAACGCATATCAGATGATTTTACCACTGGATTTAAGTAAAAAAATAGAAGAAGATGATCCGGTAAGAAGTTTTCTTGAAGTGATGGAAGGAGTAAACTGGAGTAAATACCTTAAAGCACAGACAAATAAAGGTAGAGAAGAATATAATCCCTTCAAGATGATAAAAATTGTTCTGTTTGCGTTTATGAACCAAATCTATACTTTAAGAGGTATAGAGAAAGCCTGTAAGACAGATATCCGTTTTATGTATCTGATGGGTGAAGAAAAGCCCAGTCATATGGCAATCCAACGCTTTATAACTAAATACCTGAAAGACAGTATAGAGAATGTTTTTAAGGATATCTTTGAGTCAATTTGTCTACTAGATGATATAAATAAAGATGTTGTATATGTAGATGGAACTAAGATAGAAGCCAATGCCAATAAATTCACCTTTATCTGGAAAAAGACAGCTGTTAAAACCAGGGATAAAACTTTTGTTCGATTAAATAATTTAGTAGAAAAAGTTAAAGACTGGATTGAAATAGAGAAAAAAGAACAATGGTCACCAGATGAAGTTGAAGAAATCATAAATCAGTTAAAAGTGATAATTGAAAAAGAGAAAATTGTTTTTGTTTATGGAAAAGGTAGAAGAAAAACAGATATTCAACGTATCTATGATGATTTTAATAAATTAAAGGATACCCTTGAAAACTGTCTGGAAAGAATCAATCTGTGCGGACCTGATAGAAACAGTTGTTCAAAGACCGATAACGATGCGACAATGATGCATATGAAGGAAGATTACTATATGAAAACAGGAATCTTCAAAGCCGGATATAATGCCCAGATAGCAGTAAGTGATGAATATATCCAATATGGATCAATCTATCAGGAAAGAAATGATCAAAAGACACTGATAAGTTTTATGGAGGAATTTAAAGCGTTATATAAAAGACATCCAAAGGTAGTAGTGGCTGATGCCGGATATGGTTCATATGACAATTACTTTTATTGTGCTCAGAATGATATTGAAGCTTATATCAAGTACACCATGTACAATAAAGAAAAAGAAAAGAAATATCAAAATAACAAGTTTAATAAAAACAATTGGGAAACCAGTGAAAATGGTCAACCTGTTTGTCCGGCAGGAAATGAGTTTTACTTCGTTAAAGAGTGTGAAGATAAACGAAGCAGATATCCAAGAATCAATCAATACTATAGTTGTGATAAATGTGTAGATTGTCCGCTAAAGACTGAATGTACAAAGTCTAAATATAATAGAACGATAGTTGTAAATCCAATATTAAAAGAATTTGAAGCGACAGCTAAACTTAAGTTGGATAGTGGGTTGGGAATATTTTATAGAGTCAATCGATCAATACAGGCTGAAGGAGCTTATGGAGTTATAAAAGAGAACTTTGGATACGATAGATTTAGCAGAAGAAAACATGAGAATGTGAAACTGGAGTTTTTGTTGGTATGTATCGGATATAATTTATCGAAATACCATAACCGAAAATATCGAATACTACCAAAGGCCTAGTTAGATTATCGTAGAAATAATAGAAGTTCTTTTAATAATGGTCAAATTAGAACTTTTTTAATAATAAATACCTATAAATTACAAATATTTCATATAAATATTAACATAACAAAAAAAGAGGCTGAAACCTCTTAATAGGACTAATTCAAATTGTTTGAATCAGCTATTTCGTTACAGCCCCTTTTTTTGTGAAATATTTGTGAAATGGTGAACTTGATGAAAGTGCTTACAAAAATGTTGACAGTTAAAAAAAGAGTTGATAAGATTAAATTGGCTAGTAGATTGTTGTGAAATAATCAAAAGCACTTATGTTTTTTTAAGGAAAGGAAAAATTAAAATGAAAAAACTTTTAGTTCTTTTACTTGCTCTGATGATGATGTTTTCATTAGCTGCATGTAAACCAGGTGGTGACTCTGACGTAAAAACTTATAAAGTTGGTGTTGCTATTTATCGTTATAATGACAACTTCATGACTTTATATCGTAACGAAATCGACAGTTACTTTAAATCTCTTGAAACTGATAAAGTTAAGTATGAATTATCATTTGTTGACGGAAAAGACTCAATGGATGAACAGTCTAACCAGATTGATACATTCATTGCTCAGGGAATGGATGTTATCATTCTTAACCTTGTTCAGACTTCTTCTGCCGATGTTTTAATCGATAAGATTGTTGCTGCTGATATCCCTCTGGTACTGATTAACCGTGAACCTTTGGGTGACAATGGTGATGAATCTTATGAAGGAATCCTGAATAACGATAAAGTATGTTATGTTGGTGCAGACGCTCGTCAGTCTGGTACATACCAGGGTGAAATCGTTTTAGCGTTAGATGACAAAGGCGACATCAACGGTGACGGTGTAGTTAATTACATCATGATTATGGGTGACGTAGAAAACGTTGACGCTCAATATAGAACAGAATATTCAATTAAAGCATTGGTCGATGCTGGTGTAAAAGTTAATTGTTTATACCAGGATACAGCTATTTGGGACCAGGTAAAAGGTCAGGAATTAGTAGCTAATGCTCTGGCACAGTTCGGTGATAAGATTGAAGTTGTCTTCTGTAACAATGACGGTATGGCTTTAGGTGCTGCTCAGGCTCTTAGAGATGCTGGCAGAACTGTAGGCGTAGATGTTTATTTATTGGGTGTAGATGCTCTTGATGAGTGTCAGGAAATGGTTAAAGAAGGAACCATGACCGGTACAGTATTAAATGACCATATTGGTCAATCTCACACAGCAGTTGATGTAGCAATCAAACTGTTAAATGGTGAAAAAATTGAAAACTACTATTGGGTAGACTATGTTAAAGTTGATATCAACTACTTTAACTAATTGACTGAACTGATAGATTAAGTTATCAAACCGTACCAAAGTAATAGGTGAGCTTTTGGCTCACCTATTTTAAAAATGAAAACAAAAGTACATGATACTTTTCATCTGACTATGTAATAGTCCTATATATGTTTGGAGGTTCAATATGCAAGAATATTGTCTAGAAATGCGAGGAATCAACAAAGCGTTTCCAGGTGTTCAGGCTTTGGATAATGCTCAAATTTCGTTAAAACCGGGAACAGTCCATGCTCTGATGGGAGAAAATGGAGCAGGAAAATCTACTTTAATGAAATGTATGTTTGGCATTTATCATATGGATTCAGGGGAAATTATTTTTGAAGGGGAAAAAATTCAAATGAATAATCCTGCTGAAGCCCTGGAAATGGGAATTGCGATGGTTCATCAGGAACTTCAACCAATTCCGGCACGTACAATAGGAGAAAATATCTTTCTTGGCCGTTATCCGATGAAGAAACTCTTTGGCATAATTCCGGTGGTTGATCACGATAAAATGTATGCTGATACGGAAACGCTGTTAAAAAAAGTTCGTATGAATTTTGACCCCCGTCAGATGTTGGGTGAATTAAGTGTTTCTCAAATGCAGTTAGTAGAAATTGCTAAAGCCATTTCTGCCAACTGTAAAGTAATGATTTTAGATGAACCGACTTCTTCTTTAACTCATAATGAAGTAGAGGCATTATTTAAAATTATTGAAGATTTAAAAAAAAGTAATGTCGCAATTGTCTATATTTCTCATAAGATTGATGAGATTTTAAGGATATCTGATGAAGTCACAATAATGCGTGATGGAAAATATATCGGGACATGGGATGCCAAAGATCTAACTAATGATTTCATTATTGCCAAAATGGTAGGCCGTGAACTGACAAATCTGTATCCTGAAAAAGAAAATGTTCCGGGAGAGGTTGTTTTTGAAGTAGAAAATTTCACTTCCATAAATCCGCATAGTTTCCGCAATATTTCATTTAATCTAAGAAAAGGTGAGATACTGGGAGTAGCCGGTCTGGTTGGTGCTCAAAGAACAGAACTGATGGAAGGTTTATTTGGTATTCGCTCCCATACAAGCGGAACTATTAAATATCTCGGAAAAGAAATGACAATTAATCGACCTAAAAATGCTATTGACAGTGGTATCGCCATGTTGACAGAAGATAGACGTCACAGTGGTATTTTAGGTGTATTAAGTGTTGCTGATAATATTTCAATCGCTTCATTGAATCAATATCTGGATTACGGAGTGGCCATTAATGATAAAAAAATAGAAGCTCTGGTAAATGCTAATATTGAAAAAATGGACATCAGAACTCCATCAAGTAAGACTTTGATTAAATCTCTTTCCGGTGGTAACCAGCAAAAAGTATTGATCGGGCGCTGGCTGGCCAATAATCCTGATGTGCTGATACTGGATGAACCTACCAGGGGAATAGATGTAGGAGCAAAATATGAAATATATACTATTATTGCTGATTTAGCAAAACAGGGTAAAAGTATTATTATGATTTCAAGTGAAATGTCTGAACTCATAGGTATGGCCGATAGAATAATGGTTATGTGTGATGGAAGAGTTACAGGATTTATTGACAGTAAAGATGCAACTCAGGAAAACATAATGGAACTTGCAACAAAGTTCGAATAGGAGGGTAGTTCATGGAAAAAATAAAATCAATTATTCAAAAAATACTAGATTATTTAAAAGGAAATCCAATTGTCGTTATTTTGACTGTTGTAAGTTTAGTTGTCGGTTTAACAGTTAATAACTTTTTCTCGTTTAACAACTTAAATAACCTGGCTTCAAATACCGGTGTCCGTTTTCTGATTGCTTTAGGTATTTCAGGATGTCTTATTATTAAAGGAACTGATTTATCTGCCGGCCGAATTGTAGGTATTGCTGCCTGTATTACCGCTGTGCTGGTACAACGTGCAGATTACGCTTCAAAAATGTATCCGCAAATTCCGGAATTGAATATGTGGCTGATACTGGTTATTGTATTGATTATCGGTGCTCTTATTGGCCTGATTAATGGTTTGATTATTGCTGTATTAAATGTTCCGCCATTTATTGCCACTTTAGGTACGCAGACAATTGTTTATGGAATTGCGCTAATTTTTACAGACTCTCAGCCGATTGGCGGTTATCAGAAGGTATTCAGTGAAACACTAAGTGCAAAAATACTTCCAATAGGAAAATATCCTGGAATTCCGGTGTATGTCCTTTTTGCAATCTTCTTCGGACTGATATTTTCGTTTTTATACAAGAAAACAACTTATGGTAAGTATATGTATGCTATTGGTGGAAATGAAGTGGCAGCTGAAGTATCGGGTGTAAATACTAAGAAAAGTAAGATCTTAATTTTTACTCTGGCAGGCTTTATGTATGCTTTAGCGGGCTATTTACTGGCAGCTAAAGCCGGAGGAGCAAATGCCGGATTAGGTCAGGGATATGAACTGGAAGCCATTGCCGGATGTACAATTGGCGGAGTATCTACGACCGGTGGTATTGGTACAGTCAGTGGAATGCTGATTGGTGTACTGGTCTTTGAACTATTAAAAATTGTTTTACAGTTTTTAGGTGTTAACCCTTATTTTAACTTCATTGTTCAAGGGTTGGTCATTGTAACAGCTGTAGCAATTGATATTCGTAAATACGTAGCCAGAAAATAATGGAAAAAGAAAAATCGGCATGGCAAAAAGTAAAAGAAGCACAATATGATAAATTAAATATTACTGTCAGACAGTTGGATATTATCATAGCGCTTGGTATAACGGGACTTGTAATTGTCTTTATACTGATTGCCTTAGATGCTATGAACATTATTGGATAAAGTAAAAAAAGAGCATCTGCTCTTTTTTAGTCGGGTTTGATGAAAAAATTTGAAATATCTGATTCTACTTGTATCTGTTCTTTGGTTATCGGGTGAATGAATGATATCTGAAAAGAATGCAGCATCAGTCGCTGATGTTTTTTACCCTGATAAATGGTATCACCTATTACAGGATGACCTATGGAATTCAGATGTACTCTAATCTGGTGAGTTCTACCGGTTTCTAAACGGCATTTTATTAAGGTTGTGTCATTTTCATATTTCAATGGTCTGACATGGGTGATAGCCGGTTTACCACGGTCAGAAATTCGATATCTGTTATTGACATGTCTGTCTTTTCCAATCTTTTTACTGATTGTTATTTCCTTACTGATAATACCTGTTACCATGGCAAGGTAATTTCTTTGAATCAGGTTATTGGCAAGACAGTAATCAAAATAAGCTATCAGAAATGACTGTTTGCAATACAGGATACAGCCACTTGTTTCTTTGTCCAGCCTGTGGACATGCAACAGGCGATGTTTTTGACTGGTTGACTGATAATAACCGGCAACCAGATTATCCAGAGTTATATCGCTTTTGTTGCCGTCGCTGTGAATGATAATCCCAGCCGGCTTGTCGACAACCAGGATGAAATCATCTTCATAAAGTATTTTTAAAGGCTGCCTGACAGGAGTTTTATCTATTTCCTCATCTTTGATAATATCTATTTCTAAGACATCATCCTTATTGAGATTGACATCACCAGTAACAGTTTTATTATTAACCTTTATCCGCTTTTCCATTTTTAAAAGATGAATATCCTTTTTAGAAAAGAATAACTGTTTCAGATAATTATTCAGATTTGTGGAAGTTTTAATAATAGTTTTCATTTTCATATTTTTATTATAGGATATACCTGATAAAGTGTGGTATTATTTTAGTATGAATATTGAAAAAAGAGTACGTATAAAGTTTAACATTATTATCGGATTACTGTTAGTGATCTTTTTAATCAGTTCTTCTTTTGTTATTTACTATTATGCGGAAGCTTCTAAATCTAAAAAGGAGATTTCCAGTCTAATAGATAAGATTGATAGAGGAGAAACAATAAAGATTCCGGAAAATAACACTGAAAAAAAGGAAGAAACCCTGGCAGAAATTGAAAAAAGAAAACTTGAATCATATCAGAAACTGTATGAAAAGAATAATCATATGGTAGGTTGGATTCAGATTGAAAATACGACGATTGATTTTCCGGTAATGCAGGTAAAGAGTGTCAAAGACTATTACCTGTATAAAAATTTTAATAAAGAGTATTCGAAAAGCGGTCTGCCCTATGCCCAGGAGGAATGTGATGTTTTCCTTCCTTCTGATAATGTAATAATTCATGGCCATCACCGAAGTGACGGTTCAATGTTTGCGGCACTTTTAAAATATAAAAATATTGAATTTTATCGTGAACATCCAATAATAAACTTTGATACCATCAATGAATGTCATCAGTATCAGATTATAGCGGTCTTTAGTGTCAGGGTAAATACCGGTAATGATAAATTTAAGTTTTATAATTTTATCGATGCCGAAAGCAGTAAGGAATTTGACGATTATGTCAGCAGCTGTAAAAAATATTCTCTGTATGATACAGGTGTAACTGCTGAATATGGAGATAAACTGATAACTCTGGCAACCTGTGATTTTGCTTATAAAAATGGCAGATTTCTGGTAATAGCTAAAAGAGTAAAATAAAAGAGACTGTTAAGTTTCTTTTATTATCAGTATGACAGTTATGGTAAAAAGTATTGCAGTCAGCACAATAAACAGTAGAAAAAACAGATATTTTTTTGTCTGTTTTTCTATTTCCAACTGATTTTCTTCGATACTGTTTTCTATGTCTTTTCTGAATTTATTGTTGAAGATTGTCGAAAATATCGCAAAAATGATACAGAAAACGATACTGATTATTTGAACTGTCTTATTCATGTCCCTTTCCTTTTTACTGATATATAATCTAATTATAGCGAAATGGAGTTCAAAATTGAATAAAACTTAGTTTAAATATGGTATTTTTATTTCTCAGGTAATACAATAAAGGAGTAAAGCGAGGGAATTATCTCAATGAAAAAGATTTTAATTATTTTGCTGAATATTTTGCTGGTTGTTTTAATGACCGGCTGTCGTGGTAAAAAACAGATGGATGATAAATATATTGAAAAATTAACAGTTTTATTAGTTCCGTCAAAAGATGCTGATGTTATTATGGAGGCTGCCAGTGGTAATTTTGAATCAGGATACCGCTCTCTGGCGCAAATAATAATTGATGGTCTGGAATTGAGAGGATACACAGTTGATGAAGTAGATGTATCGGTAGCAGCAAGCTATACAGCTGTTTGTGACGGTCTGGTTTCCGGTACTGCTGATATCGGTTTTGTTCCTGCTGATACTTATGTGTTATATTCAGCCGGCATTGATCTGTTGGTTGAAGCCCTGCGTTATGGTATTGCCGGTGATGATGGTGAGGTAATTGACCCTGCTTTGGGAATTGAACCCTGGAATACCGGGAAAACCCGCGATGCCAAGGGGACAGCTGTCGGATACGTTTCGCTAATCTATGTAAATGTTGCTACTGATATTGGTAAAGAACTATTTGAAAAAGTTCAAACCGGTACTTTGACCTGGGAAGATATAAATGAAGTCAGCTGGAATGTCGGAGCAAGAAGTTCGGCTGCCGGCTACATTTTTCCAAGTTTATGGTTAAACAAAACTTTTGGCGAAGGTGTCGAAAATGAAAAACGTACAATAGAAAATTTAGAGAATGTAATTATTGATGAAAGTGGTTTTTCTGTTTTAATGGAAAACTTATTAAAGGGTGAATGTAATATTACGGTCGGCTATGCTGATGTCAGAAAAGAAACAGCATCTATTGAAGCTTTTGAAGCTACTTATCCGCAGTTGGCTGCGGAAGGTAAGACAATATGGGATATTATTAAAGTCATTGCTGTTTCAGATTATATAATGAATGATACTGTATCGGTTGCCAGACAATCGGTCTGTCCAAAGATGACTTTTGAACTGGTTAAAGCATTACAGGAAGTATTTATTGAATTCGGTGACACTGATGAGGGAAAAGCTGCTGTTAAACCTTATAATCATGCAGGTTATGTTATCGGCAGAGATTCCGATTATGATTCTACCCGTCAGGCCAGTGAGCTGTTTCAGTAGGTAAGCATTAAGCATGGTTTTTAAAGGATGTATTTAAATGATTGTACATCCTTTTTAAAATATGCTGATTTTAAAACCGGTAGTGAAATATTTGAAAATGTTATTTTGTATTGCTGGAGGTAACGCCACATTTATAAATATAATGATGGTGTAAGGGAGGAAAATGCTATGTTCCAGGAAAATTTGAAATCGCTTCGCAAGAAAAAAGGTATGACACAGGAAGAACTGGCAACAAGACTTAATGTTGTAAGACAGACTGTTTCAAAATGGGAAAAAGGTCTTTCTGTTCCGGATTCTGACCTGCTGATAAGACTGGCAGAAGTTTTAGAGGTGCCGGTAAGTTTACTGCTGGGTTCTAAAATTGAGATTGAAGAAAAACCGGATGTTTTAGCTGAACAGCTGTCCCGCATAAACGAGCAGCTGGCAATTAAAAATAGAAGGTCCAGAAAAATCGGAAGAGTTATTGCTTTTACAATAGCCGGTATAATAATAGTCTATATCCTGATTATTATTCTGGCGCTGTTTTTCAGTTTTACTACAGCTTAATTTCTATTAAATAACAGATATTTCTTTAAAGTGAAAAAGGTGTAATCCCTGGCAGGATACACCTTGTTTTTTGACAACCGGTTTATAGGTTTTCAATAATTTCATCAATAATCTGTCTAATTGGTTCAGTATCCTTTTGGGTAGCCTGCGTAATTATTATGCTGTTTTTTTCAGGAATAACGACGATATACTGTCCATCTGTACCAGAGGCAAAATACAACTTTTCTTTTCCAATCCAGATTCCATAACCATAAGCATAATATAGCAGATGTTTACGCATAACCGAATCTGAGTCAGTGTTAATCACCTTGATACCTGTCATTTTATCAATCCAGGATTCCGGTAGAATCTGCTTATTTCGGTAATTGCCCCTATGGAGTAATAATTCACCTATTTTTATTAAATCTTCCGGCTGCAGCCAGAGTCTGGTTGCTCCTGCCAGGTAGTTGCCGTACTTTACCCAAAAAGCGTTTTTTATTTCCAGTGGTTTAAACAGTTCTCTTTCAATAAAATCAAATAAATCTTCATTTAAAAATTCCTGCAGGACCACTGACAAAAGATAAAAACCGGCATTGGAATAGAGATATTTTTCCCCTGGTTCATACTTAATCGGATAATTGATAACATAATCAAGATAGTCAGAAGGATCAATATCTAATATATCCTTACGCATAAGCAGCCTTCTGTCATAGCCAATGGTATGCGTTAGAAGATGTTTTACTCTAATTTTTTTTAAAAACTCTAAATTATCCTGATTAGTAAGATTTACTTTCTTTTCAATAACAGGAAAAATTAAAGTATCGGTATTAAAGTAAGAATACAGTCCTTTTTGTGACAGTTCGATTACTTTTCCGGTAACAAGAGCCATTACAGTCTTACTGAGACTTCTGATATCAGATGGTTCATTATGCCGGTTAAACCGGTGGATAAAACAGTTGCCATTGTGTTTGATGCCGAATGAATTCATCTGCAGAGGATTATCGTTTTTATCAAGAGTTGTCACAAATGTACTGACTAACTGGTCAAACTTCTGTCTATTCATATTATCCCTCCTGTTTTCAGTATTGATTCAGTCATATAATGTTATGTACAGTCTTATATGTAAATTATAATCTATCTGCTTATCAATATTCAATTTGTATCAAGTTTGGTTTTTGTTGAGAAAAGTCAGTAATTGGTGGAAATTTAAACCCTGGTATCTTATAATAAAGTCGAGGTAATATCTATGGCAAAATTATATTTTAAATTTGGAGCAATGGGTTCTTCAAAAACCGCAAATGCATTAATGACAAAATTTAATTATGAGGAAAAGGGAAAAAAGGTCTGGCTGATTAAACCGGCTTTAGATGACAGGGATGGTGTCACGATACTGAAAAGCAGAATAGGATTACAAGCTCAGGCTGATGTAATCTATGCTGAAGATTCACTGGTTGAAAAGTGTCCAAAAAATATAGATGTTATCATCTGTGATGAATGTCAGTTTTTAACCCCTGAACAGGTTGATGATTTACGTGTTCTGGTTACCTATCACGATATTCCGGTTTTGTGTTTCGGTTTAAGAGTTGATTTTATGACCAATCTTTTTCCAGGAAGCAAACGACTGTTTGAGCTGGCAGATTCAATTACAGAAATCAAGTCTATCTGCAGATGTGGCAGAAAAGCCACTGTCAATACCAGATTTGATGCTGATGGATATGTCTGTACCAGTGGAGAACAGGTTGTCATGGGTGGCAATGATGTTTATGAAAGTATGTGCTGGGAATGTCGCGATAGAATGATTAGAGAACATCTGACCAGAGATGATTTAGACTGACCGGCTGAAAATATAAACTGACAAAAAAGAAGATATCTGAAAAAGAAACATTTATGAAGGATGTTTCTTTTAATATTTATTAACATTGACTGAAAATGGTAAAGTCATTCCTGTTTCATGTTTTCGTCAGTTAATCCGAAAAAAATTACTTTCAACATCAGGTTAATCATTTCTTCATCAGAAAAAAACTGATGTCCCTTATTGTACCAGTAACATAAAGTAGCATAAAAAATATTACATACAATATCCACTTTGTAACTGATAACTTTTTCTGAATCTTTTAAATCCAAAGGCGCATATTTCATAATCAGTTTTTGAAGTCTTTGTTTAAATTTAGTCTGAAATGACAGAGTCCCCTTAGAACTCAAAAGCAAACTGATTCTTTTTCCTGAAGCTTTGTTTTTCTGTATCAGAATATCAATTATTTTACGGCTGTTTTTAGAAAAGGTTGCTTCACGTAATTTATCAAAGTTTTCTTCTGTCGGCAGTAATTCTTCTTCTATCTGATTATGCAAATCTTCTATATCCAGAAAATAGGCATAAAAAGTTCCGCGATTATAGCCTGCTTTATCAGTAATCATTCTCACTGTAATTTTATCCGGATTATTGAGTTCATAAAGACTCCAGTAAGCATCCATCAGATTCTTTTTTGTAGATGAAGGTCTGTTATTTTGTTTTCTTTCCATAATTTCCCCCTTTTATAATTTATCAATCCAACAAAAACGTCAGTTTTGTCTATTGATTATGTCAAGATAATGAACCTATAATTATAATAACACAACATGATGTTGGATGAGAAGTATTTTCAAAAAGCGAGGCATTAGATATGAAAGATACAAATTCAACCAACCGTAATAAAATACCAAAAACTCTACTTTATTATTATGGATTGGTAATATTGGTTATATTCCTGTTTAACTGGTTATTTGTGCCGATGTATATTTCCAGGCAAATGCAGTTAACCAGCTATTCTGATTTTATTACCGCTGTAGAAGCCGGTGATGTAGTACAGGTTCATTTTACCGATACACAAATTAATTATACAAAAGAAGCAGATGGTAAAGTTTACTATTTTAAAACAGGTATAGTAGATAATCCTTCACTTCCTCAACTTCTACAGGAAAAAGGGGTAAGTTATGGAGCAGAAATTCCTGAAAAACCCAATGTATTTTTATCATTATTGTTGAGCTATGGTGTTCCAATGCTGATTTTCAGTTTAATTGGCAGAAGAATCAGCAAAAACATGGCCGGTAAACTGGGTGCTTCAGGTCTTAATATTAAAGGTCGGGAAGTAGCTAAGATTTATACCGCTGATGATGATAAGAAAACATTTGAAGATGTCGCCGGTCAGGAAGAAGCCAAGGAAGCATTAGTAGAGATTATTGACTATCTTAATAATCCGGGAAAATATGAAAAAATTGGCGCAAAATGTCCTAAAGGAGTATTGTTGGTAGGTCCTCCGGGAACTGGTAAAACACTTATAGCCAAAGCAGTGGCTGGAGAAGCCGATGTTCCATTCTTCTCGATTTCAGGTTCTGAATTCGTAGAAATGTTTGTCGGAAGAGGTGCCGCTAAGGTCAGAGAACTTTTTGATCAGGCCAACAAGAAAGCTCCATGTATCGTATTTATTGATGAAATAGATACAATCGGAAAGAGAAGAGATACAGGTTTAAGCACTAATGATGAGCGTGAGCAGACATTAAATCAGCTTTTAACAGAGATGGATGGTTTTGAAGGAAATAAGGGCGTAATAATTCTTGCGGCTACCAACAGACCGGACGTTTTAGATCCGGCGTTATTGAGACCAGGTCGTTTTGACAGACAGGTCAGAGTTGAACTTCCGGATTTAACCGGTCGGGAAGCAATTTTAGAAGTTCATTTAAAGAAAATCAAGACAGAAAAAGACATTGATGTTAACCTCATTGCCCGTATGACGGCTGGTGCTTCAGGAGCCCAACTGGCCAATATTGTTAATGAGGCAGCCCTAAGGGCAGTTCGTATGAATAGTAATCTGGTAACCACAAAGGATTTGGTAGAGTCTGTAGAGGTAATTATTGCCGGAGCAGAAAGGAAGAATGCTATCTTATCTGAAGATGAAAAGCGCATAGTAGCTTATCATGAGATAGGTCATGCTCTTGTGGCAGCTAAACAGTCAAATTCTGCGCCAGTGCAGAAGATAACCATTGTTCCAAGGACATCAGGGGCACTGGGCTACACTATGCAAGTTGAAGAAGAGGAAAAATCACTTTACAGTAAAAAGGATGCCTGTCAAAAACTTGAAGTTCTTTGTGGAGGTAGAGCAGCTGAGGAAATTGTATTTAATATAATAACTACCGGTGCATCAAATGATATAGAAAGAGCAACAGAGATTGCCAGAAATATGGTTACCCGCTATGGTATGTCTGAAACATTTGGAATGATGGCTTTACAGACAGGTGGTAATGATTATCTTGGAGGTCAAGGCAGGATGACATGTTCTTCAGAAACAGCACGTTTAGTTGATGAAGAAGTGAGAAATATTATAGCTGAAGCTCATGGTAATGCGAAAAGGATTCTTGAAGAAAACAGAGATAAAATGAATGAGTTGGCAGATTATCTGATTGAAAAAGAAACTATTACCGGCCATGAATTTATGAAAATTCTTGAAAACTGAGCATTTATAAACAGTTTCTGATTTTACAAAAACACAAAAGGGATGTCTGGAACATCCCTTTGTAATATTTGAAATTGTTTTTTAATTTATATGATTTATTTGGTTGCTTTTAGCCATTGAATTGTGTCATACAGAGTATCCTTTAATAATCTTGGCTTATAACCGAAAGTTTCACTGGCAGATTTATAACTGAATTTGCCATTAGAATCAAGAACGTTGACAGCATAGGGGGTAAAAAATAGAGGTTTTTTCTTTCGTAAACACCATTTTTCATAAATCGCAGCAGCAAATCTGGCCAAAGGGATAGGTAAATAAGATACTTTATATTTGAGATTAAGAATTTCCTTTACTGTTTCCAGAATTTCACTAATAGTAGCATAATGGCCGGAAAGAATATAACCATGTCCCGGCAGCCCGTTTTTTGAACAGCCGATTATACCTTTTGCAACATCACGAACATCGACAAAATCATATCCTCCCTGCATAGCAAAGGGCAGTTTTCCAGCGATAAAAGATAATAATGTACTGGTTATACTGCCCTGGCCGCTGTCGCCTGGTCCGATAATGCCGGAAGGAAACACGACGCTGGCATTTAATCCGTTTCCGGCAGCTTCCAAAACATAGGCAGTTGCCATAGCTTTGCTTTTTGCATAATCACCTTCAACTACATCCGGAGAAAATTGAGCATCTTCAGTAATTGTTGTTCCTTTGGGTTTTTCAGGGATTGCATGAACAGAACTGATATACACCATTTTTCCTACCTTATAATCCATACATAATCTGACAATGTTTTTTGTTCCTCCAACATTGACATGAAAGACTTTTTTGCCGGGATTGGAAGCAACTGATACAATACCGGCGCAATGAATAACGCATGTCTGATTGTCAGCATATGAAAACAGCGGAAGCAGTGAGTCGCTGTCACAGACATCACCGAAAATACGAATAACTTCATCAGGAAGCTGTTGTACCAATGGATCATTTTCCATGACTAAAGCATAAACTTCAGCTTTTTTCTCCAGAAGTTTACCTACAACAGTGCGTCCGAGAAAACCCGTTGCACCTGTTATCAGATATTTTTTAAACACAAAAGTCACCTCCAAAATAAACGACAAGTGTTGATTATCTTTCACAATTACAGTATAATAAAAAAAAGAAAAATCAACAACTGTTATCGGTTATTTTACGTAAATAATCAATAGATAATGAAATAGTGTTGAAAAATGATGCAGTTTTTATTTTGGGAGAAGGAATATGAAAAAAGTTGATGCAAGAGTTCGTTACACACGAAAAGTTTTAAAAGAAGCACTTTTAGAATTACTTAAAGAAAAACCTGTCAATAAAATTACTGTAAAGAGTGTCTGTGAACTGGCGGGTCTTAATCGTGCGACTTTTTATGCACATTATAATGATTGTTTTCATCTGTTAGAAAATATTGAGCGAGAACTGCTTGATGAATTCCAGAAAAGTCTGAAAATGATGGATAATTTTGACGTTCCAGGCCTTATTGATGCGATATATAGAACGGTTAGAGAACATGAAGAGGCCTGCCGTGTACTGATTTTTCAGGGAGTAAGTACCAGTATTTTACAGAAAATATATGATATGGCCAAAGAAAAGAGTGTTTCGTATTGGAAAGAACATTTAAATAATGCCAGTGATGCTGAAATAGAAATGCTTTATATCCATTTGTCGAACGGGCTGATGAATGTTTTTATCGGATGTTATGACAGATACAGTAAAGAACAGATGAGTAAGTTTATAAACAGAATGGTCAGCTGCAGTATGAGAGCGTTTATGTAGCGAATAATAACACTGTCTAACAAAAAACGGTATAGCCTTTAAGCGATACCGTTTTTTAAATGTTTTCTTAATTCAGAGGCCATCAACCTAATATTTTAAGGGGGATCAATATTTTTCTAAAAATAGAAAGGAGAATAATATTGTCACAAGAATATTCTTCTTGCAACCATATAGTAACAAACATGTGTATGTAAATTATGTTTTGTTTATGTGAAATAATGTGAATAAATTAAATCTATGCTAAAATTAAAATGGTGATTAATAATGAATGTTTATGACTGGGACAAGACAATATATCCAAAAGACAGCACAGCAGAGTTTTATTTATATAATATAAAAAAAGATTTAAGCCTTTTAAGATTTTTACCTCGACAGCTTGCGGGCTTTATCCTGTGGGGATTAAGGATTATTGATAAAACAGAAATGAAAAGGTACTTTTACAGTTATTTAAAAGGTGTAAAAAATATCGAAGAGAAGCTGGAAACATTTTGGGATGAAAGAATAGATAAAATCAACAACTGGTATAATGACTTAAAACAGGAAAGTGATATTGTTATAAGTGCCTCAGCATATTTTCTGGTTGGACCGGCCTGCAGGAAATTGAATATCAGACATTTGATTGCCTCAGAAGTTAATATGCATACCGGAGAAGTATTATCTGAAAACTGCAGTGGTAAAGAAAAGGTAAACAGATTTATTAAAGCCGGATACAGGCTGGAAGAAATAGAAAACTTTTATTCAGATTCTGTAAATGACATTTATTTAGCCCGTAAAGCCAACAAAGCCTATAGAGTGGTATGTGGTAAAATAACTGACTGGAAAATTGAGGAAATATAACATTATTGTAGTAATATTTAAGAGGGCCACTAATGAAAGTAGAAAATATAAAAACGAGTAAAGATTATGTTAAAATTGATATAGTTGATGAAGACTGTAAAATTACTTTTAAAATCAGTCTGGATGATTATTTATCTTCAAATTATAGAATCGGTCAATTAATAGGTGAATCAGATTTGCGGTCATTAGAAAAAATGCATCTGCTGGCTTACAGTTATAACAGGTGTCTGAGAAGGCTGGAAAGCAGTGACCGCACTGAAAAAGAAATCAGAGAAATGCTTTATACTATAAAAGGGCTGACTGATCTGGATAAGGATAAGATTATTAAAAAACTTAAAATTGCCGGTTTTCAATCCGATGAGGCAGTAGTGGAAACACAATTCTATGTTGATTCAATTAGACAGGTCGGAAAAAATAAAACAATTCAAACCTTAAAAAGAAGGGGAATTAATGATGAGCTGATTGAAAAATATAGTGAAAATATTGATTCTGAACTGCAGTTTGAGATGGCTGTCTCAAAAGCGGGAAAAATCTTATCAGGGATTAGAAATAAATCCTTTAAAGAGACAGTACATATTTTGAAAGAAAGACTGATAAAAGAAGGATTTGAAAATATCAGCGAAGTAGTATTGGCGCTGGATTTGAAAAAAGATGAACAAAGCGAGTATAAAAATGCTAAAATTGCTTATGATAAAGCAATAAGAAGATATAAGAACAGATATAGTGATAAAAATCTATATAATAATGTATACAGATATCTGCTGGCTAAAGGTTTTGAAAGTAATTTAGTCAGACAGATAATATCTTTAGAAAGTGGGGAGTTAGATTATGAAGATTAGTGAGTTCAAAAGTTCTTTAAGCATAAATACGCCTTTGCTGATTTCGCAGGTAAAAGAAGGAGTGACAAATACCGGTTCTCCATATTTATCTATCTTTTTCAGAGATAATTCTGGAGAGATAGAAGGAAAACTGTGGGATGTTAAGGAAAGACAGTCAGCCATTATTAAACCGGGAAAAGTTATGAATGTTCGTGGTGATGTAATTACCTATCGTAACGCTCTGCAATTGAAGGTTTTAGAGTGCAGTGAAATAGAGGGTGAAGTTGACATGCAGGAATTTGTTTTTACCGGTCCCTATAGTACTGAAACTTTAAAAAAAGGAATTAATGAATTTATTAAATCAATACGGAATCAGGATATATATAGAATAGTCGCTGACATTTATCGTACTTATGAAACGGAGATTTATTCTTCAGCTGCCGCAGTAAGAAACCATCATGAATATTACGGCGGTCTGGCAACCCATGTTTACGGGATGTTAAAACTGGCAGATATGGTCTGTATCAATTATCCGTATTTAAACCGGGATTTGCTGGTTGGCGGCGTATTGCTGCATGATATTGGCAAAGTGGTAGAACTGACAACTGCTCCATTAACGGAATATACCCTGGAGGGAAAATTAATCGGCCATATTTCAATTTCTCAAACTATTGTAAAAGACAGTGCGGATAAACTTAAAATAGACTCAAAAGAGGTAATCTTATTAAGACATATGATTTTATCTCATCATGGTCAGTATGAATATGGTTCGCCAGTATTACCGCTGATTATTGAAGCTGAAGCTTTAAATTTCATTGACAATTTTGATGCCAAAATGGTAATGATTGAAAAGGAATTATGGAACGTTCCGGATGAGGAATTTACTGCCAGAAGTTTTGCTTTAGATAACAGGTCATTTTATAAACACAATATTAAATAGTTATGAAAATATTTAAGAGAAATCAGATCCAGGATATTATTAGTGAAGAAATAATAATGAATCGTTATAGTCGTGATGATTTGATTTTTTCTGCTGCGGTCAGTCTCTGTAATGCTATTTTAAGACAAAACATTAAAAAAGTTCTGATAATAAGTGGTAATAATTCTAATGGTGATGTTGGAATAGCATTAGCTGATATTCTGCTAAAGGAAACAAATGTTAAACCGCTGCTTGTGCACTTCAATCTAAAAAGCCGAAGGATTTCAGCAGTGCTGGATAAAAATGTTGAAGTAACAGATGATGTCAGAAGGATAAGCCGGATAATAGAAAAAAACATTTATGTTGTTGATTGTATGTTTGGCTATGACATTAATGAAACAATATATTTTCCTTTTAACTATCTGATTGATAAAATTAATGAATCGGACTGTTATGTTTTAAGTTGTGATGTTCCTTCAGGAGTTAATGCTGACAATGGATGTATCGATAAATCAACAATAAAAGCTGATGAAACAGTTGTTCTGCAGTTGATTAAACCGGGATATTATTTATATCCGGCCAGCAGTTATACCGGCAAACTGGTTATTGACAACATAGGAATTTCTCATCAGGCAATTGAAAAAGCTCAAAGTAATATTTCTATTAATACGTTAAGAGAAATCAAAGAGATGATTCCACAAAGAAAAAAACATTCACACAAGACAAGTTATGGAAGAGTTTTACTGATTGCCGGCAGTGAAGGTAAAATTGGAGCCTCACTGCTTTGTGGTTCCGCTATTATGAAGACAGGTGCCGGTTATCTGACATTATTATCATATCCTGAAGTAGCAGATGCTTTTAATAAGCAGTTAGTAGAAGCTTTAACTGAAACATTCGATATTTACAATATCAGATATCAGATGGAAAATCGTTTAAATTTTGATAACTATTCTTTAATTGTGATTGGTCCAGGGTTAGGTATAAATCCGACAACTGAATATTTAGTCAAAAGAGTACTGGAAACAGATATTCCGGTTGTTATTGATGCTGATGGACTTAATTATCTGAAAAAAAATTTAGATTTATTAAAAAGAGATGTGCTTACAGTAATTACTCCTCATTTGGGTGAATATAAAAGAACTTTCCCTTACAGTCAGGAAATTATAATTGATGACCTGCAGAGATATACTGTCAGTTTTCCTAATCTGGCCATTGTATTAAAAGGTGAGCATACCCTTATCAGTTATAAGGGACATACAACTATTAATACCACAGGTAATAATGCTTTGGCCAAAGCCGGTTCAGGAGATGTTTTATGTGGTATTATTTCCGGTTTTCTGGCTCAGAAATGTACAATTGAATCGATTATTTCAGCAGTATATATTCACTCACTGGCTGCTGATTACTGGTGTATTAATAATTCGCCATACTCACTTCTGGCTAGTGATCTGATTAAAGTGATTGACAGAATTATTAAACAGTTAATAAACCGGTAAACTTATTTCAGATTGCCGATAAATAATAACTTTAAAATGAGTTAGTATTTTTTTGTATGATTACTGAGGGAAGTATGTCAAATAGAAAGCAGAAAAAACCTGTTGTCGTAAACATATGTTGAATTATTTTTATGACTGAGTGAAAAATTATGATTGTTAGCAGTTAAAGTAAAAAGCGCGGCAATACATTTTCAATGCAAGGATTAATTTAAAAAAACTGCTTTTTTTATGGATACAGCATTTATCTTAAAAAGAACGGATTATTATGAATAGGTTATAATTTGCGCTTTTTTTTATGAAGATTGTTTAAATTCAGAATGCTTTAACAGGAATCTTAAGAAATTCTTAAAGATTTTACTACTATTATCTTAATCAGCAATAGTGATAAAATGACAATGTGTTAAAGGAGATGTCTATTATGGAGATGTTGAGTTTTATCAATTATTTAATTTCACTGTTATTTGTTGTTTGTTATTTCTATCAGTTTTTATATATTCCTATAAAGATTTTTTCCCATAAAAAACCAGGAAATGAAAACGTTGAAAATAAGAAATATGCTGTATTGATTTGTGCCAGAAATGAAGAAAAAGTTATAGGAGAACTGCTTGACAGCATTCATCAGCAAACTTACCCGCAAGAAAAGATTACAATTTTTGTAATGGCTGATAACTGTAATGATAATACTGAAAAGATTGCCAGAAATAAAGGAGCGGTTACTTATTGCAGAACGGATAAAGTTTTAGTTGGAAAAGGATATGCTTTAGATGCGATGCTGAAATCCATTATAAGAGAATATCCAAATCAATTTGACGGGTATTTCATTTTTGATGCTGACAATATTCTAAAAGCAAACTACATTGAAGAAATGAATAGAGTTTTTGCGGAAGGAAATGATATCGTAACCAGTTATCGAAACAGCAAAAACTATGATAGTAATTGGATCAGCGCCGGTTATGCTTTGTCATTTTTAAGAGAAAGTCAGTTTCTCAATGGTGCCCGTTATATAATTCATAGCAGTTGTGCGGTTTCCGGTACAGGATTTTTGGTCAGTAAAGAGATTATTGAAGAGCAAAAAGGATGGCCATTTCATCTGTTGACAGAAGATATCGAGTTTTCAATTCACCATATTACTCAAGGGAAGAAAATAGCTTATTGTGAAAAAGCAGTGCTTTTTGATGAACAGCCAACAAAATTTTCACAATCAGTTCATCAGAGATTAAGATGGGTAAAAGGATACATTCAGGTCTTCAACAAATATGGCAAGGAATTAATTACAAATTCGCTTAAGGGTAATTTTTCCTGTTTTGATATGTTGATGAACAGTATGCCGGCATTTGTACTTTCCATTATTTCGATAGTGTTAAATGTTGTTTTATCAGTTGATGCCGCTATTTGTGGCAATGACTATATGATAGCTTTTAAATCTATTGCGCAGTTTTTTCTAAACATGTATTTGACTTTATTTATTTTAGGTTTAATAACAACAATAACCGAATGGAGAAATATTTATACCAGCTGTCAGAAGAAAATATTATATATATTCACTTTTCCGTTTTTCATGTTTACCTATATACCAATATCTTTGGCAGCATTATTTCTCAAAGTATCCTGGAAGCCGATTGAACATGGAAAATATCGTAATAATTTTGGGGGACAGATGAAAAATGTCTGGAATTAAAAACTATTTTATGGCCATTTATAAGATTGTATGTAATCCTTATCTGGCTTTATGTTTACTGATTGCCTGGGTGATTACTAATGGTTGGGGATATCTGTTCATTATTTTCGGTTACTGTTTTAAAAATAAAACTCTACTGGCTATTGGCAGCAGTTATGTGGCCTTTCTCTGGGTCCCTGGTACTCCGGAGAAAATATTTACAGTAACAATAGCGCTGGCTTTACAAAAAAAATTTTTTTCAAATCATGTGATAACAGATAGTCCATTAACAGAAAGACAACTTGCTGAAGATATGCTTATCAAAAAAGAAAAAATGATTTGAGCCGGTCTGAAACAGTGATTACTCTTGCCTCTTTTTTAATAAGTTCTTAATAAATCTTAATAACAAATAAGCAGGCAGCACTGATATAATGGTTAACGAAGAAAGGAGTGATGTGATATGCAGAATATCCTGATTGTTGATGATGAAAAAGATATTGTTAATGCTTTAAAAATATATTTATCTGACCCGGATTACAAAATCTATGAAGCGTTTAATGGTAAACAGGCTTTAGATATTGTAGAAAAAGAAGACATTCATTTAGTTTTAATGGATATTATGATGCCGGTAATGGATGGAATTACAGCTTTAAATAAAATCAGAGAGAACAGTTTTGTTCCGATTATTCTATTAACTGCTAAAGGGGAAGATGCAGATAAGGTATTGGGATTAACAGTCGGAGCTGATGACTATATCACAAAACCATTTAATCCCCTGGAAGTTACAGCGAGAGTCAAATCTCAACTTCGAAGATATTTAAGATATGGCTCCGGTAATGAAGAAACCGGGAAAATTATAATTGGTGGTATTGAACTGGATGACTCAACTAAACAGGTTCTGTTGGACGGAAACGAGGTTGCCCTTACTCCAAAGGAATATGAGATTTTAAAACTGCTGATGAGTAATCCGGGAAAGGTATTTTCACCAAAGGAAATATACAACAGTATATGGAATGAAAAGCCATATGGTGCAGAAAATACTGTTGCGGTGCATATCCGCCATTTAAGAGAAAAGTTAGAAATTACTCCGGCAGAGCCGAGATATATAAAGGTTATCTTTGGACAGGGTTATAAAATTGAAAAGAGGTATTGAAATGAAGAAGTTTTCTAGAAGTATAGTGGGAAAAACATCACTGTTCTTAATAAGTCTGTTTTCTACGTTTTTATTATTAGCTTCGTTTTTAGCAATATTTGTTTTCCTTGAAGCAGATTTCTATTCTAAAAATGAAAGACAGCTGTTTTATTATGCTGCAGAGGATTTTGTTTACAGGGACAGTTTGAATGAGTTTGGATTATATCTTGATTCGTCAAATGATGAAGTAGTAGAAGATAATGGAAATCTTGCCTTTGAAATTGCAGACGTTAATGGCGATGTTGTAAAAAGAAGCCGTTTTGCAGAGTCAGTAGAGGATTGGCAATATGAATATTATTTCTATAAATATGGAGAAAATGGTTATGACGTTTTACATAACCCAGAAGATGAAAAATTCACTGACGATTATTATATTATTAAATCGGCAATAATTTATCCCTTTCATACAAATGACAAGTATAGTTTTCTGTCAAACACTATCGGGTTATTATATGGATTGCGCTATAACATTTATTTTATAGCATTGGCATTACTGGTTGCTGATGTATACAGCTTTGTAAGCTTAATGAATGTAATTGGCTATAATGACGAAGATGAAAAATTACATGCCGGCCTTTTAAATAAAGTTCCATTTGACTTATTGTTAGTAATGGCAGTTTTGTTTATATTTGTTACATTTTTAATACCTGATTATTTTGGCCTGCTTAACGGTATTGACCATATCGTAATATTGGTCATTTATATGGTCACTGCCTCAATAATTGATTTAGCTATAATTCTGTGTCTGATTATGTCTTTTGTATCAAGATTAAAGACGAAGACATTAATTAAAAACACTATTGCCTATCAGATAATAACTGTGCTTAGAAAAATGTTGTCGTATTGTTTCAGGTTAATAAAAATAATTGGCAACGTCATTGTCAGTTTAACAGTTGCTGTTCCAATTGTCTGGAAAACAGTTACTGCTACAGTGTTTGTCTTATTTGCGGATACTATTTTCCGCAATATTCCGGTATATTATTTATTTAAGTTTATTATATTTATTCCGTTGGTTTTCTGTATTGCATTAAATATGAAAAAGTTAAGGGATGGTGCTGAAAGTCTGGCGAATGGCGATTTAAATTGTAAGATAGATACAAAATATCTGATTCTTGATTTTAAAAAACATGGAGAAAACCTTAATCAGGTTTCTAAAGGGATGGCAATTGCCGTGGAGGATAGATTGAAATCCGAAAGAATGAAGACAGAATTAATTACTAATGTCTCACATGATATTAAAACTCCGTTAACCTCAATCATCAACTATGCTTCCCTGATAAGTGAAGAAAATACCAAAAATCAGAAGATAAAAGAGTACTCAGAGGTACTGGTAAGGCAATCTGAGAGATTAAAGAGATTGATTGAGGATTTAGTTGAAGCATCGAAAGCATCAACAGGAAACCTTGAGGTCAGTCTTGCTCCATGTGATGCAAATGTATTTTTAACACAGGCTTCTGGTGAATATGCTGAAAAACTCGAAAACAGCAAACTGACATTAATTACTAAACAATCCGATGGGGAAATCCCGATTATGGCTGATGGAAGAAGAATGTGGCGTATATTTGATAATCTGATGAATAATGTCTGCAAGTACGCTCAGCCGGATACCAGAGTTTATTTATCAATTGAAGAGATTGATAACAATGCAGTAATTATCTTCAAAAACACTTCTAAAGAGCAACTGGATATGAGTGAAGAAGAACTGATGGAAAGATTTACCAGAGGTGATTATTCAAGAAATACTGAAGGAAACGGACTGGGTTTATCAATCGCAAAGAGTCTTGCCGAGTTGCAGAATGGTTCATTAAAACTGGAAATAGATGGAGATTTATTCAAAGCAATTCTAAAATTTCCTATTATACCTATTGTACAATTTTAAAATACATAATAGGGTATATGGCTGTATACTGAAATACAGATATAAAGTTGAAGACTCTGCAGGTCGTCCGTTTAAAGGTAAACGGACCAAAGCAGACAGAAAGATAATTTTCGGGATAAAGGGACTGAAAATAAGAATTGGGCATTGATTTTGCTTAGCACCAGCAGAAAAATGGCTTTGCCGAGTATTAAAGGGACAATTGAGTCCCTTTCTGTTTTTTTATATTAAATGTTAAACAATAATAAATTATCAGTACTGAAAACCGGCAAACAGAAATCAGGCTGTATTTTATAAAACTGTCTGCCGGCAGAGAGAACAGACTGCTATTCTTGGATATTCACTATGATAAAAAAGGTAAAAATGTTAGAATATAAATATGAAAATCGTGTCATCTGTTTTTGAAGAGCAGTCTGTAGATATTTTAAAAAAGTTGAATATAACTCATATCCTGGTTAATGAGATGAAATTTTCCAGTGGAATTAAAGGTTTTGATTTAACAGGACTTGAAAATGTTACACTCCGGGCTCATCAGTCAGATTTACAGGTTATAGTTAAAGCAGACAGATTATTTGATCAGTCTGAACTTGATGAACTGGTTTCTTTTTTGAAATACCTGGATTCAATCGGTGTTGACAGTATTCTTTTTTCTGACTTGACGGTTAAAATGCTGATTGATGAATATGATTTAAAAATGAAAACGATTTATGCTCCTGAAACACTGCTGACTAACAAATACGATGTAAAGCAACTGCAATCAGATGGTTTTGACAGTTGTGTAATTTCTAAAGATATTCCTTTAACTGATATGTATGAAATAGCCGCTTTTAATAAAGATTACTGTTATTTAAGAGTACATGGACCAATTTTGATCAGTTATAGTTTAAGAAGATTTATTTCAGTTTATTTAAATCAGTACAAAGAGTACACCGACCATTATTACCTGTGTGAGGAAAATCGGAATACAATGCTTCCTATTGTTGAAAAAGAAACTGGAACCTGGCTGTATGGTGATACTCTGCAGTCAATCAGTGAAATCAGTAATATTATCAGGCAACCATTAAAGGGCATTATTTTTGATAATATGTTATATGATGATAAATATACTGTTGAAGTTATTAAAATATACCTCGATGTTTTAAATAAGAGAACTGAGTGTCAGAGTGCGTTAGAAGAATTGCTGCTGTTGGAGAAGAAAATTGTTTACACTGATATTTCGGAAATAAAGAAGACAGCTTTAGATAAGGAGTAAAATGAAGGTTGAATTACTGGCTCCAGCCGGAGATTTAGAAAGACTTAAGGTGGCGATAGAATATGGAGCTGATGCTGTATATATCGGCGGCAGGCAGTTTTCTTTGCGTGCCAGAGCATCCAACTTTTCTTTAGAAGATATTAAAGAAGCAGTAGATTATGCTCATCAGAGAAATAGAAAAGTTTATGTAACTGTAAATATGATTCCGCATAATTCTGATTTTGAGGGTTTAAAAGAATATCTGAAACAATTGGACGAGATTGGCGTTGATGCTATTATTTGTGCCAGCGCTGCCATCCTGAGTATGGTTAAAGAAATGAATTTAAAAATGGAAGTACATATTTCCACTCAACAGACTACAACCAACAGTGTTGCTGTTTCCTATTGGCAGAAAAAGAAAGCTGACAGAATTGTTTTGGCCAGAGAAGTTACTTACGATAGTATGAAAGACATTATGAAAAATACAACTCTGCCTGTGGAAGTATTTATTCATGGTGGTATGTGTGCCAATTTTTCCGGAAGATGTGTAATTTCTAATCTGCTGACAAATAGAGACGCCAATAGAGGAGGATGCGCTCAATCCTGCCGATGGAGTTATCATCTGTATCATCACGATACTTGTCTTGACAGAGAGGATTATCTTTTATCAATGGGAAGTAAGGATATGTGTGCTTGTGAGTATCTGGAAAGACTGCTGGATATCAATGTGGCATCACTGAAAATAGAAGGTCGAATGAAAACAGCTTACTACATTGCGACAGTAGTAAAGGCTTATCGTATTTTAATTGATGAATATTATCAGAAAGGCAGTATCAGTAAGCAGAAAATGGCAGAAGCAGCACTGCTGTTTAAAAGAGGTTCCAACAGAGAAGCTTTCAGTGGTTTTTATCCTGGTATTCCGGATATTGATGGCCAGATTTACAACAATGATGTTCAGGCTAATCAGTCATATTTAGCCAATGTCATCGATTACAGTGATGGAGTGGCAACTGTTGAAGTCAGAAATTATTTTAAGCTGAATGATACATTAAGAATATTTAATCCGCTGAAAGAGGATGTTTACTTTGAGTTAACTTCATTAACTGATTTGGATGGTGAAACTGTTGAGATAGCCAATAAACCAATGCAGGTTTTAAAAATGAGAGTGCCGGTAGAGGTTAATGCCTTCACTTTTATTACTAAAAGCGAGGTCTGATGATGAAACTGGTTGAAGGAAGTATTGCGGTAAAAGCAGTGATGAACAGTAAATACCGTCAGGTCAAAAGAATTTACATTGACAGAGATAAAAAGAGCAGTGACGTGGCTTTTATTTTAAAACAGGCCCAAAAAAAGAAGATACCGGTCAGCGCGGCTGACAGAGAAACAATAGATAATCTGGCTTCAGGAAAAACCCATGGCGGAATACTGGCTGATGCCGGTGAGAGAAAAATGCAGTCACTGGTCTCGCTTTTAAAAAAAGACAGACCATTTATTGTGCTTCTGGAAGGTGTGGAGGACAGTTTTAATTTAGGCTATATCTTTAGAACTCTTTACGCTTTTGGATGTGATGGCATTATACTGAAAGAGCGTTATATTGATTATGATGACAGCACGATTATTAAAAGCAGTGCCGGTGCCAGCGAGCTGTTGCCAATTTTTTACAGTGATGATTTAGCTGACACAATTGAAACGCTGAAAAATAATGGTATAACTGTTATAAGTGCCTACAGAGGTAAAAGTCCTGTAAACCTTTATGAGTATGATTTTTCTGATAAGGGACTTTTAGTCTGTATTGGCGGACCCTTAAGAGGATTGTCAGCGGCAGTATTAGATAACAGTGACAGTTTTATCTATATTCCATACAGTAATGATTTTAAAAATGCATTAAATGTAGCCAGTGCCACAAGTGTTATTGCTTCAGAGATATATCGGCAAAACAGGGAGAAGTAATTATGCGTGAACCTTTTTATATGGTAAATGATACGGTTATTTTAAATTTTTCTAACGAGTATCATCATAATTTAAGTCAGCTGGTTTCTTCCGGAGGATTTAAATTATTTTTAGAAAGATACTTAAAAGATTTAGCAATGAGAGATATTGTAACTTTTGAGTGGCTGACCAGAAACAGGAAATTAGAAGAGATGGTTAACGAAATGGTGGTATTAACCAAGCAGCTGCTGGTATTAGATATCGATGAAATATATAATCCGCTTGTTGAAGTCCTTAATAGAATGAAGACATTATTTGTTGTCGAGGACGCCTATAATTACTGGCGCAGCAAGCATCGTTTTTCGCTGATAAATGCCAGTAGCGCTAATTTATCATTTAATTCATTTATTGAGGCTGACAGTAAATATAATCAGCTGGTTTTGCAGTTATACCGCATCTGTCAGGAAAAACTTCATGGTAGAAAGAACAGTGTTTATCGTCAGATGCAGGCCGGAACCAATGGCGGCTGTCTGGTCAAACGTTACAGATGGCAACCTTATTCCAACTGCAGTTTTCTGAAAAATATTGTGTTTATTAATAAAGTCGTATTAAAAACACCAATGGTGTTAAATTTTGAAAACAGTGAAGTCACAGCCGAATTCGTTAAACTGGATTATGCTCCGATTAAAAATGCCGGCTTAAATCAGCTGGACTGGTTATGTCTTCCGGTAAAAGTTGGTGATCTTTTGTGTTTTGTCTATATTTACAAGGATTTTCTGGCCAGCGGATTACTATTAGCCAATTTATTTGAAATAGCTGAAGAAGAAGAATGCAGTCGTTGTAAACCGGATATAATTTTTATTTATGGAAGTCAGGATGAACAAAACAGTTGCGGCTATTATTATGATGATATAAATAATATTTTTATCGGGTCAGTTTCTTATAGCTTTAAAATTGATTGTATCAGTTTTTTAAAAGAAGCAATTTTAAAATTACATAATCTGACAAAACTGAATAAAAAGCAGCTTCCAATTCAGGGAACTATGATCAGAGTCTGCTTTTTAGACCGGACAGTCAGATCTGTTGTTTTAATCGGAGATAATGTTGCCGGAAAAATGGCGATAATTGAAGCAGTTAAAAAACTGTCACAGCTGGATAACGGAAATAAAAGAATAATAAAAACTGATGTAATTTTTGATGATTCCGTAAGTTTTAAAATGGTGAATAATCATGTAGCGGTTAATGGAAGTGAAACAGGTTCTCTGATAAATATCAGCCAGTTGGATAAAACAGCCGGTTATAAGGACTTGGAAAGAACGATTTTTATAAATCCGGAAACAAAAGATTCAAAGGCTATTGTACCGATTACAACTTATAATCTGATTTGCGCACCACACAGAATAGATATGGTACTGTATATTGATGACGGTGAAGATAAAAACGGTTTAGAAAAACTTAATGATTTAAAGTCCAACTGGGAAGTATTTATTTCAAAAAGTAAAATAAATAGTGAAAAAGAGCCGACAAAAAGAGTTTTTACTGATATTTTCAGTCAACTTATTTCAGATAGTGTTTATATCGGACAGCTATATATAAAAAATAAGGAAGTTAAAGATGATATAATTGAAGCAGTCAGACAGCTGCTGTCGAAGATGAAAGAAATATAAAAGTTTATGAAAGTAATTAAAAGAACGATTTACAATCTGATGTTTACCAATGATGACGGTGAAGGAGTTATCAGTTTTTCGGTGTATGTCTTATTACTTGTGGGACTGTTATTTACTACAAGTGCAGCAATGAACTCGGAAACTACCGCTTTAACAACTTTAATTCATTTCATCAGTCAGTTAATAGTGATAATTTTTGGCGTGTTGGTATATCATCTGGCATCAAATTTATATTCAGTTGAAAGAGTATCAAAAAGCAAGATTTTTCTGATTGTTGCTGAATTTATCCTGCTGGCAGCAGCTTTTGTTTACTGTCTTATTAACGGCCCGGTTAATGGGAATTATTCATGGATCAGAATAAATATTTTTGGAATACAATATTCAGTCCAGCCTTCTGAATTTTCCAAAGTTGTCATGATATTACTGATTTCTTCATTTTTCTGCGACAAAAGATTTAAAGGACAGCGTCTGACTGATATCGTAAGCTGGCCACTGATTGCTTTTGTCGGTTTCACTTTGATTATTGTATTTGCTCAAAAAGACCTTGGTACAGCAATGATTCTGGTACTGGTTACTTTAATGACTTTACTGATTCCAAAAAGCAGAAAAATCAGATGGTTTCAGGTAGCAGCTTTTTTGACTTTAGTATTTATCGGATATGCTTACTGGTTTTTACTGACTGAACCAAAGGGACAACAGTTGCTGGCAGAATATTTCCCTGCTTTTGCTGCCAGGTTTTCTGCAGTATTAAATCCTGATTACAATAATGATGCCACCAGAGAAATCTTTTATTCTCTGTTGGGAATTTCACGAGGAAAACTGACCGGAGTAGGTCTAGGTAATTCAGTTCAGAAGTTTGGTTATCTGGTAAGCAGTGATGCTGACTATATTTTTGCGGTTATTGTTGAAGAAGCGGGAATACTTGGAATTGCAGCTGTTTTTATTCCTTATGGCATTTTAATCGGCGCCTTGCTGTATCATGCTAAAAGAGTTAAAAGAGATTCGGGAAGAGTTATTTTAATGGGGACTGTAAATTACTTATTTGTTCATTTTGCCTTTAATATAGGCGGAGTCAGCGGACTTCTTCCTTTAACGGGTGTGCCGCTGCTTTTAATCTCAAGAGGAGGATCTGCTTTGATTTCAATACTGTTTTTGTTAGGTTTGTGTCAGGGAGTGATTGCTTCTGAAAGAACAGCTGGAAAAGAGGCTGCAAAATGAGAATAGTTGCCGGAAGACATCGCTCCAGAGTTTTAAAAACTTTAGACGGTGTTAATACAAGGCCTACTTCTGCTAAGGTAAAGGAAGCGGTTTTTTCAACAATTGGTCCCTACTTTGAGGGTGGTATCATTTTGGATCTTTTTTCTGGAAGTGGAAACATTGCCTTAGAGGCAGTTTCCAGAGGATTTGAAAAAGCGATAATAGCTGACAAAGCCAGAAAAGCTGTGGATATAATACAGACTAATGTAGCTTCGTTAGGTGAAGAAAAAAAATGTGAAATTTGGCCAATGGACTACAAAAATGCGCTTGACACCTGTCGGAGGAGACAGCTGAAATTTGATTTAATTTATTTAGACCCGCCTTATCAGTTACAACTGATAAGTGAACTGACAAAAATAATTAAAGAATATGATTTGCTGCAAGAAAAAGGAATCATTGTAGCTGAAAGTCAAATTAAGGAAGATATAAAAGTAGAAATGCCCTACTTTATTGATAAACAGGTACACTATGGTACCATAAAGGTTACATATATAGGAAAGGAATAACTTATGATAGCACTATACCCTGGTTCATTTGATCCGATTACTTATGGACATTTGGATATTATTTTAAGAGCTGCCAGACTCTGTGAAAAAGTAATTGTCGTTATTATGCCAAATGATGAAAAAGCTGAGACTTTTTCCTATGAAGAAAGAAAGAAAATGATTGAACAATGCATTACTTCCTTAAAAAATGTTGAGGTTCATTTAGGAACAGGTTTAACAATTGATTATGCATTAAAAGTAAATGCTGATGTTTTAATCAGAGGAGTAAGAGCAGTTTCTGATTATGAATATGAAATGCAGCTGGCAACAACCAACATGGCTTTAAACAGTGAGGTTGAAACGTTATTTCTGATGGCTAAACCGGAATATTCTTTCCTTTCCAGTTCTACTGCTAAAACAATTGCCAAAAACGGGGGAGATTTATCATATTTTGTGCCGGAAAATGTGGCTTTAAAACTATATGAAAAATATAAACAGTGAAAGCGGTTTTTATAATATTTGAATAGTGGTTTAAATATGTTAAAATAGCGAAGTAGGATTGTTTTATGAAAAGATTTGAACCGAAAAAGAAAAAGGCAGATTTATTATTCATATCTGTAACAATTGCTGCCATTATAGCAGTGGCTCTTTTGTCTTGGTTTTTTCAGAATTATGAACAGGATTACAATAATATAACCATTTCTGATTTACCTGAAATTTCGCAGGAAGTCATTGGCAAACTGGTTATTAATGAAATAATGTCCAACAATGGTGGTATCTATATCAACAGTAATAATGAAGTTACTGACTATATTGAGTTATATAATGGTACTGATAAAGCGATTGATTTAACCGGCTATGGACTGAGTGACAGAAAAGACCGTGTCAAATGGGTTTTTAATCAGGTTGTTATTGAACCTGATTCTTATCTGGTTGTGGCTTTAACAGGAAAAGATGAAGAAGGATTAAATGCCAACTTCAAGTTGAGAGCAGCAGGTAAAGAATACCTCATTTTAGTAAATAAGGGTGGAAAAATTGTTGATGCTGTTGAAACGGTTTCTCTGGCTAAAAATCAGACAATGAACAGAAAAGCAGATGGCAGCTGGTTTGTAGCAAACTACGGTACCCCGAATCATGAAAATTCGATGCAGGGATTAAATGCTTATTTAGAGTCTCTGGTAAGTACTGAAACCAGTGAAATTGTCGTTAATGAAGTACTGGTAAAAAATAATGGAAATTTTATCAATGAATACGGAAGAATGGATGGTTTTATTGAACTGATAAACATTTCAGATAAGCCGGTCAGTTTAAAAGATTATAATCTGGGTAACGATAAATACTGCCCGTTCAGATATAAATTTGATGATATCGTTTTACAGCCAAATGAATTATTTGTTCTATATACTGGAGATAGCACTCTATTGGGAACAAATTATCTGGGTTTCACTTTTAAAAATAAAAATGGAAATATAGTTTTAAGTAAAAATGGAAGAATTGTTCAGAATATTGAATATAAAAATCTGGCAAATGGTTATGCCTTAACCAGAGTAGAAGATTATTATGAGCATTTTCCAATAGTTTCTTTAGGTCAGACCAATGATTCTTCGGGAATTGAGATATTTCAAAAGCAGTTTCTAAAGGCTGATGCCGGACTGATTATTAATGAAGCGATGAATCGCAATAATAAATATCTGGCTCAAAACGGTTATCAGTTTTATGACTGGATTGAACTTTATAATAATTCCGAAAACGATATTTTGCTTAGTGATTATCATTTAAGTACTAATAGTAATTCTCTGCAGGATTACAGACTGCCGGAAGTAATATTAAAACCGGCTCAGTATTACGTAATTATGTGCAGTGGAGAAACATCATTAACTAATAGCAGTTACTACCACAGCAATTTCAAATTGTCTGATGTTGAAGGAATATTCCTGTCAAAAAACAATACAGTAATTGACTGTATGTTTATTGCTGATGTTCCTTATGGATACAGTTATGGAAGATATGAAACTGTGGGTTATTATTATCTGGCCACTCCTACTCCAGGACAGGAAAATAGCAGCGGTATCAGATCAATAAGCATGTCACCTGTCGTATTGACAGAAGCAGGTGTCTACAATGATATTTCATCACTGGCTGTGGAAATAAAGGGAATTGGTGATATTTTTTATACCACTGACGGAAGTGAGCCTACCAATAAAAGCAAGTCATATAAAGAACCGATAAATTTATCTAAAACTACGGTATTAAAGTTTAAATCCTTTAATACTGGGCAGATGCCGTCAAAAACTGTTACTTCAAGTTATATTATTAATGAAAACCATACTCTTCCGGTTATGGTTGTCTCAATGAAGGAATCTGATTTTGAATATTTGAATAGAAAAAGCCACGTAATAGATTTACAACTGCAGTGCTATGTTGAATTTTATGAAAATGGTTCCAGTTTCTCACTGCCGTGTTCAATTGCCTGTTTTGGTGGTAACAACAGGGGTCAGCCTAAAAAAAGTTATGCTTTAAGGTTTGACAGTAAATTCGGTTCGACAGAATTGAATTATGATTTATTTGAAAATAGAGAGAGCGTTGTTTTTGATTCCATAGTATTGAGAACCGGTTCAAATGACTGGTCGAGAACAATTTTCCGAGATGTCTTTTCAACCAGTATTATGGATGAGTATCTCGATGTTCAGGCTTATAAGCCCTGTGTTTTATATATAAACGGCAAATACTGGGGTATTTATAATATCAGAGAAAAAATTAATGCCAAATTTATTGCCGGTCATTATAATGTAAATCCTGAAACGGTAAGCATTGTAAATGTTGATTTCAGCCAGAAAGCCGGCAAAGAAAATATTTACAGTCTATTCAGATGGGTCAGTACTCATGATTTATCTGTTAAAGCAAATTATGACTATGTCTGTTCAAAAATTGATGTTGTTAATTTTGCTGATTTCTGGATAGCTCAGATGTTCTGTGTCAATCCGGATGTCCACAATGTCCGTTATTTCTGTTCGCCGGAAATTGATGGTGGTAAATGGAAGTATATCTACTATGATATGGACCATGGTTTCAGGCTGCCGGATATCAATTATTATTACCGGTATTTATGTAATCCAAAAGGTATGACAGGCTGGATAGGCAATACCTACAATAATGCTTTGCCAAGAGAATTATTCAAAAACAGTGAGTTTAAAAAATTGTGGTTTGAAAGACTGGCTTTTCATCTAAACAATTCTCTAAGCAAAAAAAATCTTACTGAAAGTTTCAACAATTTAAAAGACCTGTATAAGAATGATATCGCCAGAGACAGAAACAGGTGGAAAAACAGCAAAGACTCTATTATTGGGGTTTATCCAAGTATGAGTTTATATAACTCCCAGCTTAAGGTAATTGAAAATTTTATCGCTACCAGAGGAAAAATTGTTTTGAGACAGACTAAAAACTACTTCTCACTGTCAGATAAACAGATGAAAGAGATATTTGGTGATTTATGGTAGAATATCGTTATGAATTAAAATATGTTATTTCTAAACCAATAGCTGAGATGCTTAAAAAGCAGCTTTCGGCAGTGATGGAGTTAGACAGACATTCAGTCAGTGAGAAGTATTCCTATGATGTCAGGTCTTTGTATTTTGATGATGCCTATTCCACATCACTGGATGAAAAAAGAGATGGTGTTCAATTTAGAAGTAAATATAGAATCAGAATTTACAATTACTCAAGCCGGCATATTAAACTTGAATGCAAACATAAAGACATTGATATGACTTATAAAGAAGATGTGGAGTTATCCTTACAGGCAGCTGTAGCAATTTGTGAAGGAAGATATTATCAGATTATTACCAAAAATAATTTTCTGCAGAAATTTTTAGCCAATGCGCAGGTAAGACAACTGCGACCTGCAGTAATTGTTGATTATCGGAGAACTGCCTTTGCCCATCCGGTAAGTAAAACCAGAATTACCTTTGATGAGAATATCAGAAGTGGTAAATATAACTGTGATTTGTTTGATAAGAATATCGAAACAGTGCCAATCACAAAAGCTGATGAAATAGTATTGGAAGTTAAGTGTAATGAGTTTATTCCAGCTCACATAACAGCTATACTTAATTCAGTTCCTAAATTAAGACAGGCAATATCCAAATTTGCCTACTGTCGGGAAGTAAAGTAAAAGGAGAGTAGATTATGAGTATTCTTGATGCAATTAAAAAAGGTGTATTAGAGCAGTTCAACAGCAGCGTAACTGTAGAAATGATATTGATTTCTTTAGCAGTTGCTTTTGTTATTTCGTTATTTATTGTTTTTATTTATAAGAAAACTTTTTCAGGAGTTGTATATAATAAATCGATTGTTTTAACAATAGTAATTATTGCCATGGTTACCGCAATGGTAATCAGAACCATTAATTCTAACCTTTCCCTTTCTCTGGGTATGGTTGGTGCTTTATCAATTGTCCGTTTCAGAACTGCCATTAAGGAACCGATGGATACAGCTTTCCTTTTCTGGGCGATAACTGCCGGTATTATGTCAGGAGCAGGATTATATCTTATTTCAATAGTCGGTTCTCTGGCTTTGGGATTACTGTACTATATACTGTATCTGGCAGATATTAAAGCCAAATCGCAATATCTGTTAGTTGTCGCTTTTAGAGAAGAAGGCTTTTCTTATGTTGAAGATATTATTAATTCAATATCTAAAAAGAAATTAAAAAGCAAGTCATTAAGCGGCAATGGACTGATGGAACTCACATATGAAGTTGAATATAATACTTCAATTGACGAGGCAATGCGAAGGCTTCAGAGAATTGAAGGAGTAAGGAATGTAAATCTGGTTACATATACTAATGAATATGGACTATAAAAGCTGTCAATAGACAGTTTTTTTCAGTTTACTAAATTAATTGGTTTGCTATTTATGTAGGCAGTTAAATTGTTTTTAACAATAACTGCTCTTTTTTTCAGAGCTTCAGGAGTGTTAAAACCAATATGAGGAGTAGTCAAACAGTTTTTACAGTTAAGTAAGGGATGATCGGTATTTATTGGCGGCTCCATCTCAAAGACATCGATGCCTGCCGCTTTAATTTTTTCATTATTTAAAGCCTCAGCCAGATCATCGCTGTTGACAATAGGACCTCTGGCGGTATTGATAAGGATAGAATCTTTTTTCATCAAAGCTATTCTGTCTTTATTTATTAAATTAATGGTATCATCATTCTGGGCCAGATGGATTGAGATGATATCACAGGTTTTAAGCAACTGGTCTAAAGGCAGAAATTTGAAATAATTATTTCTGCTGTTTTTAGAATAATAGTAGACATCACAGTCAAATGCTCTGGCGATACCTGCTACTTTTGTTCCTATGGTTCCAAGTCCAACGACGCCAAATTTTTTACCAGCCATTTCATTTGCTGATAATGAAGTTTTGGCACTATTTCTGATAGAAAGATTGTGTTCGTTGATATGGCGGTAAATATTGATGATAAGACCAAAAACCAGTTCAGCAACAGCATTGGTTGAATAGCCTGCGCAATTTGAAACCATAATGTTATTTTTATTGCAGTATTCCATGTCAATATGATTAAACCCGGTGAAAGCGACACAAATATATTTCAGATTGCGGCATTTTTTTAGAATATTTTCCGATATTCTGATATTGGTTAAGACAATAATATCAGCATCCTGACAGCGCTGAATTAAAGTATTTTCATCTTCCTTTCTGTCATTGTAATAAATAATCTGATGTTTTTCAGATATTTCTGAAAGCAGATTTTCCAAGTCATTTTGTCTGATACCTAAAGGTTCAATAATTGAAATTTTCATAACCTGTTCCTCTTTTCTTTTCATTTTATCAAAAAATGCACAGTGTGTGCATTTATTTTGATAACAGTAGGGCATCATTATCTAAGGTGCCGTCAGATAATTCGTTAAATTTTTTAATCAGATATTCTTTTGTTAAAGAAGCTTTTTCTTTTCCCTTGACATCCAGGATAATGGTTCCATCATTCATCATGATAAGTCTGTTGCCATGGTCAATAGCATCCTGCATATTATGAGTAATCATCAGAGTGGTTAAATTATTTTCTTTTATCAGCTGGTCAGTCAGATCTAAGACTTTTTTAGCTGTTGAGGGATCTAAGGCTGCAGTGTGCTCATCAAGTAATAACAGTTTTGGTTTTTGAAGAGTAGCCATCAGAAGTGTCAGAGCCTGTCTTTGTCCGCCTGATAATAATCCGACTTTGGTAGTCAGTCTTTCTTCCAGACCCAGATTTAAGGCTTTGAGTTTTTCATAATATATTTCCCGTTCTTTTCTGGTAATTCCTGTTTTAAGTCCTCTGAATTTTCCTCTTCGGCTGGCTAGGGCGAGATTTTCTTCAATCCACATATCGGCAGCAGTACCCATCAGCGGGTCCTGGAAAACTCTTCCAATGTATTTGGCTCTCTGGTGTTCACTTTTCAAAGTGATATCAATATCATCAACCAGAATTCGACCTTCATCAACAAGCCAGCTGCCACTGATGGCATTAAGCATCGTGCTTTTACCAGCTCCGTTAGAACCGATAACAGTTACAAAATCGCCTTCTTCTAACTTGAGTGATAAGTTTGAAAGGGCCAGTTTCTGGTGAATAGTACCAGGGTTAAAAGTTTTTGAAATGTTTTCAATTTTCAACATTTTATTTTGCCCCTTTCTTTAAATTCAGATTTGGAATTGCCAAAAAAACGGTAACAATTATGGCTGTAAACAGTTTTAAGTCGTTGGAATCGATTCTCAACCATAGAATAATAACCATTGCTATATAATAGAGAATACCGCCAATAATAACTGAAGTTAAACGGGTATAGAATGAACAGCCTTTCTTAAAAATAAAGTTAATTACAACTTCACCGATAATAATAGCAGCCAAGCCAATGACAATGGCTCCCCTTCCCATATTAATATCAGCAAAGCCCTGATATTGGCTCATTAAACCGCCTGCTAAAGCCACAATGCCATTTCCCAATCCAAAGCCGATGACTTTCATGTTATATATATTTATTCCCTGAGCCAATGCCATTTTATTGTTGTTGCCTGTAGCTCTGATTGCTGACCCCTGTTCGGTTCCGAAATACCAGTATAATACAGCAATCAGCACAACTGAAATGATGGTACCTGTTAGGATTGCTTTGGGAACATTTCGCATCGTAATCAGTAAGTTGAATCTGTCAGGATTGGCACTGACATTTGCACTCATGTTCATAATATGCAAATTAATAGAATAAAGTCCAAACTGAACCAGGATGCCCGCCAGAATTGCCGGAATTTTGAGCTTAGTATGAATCAGTCCTGTAGCTACACCGGTTAAAATGCCTATAAAGAAGGAAAGAAACAGAGCGGATATAGGATGGATTCCGGCCAGTATACACATAATCGTAACAGCACCTCCGGTTGTGAAAGAACCATCAACTGTTAAATCCGATACATTTAATACTCTAAAGGTAATATAGATACCTAAAGCCATGATACCCCAGATTAATCCCTGAGCAATTCCGCCGGGAAGACGGTAAATCAGATTTGATAAAGTAATCATAAATAATTATTCTCCGATAGCAATGAAATCATCAGGCATTGTGATGTTTAAGTCCGTGCAAATTTCTTTATTGTATTTTTTAACAGGATTTGCAAAGTATTCAATTGGCATCTGCTGTATTTTTACTTCACCTTTTAAAAGTTTAACCGCCATATTTCCGGTAGTGACTCCTAAGTCATAGTAATTAATTGCCAGAGAAGCTATTCCGCATTTTAAACAGGTGTTTTCTTCTCCGCAGAAAATAGGTATGCCAGCCGGACGGGCAACGCTGTCAATAATATCAGCACTGCTGGCTGCTTTGTTATCGGTAGGAATATAGAGTGCCTCACATTCTTCAACAGCCTGACCTGTTACCAGGTAGATATCATTTGAGTCAGCAAAGGCAAATGCTTTGACACTGACGCCTTTAGTTTCCAGATATTCTTTAACGACTTTAACCTGGTAAATAGAGTTAGCTTCACTTGAGCAGTAAAGAATACCGACTGTCTTTACATCAGGCATAATATCCAGGATCATCTGAGCCTGTTCATCAAGTGGTGCCAGGTCACTTGTTCCGGAAACATTGAAGCCGGTTGTTCCGTTAAAGTCTTCAATATTCAGAGCTACACCATATTCAGTAACAGAAGTTCCTAATATTGGAATAACTGTCGTTGCTGCAGCAGCCGCCTGCAAAGCAGGAGTAGAGTTGGCTAAAATCATATCTACACCATCTGCCACAAAACCGTTGCAGATTGTCGCACAGGTTGCCGGATCTCCAGCAGCATTTCCGTCAATGAAAACCAATTTATCTTCGCCAAACTCAGCAATTAAGGCATCTTTAAATCCCTGTGTTGCAGCATCCAGTGCCGCATGGGCTTCAATCTGACAGATACCGATAACAATTTTTTCTTCTTTTTCTTCAGCATTACAGCCTGTCAGTGCTAAAACCAGTAAAACAGATAAGGTAATAGTAAGTAGTTTTTTCATAATTTTCCCCTCCAAATAAAAACTGCCATATTGGCAGTCAGATTAAATTTTCACTATTAACAGAAACACAATTGCCAACGTACACTAAAACATCTTACTTTTTAAAGTAAAAGAAGAAGAAGCTAAAGTATGCGTTGTTGTATAAAACTGTTTTCATAGTAAATCTCCTTATGTCCATTAGTTTACTACCTAATGATGTTAATGTCAACGATTTATGAAAATTTAAGTAAATAATTTCAAATATTTATGAAAATATTTTCACAAACAGAAGATGCCGGAAAAGGCATCTTCCAATTATGTTATTCAATAGGAATAAAATCCTCTGGCACAGTAATTCCTAATAAGTCACAGATTTCCTTATTGTACTTCTTAACAGGGTTTTCAAAGTATTCAATTGGCATATCTTCAATCTTTGCTTCACCCATCAGAATTTTTGCTGCCATTTTACCAGTGGTAACACCTAAATCATAGTAGTTGATTGAAAGAGTTGCCACACCGCAGACGGCACATGGATTTTCTTCGCCGCAGAATACCGGAACACCGGCAGGGCGACAGACACTGTCAATAATTTCAGCACAGCTGGCAGCCTTGTTGTCAGTTGGAACGTAAATTGCATCACTTTCTTCAACAGCCTGGGTTGTTACCAGATAGATATCATTTGAATCTGAGAAAGCAAACTCAATAACATTGATACCTTTACTTTCCAGGTAGTCTTTAACCACCTTTACCTGGTAGACTGAATTTGCTTCACTTGAAGAGTATAAAATACCGACAGTTTTCACATCAGGCAGAATATCCAGAATCATCTGAGCCTGTTCATCAAGTGGTGCCAGGTCACTTGTTCCGGAAACATTGGTACCTGTTAAACCGCTGAAGTTTTCAATATTTAAAGCAACGCCATACTCAGTTACAGAAGTACCTAATACCGGAATAACTGTCGTTGCTGCAGCTGCTGCCTGTAAAGAAGGAGTAGCATTAGCTAAGATCATATCTACACCATCTGCCACAAAACCATTGCAGATAGTTGCACAGGTTGCCGGATCTCCGGCAGCATTTCCGTCAATGAAGACTAATTTATCTTCTCCCAGTTCAGCAATCAGGGCATCCTTGAATCCCTGTGTTGCGGCATCCAGTGCTGCATGGGCTTCAATCTGGCAGATGCCGATAACGAATTTTTCTTCGCCATTCTGATTACATCCGGTTAAGGAAAAGATTAACAATAATGATAATAGTAAAGTAAATAGTTTTTTCATAAGTTTCCCTCCAAATAAAAACTGCCATATTGGCAGCTCTATATTTCTTTTATAAATAAAAAATGCTTTGCCAACGTAACAAAAATATTACTTTCTCCAGTAATAGTAGTAATAATAGTATGCGTTGTAAGCTAAAACAGTTTTCATCTATAATCTCCTATTGCTCATAGTCTAAAGCATTTTTTTATCAGTGTCAATAAAAAAATGTAAAAAAAATAAAATATTTGTTACTATTCAGCGAGAAAAAAACCTGTCAAGAGGTTTTATCCACAAAATGAATAAAATTCAAAGAAAATGACAGGTCCCATTAATCAAAGACAGATTAACTGACACCGGAAAAAAACAAAGGATATATTTAAACTGAAATCATATTATGCCTGCAGAAAGGCTCCAAACGTCTTTATGCGGCTTATTTATCAGCTGAAATATCCTTTTTTATAATTTCGGCAGTCAAAAGTTATCCACAATTTTATCTTAAAAACCTGTGGTAAAATATAACTGTAAAGAAAGGGGCGGCTGTTGACATGCGTTTAAATTCAAAACTGAGTCCGGAAAGATATTTAAAAAATAAAGTTTATTTTGACAGCGGTCTGATAGAAACTCTGGAAGCCTTAAACAGACAGTTGAATAAAGCCAGGGAAAGAGAACGCATATATCAGGCTGCCATTTATAAACTGAAGGATGAAAATGTAAATCTGAAGTTCAGGTACAGATGCCTGACTGTTGATTATAAATCCCTGCAATTCAGATACAGGGAAAAAAGCGAAAAAGAAAAGACAACCGATGAAATTATAAAGGATATCGGCAAAGAGATAGATGAAATAAAAAAAGACATTGATGAAGTTGTCAGAGAAAATGAAGAACTGCATAAAGAAAATACTGATTTAATTAATAAGGTAAGAATCCTGGAAAAAATAATCGAACAGGAAAGAAAGAAGAAAAAGGGCTATAAAGCCAATTCGACCAATTCAAATTTACCGCCTTCAAGTGATTTGTTCAGCCGTCATATCAGTAATACCAGAGAAAAATCAGGTTTGAAAAGAGGCGGACAGAAAGGTCATAAAGGCAGCTTTTCAGTTTTGAATGAAACTGCCGATGTGATTATTGACAGATACGTTGACAAGGCTCCGACAGGTGCAAAGGAAGTAAGAGATGAAAACAATAATATCCTTTACTATGTTACTCAGGAAATTGATTTAACTTTTAAAAGGACAATTACTGAAACCAGATATCATATCAATAAAACAAACCTAGAAGTATTAACTGAACAAGAGAAAAGTAAATACGCCGTTAATCCTGTTACTTATTCAAACAAAATTAAAGCAGTGACTTTATATTTACATAATCACGGATGTATAGCTTTAGATAGATTAAGTAAAGTTATCAGTGTTTTTAGTAATAATCAAATTAATATAAAACCCTCATCAATCTGCAATTGGCAAAAAGAGTTAGCTGTAAAAAGTCAAAAGTATCGAGAGTCTGTTTTAATTGACATTTTAAATTCAGATGTATTAGGTGTTGATGAATCAGGTTGGAGAGTAAATGGGAAAACCAAATGGTTACATACTCTGTCAACTAAAGATGCCTCATATTATTTGGTGACGGATAAAAGATCAGATAAAGAAACTGGCACAATAAAGTTATTGGAAGGATTTAATAACTATCTTGTTCACGATCATTTCAAACCATATTATAGTCTTGATAATCCGATACATGTAGAATGTAACGCTCACATCTTAAGATATTTAAAAGCCGGTATTGAGCAATATCACGATAAGTATTGTCAAAGTATGAAGTCGCTATTACAACAGATACTGCATGAAAGAAAGCAATATGTTAAGGATGGTATAGATTCATTTGAAAAAGAAAAAATCAGTAGATATGAAGAAATGTATACATCGATATTACAAAAGGCATTATCTGAATATGATAAAGAAAATCCAAATATTGCCAAGAAATATGAACCAGCACATATAAAACTATTTAGAAGGATGCTTGAATATAAACAGGAACATTTATTGTTTATGTATGATTTTAAGGTGCCTTTTGACAATAATTTAGCTGAAAGAAGTATTAGAAAAGGCAAAACCAAACTTAAAGTATCTGGACAAAACAATAATTTAGACACTGCTAATTATTATACTAGTGCACTAACGATTATTGAGACCTCTAGGTTAAGGAAAGAAAACCCATTAGAAAAAATGATAGAAATACTTAACAATTAATTTTCTATCTACTTTTCTATCATCAATTTAAATAATGGTCTACTTATTAATTTAAAAGTTAGACCATTTTTTTATTCAATATATTATTTGTCGCTGAATAGTAACACACAGAGCAGATTTTGACTGTTTTATTGTTGACAAGAGATTTTTATTAGAGTTATAATACAAAAAAGAAAACCAGTGAGATGGAGATAAAAACAGAATACGACTTCAAAGAGAGCTGATGGTGGTGAAAATTCAGTAGGAAACGGTTTGTTAAATGGACCATTGAGGGTGTAGTCAAATGCTTAGGCAGAGTATTCTACAACGTGAAGACATACGTTAGTTGTTAAAGATATGTCAGTATCTTATAAGTGCATGAGTTTTTCATGAAGCAAGGTGGCACCACGGATTAAAGTTCGTCCTTGATAGAAAGTTGTTTCTGTCAGGGATTTTTTGTTTCCTGACAGTAAAAGAAGGAGATAGAAGATGAAAAAACACGAATTTAATTTTGACAACTATTTTAAAAGATATCCGGATATTGATGGATTTTATGGCAGGTATGGCGGTTGTTATGTTTCTGCAGAATTGAAAGAAGCAATGCAGGAAATAACCGATGCTTATTTTACTATCTGTAAGTCAACCAGATTCATTTCTGAATTAAGAAGAATCAGAAAAGATTTCCAGGGAAGACCGACACCTATTTCTCATCTGGAAAGACTATCCAACAAGTATGGTAATGTTCAGATTTATGTAAAAAGAGAAGATTTAAACCATACAGGTGCCCATAAACTCAATCATTGTATGGGAGAAGCTTTGCTGGCTAAGTATATGGGAAAGAAAAAGGTAATTGCTGAAACCGGAGCCGGTCAGCATGGGGTGGCTTTAGCCACTGCAGCAGCTTATTTTGGATTAGAGTGTGATATCTATATGGGTAAAACGGATATTGAAAAGCAGGCGCCGAATGTTTCCCGAATGAAACTGCTGGGGGCCAATGTCATTGAAGTTACAGAAGGGCTGGCTTCTTTAAAAGAAGCGGTGGATGCTGCTTTTAGGGGCTACATTAAAGACTATAAAAACTGTATTTACTGTATAGGTTCAGTTGTCGGTCCTCATCCTTTTCCAATGATGGTCAGAGATTTTCAGAATGTAGTTGGAGTAGAGGCAAGAGAACAGTTTGTTGAAATGACAGGTGAGCTTCCTGATGCTGTGGTTGCCTGTGTTGGCGGAGGTTCTAATTCAATAGGAATTTTTTCTGGTTTTCTGGCTGACCCGGTAGCTATTTATGGTGTTGAGCCCCTTGGCAGAGGTGAGAAACTAGGCGACCATGCTGCCAGTCTGCAGTATGGTGAAGAAGGTATTATGCATGGTTTTAACAGTATCATGTTAAAGGATGAAAAGGGAGAGGCGGCACCGGTATATTCGATTGCCAGTGGTCTTGATTATCCTTCCAGCGGTCCGGAACATGCCTTTTTAAAAGATATTGGACGAGTTCAATATGATGTTGTAACTGATAATGAGAGTCTGGATGCTTTCTATGAACTTTCAAGACTGGAAGGAATTATTCCGGCTATTGAAAGTGCTCATGCTGTTGCTTATGCTATTAAACTGGCTAAGAAAATGAAGAAAGGTTCAATTCTGGTTAATCTGTCCGGCAGAGGTGATAAGGATATGGATTTTATTATTGAAAAGTATGGTATCAGATAGAGGTATGCTTAAAAAACTTTGAAAAAAAGCAGTTTAGACTTATAATTTAATCAGGAAAGTTAAATTAAGGAGGTCGTATGATTAAACCATTGAATGATAACGTTGTACTAAAAATAACAAATGTAGAGAGTAAGACTGCCAATGGTATTATTCTGACTGCTACTGCCAAAGAAGCAGAAAACATTGGTATTGTAGTGGCTGTTGGCGCTGGAAAAATCGTTGATGGCAAACGAATATTGCCGACAGTAAAAGAAAATGACAAAGTTATTTTTGACAGATATGCAGTCACTGAAGTTGAATACTTGAACGAAAAATATCTGATAGTACCTGAAAGCGGTATTTTGGCAGTTATAGAATAAGGACCAACTTTGAAAAGTCAAGCAAATTTTGACCTTGGGGTCAAAATAAATTAAAGCATGATGAAAAGAATTTATAGTTGTCATAAATTTTAATAAAAATTTTCTTTGAAAAATTATCGTTTGAAATTAATTATTCAATTGATGAATTCGTATTCGGTATTATTGAGAATGAAATAAATATATCTGTAAAGTTTAGCAGCACAATGTCCTAAAGCATTGTAATGTGATTTACCCTGTTGACGCTATTGTTCATAAAAGTCTTTCATTTTAGAAGGATGCTTCCTGACGTTATCGGCAGTCCAGACCAAGGCATATTTTAACAGGCAATCACTCCTTTTAGACATTCTGGTTCTGGAAACCGACCATGCTCCAGACTGTCTGACAACAGGATCAAGTCCAGCATAAGCAACAAGTTTTCCGGCAGACGGAAAACGTTGTATACTTATAATGGCAGACATGATGTAGGCAATCTCAATATTGTTGATATCCTTAATCTGGTGGAGTGGTGATTCCACAACTAAAGGATTGGAATTTATAGAAGATTCCACTTCATAAATCTGCTTTTCTATTTTCTCCAGCGAGTCAATAGTTTGTCGTATAACCAAAACTAATCCGTCACAGTGGAAACCGACTGATTTTCTTGCTTTTTCTTTAATGAGTCTTTTTTATCCTGAGGATATCTGTTAGAGGAAGCCTTGGAACTTAAGGAAATGAGCTTGTCAATTCTTACTTCAGAAACAGATTCAGCAGTAGGATAAAGCTTCAAGATAGCTCTTACAGCCTTGAAATTTAGCCCTTGTTCACCTACAACAGACTCCAGCTCAGGGAAAACACGGTCAAGATAGGAAATCAGCTTGATTTTTAAAGCAGTTGAATTCTGCTTGGGAGAATATCTGTGTAAACAGAGTTCTCTAAGTTCGTTGGAAGCGAATTGTTGAGTTAAAAGATTATTGTATTCAAACGATAAGAAGTGAGAAATAGCTCTGGAATCTATATTATCATTCTTGGCTTTTCTCAAAGAAACAGATCTAAATCTGACAGTCATATAAGGATTAATCAAATAACACTTAAAATTTCTGTCAGTAAGATAATTGAGCAAGTTGAGATGGTAATGAGCAGTTGATTCAAAGCCTATAACCATATCATTTTTGTTCAATAAAGAAAGCTTTGATAATAATGAGTTGAAACCTTTGACATTATTATCGAAATGGAGTGAGTCTAGTATCAGTTCACCTTAAGATGAGTCATAGATACTGGTGACATGAGTTTATTTGGCAATATCAATGCCGAAAAAACAGGTCATAAATAAAGACCACCTCTCTAGAAACCTTGTTTTCCACAGCGGAGATCTTACTTCATAAACTTGCGAGACATGAAGATACAAAGACCTATCCAGCTATAACCAAATCAGTAAAAACCCACTGACTCACTCTCCTTAAAGTAGATTAGCTAAACAAATGATAAGAGTAAAACAAGTTTCTACTTATATATTAGCAAAGGTTAGAAAGGAAAAGTGATATTCATGTACAACAAGGTACATGTGTATCATACAAGGAAAATATGGGGGGGAAAAGTAAATTCGAAAGAGATGTAGATTGGGGCATTGTAATTCTTTTGTTAAAGATAGGTATTATAGGTGCATTTATAAACCTTACAGGTGACATGCTTGCGGGTTGGAGGGTAAGAGATACGAGCCTTGGCGGAATAAAAGGAATGATTAGGCAGTATATCACAATGTCCGACAAGAAGATGTTTTGGGCGGCGATTTTAGGATTAATCGGTGCACCGGTTTCAGTTCTCGGTCATCTCGGCATCTATAAACTCCTTAAGCTATATTCTAAGAAATATGCCCGTATGTTCGGTGTTGGAATGTTAGGGGGTTTGGTTTTGGGTGGTCCCGGTGTCCATATGTCTTCTTTAGCTGCCGCTTTTTTTTATAAATATATGATAGCAGCTGCTCCTGAGACCGCTTGGGCTGCTACTGTAAAGTTTGCATGTTATTTTTCTTTGCCTCTTTATCTACCCTTTTTTGTATTTTGGGTTATAGAAGTTTATGCTTATATAAGAGCCGTCATTGGGGGCTTTAGCCCATATCCACGTTGGGCTTGGGTGTTTTCTATGCCGGTTGGGGGGATTGTTTTCAGTCTTGTCGGTATCTTCGGCAACTACGCTTTAGTAAATGCCGTTGCGATGGGGGCTTTGACGTTAGGAAATATATGGATGCTAAGCGGAAATTTATTTATGCTGAATAAGATAAAAGAACGACATGTGCTAAATACATAGAGAAATTGCATAAAAATGTCCACCGCTTTGAAAAAAATGAAAAATTATAAATAATCTCTTGTTATGAAGTTCTGTCCGTTTCTTGACAGTAATTGCTGATTTTGTTACAATTAGTTAGTCATGACTAACTAATTGTTTGGAGTGAAGAAATTGACTATGAAGAGGAATGAAAGAATCCGAAATGCATACCGTTTTACAGGAAGCAATAATTTTTATGACGGTATGATAACTTGTTCTACTATTCCCGGCAAGATAGTCAGCCGGATTATTTGGAATATGAATGGTGAAGAAAGCTCCGTATATCAGATGCGGGCATTATCAGGTGTCCCGGAGAACTTCTCTGGCAGATTGTTGGAAGTTCCCGTAGGAACGGGAATTTTAACGGTTCCGGTTTATCAAACGATTCCTAAAGCGGATATTACTTGTTTAGATTATTCCCCTGATATGATGGCACAAGCTCGGGAAAAGGCGGAACGAATAGGTCTTAAAAATGTTTCTTTTATGCAAGGAGATGTCGCAGCATTGCCTTTTGAAGACGGCAGTTTTGATATTGTTCTTTCGTTAAATGGGTTTCACGCTTTTCCTGATAAAGGAGCAGCGTATAGAGAAATTTTCAGAGTATTGAAAATCGGTGGTACATTTTGCGGCTGTTTCTACGTTAAAGGACTATGCAAACAAACTGATTTTTTTATCCGTTATCTTTATCAACCGTTAAGATTTTTTACACCGCCATACGAGACAATGAACAGTTTAAACATACGCCTTAAAAGTATGTACAATCAAGTAAAGTTAAGCAATGTAAAAGGAATCGCCTGTTTTGTTTGTAAAAAAAGATGAAGGGGATATATTTCATGAAATACAAAGCTGTATATTGGATTATATTAAAACCGTTTGTACGAAAGTACTTAAAGAAACATTTTGATAAAAAATCTATAAAGACTATTTTTAAAAATGCTAAGATGGAATATAAAAATTTATTAAATAAGGCTGATGACATAGGTTCCGACAATCCGATGGCATCAAATTTGTATTTTGCTTTGCTTTTTCTTTCTTTTTTGACAGGAAACAGAGAAAAATTTACAGAAGACATGCTTGCAGATATGATGGATAATATACTGAATTCTCCTGTTCTCAAAAAAATGAGTCGAATTGATCTCAATAATGATGATGATATGAGTAAATTAAAAAACAGGATGTCGAGAAGTGCCGAGTGGGCAGATAAAAACAAGGATAGATACCCGGAAACTTGGGAATTCAATTTTGAGGACAAGCACAAAGACGGTTGCTATTATTATTTTACCAAATGTCCGATTGCAAAATTTTTCAAAGATAATCACATGGAAGATTTGACGCATCTTTTTTGTGAATTGGACTATATAATGATTAAATCAAGGCACGGGAAATTAATTCGAAATTTTACCTTGGCAAACGGAGATGATGTGTGCGATTTTTGGATTGTCGGTGACAAGGTGGAGAATCCGGAATAGAAAGAGGAGAATGCTAAATGTCTAATTTGTCGTTTAAATACCGGTTTTTGAAAGGGCTTATTAAACTCATGGGAGTAAAAAACTTTTTCAGTAAAGACAAAGCGGAAATAGTTTCAAAAGCACGAAAGGGCATGGAGAAAACAAAGGTTCCTATATTTTCACATAGTGAAATTAACTATGAAATCAAAGATTTTTGCGGGGAGAAAGTTGTATATATAAGTCATAAAAAACCGACAAAAAAAGCCTGCCTATTTATTATTGGAGGCGGAATGCTTGCGCATCCACTCCCGGGTTCTGTTAAAACGGCTCTGAAAATAGCTGTCCAAAGCGGTCGAAATATGCTTGTCCCATATTACCCGCTGTGCATAGATTATACAATCGCTGAGGTGTACGATTGGCTCTATCCGCTATATAAGTCCATGCTCGAAACTTATAAGGTTGAGGATATTCTTGTTACGGGAAGCTCTTCCGGCGCAAGCCTTGCACTGGGACTTGTATCACACATAAATGCTCTTGGAAAGAAAGCGGAATTGCCTAAGCGTATATATGCATCTTCTCCCGGGCAATGTTTCACGGATATTGAGACTATCAGAAAAGGGCGTATTCTTAACGAAAAGGATATTATTCTGCCTGTATCTTATATGGAAATTGCAGAAAGCATCTTGACCCACGGGGAAAATGTGCCTGAATATATGCTGTATCTTGAAAAAGGTGATTATCACGGATTGGAAGAGGTCTACCTTTCATACGGGAGTAACGAAGTGCTTTATGCTGCATACGAAGTAATAAAAAACAGATTGGAAGAACACGGTGTAAGGGTGATTTCTGAAATAGGAGAGAATTTGTTCCATTGTTATCCGTTCTTTCCTGTAGTCAGGGAAGCAAAACCGGGTTGGGAAAACATGTTGAAATACCATAAAGCCGACGATCTATAGTAAGTCTTAATTTATATTCGATGAAATTATGACAGCAGCAATTAGCATAGGGGAAGCAAAGACACAACATTTCATAGAATTTGACGTTTATTAATAAAAACGGGAGGATACGTATCAATTATGGAAAAGATCAAAATAGAAAAAAATACTGTTCAGGAAACGCTTATAATTCCTCTGTACGGAAGAAAAATGTGTTCTGAGAAATTCCCCGAGCTTTATACGGATGTTTTCGCCAAAGAGTTGTGCGAGAGGCTTGATTACGATTTTTCGGAATTGGAGAAAAAGAAAAATTCTTTTTTGTATGAATTCGGCGCTCTTGAAGCGGCCATGCGTCAGTTGGGTGTTATGTGGGAAATTAAAAACTATTTGAAAAAACACTCTAAAGCAACAATCGTTAATTTAGGTTGCGGTCTGGACGAGACGGGAAAAGCTTGTGATAATGGTCTTTGTCAGATTGTTAATATCGATTTCCCGGATGTAATATCGGTTCGCAAACAATTGATTTCTGAGGGAGAAAGAGAAAAAAGTGTTGCTTGCGATTTAAAGGATTATTCGTGGATGGATGAAGTCGACAGTTCAAATGGAGTTATTTTCTTTGCCGCAGGAGTATTTTATTATTTTAAGATGGAAGAAGTAAAGTCATTGGTGTTAGAACTTTCAAAAAGATATCCGGATGGCTGTTTGATTTTTGACAGCGGGGGAAAAGCGGTATTGAAGCTCATGATGAAAACGGTTGTAAAAAACATGGGCATCGACAGTGTGGAAGGATATTTTTATGTAAACAATCCCGAAAAAGACTTAAAGTGGTCGGAAAAAATCAAAGTTTCATCAAAAGGGTATATGTTGGGCTATTATGACCTGAAAAGTCCGGGTATTAATTTCTTGCATCGTTTATTTGCAACGATGGGTGATAAGCTGATGAAAATGTCCATTAACAGATTGGATTTTGAATAGACTGTGTTGGTGGCGGTTCTAATTCAATAGGAATTTTTTCTGATTTTCTGGCTGTCCCGGCAGCTGTTTATGGCGTTGAGCCACTTGGCAGAGGTGATAAGGATATGGATTTTATTATTGAAAAGTATGGTATCAGATAGAGGTATGCTTAAAAAACTTTGAAAAAAAGCAGTTTAGACTTATAATTTAATCAGGAAAGTTAAATTAAGGAGGTCGTATGATTAAACCATTGAATGATAACGTTGTACTAAAAATAACAAATGTAGAGAGTAAGACTGCCAGTGGTATTATTCTGACTGCTACTGCCAAAGAAGCAGAAAACATTGGTATTGTAGTGGCTGTTGGCGCTGGAAAAATCGTTGATGGCAAACGAATATTGCCGACAGTAAAAGAAAATGACAAAGTTATTTTTGACAGATATGCAGTCACTGAAGTTGAATACTTGAACGAAAAATATCTGATAGTACCTGAAAGCGGTATTTTGGCAGTTATAGAATAAGGGAGGTTAGTATGGCATTTTACAGTTCTAAAGATCCTGATCTTTTATATCATGTTCATTTAAAAAAGGGTGATGTCGGAAGATATGTACTTTTGCCTGGCGATCCTTTTAGAACGGATTTAATTGCTTCATATTTTGATGATGCAAAACTTGTAGCACATAATAGAGAACATAAGACTTATACTGGGACACTTAACGGTGTCAGGGTATCAGTTACTTCTACCGGTATGGGCTGTCCATCAACAGCTATCTGTGTTGAAGAACTTATAGCAGCCGGTGCTGATACTTTTATTCGGGTTGGAACTGCCGGCAGAGTTTCTGATGAGTCATTTGATCCGACACTGGACGGAGTTATCAACAATGCTGCAGTGAGAGATGAAGGAACAACAATTCATTATATTCCAATCGAATATCCGGCAGTAGCTGACAGACACGTAGTCGATGCTCTGGTTACAGCAGCTGAAAAACTGGGGTATAACTTTTTGGAAGGAATTACCCAGTCTAAAGATTCATTTTATGGTCAGCATGAACCGGAAACAATGCCGGCAGAATACCGGCTGAAAGAAAGATGGGAAGCTTGGAAAAGAGGACATGTCGTTTCCAGTGAAATGGAATGCGCAGCGCTGTTTATTATCAGTTCAATCAGAAAATGTCGGGCATCAGCGATTATGGCTTTTACTGAAATGGAAAAATCAGTTGAAGTTGCCTGTGAAGCGATAAAGATTCTAATAGAACAGGACAAGAAAAAAGAACAATAAAAAATAAATGCTTGTTGGAAACAATCCTCAAGCATTTTATTCGCTTAATTGACCAACAATATACCCGTGTCCATAAAATGCCCTATAGATAAAAGTAAAAGTGAAGTGTGTTATTACTGAAAGAAGTGCATAACATATTAAACAACAAGAATTATTAAAAACATTAGAAAAAGATTGGAAATATGGCTGATAATCAATTTAATCTTAATGAAAAACTTAAAAACACCAAACCACCAGTTTTCCCACGCCGTCATAAGGAAAGTCGAATGATGAAAAAAGGCATCTTAAATAATAAACAAAGATACCAGTGTAAATAGTATGGAAAATTATTTATCTATTACTACAGTCGAACAATTACATCATATATGAAAATAAAGAAAAATGTATTTTATGAGATAGTTTTGGATACCTTAAATGGACATTCACCTAAATCAACAGCAAGTCTGTATAGTCACCAAAACTGATCGAAATGAACATGAGATATTTAAGGCAATTAGTTTTGGAAAATCAACTACCTAAAGATATTTTACTACACTTCGCTAAAAGAATCTCAAAAAAATCCGTTATTAATAGTGATGGTTCGTTATGTTAAAATCGACTAGCTGAAGTAAGCGAAAATAAGTTGGTTAATATAAAGGCACACATTTCTATAATAAGGTAGAACATTTAAATACTGTTAGTTATATTCATAGTTTAATAAAGAAAATGTTGGATTACTATAAGAGTATCGATACTAAGTATATAAACAGATATCTTTCATTAATAGTATTTCTAAAAAGACTTGCTGACAATGATGACAATGAAAAGATACCAGCTATGACTGGATGTCAAAATGGTTTAAATTTAGAGTTACTTATGAGGATATTAGGTGTTATTAATTATTATGTAAGTGTTTAAAATATCTAGTTATATTGTCAGTTAATTAAGCGTAATCTTTTAAAAATTTGCTTAAAATGTTATCTTGATTTAAAACTTATGCAATTGTAAGTACGACGATTAAAATATTAATATAAAGTTTAGAATCAAATTATGTTTTTAAATAATCTTCAACAATATCATAAAATACATTTTCTGATATGATTTCTATATCTTTTCCTTCTAACTTATACTTTTCTGCTTTTTTTTGCTTTAAGCTTTTTTTTCCTTTCAAAATGGGGTTATAATCATTATTCCCTAAAATTAAATAATTAGTTTTTTTGGTTACATTATCTTCACAATATCCACCTAAATCAACTACGATTTGCATTGCATCTTTGCGCAACATTTTTTCTAAAGTTCCAGTAATTGCAACATATTTTTTGTAAAACAAATTATTAACATCAAACTCAGTATTTTTTGTAGTTATGTCTTTCGCTCTAGAAGACCCATTCTTATGTTTTCTTTTAAAAGAGGCTTTAAACGAGTCAATATCACCATATCTCTCCAATGCTAATACTTTTAAATTTTCATAAATATAAAATAAAATTTCACAATCTTTTATTGCTCTGTGATTACCAAAAGCATTTATACTAAAATACTCTGCTAAATCAATCAATCTATGATGTGATAGTTCAGGCAACAATTTTCTTGCTATTCTCATTGTATCTATAAAATCGTTTTTTAAAACCACTAATCCTTTTCTATACAAATTATCATAAACAAAATTTATATCAAAGTTAACATTATGCCCTATTAAAATATCATTTCCAATAAACTCTAATAATTTAGGAAGGATTTTCTCTATTGTAGGAGCGTTCTTTACCATTTCATTACTAATGCCAGTCAAATCAGTAATGAACTCATCAATTTCCCTATTTGGCTTAACTAAACTTTGATATTTAGAAACTATTTTATTGTTTTTTACCTTTATTGCTCCAATTTCAATAATTTCATCAAAAAAAGTATCCAATCCTGTTGTCTCTACATCAAAAATTGTGTAGCAGTCTAATAGATCAGTAAGACTTTTACCTTTTTCAGTTCTCTCTTTCTTAATTATGTCAGACACTTTTATATTTCCGTATTTAATATTTATATTGAATCTCATTAACTTTATCCTCTTTTCATCCATTTTTTGATTTGATTTAAAAGATAGTTTCTTATTATTTCAATCATTTTTTATAATAAAAACTTTTTTTTCATGAAAACACACTCATTTTCAAAGTTTAATACGATATTTATACTTAGATATCATAAAACGACTTAATGTATTTCAATAATAAAATCAAGTTCATCTAAGCCTATTTCTCGAATCAATTTTAAAGAATGTGTTTTTGAAGACAAGCTACTTATATTACTTTCATGATAATAATCTGTATCTCTTATCTTCTTTGGTTCATTAAGGACATCACTTCTTTTTGAAATTAATGGATCAAACTCCAAGTTAAGTTCACTCAACAAAGGCTGGTTTTTAGAGGTTTTTGATATAATGTTTTTTTCCACAATTTCTTCAAATCTCTCTTTATTCTCTTTATATGAGATTTGACAAATTTTACCAAATAAATCATACCAAGTTTTACATTCTATTTTATCTTCTTTGTAAAGAAGAGATTTAATTTTTGTTTTTTCTGTTGTGAAGTTATCTGACAAAAAATACTGTCCAGATGGAGTTTTCTTTCTTGTTTCAATTTTATGCGGTCTGGTTCTTTCTTTAGGGCCTATTGTTGCCGCTACAGCTTTTTTTGCTAAATTTTTGGTACGGTCAATTATACTTTCTTTATTCCATTCGTCATACTTTTCAACAATATTTCTGGTTATTCTAAATTGATTTTCTGAATATTCATTTTTCTTCGTATCATACAATTTATTAGACAAACTTGAATTCCATTTCCCGGAAAGCAATGTTAAATTCCCCAGCAACCATAAATGTTCAGAATGAAATATATATCCACTTTTCTCGTCTAAATTTAAATTATCTCTCCACTTTTGACTTAATTCTTGAGGCATTATATGTTCCAAAGTTAGTTTTTCATAAGGAATTTTTATATCCTTATTATCATAACTTTCTATACGACTTAATAAAACCTTGGCTTCATCAGGAGTAAATGCCTTAGTATATAATCTTTCTAAAAATCTTTCATTGGTAGGAAACTCTCCGTCTTTGGTGCTACTATTAGATAATTCAAATAATATATCTTCATATTTAAAATCAATAGTCTGATTATTTAACTTGTTTATAATTTGTCTTATAGTGCCTTGTAGAGCTCCACCACCACTATAATCGCCCACCAATCTATACCTTAAAATAAAATCAGAAAACAATAACACTATTCTTTCTAATTCTTTTTGATTGCCATCTAACATTCTGTATAACAAAAGAAGCAATAATGGCATTATATCAGAAGCTTTTAATATGTTTATTTCTTTAATGTTGTTAGATATTTTCTTGTTTAAGCATTTATCTTCTTTACCCTTTATTAAATAGATATAATACTTAGAATAATCCAATAAATCCGATAAAACATCTTCATTTGTAAGGCTAGATTCCCTACAATAATCCTTAAATTTTTCATAAACTTCCTTTGTCGAAATACTTTGTTGAGTTGTTTTAATTATTAAATAATCTGATACAAAATTAGGAACATTATCTATATCCAAATTTCCCTCGATTCTTATCCAATATTTCGAATATAAATCTTTTTGTTCATCTGCAGAATTAGACACAAGTAAATAATTACGAATCAAGTCAGCAGAAGTAAGTGGTTGGCCTGTTGAATTAATTTTTTCAAAAATTGTTTGAACAAGCTCTAGATTACTATTAGTGTTCAATCTAACTTCAACAATTTGACTTCTAGCAATAGTTTCAAACATTCCTTTGTGATCAGTATTATTATTTAACAGTTGGCTTTTAAAAAATTTATAGTTGTCGAACAATAAAGAATCTTTCAATTCATCGATATCTTCACCAACAATTTTTTGAAAATCATCATTATCACTAATTACTGTTTTCAATCTAATTCTATACTTTTTGTTTTTTGCCTTATTTTTCAAGTATTTATTATCGATATCGTCTTTCAGTTGAGTATTTGATGTTACATCTCTTAGTGCAACTAATAAGAGCAATATCGTTGTTAATCTTTGTTGACCATCAACCAAAATCCATTCAGTATAGCTCGCTCCTGTATTTTCGCTTGGATAATAAATTATGTTTCCAAGATAATGTGTAGTATTGCTAATAGTGCATTTTTCAAAATCGTTCCACATTTCTAGACAATTCTTTTTGTTTCAAACATAATTTCTTTGAAACGGAGGAATTAAAAACATTTTATCTAATCCTCCTAGAAAATTTTTTATAGTTGTTTCATTTGCTCTCAACATATAGCTCCTCCAAACTCAAGTTATTTTTAATACAACTCTATCTATTATTTTATAACTTTTTATCTTGTTATTATTTTATCATAAATTTAAAAACTATATTTTTGTTAAATAAAAAATTCGCTTAATTAACCAACAATATACCCGTGTCCATAAAATGCCCTATAGATAAAAGTAAAGGTGAAGTATGTTATTACTGAAAGAGATGCATAACATATTAAACAACAAGAATTATTAAAAACATTAGCTCGATTATCCTAAAATCAAAGAAAAAGATTGGAAATAAGGCTGAAAATCAATTTAATCTTAATGAAAAACTTAAAAACACCAAACCGCCAGTTTTCCCACACCGTCATAAGGAAAGTCGAATGATGAAAAAAGCATCTAAAATAATAAACAAAGATACCAGCTATGGCTGGATGTCAAAATGGTTTAAATTTAGAGTTACTTATGAGGATATTAGGTGTTATTAATTATTGTATAAGTGTTTGAAACACTTAGGTATATTATTTGTTAATTAAGCGATTTTATTTATATTTTTTAAGTAAACGGAGCAGTAATTCAAAAATTTTTCTACCATTCTGCTGATAGATAATATTGGCATTTTCCGGCCATGTTCCGAAGTTTCTTCGATCAATAACCAGTTGACCATCTGCCATACCACCGCTAAAGTCAATATGAGCGACATCTTTTCTGACTTCTGTATTCACTGCCGGGTCAATTAAAGCAGCTGCAGCTGCATAGTCATAAACACAACACTTGTCATCTTCGCCAAAGAGAATGATGCCTCTTTTAGTATAACCATCTAAAACATTATAGATAAATTCTGCAGCAGGATTGTTTATTGACTTTATCTCATTTAGGTTATCTCTGTTAAAAGTAGCGCCCTGTTCACAGGCTTCAAGTGGACACACAAAAACATTGGCTCCACTATTCAGAACTATTTCAGCAGCTTCCGGATCATCGTAAAAATTAGCTTCAGCAACCGGAGTACGATTACCTTTATATAAGCTTCCGCCCATTATATAAATGCTATTAATACTTCTGATAATATCAGGGTCAAGTATTAAAGCGGCACCAATATTTGTCAATGGTCCAACAGCACAGAGATCAATTTTTTCTGTGGCATTTCTTAAGGTATCAACTATAAATGATACGGCATGACTGTCTTCCAGTTTAGATGTTGCTTCCGGCAATGGCAGTGTTTCAGCATGAATTCTGACCAGTTTTCCATCGACAACTTTTTTGACGGTCTGCATTAAAGTGGTTTTCTGACGGCCTTTATTTAAATGTCTAACCAGCGGCTGACTGCAACCCTGATAAACTTTGATATTTTTTTTGAAAAAATCAATCATTCTTAAAGCATTATTACTGGCATAGCTGATGGGAAGATTGCCATGGACAGTAGTAATTCCTATTATTTCGATATTATCTGATAACAGGCAGGCAGCCAGGGCAACAGCATCATCATCACCGATATCAGTGTCAAATATTACCTTTCTTTTGTCAGTCATAATATCACCTCTTTTCACATTATAACAGACTCTTGACAACATTAAAATAACTGTGATAATCTACAGTTGAAAGTTGCCTCAGTAGAGGTATAAGAGTGAATAATTATTCATATCAACAGTGGTTGGCCGGCTTTACGTGGCCATTTTTTGTTTAAAGGGAGGTAAAAAAGACAAAATGAAATTTTATCAGAGCAGACCCAGACTGGATAAGGAAGGAAAGTTAGAACGTACAGGTTTGGCGATGAATTCGATTGCTAAGGCTGTGTTATTACCTGGTGATCCTAACCGTAGCAAACTGATTAGTAATTTCTTTTATGAAAGCAGTTTCCTGTCACGAAAAGGAACTTACAGCGCTTATGTTGGAAAAACGGCAAAAGGAAGCGATATTGCTGTCTGTTCTTCCGGTATGGGATGTAATTGTGTTGCAACAGCCTTGGAAGATTTATCTTTTGCCGGAGCAAGTACTATTATCAGAGTCGGTACCTGTGGCGGTATTATTCCAGGAACTGTGCCCGGAACAATTGTTATTGCCAGCGGCTGTGTCAGAGGAGAAGGAGCTTCTTATGAACTGGTTCCTGAAGATTATCCAGCTGTAGCTCATCCTCATGTTATCGCTGCATTGGCAAAAGCGGCCAAAGAGATGGGAGAAGAGGCTGTTGTCGGTATGTATCGCAGTCATGATGCTTTCTATATGGAATCAAAAGCTGCCCATGAGGGTTTAAAAGAAAGAATGCAGAAGTGGATTGATATGGATGTTAAAGTTGTGGAAAATGAATCCGGAACGTTGTTTACTTTCGGACATTTGCTGGGGATGAAAACAGGAACGATTTGTGTGGCATTAGGATCAATGTTTGATGAAAAAAATGAAGAGGGAGATGCAATCTATGCGGCCTATCAGGATCCGGCTTATCTTCAAAGCCGTATTGAGACGATAGCTAAAATTGCCATCAGAGCAGTTGAAATACTGGATGAGGAGGGAAGATTATAATGAAATTTAAAAGTTCGATGATGACTCATGTTGATGGTCGTATGCACCATATCGGAATTAGAAAAGAACACGTGGCGGAAAATGTGGTTATAACACCTGATCCGCTGATGATTCCCTTCTATGCCGGTTTTTTAGAAAATGCTGAAATGATGGGTGATTATCGTGAATATGTCACCTACACCGGTACCTATAAGGGTAAACCGTTGAGTATTATGAGTTGTGGTTTTGGCTGTATGCCGGTGGCTATCGCAATTGAAGAACTGCATCATCTGGATGTCAAACAGATTATCAGAATTGGTGAAAATCCGGCGATACAGGAATATATTGCTGCCGGTGAAATTGCTCTGGCCTCAGGTTCAGTAAGAAGTGAAGGAAACAGTAAGGAATATATTGATATTTCTTATCCGGCAATAGCTGATATGGATCTGCTTTTCAAACTGATGGAACGTCAGAAAGATTTGAGAATTTCTATTTTCAGAAGTCATGATGTGGAAAACCTTGATTCACCATATGGGCCAAACGGGATGGAACGAATTAGAAAATGGAGCCAGCTGGGTGTCGATATTTTTGATGCTGAAACCAGTTCCATGTATATTACTGCCAGCTGTCTGAGAAATAAAACAGCTTCATTGGCACTGGTTAATGAAAATTATCTGACAGGTGAAAAACTGGATGAAGAAACTTTAAATAAGAAAAGAGAAGAGATGTTCAGAATTGCAGCTGATGTTTTGACGATGTAAATATCATTATATGTGCAGTTTTAATATTTAAGTAATAATCAGTTTATAAAATTAGTTGAAAAGAGGTAATAAAATGAGTAAGTATTTTATTAAGAATGTTAACTTGGGCAATCTCGATGATTTAAGTACTAAAAAAGTTAATATTGTGATTGAAAATGGATTCTTTACTAAGATTAGTGAAAAAATGAGTAGAGAGGATGCTGTTGGTGCCAATGTCATTGATGCTGGCGGAATGCTGGGATTACCTGGCTTTACTGATGCTCATACCCATATGGCTCAGTCTTTTCTGAAAGGGCCGCTTGATGATTTGCCAATAACCGAATGGCTGATAAAGTTATTTACAATTGAAGAGCATATGAGTGATGATGATTATTATTATGGAACACTGTTAGGTTGTCTTTCTTCACTGAAATTTGGCACTACAACTGTTAATGAAATGGGTGACAAGTCACGTATTGACATTCAGCTTAAGGCCTTTGAAGATTCAGGGATTCGAACTACCTTTGGTGTTTCTACTACTGACATTCCGGAAAATGAAGTTACACCGATTATCAGTGTAGAAGAGGCTTTAAAAATAGCTGAGGAAGTTTACCGCAAAGCTCATGGAGCCAACAATGGTTTAATCAGAGCATCTGTAGCTCCGGCAGGATTGCCGGCGGTAAGCAAAGAAATGGCTCAGGCATTAAAGCAATTCGCCAATGAGAGAGATATTGTTTATCACACTCATTTGGGTGAAGGAAAACTGGAAACTGAAAATGTTGCCAGGATGTATAATCTAAGAGGAGAAACGGAAGCTCTATATAATTTCGGTATTCTTGATGAAAGGACACTTCTGGCTCATTCAATCTGGCTGCCTGATTTTGAATTGGATATGATTGCTGAGACAAAAGCCAATCCGGTTCACTGCCCAAATACCAATATGAAGATTTCAGATGGTATTCCGCCAATTTCCAGGATGCTTGAAAAAGGTATCAATGTTGCTATGGGTTGTGATGGTGAAGCCAGTTCTTCAACCAGGGATATGATTAGAGAAGGCAGAGCAGGAGCTTATTTACAGAAAGTTGTAACCTTAGATCCGACAGTAATGGATGCGTCAACTGTTATGAAAATGATGACCATCAATGGTGCCAGAGCGTTAGGATATAAAGATTTAGGTGAAGTAAAAGTCGGAAATCAGGCTGATTTGATTCTAGTCAGGATGGATGATGATTTATCACTGACCGACAGACAGCATCCAATTGGCAATTTGTTATATGCCGGTGATGGACATGCGGTAGATACAGTTTTTGTCAGAGGTAATTTAATGGTCAGAAACAAAAAGTTGCAGGCTTTTGATGAAAGAGAATTTGTAGCAGTCTGCAATGACAGAATTGAAAGATTAAACGAAAGAATCAGAAATATTTAGGAGGTAGACATGTTATTCAGGGCAAAAAATTTTACTAATGAAAAAGGGGAAATGTTCTTTACCGGTTTAAAAGAAGGTGATATTGCTGAAACTGTTCTGATGCCGGGAGATCTTGCCAGAAGCAGAATTATTTCAGAATGTTTTAAAGAAGCCCGTTTTGTTAAAGGTCAGCGTACTTACTACACTTATACAGGAGTAACTGCCAATGATACACCGGTATCAGTTGTTTCCAGCGGTATGGGACCGCTGGCTGTTTCAACAGTGGCGGAAGAATGTGTTCAGATTGGCTGTAAAAACCTGATTCGTGTGGGAACAGGTGCTGCTTTACTGACTGATTATGAACCGGGCAGAATTATTATTGCTACCGGCTGTGTCAGAGGTGATGGTAATTCATATGAGTATGTTCCGGCAGAGTTTCCTGCTGTTGCCAATCCGTATGTCGTAGAAGCATTAATTAGAGCTGCTGAAGAATTTGGAGAAAACCCGATTGTTGGATTATACCGAGCTCATGATGCTTATTATCGCGAAACCAGCACTGCTATGATTGATACTTTTGACAGAATGAAACCATGGGTAGATGCCGGAGTAAAAATGGTAGAAAATGAATCAGCTACATTATTTACTGTTGGTCATCGTTTAGGTTTAAGATGTGGTTCAATTTGTGTTTCTCATACTTCGATGATTGAAGGAACTGACTATTATCAGGGGCCTGATTCAAAACAAGCCTATCCTGAAGCTTTTGAAGATGGTTTTATGGAAAAGCGTGTCCTTGTCTGTGCAAAAATTGCGGTCAGGGCAACAGAAATATTAAAGGAAATGGAAGAGAAAGGAGAAATTGTATAATGGCAAAATTATTAAAGAATGAATTTGATTCATTGCCTCAATATGAAAAAGATTTTAAAGTTCATCATTTGGGAATTAATAAAGACCAGATTGCTCCTGGAGTTATTTTAACCAGTAATCTGGAAAGAATCGAAATGATAAAAGATACTTTCCAGAAGGCTGAAAAGCAGGCTTTTCATCGTGAATATATTACCTATACCGGAATATGTAATGATGTGCCAATGAGTTGTATGACTATTGGCAACGGTTGTATGCCTACCGCTATTGCTGTAGAAGAGTTGAGGCATATCGGCTGTTATAAAATGATTAAGGTTGGAACCTGTTATGGTATTAGCCCGGATTTGAAACCTGGCAGTATTTACATTCCTTTGGCTTCCTGCCGCTGTGAGGGGGCAACGATTGAATATCTGAACCTGCAATACCCGGCTATTGCCGACCATAAGACTTTTATGGCTATTATGCAGTCAGCCAGAGAATCAGGTATTGAAGTAACCAGTGGTATCTGCAGAACGCATGATGGTTTATTTTTAGAGAGTCCATTTGCCCATGATGGCCTGGAAGAAAGAATCAGACCCTGGAGAGAAGTTGGAGTCAGTGCTATTGATAATGAAGTCGCCGCTTTATATGCAATTGCTTCAATTCTGCAAATGCAGGCCGGAGCAGTTTATCTGGTCACTGATAATCTGACGACAGGTGAAAGTATGAACTTTGAAAAGGACTATGATGCCAGAATGCTGGAAGTAATAAAAATCGCTGAACTGGCTTTGGCTAAAATCATTAAAGGGGAAAAACTATGAAATACAAATCGGCTAAACTAACTAATAATGCCGGCAAAATGTGGCATATCGGATTAGATGAGAATGACATTGGAAAACATCTGATTTTGCCGGGGGATCCTGCCAGGTGTGAATTAGTAAATAAGTATTTTGAAAATGGCAGATTAGCTCAGATATCACGTGGCAATCCTACTTATACTGGAACCTATAAAGGCATCCCGGTATCGGTTATGTCTACCGGTATGGGGCCGATGGCAGTAGCAGTATGTGTTGAAGAATTAAAACATATTGGTGCTAAAACACTGATCAGAATGGGAACTTCCGGTTCTTTGCAGCCAAATATTCCTGACGGCAGTTTTGTTATAGCTACCGGCGCTGTCAGAGGCGATATGGCATCAAGACAATACATTGACCTGGCTTACCCGGCCATTGCCGATATTGATGTTGTAAATGCTTTAAAACAGGCCTGCCGTGAATATGGTGTGGAACCTTATTGTGGTGTAATCAGAAGTCATGATGCTTTCTATCTTGAGTCACCGGGAGCCCATGGCGGGCCGGAAGCTGTCAGAGAAAGGATAGATAAATGGACTGATGCCGGTGTTTTAGCCATTGAAAATGAATCCAGCGCTTTATTTACGGTTTCTTCACTTTTAGGTGGAATCAGAGCAGGTACAATCTTACTGACAGGCGGGTATTTGGGGAGCAGTTATGGAAAAATGACGACAAGTAATGACAGTGAATACCCGAAAAGAGTAGAGCTGATGACCAGAATTACTTTAAGAGCAATAGAAATCATCGATGGATTAGATGAACTTAAGGATGTAAGAGAATGATGTTTAACAGGTTATTTAATAAAATCAATATCAGATCGTTTTCAATCAATACTGCCATTTATATTCTGGCTGTTGTTTTAGCTAATTTGGGCATTGGTCTTTTCTACGTCTGTGGATTGGGAACAGACCCGATTAGTGTTTTTATTGATGGTTTACACTCAACATTTGATTTAAGTTATGGAACAATCTCAACGATTTTCAATGCTCTGTGGGCAGTTCTGATTATTCTGTTTTTAAAAGAAAAGTTTGGAATTGGAACCTTTCTTACAGTTTTAATCGGTGGACCGCTGATTGATGTTTTCACCGGTTTTTTGTTTGCGGTTTTTCCGCCTGAAAACACTTTACTGGCAGTCAGAATAATTCTGCTGATTATTGGGGAGATTACCTTTGCTGTCGGTACCGGATTGACAATTGCGGTTAACCTGGGTATCGGCTGCTGGTCTTTCCTTCCGCTCTGGTTGGAAAAAATTACTCCATTATCATTAGATAAAACGCAGATGATTACAGATGCTGTAACATTTATTGTTGGCTGGATTTTAGGCGGAGTTGCAGGAATAGGAACTGTTTTAGCGGTTCTGGCCACCGGTCCGATTATCGGTTATGTGTTAAAAGTGAGTGCTCCGATGTTTGAAAAAATTGGTCCAAACTATAAATAGAAATAAAAGTGGTTTAGTAATAAGGAAACATATTTCAGTTAAACCGCTTTTTATTATGGGTTTGATAGTTATATTTATGGAATTATGAATAAAATTCCGAATGTTTCCAAAGTAATTGTCCAATTTGTTGACTAAATTTCTATTAAAGTGATAAAATAAGTTGAACAATTAATGTATTTGTTAATTTTGTTATGCAACTATAGAGTTGACAGATACATAAATAAAATTAATTGTAAGAAGGAGGAAATATGAAAAAAATTCTTACTAGTTTATTAGTGCTCCTAATGGTTTTTTCACTTGTCGGATGTGACAAACCAGGCGGAGATGACGAAAACAAATATGATGTTGTTTTCTTAGCTGACGTTGGTACTATTTATGATGGAGGTTTTAACCAATTCTCATATAAAGGTATCCAGAATTTCTGTGAAAAGAAAGGTATGAAAGGAACTTACCTGCAACCAGCTGGAAATGATGATGAGTCAAGAAAGACTATTTTCGAACAGGCTGTTAATCAGATGGAAGCAAAAGTAGTAGTAGCAGTTGGTTTCTTGTGGGACGCTGCATTATGTCAACTGATTCCTGTTTATCCAGATGTAAAAGTTATCTTTATTGATGCTGATGACTTATACAATATCGACTATAACTGGGATGGTATTGATGATTCTATTGAACATTCAGATAATCTGGCTATGATTACATTTGCTGAACAGGATTGTGGCTATATGGCAGGTTATGCAGTAGTATTAGACGGCTACAGAAAACTTGGCTTCTTTGGTGGTATGGCTGTTCCAGCTGTTGTTAGATTCGGTTATGGATTTATTGACGGTGCTGAAGCTGCAGCTAAAGACTTAGGTTTAGCAAAAGGTGAAGTAGAAGTTAAATATTACTACACTGGTACATTTGATGCTTCTCCTGACTTAGCTACATTTGTTGCTAACTGGTATACAGAAGGTACAGAAATTGTATTTGCTTGTGGTGGAACAATTGTCAACTCAGTTATCCAGGCTGCAAAAGATGGTGAAAACAGAAGAATTGTTGGCGTAGATACTGACGAGTTCTATACAAGAAAAGCTGAAGGCGCAGAAAATGAACCATTATTCGTTACTTCTGCAATGAAATCATTAGAAAATACTGTTGAAGATGCAGTTACAGCTGCATTTGAAGGTGGAGATGCTTGGAAAGCTTACACTGAAGCAGGTTTAATCACATTAGGTGCTGCTGAAGATGCTGCAGTTATTGCTCCATATAGAGCTGAAAACTGGAATGTATTAACACAGGAACAGTATGATGATATTTATGCTAAGACTATTGAAGTTCATGATACTATCGCTACAGAAGCAGATGGTTTAAATGGTGCTCCAATAATGGAAAGATATAATTTAGTTACAGTAAAATATATCGAAAAATAAAAAATAATTAAAAAAGATTTGTTAGAAGGTGTGCTTTATAAGTACGCCTTCTACCTTATTATTTTAGAAAGGATGAAATATATGACGAATACGGATAATATTATTGAGTTTCGTCACATAACCAAAAAATTCCCTGGTATTACTGCCTGTAATGACATTAGTTTAGGGATTCGTAAGGGGGAAATACATGCGCTGTTAGGAGAAAATGGTGCAGGAAAATCAACTCTTATGTCAGTATTATTTGGTATGTATACTCCTGAAGAAGGAAGCATCTCTGTCAGAGGACAAGAAGTAAAAATTAATAATCCTAGAGTTGCTACTGAACTAGGTATTGGTATGGTTCATCAACACTTTAAACTGGTTCAGAATTATACCGTTTTACAAAACATCATATTGGGTGAAGAAACTTTGAATGGTCCTTTCCTAGATATGAAGACAGCTCGCAAGGAAGTAGTTGAATTATCAAAGAGATACGGTTTGGCAATTGAACCGGATGAACTAATTGCAAATATCACTGTAGGACAGCAACAGCGTTGTGAGATCCTGAAAATGCTTTATCGCAAAGCTGAAATTCTGATTTTTGATGAACCTACAGCGGTCTTAACTCCTCAGGAAATTGACGAGCTTATGGGGATTATGAAAGGTTTGGCTAATGAAGGGCATACTATTCTTTTTATTTCGCATAAGCTTGATGAAATAAAACTTGTTGCAGACAGAGTTTCTATTTTGCGTAGAGGGAAACTCATTGCAACACTTGATGCGGCAACAACAACAAAGGAACAGATGGGTGAACTTATGGTTGGCAAGGAAGTCAGTTTCCATGTTGAAAAAGAAACAGCACAGCCAAAAGAAGATGTCCTTAATGTTGAAAATTTAACAATCATCAATAATGAAACGAAAAAGAAAGTTGTTAATGATGTTTCTTTCACTGTTAGAAAGGGTGAAATCGTTGTTATTGCCGGTATTGATGGTAATGGTCAGTCAGAACTGATTTACGGTATCACAGGTTTATTACCGGTAGATGAAGGCCGGATAATGATTAATGGTGAAGACTATACTAAAAAATCAATCCGGGAACGTAATTCAGTTTTATCTCATATTCCGGAAGACAGGCATAAATATGGTCTGATTCTGGATTATCCGTTATCTTATAACCTGGCTTTAAAAAATTATTTTAAGAAAGATTTTGTTGATAAAAGAGGATTTTTAAACTTTAAGAGATTTAATGAATATGCTGATGAACTGATTGCCAGATTTGATATCAGAAGTGGTCAGGGAAGAGTTACAATGGCTCGATCAATGTCTGGCGGCAATCAGCAGAAAGCAATTGTTGCCCGTGAGATTGACCAGGATTCAGATTTATTAGTTGCAGTTCAGCCTACCAGAGGACTTGATGTCGGCGCTATTGAATATATTCATAAACAAATCGTGGCTCAAAGGGATAAGAATAAGGCAGTTCTGATGATGTCGTTTGAACTGGATGAAGTTATGGATGTTGCAGATAGAATTATTGTAATGTTTGAAGGTGAAATAATGGGAACATTGAATCCTAAAGAAGTAACCGTTGAAGAAGTCGGCTTGTATATGGCAGGCGTCAAAAGAGAGGGGAAAAGTCAATGAGCGAAAAAGTAAAAAAATCATTTGATATAACTAAATATACAAGTTTAATAGCCTCTCTGATTGCGATAGTCTGCGGCCTATTAATTGCCTTTATTATTCTGATGTTGACAAATCCGGCCAAAGGAATGGATGCCTTTGTTACTATTATCACTGGCGGTCTTGGCTTGGGCGGTATTAAAAACATAGGTACAATACTATTCTTTGCAACGCCAATCTTGTGTACTGGTGTAGCAATGTGTCTGGCTTTCCAGGCCGGTGTATTTAACATTGGCGGACCCGGACAGTATTCTATTGGTGCTTTTGTAGCTATTGTTACATCTTTGTATTTTTCAAAAGATTTACCAGCTCCTTTATCATGGATGATACCGGTTCTGGCAGCGATGGTTGCTGGAGCACTGTGGGCACTTATTCCAGGTATTTTAAGAGCATATTTTAATGTCAACATTGTTATTTCAACAGTAATGTTCAACTATATTGAAATGTATTACATATTACACTGGATTTCACTGACCTGCTATGATGCTTTGAAAGGTCAGACCAGACCAGTTCCGGCCAACTGTAAACTGCCGCAGTTATTCATGCCAACTCTGACTCAAAACAGAGCTTCGGATATTGGTATTATAATCGCTATTGTAGCTGCCGTAATTGTCTGGGTTATTTTAGAGAAAACCAAACTCGGTTATGAATTAAAAGCCTGTGGTAAGAATCCTGATGCAACTCAATATGCCGGTATTAAATCAAAACATACTATTTTGATTTCAATTTTACTTTCCGGAGCATTATGTGGACTGGGTGGTGCCCTGTATCATTTATCGTGGTCTGGAGCATATATTACTTTTAAACTTGGAAGTGCACCAGAAGGTTTTACTGGTATTGCGGTAGCCTGTCTGGCTAATAATAATCCGCTGGGTGCAATATTCGGTGCCAGCTTTTTGGCTTATTTGACCGTTGGTGGCAACTACATGCAAATCTTTGGTTTCCAAAGAGAAATTGTAAATGTTATCACTTCGATTATTATTTATTTCTCAGCCTTCTCGTTATTCATGCGTCAGGGAATTGAGAAAGTGTTATTGAAAGGCAAAACAAAAGATGCCAATGTGATAATAGAGGAGGAGAATCTATAATGGAACAATTATTTTTCGTATCTAGATATTTTATGTTTTTCTTCATTCCGCTATTAGTTGTTGCAGTAAGTGCATTGTTTTCTGAACGTTCAGGTATTATTCATATGGCACTGGAAGCTGTAATGGTCTGGTCTTGTATGTGGGGTGTTTTGTGCCTGCAATGGCTTGATGGTATTGTTGCTGGTCAGTGGAGACTGATTATCGCTCTGTTATTTGCCGGAGTTATGGGTATAATACTGACGATGCTTTTAGGAGTAGCATCAATAAATTTAAATGCCAATCAGACAATTGTTGCTCAGGCTTTAAATACATTTTCTCCGGCATTCTGTATCTTTTTTGCCAGAATATTACAGGATGGTTCAGAGCACATTTCAATTCGTAATGATTTTATGATTAATAGAATTCCATTACTATCAGACATTCCAATAATTGGAGAAATGTTTTTTACAAAGATTTATATTACCAACTTTATTGGAATTGCGATTTTTATTATCAGTGCCATAGTAATCAATAAAACCCGTTTTGGTTTAAGAATGTGTGCCTGTGGTGAAAATCCTCACGCTGCTGAGTCACTGGGTGTCAATGTGCAAAAGTACCGTTATGCAGCACTGGTTATTGCCGGATTTATTGGTGGTATGGGTGGTCTGATGTATATCCTTCCTGTTTCATCTACTTTCAGCCAGACAGTTAATGGCTATGGTTTTCTGGCTATGTCAGTATTGATTTTCGGTCAATGGCGTTTTAAAACTTTAATTGGTGCAGCGGCTTTCTTTGCCCTGTGTATGACGATTTCCAATTCTTATTCCGGAATTCCAATTCTGGCATCATTGGGATTACCTGAAGCATTTTATAAGAGTCTGCCATTTATGCTGACCCTGGTTGCGCTGGTATTTATCAGCAGAAATGACAGAGCTCCAAAAGCCAGTGGACAACCATACGATAAGGGAAGACGTTAATAATTTGCTGATATATAACATATAAAACCTCATCACAAAACTGATGAGGTTTTTAAGTCTTTATATAAACTGATTTTGGTTCTAATAATTGTTTCGGTCAACAGGTAGTGTCTGATCTTCTTTAGTTACGATTCCTGCTTCGGTAGTAATAAATAATGCAGCAATACTTGTAGCATTGGTAATCGCAAACCTGGTTACTTTGGTAGGATCAACAATACCTTCTTTAAACATGTCAACCCATTTGCCTGTCAGAGCATTGAAACCAATGTTTTCTTCTGCCTCTAATTGTTTTTTAACAATCTGGTTGCCATCGTATCCGGCATTTTCAGCTATCTGGTATAAAGGAATCAGAATTGATTCAAAGACACAGTCAATTCCTTTTTGCACGTCAGCTAAATCGCTTTTCAGATTATCCTTATATTCTTTATAAATAGCAGCATAGGCTGCTCCACCACCAATTAAAATACCTTCAGCAATTGCTGCTTTAGTAGCATTCAGGGCATCTTCAATACGGAGTTTCTTTTCTCTCATTTCTGATTCTGTTGGAGCACCGACTTTAATAATAGCCACACCATTAGTCAGTTTTGACAATCTTTCGGATAGCCTTTTCTTGTCAAATTCGTAACTGGCTGATTCCATAAGATTTTTAATTTCATTTTTTCTGTTTTCTAAGGATTCACTATCGCCATTTCCACTGATAATAGTAGTACTTTCTTTTTTGACAATGATTTTTTCCGCTGTTCCCAGTTCATCAGCACTCATATCCTTTAAAGAAATATTTAAGTCTTTGGCAATAAACTGACCACCGGTTAAAATCGCAATATCTTCCAGTATTGCTTTCTGATTGTCACCATATCCCGGAGCCTTAACTGCCACAACATTAAACACTCCTCGAAGTTTGTTGACCACCAGAGCAGTCAAAACATCATTATCGATATCATCGGCAATAATCAGAAGGCTCTTATTAACCTGAATAATATGTTCCAGAATTGCCAGAATATCCTGCAGGTTGGTAATTTTATGGTCAGTTATTAAAATATATGGATTTTCAAACTCACATTTATCCTGACTGGTTACCATGTATGGTGACATATAACCTCTTTCAAATTCCAGACCTTCCACGATTTCCAGTTCAGTTTCAAAGCCTTTTGATTCATCAACGGTTATTACTCCGTCATTTCCTACTTTCTGCATCGCTTTGGCAATATGGTTGCCAATTTCATCACTGGAAGCAGAAATTGAAGCTACCTGAGCGATGTCTTTAGAACTGGATACAACTCTGGTTTTTTCCAATAATTTTTCTGATATCAGTTTACTGGCCTTTTCCATTCCTTCCTTTAAAAAGACCGGATTTGCACCATTTTCGACACATTCAAGACCTTTATGAATAATTGATTGTGTCAGTACTGCTGCGGTAGTAGTGCCATCTCCGGCCACATCGTTAGTTTTGCTGGCAACTTCATAAACAAGTTTAGCTCCCATATTGGCAAACTTGTCTTCCAGTTCAATCTCTTTGGCAATCGTAACTCCATCATTGGCGATTAAAGGTGAACCGAATGATTTTTCTAAAATAACATTTCTTCCTTTTGGTCCCAGTGTTACTTTAACGGTATCTGCTAAAATATCAACACCTTTTAAAAGACTATCTCTGACATCTTTTGAATATTTAACTTCTTTTGCCATAATATCAATCTAAGGCTCTAAAGCCTTCTCCTTCCTTAGCAGCAATATAAACAGCTTCTGGTAACAATTCTCTTAAAGTATGAACCTTATAATCATTTTCATTTTTCCCGACAATAATTACAAAATCATCAGGAAGACAGAATTCACTCATTACCTGTCGGCAGACTCCACATGGGTAACAGTAATCCTTTACACCTTCCTTATCATTGCCACCGGCAATGGCAATGGCCTTAAAGTCATAGACACCTTCAGAAACAGCTTTGAAAAAGGCAGTTCTTTCAGCACAACTGGTAGCTGTAAAACCACCATTTTCGATATTACATCCTTTATATACTTCGCCTGTTGTGGTTAGTAAAGCGGCGCCAACTTTCCAATGTGAATATGGTGCATAAGACATTTTTCTGGCTTCAATAGCATCTCTGACAAGTTCAGAATAATTCATATTTTAAACCTCCTTTAATTATCTGCTAGTTATATTTTACTTTACAAGTTGATATCATTCAAGTTGACCGATATTAAAATATCACTTTGTACTATTAATAATATGGTTAATTTATTACCTTGTATTTATAAAAGATAATCAAGTGCCATCATAATTATAAATCCGATTATGAGTCCGTAAGTAGCTTCTCTCTGATTACCTTCACTGTGAGTTTCCGGGATTATTTCATCACTTATGACAAAAAGCATTGCTCCGGCAGTAAAGGCTAAAGTAAAAGGTAAAACAGCTGTAGATATATGAACCAAGTAGTATCCGATAAAAGCTCCCAACGGTTCAAAAAGACCGGTTATTAAGGCTATCAAAAAAGAGAAACTATTGGAATAATTTTCTTTTTTAAGGGCCACAGCCACGGCCAGGCCTTCCGGCATATTCTGTAGAGCAATAGCAATAGCTATTGCCAATCCATTTCCGGGATTATCGGGTAGAGTAGCAACGCCTGTTGCCAGTCCTTCGGGAAAATTGTGAATAGTTATGGCAATAACAAACAGCCATATCTTTTTAAGCTTTTCAGTATTTCTTCCTTCAATATCATGTGTTACCAGATGCTCATGAGGCATATATCTATCTATCAGATCTAATACAACGCAACCGGTAAATATACCAAGTGATGTAGTCATTATGCCTCTAACTCCTCCATGACCCAGCTCAATACTTGGAACAAGTAATGAGAAAAAAGTTGCAGCCAGCATAACTCCGGCAGCAAAGCCTAAGAGTATGTTAATAGTTTTTTTAGAAATATCTTTAGCAAAAAATATTGGAACAGCACCAAGAGCTGTTGCCAGTCCTGGCAAAATGAGTTGAGCTGCTATCCGTAAATTCATAAAATCACCCCAATCTTAAATTCTCCAGTATTTATTATATCTGCTAATCAATAGTAGATTGAAAGATAAATTTGCTAAGTTATACATGACTAACTCAGCAATTCATTTTAACTGCTAATATTTAAAAAGTAAATACTTTTTAACAATATAATAAAAAAATAAGAGAATCAGTTTTTATTTCCAATGAAAATACAACGATTATGAACAATGGATGAATCATTACGTAATATTGTTTTTGTTACTTTTATAATTTTCATACTTATAATTAATCTTTATTACATTGGAACTCATATGTGGTAGCATTATTGGATATGTTTTAAAGAACAAAATTATTTGATTTATTTATATTAATGCAACACTTTAATAGAAGTGGTAGTCTCTTATTAATGAAAATAAACAAATATTTTGATTAGTAACTTTTGATTTTGACAATAAAACTTTATGCAACAAAAATTATTCGATTTTATAAAAAAACAATCCTTTTGGATTGAACTCTTTTATATCGTTTAATGATGATGTTTATTACTGGAGCGGATGAGGGGAATCGAACCCCCGTAGTCAGCTTGGAAGGCTGAAGTTCTACCATTGAACTACATCCGCATTTTTAAATGGTGACCCGTGGGCGATTCGAACGCCCGACCCCCTGATTAAAAGTCAGATGCTCTACCGACTGAGCTAACGGGTCGATTGGCTGGAATGGATGGATTCGAACCATCGAAATGCCAGAGTCAAAGTCTGGTGCCTTACCACTTGGCTACATCCCAAACTATTGATTAAGAAGATGGTGGGAGGGGGCAGATTCGAACTGCCGAACCCATAGGGAACAGATTTACAGTCTGCCGCGTTTAGCCACTTCGCTACCCTCCCGGATGTTTTCAAAAAAATGGTGCCGGATATAGGACTTGAACCCACAACCTACTGATTACAAATCAGTTGCTCTACCAGTTGAGCTAATCCGGCATCATGGTGGAGGTTAACGGGCTTGAACCGCTGACCCCCTGCTTGTAAGGCAGGTGCTCTCCCAACTGAGCTAAACCTCCATTGATAACGTGCCTATTTAATTTATCACATTGACCAGTTGTAAGTCAATATATTTTTCAAAAAACGTTTTTTTACAGCAAAAATATTATATAACATAATTGTCTAAATTGTAAGTATTTTCCTGTCATTTATAGTATAATAAGTAGCGGTGAGGTGTTTTTTTATGTTTAAAGCGTTTAATAAACCAGCCTTAACAAGAAGACAGAGATTTACTAAAGCTGTTGTTTTTGGCGGTCTTTTCACATTACTGGTAACAATATTGAATATAATCCTGATTAAAGTATTACATCTTCATTTCGATATTCTTTATCTGGCGATTGGTTTTGGTATTGGTTATGTCATTCAATATTTTGGCAAGGGAGTACAGATACAGTTTTCAATATTGGCAGCAGTACTTACAGCTGTATGCATTCTGATTTGTGATCTGGTTGCTTTTGATTTCAATATTCCATATTATTTAAGTATTTTTACTTCAGGTTATGATACGCTGTTTGCTTTAGGTTATCGGATTGCCGGAGTGTATTTTGCCTATCGTAATGCGAGAGTAGTATAGGCAGGTGATAGTATGAAAAGATATGGTATTCCACTTATTGTTATATTTGCCGGTTCATTTGTTTTATCACTGGTAGATAGATATTTACCATTGAGCAGTGAATTTATTTATTTTCTAAAAGCAATATTATTATTTGTTTTTGGTGTCTACCTGAGTACTTACAGTAAGAAATCAAGCGGCTGGGTTAAGAAGTTTGTTGTTGCCGGTCTGTTTGTAATAGTTTTACTGTTTGATTTGGGGTTAATCAAAGTTGCTTTAATAAGTAGAATTTTATCATTTATTGGTGTAAATTCGATTTTTTATGCCATGATATATATCTATTTTGGTTTTATATTTTTTTAGTTGGAGGTTATTAGATGAAAAAAAATGATATTATTAAAGGATTTAAAGTAGAGAAAGTTGTTGAAAGTGAGGAGTTAAAGGCAACTGTCTGTTATTTGACACACATCAATACTAAAGCACAGCTTTTATATCTGGATAGAGATGACGACAATAAAACTTTCTCTATCGGTTTTAAAACAATTCCTACAGACCACACCGGTGTCTTTCATATTCTGGAACACTCAGTTTTAGGCGGATCAGAAAAGTATCCTCTAAAAGAACCGTTTGTAGATCTGTTAAAGAGTTCCTTAAATACATTTTTAAATGCGATGACTTTCCCGGACAAGACAGTTTATCCGGTAAGTTCCAGAAATGATAAAGATTTTAAAAATCTGCTGAGAGTATATTTAGATGCGGTATTTAATCCGCTCTGTCTGACAAATGAAAATATCTTCAGACAGGAAGGCTGGCATTATGAGTTAAATGATAAAGACGAACCTGTCATTTATAAGGGTGTTGTTTATAATGAAATGCAGGGCGCTTATTCTACTGCTGAAGGAAGGGTTTTTGAACTGTTGCTCAGTCAAATGTTCCCTGATACCTGTTATCAGTATTCTTCAGGCGGAGATCCTGATTTTATTCCGGAATTGACTTATGAAGGTTTCAAGGCTGCTCATGCAAAATATTATCATCCGACAAATTCTATGATTTTCTTAGACGGTAAAATGAACGTGGAAGAAATTTTAGAGATTATTAATGATGAATATTTAAGTGTCTACAGTGCTAAGGATAAAGAAATCAGTATTGAAAAACAAAAACCGGTTGTCAGCGATGTATTGATAAAAGAATACGCAGTACCGGCTAATATTGACACAACCAACAAAGCTCTTGCCTGTTTTGGTTTCGGTTTATCAGATTATAATAACTATGAGATTAATACAGCCTTTCAGATTATTTCCAGGGTTCTGGCCGAAAATAATGAATCAGTCTTAGTTAAGGCTCTTCTGGAAAAAGGTTTAGCGGAAAACGTTAATGTTGATGTAGAAACAAACTTATTACAACCGGGATTTTATATGATGATAAACAATACCAATAAAGAGAATTATGATGAAATTGTTGCGACAATTAAAGAAGTTCTGGTAAAACTGGTAAAAGAGGGAATTAATAAAGAAGATTTAACTGCTATATTGAATAAAATGGAATTTGCCAACAAGGAGAGAGACTTCGGTTATGCTCCTAAAGGCATCATTTATAATATTATAGCTATGAGTGGTTGGAATTATGGTGGAGATCCGCTAGACAGTCTATGTAATGAAAGAGTGTATAAAACATTAAGAGAAAAGATTGATACGGATTATTTTGAAAAACTGATTGAAAAATATTTATTAAATTCAGTTCATCATGCTTCAGTACTGATGGTTCCTTCAACAACAATTGAGGCTCAAAAGCAGCAGGAACTGGAAAATAAGCTTGCTGAATATAAGAAGTCATTATCGCAACAGGATATTGAAGATTTAATCTCTTTCAATAATCAACTGCTGCAGTGGCAGTCCAAAGAAGATTCAAGCGAAGTAAAAGCAATGCTTCCAACCCTAGAGTTGAGTGATATTGATGAAAAACCAGCTACGATTGAAAATGAAATTTCTGAAATCGATGGTGTTACAGTAATCAGTTACCAACCGGAAGCAGAAGGAATCACTTATGGCGGTTTATATTTTAATGTTGAGGATTTGTCTTTAGAAGACTGCCAGAATCTGGGTGTTGTAATCAGACTGATAACTGAATTATCTTCTGAAAGACACTCGACAAGTGAACTGGCCAGAATCAGAAATACCTATCTGGGCAGTTTCAATATCACCAATATGCTGGTTGGACATGAAAACGACGACGGCTACAAACACCAGTTGGCTGTTACCTATTCCTGCTTAGATAATAACAATAAAATTGCTTTGGATATTGTCAAAGAACATTTATATGATCTGCTGTTTACTGATGAAAAAGCAGTATTAAATGTCCTGAGACAGGGTAAAGCCATGTTGGAAATGGAGATTTCTATGGCTGGACACAGTTATGCTATCAACAGAGCAATGGCATCTGCCAGTGAGTTTACAACTGTTACTGAAATGGTGAGTGGATACAGCTTCTATAATTATGTCAAAGAGATGATTGACAGTTTCAGCAAAGAAAAATTAGAAAGACTTCAAACGGTCTACAAATCAGTTTTCACCAAAAACCGTCTGACCTTAAGTGTCATGAGTGCTCAACAGCAAGAGGTTGTAAAAAATATTCTGGCTGCGATAGAAGAAGATAGCAGACCGGTTATAAAAGCTGATAGAGAAGTCATGGCTAAAGCTAATGAAGGTATTGTTATTGCCTCAGGTGTCGGCTACGCTGCTATGGGAGCAAATGTCAGTAATGCTATTAAAGATATTAAGGGTAATCTGGCTGTTGTAAATAAAGTACTGGGTTTGGATTACCTGTGGAATGAAATCCGGGCTAAAGGTGGAGCTTATGGTTGCGGGATTAACAGTAAGGCTGGAAATATAATGTTCTACTCATTCCGTGATCCTAATCCAAGAAGATCAATTGATATCTATAAAAAGACTAATGATTATCTGGATAATTTCTATAATAATACAGACAATTTAGATAATTACATTATCGGTACAATTGGTGACAGTGATCCGTTATTAACAGCTAAAACAAAAATGAGTACCGGTAATGCTGAGTATTTTGCTGGTCAAACTTATCAGGACAAATGTGATTTAAGGACCCAGATTTTATCTACCACAAAAGAAGATTTCCTGAAGGTAAAAGAAGTGTTTAATAAAGTCAACCAGCAGGCTGGTATTTGTGTAGTTGCCGGTTCTAATCTGCTTGAACAATGTAAAGATATTATCGATAAGACTTTGGACTTATAAAAAGTTGAGTTGTAACTGATAACACTCAAAAAGTAAAAATGTATCGTGTTTGAATTTTGATATAATCCAATAATCAATCAGACAGGATACATTTTTTATCATGATATAATTATGAAAGTAATTCATGTTATTTCGAATTAAGACAGTTTAGCCATTGATGAAAATCAGTTGACTGATGCCGGAGTTTCTTAGATAAAATGATTTTCTTCTTATTTTTTATTTAATAATGTCCTCAAGCCACTCATATTTCTCTAATTGTTCAATCAGGTTAAAGTAATATTTGTGTCTGTTTCTTTTTAATGACTTTTTAACCAGTTCTTTTGTTTTTTCGTTTCCCTTACCGGTCAGTATGTAAGTATCCAGATTATCATATGAAATACCCATTTCCGTTTCATCATTCTGATTGTCCCATAAATCAGCTGATGGTTTTTTTTCAATAATGCCTGATGGGATACCAATTTTTTCAGCCAGAACATAAACTTCTGATTTGGTTAAATGTTTAATCGGATTATAGTCGTAACCGCCATCTCCCCATTTGGTAAAATAACCCATTACAATTTCACTTAAATTTCCAGTACCGATAACCATCCTGCCGGTAAGTTGGGCAAGCAGGTATAGATTAGTCATTCTTATTCTGGGCAGGACATTTGCTTTAGCCAGTTTTTCATTTATAAAATCTATTTTAATACTATTTTCCAGTTGCTGATAAATACTGTTAACTGTATTGGTTATATCAACAGTATATAAAGGAATATGGAAGGCTTTACAGAACTCTTCAGCGTGTTCAAGCCCTTTTAACCGTTGAACTGATTTATCAGCTTCAAAGGGCATTGTAACAGCAATAATCGGAACGTTGGCTTTGGCGGTTAAGGCTCCAACCAAAGCACAGTCAAGACCGCCGCTCATGCCTATAACAAATCCGTTACTTCCGGTCTGCTGATAAAAACTATAGATATCGTGGCAGATTTCTTTGATATGACTATCAGCATTCTGCTCAAATTTAATTAAATAATCTTTCATTAAAATTTAATCTCCTTTTTAAGAATATAGTCATTTACCTCATCCTTAACCAGATATTTATTGCTTTTATTTTTTCTGTAATTTTCTCTGACTAAAGAAGATGAAATATTGCTGGTTAAAGTTGTATCTAAAAAGATAAAAGAATCAGGATATTTCTGATATAAACTTAAAGACTCTATATCATTGTTTTCACCGACACGCGGATAAACGACAATCTTATAATTTTTAACTAATTCTTCAGCATTATACCAGTTGTCCAGGCTGTGATAATTATCCATTCCTATTAAAAGGGCCAGATTATTATAGTCTTTTTTTAATAAGCTTAATGTTTCTATAGTTTTTAATTGGCGCTTATTTACTAATGCAAACTCTGTTTCAATATCACTGCAGATAAACCTGTCATTATCATTTATAGCCAGATTTATCATGTATATTCTTTCTTCATCATCAACTAAGCCTGGTTTGGAATATAAAGATGATGTCGGAATAAAAATGACTTTGTCTGCATCCAGTAAGTTGATTACAGTCTGAGCCATTAAAAGATGAGCCATTGTAACAGGATTAAAAGAACCACAAAAAACAATGTTCATTAATGCTCCTCGCTATATAAAAGTTCACATTTCTTTACGTATAAAGCTAAAGTCAGGTCAACATAATGGTGATGTGGATTTTTGAAACGTTTTTCTTCTTCGGAAACAGTCAGCAGGTTTTCTTTTACCTTGTTTCTGATTTCTTCCAGTGTCGGAAGCTGATAAATCAGTTTGCCATTTTCAATAACCTTTATCTGAAGTTCCTTTACTGTCCACTCAGGTTTGGTTTCAATCTTTTTCCATGGCATTTTTTCATCTATAAACCTGGTCGTGTTTATATCAATTTTTTCGTCATGTAAAGCTAAAAAGTCAAATAAACCAATCCCTTTTTCATTGTAAACCCGATAGGCTTTTTTAAATCCAGGGTTAGTAATCTTTTCGATATTCTCACTGATTTTAATTGTAGGTTTATAAGTGTTTCCTTTCTTCAGGGCAACTATCTTATAAACACCGCCGAATACCGGTTCTGATTTGGAAGTAATCATTCTTTCTCCCACACCAAAACTGTCAATTTCAGCTCCCTGTTCTAATAGAGACTGAATCGTAAACTCATCAAGACTGTTAGAAACAACAATTTTTGTATCGGTTAAGCCGGCATCATCCAGCATTTTTCTTCCAATTTTTGAAAGATAAGCCAGATCTCCTGAATCAATTCTGATACCCAGCAGTTTTTCACCTCTTGGTTTCAGGTACTCATTATGTACTTTTATGGCATTAGGAATACCACTGGTCAAAACATTATAGGTATCTACCAGTAAGGTGCAACTTGTTGGATACTGTCTGGCATAAGTCAGAAAAGCCTGATATTCATCATCAAAAAACTGGACCCAGGAATGGGCCATTGTACCAACGGCTTTAACTTTGAAAAGTTGATCTGCAATTAAGGTTGCGGTCGAATCTACGCCTCCTATATAGCAGGCCCGGGAACCTAAAATTGCCGCATCATAACTCTGAGCTCTTCTGGCTCCAAATTCCATTACACTTTTTCCTTTGGCTGCTCTGACTATTCTATTAGCTTTGGTAGCTATTAAGGACTGATGATTAATCGTCAGCAGAAGCATTGTCTCAATGATTTGAGCTTCTGCTAAAGGAGCTTCAATAGTCATTAAAGGAATATCCGGATAAACGATAGTTCCTTCCTCGACGGCATAGACATTTCCGGTAAACTTAAAGTTTGAAAGATACTCTAAAAACTCTACAGAAAAAATGCCTTTTCCTTTTAGAAATTCGATATCTTCAGCATCAAATCGGATATTTAATAAATAATCTACAGCCTGCTGAAGTCCGGCAGCAATAACAAATCCGCCATTATCAGGATTCCGGCGGTAAAACAGGTCAAAGACTACCCATTCGTCTTTTAAGCCTTCATTAAAATAACCGTTGGCCATCGTCAGTTCATAATAGTCCATCAACATTGACAGATTTCTTTTCATATTAAACCTCCGCTGATGTCATTATTTTTATTCCCATTGATCTCATTAAATTTAATGACAATTCATTCATTTCGTGTTTATCGTGATTTTCACCATCAAAAGTATCAACGGCATCACTGACAACGATTACTTCCATATCCATATCCATCTCATTGGCCAGGGCTTTTAAAGACATGGCAAACTGTAGGATACAGATATCTGAACAGACGCCCATAATGTAATATCGGCCCGGTTTAGCCAACTCGTTGCCAATGAATTTAAATATTCCATTGGTACTGTTCTTTTTGATGGTACACAGATAGTTGGGATGAGAAAAAAGATAACTTAACTCATCAATGGTTTCTGACTGGCTGTCTCCTTTTAGACAATGTGGCGGGAAAGCTTCAAATTCCTTACAATCGGGGTTATGACAGTCTTCAAAAACAATAATATCGCCAGCAACTTTTTCGACAACTGTATTAATGTTATCGACAATTTCTAAAATAGATTCATCATGTAATGGTCCTTCTTTAACAAAACCATTCACCATATCAATAATTATTATTTTATTTTCCATAATTACACCTCATTTCTAATTATAGCACAATTTAAATCAACCAAATCTTTCTTTAAACCATTTATTTTATTTACCGCAAAAAGAATTAACTGATAATTTCAGATTAGTTTTGTTTTGCCAATAAACAGAAAGCAGCCGGGATGTCTGATAGCGGGAGCAATACAGTCAATGCAGTATTTTATTACCTTTGTAATTCGGCAGTTTTAATAAAAACATATTTAACTTTTCTGTGACAGGATGTTTTTAATTTAATAAAGATTGTTATGCGGAGATTTTTTGATATAATAAAAAAAGACAGGAAAATGATACAAAATCCGGCAGATTTACCAAACGGTTTAATGAGATCTCAAATTATGATTAGAGATTGCTGTATTAAGTATTTATCCGTAAATTTGACCGGTTATCATCAGGGAAAATTAAAAAGTATCAGCTGTCTTGTTTTCTGATTTGTCTCTGATTTAATTTATAGATTAGTTTTTATGTATTGGTGGTATAATTACTTTATGAAAAAAGAAAACGGATTGTTTATTATTATTGTCATATTGTTATTTCTGATTTTAGGTATGTCTTATGTCTACGGGAAATACTATTTTCCCAGCGCCAAATCATATTCGTCATATTTAGAGATTTTCCAGGAGTTTGAAAGCAGTGAAATTAACACCATATCAATAGACTCAATAAATCACAATGTGGTGATTAAACCAAGTAATAATGAGAAGATTAAAGTATCATACTATCAGAAGGTTGATAATTCAAATGTATTCAAACTGGAACAGAAATGTCTGAATATGGTGTTTATTGAAAGGGTTGAAAACTTTGACTCGCTGATTTTTCAGCCTGAAAGAAATGTCGGTGTAATTACCGTATATCTGCCTCAGGATATTACGATTGATATAGTTGTTAAAACAGTTATCGGAAGTTTTTCAATGAGTGATGTAACTGCCAGAAATATCAGTTTTAATAATATCACTGGTGATTTTGTTATGAATAATGTCAATTGTAACAGGATTTCATTAACGTGTAATACGGGAAATGTCAATTTTAAAGACGTTGTTTTTAACAACTTTAACGGGTCTGTTGTATCAGGAATTTTTGAGTTTGCATTAGTTGACAGTGCTGATTTATATAAATTTAATGTTTCAACTACCTATGGTCAGTTAAAATTGAACAATGGTTATATTTATGTAACCAATGTTGTTAATGAAATTGAAACGGTAGAAAAAAGTAACAGTTTAATTTCTGCCGGTTCCAAAGATGGGAAAATCTTTGTTTTTGATACTTTAAGAGGAAATATCTATATTACATCGGTAGAAGAGAAAGAAATTGTTGAAGAAAATACAGAAGTTGTTGAATAGCTTCTTTTGTGGATATTGGAGGGTTTATGATTAATAAGATGATTGATATTATTGCGAAAGAAGACAAGCAGATTGCCTTGGCAATAAAAAGGGAACTTGAAAGACAGAATCGAAACATTGAACTGATAGCTTCGGAAAATATTGTATCTGAAGCTATACTGATGGCGACAGGTTCTGTTTTGACAAACAAATATGCTGAAGGATATCCAGGCAGAAGATATTACGGTGGCTGTTATGTCGTAGATGAAATTGAAAATATAGCCATTGAAAGAGCAAAACAGTTATTTGGCTGTAACTATGCCAACGTTCAGCCACATTCAGGCTCTCAGGCAAATTTTGCTGTTTATCATGCTTTATGCAACAATGGTGATACAATTATGGGAATGTCTCTTGATAATGGAGGACATCTGACTCATGGTTCGCCATTTAATTATTCCGGGAAAAATTATAATATAGTTCACTACGGTGTTGATGAAAAAACCTGTCAGATAGATTATCAGATGGTAGAAAAAATAGCTAAAGAATGCAAACCAAAAATGATAGTAGCTGGTGCCAGTGCCTATCCAAGAATTATTGACTTCAAAAAAATGGCAGAAATTGCCCACAGTGTCAAAGCATATCTGATGGTAGATATAGCTCATATAGCCGGTCTTGTAGCAGCTAAACTTCATCCTTCTCCAATCGGTTATGCTGATGTAGTTACCAGTACAACCCATAAAACCTTAAGAGGACCTAGAGGCGGATTTATTTTATGCAATGATGAAAAGATAGCTAAAAAGATAGATTCAGCCGTTTTTCCGGGAACCCAGGGTGGTCCGTTAGAACATGTTATTGCCGCTAAAGCTATTGCTTTTAAGCAGGCTTTAAGTGAGGATTTTGTTAAGTATCAGAAGCAGATAATTATTAATGCTAAAGCTATGGCTAAAGCGATAGAAGATGGCGGTTTAGATTTAGTAAGCGGTGGTACAGATAATCATATGATATTAATCGATTTAAGAAAGGCTAATATAACTGGAAAAGAAATGGAAAAAAGATTAGATGAAATTTACATTACTGCTAATAAAAATACAATTCCTTTTGACAGTGAAAAACCTTCTGTAACCTCTGGAATCCGAGTCGGAACACCTGCCATAACAACCCGTGGTTTCAATCAGGAGGATTGCTATCAGGTGGGCAGATTAATTGTTGAAGCCAGCAAAGCTGATTTTGAAAATAAAAAAGCAGATTTAATTAAACAGGTTATCGCTCTTACCGAAAAATATCCTATCTATAAATAAGATAATATTCCAAATCAAACAACTAAAAATAAGACCACAGACGGGTCTTATTTTAATCTTTAATTTCTGATAAAATTTCTTTTAGATCATAGTCATGTGACTGGCCGCGAATATAGTAGTCATCATTTGCATATCTTGGAATGACATGGAAGTGAATATGCCGGACTGCCTGTCCTGCAACTTCATTATTGTTAGAAACGATGTTACAACCATCAGCATACAGTTTATCTGTCAGCAGAATAGCCATTTTCTTACATACAGCAATCATATGCTTGACAGTTTCTTCATCAACATCATAGATATTAACAAAGTGTTTTTTTGGAATGACCAGAGTATGACCTCTGGTAGCCTGAGAAAGATCCAGAATAGCCATAACAATATCGTCTTCATAGACCAGGTTAGTAGGAAGTTCTCCTTTTACTATTGAACAGAAAATACACATTTTAATCAACCTCCTTATTTTCTATTTGCTCATATTCGCCTAAAGGAATAGTATTTGTTTGAATATTTTTTAAATGTCTGTTGATTGCTCTAGTTCGAGTTCCAACCAAAGTGTCCAGTTCATCAGAAGTCTTCTGAATATTCTGTTGAGCGCTGGTCAGGACTTTTTCAAATTTAACAAATTCTGTTTTTACTGAACCAAGAAGATTCCAGACTTCACTGCTTCTTTTTTGAATAGCCAAAGTCTTAAATCCCATCTGCAGGGAGTTAAGAAGTGCTGCAAAGGTGCTTGGACCGGTAATCGTGACTTTATATTCTCTTTGCAGAATCTCCAGCATATTCAGATTACAGGCTTCAGAGTAAAGTCCTTCAGTTGGCAGAAACATTATCGCAAAATCAGTAGTATCCGGAACACTGATATATTTTTCTCTGATTGTTTTTGCCTGGCTTTTTAAAGTGCTGGCCAGCTGTTTTCGGGCTTTTTCAATTTCCTGCTTATCTCCATTTTCCAAAGCGTCCTGAATTATCAGATAATCCTGAGAAGGAAATTTAGAGTCGACCGGCAAAAAGATATAACCATCATCAGTTGAAGGCAGTTTAATGGCAAACTCTACTTTTTCACTGCTGTTAGGATTGGTATTGATATTCTCATGGTATTGGGAGCTATTCAATATATCTTTAATAATGGCAGATAACTGAACTTCACCTAAAATACCTTTGGTTTTAACATTGCTCAGAACTCTTTTCAAATCACCGACTCCGGCAGCCAGGTTTTTCATTTCTCCAAGTCCTCTATATACATTTTCCAGCTGTTCAGAAACAGTCTTAAAAGATTGGGAAAGTTTTTTATCTAGTGCTTCCTGAAGTTTTTCATCAACAGTTTTTCTCATCAGTTCTAACTGTCTGTTGTTGTCCTGGCGGATACCGGTAAGATTTGTTTCAATAGTTGTCCTTAAATGTTCCAGTTTCTGTTCTTCAATCAGTGCATTACCGGTTAAGGTTTTATTAATGGTTTCCAGTTTATTTATCTGGTGCTCATTATTCTGTTTTTGTGATTCAATAAGATAACCTGATAAAGACTTCAGTCCATTGCTGATATTTCTGCTGGAATTTTCAATTCTTTCAATCTGACTGCTGCTGTCAGCTTGCAGATAGTTAAAAAGATTATTAGACAGAGTATTTAATGAAGTGTTGGTATTGTTGTTGATATCTGACAAATATTTATCCAATCGGTCAAAAATTGCTTTTTTTTGTCTGATATCTTTAGTAATACTGACAATCAGTAATATGGCAATCAAAAACAGTAACGTGATTATCACAATTGAAAGTATCTGATTAAAATCTAATGGATATGGCATGTAATCACTCCTTGAATATAATTATAAACTAAATAACCGGAATATAAAAAGGTTATAGAATGAATTGCCAGAGTATAAAGCAATTTAATGGATAATCAGGCTGGTATTATCCTGTTGCGATATTGATAAAAAAGTAATTATTTTGTTTTTAATAGTGTATAATTGAGCAAAGGAAGGGGATTTTATGTCATTATTAAAAAAAATTGAGTACAATGCTCCGGTTACACTAACGTTTTCATTAATCTGTTTGATCGTATTGATTTTATACTACATTCTTGGTGAGGGTTTTTTATCAGCTGTAGCCATGACTTATCGTGACAGTATACTGAATCCAATGATGTATGTCAGGCTGATTACCCATGTTTTTGGCCATGTGGGATGGGATCATTTTATTGGCAATATGAGTTATGTTCTTCTTTTGGGACCGATGGTAGAAGAAAAATATGGTTCTGACAGATTGCTGATAAAGATTTTAACTACAGCACTAATTGCCGGAATTCTTAATAATCTCTTGTTTCCTGATGTCGCATTATGCGGTGCTTCAGGAATTGTATTTATGCTGATTGTTTTATCTTCAGTAACCTCGGTTCAAAGCGGGAAACTTCCTTTGACTTTAGTTTTAGTGATGATTATTTATTTAGGTGCTGAAATTTATAATGCGGTAATGGTTACTGACAGTATTTCTCAATTCACCCATATTGTAGGTGGAATATGCGGATCTGTCTTTGGTTTGTTTTCTGATAAAAACAAGAAAGCAATGGAACAATAAAAACAGAATGAGAAGATTCTCTCTGCAAAGAGTTGTTTATCAACTCTTGACAGAGAGGTCTTTTTTACTTTATGTATTGAGAGATAATCATTTTTGGTCTATAATAATAAAAGGAAAATATAAAAAAATAGGAGGCTTATAGATGACAAAAACATTTATGTCTATGGACGGTAATACAGCTGCTGCTTATTCTGCCTATGCGTTTACAGAAGTTGCTGCAATTTACCCGATTACGCCGTCAAGTACGATGGCAGAAGTAATTGACCAATGGGCGACACAAAATCGTAAAAATATGTTTGGCAGTGTTGTTAAGGTTGCTGAAATGCAATCTGAAGCCGGTGCTGCCGGTGCTGTTCATGGAACACTGCAGGGAGGAGCTTTAGCGACAACATTTACTGCTTCGCAAGGGTTGTTACTGATGATTCCAAACATGTACAAATGGGCAGGTGAATTATTGCCGGCAGTAGTGCATGTTGCTGCCAGAACGATAGCGACCCGTTCATTATCAATTTTTGGAGATCACCAGGATATTTATGCTGCAAGACAGACAGGCTGTGCAATGCTGGCATCAAGTTCAGTTCAGCAGGCCTTAGATTTAGGTGCAGTAGCTCACCTGTCAGCAATTAAAGCTTCGGTGCCATTTGTTCACTTTTTTGATGGTTTTAGAACATCTCATGAAGTTCAAAAAGTTGAAACTCTGGATTATGACTACCTGAAAAGTTTAGTTGATAAAGAAGCTTTAGAAAAATTTAGAAAAAATGCTTTAAATCCGCATGGAAATGCTGTCACCAGAGGTGGAGCTGAAAACGATGACGTTGTTTTCCAGGGCAGAGAAGCTCAAAATCTGCATTATGCAGCAGTGGAAGATATCGTCAACGGTTATATGGCTGAAATTTCCAAACATACCGGAAGAGAATATAAACCTTTCACATACTATGGTGCACCGGATGCTGAAAGAGTAATCGTAGCTATGGGCTCAGTAGTTGAAACTATTGAAGAAGTTATTGATGTTTTACTGGCAAAAGGAGAAAAGGTAGGAGTAATCAACGTGCACTTATACCGTCCTTTCAGTACTAAATATCTGTTAAATGTTTTACCTGAAACAACAAAGAGAATTGCGGTTTTAGATAGAACTAAAGAAATCGGTTCTCGTGAACCATTATACCTGGATGTACTGAGTGTATTAAAAGATAAAGACATAGAAATAATCGGTGGCCGTTATGGTATCGCTTCTAAGGATACAGCTCCAAATCAGATTAAAGCTGTTTATGATGAATTATTAAAAGAAAATCCAAAAGAAGAATTTACAATTGGTATTGTTGACGATGTTACTCATTTATCATTAGAAGTTGACCCTGACTTCACAATCAGAGGAACTTACACTTCTTGTCTGTTCTGGGGGTTGGGTTCTGATGGTACTGTTGGCGCTAATAAAAACTCAGTTAAAATCATTGGTGATAACACTGATTTATATGCCCAGGCATATTTCCAGTATGACTCAAGAAAAGCTGGCGGAGTTACCAGAAGTCACTTAAGATTTGGACCAGATCCAATCCAGTCAACTTATTATGTTAACAATGCTGACTTTATTTCTTGTTCATTAGACTCATATGTCACTAAATATGACATCTTAAAAGACCTGGCAAAAGGCGGAACTTTCCTGTTAAATACTACTATTGATCCAGACAAGGTTGAAGAATATCTGCCTAATAGAATGAAAGTGCAGTTAGCAAAGAAAAATGCCAAATTCTATATCATCAATGCAACCAGAATTTGTGCTGAAATAGGTATGGGAAGAAGAACCAATACAACATTACAATCAGCATTCTTTGCCTTAAATGAACAGATTATGCCTTATGATAAAGCTTTGGTCTTAATGAAAGAGGCTGCTAAGAAATCGTATGGCAGAAAAGGTGATGATGTAGTTAATATGAACTACAAAGCAATTGATGCCGGTAAAGATGGACTGGTTGAAATACCAGTTAAACCGCAGTGGGCTGATTTAGATCCTCACTTCGCTAAACCTAATACTGGTGATGCCTATATGGACGAACATGTATATGGCTATAACTCATTGAACGGTTACAATATGCCAGTGAGTGCTTTCACCAAATTTGGCGTTTTAGATGGAACAATGAGAAATAATGTATCATATAATGAGCATAGAAATATTGCTTCATTTGTCCCAAAATGGATTCCGGAAAACTGCATTCAGTGTGGATTCTGTTCATTTGTTTGTCCGCATGCGACAATCAGACAATTTGCCTTAACTGAAGAAGAAGTTGCAAATGCACCATTTGAATTTACGACTATTGATGCAACCGGTAAAGCCAAAGGACTAAAATATAGAATTCAGGTTTCACCAGACAACTGTGTCGGTTGCGGATTATGTGTTAAGGAATGTCCAAGAGGAGCATTAGAAATGGTCGATGTTCATTCAATGTTAGAAGAAGCGCCATTGGCTGACTACTTATACAAAGATACTGAATATAAGAAACAGCTGGTTGATGATACCCCTAAGGGAACTCAATTTTTGAAACCTTACTTTGAAGTTCCTGGTTCATGTCCGGGTTGTGGAGAGACACCTTACTACCGACTGGTTTCTCAGTTATTTGGTCCGGATATGATGGTTGCCAATGCCACAGGATGTACTTCAATTTACAGCGGTTCAACTCCTTCAACACCATTTGTTACTGATGAAGATGGAAATGGTGTAGCTTGGGCTAACTCACTGTTTGAAGATAATGCTGAATTCGGTTATGGTATGGCATTAGCCAGAAACTATAAAAAAGCAGCATTATTAAAGATAATGGAAGATAACCTTGACAGTGTAGAACCGGAATTAAAAGCATTGTTTGAAGATTATTTGACCAATAATGGTAACAGAGCAGAAGAGAAGCGTCTGGCTCCTCAAATTGAAGAGTTGGCTGCTAAATCAGTAAATAAAAATGTTCATAAACTGGCTAAGGAAGCTAGAGATCTGGTATCTGCATCAATCTGGATTGTCGGCGGTGACGGCTGGGCTTATGATATCGGTTATGGTGGATTAGACCATGTTATTGCCAACGATTTGAATGTAAATATCCTGGTATTAGATACTGAGGTATATTCAAATACTGGCGGACAATCTTCTAAATCATCTCAAGCTGCTTCTATTGCCCAATTTGCTGCCGGTGGTAAAGCAGTGGCTAAAAAGGACTTAGGTCAGATTGCGATGAGTTATGGTCATGTATATGTCGCCTCAATCTGTATGGGTGCTAACAGAATTCAGGCAATCAAGGCATTAAAAGAAGCAGAAAGTTACAATGGACCATCTTTGATCATCGCTTACTCTCCATGTGAATTACACGGAATCAAGAAAGGTTTAGTAAGACATCAGGATATGCAGAAACAGGCTGTTGAATGTGGATATGTAAATATTTACAGATTTGACCCTCGTAATGAAAAACCATTAACATTGGACTATAAGAATCCGGACTTTGATAAATTCCATGATTTCCTAATGGAACAGGCCAGATTTAATAACTTAGTCAAAGTCAATCCTGATAATGCTGAAGCATTATATGCTAAGTCAAGATCAGATGCTGAAAAGCGCTTCAATAACCTGTTAGCAAGATTAGAAGACTGATAAAAAGGATAAATACAATGAAAAAGTTCTCAAAATGATATGATCCCTCCAAAGTAGACACACGAAATATACAAAAGTGAGTTTACAGAGGAGGGATTTTATTATGGGAAGAAAACCAAAGTTATCTTATAAAGAAAAGATACAAGTGGTAGAAGATTATCTAAACGGAAAAGAAAGTGCCGTAAATATTGCCAGAAAATTAAATTTAGGAAGGTGGGGAAAACGACAGATACTAAAATGGGTAAGAAAATATCAGACCAATGGTCCGGAAGCACTACTTTCTAAAGGAAGAAATAACAGCTATACAAAAGAATTTAAACAAACGGTTGTCGAAGAATACCTGAACGGTGAAGGTTCTTTGGAAGATTTGGCGCTAAAACATCAAATACCAGCACCTTCTACAATATTAAACTGGATTTCAAAGTATAATAACCTTAAGGAACTGAAGGATTATAATCCTGAACCGGAGGTGTATACAAAGATGGCATATCGCAAGAAAACGACCCTGGAAGAAAGAAAAGAAATAGTAAATTACTGCCTGGATAATAACAGAGACTATAAGACAGCAGCCTTAAGATATGATGTTTCATATTCACAGGTATACAGCTGGGTTAAAAAGTATTTATCGGAAGGCGAAGAAGGACTCATAGATTGTCGAGGAAAACGAAAACTTGAATCTCAACTGACTGAACTGGAAAAATATCAAAGGAAAGTGAAAATACTTGAAGCTAAAGTAAGAGAACTGGAAATGGAGAAAGAACTGTTAAAAAAAGTTCAGGAAATCGAAAGGAGGCGATCTTTTCAAAAACGAAAAATGAAGTAAAATATCTGGCGATTAAAGAGCTCAATGAAAAAAAGAATTACAGTTTACAGTGGATGTGTGAGAAGCTGAATGTATCCAGAGCAGCCTATTACAGGTGGCTGAACAGAGAAATACCGCAAAAGGAGCTGGAAGACATTGAATTGGGCAGACTGGTTTTAGAATATCATCAGAAATACGGAGGAATCCTTGGCTACAGAAGAATGACAATGTTTATTAATCGTCATTATAATAAAAACTATAAATACAAAAGAATTCGTCGAATCATGAGAATTGCAGGTGTAAGTTCAACTATCAAGAGAGTAAGAAAGTGTTGTACAGTATCAAATAAAACTGATCAGAAAGCCGAAAACATTCTCAATCGTAACTTTGAAGCCTTCGCTCCAAATGAAAAGTGGACAACTGACGTTTGTGAACTGATTATACCGAAGAGCAACAGTAAGATGTATCTGAGCGCGTTTCTGGACCTGTATGATCGTTCTATTGTCGGATGGCAGCTGAGCAGGACTAACGATAATAAACTGGTGTTTGATACCTTGAACAAAGCTATTGAAACTAATCCGGAAGCCCAGCCATTATTTCATAGTGATAGAGGTTATCAATATACCAGCCCGGCATTTAGAAATAAACTTAAACAGCTTGGCATACAGCAGTCAATGTCAAGAGTTGGCATGTGTATAGATAACTGTCCTTCAGAAGGACTGTGGGGCATTATTAAAGATGAGATGTATCAGATGTATGATATATACGATGAACAGTCCCTGATCCAGGCTTTAACAGATTATATGGAGTTTTATAATCATCATCGCTATCAGGAAAGATATGACTGTAAGGCACCTATGGAAGTAAGATCAGAGGCTTTACAGACCGAGGTACCTAAAAGGTATCCGATACCTGTTAACAGACGTATTGAAAAATACAAAGCTGATTTGGCAAGTAAAAACCAAACCGAATCTTCGGCTGGGTCAGCATTATTTTAGATATTTCCCGTGTCTACTTGACAGGGAGCAGATCAAAATGAGGACTTTTTTATTAAAAAACTGAATTCAAAATATTTTTGATATTAACAGCAACACAAAAGAAAATGAATTATCCAGTTTCTGAAATTTTATCAAATTTGCTTTTTAACTGTTGTAAAATTATAATTATTTGTAGTGAGGTAGCCTATGTCCAGTATAAGAGATTTTATTTATTTAGAAAGTGCGTTCAGATGTGTTAATTGTAACGGTCCTCTGAAGAAATACAGAGATGAACTGGGTAATATTTATTATGTCTGTAATTCATGTAGAAAAAAGTATTTTGCCACCAAAAAACCTAAGACAAGATATCTTCTTGATATCAGTGTTGCGGTTGTTATAATATTGTTTTTTATGTCACTTAATACTGATAAGTATTCCCTGGCTGATTACATTGGAGCCTGGTTAATTGTTGTCGGCTTTGCAGCTTTTGTTATTATAAGCAGTACATTTATCAATCACTATATTTTCGATGAGATAAATTTGATAGAGGATACAAAGAAAAAAACAAAAGGTAAATTTACCGGGTCATTAGCTGATTTTTTGCTCAGAAGACACCAGACATTATGTCCCGTCTGTACTTGCAGACATGCTTTAATAAACAAGAAAGGTAAGGATGGCAAAATATATTATCAGTGTCTGGCCTGTAATCAACTGTTTGTGGAAAATGATAAATTCAATATTTTTTCGGTCAGTTATCTTCTGCTTATGGGTATAGGTTTTTTTGTGATAACCCGTTTTATAAAAAATCTGTGGTTATTGGTAATTTTATTATGATTTTCATTTTATACTATGTAATTATCTGGTTGCTTTATAAATACAAAGATTTTGAATTTTACAATCAGATGTCAGCAGCTGAAAGAAACAAAAAGCTACTATAAAATAATAGTTTATATTCTGTATTATTCTGATTATTTGCATAAAAAATATTTTTTGATAACAGTGAAAATATTATCAACTGATAGAAAAACGAAAAAAGGCAATGTTTACAAAGAAGTTTTATATTCCAGCTGGCTTAATTCTCTATTATCTGTTGAGTATGATGTTTTCTGCTTAAATAAAGTTCAAAAATATTCTGTAGAGTGTGATTATAATATCATTTATGTTTCCGGTAATGAATTAGCAAATTATAAAAAAAGCGATGAAGTTTTTGGTTTAATAAGAGATTATAAACTCAGTTTTGAAGATATCAGTTATGAAAAAATTATATATGAAACGCTTTGATAAGATTTTCAACAGCGCACTTATTATACTTCCACATTAATGTGGAAAAAAAGAGTGCGTTTTTTTATTGCTTTTAGTATATAATGAATCTAAAGGTATGTGCTGATGAATAAAGAGACACTGAGAAGAAATAAGTTATTTGCTTTACTGGAAATGGAAAAAGATTATAAGCCTGCCAGTTATTTTTCAAGCCTGTTAAATGTTTCGGAAAAGACACTTTATACAGATATAAATTATTTAAATCAGACGTTTTTCAGATATAAACTATTTATAGAAAAAACTCCCAGAAAAGGAATACTTCTCCAGGGATGTACAGATCAGATTGAATTATATAAGTTAAACAATCAGCTGTTTAAAACAGAAGAGAAATATAGCCCGAAAAACAGACAAAGAACAATTGTCAGAAAGATGCTTATTGAGGATGAAAAAGTCAACTATGAAATTTTAGAAAAACAGTTGTATATTTCCAATACGGTTTTAAGAAATGATTTGGCAGCAATAAAAAAGTTTTTCAGTAACCGGAATGTGGAATTTATTTTTGAATCACCGGAATTTTATGTCCAGGGTTTTGAAAAAGATATTCAAAACAGCTATAAGAGTTATGAAATTGAAAGTTTTAAAAAGAATGGTTTATTCACTTTAGATGAATACTATAAAGAAGTTGAGAAAATATTTATCGCTCCGATAGTAGATATTGCTCAAAGAATTGTAATAACCTATACTTCACAAACTAAAAAAGTAATCGGTCAGAGTTATATAACATCACTGTTTTTTGCGCTATGTACTTTATTTACCAGAGCCAAAAATAATCACCACTTTATTAAAAAGGTAGAAGATTTTGCTTTTCAGAATATTGAAAAAATGGAAACCTATATGATTGCTCTGAATATTTCTCTGTCAGTCAATAATGAATTGGGTATCATGCTTATTGACAGAGATATTGAGTTTCTTTCAGAATTATTATTAGCTCATGGCATAGAACCGACAGTTAATAGAGAATTGCTGGATGATTTATATGAAAAAAGCGTCAGAGAGATTGTTGAAAAAATGTCCAAGACACTTAAAGTTGATTTAACGGATGATGAAAGATTACATGAAGCGTTGCTGTCTCATGTCATCCCGATGATTTACCGTTTGAAAAATGGTTTTACTGTAAAGAATCCACTGCTGGATTCTATTAAAAGACAGTACATGGTAATGTTCACATTAACTTGGTATGTTGCAGTTGTTTTTGAAGACCTGTTTAATGTGATATTAAACGATGATGAGGTATCATTTCTTACTATTCACTTTCAGGTAGCTTTTGATAAAAAGATAAAACCAAAAAATATACTGATTGTCTGTCCAAAAGGATTGGCGACTACTGAACTGGTCTATTCACAGGTTAAAGACATTTTACCTGCTACAGATCATATTGAGGTAGTAACTGTTGAACAGGTTTTGGATAATGATGTTTCCGATGTCGAGTTTATCATTTCAATAGTGGAAAAAGAAAAATTTGCCAATGTTGATAAGAAAGTATTTTATGTTTCACCTTTAATTACTCAACAGGAACTGAATGAAATCTCAAATTATTATGGTTCAATTAATGAGCAGTTAAGAGCATTAAGAAATATCGAAAAATCAAATCTGGTGGAATTAACCAATTATTTTAGAGATGATTTTCTGTTCTGGCAATATGAATTCACCAATAAAGAAGAAGTTTTGGATTTTATGATCGACCACTATGAGAAAGCTGACTTGGTTACTTCCGGATTCAGGGAAAGTATTTATGCCCGGGAAGAAGAAGGAACTACAAGTATGTATACCGGAGTTGCAATGCCGCATGCTTCATCCAGTACGGTAAAAAAGACATTGTTATCAATAATGACTTTGAAGAAGAGTATTAAATGGAAAGAAAATGATGTTAATACAATCATTATGATTGCTTTAGCTGATGAGGATGTTGATGAGGTAAGAAATATTATTTCAAAGTTATATGACCTGATAGAAACGAAAGATAAAACAAATACGTTGTTAAGGATAAAATCAACTGAACAATTTGCGATATTGCTTCAAGAGGTAAACGGGAAGGAGAATTAGATGTTTGATAAAAAAATAGCGTTGTTTAATCAAACTGCAGAAAACAGGGAAGAAGCCTTGGCTTTACTGGCAGAAGAATTTGTTAAAGCTGATGTTGTAGAAAAAAACTTCCTGGAAGGGATTCTGACCAGAGAGGCGACATTTCCTACTGGACTGGAATTGAATAAAATGGGTGCTGCTATTCCGCATACAGATCCGGAATATGTCAAAGAAAACCAGATTGGCTTTATGACCCTGGAAAACCCGGTAACATTTCGGTTTATGGGAGATGTAAGTCAGAATGTTGAAGTATCGGTAATCTTCATGTTGGCTCTCAAAGAAGGAGAAAAACAGATGGAGATGCTTCCGAAACTTATGGATTTATTTATGATAGATGATGTTATGGATGCTTTAAAAAAAGTTAAAACTTATGATGAATTTCACAAAATTATTAATGAGTCTGGGTTATTAGACTAGAAAGGGGAAGAAATGTTAGTTACATCAAAAGAAATGTTGGAAAGAGCTAAAACTGGCGGTTATGCTCTGATTGCTCCTGATTATTATGATAATAATTCATGTAGAGCCTTTGTTCAGGTTGCTGAAGAATTGAATCGACCTATAATTATATCTTTTGCTGCTGAAGCTCATGGCAATATGTTGTCTATTGAAGAAGCAGCACTGATTGGAAGATACTATGCTGAAAGAGCGAAAGTTGATGTCGCCCTGCATTTGGACCATGGAACAAATTTTGAAACTGTTAAGAAGGCTATTGCTTATGGTTTTACATCAGTAATGATTGATGCCAGCAGTTGTGATTTTGACGAAAATGTTAGAAGAACAAAAGAAGTGGTTGAATATGCCCATGCCAGAGGAGTAGTGGTTGAAGCTGAAATTGGTCATGTCGGAAGCGGAGAAACTTACTCTACTGATCAGGATGATTCAATTTATACTGAAGTTGAAGCTGCCAAAAAGTTTGTTGAACTGACAGGTGTTGATTCACTGGCAATTTCAATAGGTACAGCTCATGGTCACTATAAGGGTACTCCAATAATCAATTTTGAAAGACTGCATGAAATAAGAGATGCCCTGGATATTCCGCTTGTTTTGCATGGCGGCTCATCAAGTGGTGATGAAAACCTCAGAAGATGTGCTACTGAAGGAATCAGTAAAATAAATGTATTTACCGATTTTATTGTTGCTGCCTTTGAATCTGTAAAAAATGGTAATCCAAAAGATTGGCTTGAATTACTGCAGATGTCAGATGAAGCTATTAAGGATGTCTTAAGGCATTACTATCGTGTCTTTAACTGTATTGAATAAGAGGTGATAGAATGAAAAGAGAACTAAGAAGTCCTTTCTTTGTAGTTAATCCTAAATGTTATTTATGGGGAGAAGAAGCTTATAAATTGGCTGCTGTTGCTGAAGAGTTGGCAGTAAAATATGATTTTGATATTATTTTTACCGGCTCTTTAGTTGATTTGTCAAAACTGGCCAAAGATTTTCCTCATTTAATAATTTGTGCCCAGGATATGGATGCTTTAAGGCCTGGTAAAGGTATGGGTCATATTCTACCGGAAGCATTGAAAAATGTTGGAGTACAGGCGACTTTTCTGAACCATGCAGAAAATCCAAAAACAGTTTCAGAATTAACTGAAACAATTGCCAGAGCTAAAGAATTAGGTATTCTGACTATTGTCTGTGCTGATGATGTTGCTGATGCCAAAGCTATTGCTCAATTGGAACCTGACGTAATGGTCTGTGAACTGAAAAGTTTAATTGGCACTGGTAAAACAGCGGATATTTCTTATATGAGAGCTACCAATGAAGCGGTGAAAAAGGTTTCTCCAAAGACAAAAGCATTACAGGCAGCTGGAATTTCCAGCGGAGATGATGTTTACAAGGCAATTTCATCAGGTGCTGACGGAACTGGAGGTACCAGTGGAATTGTGGCTGCTGAAGACCCGGAAGCGATATTAAGAGAAATGATTGCTGCTTTAGATAGAGCAAGGACAGATTTTTATAAATAAAGAATATAACTATAAGGCTTTTAAAAAAGCCGTCATGAAATAAAAGGAGATGTATATCATGAAGAAAATTTTATTATGTTGTGGAACAGGAGTAGCTACCAGTACTGTTGTTCACAAAAAACTGGAAGCAGAATTAATTAAACGAGGGCATAAAGGCAAGTTTTCGATTTCACAATGTAAAGCAGTAGAAGTACCAAGTAAATCAGTAAATTTTGATTTATGTGTAAGCACTATTGCTAATTCATATACCTGTCATTGTCCAATAATTATTGCGACCAATCTGATTATTAACAGAAATACTGCAGAAATCTATGATCAGATTGAAGAAGCTCTTTTTACGGATGATTCTGAGTAATTTATACTGGTTTATACCAGTTAAATAATTGTTAAGACTTGTGGGGACAAAGAATTAACAAAAAAATAAATCTAAACAATAAAAGGAGGATATTAGTTTATGAAACCGATTTTAGATTTTTTTGCATTCATTGCTGATTGTGGTTCAGCTGTAATGATGCCTATATTCATTGCAATTCTAGGCTTGATAATGGGTGCAGGTATTGGAAAATCAATTCGTGGCGGTCTGACAGTTGGTGTAGGTCTGATTGGTTTGGGCCTGTCAACAGGTCTGATGGGCTATCTGGCAGATGCAGTAGGACAGATGTCTGCTAACTATGGCTTATCACTGGCGACCATTGATATTGGTTGGCCTGCTGCTGCAGCTATCGCATTTGGAACAAGGGTAGGTGCGCTGATTATTCCAGTATGTCTGGTGGTAAATATTATCATGATTATTACTTCAACAACTCAGACAGTTAATATTGATATCTGGAACTTCTGGCACTTTGCATTTACTGGTTCACTGGTTGCCGTTATGACTGGAGGCAATGTTCTTTTAGGAATTGTTGCTGCTATTTGTAACGAGGTAATCGTATTAGTATTAGGAGATATTACTGCTCCGGCACTGGAAACAACATTAGGAATGCCTGGTGTATCTTTACCTCATGGCTTTACTGCTGCTTTTGCCCCAATTGCAATGGTATGTAACTGGATTATTGAAAAGATTCCAGGACTGAGAGATATTGATTTCTCACTTGAAGGGTTACAGGATAAAATAGGTGTCTTTGGAGAACCGATTATCGTCGGATTTGTCTTAGGTCTGGTTATTGGTGTTGCAGCAGGCCAGGATTTCAAAAATGCAATGACAACAGCTGTCCACCTAGCTGCAACAATGGTACTGATTCCAAAGATGGCAGCACTGCTTATGGAAGGTTTGATTCCTATTTCAGATGCTGCAGGTGAGTTCATTGACAAACACTTCTCAGGAAGAGGACAGATGTATATCGGTCTGGACTCTGCAGTTGGTGTAGGACATCCAATGACAATTGCTTTAGGTTTAATTCTGGTTCCGGTAGCATTATTCTTAGCTGTTATTTTACCTGGAAATACAGTATTACCTGCAGTTGACCTGTCAGTATTACCTTATGTCTTTGTATTGGTTTTACCAATATGTAAAGGAAATGGTTTCAGAAGTCTGATAACCGGTCTGATATGTCTGACTGCCGGTTTATACATCGCAACCTATCTGGCTGCTCCTACAACTGCAGCAGCAGCTTCTGTCGATTTCAATATGGGTGGTGCTACTTCAATTTCTTCAATTTGTGATGGTGCTAACCCTTTGACTGCTATACTATACACAATTGGCAGATTGCCAACCGTTGTGGCTTATATTCTGTTGATTGCTATTGCAATTGTATTTGCAGTCTATAACGGAATCAGAATCAGAAAAATCAATAAAGCTTAGTTTTAATTGATTAAAGTAAAGGGGCTTTTTAAGCCCCTTGCCTGTCTTGAGGAGATAATCGGATGAAGAAATATATTTATAAGAAAGACCATTTTTTTGTAAGAGTTACTCTGGTTGGTATTATCTGTATAATTATGGGTGCATATAATAGTTATTTATTTATAAAGGAAAAAAATATTTTAAATCTGTTCATTGTAGTTGTCTGCGTTTATCAGATATTTAATACCTTTTTTTCATTGTCTAATCCCCAGGAAGTTTACATTGATGACCATCGCATCACTTTTAAAGCCTATGGACAGGTTCACAGTTATGACTTTAAACAGATTTATGATTTCAGAGTTAAAGAATTTCCTCAGGCCAAAAAGGTTTATCTCAGAATCAATAAAAATCAAAACAATCTGTTAAAGGGAAGATATTGGGTATTCTGTCTATATTTTAATGATTCTGATGAACTGTTTCGGTGGTTTTTAGATAAGGAATATCAGATGCATCCTGATACAATTAAGGCTCATGCCAGAAGAAGTAATGAAATGTCGCCTGAAGAGAAAGAAAAGTGTGCTCAACTTAAAACTGAAAAAGAAAAAAACAAGAAACGAGGTTTCTTTACTAATAAAAAAATGAAAAAGGGGGAAAGTAGAAATGGCTGTTTATAAGGAAACAATTACCGGACTGGTCAGTAAAGGTGTCAGTCCAACTTACTTTGATATTACGGAAGATGTAAGAGCTATTATTGAAAGAAGCGGGATTAAAAATGGGATTGTCTGTGTAATCTCACCACATACCACATGTTCAGTATTTTTTGAAGAGTATTGTCATGATCTGATGCCAAATGGGAAAGAATTCCTGCAACAGGACTTAGATAATGTTCTAGAGAAAATTATTCCTGATCAGACTAAATGGGGGCAGTATTTTTATCCAGGAACATTGCATTTTGAAGATGTTGAAACCTGGCCTGATTATTCAAAATGGTTGCCATCAGGAACCAGAGAAGAATTATTTAATTGTGATGCTCATTTAAAAGCTACAATTTTAGGAAGCAGTGCTACTTTTGAAGTAGATGATGGCAAATTAGCCGTAAGTATAACAGGTTATATCTATTTTGTTGATTTTGACAGAAATCGTTCCAGAACCAGAAGATGCAGAGTTGTAATTATCGGGGAATAAAGACATAAATATTTAGAGGAGATTTTTCTCCTTTTTTATATTGATTTTTAATATGAAAATCAGCTTTGTAATTTTCTTTTGTATGTCAGGTTTTTTTTAAGAAAAAAAAGGCATCCAATAATTCCAGATACCTATTTTGATTTTAAGGTTATAACAACAACTTCCGGACTGCTGAATATCCGATATTCAAATTCTGTCAATCCAATACCTCTGCTTCGATAGATGTTGCCATTTTTTCCCAGTTTGTAGTCTGCTTTAGAAAAAAAATTAATTTGTCTGTCATGACTGTGCCCGCTTAAAACCAGACTGACATTTTGCGGCAGGTTTTTGTAGGTTTCAGTACCATGCAGTAAAACAATTGAATAAGTGTCAGATGCTACCTGTTCAATGGTATGGCTGCCATAATTATCACCGTAAAGAGTGATATATCCGGTTGGATTGTTGAAAAGTTTCATTTCTGCAGAGACAATTTCAAAATTAGAATCTTCCAGTATTTTTTTTACCAGAATTTCTCTTGTTTCACTGATAATATCAAAATCACCTAGTATCGCAAATTTTCCTAAAGGAGCACTGACAGAGGACAGCAACTCAGTGAGAATATCTACATCAGAGCTGACAGGCGGATAATTGTCGTCAAAAAGGTCGCCGCCAAATAAAACAATGTCAACATCTAAATTATTGATGGTCTTTTTCAGATTAGTAATATGCTGCCCGTTAAACAGGTAGCCATATTCAATGTCGGTTAAAAAAAGGATTTTAACATCATTAAAGTTTGAAGGGATTTTTTCTGATGCTTCATCAATATATGTGACTTTGAAATTAAAGGGAACAACATATTTGCCACGACGAAATATTATCATACTTGAAATCAGAATAATGATGATAAATATCATTACTAATACAATGGCTTTTTTTAATCTGATCATTAAATCACCATTAACATTCTAACATAAAAAATAGTGAGAAACCTCACTATTTTTTGAAATCCGGATCAACATAATTCAGAACAACAGGAATTACTATTGGCTGTCTGTTGGTTTTAGAATACAGATAGGGTTCCAGAGTTTCCCTGATTGTATTCTTTAATTCTCCAAAGGTTGTTTTCTGCTGCATCTTTTTTCTTAATGCCTCATAGATTAATAGTTCTCCCTCTTTTAACATCGTCTGGCCTTCTTTAATATAGACAAAACCTCTGGATATAATGTTTGGTCTGCATAAAATGGTATTAGTTCTTGAATCAATAGTAACTATAGCTGCAACTAAACCGTTATCAGCAAGAATACTGCGGTCTTTTAAAACAGCAGTGGCTATTCCGCTAGAGTCATTACCATCAATATAGATATCATCAGTAGGAATTTTATGTTCCCATAAAAAGGCTTCTCCATTTCTTAATACAACGACATTGCCGTTGGCACAGATAAAGATGTTTTCTTCCGGTACGCCGGTTTCAACAGCAGTATCAGCATGCATTTTTAACATTTTATATTCTCCATGCATAGGCATAAAATATTTTGGTTTTACCAGCTGAAGCATCAGTTTCTGCTCTTCCTGAGAGGCATGCCCGGTTGTATGCAGGTTGTTTAACAGTGAGTTGGTTAAAACATTGGCTCCAAGTCTGGTTAATGAATTAACGATTGAGTTAACGCTTATTTCATTTCCTGGAATCGGATTGGAAGAAAAAATTACCGTATCTCCCGGAATAATCTTGATATACCTGTGAGAAGCATTAGCCATTCTGCTTAAAGCCGCCATCGGTTCTCCCTGAGAACCGGTACACAGGATACAGACCTTATTTGAAGGGTAGGTGTCAAGTAATTCAGGATCGATAAAATCATCATCACTGGCATCAATATGACCCAGTCTTCGGCCGATTTGAACGACATTTTCCATACTGCGGCCAACAATACTGACTTTTCTGTCATGAGCAATGGCTCCGGAAATAATCTGCTGAATTCTATGGACATTACTTGAGAAAGTCGCAATAATCAGTCGGCCTTTTGTTTTGGCTATAATATCATAAAGCGATTTGGCCACCTGTTTTTCACTGATTGAAAAGCCGGTAACTGCTGAGTTGGTCGAATCAGACAGCAGCAGACTGATACCAAATTGACCCATAAAGGAAATTACCTGGTAATCTGAATTGTTCCCAACCGGTGTCAGATCAAACTTAAAGTCACCGGTTGACATAATCCATCCGTTTGGTGTTTGAATAGCAACACCGAATGAATCAGGAATAGAGTGCACAATATGGAAAAAGGCAACATGAAAGTGCTTTGAAGTAAATCTGAAAGATTCAGTATTTTCCACCACATGCAGGGTAGTGTTAGACAGCAGTCTGGCATCTTCAAGTTTCTTTTCAACTAAGGCAATAGCAAATTTAGAACCATAAATATCAGGGATATTACATACTCTTAGCAGATATGGAATCCCGCCGATATGGTCTTCATGGCCATGGGTAATAAACAAAGCTTTTATTTTTTCCTGATTTTTAATCAGGTATGAATAATCAGGGATTACATATTCTACTCCTAATAATTCTTCATTGGGAAATAAAATACCTGAGTCAATGATTATAATCTCATCGTCTCCTTCAATACAGTAGAGATTTTTGCCGACTTCGCCCATTCCGCCTAAGGCAAAAATACGGGTATCAGAAGGTAGAAAAGAAGAAATTTTTCTGGAATTAAATTTATATGGTTCGCTCATAATACCTCCTAAATGCTAATTGCATCCTCTGGCTTGTGCCAGGGGTTTATTTTATTGATATGATCATAATAAAGAATGCCTTTCAAATGATCGATTTCGTGCTGCATTACAACAGCGGGAAATCCTTTCAGTCTGATTTCCTCAACTTTATCGGTTAACATATTGTAGGCTCTGACAGTTATACGATTATGTCTTAAAACTATACCTTCAACATCAACAGCGACACTTAAACAGGATTCACCATTTTCCAGGTAGGTTTTCCTGGTTGAATTGGTAATGATTTTTGGATTTGCCAGCGCATATTCTAATGGCTGGTCATTTTCATTTTTAATTGATATAGCAATCATTTTTTTGCTTACTCCAATTTGCGGAGCCGCAATACCAACTGATGGCCGGACATTATATTCTTCACAGAATTTCTCATCTTGTGAATTTCTGACATATTGCAGCATAGCCTGTAAAGTATTTTTATCTTCATCAGATAAGGGCACAGAAACAATGACAGCTTTCTTCCGCAATATCGGATCGCTGTCCAGCAGAATATTTTTTGAATCAATAAGCATATAAAATCTCCTAACAGGTTAAAAGTTAATTTCTGAAATATAGATTATTATTTCTATTTTCCTACAAGTATTATACAAAAAAAATAACAGGTAATCAATTTAAATCAGTCATAAGTTATATAATAATTTTCAATAATGAATCCAGGTCTCTATAGTCATTTATAATGACATCGGCACCCGCTTTCAGAAGCTGCTCTTTATTCAATAGAGAAGTTACTCCGACTATTGTTTTTGCTTTCGCATTTGCAGCTGCCTTAATTCCACTTTCAGCATCTTCAAAAATAGTGCACTCTCTAATGTCGGAACCGATTTTTCCGGCAGCTCTCAGATATATTTCAGGATTTGGTTTTCCGGGAAATGACTGATCAGAAAAGACTGTTTCATCTTTTTTAAACCATCTGTCTAATTTCAATGACTGATAGAAAAAGTCAACATTACTTTTCGGAGCAGCGGTAGCTATTGTAAAAGCGACCTTTCTTTTTTTAAGTTCATCAAAAAAACTTTCAATGCCATCAGCCAGTCTGTAAACATCATTTTCATGTTTTACGCAAAGCGTCCGATAAATAGTTTCTTTTTCATCGACGAGCTGCTGCATCTGCTTAGGGCCGAAATCATCTTTTAAAAACTGTTTTATTGTTACATCCGGGTTAAATCCATGAACATATGGGCTAAGCTGTTCAACAGAATATCGGATACCGGTATGTTTATAAATAAAATGTTGCCACGATTCTTCAACAATTGTTTTATCAAAAATGATTGTGCCGTTGAAATCGAAAATAACTGACATAATATAACTTCACCCTGTCTATTATAGCCTATATTTTGAAAAATGGAGTATTTTTTTAAGTCGATTTTTATCAGATACTATTGAACTGTTGCATACAGGGGCGTATAATGACAAAGGAACAGACACTATAAAGAAGTTTGTGGAGGTTATGGTATGGAAAAAAGAGTTACTCTTAAACAGAGATTTGATAATTTCATTTTTTATTTTGGTTATTTTATTTGGACTTACCTGATTTATTATTATTACAATAATACTTCAGAAGAGAATTTTTTATCGGTACTGAAAGATGCTGTCAGATATCTTGGCATTTTTACATCTGTTGCCCTGTTATTTGTCTTAGGAAATTATTACCTGTACAGAAAAGAATATAATCAGCAGTTTAAAGAGTGGCTGAATAAAAAATTTAAAAAGAATAAAGCTGAAGAAGTTGATGAATAATAAAGTTCAATCAACTTTTTTTGTGCGTCAACTTTTTTTGTGGGCAATTATCTAAATAATATTATGTTATAATTGTTATAATTGTTGAAAGAGGTGGTTGATGTGTCTGTTTTAGTAGTATCCGGTGTTTCAGGAGCTGGAAAATCCGTCTTTTTAAAGACTTTGGAAGATATTGGTTATTATTGTATTGATAATCTGCCTCCGGCACTACTGGTAGCTGTCAGCAAACTGAATGTCAATAATAAACTGGCTGTTGTTATTGACGTCAGAAGTAACGAGTTATATGATACGCTGCTAAGTGAGATAGCTAACTTAAAGAAAGAAAACATTGATTATACGCTGGTTTTTCTGGATTGTGATAAAGATACTATTTTAAGCAGATATAAGTACACCAGAAGATCTCATCCGCTTATTTCTCAAGAGTACCCGACTTTGGAAAGAGCCATTGACTATGAACACAGACTTTGCAAAAGAGTAAAAAATGAAGCTGATATTGTTATTGACACAAGTCACTTCACTCCGGCTCAGTTAAGACAGTATATAATTGATTCATTTAAGCAGGATGATTATAAAAATCTGACTATAAAGCTGATTTCTTTTGGTTATAAAAACGGTTTGCCGCTGGAGGCTGATTTGGTTTATGATGTCCGATGTCTGCCAAATCCGTTTTATATTGAAAAGTTAAAAATGAAATCCGGATTAGATGATAGTGTTTATAACTATGTATTTTCTTTTACTCAATCAGAAGTCTTTGCTCAAAAAATATTTGATTTTATTAAATATGCTCTGCCATATTATGTTGAAGAAGGTAAAAATGAACTTGTTGTCGCCATTGGCTGTACCAGTGGCCGTCATAGGAGTGTGGCTTTTGCCCGATACCTGGGAAACAGTTTAAAAGAGTTGAATCATCGCATTATTACTTTCCATCGGGATATTGAAAAAGAATTTTAAAATGAAATAAATAGAAGTATTATTACCGGCAGATTTACTTGAATGTTGCTAACAATCTGACCTGTGAGCTTTTTGTTACAGGAAAATATAAAGGATATAACTGTTTCGGTAAAATCTGATTTAAATGAAAGCAGTTGATTAAAACAGAAGTGAATAAAGGAATAATTGTCCATGCTAAACTTCCACTGAAACTGCCAGCTGTGATGATAAAGGAAATATAACTGACATACTTAACTATAAATTTCACTGTTAAATCATACGACAATTTCTCTGGAAGATAAAATAAATGATTTGACAAATCCGGATTATCTGATTGGTATTTTACTGATAAAATAAAAACAAAGGTAAAGACAGTACCGAAAGTTTATGAAAAAAGAATCGGATTCTAAAATAATAACCATAGGGTCATATTAAAGACCAGTATCATAAAAAGGAGACCAGCTATGATTAAAGCAATATTATTTGATTATGACGGGACTTTAGCCGACAGAACAAAAGGTGCCTGCACGGCCTTTAGAAGCTATTTAAAAGAATATGTAATTAAAGATGAAATTTATGAAGTCTATCTGGAAGCTCTTGTCCAGGACTTATTGTTGTGGGATGAGTTTGGAGCCGGAAATAAAAGGCTGATGATTGAAAGATTCAACAGTAAATATGGCTATAATATTAACTACGATCACTTTTTTAAATGGTGGTGTGAGAACTTGGGACTGTTTGAACCATTATTTAAAAATACATTAAAAACTCTGAATTATTTAAAGGGAAAGTATAAATTAGGAATTATCACCAATGGTACAGTCATTGGTCAGAATACCAAAATAGATAATGCTGATATCCGTCATTATTTTGATACTATTATTATTTCTGATGAATTTGGCAAAGCTAAACCTGACAGGTTAATATTCAAAGAGGCTTTAAAACAACTGAATGTTTTGCCAAAAGAAGCGATATATGTCGGCGATTCCTACAGTAACGATATTATAGGAGCCTATAATGCCAAAATAACTCCGGTCTGGATTTGGCCTGATGATGGAAGATATGATTTACATTCAACAAAAAGAATTTATAAAATTGAAGAGTTGATGGAAATATTATAGAAGGCTAAAAGTCTGTTGTGATAGAATTGCGGTAGAGGTTTTTATGTATAGAATTATTGCGTGTGATTTAGATGAAACACTACTTGACTATAATAAGCAGATGTCTAAGAAAGATGAAGAAAGTATCAGAGCATTAGATAAGGAAGTAATGTTTGTAATGGCCAGTGGTAAAAGTTATAAGGATTTTATTCCCTATTTAAAACAGGTTGGATTATATGGCCGGAAAGGTCAATATGCTATTTCTTTAAATGGCGGACTGATTGTCAGTTGTGAAAATGACGAGATTATCAGTTTATCCTGTCTGACTTTTGAAACTGCTGAAAAATTGTTTAATATTGGGCTCAAATATGATATTACAATTCATCTGTTTACAGTTGACAATATTTATACCTATAATTTAAAACAGGATGAAATAGATTATTTAAGCGGCACAGTTCCTTTAACTGTTTTTGATAGTCCGGATATCAGTTTTCTAAAAGATGATAATATTGTCAAAATAGGTTTTACTAAGGCTGATGTGGTTTTTTTAAGAAATATTGAAGAAAATGACATTACAGGTTTTGATGAAATAGATATCGCCTATTCATCAGGTCGATATCTGGAGTTCAATAAAAAGGGAATCGATAAGGGTTATGGTCTGAAATTACTGTCAGAAAAGACAGGTATCAGCAAAGAACATATTGCCTGTATTGGAGATAATTATAACGATTTGACTATGAAACCATACTCAGCCCTGTTTATCGGTGTGGCTAACAGTGTGGAAGAAATAAAACCATACTGTGATTATGTCTGCCGAAGAACTTGTGCGGAAAGTGCGGTCAGTGAAGCACTTGAATATATCAGGGAGAAATGTTTATGTACTTAGGAGTGGACTACTATCCGGAGCAATGGGGACTGGCGCTGATTGATGAAGATTTAAAAAATATTAAAGAGCTCGGCTGCAACATTATCAGAGTTGCTGATTTTGCCTGGGATGTCTTTGAACCACAGGAAAATCACTATGATTTTACTTTTTTTGATCAGGTTATTGAAAAGTGTAAAGAATATGGTTTAAAAGTTATGATGTGTGTACCGACTGCGACAATGCCCAGATGGTTAAACCTTAAATATCCTGAAATAATGGCCTGTGATGAGTTTGGCCACAGACAGCCGTTTGGCGGCAGAAGAGGGTATTGCTATAACAGTGACATCTACTTGCAAAAAGCCTTGTCTTTAACTGAAGCAATGGCGAAACACTATAAAAAGGAAAAACAGATTGTTGTATGGCAGTTAGATAATGAAATCGGTCATGAAGGAAGTGATATGTGTTACTGTGAAAACTGTCATGAAAAATTTATCGGTTATATAAAAGAGAAATATAATAATATCGAAGAGTTAAACCACCGCTGGGGCACTTCTTTCTGGACAGGTACTTATGACAGATTTGAAGATATCCAGCTGCCAAAAAAAGCCTACACCGCTCAAAATCCGTCTTTACTTCTGGAGTGGGAAAGATTCAGAAACATCAGCATCATTAATTTTCTGGTTTCAATGTATCAGAGATTAAAGAAAGTAATTCCGGGAGCAGTGGTTTTACATAATCTGGAAGGCGGAACTATGGATAAACACTTTGACCCTTTTGAACTTGCAAGAAAGTTTGATGATATTGCCTATAATAATTATCCTGTCTGGGGAGGTTTAGTTGAACCTTTAAAACCATATGAAGTTGCCTTATCATTAGATATGGCCAGAGGTTTCAGAAGAGAAAAATTCTGGATTACTGAACAGATTATCGCTGCTCAGGGTCATGATATAGTCGGCTGTGCCATAAAACCGGACCAAGGTTCATTATGGGCACTTCAGGCTATTGGATATGGCTGTAAGGGAATGCTTTTTTTCAGATATCGCGGTTTTAATAAAGGGGCAGAGCAGTATTGTTCCGGTATTCTGGACAGTGATAACAGAAAAAAAAGAAAATACTATGAAGTACAGAAATTATTTCGGTATATAAAAGAAAATAATGCTGTTTTCAATCATGAAATTAACCCAAAGGCAGCTGTTTTATTTGATTATGACAGTGCCAGTTGTTTCAAAATCCAGAGACAGTCAGACAGTTTCAACTATGTAAATGAAATAAGCAAACTGTATAAACAGTTGTGGATGAGAGATATTGTCACTGATGTGATTGTTGAAAGTGATGATTTAAATAAATATGAGCTGGTTATTATTCCCTATATGATAATGATGAAAGAAGGTTTTATTATCCGACTTAAAGAATATGTTCAAAATGGTGGGAAAGTTGTTTTAACAGCCAGAACCAGCTGGAAAAATCAGGATAATAACTTTATCCTCAATCAGTTTCTGCCGCTTAATCTGACAGATTTAACCGGCTTAACAGTTGAAGAACAGGAGAGTCTGCTGGCAGATACTTATAGAAACTGCATAAGTTTGGACAATAAAATCTATAAAGGATTTGTTTTCAAAGAGATGTTAAATACAACTTCAGCAGAACAACTGGTAAAATGGTATAGCTGTCCTTTCGGAAATTATTCAGCCGTTACGGTAAACAGTTACGGACAGGGGAAATGTTATTATCTTGGCAGCAGTTTTGAAGAAGAGTTAACTGAAGAATTATTTGATGAAATAACCGGTCAGAAGATTAAAAAAGATGAAAATGAAGAATATATCAAATTAGCTAATGGTTTAATTTTATATCTGGATTATGAAAACTGTAAGTGGGAGCTGACTGCTGCCAGAGATTAGACTTAAGAAAATGAGAAGTAGATATTTAAATCAAATTTATTAGTAATGAAAAAGACATAAAATCAGCTAAAAACTTGATGGTTGTAGTAATTTAGATAAATATGATAATATCAGTTAGTAGATTGATTAATGTAGTAAAATGGAAAACATTAAAAAACAGCCGGCTTCAGTTATGTTGAACAGTTGTTGATGGTGACGGGTGGTCATATCAGCTATAATATTCTGCTTTTTGCTGAAATCGTGGTTATGGTAAAAAAATAATTATTGCTAATAATGCTGTATAATTCAACAACTGAAATTAATAGTCGACAGATAGAAAGGTATTGGATAGTTATGAAGGAAAAAAGAAAGGTAATTTTGGACTGTGACACTGGAAGTGATGATGCAATTGCTATTATGATGGCAATTTTAGCTGATGAATTAGATGTGCTTGGTATTTGTACAGTGGCGGGAAACAAAGCTTTGAATTTTACAACTGAAAATACTCTGGCAGTACTGGGAGCTTTAAACAGTGATGTTAAGGTGTATTCCGGTTGCAGTGAAAGTATGGTTACCAGGCTGCTGCCTTCAAGAAGAGGAAACTACAGCGGTTTTACCGGTGTAATAGAGGAAGAAAATCAAAAGCCGGAAATTACTTATCATCATGATCACTTGCCACTGCCACTGCCGGAAAGAAAGGCTGAAAAACAAAATGCTGTCTGCTGGCTGGTTGAGACATTATCAGATACCAGAGAAAAAATTACCGTGGTAGTCACCGGACCAATGACCAATCTGGCAATGGCTTTAAGAATACAGCCGGAAATAGCTGAAAACATCAGAGAAATCATTTTTATGGGTGGCGGATTTAAAGTATTCAATGCGACAAGATGTGCTGAGTTTAATATTTGGGCAGATCCTGAAGCTGCACAAATAGTCTTGACCAGCGGCATTAAATGTACGATGGTACCATTAGATGCTACTCATAAAGCCAATTTTGATTATGCTGACTGCAAAAGGTTAAAAGCAATGAATAATCCGGTTACCGATGCTGTAGCTGAAATGATAAAACAGAGAATTGAAGCCTATGATGCCTATCAGCCTCAGGTAATTTCAGGAAGTGCACCGATTCATGATGCACTGGCATTAGGCTACTTATTAGAACCGGGAGTACTCAAAAATATAGAATTTATGCGTGTCGATGTTGATTTTTCAGGAGGTATGGCTGATGGTCAGACAATTTGCGATACCAGAACATACCCGGATGATGAAAAAAACTGTTATGTAGCCTTAGATGCCGATAACGAGTTGTTTCATCAGTTAGTATTTTCATTATTAGAGAAGGTGAATTAGTATGTGTTATAAACGTGTTTTAACTATTCAGGACATTTCATGTGTCGGTCAATGTTCTTTAACGGTCGCATTACCGGTTTTATCGAGTTGTGGAGTGGAAACAAGTATTTTGCCATCAGCAGTTTTGTCAACCCATACAGGTGGATTTGAAGGATATACCTTCAGGGATTTAACCGATGATATGTTACCGATTGCCAATCACTGGCAGAAGGAGAATATTTTATTTGATACTGTCTACAGCGGTTATTTGGGAAGTGCCAGACAGATTAATTATGTTTTGGATATTACAAAGAGATTATTGAAAGAAGGCGGATACAGTATTGTTGATCCGGCAATGGCTGATAACGGAAAACTTTATCATGGTTTTGATTTGGATTTTGTAGAAGAGATGAAAAAACTGGTTTTTTCAAGTGATATCTGTCTGCCCAATATTACTGAAGCCTGTTTTTTAACCGGAGAAGAATATAAAGAAAAGTATGATGAAAGTTATACTGACAGTCTGATAGAGAAAATGGCTCAGTTAAAGGCTAAAACCGTTGTTTTAACGGGTGTCAGTTATGATGATGCTACAACCGGAGTGCTGATATTAGAAAATGGAGTCAAATCGTATTATCGTCATAAAAAGATTGACAGAAAATATCATGGGACCGGTGACATATATTCTTCAGCTTTTACCGGTGCTTTAAATAGAGGCAAGTCAGTATATGAAAGTGCCAGAATAGCTGCTGATTTTGTGGTTAAATGTATTGAAAATACAATTGATGATGAAAGTCACTGGTATGGTGTTAAATTTGAACCGCTTTTATATCAACTTTCTAAAGAAGTTTTAGATTAGTTTTCATGTTTTCTGAAAGACAGAAAAAGTTTTGATTAGATAATGATTGAGGAGGATTATATGGCTGATATTTTAAAAAATGCCCAGACTCAAATTAGATTTGCGGTTGATAAACTGGGTTTGCCAGAGGATGTTTATGAACTTTTAAAAGAACCGCAAAGAGTACTGGAAGTCAGTATTCCCGTTAAGATGGATGATGGAACCATCAAAACTTTTAAAGGTTACAGAGCGCAGCATAATAATGCGATAGGACCTTATAAGGGTGGTATTCGTTTCCATCAGAATGTGGATTTGGATGAAGTTAAGGCTCTTTCAATTCTGATGACTTTTAAGTGCGGAATTGTCGGAATTCCTTATGGTGGAGGTAAAGGTGGTATTACGGTAAATCCGTTTGAATTATCATCAAATGAACTGGAACAGCTGGCCAGAGGCTATGTTGAGAAAATCCATAAATATTTAGGAGACCGGATTGATATTCCTGCTCCTGATGTTGGTTCAAATGCCCAGGTGATGTCCTGGATGCTGGATGAATATGAAAAAATCACTGGTTATCAGCAACCTGGTTTTATTACAGGGAAGCCTGTTTTACTGGGCGGTTCTTTAGGCAGGACTCAGGCAACAGGTGTCGGTATTGTGGAGATAGCAAAGTGTTATTTGGAAAAAACCGGTAAAAAACCGGAAGAAGCAAGTGCTGCTGTCCAGGGTTTTGGTAATGTGGGAAGTTTTACCTGTAAATCGCTTCAGGATGAAAAAATCAAGGTTGTATCAATTGCTGAGTTCTATAACGGGAAGACATTTGCAATTTATCATAAAGAAGGTATTGATGTTGCCGCACTGATGAAGTTTAGAGAGTCAAATAAAAACATCGCCGAATTTGAAGGTGTTGAAGTTATTGATTTGGATACATTCTGGAGTCTGGATGTTGATTTGTTAATTCCTGCTGCTCTTGAAAATGCGATTGATGCTGAAACTGCCGGAAAAATAAAAGCCCGGGCAGTAATTGAGGCTGCCAATGGTCCTACGACAATTGAGGCTGATAAAATATTAAAAGAAAGAAATATTTTTGTAACTCCTGATATTCTGACTAATGCCGGAGGTGTAACGGTTTCTTATTTTGAATGGGTACAGAACTTATATGGTTATGCCTGGAGCCAACAGCAGGTGCTGAAAGAAGCTAAGGCTGCCATGAGAAGAGCATTTGAAAATATCTGGAGTCTGTACAGAGAATATAATGATATTTCAATGAGAGAGGCGGCATATATATATTCGATTAAAGTAGTTGCTGAGGCAATGAAACTTAGAGGCTGGTATTAAAAAACGACAATTCTTTAACAAATTGTCGTCAGTCATTACTCTGACAGATAATTATTAACTTATCTGTTAAGTTATTGTTTACAACTATCCCAAATCATTTCTACAATTGTTGGGTGAGGATGGATAGTTTTTTTAATCTGTTCAAGTGTCAGTCTGTTTTCAACAGCTAAAGCCAATTCTCCTACTATGTTGGTGGCATCATTACATAGCAGTTGGGCGCCAATTAAGATGTCATTATCGCTGTTAAAAACTAATTTAATATAACCATTTTCGCTGTCTTCAATTAAACACTTTCCGTTTAATCCGGTTAATATCTTTCTTGTATACGTATTGATGCCAATATTTCCGGCAGCATTTTCTGTCAGGCCGATACTAGCTATTTCGGTATTGGTATAGATACAACTCGGGATTGTGTTTTCGCTTATTGTTTTTTCTTTATTTAAAATAACATCAATTACATTTTCAGCCTGGGCTATAGCTACATGTGCCAGCTGGATATTTCCACTTCTTACATCACCAATGGCGTAAATATTTCTGATACCGGTCTGATAGTTGCTGTCAGTTATAATACCTCTGTTAATTTCAATTTCAATATTGTCAAACAAATTATCAGTGTTGGCTATTCTGCCTGTGGCTGTAATTACTTCCTGGGCTGATAAATAAAATTCATTACCATTTTTATCCAGATATTTCACAATTTTTACCTCATTATTTTCAACAATTTCTGTAACAGAAGCTTTTGTAATAATTGAACAGTTCTGTTTTTTCAGCAAAATGGTAAGTTTTTGAGAAATTTCACGGTCCATATTGGCAACTATCTGGTCAGCTACTTCTAAAATTGTGACCTGTTTATTGAGATTTAATAAAACTGTCGCCAGTTCTACTCCTATAATCCCGCCGCCGATGATGATATAACTGTCTTTCAAGTCAATGTCTTTTTCTAAAATATCATCAGAAGTAATAGCCTTATCAATACCTTTAACCGGAACTTTGGCGACTTTTGAACCGGCAGCTATTAAGATGTTTTTTGCTTTGTAGCTGTCAGTGTCAGTTTTAATAATGTTATTTTTACATATTCTGGCCTGCTGATATACTATTGTGATCTTTTCTTTTTTCAGTTGTTTTTCAATTGAGGATTTTAACGATTCTACTACTTCATTTTTTCTCTCTAAAATTTTCTGATAGTCATATGCACAGTCAGAAACGCTTATGCCATGTTTAAAGCCTGAGGAAAGTTTTTGAAATAACTGACTGGAATATATCAGACATTTAGTTGGGATACAGCCCCGATTTAAACAGGTTCCTCCGATTTTATCTTTTTCAAACAGGATGACACTTAAATTATTTTTTACAGCTTTAAAAGCAGCACTATAGCCGGCAGGTCCGCCGCCTATAACGGCCAAATCATAAATCATAAAGAAACCTCCTTCAGTAATAAATCAACAATATCTTTATATTCTTTGCTTTCATTAAAAGAATATAAAGATTTGTCAAGTTGTTTATTTAACAGTATTTTCTGTATTTCTTTTGGCAACTCACTGTTTAAGCAGTCTGAAGAAATAACAGCTTCTGTAATCTGATTATTATTCAGGTTATAAGATATTTTTACCAGACCCCAGTCAAACCTGTCAGATTTACTGAAAGTACAGTTTTTTATACTGTTATAGATAAATTTTTCATCCTTATACTGACAGGATAACTTTTTTATTTTCTCAGAGTCAATCTGAATGATTTTACTTTTCTTATGATAGTGATTTTCAAAACTGTTTAACAGAGCTTTTTTCAACTGGTCAATGGTAAGTTTTTCATTTACTTCTTTCAAATTTATAACTCTTGATTTAACTGATTTTACATGTTTGCCTGATAGTTTTTCAGCAGAAACATTTAAGTATTTTGACAATTTATCTTTATCAACATTAACCATTATAGTACCATGGTGCAGACAGTTTTTCTTGTTTAAATAGGCATGTCCGGAAAATTTCTGCTGATTAACAACCAGGTCATTTCTTCCGCTTACAGTGGCATTTATATTCAGACTGAATAAGGCTTTTAAAATAATCAGATTGTTTGTTTTTTTATCATATCGATTTTTACTGGTGACAAAAGAGAAGTTTAAATTTCCCAAATCATGATAAACTGCACCACCACCGGTTTTTCTTCTTACCGGTTTAACTTCATCAGTTTTCATTAATTCCAGATTACATTCATCAAAAATATTCTGATTTTTACCGATTACCACGCAGTTTTTATTTTGCCATAAAAACAGTAAAGCACTATTAACAGGAAGAGTATCGGTGAGAAACTCTTCCATAGCCAGGTTTTCATATGGATTTAAACAATCTGTTTCAATATAATAAAGGTTACTGATCATTTTCAAACTGATAAGTTAAAATCGGATTTCTGGCTGCTTCAACCTCATCAGGTCTGGTTATATAACAGTCACAGGGAGCATTCTGCAACTTTTCAGGGTTGCTAATTGCTGTTTCATAAAGTCTGATAAAAATATCAGCTACCTGGTCTAAAGACTCTCTGCTTTCAGTTTCTGTTGGTTCCAGCATTAAGGCTTCAGAAACAATCAGCGGAAAATACATTGTTGGAGGGTGGATGCCATAATCAAGACAACCTTTGGCAATATCCATTGCCCTGATACCATGTTCTTTTTTCATTTTTTCCAGCGTGAGAACAAACTCATGCATACAGATTAAATCATAGGCTACATCATAATGATTTTTTAGCCTGTTCAGCAGATAGTTGGCATTTAAAACAGCATTTCCGCTTGCTTCAGGGATTCCTTCTTTTCCTAATGATTTAATATAAGTTAAAGCTTTCAGAACTACCAGAAAATTACCATAGAAGCTTTTGACCTGCCCCATTGTTTTGGCAGGCTGGTAGAAATAATAGCCATTTTCATTTTCAGCTATTTCTAAAGCAGGAAGAAAATCTTTCAGGATATCCTTACAGCCAACCGGACCGGAACCAGGGCCTCCGCCTCCATGAGGTGCACTGAAAGTTTTATGCAGATTTAAATGGACACAGTCAAAGCCCATATCGCCTGGTCGGACTCTTCCCATAATGGCATTCAGATTGGCTCCATCATAGTAACATAGTCCACCGGCCTGATGAACGATTCTGGTTATTTCCAGGATGTCTTTATCAAACAGACCTAAAGTATTAGGATTGGTTAGCATAATTCCGGCAGTATCCTGACCGACTGCAGCTTTAAGTTTTTCAATATCAACTCCACCATTTTCATTTGAAGGAATGTTGATAACCTTAAAGCCGGCCATGCTGGCACTGGCAGGGTTGGTTCCATGTGCTGAATCAGGAACGATAATATTAACACGTTTAAAGTCATTTCTTTCCTGATGATATTTCCTGATTAAAATTAATCCGGCATATTCGCCATGTGCTCCGGCGGCCGGCTGAAAACTCATATCATCCATTCCGGTTATTTCACATAGCAGTTTTTTAGCTTCATAAAGAACCTTTAGGCACCCCTGAACAGTTTCAACCGGCTGAAGAGGATGAATGCCGGTAAAGTTTTTATCAGAAGCAACAGTTTCATTAATTGAGGGATTATACTTCATGGTACAGCTTCCTAAAGGATAGAATCCGTCATTGACGCCATGAGTTTCTCTGGCCAGCTTTGTGTAGTGTCTGGACAGGTCAACTTCACTTACTTCAGGAAGTCTTAATTTTTCTTTTCTTAACAGTTTTTCATTAAAGTTATAAACTTCGGTATCACAAGGTGGTATCAAATCTGATTTACGATTTTTACTGCTGATTTCAAATAATAATTTCATAATTACAATACCTCCTTTATCGTTTCAACAAGCATGTCGATTTCTTTTTTAGTGTTAAGTTCAGTTGTACACCACAGAATATCGGCTTCAACGGGTAAGCCGGCCAGAATTCCACGAGCGGCCAGTAAGGAAGTAAGTTCATTATTATCTATTGGGCAGCTCATCAGAAATTCATTAAAAAATTCTTTATCAGTTTTAAGGTTGAACCCGTCAACAGCAGCCAGTTGCTTAGCCAGATAATGGGCATTGCCGGCACTGTTGACAGCCACCTGTTTTAATCCGTCAGGTCCCAGTGCGGCACAGTATACTGAAGCTCTCATAGCACATAATGCCTGATTTGAACAGATATTGCTGGAAGCCTTTTCTCTTCTGATATGCTGTTCACGTGCCTGCAGGGTTAATACAAAACAGCGTCTGTTACCGGTATCGACAGTCTGACCTACAATTCTGCCGGGAAGTCGGCGCATAAGTTCTTTTTTACAAGTCATAATACCTAAATAAGGCCCACCAAAAGAAAGCGGCATGCCTAAAGGCTGTCCTTCAGCAGTACAGATATCAACATCTAATTCTTTAGCATTTTTTAAAAGAGCCAGAGCTAAAGGATTGGTATGCATTATTACTTTACCACCATGATTATGAGTTAATTCACTGATGGTTTTCACATCTTCAATAATGCCATAATAGTTTGGAGATTGTACTAACACTCCGGCAATAGAATCATGCAATTTATCTTTTAAATCTTTAAAGTCAACTGAGTAATCATCAGATTTTAAAACGATCACATTGACATTTCTGCTTTCACAATAAGTTTTAATTACCGCCAGCACTTGCGGGTTGACAGTACCGGCAACAATAATATCACTTCTTTTTCTTTCTTGGACCATAAAAACAGCTTCAGCAGCCGCTACAGCCCCGTCATAAACAGAAGCATTGGAAACATCCAGCCCGGTAAGTTCACACATCTGAGTCTGATATTCGAAAATTGATTGTAAAATACCTTGTGATATTTCCGGCTGATAAGGGGTATAGGCCGTTAAAAATTCTTCTTTACTGACAACAGCATTGACTATTGAAGGAATATAATGATTGTAGGCTCCTGCTCCTCTAAAGATGTGTTTGAAAACAATGTTTTTGCCAGCAATTTCACTTATTTCATCATAAACTTCCAACTCTGATTTACCTTGCGGTATATTAAGTGATTTAAGTCTGACACTTTCAGGAACATCGCTGAACAAATCATCAATAGTATTGATTTTTAATTCCTTAAGCATTTCCTGCTGTTGTTTTTTTGTATTTACAACATAAGAAGCCATACTGATTAACCTTGGCTTTCACAAAATTCTTTATAGCTTTCAGCATCCAGAAACTCATCAGTTTCACTGACATCTTCCACCTTGATTATCCAGTTGGTATAACAGTCTTCATTAAGCAGAGCAGGATTATCCAGTAAATCTTCATTTACATCACAGATTATTCCACTGACTGGTGAAAATAAATCGCTTACGGCTTTTACTGATTCAACATCACCGAATGCTTCCTGAACAAACACTTCGTCATCTACTTCCGGCAGATTGACAAATACGATATCTCCCAAAGCATCCTGGGCAAAGTCGCTTATTCCAATAACGTAGACATCGCCTTCTTTCTTAACCCATTCATGAGTTTCTGTATACTTTAATTTTTTTGGATAATTAAACATATTTTTACCTCCTGATTATTTAGGTAGTGTCAAAAATCACCATATTTGAACACTACTTTTTATATCTTAAACAGTAACCTGTAACTGTTTAATTCATCTTCTTAAGCTCTCTTCATCATAAAAGCGAGCGATCTGTGTTATCATTAGTCTGCTAAAATTGAAAGGAGATCACCCGCATGACTAATATAGCACACTTTCTTGAACTGGTTAAGACCTTATCCAGCCAATTGTTTATTTTTCAAACCAATTTTGAACCACTGACTTTTATCAGCAGTGTTCCGGACGATATTCTGAATCTGCTGTCCAATCCTGAACTGGAAGTACTTCTTGATGAAGCCTGCAACTCTGTTAATAATCTTAATAATTACCTTAATCCTTTTCTGAAGAAGATTCAGAAGATTACCCGTAGAATCAAATCCAATAAGGGCATACCCGCCGGTTATGCTGATTTCAGAATTGACAGCAGGCCTGTCTTTAAACAGGCGGAACCTTTTGTGCAGCTTGACTTCGAAGACCTTGTCAGGGAGAACAGTATCTCTCCTGTAAGGCATCGTACCGACTTCGGTTATAAAGGTACCTGTCCTTACTGCGGCGCTCCTTCAAACTACCTTTATCTTAATAATGGAGTAATCGGCAGACAGTATCTGTGCAAATGCTGCCGCAACACTTTTACTGATAAGGTTTCAATAAGGAAAACTTCCGGTTTCTATTGCCCTCACTGCGGCAGCAGGCTTTCTGTTCATCACGACAGAAAGAACTACCTTGTTTACCGCTGTCCTTCCGGCCGTTGTCCCTATTACAGAAAAAACAGGAAACTCAAAAATGAAGGACTGGACGACCTTTTATTAACCTCATCTAAAATGTTCAGATACCGTTACCATTTCAGAGAATTCAAATTCAGTCTTGATGAGATTAAAAACACCTGTATAAAACTTAAATCTGCGGTTAATTTGGCCAGAATTCATGTCGAACCTTATGTTTTAGGCCTGATTATGACTTATTACATCAATTATGGACTTTCTGCCGGGAAAGTTTCCAACATAATGAGAGATGTCCATGGTATAAAAATTTCCAGACAGACTATTCTGAATTACGGTAAATCAGTCGCCTCCGTTGTTCGGAACATGGTCGACAATTACAGCTACAGTCCGTCTTCCACCCTTTCAGGTGACGAGACATATGTCAAAGTCTCAGGTAAATACCACTATGTCTTCTTCTTCTCCGATCCTGTTAAGAAACTCATTACCTCCTATACCGTTTTCGATAAGAGGGACACCAGAACCGCCTGTATCTCCATTCAAAACTGTCTGAATAAATATGAGACCATACCTGATGATCTGAACTTCATTGTCGATGGCAATCCCATCTATAATGCCTCTCAGCTTTTCTTTGAAATGAACGGTATCTGTTTCGACCTTCATCAGGTTGTCGGCATTGCCAATAAAGATAAAGTATCCGCAAAGTACCGGCCAGTTATGCAGGTTGAGGAAAGATTAAACCGCACCTTCAGGTTGAACTACTATCCGATGAATGGTTTTAAATCTCTGGACTGTGCCAATGCCTATATGACCAATTACGTCTGCTTCTTCAACTTTCTCAGAAGGCATTCAGCACTGATGTATCAGCCTCCTGTTGTCATTAAGGAACTTCAGGAGATTCCTCTGATGCCGGACAAATGGTTAAAACTGATTGATATGGCAATAAGTTATAACTAGGATATAAATTACAACCTTATTACACAAAATTCCTTTTGTCGTGGCTTTAATCGGTTTGAATTTTCAAATAACTTTTTTCTACCCAGTTTATTCAAACTGTTTTTTTATTCAGGTAGTATTCAGTTTCTTTTTTTGATGGTTTTCATAAACTTTTGACACTACCATTATTTATATTTGTTTATTTCTTGAATAGAATGGTAATTCTATTATTTCCGCTTTTAATCTTTTGCCTCTGATATCAACTTCGACAATTGTATTAAGTACACTATGCTTTTTATCAACCAGAGCCATAGCCAGGGCTTTCTGCAGGTAAGGCAAATGTGTACCGCTGGTAGTATGACCGATAAGTTTATCATCAAAATAGATATTTTGATTTTCTCTCATTATTCCCCGGTCAATCATTTTTTAACCGACCCGTTTTATTTTGGGCTCTCCTTTTTCCAGCAGGGCTTTTTTTCCGATGAAATTTTCTTTTTTCATTTTAACCGCAAATTCTAAACCGGCTTCTAAAGGTGTTATTTCATCATTTATTTCATGACCGTACAGCGGCATAGACGCTTCAAGTCTTAAGGTATCACGGGCTCCTAAACCACAGGGGATAAGATCAAACTGCAATCCTGTTTCACGCAAAAGTTTCCACAGTCGCACGGCATTTTCATTGGCAGTATAGATTTCATAACCTTTTTCCCCGGTATAACCGGTAGCTGAAATCATACATTTCATATCACTGATATAGACTTCTTCAATGGCGGTATAGTTTTTGGCCGGTATTCGGTCTTCCGGAAGCAGTTTTGAAATAATATCAAAAGCTTTTGGCCCCTGCAGAGCAACAATTGCGACATAATCTGAAATATCTTCAATAATAGTTTCTTCAAGAATATTTTTTTGCATATGCAGAAAGTCTTTATATCTGTTGGCAGCATTAACGACCAGAAAGTAATAATCATCGGCAAACTTATAGACGATCAAATCATCGATGCAGCCGCCATTTTCATTACACATCACACTGTATCTGACTTTTCCAATTTCCATATCAGTAAAATCATTGGTTAAAATGTAATTTAAACTTTCCAATGCAGTTTTACCTTTCAGGGTTATTATTCCCATATGAGAAATATCAAATAAACCGCAGTTTTCTCTTACTGCCAGATGTTCTTTAATTACTCCTGTTGGATATTGCACGGGAAGCAGATATCCGGCAAAGGGGACAATTCTGCCATTTTCCTGAATATGAACATCATATAAAGGTGTTTTCATTTCCATATTATTTAACTCCTATCTTTTTAAAAATAAATAGAGCCAGCAAAAACTGCTGCCTCTGTCCCTGACCTTAAGATTCTTCTGCCAGGGATTGCTTTTTTAGCGCTTGAAATCTCCAGAGTCGGTTTAAAACCAGTATTTTTACTTGAGAGTTTTCGCTGCACCTTTAATCTTACATTTAAGTCGTCTTTGCCGGTTTCTGCATCCATTTATTTATGTATTTATCTGATTAAAGTCTATCATAATTGCCTGAAGAATGATAGATTTAAAATGTTGCCATCATGCTGTAAAAACAGATATTTTTTTATGTTAAAATATAAATGAGGATTTTTTATGAAGGATTTAATAAAAGCAAAAAAACCCCGTTTTCCGTCGTAGTACCATGAAAGTTCGGAAGCAGTCATTTGGTTAATAATTGAATATTTTAAATATAAGCAACAAAATCTATTGAAAACGCTGAAAATCAGTGTTTTTTTATGTTTTTTTATTAAAAATCGACTAAAAAAATATTTAATAAATTTTTAAGACGTGTTATAATAATGGTACTACATGGTACTATGTGAATAGGAGGTTCTTATGGCTTATTTCCTTAGACAGGATAAAAAGAAAAATGGTATCTATCTTCAGGTTTATGAATCTTATTGGGATAAAGATCTTAAAGAATCCAGAAATAGAAGTATTAAAGCTTTTGGTTATGTTCATGAACTTATTTCTGATGAGATTACTGACCCTGTTGCCCATTTTAAAGAAGTGGTAAATCAAATGAATGAAAAAAGAAAAGCTGAATTTTTAGATGAAACCAGACCACGGGCTTTTACTAAACATGTTGAAAAAAATGTCGGTTACTTTCTGCTTTCATCCTTAATTGATGAGTTAGGTGTTAAAGAAACTGTCGACATTCTTGCATCAGCTAAACAATTTCAATTCAGTCTTTTTGATATGATGGCCCAACTTATCTACTGCAGGGCAATCTGCCCCTGTTCAAAATCAAAGACGGTTTCCAGTGTATTCCCAAAACTTTTTGAATCTTCAGATATTTCTGAAGATCAGGTTTATGACGGACTAAACTTTATAGGAGAAAACTATAAAAAATACATTGAACTTTTTAACCATTGTCTTAATCAATATTATAAAAGAGACTATTCCAGAGTTTTCTTTGACTGTACCAACTATTACTTTGAAATCGATATTTCTAAAGATGATAAACAAAAAGGTGTTTCAAAAGAAAAGCGCAATGAACCTGTTATTGGTCAGGCTCTGCTTTTAGATTCTGACCTTATTCCATTAGCTATGCAGATGTATCCTGGAAATGAATCTGAAAAACCTTATATTCGAAAAGTAATAGAAGAAATGAAACAGCGATATAAAGTAACGGGAAAAACAGTACAAGTGGCTGATAAGGGACTTAACTGTGCCAGAAACATCTATGCTGCCGCTATTGAAGGTAATGATGGTTACATATTCTCTAAGTCTATTCGTGGCAAAAACATCAGTCAGGCTGAGAAAAAATGGGTTTTATTAGAAAACAGCGCTAATGTTTTTGAAGACTTTTATGATGAAGATAATTCTATTAAGTTTAGATTAAAATCATGTGTTGACACTTTTGAATATAAATTTGATGAGGTTGACCCTGAAACCAATAAGACTGTTACAAGAAAGTTTTCCGTTAAAGAAAGAAGAATTGTATCTTACAATCCGTCACTGGCGAAAAAACAAAGATTGGAAATACTTAAAATGGTTGATAAAGCCAAAAAACATCTTTCATATAAAGAACTTACCAAAGAAGAAATAGGTGAAGCAGCCAAATATATCAAGGTGAATAATAAAGATTCAAGTGGTAAAAAAGTGAAACCCGTTTTTGAAATTGATCAGGCAGTTATTGATGAAGATATGAAATATGCCGGATACAATATGATTGTTACTTCAGAACTTAATATGCAGCCTGTTGAAGTATATGAAACCTACCATAATTTATGGAAGATTGAAGAATCATTTAGAATAACAAAATCAATGCTTGACGGAAGACCTGTTTTTGTACAGAAAAAAGAAACAATCTACGGTCACTTTCTTATCTGTTACCTTTGTTTGTTTCTTCTCCGCGTTCTAGAAATTAAGTGTTTTTCCAACAAGGTCAGCTCCTATGATATTATCAATTTCATTAGAGATTTCCGTGTTGTTGATAAAGGTGATGGAACTTTTATCAATCTGTCCAGCAACCAATATGTCAATGAAAAGATAAGTTCTGTGACAGGAATTATCAATCTTGACGCACTTGTTCTTACTAAAAATGAGATTGATAATTTGTTTAATTCTTCCATATTAATTAATTCAGAGTACTAGGTTTTGAGCAAAACGACGGAAGTCAGGTATCATAATTGCCTGAAGAATGATAGATTTAAAATGTTGCCATCATGCTGTAAAAACAGATATTTTTTTATGTTAAAATATAAATGAGGATTTTTTATGAAGGATTTAATAAAAGCAAAAAAACTGCTGACAAATGATATAAGACTGGTAATGATTAAAGATGATGAAATAATAAAAAGCAAAGAGGAAGGAATTTCTTTTCTATTTTCCTTGGCTGCTGCAGAGAAATATCAAGGTTTCAGTGCAGCTGATAAAATTGTCGGTAAAGCAGCGGCTTTTCTTTATTGTAGGATGAAGATTAAAAATGTATATGGTGAAACAATCAGCAAAAAAGCAATAGATATTTTAGAAGAAGCGAAAATTCATGTCGAATATAAGATATTGACTGATAGCATTTTTAATCGGACTAATACCGGTTTATGTCCAATGGAACTGAAGGTTTTAGATGTTGAAGATAAAGATGAAGCATATCTGGTTTTAAAGGAAATGTTTGAGCAATAAAAAGGGTGCAGTAATATCTTATCGAAAACCGTCAAACAGTTTCAGGATTAAATGGTACATGACATTTAATCTTTTTTCAATTGAGTCAATGACAATATATTCATTTACTGTATGCATATTTCCGCCACTTGGACCACAGCCATCAATGGTTGCCACATTATAAGAAGAAACAAAATTACCATCACTTCCTCCACCGGTGGTCACATGGATGATTTTATAATCAGTTTTTTTTCCGACTTCTTCAAGTTTTTTAAACAGCTGCTGACTGTTTTTATGTAAAATCATAGCTGGTCTTTTTCCTTTGTCAATAATCTCAATAGATGTTCTGCTGTCAAAGGGATTTGTTTTCATTTCATTTAAAATTTTCTGAAGTTTTTCTGAAGCGCTTTTTTCCAGAAAACGGTAATTTAAATTAAACTGAGCATATTCAGGAACGCTTCCTTCTTCCATGCCTCCTGAAAAGTGAGAGATATTCAGAGTCGTTCCTTTTTTATAGTCATTCAATTTATACAGTTCAACTACCCATTTGGATAATTCTAAAACTGCACTGGCTCCTTTTTCCGGTTCGACTCCGGCATGCGCCGGTATTCCATGGCATTTGATAAGATAGTTTTCAGAACCTTTTCTTTGAGAAACAAATTCATTATTTCTTCTGGCTGGTTCAAAGACCAGACAATAACGGCTTTTTTCGGCCAGATTTTCAAAATAATATTCAGAACAATATGAACCTGATTCTTCATCTGAATTTAAAATGATGGAAAAATTGAAATTATCTTTCCTGTTTTCAATTAAAAGTCTGATCAGATAGTAGATTGAAAGACAGCCGCCTTTACAGTCAATACAACCCAGACCCCGGCCAATATTATTTTCATCAATAATAAATGGATGTTTTTTGGCTAAACCATCTTCAAATACAGTATCCAGATGGCCAATAAGCAGGACATCAATGTTTTCAAAGTCACAATTGCTGACCAGCAAAACAGGGTTGTCGGTATCGTTTTGATAAAATTTGATTTCGGCAGTCAGATTCAGCTGTTTAAATTTATCTTTAAAATAATCCGCCAGTTTCTTTTTTCCCCGGCTGCTGTTTTTTCCACTATCAATTGAACAGATGTATTTTAACTCATCCAGATATTCTTTTAAATTGAAATTATCCATACTGTTTATTCTTCCCTTGTTTTTACGGTTTTGTTTTTCTTCTTGCTATTTTCAGATGTCACTTCATCAAAAGTCTTTTTCATAAATTCAGATAAATCAGCACCTCTGGTTTTCAGATAATCGGAAACATAATCAGAGGCTTCTTTTAAAAATGTTGAAATATCTTCTTTCTTTTCTTTCAGATAATCAGAAGTAGTATTGATTATTTTGTCTTTTTCCTGTCTGACGACATCAGAAATAATTTTAAGCAGTCTTGCGCCTATTTCTTTTGATTTTTCGTCTAAATCCATCAAATCTTTAATAATTCTGCCCAATCCTGTCAGACCTATTGAACCAAAATCGTAAAGCATTTCAATATTTGCTTTATGAAGAGTGCTGAAAAAATCATTTACAAACTTTTCACGTTGCTGTAAATTTACATCTTCCAGAAATCTGTTTAGTGCAATCTGAATCATAATAGATTCATCAGTAACCTTTTCAGTTCTTATAAAATCATTTCCCTGTACCAGCCAGCTATGAGCGATATGTTGCAAAACCAGTATCTGGTCAGATTTTACAATTATTTTTTGACATGGTCTTTCATATATCAGACCGAAAACACTGAATTCAGGTATAATTTTGACATATCTGTCAATGGTATTGTCATACTGTTGTTTGTCAAAGAGTTCATCACTTATTCCCGGACCATCATTGTCGTAAATCATGATGATATTATCCTGAATTTTTTTGTGACAATTCAGTGCGGAATAATAAGCCAGATTTCCGCCCTTGGAATGCCCGCCGACATAAAATTTACCAATATTTCCGGCAGTTTCATTTAAGTATTTAATCGCCTGTCTTTGAGCGCTGATTTCCTTATAGCTCATTTGAAAATCTTCGTGCCAGCCGACAAGGGTATCATCAGTTCCGCAAAATGAGATATAAGTTGTTTTTTTATCCATTTTTATATGAACTGCACTGAACTGTTGAGTTGTTGTTTCATCAATCTGGTTGGTGTAATATTTTAATTTACAGTTTTTGAATCTTTCAGTTTCACCCATATATTTTAATACTTCCGGAGCACGGGCAATCAGACTCTTACTTTTTTCAATTTCTTCCATCGTATGATTTTCAAAATATTTTTCAGCAGCCTGTCTGATGGTGACTTCTTTTCCGCTGTTATCGACAATGCTATTCAAATCGGTATAAGAAATATAGGCAAAAAGCAGGTTGTCGACAAGATTAAAAGAATCCTTTTCAAAGGTTAAATCTCCACGCCATTTCAAGTAATCAATCATGTTCATAAAAAGTTTACCTCTTTTCATAATAATATTAACTCTAAACTGATAATAATGAAAGATGTAATTTAATATGATAAAATATACTTGAGAAAAGGGTAAAGTTATGAAGAAAATACTGATTGTTTTATTGTTAATTTTGTTATCGGGCTGTCATAAGGAAGTGACAGTTGAGTTTGTTCTGGATGAAAGGGTTGTTTACAGCATTACTGAGCTGGATGAAGTAGATATATCAGCTTTAGAAAATAAAAAGTTTCGTGAAAATGAATACCAGATAAATGGCTGGTATTTTGAGGATGGAACAGAAGTAGATTTTTCACAGCTGATAACTGAAAGTAAAACCATAATTGCTGATTTCACTAAAATATATCAGGTTAACTGGATGGCTAATGATACTCTGGTAAAAAGCGAAAAGGTATTGGATGGACAAAAAGTCATTCCATATGAACTTCCTCAGATTGATAATTATCTTTTTAGAGGCTGGTACGATAATGCCGGTAAAAGTATTGATGAATATGATAAATATACGGCCAATGTAACCTTTACAGCTAAATTGGAATATACATTAGAAAAAATAATAATGACTTATGATACTATCTATTTTAAAAATGCTTCAGTTGGAAAAAAATGGGCAGGAGTGTCAAATAACATGGGATATAAAATTTATTATACTTCCTCAGATCCTTCAATAGCCGTTTACCGTAATGAGTTTATTTATGTATATTCGGCCGGAACCTGTATTATCAAATGTGAAACAAAAAGTGGAATTGTCAAATATCTGACGATTGTTGTCGGTGAATAATTGTTGAAAACTGATTAAAGAAGTGTTAAGATATTAACACTGACTGAAGGTTTAGCTCAGCTGGGAGAGCACTTGCTTGACGTGCAAGGGGTCAGGGGTTCAAGTCCCTTAATCTTCACCATTGAATAAAAAGCCTTATCCGGGCTTTTTTATATGAAAAAATCATGTTTTTAATCTGATAATAGGAAAAGGGACTGTATGAAGTCCCTCTTTTTATGGGTTAATATTAATAAGGAGGTAATAATCACATTTTTAAAAATAATGATATGGTTATTAACCCAGACAAAGGATACTTTAAAGTATCCGTTTTGAATGATAACATATTTATAGAAAAATATAAACCTAAATTTCAAATGATAGGTATTTTTTCCACCGGCAAATATTTTTTATCAAGATTTTCCACTATAAAAAGGCCTATCCTGTTTGTTGTACCTTGGCTGATAGCAGTGTTGAGATAATGATGTAATTATAGTTTTTTCATCAGGATATGTCTTAAGTGTCTTGTGATATATTCCTTTTGATTCAAAGATGAATAGTCTTTCATGCTTTATTTTTTTAGCTTTTTAAGAGTTCATCAATACAGACAAAACCTTGAAAATAGCGGTTTCCTTACTTGCGTCCAGGGATTTGCCTAATTCTTCTATAATTTTTCCAGGTCCTTTTTTTATAGTCGGTTAATCTCATTTAGTGATATTTAGACCTTTTTCATTATTATATGTATGATATATTTGTATCAGTTATTCGCTATTAGATTTAAGCAGATTCAAGATAACAGAATAAAATGAAACCTTTTTTATTTGTCAGATACCCATAACTGTGCTAAAAAAACTCTGTTTTTCATAACATAATCTGTGTCTTCATAACTGAATACAGAAAAGTCTGAGAGCGACTATTTAATCACTCCCTGCCAACTGTTCCGATTGTAAAAAGAATGATATTTAAATAAACAGTCAAAGTTATAAAAAATTTTATCAGCTCATTATTTATATCACAATCAGTATTTGATATTCCTTTACTGGAATTATAATATTTAATGTTCAAAATATAAAGCAGAGTGATATTGCCAACAGTTTTATCCTGCGAAAAAACGGCGAGTATAAAATAAACGAATAAACTTATTTTAGAGAAGTTCTGGAAAAAATTGCGGGCAAATAAAAGCACCGGCTGATACAGGTGCTTTTAAGGATAAAAGGAGAATAATCACAGATTTTTTGTATTAAAAATAATTTTACAGTTAATTGAATTTTAAGATAAATAAGGAGTAATAATCAGTCTAAGTTTTCTCCATTGCACTGGATTACTCTTTGATACCAGAAAAAGGATTTTTTCCTGTATCGATTGTACGATCCGTTTCCATTGTCATCAGCATCAACGTAGATGAAACCGTATCTTTTTGACATTTCTCCAGTAGAGCAGCTTACGACATCTATTGCAGTCCAGGGAGTATAACCGATTAAATCAACTCCATCATCAATAGCCAAACGCATCTGTTGTAAATGGTCTTTGATGTAGGAAATTCTATAGTCATCATGAATTTGACCATTTTCTAAAGTGTCACGAGCACCGATTCCGTTTTCAGTGACCATAATAGGTGTTTGATATCTGTCGTAGACCTTATTTAATGTATATCTCAGTCCAACTGGATCAATTTGCCAGTTCCATTCGGTTGCTTTCAAATATGGATTTTTTGCTCCACCCATAATGTTTCCGGATACTTGGTCAACATCCTTACGTACAGTAACACAATTGGTCATATAATATGATAATGAATAAAAATCGCAACATCCCTTTTTTAATAATTCAAAATCTTCTGTGGCTGTTTCAAATGTTATATTATTCTTTTCAAAATATCTTTTTATAAAGTATGGATACTCACCTTTCATCTGAACATCTCCTGAAAAGCAATTTCTTAGCTGATCTTCTTTTTGAGTTGCCAGGATATCGTCAGGATGAGGTGTTAACGGATATACGGTAATGTGACAGATCATACTGCCAAATTGAAATTCAGGATTGATTTCTTTACCCAATAATATACATCTGGCTGAAGCGACAAATTGATTATGCAAGGCAGCGTAACGCTTATTTTCATCATCGATTTGATTAGAAAAATTTTCTGTACCAGGATTTTTAATTCCGCCATGGTTCCAATTGCCGACAGGAGTAGTTAAGTCATTTATTTCATTAAATGGAATCCAGTATTTTACCGTGTCCTTGTATCTTCTCATAATAGTTTCAGCAAAATTCATGTAGTAGTCAATAGATTTTCTACTAACCCAGCCATTAGTTTCAGTTACTAAATTTAATGGCATTTCGTTATGATAAATAGTAACTAACGGTTCAATATTATATTTCTTCAATTCAGCAAATACTTCATCATAAAAACGTAGACCTGCCTCATTTGGTTCAGTTTCATTTCCATTAGGGTAGATTCTTGCCCAGGAAATAGACATTCTGTACATCTGCATTCCCATTTCAGCCATTAAAGCGATGTCTTCCCTGAAACGGTGATAGAAGTCACTGGCTTTGTGAGAAGGGTAAAAATATTTTGATTCATCAATATCTAAAGTAATCCTTCTTGGAACAGTGTGGCTTCCGGCAACCATAGCATCTGCCAGGTTTGCACCCTTACCATTTACATTCCAGCCACCTTCAACCTGATTTGCTGAAGTAGCGCCACCCCAAAAGAAATTTTTTGGGAATGATTTAATATTATTTTTCATCTTTGCACCTCAATAACTAAAAAATAGTTCATTCTTTCCTTTCGCATTCATTATATCAAAAGAATTAAAGAAATAAAATATATTTTAGTATATAAGATTGAAAACGGTTAATAAAATAAAATAAATTTCATTAAAAGGGTTGACTACTGAAATAATTTAATGATAGTATAATATTAATAAAGAATATTTCATCGGAGGACGAAAAATGAATAAAATAATATTCACTGAAGAAGCTCCAGCAGCTACTGGACCTTATCAACAGGCAATCCAGGCAGGAAACTTGTTATTTTTGTCAGGAACATTACCGATTGATCCAGTAACTAATGTCTTAGTAGAAAACAACATTATTGCTCAGACTGAACAGATTATGAAAAATATTGCTGCTGTACTAAGAAAAGCGGATTACACTGTTGACGATGTTGTTAAGACTACTTGTTTCTTATCAGATATCGCTAACTTAACAGAATTTAATACTGTATATGGAGAATTCTTCACCAGCAATCCTGCACGTTCATGTGTTGCGGTAAAAGATTTGCCAAAAGGAGCGCTAGTTGAAGTAGAGGTAATTGCGTCAAAATAAGAAAAGGAGAAAAATATTTATGGCAAAAGTATCTATTAAGGACGTTGTTGCTGGATTAGGTGGTATCGAAAATATTACTTCAGCAACACATTGTGCAACTCGTTTGAGAGTTAGCACAAAAGACAAAAGCAAAGTTGACATCACTGCTTTAAAAGCGCTGGATGGTGTTATTGGTGTTGTCGATGGCGCTACTCAAACTCAGATAGTCATTGGTGCTGAGGCTAATACTGTTTACAAGCAGTTCTGTGAATTCACTGGTGTAACTGAAGAGGAAGCGATTAGTGATGCTGAAGCATTAAAAGAAGATTTAAAAGGCAAAAAAGGTGCTGGATTAACATTATTTTTTGAAACTGTTGCCAGAATCTTTAACCCGATTGTACCTGCCCTGGCGGGATCAGGTTTCTTATCTGCTATTATAATGGTTTCTATGAAGCTCGGTGCTTCAATGGCTTCACCAACTTTTTCAACATTCGTTACAATTTCAATGGCTATATTCACATTTATTCCATTCCTGCTTGCTGTATCTACTGCTGAAGTATTCAAAATGAATAAGTATACTGCATTAACAATTTGTGCAGCAATGATGGCTTCAAAGTGGTCAGCCCTATTAGCAGATGGTGTTGTTAATTATTCCTTCCTAGGTATTCCTTTTAGAGTAGTTAACTATGCATCAAGCGTATTGCCAATTGTATTCGCTGTAATTATTGCTTCATATATTGAAAAGGCATTAAATAAAGTGGTTCCAGGTGTTTTAAAGATTATCGTTGTACCTGCATTTACAATCTTGTTTGGTACTTTAATCACTTTCTGGACAATTGGTCCTGCTACTTACTGGATTGGCATCAAATTAGCTGATGCTGTTAACTGGTTATTCACTAATGCCGGTTGGGTTGCTGGTTTAGTATATGGCGGTATTTACTCTTCGATGGTAGTTTTAGGTATTCACCATGGTATGGTTCCAGTATTAACCCAGATGATAGCTACAAACGGATTTAATTACATTTCCCCAACTTCAGGTTCAGCTAATATTGGTCAGGCTGGTGCCGCTTTTGGTGTCTGGTTAAAGTCTAAGTCACAAAAAACAAAATCAAATGCCGTTTCCGGATGTATCGCTGCATGTGTTGGTATTACAGAGCCGGTTATCTATGGTGTAACTGTTCCTAATGGAAAAGTATTCTTCTTTGGTGCTATCGGTGGTGCTGTTGGTGGTGGATTAGCCGGAATCCTGGGCTTAAAGGCTTATGCTATGGGTGGTCCTTCATTCTTGAACTTTGGCATGTTCTTAGGCGGAGACAATGCTTTAACAAACTGTTTAATGGTCATGGCATGTTTCGCTATAGCGTTTGTAGTTGCCGCATTGCTAACTTACTTCTTCTGGGAACCAACTGAAGAGTAATCAAATATTGAAATAAATTCAAAAAACGGGGACAATAGTATTGTTCCTGTTTCTTTTTTGGAGGTGAATTTTAAAATGAATATAAAAGATAAAATGATCCCCTCTTTTGCTAAGGCACAGGGAGGATTATTTGAAACAGTTGAAAAAGCTGATGTTGGCAGCTCTTATCAGGAAATGGAAAAACAGGGAATTACTTTAATGGGGTGGGCAGACCCATTTATGCCGGACAGATTTATGCCAAAATTCGTTGAAGATGCCTTAGTAAAGGCAGTAAAAGATACTTCAGCACCTCACTATACAGCTCCTGTTGGAAATCCTGATTTGAAAAAGCTTTTAGCTGAAAAACTGAAAAAACAGAATAATTTAAATGTTGACCCAAACAGAAACATCTTAATCACACCTGGTTCAGATAGTGGTTTGTATTTTGCAATTCTTCCTTTCGTTAATGACGGTGATGAAATAATGATTCCCTCACCAAGTTATCCTAACAACTATTTAGCTGTTGAAATTATGGGTGGAAAGATTGTACCTGTTGTATTAACGGAAGAAGACGGTTATCAGTTGGATATTGTTCAAATGGAAGAAAAGGTCACCGAAAAGACAAAGATGGTTTTGTTAACTCACCCGAATAATCCGACAACTACAGTGTACAATCGTGCTTCTTTAGAAGGATTAAGAGACTTTGTAGTGAAGCATGACTTAGTACTGGTTGTAGACCAGGCTTTTGAGGATTTCACTTTCAACAATGAAATGATTTCTCCTGCTTCTTTAGAAGGAATGTGGGAAAGAACTGTTTCTGTTTTCTCTTTTTCAAAAGGTATGGGTTTATCAGGCTTGAGAGTTGGTTATTTGGTAGCAGATGACCATATAATGGATACAATGTTCGCCAATGCTGTTGGTGTTATTGGGGCAACTTCAACTGCCGGACAAAAAGCAGTGATGGAAGCATTAAAACATCCTGAATTTATGGAAGAATTTGAAGAAGCTTATGATTACAGAAGAGTAAAGGCTTATGAAATTCTAAATGCAGTTCCTAATGTCTCCTGTCTGATGCCGGAGTCGGGTTTTATCTGCTGGGTAAATGTCAGCAAGCTTGGAGACTCCTCTAAGATTGTCTCCTATTTGGTAGAGGAAGCAAAGGTTTCTGTAAATGATGGTACAAATTATGGTGCTGGAGGAAAGGGACATTTAAGAATTGTCTTGGGAGTATATCGCGATAATCAGAAAGTTGTTGATGCTTTAAATAGAATTGCTGCTGCTTTATCCAAATATACTGAAAAGTAATAATAATTTACAAAAGTAATAATAATTTACAAAGTAATTGCTTTTTAATAAAATATTTTTTATTATGTAAATATGGGACAAGTTAGATTTACAAAAACAGATATAACTATTTTAGAATCATATAAGACGATTATTGAAGGATTAGCCAAATATCTTTCTACAAGTTATGAGATTGTTTTACACTCTTTGGAAAATTTTGATCAGTCAGTGGTTGCTATTTACAATGGTGAGCATACCGGAAGAAAAGTTGGAGCACCTATTACTGATCTGGCATTAAAATTATTGGAGCAAATAGAGAATGGTCATGAGGATTCAATCGTCTATTTCTCTCGTAACAAAAATGGAGAACCGTTAAAATCTACTACGATTGCTATACGTGGTGAAGGAAGAAGGATTATTGGTTTAATTTGTATGAATATGTACTTGAATACACCGTTTATTGATATTCTTACTTCTTTTGTAGAGAGTCATAAACTGAATAATGGTGCTTTAACTGAAACGTATACCCAAAATACTGATGAGCTGATTAAATCAACAGTAGAGTTTGAAACAGCAACAGTTATGGCAGACAACACAATTACCATATCTAATAAAAATAAGGTTATAGTTGAAAGGTTGTATGACAAAGGAATCTTTCAGTTGAAAGACTCAGTATTAAAAGTAGAGAAACTTATGGGTATCTCAAAAAACACTATTTATTTGCATATTCGCAATCATAAAAAAGCGTAGTAATATAAGGATCTGCTTTTATAAAATTTTGATAATCAAAATTTTAAAAATCAAGACAATGAAAGAAATGTGACAAATATTTATTATTCTTCGAAAGATTCTGATTATAATTCAAATATTAAGAGAATAATTAATGCATAGTATTCTATTTTTTGTTTTGGAAAAAATCATCTATTTCTAAAAAGGATATTTTAAATTTGTTTTATTATTACATCAAAAAAATGATATATTCCACCAATGATTTATCTTTAACTATTTCTGAAATAGATAGTGTTGTAAAAAGCAGTTATTCGGATTTAGAATTGTTGTTGAAGCTAAAAGATATATATAAAAAATCAGTGACAGAATTCTGGATGAATTATGTGCTTTCTGCAATGATGAAAGTTAAAACAAAACAAAAGCATCGCTAAATTTTGCGATGCTTTAAGTCTTTATTGGTAATCTTTTCCAAATCTTTCAAGAAGACGTTTCATAGCTTCTTCCTGCTTTTCTTTTTCGGTTTTAACCGGTTTTCTATTTCGGCTCTTCTTGCGGTCTTTAAAAGCTTTTCTGTTGGCATTGTCCCTTTCTTCCAGTTTTTCTAAAGGTAATAAAGAAAGCTGAACACGTGATTTAACTAAATCAATATCACAGACATAAACCTGTACAATATCATTTACAGCGACTACATCACTTGGATGGCTGATTTTTGTCATTGACATTCTGGAGATGTGAACCAGACCGTCTTCATGTAAACCGATATCAACAAATGCTCCAAAGTCAACGACATTTCTAACCGTACCGTCTAGTTTATCACCAACATGCAAATCAGAAATCTCTAAAACATCTGATTTCAAAATTGCTCCTTCAAACTGTTCACGATAATCTCTCAGAGGAGCTTTAATAGCTTCCTGAATATCTTTTAAGGTAAATGGTTCAATATTCAAAGTTTCTACTTTTTCTTTAGGGAAACTGATATCTTTTTGACCAAGCTGTTTTATATCACAGACTTTCATCAGTTTTTTTGCATCATCATATGATTCCGGATGGATGTTGGTAGCATCCAGTGGTTCTTCACCATCAATTATTCTCAAGAATCCGGCACATTGGGTAAATGATTTAGGCCCCAGTCTTTTTACATTCAGCAGCTGATTTCTATTGGTAAACTTGCCATTTTCATTACGATGGCTGACAATTTCTTTAGCAACCCCGGTATTTAAACCAGAGATATGAGACAACAGTTCAACTGAAGCGGTATTGACATCAGCACCGACTCTGTTGACAATTTTCATGGTAGCTTCCTGCAGTCTTTCAGATAAAGCCTTTTCCGGCAGGTCATGCTGATATTGACCGACACCGATTGATTTAGGGTCAATTTTAATCAGTTCAGATAATGGGTCTAACAGTCTTCTGCCGATAGAGATGGCTGATCTGTCTTCTACAGCTAAATCAGGGAACTCATTTCTGGCATCTTCCTGGGCTGACCATACTGAAGCACCGGCTTCTGAAACAATAGCATAAGCAACATCCAGTTTATTTTCTTCAATAATTTCAGCAACCAGCTTTTCCGATTCTCTTGAAGCTGTTCCATTACCGATAGCGATAATTTTCACTTTGTATTTATTGATTAAATCTAAAATACGTTTTTTAGTCTGTTCTAAGTCGCCACCTTTTTTAGAAAAAGGGAAGACCTTTTCAACTGTCAACATCTTGCCGGTCTCATTTAACACCGCCAGCTTACAGCCATTATAGTAACCAGGGTCAAAACCAAGTACAACTCGTCCTTTTAATGGAGGCTGTGATAACAATTTTTCCAGATTCATAGAGAATACTTCGATTGAATTGGTGTGAGCTCTATCTGATAAATCAGAACGGATTTCATTTTCAATTGATGGTAACAGAAGTCTGTTGCAACCATCAATTACCGCTTTATCAATTATTTCTTTGACTGCACATTCTTTATTGCAGTGGATTTTAATAGCCTGATTGTGAATGTTTTCTAAATCGTAAATAAAAGTGACCGAGATAACCTTTTCCTTTTCAGCTCGGTTAATAGCCATAATACGATGATCTGCCAATGAGGTAATCTTTTCAGTGCGGTCGTAGTACATTTCATAGACTTTCTTTTCATCAACAGCATCATCTTTAATTTTTGTCTGTAAAGAACCGGTTTCAACAATCTGATCTTTAATTGACCAGCGTAATTTAGCGTTGTCAGAAACTATTTCGGCGATAATATCACTGGCTCCGGCAATTGCATCATCAACCGTTAAAACATTTTCATTTAGATACTGTTGGGCAATTTCATTTAAATTGTCCTCAACAGGTAATGTTAAAATGTAATCAGCCAGCGGCTGCAAGCCATTTTTAATAGCGACAGCGGCTCTGGTTTTTCTTTTTTGTTTGTAGGGCTGATATAAATCTTCTACCTGAGAAAGCTTTGTACACTCCATAATCGATTGTCTGATTTCTTCAGTTAATTTACCCTGTTGTTCAATTAAACTGATTACAGCCAGCTTTCTTTCTTCCAGATTTATCTGATATTTATATTGTTTTTCAATGAAAAGAATCTGCTCCTCATCAAGTCCGCCAGTTGCATCTTTTCTGTATCTGGCAATAAAAGGTACAGTACCACCTTCCTGTAGTATTTCTAAAGTAGCTTCAACCTGTTTTGAAGCGACATTAAGTTGTGATGCAATGTCATTAATAATAGGTATTTCCATGTCATTTTCCTTTCTTAAAGTGTCATCTAAAACACGTTCAGTCGCTTCTGTATTATATCATACTTTCCAGTTTCATGAAAAAATACAGTAAAAAACAGTTAAGCTTTATTTTTACATAAAACCAGTTTTCTGGAATTATCAGTATTCATTGTTTTTACTCTACAGTCAAAAAGGCTTTCCTCATAACTGATAAATAAGTTTTGGAAATTATCGCTTACATTTTCCTTTTATGCAACAGAATGCAGTCTTACCTTAGATTATTTGGGTTTTGTGACAGATAATCCGTCAAGCGCCGAAGCAATAGCAGCGGCTCATGAAAATCTGCGTTTAACAGCAAGAAAAGCACAAAGAGTTTTTGGCAGCTGTTTCTTAAATGTAGGCTTTTTAGCCGCCTGCTTAAGAGATAACTACAACTACACCAGAGAAATGATGTTTTTGACTAAAGCGAAATATGAACCGGTATTTGAACCTAGCAATTCGACTCTTTCATTAATCGGAGATGCTGCTATCAAGATTAATCAGGCAGTGCCTGGTTATTTCAATGAAGAAAACCTGAGAGATATAACCGGCATTGAAGGTGGCAAGTAATGGAAGCTAAAGAACTGCTGGAGAAAATCAAAGAAGAGTTCAGAAAAAAGTTTAAGGAAAAGGAAAACTTCAGCGATTACAAGCAGGTACAAAGTTATGCTGTTGAGATTGCAGATAAGAGTTCAAAGGCTGTTATAAACAATTTCGATGATTCTCTGATTAATGAGTTAGGAACATTGAACTATGACATTTTAAATGAAGTGCTAAGCGACATTTTAGAAAGCGACTATAAACTTATAGCAAGCGCTTGCGTTATTGCACAAACCGAAATGAACAAGAACGCCAACATTGGCTTAAAAGCAATAGCGCCTAAATACGATGATGATAGAGCGCATAGTATCGTATGGGATATGGCACAAAGAGATTTAAACTCATTTAAACAGGCGTATCCAGCATATACTGACAATTTCTATCAAAGCACTGTTGATGAAGCAGTTAGAGCAAATGCAGATTTTCAGTGGAAGGCAAGGCTTGAACCGAAAATTGTTAGAATTGCTGAAACGACTGCCTGTAAATGGTGTAAAAATCTTGAAGGCACCTACAAATATGAAGATGTTAAGGATACTGGCAATGATGTATTCAGAAGGCATACCGACTGCAAATGTACTGTTACCTATGTTCCGGGAAAAGGGAAGGCAAAAGATGTCTGGAGCAAAAGAGAAGTTTCAGGTGAAGAACTGCAAAAAAGATTAGATTTTGTTAAAGAGCAAGAAGAAAAAAAATATAAGAAATATGAAGATGTTACGAAATATTATTTTGCTGATGCTACTCCCGGCCGTGGAACTATCAGTTGGAATGATGATTATAAATTGTCTGACAATAAAAATGAATACAACATTGCAAAGTTAATTCACAAGTATTTGGGTGGCGATATATTTCTTATTACTAAGTCAGAAATAGAGGGGGTAAAAACTCCGGATTACTTTTGGTTGGAACAATTGTGGGATTTAAAATCCCCTTCGAGTTATAAAGCAATTGATGATGCTGTTAGAAGGGGATTAAAGCAAATAGCAAAAAAACCAGGAGGGATTATAATAAATTTCACTGGAAAAGAGGCTAACATTGACAAAATTATTGATGAGATTATTGATAGAGTAAAAAGAAGTGGCAAAGGAAATGTTATTGATGTAATTATTATAATAAAAAATAAAGAAAATTATAAGGATAACATAAAAAAAGAAGCCTCCGCCCTCCAAAACGGGTGGACGACTGCTTCCCGTTTATAGTATTACATTTTATTAAAAATATGTCAAATCAATTTGTGATTTTATAAATTTAGCAGAAAGGATGATATTATAGCAAAAGATGATTATGATTTAATTGTATTTAAAGTATTAACCTATATCTATGCTGTCAGTAAAAGAAAAATATCATTCAATAAGGAAGTTTTTGATAAAGCCATAGGAATGCAACACATAGATGAAGTATATTTCTACTATGTGTTGTATCTTATGAAAAGTGAAAATCTAATTGCCGATGTAACAGTTGTTAAGGCATGGGGCAATGATTATGTTTTAATCAGTGATTTATCTGAAATGAGAATTACTGCTGAAGGTATTCACTATTTGAAAGATAACAGTTTTATGAAAAAGGCACGTGATTTTATTTTAGAAAACACGCCAGCTGATTTAATAGTATCGCTTATCAGGATGATTTTTTAAAAGGTGGTGCATTATGTCTAAAAGAGGAAGGCAAACACCTACCAAAAGCCTGATACTTCCTTACGATAGAACCGATGGCCAGATTGCTATTGATTTATACCATAAGACAAACAAGACTGCTCAGGAATGGCAGTCTTTAATTCTGTAAGAACTGCTGGAGAAAATCAAAGAAGAGTTTAGAAAAAAGTTTAAGGAAAAGGAAAACTTCAGCGATTACAAGCAGGTACAAGGTTATGCTGTTGAAATTGCAGATAAGAGTTCAAAGGCTGTTATAAACAATTTCGATGATTCTCTGATTAATGAGTTTGGAACATTGAACTATGACATTTTAAATGAAGTGCTAAGCGACATTTTAGAAAGCAACTACAACCTTATAGCAAACGCTTGCTTTATTGCTCAAACAGAAATGAATAAAAATGCCAACATCGGCTTAAAGGCAATAGCGCCTAAATACGATGATGATAGAGCGCATAGTATTGTATGGGATATGGCACAAAGAGATTTAAACTCATTTAAACAGGCATATCCAACATATACTGAGAACTTTTATCAAAGTACTGTTGATGAAGCAGTTAGAGCAAATGCTGATTTTCAGTGGAAGGCAAGGCTTGAACCGAAAATTGTAAGAATTGCTGAAACGACTGCCTGTAAATGGTGTAAAAATCTTGAAGGCACCTACAAATATGAAGATGTTAAGGATACTGGCAATGATGTATTCAGAAGGCATACCGATTGCAAATGTACTGTTACGTATGTTCCTATGAAAGGAAAAGCAAGAGATGTTTGGAGTAAAAGAGAAGTAAAAACATCCAGACTTAGAGACATTGAAATATATAGGTCGGTAGGTGCAAAATCGCTCAATTATCCAGTGTTTGATTTTGAAACTGGTGATTACTATTATTTTGTTGAAGGTAAGAAAATAGTAAACATAGAAGTTTTTGCTGGCAAAGGAACAAAAACAAAGTACAGAATTGCTCCTTATTATGCTAAGAAGTATGGTGGGAAAGCTGAAGATTGGCAACATGTTAAAGGTTTTGGGTGGTTGGAAACCCAAGATGGTAATAGAATAGCTGAAGTCCATTGGTCACAACATTATAAGCAAGGAAAGTTTGACTTTTTTGTTAAAAGGTGGTTAGATTAAATTATGAAAGTGAAATATTTAGGTGTAACTAATGTAGCATTAAATCATGGTCAAATATTTAATGTTAAAAGCATTGAAAAGGGATGGTATAGGATTAACACTAATATACCAAACGATTTTACTGGTGAACCGGAAGATTACCTTTTCCCAGCCAAATTGTTTGAAATAATTGATGAAACCAAAGCCGCTGAATAAAGCGGTTTTTATTTGGAAAGGATGATATTATGGCAAAAGATGATTATGATTTAATTGTATTTAAAGTATTAACCTATATCTATGCTGTCAGTAAAAGAAAAATATCATTCAATAAGGAAGTTTTTGATAAAGCCATAGGAATGCAACACATAGATGAAGTATATTTCTACTATGTGTTGTATCTTATGAAAAGTGAAAATCTAATTGCCGATGTAACAGTTGTTAAGGCATGGGGCAATGATTATGTTTTAATCAGTGATTTATCTGAAATGAGAATTACTGCTGAAGGTATTCACTATTTGAAAGATAACAGTTTTATGAAAAAGGCACGTGATTTTATTTTAGAAAACACGCCAGCTGATTTAATAGTATCGCTTATCAGGATGATTTTTTAAAAGGTGGTGCATTATGTCTAAAAGAGGAAGGCAAACACCTACCAAAAGCCTGATACTTCCTTACGGTAGAACCGATGGCCAGATTGCTATTGATTTATACCATAAGACAAACAAGACTGCTCAGGAATGGCAGTCTTTAATTCTGTAAGAACTGCTGGAGAAAATCAAAGAAGAGTTTAGAAAAAAGTTTAAGGAAAAGGAAAACTTCAGCGATTACAAGCAGGTACAAGGTTATGCAGTTGAAATTGCAGATAAGAGTTCAAAGGCTGTTATAAACAATTTCGATGATTCTCTGATTAATGAGTTTGGAACATTGAACTATGACATTTTAAATGAAGTGCTAAGCGACATTTTAGAAAGCAACTACAACCTTATAGCAAACGCTTGCTTTATTGCTCAAACAGAAATGAATAAAAATGCCAACATCGGCTTAAAGGCAATAGCGCCTAAATACGATGATGATAGAGCACATAGTATTGTATGGGATATGGCACAAAGAGATTTAAACTCATTTAAACAGGCATATCCAACATATACTGAGAACTTTTATCAAAGTACTGTTGATGAAGCAGTTAGAGCAAATGCTGATTTTCAGTGGAAATCTGGACTTGAGCCAAAAGTGACAAGACTGGCCAAATATGATTGCTGTAAATGGTGCCAGAGTTTAGAAGGTACTTATAGGTATGAAGATGTCAGTGGAAGCGGAAATGATGTTTGGCGAAGGCATAAAAATTGTAGATGTCTTATTGTTTACGCGCCCAAAAAAGGTAAGGCGGTTGATGTCAGAACAAAAAAGCCTATTGATAATGAAGAACTGCAGAAAAGGTTAGATTTTGTAAAGGAGCAGGAGGCTAAAAAAGAGGTAAGGCCAAACAAAAAAATAAAAAAATATGATGAAGTCAATAAAGTATGGCTTACAATTGATTTAGATAACTATGACAAGTTTCAACTTGCCTATCAGGAATCTTTAAAAGGCGGTTACAGAATTGATACAACAACTCAGAAGCTGTTGAGAGAGGCAATAGAAGCTGAACCGCAAATAATAAAGGATTTACTTGATGTAATCAGCAGAACAGATGGAACCATTGACTATGAAGTGATTATTGACGGGAAGAAGCTATCCTCTTTGGATTTCAGATTAAAAAAAGAAAAAAGCTTAAAAAGAAAGGTTATTACAGAACTTGTTGAAGGCAAATCATTAGATTTTGTTGAAACACACTTGTATGATTCTGTAAGATTTACTGATTTGGTTGACGACGCCCTCTATACAAATGAATATTTTGAAGTAAAATCACAGTTGGAAAATCTGGGTTATAAGTTTGTCAGGGTAAAAAATACAATTTGGGACACAAGCAAAGATTACAGAGGAATCAATGTTGTTATTGAAAGCCCTGGCGGTTACAAGTTTGAACTGCAGTTTCATACGCCGCAAAGCCTGGACATTAAAAACAGAAACCATGTTCTTTATGAAATAGCGAGAGAAGACACGACCAGTCAGGCAGAAAAAGAAAAATTGCATGAACAAATGTTGCTTAATTCTCAAGAACTGGATTACATACCGGATTGCGAAACGATTGAAAGTTTTAATTATTTAAAGTAAAATTAAAGAGAGGAGATAATATGCCAAAATATATGATTGAAGATCCAGTATATATGCCGCCAGATCCTAAGATGTTAAAATTGCTTAGGAATTTTCCTGAAGAAAAAAAGAGAATAATTGAAAGATACAGTTCTCGTTTAAAAAGATGGGTACCAGATATTGAGATGGCGAAGGTGTATTTAGGAGAAATACCGGTCAATATTATCACCGAAGAAGAAGCCAACAAACTGATAAGAGAAGTTTACAATGCAGATTAACCGCTGAATAAAGCGGTTTTTATTTGGAAAGGATGATATTATGGCAAAAGATGATTATCATGTAATCGTATATAAGATACTGGCATATCTGTACAGCTGCCTTAAAAAATGCAAACAGCCGGAAAAGAAGAATCTGAATTATTAAACAACAATTTGATTGCAGCTAATTTAAAAATAGAAGAAGCAGGGAAATATTGAATAAATAAGAGAACATTTCTGATTGTATATTCATTTTATCTTCTTTCTACTCTACAGAGCGGGTAAAAGTCCCCCTTTTTATTTCGGCAGAAAAAAAAGGATTAACAGACAATTTTTTTAATGAACAACACTTTTACTGTTAATCCTCGTGTAAATGAATTTGATAACTATATACATTTACGGCTAAAGTATAGCATATTTTTTAAAAAAATAAAAAAGTAAGGGAGCACCCTTCCTTACATGTAAATAATAACATATTATCTAACATGGAAAAAGAGATATATTTTAAATTCAATGTACCTAAAGTGTACCTAAAATATTTTTTCACTTTTCACAAAAAGACGCTGAAACTGTAAAAATCAGCTTTTTTTTGCATAAAACATTAAAAAAGTTAGGTTTTTAACCTAACAAAAAAATCAAATGGTGCGGATGGAGGGACTCGAACCCGCATGCCTCTCGGCGCTAGATCCTAAGTCTAGTGCGTCTACCAGTTTCGCCACATCCGCATGCTTAATCATTATAAACAATCCTGTTGCTGAATGCAATAAAAAAATATTCATCACGAAATAAACAAAAAAAAAGAATACATTGGATTAATTTCTATATGTTAAAAAAACAAAATAACACCAGCTGTTTAACTGCTGTATCTGTTTAACTGGTTATCTGTTGCAATCTTTTCTAAAATCAGTCTGATAATATTATCGATTTCACCATCTTTTCGATAGTCAGCTAAAGCAACATAATTGACTCTGCCATCTTCGAGAAGTTTTTTATATGTATCTTTTCCTTTGTCATGCACAGCGATAGAATGACCGCCATTGGATTTTACCAGACGCATACAGGGTACATCTGTAAATCCATCGCCGATATATATCATCTGTTCAAAAGGAATATCTCTGAAGGTTGTAAAAGAGTTGATTGTTGAGTCGTCGAATATATCCAGAGAGTTTTTGTTTATTCTGAAAAGGAATTGTGTTTTTGCGGTATAGTTAATAGCGACTGCAGGAAAATCAGCCTGGTTATTTTCATCATAATGATATTCACAGGCAAATATTCTGGTGAATTCATCTTTTATGGAGCAGCCGTCAATTATTTCTTTAGTTCCGGATGAAATAATATAGTGCTGAACAAGAATGTCGTGTCTCAAACCATATTCGTTAATTCGTCTGAAAAATTGCTCAACACCAGGATAATAAATGATATCTTTTCCTAAACTATTGAAGAAATCTCTTGTTAAAGGAATATTTTTTTCTTTTGCTTTCTTAATTAAAAGATACATATAGGCTAAAATGGAGTCCATATTGGCTTTAACAGAATAATCTTTTACTTCTTTCCAGAACGATTGTGGTTCTATTTTCAAAGCCGGCAATAAAGAGTATTCCTGCATATTTTTATGACAGAGAGTTAAATCAAAGTCATACATTATCGCAACTTTGATCATTATTTACTGGCCTCTAATGTTTCTTTCAAAAGTTTCGGAAGAATCCCAGCTTCTTCTTTTGTGATGGCACAAAGTGAAATTCTTATTCCTTTGTCAAATTTAACCGCAAAAATATTTCTGGCAATCAGGTTATTGTGAAATCTGTTCAATATTTCATCATCTTCTACTTTAACAGTCGCAAAGAACCCTTCGCTGTAAGGATATAGTGGTAAATCAGCTTTTTTGGCCATATTTAAGAAAATTTCACTTCTTTCTTTTAATAAATCAATGTAATGTTGTTTTTCACGCAGATATTTTTCTTTATTTTCTTTTAAGACTTTGACTACTGCTTCCATAAAACCATGATTGACATTACTCCAGTAGGACCTGCAGGTTCTGGTAAAAGCATTAAAGGCATTATCTACTGCCTGTTTGTTTTTAGATAAGATAATGTTGGCGCCAAGTCTCATTCCATATGCAGTGAAGGCTTTTGAACAGCTGTAGGTGATGTTAAAGAGAATCTTTTCGTTGGCTTCATTAAAACATTTGAAAATATCATAACCATTGTTGTAACAGTAATCAATGTAAGCAACATCATTGACGATGATAATTGGTCCATTTTCAGTTATTTTATTAAAAACTTTAATCAGTAATTTCCAGTTTTCACTTCCCAGTGATATGCCGGTCGGATTTTGACAGGGGTCATTAATAACGACAAACAATTTACCCTGTTCTCTGATAATTTTTAAGGCTTTCAGCATTAAATCCTGTAAATCAATCTGATTGTTTTCATCGGTCAGTTTATAGAAAGAACATTTTAAATTGGCATTTCTGGCGATGGTTTTATAAGAACCCCATGATGTCTGAGGCAGAAGAACCGTTTCGTTAGGATTTAAAAAATTATTAAAAGCCAGTGTCAATGCTCCGGTACCGCCAGCGGCAGCAACGGTTTTATGATATAAACTGATATTATTATTCTGGTTAATCCAGTTGAATATTGTTTCATTAAAATCTTCATTTCCGGTAATAGATTTGGCATAAGCTGCCTTGGTGGCATTAGAGACAGCATTATAACAGTCATAAACAGTGTTAAGAGTAATAATTTTTTTATCTTCATCAAAAAAAGAACCGATAGTCGCATTTATAGCATCTTTATTTCCCTGGTCAAATGCTTTTTTGGCTAAAGTTCTCAGTTCAAACACACTGTCCTTAAAAACAGAAAAGTCAGCATTGTCATTTAAAAACAGATCATTATTGTCATTTGTTCTGTTAATAAAAGCCGCCGACAGATTATCCAGCTGATTATTAAACTGCTTTTTTGCCATTGAAACATCCTGTTTTTTTATTCCTTTTTCCACAGTTAAAACGAATTTCTCTTTTTCTATCAGGTCACTTTCTTTTTTTGCCAGAGTTATTCTTTTTTCAAATAAGTCTGAAAGCATATCGTCGACTGCTGCAATTTCTTTTCTAATATTTTCCTTTTCCATAACACATCACCAGTTATATTATACTTTATCAGCAGCCAATGATACAAATTAAATGATAAATAAGTTATAATAAAATAAAAGAAAAAGGAGTATATTTATGTCAAGAAATACAATATATATTACCGGACACAAAAACCCTGACTCAGATTCAATAATTTCAGCAATGGCTTATGCCTATTTCAAACAGCAGATGGGATATGATGCAATAGCAGTGAGAATTGGTGAAATCAATCGTGAAACAGAGTTTATTTTAAATATGTTCAATGAATTTGCGCCTCCTCTTGTTAAAAACATCAGGACACGGGTAAGAGATATTGATTTTGATGATATTGTTACCTGTAAACCAACTGATACAGTTTATACAGCTTTAATGAAAATGAGAGAACGTGGCAATAAAGTAATTGCGATAGTTGATGATAAAAAACAATTTTTGGGTATGGCAACTACCTCTGATATAGTTAAACCTCTAATACCGCATCAGGATAGAAATAATGAACTTATCAGAGATACACCGATTGAAGATATAGCCAGTTTTTTAGAAGGACAGCTGATATATAAAGATGATGTTCAAAGAGCAAACGGTCATATGCATGTTATGGTTGCTGCTGATGATAAAGATTGTGAAAATAAAATAGTTGTCACAAATGATGACAATAAATTACATGAAATGGCAATTAAAAATAAAGCCGCAACTTTAATAGCGACTAAAACTGTAAAGTTTTCAGATAAAGTTCTCAAACTGGCCAAGGAATATGGTTGTAATCTGGTTATCTGTAATGAAAGTATTTATGATGTTGTCAAGTACACCTATTTTGCGACAAGCATTGACAGAATAATGACTACTGACTTGATAACTTTTCAATATGATGATTACATCGATGATGTTAAACCGGTCATCAATAAGACAAGGTTCCGCAGTTATCCGATAATTGATAAAAGAAACAATATCGTTGGAACCATCTCAAGATATCATGTACTCAGACATTCCAACAGAAATCTTATACTGGTTGACCACAATGAGTTTTCACAATCAATTGAGGGAGCAGATGAAGCAAACATTCTGGAAGTAATCGACCATCATCGGATTGGAGGAATAAAAACTGCTACACCTGTTTACTTCAGAAATGAACAGACAGGCAGCTGTGCGACAATTATTTCGAAGATATTTCAGGAAAACAATGTTAAAATTCCGAAAGATTTGGCAGGACTGTTATGTTGTGCAATTATTTCAGATACGGTTAATTTTAAATCTGTCACCTGTACTAAGGATGATATTGAACAGGCTGAATACTTAGCTGATTTATCAAAATTGGATTTAAAGAAAATAGGACCTAAAATTCTGGCAGCCGGAGCAACGCTGGAAGACAAATCATGTGATTTCATTTTCAGAAATGATTTAAAACAATTTGACATCAACAAAAATAAAGTCAGTGTAGGTCAGTGCAATATTATTGATTATGAATCGATTGCTCCTTTAAAAGAACAGATGCAGCTGATTATGAAAAATTATGCTAAAGACAGTAATTCAAATATCGTTATGATGGTATTTTCACTGATTGATGGAAGTGGCTCATATATTTTGGCTGAAGGACCGGGTGCTCAGAAATTAGACAGTGTGTTCAGGAAAAACGGCAAGTATATAGACGAGTTTGTTTTTCTGGGAAATATTATAAGTAGAAAACAACAGCTGATACCAATGGTTTCAGATGTTCTGGAATGAAATCTGAAGCAGCAGACTGAACAGTAAAATCAACTTTCGAAGTTGATTTTTATTGTCAGGTCCTGGTTTATTATTTAAAGATAGATGTAAATCAATATAAAAAACATTGTAAAACTATTAACAAAATTATACAATTAATATTAGGAGGACGTTATATGGGATACAAAATTGTGGCAGATTCTTCAGCCAACCTGTATGAAATAGATGGCATTAACTATACGACCGTTCCTTTAAAGATACATACCTCTATAGGAGAATTTGTTGATAAAAAAGGAATTGAACTGAAAAAGATGGTTGATCACCTTTATACTACTAAAGAAAAATCATCAACATCCTGTCCTAATGTTGGCGAATGGCTAAAGGCCTTTGAAGGAGAAAATGAGATCTATGCAATCACTATTTCCAGTAATCTTTCCGGCAGTTTCAATGCGCTTAAACAGGCCAGAGACGCTTATTTGGAAATAAACCCTGAAGCAAAATTTATTTGCTGGATTCCTATTCGACAGGTCCGGAAATGGTTTTATTTGTGGAGAAAATTATTGAGTTAAAACAAAAAGGTCTTGATTTTGCTGAAACCTGTGCTGAAATAGAAAGGTATGCTCCTAGATGTAAGATTCTGTTTGCTTTAGATTCAGTCAGAAATTTAGCTAATAATGGCAGAGTAAGTCAGATAATTGCCTCTCTGGTCGGTATTCTGGGAATTAAAATGCTTGGAGAAGGTAGTGATGATGGCAAAATTGTGCTTGTTCATAAAGGTAAGGGTATCAAAAATATTTTAAAAAGGATGTTTGAGGAAATGGAAAAAGCCGGATTTGCCGGAGACAAGGTAAGAATCTCTCATGTCTTTAATGATGAGGCCAATGAATTTATTACAAATCTTATTAAAAATAAATATCCGGACTGTGATATTAAAAGTCATCTGACAGGCGGTCTATGTGCCTATTATGCTGAAAAAGGCGGTCTGATACTGGGATATGAAACAAAAGAAAAGTAGCTGGTAAATTAAGCAGATGCTTCAGGCAGTCTGCTTTTTTTTAGTATGACGGGCATGTTTTAATGCTGGGGTGAAATTCCCTAAAGAGCGTAGTTACCGACGAATCTGATAGCGACTTGCAAGTTTCACATCGCGAGGTGTGGAAGAGAGGAAGCAATAGCGAAATCGTGGCTTGACGGACAGGAACAGGATATAAGGCGTAACAGGTGGGCAAGTTGGCTAAAGACAATGAAGTTCCAAAAGGTAACCGTAAACCCAAGGCGTAAATCCTGCGAGTAAACGATGAAAGTATTAGAGCTTATCCCGTGAGGTCTCATAGGCGAATTAGTAGTAACAACGAACTATGAGAAGTCAGCAGAGGTCATAGTAGGTAGAAATACTGAAGGACCGAACGATATTAAAGAGTTGTGATTGAAGACATTTACTTTTGTTCGATGTAGTACAGGATTAAGCGTATCTTAATCTAAAGGCTTGAATAAACAAAGAATTAGAATAATATGGTAGATGCGATAAATATCTAGGACGATTTAATGTTGAACCGCCCAGTACCGAACGGTATGCTGGTTATGTGGTGTGAGAGGGGAGAAAAATCTCCCCTGCTCGATTTGTCTGAGACTTAAGCGATATTATTAATAATTAAAAGAAAACAGTCCGGTTCTTTTATTAAGATGTTAAGTTTGCTATAATATTTCAAGTAAAGAAGAGAAGGTGTTTTTATGCTTATTTTAGAAATTCTGAAAGCTGTTATATTGGGAATAGTGCAGGGGATTAGTGAATATCTGCCTATTTCATCAACAGGGCATATTATTCTGGTTAATGAATTTCTGCAATTAAAGTTTTCTGAGGAGTTTGTCAATACTTTTTTTGTGGTCATTCAATTAGGTTCTATTCTGGCTGTCGTAATCCTGTATTTTAAAAAATTATGGCCTTTTGATTTTAAAAATACAACTTCCGGGCAGAGAAAATCAACCTGGATTTTATGGTCTAAAGTTCTGGTTGGCTGCCTGCCGGCGGCTATAGTGGGTTTTTTGTTTGATGATGTGATAGACTCTTTATTCTATAATCCGACTACAATTGCCATTGCATTAATTGTGTATGGTATTGCTTTTATTGTTATTGAAAGCCTGCATATTAAAGTAACAATGGAAAAGGTAGATGATATTGATTATATTACTGCTGCCAATATCGGATTGTTTCAGATGCTGGCATTAATTCCGGGAACAAGCAGAAGCGGCAGCACAATTATTGGTGGTAGAATTTTGGGCTGTGGTAAAGAAGGTGTAAGTGAATTCTCTTTCTTTATGGCTATTCCGGTCATGGCTGGAGCAACGCTTTTAAAACTGTTAAAATGTGGATTTGCTTTTGGAGCCAGCGAGTGGATTGTTCTATTTGTTGGAACCTTTGTTTCTTTTATCGTTTCTATTTTCTCAATTAAATTTTTGATGAATTATATCAAAAAACATGATTTCAAAGCATTTGGTGTTTATAGAATCGTTTTGGGCATTTTAGTATTAGTTTATTTTAATGTAATCAGATAATCATGTTAAAAAAATATACCAGACAGATGCTAGTCAGCAGTATGTATGCAGTAGTAACTCTAATAATTGCTCCTGCTTCTTTTGGCCCGATTCAATTCAGAATTTCTGAAGTGTTGCTGGTTTTAGTTTTGTTTGACTACGATTATATTTATGGACTTACTTTCGGCTGTTTTCTGGCCAATCTGACAGGGTTATTATCAGGAGCAAATCCAATAGGAGTAATGGATACTGTTTTTGGCAGCAGCGCTACCTTTATCAGCTGTGTGATGATGCACAGTTTAAAAAGCATAAAGATTAAAGATATTCCACTGTTAAGTTTAATTGTTCCGGCCGTAATTAATGGAATTATCGTCGGACTGGAACTGGCGATAATTTTTAATGAAAATAATCTGATGTCCTATTGGCTGATTTATGGACTGCAGGTATTTGCCGGTGAGTTGGCAGTATTGCTGATTTTTGGGATTCCGGTTTATCTGGCTATAAAGAAAAGAGTTACTTATGAATAACAGTTATTTTCTGGATGAAATGAAACAAATGTTAAACAGTCAGGATTTTGACAGATTTATCAGATCTCTTTCTGAACCGCTTTATAAAGCTTTAAGAATAAATCGCTTAAAAGCAGACTATCAGACTATAAGCCAGGAAATAGAACTGCTTGAGAAAACTGTTTTTGATGAAGATACTTATTATCTGCAGTCAGAAGACAGACCGGGAAAGCATCCATATCATCTGGCGGGTCTTTTTTATCTTCAGGAACCCAGTGCTTCGATGGCTGTAAATGCTCTGGATATTGAAGAAGGTGATTGGGTGCTGGATTTATGTGCTGCACCAGGTGGCAAGAGTACTCAAATACTTTCTAAGTTAAACAGGACCGGATTTCTGCTCAGCAATGAGTATGAAAGAAAAAGAGCTAATATTCTATTGTCAAATATTGAACGTTTTGGCTGTGACAATTATATTATTACCAACAGCAAAGTTGAAGATTTATGTCCTGAATTGTCAGGAGTTTTTGATAAGGTTCTGGTTGATGCTCCCTGTTCCGGTGCCGGAATGTTTAAAAAGTATCCGGACAGTATTATAGAATATAGCCCTAATTTGGTAATGGTCAATCAGAAAAGGCAGTTACATATCTTGGATTATGCTTATCTGACTTTAAAAGAAAATGGAATTATGGTCTATTCAACCTGTACTTTTAATAAAGATGAAAACGAAGAAGTAGTAAGACTGTTTCTGGAAAAATATCCGGATATGAAACTGACGGATACAGATTTGACAGGTGGCCAGCCTGGTTTTGATGAAGCCGGGTTAACAAGAAGAGTATTTCCTTATCAGGGTGGAGAAGGTCATTTTGTCAGCCGGTTTGTTAAGACTTCAGCCATAAAAAGTGCAGCCTTGAAAACAATACCTTTTTCTAAAAATGGACTGACAGACAGTTTTATTGCCGAAAATATAAATGAAGAGTTAAATTATACTATTATAAATAATAAAATCTACTCTTCAAAAAATAATTTATTGGATTTAAAAGCCAATATCCTTAGAAGCGGTATCCTGCTTGGTGAAATTGTAAAAAACAGAATTGAACCGGCTCATCATCTGTTTTTAAGTGACTATCAGTTTAAAAAAGTCTATAACACTACAGACTTTAAAATAATAAATAACTATTTATCGGGATTGCCGATAATGGAAAAAGGTTATAAAGGTTATGTCCAAATCTGTTTTAAGGGTGCAGCAGTCGGCTTTGGAAAAGGTGATGGTGTGCAGATAAAAAACAAATTTCCTAAAGGTTTGCGTATTGTCTGATAAAGTCTAAGACCTCAAAAAGGTCATTTTTTATGATAGCACCCAGTCTGATATGCTTTTCAACGGGTTTCAGTAAATCAGGAACCATTATCGTGACAGCTCCACTGGCTAAAGCCGCTTCAATTCCATTATATGAATCTTCAACTATCAGACAGTTTTTAATATCAACATTAATCATTCGGGCAGCCTTGAGGAATATTTCCGGGTCAGGTTTTCCATTTTTTACCATGTCACCGGTTATGATGTTTCTGAAAGGGACTTCCATATCGTTGCTTTTGAAAGACTGCTTTACTTTTTCAATATTCGCGCTGGTTGCCAGAACCGTCGGGATATTATGTGAGTCTAGAAAATTAATTATTTCTAAGGCTCCTTTTTTTAATTCGATCTTATTATTACTGATTGATTCAGACAGTCTGTCTGAAAACAGGTTTAATATGGAAGCTGAGATTTTATCATCTTTTGTTTTTTCTGAAAGTATTTTTATGGCTGAAGCTCTATTGGCACCAATAAAGCGATTATGAAACTCTTCACTGACCTGATATCCTTCGTTTGCGAAAACTTCTAATGCCAACTTTCTGGCATGTCTTTCAGAATCAGTTATTGTTCCATCCATATCGAAAATGACACCTTTAATTTTCATCTTATCACCTACGTCAATATAACATAAAAAATATCCCCTGCCTATCCAAAAAGGGTCTAAATAAGCTATAATTTAACTGGAGGTAAAAAGAAATGAATACAACAATAAAAGATTTGCTGGAAAGAAGAAGTATCAGAAGTTTTACTGATCAGAAAATCAGCAGAGAAGATTTAGAAAAGATTGTAAAAGCCGGCATGTATGCGCCAAGCGGAATGGGAAGACAATCAGCAATAATGTTAGTAATTCAGGATGAGGAAACTTTAGAGGTACTCAGAAGACTGAATTGCACTGCCGCCGGCAACGAATATAACCGCGATAATTTTTTTGGTGCTAAAACTGTAATTGTGGTTCTGGCTGATAAAAATGTCCGCACACATATCTATGATGGCGCGCTGGTTATGGGTAATCTTATGAATGCTGCCTATTCTTTAGGAATCGGTTCCTGCTGGATTCATCGGGCAAAAGAAACATTTGAAACAGAAGAAGGTAAACAGATTCTTAAAAAATTCGGTATAGAAGGTGATTATGAGGGAATTGGTAACTGTATTTTAGGTTATAGCGCTACAGATTTGCCAGCACCGAAACCTAGAAAAGAAAATTATGTTTATTGGGGGTAGAATACAGTGTTTTTTTCAGGCGATTTTACTACAGAAGAAGTAATATCTCAAATATTGTTTATTGGAATATTCATCCTGCTTGTATGTTTTCTGGGTTTTCAGCTTTTCAGCGGTCTTAAGGAAAAGATAAGTAATGACAGATCAAGGATTTTGATAAAGTCAGCTACAGTAATTGGCAAAAGAATGTATGTCAGTGAATTTACTGCTTATTATCTGACGTTTGAGTTAAATAACAAAGAGAGAAAAGAATTTACTGTTTCAGGTGCGGAATATGGAATGCTGGCAGAAAGTGATTATGGTCTGCTGACTTTTCAGGGAACCAGATTCATAAGTTTTGAAAGGAAGAAAGATGATTAAACTTTTTGTTGCTGATATTGACCATACTGTTTATTGTCCTGATAATGATATAATTCCGCAAAGAAATATTGATGCGATTAATAAGCTGATTGAAAAGGGCATTACCATCTGTTTTGCCAGCAGTAGAGTTTATGATGGTATAAAAGAGGTAATAGAGCTGTTTAATTTAAAGAAAAATAAAGGATATGTTGTCGCAGTTAATGGTTCTTTTGTAGTCAGAAGCAGTGACGATAAAGTTCTGGCAGATGAACATTTTACGCTGGAACAAATTGAAGAAATGCGTCAGTTGGCCCAAAAACTGGATATTTCTTTTAGAATAGCGCAATCTGATTTTAATATTTCAACTTCCTATTGTGAAATTCTGCAATATGATTTCGATAATGTTAATATGGATATTATTATAGCTCATGATGTTTATAGATATTTGAAAGATCCTGTCTATAAGGTTGGTTTTTCTGCTGATGGAAGAAGTATGGATGAACTGCTTCAAACCATTAAAGAAAAAAGCGGAGACGGCTTCTCTTTCAATATTCCTCTTTCCACTACCATAGATGTTTCCTTAAAAGAGGTAAATAAGCTGACCGGTATATTGGCAGTAATAAAAGATATGGGCATTACACTTGATGAAGTGGCAGCAATTGGAGATAACGATAATGATATTGTTATGCTGGAAGCTGCGGGTATTTCAGGATGTGTAGCCAATGGTAGTGATAAAGCTAAAAAAGCCGCCAGATACCTGTTAAACGACTGTTCAAAAGCCGGAGTAGCGGATTTTATTGAAGAATATATTTTAAAAGAAGGCGGCAGATGATTAAAGCGTTAGTATTTGATGTTGATGATACTCTTATTAAATATGGTAAGGAATATGTTGAACCATCCGCAGTTGAAGCTATAAATCTGGCTAAAAAGAAAGGTATTAAAATAATTGTAGCAACCGGAAGGGGCTATAAGTTTTTACACCGGGATATCAAAAACAGAGTAAAGGCTGACTACTATATTACAGTCAATGGCGCCTGTATCAATTCACATGACGGTAAAACACTTGAATGTTTTCCACTTTCAAAAAAGACAACAGACAGACTGCTGGAAATCTGTTATCAGAAAAAGTATTCTTTTGGTTTTAAATTTGATGACTCTTTACAGGTTTATGCGGACTATCCTTATTTTACTTCCTGTTACTGTAATGCAGCTATTAAAAAAGAGACTATTGATGATAACAGCCAAACAAGAGACTATCATTTAACACATATGCTGCCACTGGGATGTTTTATTTATTCTTTTGAAAAAGAAGCTATGAAACTTGCAGAGCAATTTGACGATTTGCAGTTTATTTCCTGTTATCTGCATGGCTGTGAATGTATAAGAAGGGATGTAAATAAAGGTAAATCATTAAAAAGACTGCTTGAATCACTGAATATATCTTTAAAGGATTGCCTGGCTTTTGGTGATGGTATCAATGATAAAGAATTACTTCAAATGTGCGGTATCGGTGTCTGCATGGGTAATGGACAGGAGTCATTAAAAGAAATAAGTGATTTTGTTACAACCGCTATTGAGGAAGACGGTATTTATAAGGCTTTAAAACATTTCAGGATAATATAAGTATCCTTTTAAAAGGTCAGTTTGTTTTGAGATTGAACAAATTGACAAAAAAGCATTATTATGATAGAAATTATTTGGTTATTTATAAATAAAGGTGAGGGAATAATATGAATGATACATTAAAATTTCTGATTGTTGTGATAGTATTCAGTATAATTCTGTCGATAATCAGAAAGTATATAAGTACGAAAATAGAAAAACAACTTGTTACACTGGTAATTGATAGAGATTATCAGGGTTTTGATGAACTGATTAATTCTAAAAAGGTGAAATACTTTATCCGCCCTTTTAATATTGATTTTATGAAGTTAAATGTCGCTTTGCTGAAAGAGGATAAAAAACAGGTTGATGACATGTTTGACCGTTTTGATAAAGTAAGACCTAATAAAGTGCAGAAAGAAGCAGTTTATGCCAAGGGATTTTATTATTATTTAACCGATGGAAAATATGATAAAGTTGAGAAATATTATGAACTGCTGCAAGAATTGAATATTGTCAAAAATATGAATGAGTTTGACAGAGCATATGATGTTTATGTTAAAAACGGTTCTAAATATCTTGAGGAAACCTTGGAAGAATTAAAAACAGCTCCTGATTTTTCTAAACCGGTTCTGGAAGGTCTTATTTCAAAAATGTATGAGAATAGAAATGATGAAAGAATGGCTAAAAAGTATGCTGATAAGGCCTTAAGACATATGGAAGAATTAAAATAATAATTTTTCACAATAAAAATGAAAAAAATAGTATATTTACAAAAATATGCTATTTTTAGTTTGTGTTGTTATGAGCGGGATTAAGATTTTATTTTTATAAAAGCAATAAAATTCATTATTCCCATATAGAGCGCTGCCACAGCAACCAGAACATTGCCAGCCATTATTACTGGAGATGCTTCCATTTGAATTCCATTTAATACTATCAGTACTCCAAATAGAATATATAGTGCTGAAAGTATAAGATTTCTCATTTTGTTTTTTTCCGCTATCATTGCATCCAGAGCGGAAACATTATTTGTAGGTCTGAAATTTTTTATATGTGATAGAGATGGTAAAAAATTTGTCCGATACCGATATTCCAGAAAAGCCAAAGTTCCGGCAGCGATAAATAAACTGTATATTACTGGTACATTGAAATTGGCAGCTAATATACCGGCTAGTCCGGAAATGATATATCTGTTAGAAAAAAGAGTATATTGTTGCTGATTTTTTTCCTGAATTATGTATCCTATATTATGAGATTTAATATAAAGAACATCTCTTCCTTTTTCATCTTTATAAATATTTCTTCCTGAAAGTACTCTCTGTTTATTACTCATAGTTGTGCAACCCCCATACAGTAAGTCTGTATTACTGAATAATCGTCATCCAATACAACTATATCGGCATCATATCCCTGATGCAGTTTTCCTTTTCTGTCTGCCAGACCAATTAAAGAAGCCGGGTTGACAGTGCATGAATTTAAAGCTGCATCAAATGGCACTTCAGCAACTTCAACAACATTTCTTAAACCTTCATTCATTTTCATTGTTGAACCAGCCAGGCCTTTTGTTGAAGTAAGACGGGCACTGCCATCAGGGTAAATTTCTATTTCATTACCGCCAAACAGGAATTTTTCTCCTGTTTTAAAGCCTTTGCACATCAGACCGTCTGATACCATAACAGCTTTATCGCTGTTTTTTGATCTATAGAAAATATTGATGGCATTAGCTGTCGAGTGATTTAAGTCACAGATAATTTCACCATAAACCTCTTTTAATCTTAATGCCGCACCAGCCAGTCCGTTATTGCGATGGTTAAATGGAGTCATACCATTATAGACGTGGGTAATTGATTTTGCACCATTGGCAAAGGCCATAAGAGCCTGTTCAAAGGTAGCACTGCTATGACCAATGCTCACTGCCACATTGTTTTTGGCACAATATTTGGTCAGTTCAAAATTGTCATCATGTTCGCTTGCTAAAGTGATTATTTTTATTAAACCTTCTGCTGACTGCTGATAACGTTTGAATTGGTCTACATCAGTTTTCAGGATGTGCTGTTCCGGCTGGGCGCCTTTATACTTCATATCCAGATAAGGTCCTTCAAAATGTATTCCCAATAGTTCAGCACCTTCATAACCTTCGTTATATACTTTAGTGACATTTTTTATTGCGGCAGTTAATACTTCTTCACTTTGAGTAATAGTTGTAGCCAGAAGTCCTGTCACTCCTTCAGCAGGTATATTTTTCAGCCAGTTTCTTAATCCTTCAGGGTCAGCATAATTGGTATCAAAACCATATGCGCCATGACAATGGACATCTATAAAACCAGGGACAATTCTTTTATTGCCATAGTCTTTGTCGGCTTTTTCTGTATCATAGTCCAGCACGGCAATAATTTTGTTTCCTTCGATATTAAGCTGTGCAGGAAAAAACTGTCCTGCCAACCATACTTTTTTACTTTGTATAATCATATTTGCCTCCGTATTTATATATAATCTAACATATTTGCCTGAGATAGTTGTTTGCACTTTTTAGTTCATTATTTATGAAAATTAGTCTATTCATTGAAAAAGTGTTATTGATTGTTATAATTTGCTTATAAACGGAGGTATTATAATGACAATTTTTGGAAAGAGTGTCGAAGAACTGACTGGTTTGACTGCAGCACATACGGCAAGAGAGATTGCTCAGCAGCCTGATACATGGATTAAGACAATTAATCAGATAAGAGAGAGGAAAGATGAAATAAAAACTTTCATTAGTCAGGTATTGGACAGTGCTGATTATGATGTTGTTTTTACAGGAGCTGGAACCAGCGAGTTTGTAGGAAACGTTCTGTTTGCTGCGATTAATTTAAAAACTGATTTTAAAGCCCGTTCATATGCAAGCACCGATATTACTGCAAATCCTGAATACTATTTTTCTAAAGAAAAGCCGACTTTACTGGTAAGTTTCGGAAGAAGCGGGAACAGTCCCGAATCTATTGGTGCAGTGGATAATGCTGAAGCTGTAAGTGATAAGATTTACAATCTGTTTATTACCTGTAATAAAAACGGCAAGTTAAGTAAAAGAGCAGAGGTTGAGAAGAATTGTTTAGCAATTAATTTAACTCCAGAAACACATGATTTAGGATTTGCGATGACTTCAAGTTTCTCAAATATGTATCTTGCTGCTTATCTGGTATTCAATTTAGATAATTTAGATGCAATTGAGGAAAGTTACAAAGATATTGTAAAATTTGCCCGCGAAATCAATAATAATGGCTATAAATATTTTGAAAACATTGTTGAAAAATATGATTTCAGAAGAATTGTTTATCTGGGAAGCAATGTGCTGAAGGGTGTAGCACAGGAGTCAGCGTTAAAAATGCTGGAATTAACAGCTGGCAGAGTTGTAACTTTATATGATACACCTTTAGGTTTCAGACATGGACCTAAGTCAATTTTGAATGATGAAACATTGACGGTTGTTTATTTAAGTGATAATGCTTACACTAGAGCATATGAAGTAGATTTGATAAGAGAAGTGAGTATTCAAAGGAAAAAGAACAAAATATTGGTTATTTGTAATACTCCATGCCAGCCGGCCAAAGAACTTGCAGATTATTACTACTGTTTTGATGGCAGTGCCAAAGAAAACGCTGAATTAGTGCTGCCTTATACAATGTGCGCTCAGTTAATTTCTTTATATAAGTCTTTATCACTTGGTATTACTCCTGATAACCCTAGTCCAAGCGGGGATGTTAACAGAGTTGTCAAAGGAGTTGTTTTGTACCCATATAAGAAGGAGAATGAATAATAATGGTAGGTATAATTGTTACAGGACATGGAAATTTTGCGACAGGATTGACAAGTTCAGTCAAGTTAATTGCAGGTATGCCTGATTTTTATCAGACAGTTGATTTTCTTCAGGAACACTCAACAGATGATTTATCAGCAAATTTAAACAAAGCTATTGATAATCTGAAGGATTGTAAAGAGGGAATACTGGTATTTACAGATCTGGTTGGCGGTTCGCCATTTAAAACTGCAGTTGAAATTTCAGTTTCGAGAGAAGAGAAAATTGTGGTACTTGGTGGCACAAATTTAGGCATGTTAATTGAAATATCAATGGCAAGAAGCTTTATTGAAGATATTGAAGCGTTAACCCAGATGGCAATCAATACTGGTAAAGACCAGGTTATGAGATTTGAGTTTAAAGAAAAAGCTGCCGACGAATCAGATGATGGAATTTAAAGAGGCGTAAAGTAAATAATTATACTTTCTAAAGAGGTTACGCCTCTTTTTTTTAAGTTTATTATGTTTAAATATAGCTCATATCTGTCAAACTAGAAAAAATGTATTCTTCATAAAAGATACATTTCAGATTAAGTAATACTGATTTTAAATAACTGTCTTAATTACTCATATATTTTTTTAGAATATTCACTCGGTGTGATTCCAAATCGGGAAGTAAAAATTCTCGAGAAATAGTGAATTGAAGAATATCCTAATTTATCAGCAATCTCACTTAATGAATAATTGCCATTTTTTATAAGTATTTTGCTTTTGGCCAGTTTGGCATCGATGATATACTTTTTGGGAGTTGTATGCAGATTTTCATTAAAAATCCTTTGAATATAAGTTCTGCTTACTGAAAATTCCTGGCTGATATCCTCAACGGTCAATGGTCTGTACAGATTGTTATGTATATAAGTAATAATTTCTTCTAAAAAATTATTCTGGAAATTCTGATTTATTGGTATATTAGTTTCTCTATATGGTTTATCTAACGAATCAAATTGTAGAATTTTCAATAATATTGAGTTTAACGCCACTACCTGTAAATCCTCAGAATAAGAAATATTCTCATTGGAATTTCGTACAAAATCATCAATAATTATTTTTATTTCTTTTGTGATGCTGAAAACTTTATTCAACAGTATATCATCATCAACTCCGCTGGCCTCAAAAATGACTGTTAAATATGAACAGGCCTCATTACCTACAACCATCTGGCTGTGTCTTTGACCCGGCCCATAGAAAAGACACTGATTAGAATTAATTGTATATTTCTCATCGTCGACCATTGTTTCAAGTGTACCATTATCGACATAGGTAAATTCATATAAAGAATGTGTTTCACCAGGGAAAACATAATTGGGACTTTTTACAACGTAATAACAGGCAATAATATTTTCTATTTTTGTTTTTAAAGTTATATTTTCATAATTTATCGCATTGGAAAGATTGTATGTTTTAACTGTTGAATCGGAATTGTAAAAGATATCATAACAGATTACGCTGGTCATAGGAATAACGGCAAAATACATATTCGGGTATAGTTCGACTTCTCTATGAATAGCAAAAAATAAAGGAGGATACAATTCAGGATTGTCTGTTACAGCAAGCATTGCCATACCTTTACTTAGACTTATATAGATTTCCTTATCATAAGTTTTTAGAAAATTTATCTGTCTGTTATCAGTTACAAAGCATTCAGAAGATAGAAATTTTTTATCAAAATTTTCATTTACTTTTCCAAATTTGAGAAAATTTGCGCTGGTAGTTTTGTTAAACATGTTTAAGAAAGCCCTTTCATGTGATATAATAATAGCATAGATTTCACAAAATTTACACAAATCATTCAAAAAATGGTTAATAAATTTAAAAAGTATAAATTTTAAGTTAAAAAATCTAAATAAAAAGATTGCTAAATTATCTATTATAAATTTAATGAAGGGGAGGAGATATAAATGCCTAATATTTTATTGACGCGAATTGATAATCGTCTTATTCATGGACAAGTTGCTACACAGTGGAATTCTTCACTTGGTGCAAACCTTATTTTAGTAGCAAATGACGATGCCGCGTCTAATTCACTACGTCAGAGCCTTATGGATATGGCTGCTCCGGCTGGTGTTTCTACCAGATACTGGACAATTGATAAGACAATTGCCAATATTCACAAAGCTTCTGCAACACAAAAAATTTTTATTGTGTGCGAAAACCCGATCGATGTATTAAAACTTGTTGAAGGTGGAGTACCAATAAAGAAAGTCAATGTCGGAAATATGCATATGGCAGAAGGCAAGCGTCAGGTTGCCACTACTGTTGCTGTTGACGACGCAGATGTCGCTGCTTTTGCAAAATTGCATGAATTAGGAGTAGAACTGGATATCAGAAAAGTTCCTAATGAAAGCAGTGAAGATGTTTCAAAACTTTTTAAATAAAGGAAGGAGAATATTATTATGATAGGTCCACTTAAATTAGTGTTGATCTTAATTGTTACGTTTATTGCGGCAATAGACCAGTTTAACTTTCTAGAGTCGCTTTATCAGCCAATCGTAATGGGACCAGTTGTTGGTGCTATTTTGGGTGATGTAAAAACGGGCTTGGCTGTCGGCGGTGCTTACCAGTTGATGACAATTGGCAGTATGCCGGTAGGAGGAGCTCAACCACCAAATGCAGTTGTTGGTGGAATTATGGCTACAGTATTTGCTATTGTCAGCAAATTAGATGTAAATGCTGCACTAGGTGCTGCAATTCCATTTGCATTATTAGGTCAATATGGAGTTACATTAACATTTACACTGATGTCTGGTTTAATGGCTAAAGCTGATGAACATGCTGCTAATGCCAACCCTGCAGGTATTGATAGACTTAACTATTTTGCAATGGGATTATTAGGATTATTCTTTGCTCTTGCAACTTTAGTTGGTGTAATCAGTATTTCAAACCCAGCAGTTGCTGACTTCATTAACGGATTAGAAGGCAACTGGATTATGGGTGGTTTAAGTGCTGCTGGTGGAATGATGCGTTATGTTGGTTTCGCAGTATTGATGCGTATCATGTTAGCTGATGACATGTGGGGAATTTATTTTGCAGGATTTGCTCTTGCTGCAATTTTAGGTGCTGCTGGCTTAGGAGGCCCTGCTCTATTATTAGTAGCATTTGTAGGTATTGCAATTGCTCTATATGACTACAATGTTAACGTTGCTATCAAGAATGCTGGTGGCGGAGCTGGAGGTGAAAGTGATGGAATCTAACGTATATTCTTATAAAGATTTAACCCCTGCACAACCATTAGATCGTGCAACATTAAATAGAATGGTCATCAGATCATTGTTCTTACAGGCATCATTCAACTATGAAAGAATGCAGGCTGCTGGATGGCTATATGGAATTCTTCCAGGCTTAGAAAAAATCCACACAAATAAAGAAGACTTAGCTGCTTCTATGACACACAACCTTGAGTTCTTCAATACTCACCCATTCTTAGTAACATTTGTTATGGGTCTTGTAATGTCATTAGAACAGCAAAAAGCTGATATCGCTACAATCCGTGCAGTACGTGTTGCTGCTATGGGTCCTTTAGGTGGTATTGGTGATGCTATATTCTGGTTTACAGTACTTCCAATTGCGGCTGGTATTACATCAAATATGGCAATCAATGGAAATATTTTTGCTCCAATTCTGTTCTTGTTAATCTTTAACGGTGTTCAATTTGCAGTTCGTTACGGATTAATGTATATGTCATATGACTTAGGAACAGGAGCAATCGAAGTATTAACTAAAAATGCTAAAGAATTTACTCATGCTGCTAGTATGTTAGGGGTATTTGTAGTAGGTGCATTAACTTGTAACTATGGTGCAACAACAATCAAAATTGCTGTACAGGATGGTGAAACATTAAGAAGTGTTCAAGCAATTTTAGATGGTATTTTGCCTCAACTTATTCCATTAATTTTAACACTACTGGTTTACTACTTGATTAAGAAAAAAGGCTGGTCAACAGTTAAATGTATCGGCTTGCTATTAATTCTTGGTCTTGTTGGAGCATTCTTTGGTGTTTGGGGTGGAGCTTATACACCATTTGTTAAATGGTATTAATACTCCAGAAAAGTATATTTTGAGATAAAACTCTGAACCTTCAAATAAAAGAGGCGAATTCGCCTCTTTTTGTTTGATAAGTTGATTTATAGAATTTAAGAAAATAACGATTTATAAAAGGAAGCCCCTTTGTTAAGTTTCTCAACTTCCAGGGGCAATAAGCAGATTTTAAATCCAGAGTTTTTCCTGATGTGTTGCCTGTAAATATTCATCGATGGTATTTACAATTCTGTCAATTATCAGATCTTCCGGATTATTTTTAATCAGTCCGTCTCTGACTTTGGTATATTGAATTGGCATAAACTGACTTAACAGATTCAGTGGTACACCGTCTTTAAAGTTGTTTATTAGTATCTCAGTAGCTTCAGTCACATTTTCAGTGGGCATATAATATCTTGACCTGTCTGAAAAAGAATATTTGCGTTTTAAGGCAATTTCCTGAGCAGTACCGGTATAGTGTTTTTGCCAGTTTTTAGGGTTTTTTAACATTTCATCATCTAAAACTTTAATAAAATTACTTTGCCTGACCGCTGTATCTTTGTACAGTTCCTGTTCGGCAAATGCCAGAGCAAACAGTGCTTCTCTAGCTGCAAATGTCAATCCCGGTCCGACTTTTAATACACCGACTCCATCTTCAACCAATTCTCTCAAAGCTTTTTTTGTCTGGTAGTCTGTTGAATGACCTTCAAATACGATGTTGTCATATTCTTTAATTGAATTCATCAGTTCTTTTGCTTTGTAGCGGTCATATTCAGTACAACCTGCATCCTTTTCTTCGACACCAGGCTGTACGACTATAGCTATAACATTTTCCCAGGCATCAAGAAGATTTTTATTTTCAAATGCTTTTTTAAATGTATCATAGGTCGCTTTAAAGTCTTCAACTTTTGTAACCTGTACTTCACTGTCACCACTTTCGGCTGTTGCTCCTCCAGGAATAGGCACTTCACTGCCGACAATATAAACAGGAGCAGTAGCATCCGGTTTACTTTCTAATAATTTTTTATAAGCTTTTTCTGCAACTTCTGCCAGTATTGCACCTCTTTTAGCGATAACTTCAGTTGATAAAGCTTCATTTACATTATCATCATTAAGTCTCATAGAAGTATCAATATGTATTTTTGTATAGCCTGCCAGTACGTATAATTCAATAAGTCTGGCTGCTTCTTTCATTGCTTCTTCTTCATTTAAAGATGACCATGTTAATGGACCTAAATGATCGCCTCCAAGTATAATATTTTCTACTGGAAAGTTTTCTTCTCTGGCTATTTCAAAGACAAAATCTCTAAAATCTTCAGGTTTCATTCCTGTATAACCGCCATACTGGTTAACCTGGTTGGCTGTCGCTTCAATTAGTACAGGTGTTTTTGTCTGTAAGCCTCTTTTTATTGCAGCTCTGATAACGAAAGCATTTGCGCTACATACTGAATAGATTCCAATCGGATCATTGTTTTTATGATGTGTAACTATTCTTTTTAATGGATGATTATTCATAATATACCTCCCTACACTATCTTAGCATAAAAGATGTTGATAAACTGGTTTAAAATTTACACTTTTTAAAAGCAAACAAAAGTTACTGTACTAATTTGTTGAGGAAATGAAAAATATAGGATTTTACAGTTATTAAGATGATTATATATTGGGAGGTAACTATTATATGATTAAGTTTATAAAATGTCTGTTAATTCCACTGCTGGCATATTTATCTATAAAGATATTAATTTCAAACAAGGGAATGATAAAATTTTTTGGTTTTTCAATAGGATGGAGGAATTAGAATGATTAAAAATATTTTCACTTTATTAACTTTGATTGCTTTTGCTATTGCGGTATTTAAATTAGCTTTTGCCAACAGTGGAAGTTTCAGTTTTAATAAAGTAAGAATAACTTTTAGATAAAGGAGCTGTTACCTCCTTTATGAGTGTAAAAAAGTGGGATAAATCAATTCAGCCAAGAGAAAAAGCTATAAGTAATGGTATTGAATCACTTTCAGACAGTGAACTTCTGGCTTTAATTATTAAAAGTGGAACAAGGGGCTGTTCATCAGTTCAGCTGGCGAATAGAATATTAAATGAAACAGGCGGGATTAATGGACTGATGAAATTATCGATACAGCAGCTGATGCAGTTTAAAGGAATCGGACTGGCCAAAGCTGCAGAAATTACAGCATCATTAGAGTTGGTAAAAAGAATGAACTATTTGGATATGCTGGACAAGGACATGGTTAAAGAACCAAAGATTTTAATTGAATGGTTAAAAAAACACATCGGAGGTAAAACACAGGAATATTTTGTGGCAGTTTTTTTAAATATAAAAAATCAGGTTATCGGCTACACTGATATCTATAAGGGCAGCAGTAACAGTGTGGCTATAAATCCGGGTGAAATTTTTTCTGAAGCGATTAGAAAAGGGGCTCAGAAAGTAATAATTGCTCATAATCATCCTTCACAATTTATTGCTCCATCATATGCTGATGATGAAACAACCTGCCAGCTTTATAAGGCAGGAATACTGATGAATGTTCCCCTAATTGACCACATCATTGTCAGTTTTGATGGTTATTACAGTTATGCTGAAAGGGGAAAACTGAATTACTGAAATATATTTGAATAATAAAATCAGGTATAAAATGGGTGAGAACTCATTTTTATTTTTAAATGACTAATAGTGATTTTGAAAGATATATAAATTAAGTTATATGTTATAATTAAACTCGGAGGTAGTGTTATGAGAAGAAAACTATTTGTAATCTTAATTATGGCATTTTTAACAGTTAACCTTTCTGGTTGTGTAAATGAAAAAGCAACCATCACGACCACTGTATATGCAGTTAAATATTTGGTTGAACAGATTGCCGGTGACAAAGTAAATATTGAATATATCAGTACCGATGAGTATATTCAGGTTGCTGAACTGGTAGATAATTATGATCAGATTTTATCAAATACAACTTTGTTTTTATATATTAACGAATTGGAATCTTATCTGGATGTGTATCAGGATCTTTTATACAAGTATGATTGTGAAGCGATTGATTTAGCTAATCTGTCGGCGATTTATGGTTTTAAGAGATATACAAAAGTCTTCACCGATAATGTTTTAATCTATATAGAAACTGACTATTATGAAGATGAGAGTTTTGAAAATGTTGATTTATATACCAAAGACCCATTTATCTGGCTGGATCCTATTGCTATGAGTTCAATGGCCTCAACGATTAAAGACTGGCTGATAGCTTACTATCCTGAAGATACTCTGACTTTTGAAAATAATTTTAAAAACCTGCAGAATACATTCGTCAGAATGGATGCTGAATATCAGTCACTAAATGAAGTTGAAAAAGTAAAGTTTGTTACAGTTACACCATGTTTCGGTAACTGGCAGAAATTGTATGGTATTGAAGTATATCCTTTGGTAGTGTCCAAATATGGTGTTTTACCAACTGAGCAGCAGTTGGAAGTCATTAAACATGAAATAGTTGAAAATGAAGTTAAGTATATTGTTTATGATGATACCTTGCCAGAAATGTATCAGGAATTATATGAAAAGATTAAAGATGAATTAGACCTTAAAGTAATTGAACTTTCTTCTTTATCAGTATTGTCTGCTGATGATATTGAAAAAAGCAAGGACTATATTACAATAATGTATGAGAATCTTACAGCTTTAGAAAATGCTTTTAAATAGAAGTTATCAGACTTCTATTTTCACATGGAGGTGTAAAAAGTGAAAAAACTTCTTTTAATAGATGGAAATTCAATGTTGTTTAGAGCATATTATGCTACGGTATACGGACGAAGTATGTCAACCAGTTCTGGAGTTCCTACTAATGCGATTTATGGTTTTGCTCTGATGCTGCAAAAAGCTCTGAAGGATATAGAACCTGACTATGTGTTTGTAGCCTTTGACAGTGATAAAAAAACTTACCGGCATCAGCTATATCCGGAATATAAAGGAACAAGAAGTGAAACCCCGGAAGATTTGAAGACTCAGTTTCCAATAATCAGAGAATATCTGGATGCTTTGCATATTACCCACTTTGAAAAAAGCGGTCTGGAAGCTGATGATATTATCGGCTCTATTGCTAAACAGAATAAAGATTATAAAGTGGCCGTATTAACTTCCGACAGAGACCTGCTGCAGATTGTCGATGAAAATACTGATGTTTTTCTGATGCAGAAAGGCATTACTGAAATGGCCCGCATGGACGAAGAAAAAGTATTTAATGATTATAAATTGACACCATCACAGATAATTGACCTGAAAGGACTGGCTGGTGACAGTTCAGATAATATTCCTGGAGTGACGATGGTTGGAGATAAAACAGCAACCAGATTATTAGAAGAATACAGAACTGTTGAAGGTGTTTATGAAAATATCGACAGAATAAAAGGAAAACTGCAGGAAAACCTGATCAAAGATAAAGAGAGGGCTTTTCTTTCTAAAAAGCTGGCAACTATAATAGTTGATGCTGATTTAAGTGAAATAGATTTAACTAAAAACCGATATCAGAAAGAATCAAAAGACGCCTATAACTTTTATCTGAAATATCAGATGAAAACCCTGGCAGACAAAGTTGATTTGTCTGAAACTGCTGAAAAAAATGATAGAGAAGAGAAGCCGTTAAAAGACAGAAAGTTCAAGATGGTTTCCAGTATTGATAAGAAACAATTTGAAAGTAAGACATTATTTAGCATCGATAATGATAGCCGGATAGTAAGTATCATCAATAATAAAATAGCCTGCAATATGCTTTTTGCTGATTTTATCAGTTGTCAGAATTGTATCGAATATTTAGCTGATGAAAGTCCGAAACTGTTCTATGATTTAAAAAACTGGTATCATTTAGCTCATATAAACAATTTTAAGATAAATGGCAAAAATATTGATTTAATGGTTATCGCTTTTTTGTGTGACAGTAAAATAAAAACTATTGATAATTTACTGGCTAAATATAACCTGTCTTTAGCTGAAAAAGTGAAAGACAGTCAATTGGATTTATTTTCTGAAAGCGGCAGTGCTTTAACGGAATTAAATGCTGTAAGCAGCAGATTGTTTTATCTGAGTGAAGTTTTAATGAAAGATTTAAAACAGAAAGAAATGGAAAGTCTGTATTTCAATGTTGAAAGACCGCTAATCAGAATATTGGCAGAAATGGAAATATCCGGTATCAGGGTGGATGAAAAGGTACTGGATGAAATTGCTGAAGAAACAGCTGAAAAAACAGCTTATTATGAAAAGAGAATTCATCAGTTGGCTAATAAAGAGTTTAATGTGAATTCACCAAAACAGCTGGCGGAAGTTATTTATGATGATTTGAAATTGGCCAGATCAACAAAAAGAAGTACTGATGCCAGAGTCTTGGGAAAACTTATAAATACTCATCCAATTATTGCAGAAATAATTCAATATCGTAAATATGCCAAATTTTATTCAACCTATGCTTTTGGATTGAAAAAGTATATTGAAGAAGATGGCAAAATTCATACTAAATTCAATCAGTGTGTGGCAGAAACCGGACGGCTTTCCAGCAGTGATCCCAATTTGCAGAATATATCGATCAGAAGCGAAGAAACATCTTCCATCCGCAGTGCCTTTATTCCGGAAGAAAATTGCGTTTTAGTGGCCGCTGATTACTCTCAGGTTGAACTTCGACTACTGGCTCATCTGTCACAGGAAGAAAGACTGATTGAAGCTTTCAAAAAAGGATTAGATGCCCACACCAAAACAGCAATGGATATCTTTTCAGTAAGTGAACAGGAAGTTACTTTGCTGATGCGAAGACAGGCCAAAGCAATTAATTTTGGCATTGATTATGGTATGAGTGCCTTTGGTCTGGCGGAAAATCTCAACATTCCTGTCAATGTTGCCAGGGATTATATTGACTCATATTTCGCCAAATATCCAAATGTTAAAAAATATATGGATGACACAATTGCCAGTTGTGAAAAGACCGGCTATGTGACAACGCTGTTAAACAGAAGAAGAGAAATACCGGAAATAAGACATAGAAACCGTAATATTAAAGAATTTGGAAAAAGGGCAGCAATGAATGCTCCGGTACAGGGAAGTGCTGCTGATCTGATAAAGGTTGCGATGGTCAATGTCTATAATGAGCTGAAAAAAAGGAAGTTAAAATCAAAACTGATTCTTCAGATACATGATGAACTCATTTTAAATGTGCCGGTGGCAGAAAAACAGGAAGTAATGCAACTTGTCAGACAGCAGATGGAACAGGCTCTGAGTTTATCAGTTCCTCTTAAGGTAGAAGCCAGTTTTGGAAATAACTGGCTGGAGGTAATATAATGCCTGAATTACCGGAAGTTGAAACTGTTGTCCGAACTCTTGAAAAACAGGTCGGAAATCGAATGATAAAAGAAGTAATTGTATATTGGGATAATATTATCGCCAATGTAGAACCTTCTGATTTTACTCTTTCATTAAAGAATCAGACAATAGAGAGTTATGACCGTCGGGGGAAATTTCTGATTTTTACTTTAACAGACTATATTCTGGTTTCCCATTTAAGAATGGAAGGCAAGTTTTTTATTCATCCGCAAGAGACATTAAAAAACAAACATACCCATGTCATTTTTAAAATGGAAGATATAGAAATTCATTATAATGATGTCAGAAAGTTTGGAAAGTTTTATCTGTACAGGAAACAGGAAGCTGTAACCTGTCTTAAAAATTTGGGATATGAACCATTTGATGCAGGTTTAAACGCTAAAACTTTGAAACAGCTGACTGGAAAAGATAAAATGGCTATAAAAACTAAACTGCTGGACCAGTCTTTAATTGCCGGTATCGGCAATATTTATGCCAATGAAATATGCTTTAAATGTAATCTGGACCCATTAAGAAAAAGTTGCTATATCAGTGAAAATAAATGGGATGAAGTATTAAAGAATACCCGGGAAGTATTAACCCTGGCTATAGAAAAGGGAGGAACGACAGTAAGAAGCTACACTTCTTCTTTAGGAGTGAGTGGACTTTTCCAGCAGTCTTTAATGGTTCATGGCCGTGAAAATCAAAACTGTTATGTCTGCGGAAGTGAAATCAGAAAGATAAAAGTAAATGGCCGGGGAACATATTACTGTCCTGAATGTCAGAAACCCAAACCTGTAGTAGTGGCTGTTACCGGATGTATTGGTTCCGGGAAATCGGAAGTAATAAAATACCTGACTGTAAATGGGTATAAGACTGTCAGCAGCGATGATATTAATGCGGAATTATTAAAACAAAAGAAAACAATTTCTGATTTAGCTTCTATTTTAGGATGTTCTTTTGAAAAAATAGATAAAAAGTATCTTTCAGAGCTTATCTTTTCTGATAAAGAGATAAAAAAGAAAGTTGAAAAATATCTTCATCAGAAAATATACCGGGAAATTGAAAAGTGGATTGATGAAAATGAGAAAGAGAAATTATTGTTTGTTGAAGTACCGTTACTATATGAAGTAAACTGGGACAGAAATTTTGACGTCAACGTTATGGTAAATGCCGATGCAGATTTAATATATAAACGTTTACTTCAAAATAGAAAGATGAGTAAAGAAGATGTTGACAGACGTTTGCAGAGCCAGTTGCCGGCAGAAAAAAAGGTTCAGCTGGCTGATTATGTAGTAGAGAATAATTCATCAGCAGTAAAATTATTTTCTAATATTGATAAACTGATTAAAAAACTTGATTAATAACTATTTGATTAAAGTCAGATAGTTTTTTTAAGTCACTATTTGTCAGACTATGATACAATAGTTATGCTGATAGGGTTCGGCTTTTTGGAGGTTGTATGCTAGGAAAAGACCAGTTTATTGTCAACACAAAAGGATCTTTTATCACCAATCACCAGCAGATTCTGGCAACTTTGTATATGCCGTTAATAGGTATTGAAGCGGCAGGGATTTATAATCTTTTGTATGCCGAAAGAAAGGGCGAAATAAATGCTGATGTTGAAAGGCTGTGCATATTATCCGGTCTGGATATTGATAGTTTAAAAAAACATCTGGTATTACTGGAGCAGTTTGGTTTAGTTGAAAGATATTACAAAGACGGTATATATGTTTTTGTTGTCGTCTCTCCGGTTAATGGGAATGATTTTTTTGCCAATGATTTATATGCCCGTCTATATTTGAATAAGGTTGGGAAAATTCAGTTTGAAATAACCAAAGCTAAATATCAGCATGATGAAATAAACTTTGACGGTTTTGAAAATCTTACCAACACAAAACTCGATTTATCAGATTTGAAAAACTGGAGTGAAGCGGAAGAACAGCTTTACCAGAAACTGAAGCAGCCGATTTATAGGGAAGATGCCATTGAAATCAAGTTTGATTATGAACGCTTTCTTAGAAGTCTTGGTGATTCGGTTTTGCTTTTTCCGTATTCATTGCGAACAAAAGAAAACATGCAGACAATTGGCCAGCTGGCAACCCTGTTTTCAGTTACTCCTGAAAAAATGAAGACTTTAGTAGCTAAAAGTATTGATATTGAAACAAATACTTTCGACAGTGAAAAATTAAAGAGGCTGTGTTTAAATGAAAAGACAGTAGATGTTGTAAAGGGGAGTAACGAATATGATTTATCTCCGGTCTCTTTTCTTTATTTGAAACAGGGTGTACCGGTTTCCAATGCTGATAAAAGACTTTTGGAATATTTACAGATTCAACTGCAGATGAAACCGGAAGTTGTTAATGTGCTGATTGAACACTGTTTAGAAAATACCAATCAGAAGTTAAGTAAAGACTACGTAGAAAAGGTGGCTACTACCTGGATCAGGCAGAAAGTTGAAACTTTGGAAGATGCCTTAAAACAGAAAGAAAATAAAGGTTATTCAAAGAAACAGAATGTTAAATACGATAAAGATGAATTAGAGTTTGAAGAACAGGATTTAGAAAAATTGAGGAAGAGATTATTCTCTAAAGGATAAAAATGAAACCAATTAAATTTCCGGAAGTTAAAAATGATTATATCCAACAGCTGAAAAAAAGACTGATAAATGATCAGGATATTTTAATGTTGCTTAAAGAGCTTAATATGACTGAAGAAGTTGTTTTAAAAAATGCTGTCATTTTTGCTGACTGGTTAAAAGTACAGAAGTATTGCAAGGAATGTAGCGGCTTGGAAATGTGTAATAGAAGTAATCCGGGATATCGCATGAAAATTGATGAAAATCTGGAACAGTTACTGGTTCCTTGCGAATATTTAAAAGCGAAGGAGAGTTTAATTTCCCATAAGGAGAATTATCTGCTATGTGATTTATCAGATAAAAATCTGACCCTTTCACTGGATGAAATAGACCTGTCTGAGGAATCTGATTATTATAAAGGTATAGTGAATATTGCCAGGCAGTGGGTAAAAGAATTGCCAAAAAAGGGGCTGTATTTTTATGGAGGTCTGGGAACAGGTAAAACTTATCTGGCAAGTGCTATTTGCAATGATTTGGCCAGAAAGGGTCATGAAGTTGCTTTTGTCAACTATCCGAAATTATGTTCAGATATCAGAAGCAATCTTACAGAATATGATTATGTAGATAGCAGAGTAAGAAGACTTAGAAGAGCGAAGATTCTGGTAATAGATGATATCGGAGCAGAAAGTGTAACAAACTATATCAGAGATGATATTCTGTTTCCGATTTTAGATTATCGGATGGAACACGAATTAAAAACGATTTTCACCAGTAATTGTGATTTAAAGAGTCTGGAAAAAAGAATGACAATTTCTAAAAGTGGCGAAGAGGATGCAATCAAAGCTTTGAGAATCATTGAAAGAATAAGAACTTTATGTGATGCAGTTTCTGTTACAGGGCCTTCGCGAAGGCGTTTATAGGAGATAGTTTATGATAAAAACATTAGGAGTTTTAACCAGTGGAGGAGATGCTCCTGGAATGAATGCTGCTATTAGAGCAGTGACCAGAAGTGCTTTAGAAAAAGGATGTGAAGTTTATGGAATCAGAAATGGATTTCAAGGACTGGTTTATGGTGATTTTATTAAATTTGACAGAAATTCGGTTTCCGGCATTCTTAATCGGGGAGGAACATTTTTAGGTTCAGCCAGACTTCCGGAATTTGTCAAGGAAGAATTACAGGAAATCGCAATTGCCCAGATGAAGAAAGTAAATATGGATGCTCTGGTGGTTATTGGCGGTGACGGAACATATCGTGGCGGTTATGATCTGGCTAAAAAAGGAATAAATGTTGTCGGAATACCGGCAACCATTGATAACGATGTTGTCGGAACAGAATACTCTATCGGATTTTATACTGCCTGGAATACGATAGTGGAAGCGATTGATAAATTAAGAGATACCTCTGCTTCTCATCACAGATGTTCGGTAGTTGAAGTAATGGGAAACAGGTGTGGTGATTTAGCCCTGTATTCCGGTATCTGTGTTGGTGCGGAAGTCATTATTGTTCCAGAAGACGATTTTAGAGAAGAAGATGTATTGGCTAAAATCTGTTATTTGGACCAGGTTAAAAAAGGTAAACATGCAATTGTTGTAGCGACAGAAAAACTGGTTGATGTCAATGACCTGGCTAATAAGATTTCAGAAGTGTCAACCTATACCGGTAGAGCCACTATCCTTGGCCATATTCAAAGAGGCGGAAGTCCGGTTCCTAACGACCGGCTGCTGGCTACTTTACTTGGAGATAAGGCTGTAGAATTACTGGAAAATGGTATTTCCGGTCATTGTGTCGGGATTTTAAATGATGAAGTTATTTCAACTGATATTATTGAAGCGATAGATAAAGGAAAAGAAAAGAAATCTGATTTAATGAGGTTGTTCACCAGATTAGCATAAAAGGAGAAAAGATGAAGAGAACAAAAATTATATGTACTATCGGACCTGCAAGTGACAATGAACAGATGATGGTTGAACTGGCAAAAGCAGGAATGAATATGATAAGACTGAATTTTTCTCATGGTACACATGAAGAACAGTTAAACAAGATTAATATATGCAAAAAAATACGGCTGGCATATTGGTATCATGCTGGATACAAAAGGCCCTGAAATCAGGGTTGGAAAAATGGAAAATGACTGTGTCAATTTTACCAAAGGTGACAAGGTCAGAATTGTCAGAGAAGATGTGGTGGGAAATCGCGAAAGATTTCATATCATGTGTGATGAATTATATGATGATATTAATATAGGAAATAAAATATTAGTCAACGATGGAAAAATAACCCTGACTGTCTTAAGCAAGGATAGTGATGGTTTTGACTGTGAAGTGTTCAATTCCGGTCCGATAATGACCAGAAAAGGTGTTAATGTGCCAAATGTTGAACTGTCTATGCCGTTTGTATCAGAGAAAGATGACGCTGATATTCGTTTTGGAGCTAGAAACGGAATTGACTTTGTAGCTGCCAGTTTTGTCAGAAGACCGGAAGATGTATTACAGATTAGAAAGATTTTAGAAGAAGAAGGTCATCCGGAAATAGAGATTATCGCCAAAATTGAAAACCAGGAAGGTTATGACAAATTGGAAGATATTTTAGAAGTTGCTGATGCTATTATGGTTGCCAGAGGTGATTTGGGAGTAGAAGTAAGTCTTCAGCTTGTTCCGGTTTATCAGAAAAACATGATTAAAACTGCCAACAGAGTAGGTAAGCCAGTAATAATTGCTACTCATATGCTGGAGAGCATGGTTTCCAACCCTCGTCCTACCAGAGCAGAAGCCAGTGATGTTGCCAATGCCATATTTGCCGGAGTTGACTGTATTATGACTTCAGCGGAAACTGCTACCGGTGAATACCCGGTTGAAGCAGTAATGACAATGTCAAAAATTGCGCAGGAATGTGAAAAGGAATTTGACTATCACGCTTATCTGGATGGTGCTGTTGACTATTCGACCAGGACAATGTCCGATGCCATTGGTATATCAGTGGCTGAAAGCTGTCTGACAATGGATAATATCAGTGCTGTCATGGCCTTCACTGAAACTGGCGGAACACCTAAACGTCTGATGAAGTATAAACCATCTTCACCAATTATTGCAGCTACCAATTCATTAAGTACCTGTACAAAGATGTCATTATATTCAAATGTTACACCGGTTTATGCTCCTAATATTGTCGATAGTGATTTGTATGATGTTACAGCTGCTGAAGTTGCCAGACAGGTAAATTTGCCAATGAATACATATTATATTATTACTGCCGGATGGCATTCAGGACATGGTAATACCAATACAATGAGGTTTAAAGAAGTAGGAGAAGACTGACAAGATGAATGAAAAATTATTAAGAAAATATGCTAAACTGGCGGTAAGAACCGGAGCCAATATTCAGCCTGGTCAACTTTTAGTAATTTCAGCCTCAGTTGAAGATCATGATTTTGTTAAAATGTGTGTTGAGGAAGCTTACAAGGCTCTGGCCAGTGAAGTAATGGTTAACTGGTCAAGTGAAGATTTAATACTTTTGGATTATACTTACTGTTCAATAGAAACATTGACTGAAATTCCTGATTATGCCTATGATAAGAGAAAATACGTTCAGGATAAAGGTTGTGCCTTTCTGCATATTGCCAATGAAACTCCTGGCTTAATGGCTGGTATTGATCCTGAAAAAATCATGGCCGGTCAGGTTGCGGCTATGAAGAAATTTAAACCACTGCAGAATTATACGCTGGCCAATCATGGCCAGTGGTCAGTTGTTGCCCTGCCTTCAGTAACCTGGGCCAAAAAAGTATTCCCGGAAAAAACAGCTGATGAGGCTTTAAAATTACTTTGGGATGCAATTTTGATGAGTGTCAGAATTGACGAAGAAAATGACCCGGTTGAAGAGTGGAAAATACATAATGAAAAATTACGCCGATATTGTAATATTCTGAATGAACATAATTTTGACAAACTTCATTTTGAAAGTTCAACGGGAACTGATTTATATGTAGGTCTGATAAAAAACCATATCTGGGAAGGCGGAAGCGGCATAACGACTAAAGGAGTTGTTTTCAATCCGAATATGCCGACAGAAGAAGTATTTACGATGCCGGATAAAAACAATGTCAGCGGTAAAGTTGTTGCGACAAAACCGTTAAGTTACAATGGAAAGTTAATTGAAAATTTCTGGTTCATATTTGAAGATGGTAAAGTTGTTGATTATGGTGCTGAAAAAGAATTTGCAACATTGACAAGTTTACTGGATACTGATGAAGGAAGCAAAAGAATAGGAGAAGTGGCTCTAATTTCGCATAATTCACCTATTTCTTTAAGTAATATATTGTTTTATAACACTTTATTTGATGAAAATGCTTCATGTCATCTGGCTTTAGGTCAGGCATATCCGGAGAATATTAAAGGTGGCACTGAGATGACTGAAGAACAGCTGAAAGAAGCAGGAGCAAACGATTCTATGAACCATGTTGATTTTATGTTTGGGTCTGAGGATATGAAGATTACAGGCATTAAAGCTGATGGCGAAGAAGTTTCAGTATTTGAGAAAGGAAATTTTATTTTATAAAAAGACAGGAGGTAAAAAATGGATTTTGATTCTTTGGTTAAAAAGTATCAGGACAATACAGCTACTGAAGATGAGATTGTTTTTGTTGAGGATACGGTATACAAAGCCAGGAAAATTGCCAAGACCAGATTAAAAGGTGAAAAACATGTGACATTTTTTAATCGGATAAAGATATTCTTTATAAAGTTAATGGTTGTTTTGCTGATTATTGCCGGTTTTTCAGTTTATTTATATTTTAATATCAGCAGTTATGCCAAAGAAAATATGATAACTGGAAGAAGTGGTGCTGATGAAACAGTTTTACAGTTTCTGGCTACGGATTTGGGCGTTAGTACCTCAAAAGCTGAAATTACAGCTTATAAAAGAAAATTAGTGGTCTGCGTTCCTTTGGAAAGAAGTTATTATCTTTATGAGTACACCATCAAGTTAAATAATAAACAATATTATGTTTCGCTGGATTCATATTCCGGACTGATTGAATATATTGATTATTAGAGTTTAGAAAAGCATCCTGTTTTTAAAAAAACGGAGATGCTTTTTCATAAAAGGATAAAATTAAAAACGTATTTAGAAAAAACGGTGAAAGCAGTGTTTATCTTAACGATGTTTGTACTATTGATAAAAAAGTTAAAATATAATAGAATTGTTCTTGAAATTGGGTTTTATTTTGAGGTTAAAATATTTAAAATATCTTAACTTTTCATATAGAAAGAAGGATTTTATGAACGAAATACTATTGAAGAACTATGGAATTGAAGGAGTCAGGGAAATAGTTCACAACCCAGGTTATGAGGTTCTTTTTAAAGAGGAAACAAAAGCCGGCTTAGAAGGATATGAAAAAGGGTATCTGAGTGAGCTGGGAGCAGTAAATGTAATGACAGGTGTTTATACCGGTCGTTCTCCTAAAGATAAGTATATTGTCATGGATGAAAATTCTAAAGACACCCTCTGGTGGGACAGTAAACAATATCCTAATGATAATCATCCGATGAGTGAAGAAGTATGGCATCAGATCAGACAGATTGCGGTTAATCAGTTAAGTGGCAAAAGACTGTTTGTAGTTGATGCTTTTTGTGGTGCTAATAAAGATACCAGAATGGCTGTAAGGTTTATTATGGAAGTTGCCTGGCAGGCACATTTTGTTAAAAACATGTTTATACGTCCGACTGAAGAAGAATTAAAAGATTTTCAGCCGGATTTTACAGTTTATTGTGCTTCTAAAGCCAAGGTAGATAATTATCAGGATTTAGGCTTGAATTCTGAAACCTGTATTGCTTTTAATATCACCAGCAGAGAACAGGTGATTTTAAATACCTGGTATGGCGGCGAGATGAAAAAGGGTATTTTTTCAATGATGAATTATTTCCTTCCGCTTAAAGGAATTGCCAGCATGCATTGTTCAGCTAATGTTGATATGAATGGTGAAAATACCGCAATTTTCTTTGGACTGTCTGGAACTGGAAAAACAACCCTGTCGACTGATCCTAAAAGATTACTGGTTGGTGATGATGAACATGGCTGGGATGATGGCGGCATCTTTAATTTTGAAGGCGGATGTTATGCTAAAGTTATCAATTTAGATAAAGAATCCGAACCGGATATTTACAATGCCATCAGAAAAAATGCCTTGCTGGAAAATGTTACTATAGATGAAAATGGTGTATTGGATTTTAATGACAAGAGTGTAACTGAAAACACCAGAGTTTCTTATCCGATAGACCATATTGAAAATATTGTTAAACCACCAAGTGTTGCTCCAGCCGCTAAAAAGGTAATCTTTTTATCAGCTGATGCTTTTGGTGTTTTGCCACCGGTTTCAATACTGGACGAAAAACAGACTCAGTATTATTTCCTTTCCGGTTTTACCGCCAAATTAGCTGGAACCGAAAGAGGAGTTACCGAACCGACTCCAACTTTTTCAGCCTGTTTTGGTCAGCCTTTTTTAGAGTTGCACCCAACAAAATATGCCGAAGAACTGATAAAAAGAATGAAGGATGCTGATGCAAGAGCTTATTTGGTAAATACCGGCTGGAATGGTACCGGTAAACGTATTTCTATAAAAGATACCAGAGGAATTATTGATGCGATTTTAAATGGAGCAATTGACAAAGCAGAAACCAGAAGGATTCCGTATTTTAACCTGGAAGTTCCAACTGAACTGGCGGGAGTTCATACTGAGATTCTTGATCCTAGAGATACTTACAATGATGTCAGAGATTGGGAAAAAAAGGCAGTGGTTTTAGCTGAAAGTTTTATTAAAAATTTTGCTAAGTATGAAATTGACGAAAAAGGAAAAGCTTTAAAAGAAGCCGGCCCTGAAGTGTTGAGGTAAATAAATGGTAAAAATTGTTGAAACATCTGTCCGTGATGGCCATCAGTCTTTATTTGCCACAAGAATGACTACAGAAGAAGTGGTAAGACTCTGTCAGAAATATGATGAGATTGGTTTTCATGCTATTGAAGTATGGGGCGGTGCTACTTTTGATGCCTGCATGCGTTTTTTAGATGAAGATCCATGGGATAGATTAAGAAAAGTCAGAGCCGTCTGTAAAAAGACAAAATTACAGATGTTATTCAGAGGGCAGAATATTTTAGGCTATCGTCATTATTCCGATGATGTTGTAGATTTGTTCTGTAAAAAATCAATCGAAAACGGTATTGATATTATCCGTGTTTTTGATGCTTTAAACGATATCAGAAATCTGCAGCAGGCAGTCAAATCAACAAAAAAATATGGCGGGGAATGTCAGATAGCCTTGTCCTATACAACTTCTCCGGTTCATACTATTGATTATTATGTAAATTTAGCCAAAGAAATTGAACAGCTGAATGCTGATTCTATCTGTATCAAGGACATGGCCGGAGTACTGACTCCTGAAGATGCGACTGCTCTGGTTACAGCCTTAAAAAAGGAATGCCGGCTTCCGTTGCAGTTACATTCACATTGTACAGCCGGAGTCTGTGAAATGACTTATATGGCAGCGATTAAAGCTGGTGTTGATATTGTCGATACATCGATGTCACCGCTGTCAAACGGAACAGCTCAGCCTTCCACTCAGGCCTTAAATACTGCTTTAAAAAATACAGAGTTTGATCCTAAGTTAAATGAAAAGGCTATTAGAGAAATAGAACCGGTGGTAACTGAAATTGTTGATAAATATGTCAATAACGGACTTCTGAATCCTAAATCATTTCAGATTAATCCTAATATTTTAACCTATCAGGTTCCTGGCGGAATGCTGTCAAATATGATAAAACAGCTGACTGACCAGGGAGCAATGGATAAATATGAACAGGTCTTACAGGAAATTCCAAAAGTCAGAAAAGATTTAGGTTATCCGCCGCTGGTTACCCCGATGTCCCAGATGGTTGGAACCCAATCAGTATTCAACATTCTGACGAAAGAGCGCTATAAACTGACTGCCAAAGAAATAAAGGATTATTTACAGGGCAGATATGGCAAAACTCCTGCTGAAGTTGACCCTCAAATCAGGAAAAAGATTATTGGTGATGAAGAGGTAATTACCTGTCGTCCTGCTGATTTGCTGGAACCTGAATTTGAATATTTAAAAGAAAAATATAAAGACATTGCCAGAAGTGATGAAGATGTCCTTTCGCTGGCTCTGTTTGAGCAGGTTGCAGTGGATTTTTTGCAAAAAAAATATAAAACAGCAGATATTGAAACAGTCGAGTTTGAAATGTTTGTATAAGGGGGGGGAAAGTTTATGGATTTTGTTTATATAATTACCAGACCCGGAGTGATAACACTGATTGTTTTAGCAATCGCGATTATTTATGCCTTATATTTCAAACCGGTTAAAAAAGAAGAAGCTGCTCAGTTGTCTGAAAAGGATTTAAGGCCTGCTGCTTTATTGGATTTAAATGATGAGGATGCAACAGTTGCCTGTCTAATCGCCAGTATTGATTATTACGAAAAGATAAAAAGAGATGTAAGAATAATAAGTGTCAGAAGGGTTGGTTAATATGAAAATATATAAAGTGAAAGTAAATGGAAAATATTACGAAGTTGAAGTTAGCGCTGCCGAAGAAGTCGCCAGTGAAGTAAAAGTACAGCCGCAAAAAGCCGAAAATGTTGTATCGCAGGGTGATAATATTATTTTAGCTCCTATTGCCGGGAAAGTTTTAGAAGTAAAAGTAAATGTTGGCGATATAGTTAAAAAAGGTCAGACAGTTGCTGTTATTGAAGCCATGAAACTGGAAAATGAAATCCAGTCAGCTTATGATGGCCGGGTAAGTGTTGTCAATATTAAAAAAGGCGATGATGTAAATAATAAAGATGAACTGATTGTTTTAAAGTAAGATGAAACTGATTCATTTTGAAGAAATTGACTCGACAAATACTTTTTTAAAGAATAATTATCAGAACTATCAGCATCTGACTTTTGTTTCAGCTGATAATCAGACAGCCGGAAGAGGAAGAGAAGATAAAAGATGGTTCAGTGAAAAGGGAAAAAATCTATTGTTTTCAGTCTTGATTAAAGATGACAAACTGATTGAAAACTATAAGGCAATTTCTATTATCTGCGGATATTCTGTTTTAGAAGTATTGAAAGATTATGGTCTTGAAAAGATAAGCATTAAATGGCCTAATGATGTCTATGCTGATGGCAAGAAAATCTGCGGAGTATTGCTTGAAGCGGTAAGTAGAAAGAAAATAGAGTGTCTTATTGCCGGTATTGGAATAAATGTAAATCAAAGAGAATTTTCCAAAGAATGTATTGTTACTCCCACATCATTAAGAAATCAGTCAGGTAAAGCAGTTGATTTGAATAAGTTTAAAAGAGATATTTATAGTAAACTTATCAGTAACTTCCGACTTGTTAAGCAGGATTATGATTTCTATAAACATGTTCAACAGTACGATTATCTGAAAGATAAGGAAGTTTATGCATTAGTTTCTAATGAAAAAAAACTAGTAAAAGTTACAGGTATTAACAGTGATTATTCACTGGGGATAATTGCTGAAGATAAAAAGGCAGACTTGGAAACTGGAGAAATCAGTTTCAGTCTGCTATAGGAGGGATTATGGAATTTTTATATATAAATCTACTGGAAGTCAGCTGGCAGCAGATTATAATGTGGATTATTGGCGGAGTTTTAATTTATCTGGCTATCGCTAAGGAGATGGAACCTTCACTGCTGTTACCAATAGGATTTGGTGCTATATTGGTTAATATGCCATTTTCTGGAGCAGTAGACCATTATATTAATGGTGTTTTACAACAAGGTGCTTTATCAACACTTTATAAAGCCGGTATTGTCAATGAACTTCTTCCGCTGTTATTGTTCATTGGTATTGGTGCAATGTGTGATTTTGGACCGCTTTTATCCAATCCGGTTTTAATGATGTTTGGAGCAGCTGCTCAGTTTGGAATCTTTTTAACCTTTTGTGTCGGTTCAATGTTTTTTCCAATTAATGATGCTGCTGCAATTGCAACAATCGGTGCTGCAGATGGACCGACAGCTATCGTTGTTGCTCAGGTGCTGAAGTCGCAATATTTGAGTGCAATTATGGTTGCTGCCTATTCATATATGGCCTTAGTTCCAATAATTCAACCACCGGTAATAAGAGCCTTAACCAGCAGAGAAGAAAGAAAAATCAGAATGGATTATGAACCTAAAACGGTCAGTAAATCTACCAGAATTCTTTTTCCGATTATCATTACCATTGTTGCCGGTATTATCGCTCCGGCTTCAGTAGCTTTAGTAGGTTTCTTAATGTTCGGTAATCTTTTAAAGGAATGTGGAGTGTTGAACTCTCTGGCTGATACAGCACAGGGTGCTTTAGCCAATATTATTACCATTCTTTTGGGAATTGCTGTGGCTTCACAAATGCAGGCAGAGCAATTTTTGCAAATACAGACACTGATGATATTAGCTTTAGGTTTATTTGCCTTTGTTTTTGATACAGCAGGCGGAGTGTTGTTTGCCAAGTTTTTAAATTTGTTTTTAAAAAAGAAAATCAACCCGATGATTGGTGCAGCAGGTATTTCTGCTTTTCCGATGTCAGGAAGGATTATTCATAAGATGGGACTGGAAGAAGATAATCAGAACTTTTTGTTAATGCATTCTATGGGTGTCAATGTATCAGGCCAGATTGCCTCGGTAATTGCCGGTGGTCTGATGATGAGTATGTTTATGTAAAGGGGACAGGCTATGTTTTTTGAACCAATGAATTTTATCAGAAATCTTCATTACCTGCTCAAGGGAGAAATAGGGCTGTTTGCTGCTTTGGGAATAATTTCTTTATCGATTATAATTTTAAATAAATTATCTGAAAGACAGTAAGTTTAAAGAAAGCTTGAAAGACATCACGCTTTCTTTTTATCTGATTTAAATAAAATCTTCAAAAACTGAAACTATCAATAAGCGTATTTTCTGATATAAAGGTTTAATAAAGAAAGATTTGACATTTTGTTAAATATGTATAAAATATAGATAAATGCGGTGAACAGGACAACAGTTATTAAAACTAATATAGAGAGAATCATGGCTGGTGGAAATGATTTGCGGTGACAGTAATTTACTACCTGGAAGCAGGACTTGAAAAAGAAACCCGTTTGTTTACGTTATAACATTTGAGAAGTAATTAAGGTGGTACCACGTCAGTCAACGTCCTTTAAAGGACGTTTTTATATGTAAAGGAGTTGAGAAAGATGATTAATATTAAAGAGAATGAACAATTAAATATGCTTAACCATTCTTGTGCCCATGTACTGGCACAGGCGGTTAAAAATCTTTATCCTCAGTCAAAATTCTGGGTAGGACCTGTTATTGCCGACGGGTTTTACTATGATATAGATATTGATGGAGTAACAATTACTGAAGAAGATTTGCCAAAGATTGAAAAAGAAATGAAGAAGATTACCAAAGACGGTAAAAAAATAATCAGAAGGGAATTAAGTAAAGAAGAAGCCTATAAGCTGTTTGCTGATAATCCGTATAAAATAGATTTGCTAGACAATATGGATGAAAATGAAAATGTTATCAGCTGCTACAGTCAGGGGGATTTTGTTGACTTATGCCGTGGGCCGCATGTTGATAATGTTAAAATGATTAAACATTTTAAACTGTTGAAGACCAGTGGTGCCTACTGGAAGGGTGATGCCGGCAATAAGATGTTGCAGAGAATTTATGGTATCTGTTTTGAAACTGAAGAAGAGCTGAATCATCATCTGACAATGATTGAAGAAGCTAAAAAAAGAGACCACAGAAAACTTGGCCGGGAAATGGATTTGTTCATGTTATCGGACTTTGGACCAGGTTTGCCATTCTGGCTGCCTGCCGGTTATACTCTAAGAAGAATATTAGAAGACTTCTGGCTGGAACTGCATCGAAAAAAAGGTTATCAGGTTGTGGATACACCGATTATGCTGAGTCAGAGATTATGGGAAACCAGCGGACACTGGGAACATTATAAAGATGATATGTTTATTATTGAGGCAGATGAGGGTACTTATGCGATAAAACCTATGAACTGTCCTGGAGCAATACTGATTTATAATAATACTCTGCATTCATATAGAGAATTGCCTTTGAGATATGCAGAACTGGGTCATGTACATAGAAATGAGGCTTCGGGTGCTTTGGCTGGGTTATTCAGAGTAAGAGGTTTTACTCAGGATGATGCCCATATTATGTTAATGGAATCTCAAATTGAAGAAGAAGTTGCCAGAATTCTGGATATCTATGATTATATTTATTCAGTGTTTGGTTTAAATTATGCCATTGAACTGTCTACCAGACCGGAAGATGGATTTATTGGTGAAATTGAAGTTTGGGACGAAGCTGAAAAAGCCCTGGAGAAAGCCTGTCTGAAAACCGGCAGAGAGTTTAAAATTAATCCGGGTGATGGAGCCTTTTATGGTCCAAAACTTGATTTTAAATTGACGGATTCATTAGGACGCATTTGGCAGTGTGGCACTGTGCAACTGGATATGCAGTTACCTGGCAGATTTGACTGCCAGTATGTTGCTGAAGATGGCAGTAAGAAAACTCCGGTAATGATTCATAGAGCCTGCTTTGGTTCTTTAGAAAGATTTATTGGTATTATTTTAGAAAACTATGCCGGGATTTTCCCATTATGGCTGGCACCTGAACAGTTTACAGTAATTCCGGTAAATCCTCTGGTACATGGTCAATATGCCAACAAGCTGACTGATAAACTTCTGTCTCAGGGTTTCAGGGCGGTTTGTGATGACAGAAACGAAAAACTTGGTTACCGTATCAGAGAAGCACAAATTAAAAAGAATCCAATCCAGATAGTGATTGGTGATGCTGAAGTTGAAAATAAGACAGTTACTATCCGAAGACACGGCAGTAAACAGTCTCAGACATTAAGTTATGAACAATTTGTCAAAGAAATGAAATATGAAATAAAGACAAAAGGATTAGAATAGAGGTTAGAAGATATAAATGGAAAATGCATGGAAAAAGTATGACAATATTCAAGGGATAATGAACTTCGCTGAAGGATATAAAAATTATATTTCTACATGTAAAACAGAAAGAGAATGTGTATCAGAAGCAATAAGAATTGCTGAAGCCTACGGCTTTAAAAATCTGCAGGAATATATAGATAACGGTATTCAGTTACTGCCTAACGATAAGGTTTATTACAGTAATTATGGCAAATCGTTAGTTTTGTTTATTGTTGGTTCACAACCGATTGAAAATGGTATGACAATTTTAGGAGCTCATGTTGATTCGCCAAGATTGGATATTAAACAGAATCCACTATATGAAGAACAGGAACTGGCTCTACTGGATACTCATTATTATGGCGGTATCAAGCCATATCAATGGACTACCATACCACTTGCTCTGCATGGGGTTGTATGTAAAAAAGATGGAACAACTGTTCAGATAGTTATTGGGGAAGATGAAAATGATCCGGTTGTCGGAGTATCGGATTTACTGCCTCATCTGGCCAAAAGACAGATGGAAAGAAGTGCTAAAGATATCGTTGAGGCGGAAGATCTGAATATTACAGTCGGTTCAAGACCTTTAGTTGGTAAAGAAAAAGAAGCAGTAAAGGCTTATGTTTTAGCATTACTGAAAGAAAACTATGGTTTTGAAGAAAAAGACTTTGTTTCTGCTGAAATTGAAGCTGTTCCGGCAGGAAAAGCCAGAGACTACGGATTAGACAGAAGTATGGTTTTCGGATATGGACAGGATGACAGAGCCTGTGTCTATCCGGCACTAATGGCACTGATGGAAATGGAAAATCCGGCAAAAACTCTGGTCTGTTTACTGGTAGATAAAGAAGAAGTGGGATCAAACGGTGCAACCGGTATGCATTCAAAATTCTTTGAAAATATTGTGGCCGAGTTAATCTGGCTGAAGGAAGGTTTTAATGAAATCAAATTAAGAAGAGCATTAAGCAATTCAAAAATGATTAGTGGTGATGTAAGTGTGGCCTATGATCCGAATTATCCATTTGTTCATGAAATGAAAAATACTGCTTTTTTTGGAAAAGGAATCTCAATTAATAAATATACCGGTAGAGGCGGTAAGTCCGGAGCAAATGATGCCAATGCGGAGTTTCTGGCAGAGGTAAGAAGAGCATTTGACCAGCATGATGTCAGCTGGCAGACCTCAGAGATTGGTAAAGTTGATGAGGGTGGAGGAGGAACAATCTCCTACATTATGGCTAACTATGGTATGCAGATTGTTGATGCCGGTGTACCGGTTCAGAATATGCATGCTCCGATGGAAGTTTCCAGTAAGATTGATATTTACGAGACAAAAAAAGCTTACGCGGCTTTTTTGAAAGAAATGTAATTTCTGTAGAAAAAATTAAAAATCCTGCGGTATCGATTTTATCATTGACATAAGATATACATCAGAATATTTTCATTGGCGCAATAGACTTTAAGGGTCAATCTCTCTAACAATAAATTATATGACTTATCATCATTTATAAGCTAGCGAATATAATGTTCAAATGCTTCTGCATCTTTGTGATATTTTCTGTTAAATGCCGCTCCAGTTAAATCTTAACAATGTGGTCTGCTGCACACCTTTTTGAATCAGGTGATTTCGGAAAATAGGATTAAGCAAATATGATTTTCAACATCGCCTGATTTTGGTAATGACCTATATCATTCCATTATTCTTTTTGTCAATCATCTCATCCAAAGATACATCTCCTTTTATTCCCATCTATTCATCTCCGTTGATTATTTTGGCCACATTTGGCATTTTTCTTCAATAATAAAGGTTCGTCAACTACGATACCTGATAGATATCCTTGTTTTAACGTATCTTTTTTATCAATTCATACAAATCTTTTTCTTTTATTGTACTTTGCACTTTGTACAACGATTTTTTCCATTCTGCCATTTTTAATCGGATATCCTGCAATATTAAATCAATTTTGTTATTTTTGTAAATATCAAAAGTTTCTTTACTGTTTTTTTGCCTATTACAATAAAGCAATTTTAAAAATATCTGAAAGTAATTTTAATATTGGCGAAGAATTAATGATTATCATGGCTTTTGGTATAGCTTTCTTTTTAGCATCACTTTATTTAAATAAAGAAAGAAAAAGTCAGGTTTAATAAATGGTAAATAAAAACCGGACATTCCTATGCTGATGTTTAACTTAGAAGTTTCAGAAGCAGGTGCATAAAACTGGATAAGTAGCCAGAAAGATGATGCCTAAGTACTGACATAAAAAAACAGTTGACTTTGACTGTGGATATGCAATATATTTATTCAAACAGAATCAAATAAACAGGAATGTTAGAGATTTATTGAAAGTTAAACATAAAAATTAAAAGTTATCTAAAAATGAAAGGAGAAGATTAAAAATGGAAAACATTAAAAAAATGACACCATTTCTATTAGTGAATGCGATATCGTTTTATTTACTGCCTTTGGTATTTAATAGCAATGAAGGTATATTGTTTGTTTTAATGCTGATTTTGCCTGCAGTCTGCTTTATAACCGCTATATCTTACGGAGTTAAAAATTCACTTAATATGTCATACCCTATAATAGTTGGTTTGCTGTTTGTGCCGGCAGTGTTTATTTATCTTAATGAGAGTGCGTTATTTTATGCTGTTATTTATGGAGTGCTTGCTCTTGTGGGCAATTTTATCGGAATGATAGCCTATTATATTAAAAAGAAATAAAAATATTTCAATCAGGTATGTTCTGAACATTCAAAATAATTATTTATAAAGAACATGAATGGATAAATCCGCCTGCAGGAAAATTACACTTTGAAAATAACAGCGAGTTATTTCTCAAAATACTTTCAGATATAAAGATTATAGCTGAATGAATGAAGAAGAGATTTTGTAAATATTTTCTCGTCTGTATTTCATAGTGACAGTGGTTATTAATATGCCGGCACATCATTTAGAAATAAACTTAAACATTTTTGCATAGAGTAATCAATGTCAAAAGTTGGCATGTGTATGGATAATTGTCTCTCAGAAAGAGCTGTTGGTCATTATTAAAGTATAAGATATATCGATGTACTATATCTGCGATAAACAAGCCATAACAGGATATTTAGATTTTTGTAACCGTCGCCTTTATCAAAAAAAACTATTGTAAGGCACTTATGGAAGTCAGATTAGGGTATCTATACTCTGAAATTCTAAATGAAATCCAATACCTGTTAATGAAATGTTGAAAAATACAAAGCTGATTTGGCAAATGAAAACCCAACCGGAAGTCCAATTGAGCAACTATTATTTTAAATGTTTCCTATGCCTGCTTGACAAGGATTGAATCAGAGATATATTTTTTCTGCTTTTAAATGAAGAATTGATTATTTTTCTTTCAGTTCAAAAACAATAGAGTCATATCTATCCAATGTTAACATTATTTCATCATTAAAGAATGTGGAAGTGTTATCATTTATATTTAAAAGAATTCCTGATTTATGGAAATTAAATAATTCAGGTTTCAATTTATAAGTTTTGATTTCGTTTTCAAAGTTGAAAACAGCTCCATAGGTATGTCCCTGATGACACAGGAAAAACAGGTTATTATTTTCTTCAAATTTTACTGGTAAAAAGGCTCTGTTGAATCTGGCAATCCGGTTGAGATTTTCATTATTGGCTAAAAGAATGGCTCTCTGTTTAGCCGGCTCAACTTCCGGATTATCGATATCTGGCCCATAATTGTCACTTAAAAGCATAACTGTTCCAGAAATAACTGAGGCATTGTAGCGGCTTTTGGCTTCATGGAAAGATGAGATGCCGCGCTTATCAATAACAGAACTGTAAAGAACAGTGTGGTCAGGATCAGAATACTGATACAGATAGTTATTAGTCCAGAAACCGAAAGTCAGGGAATTTAAAACATATTTGATATCTTCGATATGTCCAAAACAGTCGCAACAGCATCTTCTGCCATGAGCGTAGTTTGAAGGAAACAAAGGAGAAATAGAGAAATCAACAAATATTTCTTTGCCTGTTTTTTCCGGGTCTAACTCTTCTTTTAAGATGTTATAGAAATACATTAAAGCCTGTCGACCGGTTTTGATGTTTTTGTTGTGTCTTTGTCCTTCAAGAGCGCCATGTGACAGAAAATCAAATTTGATATAATCAAAGCCGATATCAATGATTTCTCTTAATTGCAGTCTGAAGTCTCTCTCAGCTTCCGGAATAGTGATATCAATCGGCAATTTGCCATCAACCGGAAAGTAGCTGGAATTATCAGGCTGTTTCAGTACAATATCTTTTCTAAACTTTAATAGTGTCCCTTTTAAAGGTAACAGGTTCATTACATCCATATGACATAAAGGGAACATATAGGTTCCGGCCTTCTGATTACGTTTATGCAGTTTTTTAATAATTCTTTTTAACCGGTGTTTACTTAAACCGATATTGCCATCCAGATTGATAAAGGTAACATTTTCACTATCGGTAAAGTTATTAAGCTGGTGATAAAGAAAATCGGCCGCTTCTTCGTAATGATCCAATGTTACATCAATACCTAAAGCACTGTAAGAGTTCCAGCCGAAAGGGACTGGCCCATTATATTTGTAGAGACCTTTTTTATTTTGGGCCAGTTTTCCATAATAGATTAAACCATCTCTTATATCTTCAAAGTATCCGCAGACAAATCGGTCTGATGTAACAGTTCTGCCTGATAAATAACCATGGCTGTTGCTGTCATGAGTGCCTCCATCAGCTATTCCGCTGATACATCTGAGACATCGGGCATCATATTCACTGCATACAATACCGTTTTTCCAGATATTGTTGTCAATAGAACCTAAAACCATACCATTTAAAGATTTGGTATCAAAAATAGCACTGACATCATAACTGGTCCTTCCGCTTTTTAAATAAGTAATTTCATAGCGGACCCACATATCATTGTCATAAGGACACAGAAGGATTTTTGATTCCAGAGAAGAGAATAGTGGCAGACACAAATTTGATGGATAGCCAAAATCTAAAGGAATAAGATAATTTGTTTCCGTTTCTTTAAGTTCATCCTTCACTTCTAACTGGCAGATAAAGAAAGGGTTGTCCAGGCCTGTTATCAAATGTTGAACAAAAGTGATATCATTTTCAGCATAGCAGAAACTGACAGTATAACCATTTTTTGTCGCGGCTATTCTGTAAGAAGTTTTCTTAGCGGTTTTAGAGGAGAAGAATCTGCCGTCTCTGGTTTTCCCGCTGGAAAAAAACCAGTTAATATTAATACCGTCAAGTTTATACATCACCGCATTATTATCATAAAAATCAAAAGAAACGCGCCCGCAATCAAAACTATGGATGATTTCCGGTTGTTTCATCAGCTGGTCTTTAATGAATTCTCTTATTTTATTGTTAATCATAATAATTCCTCTGTCATAAATATTATCTAATAATTAACATTTGTAAACAAGTTTTTTATTAAATGAATAACCAAATCATCTTTAAAGATGTATAATAGAGCCAGTAGTCAGGTGGGGAAATATTATGATAAAAGAATCAGTAGATGCTTTTTCTAAAAGAAAGCTTAGGGAAACTGCTGAATTATCTAAATTGGAATTGGCCCAAAGATATCATCAGGGTAAATTCTATTTAGTTTTTTTAGTGGTAGTTTTAACAATTATTTATGTTGTTGATGAAATAACATCGTCAATGACCAGTGCCATGCAGCCGTATGCAATTATTGATTTATATAATTTAACAGGTGTAACAGATGCTGATTATGCAGTATCTTTAGCTAATTTGACAGCTATTATGGCTCCGGCAATGGCGATACTGATGATTTCGCCTTTTTATAAATCTCTGGCTGATAAGTATGGCAGAAAACTGTTTTTAATATTAAATACTCTGGGAATGGGTTTTGGTCTGTTTATCGCCTGTATTGCTCCAAATCCGCTTATTTATTCGATTGCCTTTATGCTTATTACCTTTTTTACTCCTAACGATGTTCAGGTAATGTATATTATTGAATGTGCTCCGGTAAAACATCGGGCAAAATTGTGTTCGATTACCAAGGCGATTGCTCTGGTTTCATGTTCTTTAATCGGTGTATTCAGAGCCTGGTTTTATAATCCGGAAATTATTTCCAGCTGGAGATATGTTTATTATATTCCGGTTATTATCGCTTTTGCGGTGGGAGTGGGAGCAATCTTTTTTGTTCATGAAACACCGGTATATACAGAAAAGAGACTGGAATATTTAAGGAAAACCGATGAACAGCGAAAAAATGAGAGACTTGAAAAAGAAATGCTGGAAAAAGAGCAGAAGAAAACGGCAAAAGAAACTGGAGGAGTAATAAAAGCTGTCAAGTATATATTTTCCAATAAACAAACCAGAAATATAACTATTGCCGCGGTCATTTTCAGTGCTTCAACAAGTGTTACAAACTATTACACGACTATTTTACAGGCCGGGGTGGAAACAAAGGTTTTAACTGCTGCCAATTTAGATTATATTTATGTTCTGTTCCCATTTATCAATGGTCTGATTACCTTTATTGGCGGCTTTATTAATGATTATATCGGAAGAAAAAAATCCTCTCTGGTATTTGGCGGCATGGCAGCAATCGGCCTGACAGTTTTTGTACTGGGAGCAAAATTTGGTTTTTCACCAGCTGTTATAGGCTGTGCCTATGGCTTGTTTATTGGTGGTTTATGGTCGATTTCAGATACTCTGTATCTGGTAATGCCGGCTGAAAGTACACCGACAAAACTGAGAGCTTCCGTTATGGGATGTATGAGTCTTTTGGGAGCTCTGGGAACGGTACTGTCAATAGTTATTGTTGTAGTTGGCCAATTGTTTGTCGGTGCAGAAAATCTGGGAATACTCTGTATTTGTATCTGCCTGCCGTTTATGATTGTTGGTCTGTATCTTCTGATGACAAAAGTGCAGGAAACTAAGGGTGTAGACCTGAGCGCAATAGAAGAGTAAAGAAAAAAACACCAGTCTGTTATTAAATTTAAAACACACAACAACAATCTGGACAAAATTCAGTCAAACGGGTATTCTTGACAAAAAAAACAATTAAGATTATCATACATTTGTTATATGGATAAAAAGGGAGTGATGTTTAACCATATGGACGATCGATTGTGTCGCTTAGTAAACTATGCAGCAGGCAGTATTGCTGCAACACTGGAAAATGGAGATTCTATTTTCGGTTACATCATATTATTAATAATATTAATTGCACTTAATGCTTTTTTTGCAGCCAGTGAATTAGCTATTGTATCGTTTAATGATGCTAAACTGGAAAAACTGGCCAATGAAGGTAATAAAAAAGCTAAAGTTTTATATAATCTGACAATCAAACCGACAAAGTTTTTATCAACAATTCAGATAGGTGTTACTCTGTCTGGATTTCTTTCAAGTGCAGTAGCTGCAGATACCTTTGCAGATTATATTGTCTACTGGATGAGAAATGTACATATTTCAGTTTCAACAGTCAGACTGGTAAGTATCTTTGTTATTACATTGCTGCTGTCTTTTGTTACTCTGGTTTTTGGAGAATTGCTGCCAAAAAGGATTGCGATGAAAGATCCGGAGAAAATTGCGTTTTTAGTTGTTGGACCAATCAGTTTCTGCTACAAACTTTTAAAACCTCTGGTCTGGATTGTTTCTAAAACTGTTGATACTATTGCCAATGCTCTGGGTATTAAGGAAAGTGACGGCCAGCAGGAGTATACTGAAGAAGAAATAAGAATTATGGTAGATGCCGGAACTGAAAAAGGATTTATTGAAGATGATGAAAAAGATATGATTATCAATATCTTTGATTTTAATGATAGAACAGTCGGAGAAATTATGACTCACAGAACCGATATGGTTTCTTTATCAATCAAAGAAAACCTGGATACTGTTGTAAATACTTTTTTAGAAACAGGTTATTCACGTATTCCTGTTTATGATGAAGATATTGATGATATTGAGGGTATTATTTATATTAAGGATCTTTTAAGACTGCTTGCCAAAGACAATAAAAAAGAATTCAGAATTTCTGACTATTTGAGGAAAGTTTTATTTGTTTATGAAAATATGAAGTGTGATGAGCTGCTGCCGATGTTTCAGAAACAGAAGATTCATATTGCGGTTGTCTTAGATGAATATGGCGGAACTTATGGCATTGTTACCATGGAAGATTTATTAGAATACATAGTAGGCAATATTCAGGATGAGTATGATAATGAAGAAGAAGAAATTACAGAAATAAAAGAAAATCATTACATTGTTGATGGTGCGACTATTATTGATGATGTAAGTAAGATGATTAAAATTTCACTGGATGATACCGATAATGATACTATTGGCGGACTTGTTATGGATCTGCTGGGTTATGTGCCGGGAATTGATGAAAAACCAACTGTCAAATATAATGATGTTACATTTACAGTTGTCGAAATGGATGAACAATCTATTGAAAAAATTGAAATCATTGTTGATAGAGAAGGAGAAAAAGATGCTTGAATTTAAGAAAAACATTAATGTTTCAGCATCAGATTTTTATAATACAATAATGTTGTCTCTGGCAGAGGAAGTAAAGCTGGCAACAGGGAAAGATATTTCTGTCTCTGATTTGCAGAATGGATATAAGTACAAAAATAATATCAAACGCAACGGAAAATGGATTGAAGGCAATGTCAGTATTAAAAGGCCTGTTTTAAACAGGGAAATTATGACAACATTAGTAATACAGAAAGCAACTTATGAGATGAGATATATAATTGAAGAATTATCGGAAAATTCAATCAATGTAACTCATACTCAGACTGGCCCTGTTTCGGAAAATTATCTAAACAGGCTGCTCTTTAAAATTAAAAACAATAACCGGTTTAAAGCAATCGAAAAATACATCAGACAGACTAAAAACAGAAACTTGTAAAAAGAGTTTCTTTTTCTTTTATGTTATAATTTAGACATCTTATATATACCGGAGAGAATTATGGATTATAAAATTAAAATAATGAGCAGTGAAGATATGAAGAGAACACTGATAAGATTGGCACATCAGATTATTGAAAAAAATGACGGGGTTGATAATCTGTGTTTAATCGGAATTAAGACCAGAGGTATACCTTTAGCAAAAAGGATTGCTGATAATATTGAGAGTTTTGAAAATAAAAAGATCGAAGTCGGTGAGTTGGATATTACTTTATATCGTGATGATTTAAGCAGGATTAATATTGACCCGATAATTAATAAAACCAATGTGCCGTTTTCCATCGAAGGAAAAACTGTTGTTCTGGTGGATGATGTATTTTTTACCGGAAGAACTGCCAGAGCTGCGATGGACGCATTAGTAAAATTGGGAAGACCTGCTAAAATTCAACTTTGTGAACTTATTGATAGAGGCCATAGCGAACTTCCCATTAAGGCTAATTTTGTCGGTAAAAATATACCGACAGCAAGAAATGAAATTGTCAGTGTAAAAGTAAAGGAAATTGATGGAGAAGATATCGTAATTATCGAAGACAAAAAATGACTGAAATTTTAGAAATTGACAAAAAAATAGTTTTCGTAATTATTTCATTGAAATTGTGAAAATATTTTCATAGATTTGTAAATAGTTGAAAAAACATGCATGATTGCTTGCAAAAGTGAAATTATTGTGAAATAATAGTTCTAGTTAGAGTTGAACTTGAAAACTCAAGAGAGGAGAAATTTTAATGAGTATTAAAAAACTTGGTATCTATTTATTGGTATTAACTTTAGTACTTTCATTAGTTGGTTGTAGCGAAGACGATGGTTTCGGCGAAGCCGGTCATTATACTTACCGTACTGCTGTTAACTCACTTCCTACCGGTTGGAACAACCATACATATCAATCTAATGATGCTAATACAGTTTTGGGTTATACTGAAGATGCATTATATGTATTCGATTATAACGAAACCAAAGATGGATACGTAATCGTTCCTGGCATGGCTTTAGAAATGCCACTGGATGTCACAGCTGATTATGTAGGTAAATTTGGCATTACTGCTAAATCTGCACATCAGGTGTATGAAATTAAATTGAGAGACAACTTAAAGTTTGACAACGGAGATCCTATCACTGCCCATACTTTTGTTGAATCTGTTAAGTTATTGTTAAATCCTGCAGCAGCAAACTACAGAGCTGATGACTTGTATTCTGGTAACTTAAAGATTTATGGTGCTGAAGATTACTTGAAAGCTGGAACTTACGGGTATTCTATATTTGTTTCTGATGCTTATGGCGATGACGAATATGTTGCTTATGCGGATTTAGGTTTAAGTGAAGAAGGCATCGTTCAGGCTAAAGGAATGGATGTTGTATTAAACATCAATGATGGTAATAACTGGGGTTCAGAATTAAGTCTGTATAATGAAAAAGGTTATATTGTTAACAATGTAGCTGATTATCAGGCTTTAGCAGATGCTGCTGATGAAAATGGTTATGTAAAATTAACACCTGAATTATATTTGAATTTATGTAATGTTATTGCTGAACTTCATGGATTTGAAAATGTTGAAGCATACGCAGCTGAAGCAGGCGATTATGCTTACATGGAAGCTCAGGAAATGGTATTCCTTGGTGGAAACTGGCCTGAGTATTCATGGGATGATGTAGGTGTTGTTGCTAAAGATGATCATACATTAGTAATATTCTTAATCAACCCATTAAGTGGTTTCTATTTAAATTATGGTTTAACTGGAAACTTGAACTTGGTTCATATTCCTACTTATGAAGCTAATATCTCAAATGAAGGTGGAGTTTACAGCAATGCTTATGCTACTTCAGCTGAAACATATGTTGGACATGGTCCATACAAATTAGTTACATTTGTAGACTCTTCTGAATGTAAATTCGAAAAGAATCCATACTGGTATGGTTATGCTGATCCTGCACGTGAAGGTCAATATCAGACAACTAATATTTCTGTTAAGCAGGTTTCTGAAGCAAGCACCCGTTTAGAAATGTTTATTAAGGGTAAACTGGATGCTTATGGCTTACAGGCTGAAGACATGGATGACTATCAGGGTTCTGACTATACATATTTCACAGAGGGCGATTCAACATGGTTTATTGCTATTAACCCTAATGAAGAAGCTTTAAAAAATGTTGAAGAAACCGCTTCTCCAAAAACAGTTGGTAATACTGTTGTCAAGAGAATTTTCTGTGTTAAAGAATTCCGTATGGCACTATCATTCTCATTAGATAGAGCTGCTTACAGTCTGGCATTAGACCCAACAGGTGCTCCTGCTAAAGCACTGTATGGTAACATGATTATTTCTGACCCAGAAAATGGTGTTGCTTATAGAACTACTGATCAGGCTAAAAAAGTTATCGTTGATTTCTGGGGCCTGACTGATGAAGTTGGAGAAGGTAAAGAGTATGCTACAGTTGATGAAGCTATTGAATCTATTACCGGTTATGACTTGGCAGGTGCTAAAGAATTATTTAATACAGCATATGACAAAGCAGTTGAAGCTGGTTATATCCCTGCTGACAGTGATGCTTGGGAAATCCAGATTATGATTGGTCAGCCTGGTTCTGGTTCATCAAAATACTATAACAACGGTTATACATTATTGTCACAGGTATGGACAGATGCAGTTGTAGGCACTAAATTAGAAGGTCATTTGGCATTTGAACAATCTCAGCCTTTAGGTTCTTCAGGATTCTCTGAGTATTTAAAGAACAATAGTGTTGATATCTTGTTCGGTGTCGGTTGGACAGGTTCTGCTTTAGACCCATATGGACTGATTGAAGCTTATGTTGCACCTCGTTATCAGTATGATGCTTCATTTGATTACTCAAAAGTTGAATGTATCGTTAATGTTAATGGTAAAGATTTAGTTACTGATGCACTTTCTTGGTATTTTGCATTAGCTGGCAGCGATGTTGATACAAAAGTTGTCGGAACTGATGAAGTTGTGGTAGTTAATGCCGGAACAACTGCTGATCCAAAATTACGTCTTGATATTCTGGCAGCAATTGAAGGTGTTGTATTACAGCAGTACAATATGATTCCTATTAACCTGGATGCATCAGCTGCATTAAAAGGCATGAGAATCAAGTACTACACTGAAGAATACATTTTCGGTGTTGGACGTGGCGGAGTACAGTATATGACTTACGCTATGGATGATGCTGAATGGAAAGAATTTGTTAAGAAAGAATTATTCTTAGGAAGATTCGGCACTTTAGATTATAAGTAAGATATAGTTACTTGCATAAAAAAGGGTGTTGGACATTTGTTTGACACCCTTTTGTTGATATTTTAATGAAGTATTTCACATTGCATATTGAAGTATTTCATTAAGATACTCAAGGTTTACCTGACAGTATTTTTATGGTATTATAAATTGAGTTTTATATTACTGCATTATAAACTGGAAAATTCTAAGAAAGAAGGAGATTTATATGTATTTATTTAAATATATATTGAAACGTATTGCCTTAATGCTAATGACATTCTTAGTTATTATTACAATGTGTTTTGTATTTATTAAATTACTTCCAAATATTCCTGCTGAACAGTTTGGTAAAGACATGGCTCTTATTATGCAGAGAAGAGAAATGTTAGGTTATAATTTGCCAATAATTCAACAGTATTTTCGTTTCTGGAAATATGCCTTTAAAGGATATTTTGGTACAAGTGAAGTATTGTACATTGGTCAGGATGTGTGGAAAGTATTTGTAAACAAGTTACCATATACAGTAGCTGTAAATGTATACTCAATTTTGTTTTCAATTCCACTTGGTCTGACTTTAGGTATCATTGCCGCCCTTAAGAAAAACACCTGGATTGACCATATGATTTCTACAGGTGTAATGATCGCGGTTTCTGTTCCGTCTTTTATCTACGCTTTCCTTGTACAGTATATTTTATTTTTCAAACTGGGTATATCATCTGCGACAATGGATGCTTCTCAGGGAGCATTCAGTATGCTGGGATTTAAAACGATGATTCCGGCTGTATTGTCAATGTCTTTTGGTACTATTGCCGGTTTTGCCAGATATACCAGAGCGGAATTAACTGAAGTATTGACAAGTGAATTTATGTTACTTGCCCGTACTAAAGGATTAACTAAGGCTCAGGCTACGATTAGACATGCAATGAGAAATTCAATGGTTCCTATTTTCCCAATGATTTTAGGAGAATTCATCTATATTATGTCAGGATCCTTAATTATTGAACAGATGTTTTCAATTCCAGGTGTAGGTAAGTTATATGTAAACTCAATTCAAGCTACACCGCCTGACTATAACTTCTTTATGTTACTGTCAGCTTTCTATACCCTGATTGGTTTAGCTGCCGGTATTGTTATTGATATCAGTTATGGTATCATTGACCCTAGAATAAGAATGGGGGCTAAGTAGTTATGAGAGAAAGAGATTTAAACAGTATTCCACAAGAAATGTTTCAATTAGCCAATAGAACAGATGTCCATGATAAGAAACTGGATACAAAAATTGTTGGATATTTTGAAGATGCCTGGAACCGTTTCAAGAAAAATAAATCATCGGTGGTTGCAGCCTATATCATTCTGTTTTTAGTTATATATGCTATAATTGGTCCATTTTTCTGTAACAAAGGATATCAGCAGGCATATGCCACAGATAATACCATTATGAGATATCAGTATTTGACACCAAAACTGCCTTTTATGGAAGGTACTGGTATTTGGGATGGTACTTCTGTATTGGTAGTTTCAGAAAATAGATATTACCGACTTCTAGGGCAGGAAATTGAGACCGGAAATAATGTGGTTGTTGATGTAATAAATAAAATTGAGCGCTTTGGTGCTTCTAAAGGCTCGGTTTCCTATAAAGTGAGAATTGATAATTATGCCAGTTTAAATGCCTTTTTAGTCACGTTGACTGATGATATGTATAAGAAACTGCAGGATTTCCAACTGGAAACCGGTATGCAGATTATTTTACCACAGACCAATGTAAATGTTATCGGAGGAGATAATAATATTTGGTATTTATGTGATGAAAAAGGTAATCCTGTTTTCGATGGTAATGGAAATTTCATCAGTGATTATTCTACAACAGGAAATGATGATTATTATAGTTTGCGTTTAGAAAATGACCCTTATAATAGTGGAGACAGGGAAACGCATTGGCGTTATGCTCAAAGAACCGGCACACCTGGTAATTACAATTATGTTGTTAGAGTTAATGCTTATAAATATTTCCAATACCGTTATGGATTTGAACCGTCATTTATCTTTGGTACAGATTCCAGCGGATATGACATTTTCAGCCGTTTAGCCTATGGAGCAAGGTTCTCGTTTGTTTTAGCTATTTTAGTTTCAGCGGTAAATCTGACAATTGGTACCATCTATGGTGCTATCTCAGGTTATTATGGCGGAACAATTGATATTATTATGGAACGTATTACTGATATTTTAAGTGGTATTCCATTTATGGTTGTCACAGTACTTTTTCAGTTACACTTATCTGGTAAAGTTGGTGCAATACCATCGCTGATTTATGCCTTTGTACTGACAGGATGGATAGGTATGTCCAGCAGGGTTCGTATGCAATTTTACAGATTTAAAAATCAGGAATATGTTCTGGCGGCCAGAACATTAGGTGCCAACGACTGGTCTATTATGTTTAAACATATTTTCCCTAACTCTTTAGGTACAATTATTACCGGTTCTATATTGGTAATTCCAGGTGTAATCTTTTCAGAAACTTCATTAACATATTTAGGAATTATCAACTTAGACTCTCCTACAATGTCTTCAATTGGTTCAATGCTGGCTAACGGCCAATCTGTAATGAGCAGTCATCCTCATGTTATATTTTTCCCTGCCTTATTTATTGCCTTATTGGAGATTTCATTTAACTTATTTGGTAATGGTTTACGTGATGCGTTTAATCCATCACTACGTGGAACGGAGGATTAGTTTATGCGCAAAATATTAGAAGTAAAAAATTTACAAATATCATTCCGTACTCAACAGGGAATTTTAAAGGCAGTACGTGATATCAGCTTTGATTTATACAAAGGAGAAACCCTGGCTATTGTAGGTGAATCAGGTTCTGGTAAATCAGTTACTAATCGTGCCATTATAGGTATTTTAGCTGGAAATGGAATAATTGAAGGCGGAGAAATTCTTTATGATGGTCAGGATTTAGTACAAATCAGTGAAGATGATTTTCATAAATTAAGAGGCGATAAGATTGCCATGATTTTCCAGGATCCGATGAGTTCTTTAAATCCAATTATGAAGATAGGAAAACAGCTGACTGAAGCGATGTTGTTAAAAAATAAAGCTTCAAGAAAAAATGCCAGTAAATTATTTAATGAAAAGCTAGCACTGTTAAATAAGAATATGAATGAAGTAAATCCGGCTGAATCTGGTAAGAATAAAGAAGATATTGCTACATTTAATAAGTTTTCAGTAAACGCAACAAAATTGGAGGCTGAATTTAATGCTGTTCATAATGAAGCTGAAGAATTAAAACTGGATATTGACAACTTTGTTTTCCTTATAGAAAAGAAACAGAATGTCAGGGCAAAATTGCAGTTAAGAGATTTTGTTAAACGTTTACCAAAAACGTATCACCCTAGAGTAGTTGTAGAAAATAATGAAATCAAATCTTTGTATTCAAGATTATCAGCTGAAATTGGTAAAGTAAAAAAGAATAAATTAGCTGATTCCACTATTGATATTCTCAATGAGATTTCAAAAGTATTAGATGAAGCTATTAATAAAGACAAACCGGATTTCTTCTGTTTAGGTTATTATTTAATGAAAAATCCAAATGTCAATGTTGATGATATTGATTTAAATGAATTAAATGATATGGTCAGACGTTGTTTAAATGATGAATTCATGACTGATTTCATTAGAAAAGGAAAAGCAGCAATTAAAAACAGTCATAATGTTTCAATTAAGAAAAAACAGGAAAATATGACATTGTTGAAGGAAGCACTGGATTATTTTCATAATGAAGAATTAGAAGAAAAGAAGGCTAAAGAAATAGTCAGAAAAGTGATTCCTTTAGTTAATGATGCTATTGACAGACTGGAAATAATCAAAAACTCGACTGAATATACTTTTGAATCAAGTTTAAAACGCAGTGTTGTAAAATATTTTGAAGGTATAAAAAGAAATGTTGCTGAAGAAAAGCGTTTTACAAAAGAAGAAGCTAAGTATCAGAAAATAGTTGCCAGAGGAAAAACACCAGAATGGAAAGTAGTTCCAGCGGTTTATTTCGATACAGAATTGGGAATTAGGAATATTTGCAGTGTTATTGAACATTTGCTGGAAAGTTACAAAAGAGATTTTGATACAGATTCCAGTTTTGATGCTCAAAGCAGAATGATAGCATTAGTTGATTATCTGAAAGAACAGGCCAGCACAATGGTATTTAAAATTTCCAAAAAAATAGCTAAAGCCAGAGCTTTAAAACTATTAGATGAAGTAGGTATTCCTGAACCTGTTATCAGATACAATCAATATCCGTTTGAGTTTTCAGGCGGTATGAGGCAGCGTATTGTCATCGCCATTGCCTTAGCGGCTAATCCGGATATTTTAATCTGTGATGAACCAACGACGGCTCTAGATGTTACAATTCAAGCACAAATCCTGGAGTTAATTAACAGACTAAAAGCTCAAAGAAATTTATCAGTTATTTTTATTACTCATAATTTAGGTGTTGTAGCTAATATGGCTGATAGAATAGCTGTTATGTATGCCGGTAAGATTGTTGAAAAAGGTACTGCTGAAGAAATCTTCTATAATCCTAAACATCCATATACCTGGGCACTGCTTTCTTCAATGCCTGATTTGGATACTAAAGATAAATTAGAAGCAATTCCGGGAACTCCGCCTAATATGATTTACCCGCCAAAAGGGGATGCTTTTGCAGCCAGAAACAAGTATGCTTTGGAAATTGATTTTGAAATGGAACCACCGATGTTTGCAGTATCTGAAACTCATCAGGCGGCAACATGGTTACTGCATCCAAAAGCACCGAAAATTGAACCGCCAAAGATTGTAACAGATCGTATTGAAAGAATGAGAAAGAAGGAGGAAGCCAGAAGTGGAAAATAGAGAAGTATTATTATCCGTCCAAAATCTTGAACAATTCTTCAAAATGGGCAGAAAAGAATTAAAAGCTGTCAACGATATAAGTTTTGATATTTACAAAGGCGAAGTCTTTGGTCTTGTTGGTGAATCGGGTTGTGGGAAAACTACAACCGGTCGTTCGATTATCCGTTTATATGATATTACTGGTGGTTCAGTCTACTTTAAAGGTCATAGAATAGCTGCCGGTATCAGAAGATATAAGGAGGCAATAAACCAGGAAAGAAAAGCTTTAAGAAAAGATCTTAAAGAGCTGGCTGGTGACAGTTCTGCTGTCGCTGCCAGAAAACAGCAGGCAAAAGAAAAAATTGATAAACTCAATGCTGAAATTGCTTCAGCAAAATATGACCATAAAAACTGTAATAAGATTTATGCTTTATCTCAGATGAAAAAAGTAGCTGCTCATTATGACGGTTTAATTGAAAAGGCAACCAGTACTGAAGAAAAGGTAAAATTAGAAAAAGAAAAGAAAGCTGAATTGAAATTAGCAAAAAAAGAACGTTTAACTAATAAAATACAGATGATTTTCCAGGATCCGATTGCTTCTCTTGATCCGCGAATGACAGTTAAGGAAACGATTGCTGAGGGATTGAAAATACGTGGTATTAAAGATAAGGACTTTATTACACAGGAAGTATATAAAGTACTGGATAAGGTTGGACTGGTTCCTGAACATGCTTCCAGGTATCCGCATGAGTTTTCAGGAGGGCAAAGACAGCGTATTGGTATTGCCAGAGCTCTTGTACTGCATCCTGAGTTAATTATTGCAGATGAGCCTATAAGCGCCTTAGATGTATCAATACAAGCTCAAGTTATCAACTTACTTAATGATTTAAGAAAAGACTTAGGACTGACAATCTTATTTATTGCTCATGATTTATCAGTGGTTAAATACTTCTCAGATAGAATTGGGGTTATGTATTATGGTAATTTAGTAGAACTAGCAACTTCTGATCAGTTGTTTGCTCATCCAATGCATCCATATACTAGATCACTTTTATCAGCGATTCCTTTACCAGATCCTCATAGTGAGAAAAATAGAAAACGTATTGTTTATAATCCACTGGTTGACCACGATTATTCTGCTCAAGAACCAACCTTTAGAGAAGTCAGCCCAGGACACTTTGTCTTATGTAATGATGAAGAGGAAGCAAAATATAAAAAGGAATTTAATCTGTGA
>JBMNIN010000005.1:0-2500 GCA_050950925.1 Erysipelotrichaceae bacterium
AATAAAAAAAGAACCGGCAGCGTGCTATTTTCACAGGGGCAGGCCCAACTATCGTCGCCGCTGGAGTGCTTAACTTCTGTGTTCGGGATGGGAACAGGTGTGTCCACTCGCTGTCGTCACCGATCTTCTTGTTTCTGTGAGAGATTGTTCTCTCAAAACCGAATAACAGTTCATCTTTCTGTCTTTGTCAAGGGCATTCTTTTTCTGGATATCATAGATTAAGTCCTCGTTCGATTAGTATCAGTCCGCTTAATGCATCGCTGCACTTGCACTTCTGACCTATCAACCTCGTCGTCTTCAAGGGAACTTACCTCTTCCGAGTGGGAGATCTCATCTTGGAGCCGGTTTCACGCTTAGATGCCTTCAGCGTTTATCCGATCCATAGTTAGCTACCCAACTATGCCCCTGGCGGAACAATTGGTGTACCAGCGCTATGTCCATCCCGGTCCTCTCGTACTAGGGACAGCACTCCTCAAATCTCCTGCGCCCGCAACAGATAGGGACCGAACTGTCTCACGACGTTCTGAACCCAGCTCGCGTACCGCTTTAATGGGCGGACAGCCCAACCCTTGGAACCTAATCCAGCTCCAGGATGCGATGAGCCGACATCGAGGTGCCAAACCCCGCCGTCGATGTGAACTCTTGGGCGGGATAAGCTGTTATCCCCAGGGTAGCTTTTATCCGTTGAGCGACGGCCATTCCATTCTGCACCGCCGGATCACTAAGCCCGACTTTCGTCCCTGCTCGAGTTGTTGCTCTCGCAGTCAGGCACCCTTCTGCCTTTGCGCTCGCGGACTGATTTCCAACCAGTCTGAGGGTACCTTTGGGCGCCTCCGTTACCTTTTGGGAGGCGACCGCCCCAGTCAAACTGCCCGTCTGACACTGTCCCGGATGCGGTTTCATCCCGGTTAGAACCTCAATTATCCAAGGGTGGTATCCCAACGCTGACTCCTCTGACACCGGAGTGTCAGTATCCTCGTCTCCCACCTATCCTGTGCATGGGTAATTAAAATCCAATATCAGACTGCAGTAAAGCTCCATGGGGTCTTTCCGTCTAGTTGCGGGTAACCAGCATCTTTACTGGTACTAAGATTTCACCGAGTCTGCTGCCGAGACAGCGCCCAAATCATTACGCCTTTCGTGCGGGTCAGAACTTACCTGACAAGGAATTTCGCTACCTTAGGACCGTTATAGTTACGGCCGCCGTTCACTGGGGCTTCGGTTCACTGCTTCTCTTGCGATGACAGTTCCCCTTAACCTTCCAGCACCGGGCAGGCGTCACCCCATATACATCGTCTTGCGACTTGGCATAGAGCTGTGTTTTAGGTAAACAGTTGCTTGGGCCTTTTCACTGCGGCTCTTTCGAGCGTCCCTTCTTCCGAAGTTACGGGACTATTTTGCCGAGTTCCTTGGCAACAGTTCTCTCGCTCACCTCAGGATACTCTCCTCGACCACCTGTGTCGGTTTGCGGTACGGGCCGCCGTAAGATTAACGCCAGAAGCTTTTCTTGAGAGCTGGCATCACTGACTTCGCTACTTGGTCACCCGTTCACTCCACATCACTGCTTGCATTCCACAGGCGGATTTTCCCTGCCTGTCTGCTGTTCAGCTTGTCCGCAAATCCATTAATGCGGTTCAGCCGGCCTTCTCTGTCACTCCATCACTCTTACGCGGGTACTGGAATTTCAGCCAGTTGTCCATCGGCTGCGCCTTTCGGCCTCACCTTAGGTCCCGACTTACCCAGGGCGGACGAGCCTGGCCCTGGAAACCTTGGTCATACGGTGTGTTGGATTCCCACCAACATTTCGCTACTCACACCGGCATTCTCACTTCTGTACGCTCCATCACCGCTTCCGCTGTGACTTCAACGCTGTACAGAACGCTCCCCTACCACTAATATCACTATTAATCCGCAGCTTCGGTAATATGCTTAGCCCCGGTACATTTTCGGCGCGGAGCCACTCGACTAGTGGGCTGTTACGCACTCTTTGAAGGGTGGCTGCTTCTAAGCCAACCTCCTAGCTGTCTGTGCAGCTCCACATCCTTTTCCACTTAGCATATATTTAGGGACCTTAGCTGGCGGTCCGGGCTGTTTCCCTTTCGACAATGGACCTTATCACTCACTGTCTGACTGCCGGAAAACAATGCATGGCATTCGGAGTTTGATTGAAATCAGTATCCCTGGGGGGGACCATCATCCATTCAGTGCTCTACCTCCACACATCTTTCTTCCGACGCTAGTCCTAGAACTATTTCGGGAGAACCAGCTATTGCCGAGTTCGATTGGAATTTCTCCGCTAGCCACAGCTCATCCGCCAACGTTTCAACGGGGGTCGGTTCGGTCCTCCAGCTGGTTTCACCCAGCCTTCAACCTGGCCATGGCTAGATCACTCGGCTTCGGGTCTGCCGCATCGTACTTGCGCCCTGTTAAGACTCGCTTTCGCTACGGCTCCGTCTCTTCAACTTAACCTCGCACGGTACGGCAACTCGCCGGTTCATTC
>JBMNIN010000005.1:5000-180259 GCA_050950925.1 Erysipelotrichaceae bacterium
TATGAAATATTAAGTCAACTAAATTTTTTATAAAAAATTTTATAAAAATTGAATATATTTTTATTAATACGAAGATTTAAAAAATAACCAAAAAATATAATTCAGTTATTTTTTCTTACATCTTTTCCTGTTTTTTTTAAGTATATTTTAATAACTATTGTTTATTATGAATGACGAAATATAAAATAAATAATCTTTATCTTAATAGAAAATAAAACCTAGTTTTTGTCTAGGTTTTCGATTATTATTGATGTTGATTCATACTCCTCATGACCGCTCTTATTTGAGCTTCCGAAGGTTTTCTTCCCATTTGCATGAACATAGCACGAATCATTTTCTCATTAACAGGCGGGTTTTCTTTCATTTGTTTTTCAATTGCTCTTCTCGTAAAGTACCATCCACCAATAGCACCAATAACAATGCCAATAACCACGTACAATAGAGACATCCAAAATTCCATAACTCATCCCTCTTTCTTATACAATAATTGTAACAAAAAACACATTTTTTTCAAGAGCTATTAACAAAAGAAAAAAGACCCCTCAAGGTCTTTTTGCCAAAGTTTGAAGACCATTCCCCTTCTATACAAGGTGGGTGTTCTGCGTTTATTTTCAGGATTCCCGTAAATTACAGGCTTTCACACCAACAAACGACGTCCAAACTCCCGATATCTTCTGTGTCGGAAACGTATTGTCTTTGACAAATACATTATATAAGATTTTAATGATTTTGTAAAAAATTATTTATAGACACTGAAAATTCCATATTCTAAATTATAGTAAGCTTCTCTTTCTCTAACGGAATCATTATAAGAAATTGTTATATAGGCTTTAAAACCATCAATTGAAATATCAATAATACAGTTTTTGTAAGTTAGTATTTCATCTCTTTCTTTATAGTTTTTATAAGCTTTTTTAATCCTCATAATTGTTAAAACTTCAGCATTATTTAATCTTCTAAAAGTATCCAGCCTTTTTCTAAAATATAGGTGTTGATTCAGGCTTTTCAAAACATGACTGCAATTTATCGATACTACAGTTAACAGTAACAGAAAATAAATAGAAATAAATCCTTTGTTATTGGACATAGGCTATCGGGTAAGTATAAAACTCACCATCCCTTTCATAATCAATATAAATAATACCAAAATGCTGATAAAAATAAACATTGTCAACATCTTTTAAAAAGCAGAGAAAACCCGGTTGAGAAATAACATTAAAATTTACCAAGGAAATATGACAATTATTTTTTTCAGTCTGATAACTGATTTCATAGCTGTCAACCGAAATTATTTCATTTGTTGCTAAAGTTATCTGCATTTGATATAAACCTATTTCATCCTGATATGTATAAATATCCTGATGCAGCAGTTTTGATGTTGTCTTTAATATCGGAACAGTTAAAGTAAACAGAAAAGAAACAATAAGAAGAGAAAGCATTAATTCGATAAGACTATATCCACGGGAAGTTCGATTGGACAGTACAATTTGTATCTTTCGAGATTTCTCCAATACTTATTCATATCCTTTGCAGCGGGTAAATTGTTAATTCTTTTTTCTATTGTAATAATATCCATTAAAATTGCTACCGCCACTGTTACAGCAATTATCGAAATAACGGCTTCAATTAAAATACTACCTTTCTTTGTTTTTTTCATATACTCTCCCTGTCCCTAATGATACTACTATCTCATTTCCTTCTATATCATAAGTATTGGCCATATTCACATTTCCTGTCCGATTAAATCTTATATAGACTTCTTCAGAATCATACTCCTCATAATAACTTTCCAGGATTGCTTCATATTGAACCATTACAATTTCATTAATTATTAGCGAAGAACTTCTATTTATACCCGCTCTGTATATTGGTGTAACTATTAAAATAAAAATACTCAGGATAAATAAGACGAATATTGTCTCAATTAGTGAATATCCTCTATTTGACTTTTGCCTGACCATTTTCTATCACAATCTTTTTTCCATCAGGACAGGTTGTCTGAGCTGAAGTTATAAGTCCTGCTTCAACCAACTGTTGTATATCAGTAACTTTTTTACCGCTTAATTCGTATGTGAGTATTTGAGAATTTACCACTTCTATAAGAGCCTTGCATCCGACATTATCTATTATTCTTCTTTTTTCAGCAATATTTGGAATGGTTATTAAAACTATAATTGTTATAACCAGTAATACCAAAATCATTTCCAAAACTGTAAAACCTTTTTTCATAATCCTCCTTTAAAAATCCTGCAGTATTTCCAGCGGCATCAATAACACCTGATATGCCAAAATAATTATTACTGCCACAAACAGATAGCAGATTGTTTGAAATACTGTACTCATCTTTTTTATCAGTTGTTCAAATTTATAACTGCTGAGCTGCTGATAGTCATTTATTGCCTGGATAAAGTCATCATCTTTTAAACCATACAGACAGATTGAATGAAATTCATCGTCAAAATATTCAATATCCAGACTTGATTCAAAATCACTTCCTTTTAATAATGCTTCATTGAAATGATGGGCTAATAATGCTGTTAATCTGTTTGTTTTATTAAAACGGAGAATATCCAGGCTCTGATGTAAAGACAGACCATTTTTTAAAAAGACAACTAAATCATTAACTAAATAATAGGTAGCAATCATCTTAAACATTTTATCTTTTCCGATTTTATGAAATAACAGCCAGATATGAGCTTCCCTTTTAAATACTTTAATATAAACAAATAAACTGATAAGTATCATTATTACAATCAGAACAATATTTTTGATCGAATTGATAATTTTGAAAGTCAAAATAATAGAATCAGTTTTCCTACTTGATAATTCTAAACTTACCATCATATTCGGCAATACTGTTTCTGTAAAAAGAATAAGTAAAGCAATCGAACTTAACAGAAGTATAATCTGGTAGGAAATTTTCTCAATTAATTGTTTTTTCAGTTTTTCCTTCTGCCTGTTTTTCTGATAATTAATTCTGACAGCCTGTTTGATATCAATATACTGTATATAGAAAGATAACTGCTTTTCAAAAGAATCATTATCCAGTATGTCTTTAAGTGGAATCCCTTCAGCTGATTTTTGATTTATTTCCTTAATTCTTTTTGTTTCAGGATACATATTTTCCAACATCTGCAAACTATCCCTGATACTTCCGTATCTTTCAATAAGTTTAGCCAGCATCAGCCATTTATAATCATCCATTTTACTCATACTGATTATTTCCTTCAATCAATTTCTGCTGTTCAGCATTTTTTATTTTAGCCCGCATCCTGGTTTCAACATTTTTTCCCGTTAAGTAATTGATAATACTGTCATTGTTTAAATAGTCATATATACAAACATAATTATTCTGATGATAACGTTTAAAAAGACGCTGATTGAAAACGTAGGATAATGAATCCATCAAATCTTCTTTTTTTACTCCTAATTCCAATATTCGGTGCAGAGCACTAACGGTACTTTTGGAATGTATTGAACTGATTACCAGACATCCTGTCAAAGCAGCTCTAACAGCACTTTTAGCAGTTTTTTCATCCCTTATTTCTCCAATCATCAGTACATCGGGATTATGTCTTAATATCTGTCTTATACCTTCTGAGAAATCAAAACCAATCCTTTCGTTTATTTCCAGTTGAGTGATACCTGTTTGTATTACTTCAATGGGATCTTCTAAAGAATATATTGTTTTGTTTTCCAATAATTTTAATAAGGAATACATTGTTGTAGTTTTACCACTTCCAGTCAATCCGGAAAACAATATCAGTCCACTTCTCTGATTAATACATTTAAGAAATATTTCATGCATTTCATTTTCAAAAGTCAACTGCTCCAAAGTCAAACCGTCATGACAATTCAATATCCTCAACACACCACTTTTATTTTTAGATGTAGATAGCACCGCAAATCGAAAATCATAATAGATTCCCTGATAATAATATCCGAAAGAACCTGATTGCGGTTTAGTTGAAGTAACATCCAAATGTGCCTGATATTGCAGATAATTAAACAGTCTTATATCATCAAAACAACTGTCAATCATGACTAAACCATTAATTGTTCGCACACTGATAGAAATTCCATCATCATTTATCAGAAAATGGATGTCAGTGCTTTTTTTATCAACCGCTTCTTTTAAAATTTGCTCAAACCTGTTTTCCATACAATACATTGTTGTATTATATGCGTTATTTTCCTAAAAAAAAAGCAACTTCTGTTACTTTTAAATATATGGATTATGATCTAATTCAAAACCTACCGTTGTAAAATCTTCATGTCCCGGATATACAGCCATATCTCTATTCAGATTATACAGCTGCTGCAGTGACTGTTTCAGCATTTTAGAATTACCTGAATATAAATCAGTTCTGCCAACTGATAATTTAAACAAAGTATCTCCGCTAAAAAGCTTGTTATCAATGATATACATTACCGAACCGGCAGAATGACCCGGTGTAAACAATATCCTGATATCTATTGACCCAATCTTTAATTCATCACTTTCAATCCATTCTATTTCGCTTTTGACAGTCGCAAAAAATCCGGCCATGTTATTATAGTTTTCATTTCTAAGCAGTTTTTCGTCATCCCGGCTGGCTATTATTTTACAATCATATTTTTCTTTTAACTTATCTGCTGCACCAATATGATCGAAATGACCATGAGTCAAAAGAATAGCTGAAACTTTAATATTTTCATGTTTCTGAATTGCCTCATCAATTTTTTTAAATGATGCTCCCGGATCAATTATTATCATTTCACTGTCATTATAAATCAGATAACAGTTAGTCTGAAACATTCCGACTTTTATTACTTCGACCTTCATATTATCCAACTAAAGAAAAAGCCTCAATGCTGGCTTCTATCTTTTCTCCTTATGAATAGTCATTTTATTGCAACGTGGACAATATTTCCTGATTTCCATTCTCTGAGGATGCTTTCTTTTGTTACGGGAACCTAAATAATTTTCTTCGCCACATTCGCTGCATTTAAATTGAATGTTTTCTCTCACGTTTAATCCCTCCGTTTTCAAACTTTGCTCCTGTATCATAGCACATAATACTGAAATTTTGCAATACTTTTACATCTATTCTTGAATTTAGGTTACTATTCAGCGACAAATAATATATTGAATAAAAAAATGGTCTAACTTTTAAATTAATAAGTAGACCATTATTTAAATTGATGATAGAAAAGTAGATAGAAAATTAATTGTTAAGTATTTCTATCATTTTTTCTAATGGGTTTTCTTTCCTTAACCTAGAGGTCTCAATAATCGTTAGTGCACTAGTATAATAATTAGCAGTGTCTAAATTATTGTTTTGTCCAGATACTTTAAGTTTGGTTTTGCCTTTTCTAATACTTCTTTCAGCTAAATTATTGTCAAAAGGCACCTTAAAATCATACATAAACAATAAATGTTCCTGTTTATATTCAAGCATCCTTCTAAATAGTTTTATATGTGCTGGTTCATATTTCTTGGCAATATTTGGATTTTCTTTATCATATTCAGATAATGCCTTTTGTAATATCGATGTATACATTTCTTCATATCTACTGATTTTTTCTTTTTCAAATGAATCTATACCATCCTTAACATATTGCTTTCTTTCATGCAGTATCTGTTGTAATAGCGACTTCATACTTTGACAATACTTATCGTGATATTGCTCAATACCGGCTTTTAAATATCTTAAGATGTGAGCGTTACATTCTACATGTATCGGATTATCAAGACTATAATATGGTTTGAAATGATCGTGAACAAGATAGTTATTAAATCCTTCCAATAACTTTATTGTGCCAGTTTCTTTATCTGATCTTTTATCCGTCACCAAATAATATGAGGCATCTTTAGTTGACAGAGTATGTAACCATTTGGTTTTCCCATTTACTCTCCAACCTGATTCATCAACACCTAATACATCTGAATTTAAAATGTCAATTAAAACAGACTCTCGATACTTTTGACTTTTTACAGCTAACTCTTTTTGCCAATTGCAGATTGATGAGGGTTTTATATTAATTTGATTATTACTAAAAACACTGATAACTTTACTTAATCTATCTAAAGCTATACATCCGTGATTATGTAAATATAAAGTCACTGCTTTAATTTTGTTTGAATAAGTAACAGGATTAACGGCGTATTTACTTTTCTCTTGTTCAGTTAATACTTCTAGGTTTGTTTTATTGATATGATATCTGGTTTCAGTAATTGTCCTTTTAAAAGTTAAATCAATTTCCTGAGTAACATAGTAAAGGATATTATTGTTTTCATCTCTTACTTCCTTTGCACCTGTCGGAGCCTTGTCAACGTATCTGTCAATAATCACATCGGCAGTTTCATTCAAAACTGAAAAGCTGCCTTTATGACCTTTCTGTCCGCCTCTTTTCAAACCTGATTTTTCTCTGGTATTACTGATATGACGGCTGAACAAATCACTTGAAGGCGGTAAATTTGAATTGGTCGAATTGGCTTTATAGCCCTTTTTCTTCTTTCTTTCCTGTTCGATTATTTTTTCCAGGATTCTTACCTTATTAATTAAATCAGTATTTTCTTTATGCAGTTCTTCATTTTCTCTGACAACTTCATCAATGTCTTTTTTTATTTCATCTATCTCTTTGCCGATATCCTTTATAATTTCATCGGTTGTCTTTTCTTTTTCGCTTTTTTCCCTGTATCTGAATTGCAGGGATTTATAATCAACAGTCAGGCATCTGTACCTGAACTTCAGATTTACATTTTCATCCTTCAGTTTATAAATGGCAGCCTGATATATGCGTTCTCTTTCCCTGGCTTTATTCAACTGTCTGTTTAAGGCTTCCAGAGTTTCTATCAGACCGCTGTCAAAATAAACTTTATTTTTTAAATATCTTTCCGGACTCAGTTTTGAATTTAAACGCATGTCAACAGCCGCCCCTTTCTTTACAGTTATATTTTACCACAGGTTTTTAAGATAAAATTGTGGATAACTTTTGACTGCCGAAATTATAAAAAAGGATATTTCAGCTGATAAATAAGCCGCATAAAGACGTTTGGAGCCTTTCTGCAGGCATAATATGATTTCAGTTTAAATATATCCTTTGTTTTTTTCCGGTGTCAGTTAATCTGTCTTTGATTAATGGGACCTGTCATTTTCTTTGAATTTTATTCATTTTGTGGATAAAACCTCTTGACAGGTTTTTTTCTCGCTGAATAGTAACGAATTTAGTAATATAATAAATATATTAGACAAATATTTGTTATCATATTTTTATTATTATTAAAGACAGGTTTTGGCGAGGTAATTAAAATGACTAATAGAAAAAATACCAGAAGAGTTCAAATCGGAAATATCAGTATCGGCGGAGAAAACAAAGTCATAATTCAATCAATGTGCAATACTTTGACAAAAGATACTGAAGCTACAATAAAACAGATTAAACAGCTGGAAAATATAGGCTGCCAGATTATTAGATGTAGCGTTCTTGATTTCGATGATGCTCTGGCTTTAAAAAAAATTAAAGAAAATATCTCTATCCCACTTGTGGCCGATATTCATTTTGACTATAGACTTGCTTTGGCTTCTATTGAATCCGGCGTTGATAAAATAAGACTCAATCCAGGAAATATTGGCGGAAAGGAAAATGTTAAAAAAGTAGTAGAAAAATGTAAAGCGAAAAAAATACCTATCAGAATCGGAATCAATAGTGGTTCAATTGAAAAATTTGTTTTGGATAAATATGGAAAAAATTGTCCTGAAGCAATGATTGAATCGGCTCAAAGACATGTCGAAATACTGGAAGAAATGGATTTTCATGATATTGTTCTTTCTTTTAAATCAAGTGATGTAAGACTGACAGTCGAAACCTATTTAATGGCGTCAACTATCTGGAATTATCCGATGCATCTTGGATTAACTGAAGCCGGAACTAAAGACTACAGTTTAATTAAATCAGGCGCTGCTCTTGGAGAACTGCTAAGAAAAGGAATTGGCAATACAATCAGAATTTCCATTTCTGATGACCCTGTTGTGGAAATAAAGGCCTGTAAAAAATTATTGAAAGCTTATGATTTAATTGATAATGTTCCTGATTTAATCGGCTGCCCTACCTGTGGCAGAACAATGTACGATATGTTGCCTGTCATTCAGCAGATAGAAGATTTCCTGGAAACAATTCAAGCTGATATCAAGGTAGCTGTTATGGGCTGTGTGGTAAACGGACCAGGCGAAGCCAAGGATGCTGATATTGGTATCGCCGGGGGAATAAATGAAGGTTTATTATTTAAAAAAGGTCAGGTTATCAGAAAAATACCGCAAAGAGATATAGTTGAAGAATTGAAAAAAGAAATACTTGAAATGATTTGCCAATAAATTGTTTTTATAACACACATTGTTATATAAATGATATAATTTCAGTTATATATATGTATGAAATGATACAAAGGAGAGCGCTATATGAACAGAGTTTATAACTTCAGTGCCGGTCCTTCCTGTCTTTTTGAACAAGTGTTACAAAAAGCAGCAGACCAAATGTTGAACTATAATGATTCAAAAATGTCAGTGATGGAAATGTCCCACCGCTCAAAAGATTTTGAAGCCATTATTACTGAATGTGAAGCCAGATTACGAAGGTTAATGAACATACCTGAAAATTATAAAGTACTCTTTCTTCAGGGAGGAGCGTCTTTACAATTTTCAATGATTCCAATAAATCTTATGAAAAATAAAAAATTTGATATCATTAATACTGGACAATGGACCAAAAAGGCAATTGAAGAACACCAAAAATTCGGCGAGGTAAATATAATAGCCAGCAGTCAGGAAAATAATTTTTCTTATATTCCAAAAGTAACAAAAGAGATGATAAGTAATGATTGTGATTATGTTTATATTTGCCAAAACAATACAATTTATGGTACTGCTTATAACTATGTACCTGAAACAAATGGAAAACCACTGATTGCTGATTTTTCAAGTTGCATATTAAGCAAACCCTACAATGTAAGTGACTATGATCTAATTTTTGCCGGAGCACAAAAGAATATGGGTCCGGCAGGATTAACTGTTGTGATTATTAAAGAAGACTTAATAATTGAAAAACCGGAACTCCCAAGTATGCTAAGTTATAAAGTACATATGGCTAATAACTCTATGTTCAATACTCCACCTACTTATTCAATCTACATCTGTAATTTGGTTTTAGAACACCTGGAAGAAATTATTGGCGGTTTAGAAAATATGCAGAAAATCAATGAAGAAAAAGCAAAAATTCTTTATGATTATCTGGATAGTTCTAAAATATTTAAAAATCCGGTCAATAAGGAAGATCGATCAATTATGAATGTAACTTTTGTAACCGGAGATGATGAATTGGATAAATTATTTATTTCAGAAGCAGCCAAAAATGGTTTTGTAAATTTAAAAGGTCATAGAAGTGTTGGTGGAATGCGTGCAAGCATCTATAACGGAATGCCTGTTGAGGGAGTTAAAAACCTTGTAAAATTCATGAAAGAATTTGAGGAGAAGCAAAATGTATAAAATTAAAATATTAAACGATATTTCAGAAGTTGGATTAAACCGATTTACTGATAAATATCAGATTGGAAAAGATTTTAACGACGAAGATGCCATACTTCTGAGAAGTGAGAATATTCATGAATATCAGTTCAACGAAAATGTAAAATCCATTGCCAGAGCCGGTACTGGCGTTAATAATATTCCGGTTGAAAAATGCAGTGAAAAGGGAATTGTAGTATTTAATACACCAGGAGCCAATGCAAATGCAGTTAAGGAATTGGTATTTGCCGGATTATTATTAGGAAGCAGAAAAATATATGAAGGGATGCAATGGGTTCAAACCCAGAAAGATAATGAAGACGTTGCAAAAGATACTGAAAAACAGAAGAAATTGTATTCAGGAAATGAATTATTGCATAAGAATCTGGGCATTATCGGACTTGGTGCAATTGGTGTTCAGGTAGCAAATCTTGCTATTGATTTTGGAATGAATGTTTATGGCTATGACCCGTTTATTTCTTTAGCGAATGCCTGGAACCTGTCTAGAAATGTTCATCATTCTGATACGGTAAATGAAATTCTTGAAAATTGTGATTTCATATCTCTGCACATTCCTTTAAACGATAAAACAAAACACATTGTTAATGCTGACACAATTTCTAAAATGAAGCCAAATATGAAAGTTCTAAATTTCTCAAGAGATGGTTTAGTTGATACAGATGCACTGCTGGAGGGGATTGAAACTGGAATTATAAGTAAATATATCACTGACTTCCCTGTTCAAAAACTAATTGGTAATGAAAACGTATTAATTCTTCCTCATCTTGGGGCTTCTACAGAAGAAAGTGAGGATAATTGTGCCTATTTAGCAGTAAAACAAACTATGGATTATTTAGAAAGGGGAAATATTACTAACTCTGTAAACTTGCCTGATTGCAGCATGGATATTAAAAACCATGCCAGAATCTGCTGTATTCATAAAAACGTCCCGAAAATGTTAACACAGATTTCTGATGCTCTGTCAGCTTCAGATGTCAACATTGAAAATCTTTTGAATAAATCAAAAAATGAATTAGCATATACAATGGTCGATGTCGCTGATGCTGTTAACGATGACATATTAAGTAAAATAAAACAAATTCCAGGAATGATCAGAGTCAGTACGTATAACTTTGATAAAAATGACTGATGGACATATACATTTAGAAAACGGGCCTCTCACGGTTGAATATTTAGAAATATTTATTTCTGAAGCCGTAAAAAAAGATATAGAATGCATTCAGATATTAGATCATACCCACAGATTTATCGAATTCAGGCCGATATATGAAAATGTTAAAAATGCTGCTGAAATACAAAAACAGTGGTTTTTGAAAAAATCTAAAGACAGTATTAATGACTATCTGAAATTAATAGAACAGGCCAAATCAAAAGAATATCCAATAGAAATTAAATTCGGATTAGAGGTTTGTTATACCAGCAAAAAAGAAGAACAAATCAGAAATATTCTGAAAAATTATAAATTTGATTTTCTGGTTGGTGCTGTACATTCCGTTTTTGGATTGTTATATGATATGGAAACTTTCTCAAAAGAATTGCTATGGAATATTTATGATACAGATAAAATATATAAAGAATATTATGACGAAATTATTAAAATGATGGAAAGCGATTTGTTCACTCAAATAGCACACCCGGATACAATAAAATTATTCAATATATATCCATCCTATAATTTAACAGCGACATATAATAAAATAGCTGACCTGGCTCTTAAAAAAGATTTATATATAGAAAATAACTTTGGCTGTTACTATAGATACAATCATAAAGATGCCGGTTTAAGTAAACAGTTCAAGCAGATTCTATTAGATAAAGGTGTTAAAATAATGCTTGCAAGTGATGCGCATATTCCTGAAGATGTCGGCAAAAATTTTGAAATGTGGCAAGAATAAAACTGCAGTTTGAATTGCAGTTTTTTCTAATAATTCTTAATATATTTTACTTAAAGTAGCAAATATATCAAAAAGACAGTTTTTCAATTACTTTCATAATTTCAATAGTTTTTTCTCTATTCATTAATGGACTTTCGATTTTATTATTTTTAATCATATTCACAGCTTCCTGAATTTCACCTTCAAAATCGCTATTTTGCTTTACTTCTATTTCTGTAATTTTCTTATTATCAAATATGATTTTAAATTTATTTCCTTTCCAGTAGGCTGGTACGAAGATTTTTCCTTTTGTACCATATATTATCGCATAGCCTCTATCAATGGAATCATAATACCAGCAGCATTCAATACTGGCTTTAACACCATTTTCATATTCAATAATACCTTTCCCGCCAAAATCACACTTATATTCTTTATTTATATATTTGCTTCCTATTACATTTTTTACTTTCGAATTGGCTATACTATTGGAAAAACATATTGGATAAACTCCAACATCTCTTAAACACCCTCCATATTTTTCATCAAAAGCCCAGTGATTTTCCGGAAAGTTAAAATAGGAAATATTATATGCATAAACAGCTGAAACTGAAATGACTTCACCTATTATTCCTTCTTTAATTGTTTTTTTAAGTTCTTTATGCATAGCAGTAAAAACTGTTTTTTCAGCTTCCATCAGAAATAAGTTTTTTTGTTTTGCATAATCAAATAATTCATTTATTTCCTTAACACTGCTCACCATCGGCTTTTCACATAGCACATGCTTTCCACTACTTAAACATGACATAATCTGAGAATAATGAAGATGATTGGGAGTGCATAAATAAACCATATTTACATTTTTATCCTTATAGACATCATCATAACAATCATATGCAATTTCTGAATTATACAGCTCTTTAAATTCTCTTGCCTTTTCCTTATTTCTACTTGCGACACAATACAGTCTTGCACCTTTTACATATTTAATTCCTTCTATTACTCTTTTTGAAATGTTACCCAATCCAATTACTGCAATATTAATCATGTTTTTTGCTCCTTTAAGTTTATTTAAATTTATGTCATTCTAAAATTAATCTTTAATTTCTTGCTATGTTATATTTATTATATCTTTTTTTTATAATAAAAAATACCAATATACTGTCAACCGGCTTATAAAAAGATGCCAACAATATATAAATACATAAAATAAATATTTTTGATGCTCAGATTTTTATAAACACATCAAAAGGAGTGATTCATTAACCACTCCTTTAATTAATTAATTTTCGGGTCAAATTCTTCAATATTCAATCTGACCCGGAAAGTTGAAACAACGCCTAATATCTAACGTGTTATTTCTAAATAAACTTACTATTTATTAGCTGGTTTTCTGTTGACCCAGCATAATAAAGCGAATGATGCAACAATAATAGCTATACCAATATATGGCTGTTTTAAAATTGTCATAAGTACCATTACGTCTACACAGTCATGTCCGACACCAGCAGCTCCATATGCCGCATAATCAAATATTGTAAATAAGAATCCTGAACCTAAAATCAGTAATAGACCATAAACAAATCCAGAAATTACAGCTCCACGCATTCCTCCTCTGGCATTACCGAAAATACCAGCTACACCACCGGTGAAAAATGCACCGATTATTGAAACTAATGGTACTGTCTTGAATAATGCAGAAGATACAAACATACCGACAATCATACCGACAACTGCTGTTACAAATCCAATCATCAAACTGTTAGGTGCGAAAGCAAACAGTGCAGGAACATCCAATGCAGGGATAGCGCCAGGTACTAATTTATCAGAGATACCTTTAAATGCAGGTACAAGTTCACCTAAGAACATTCTTACACCTTGTAACAGAATTAAGATACCAGCTGTAAATCCTAATGCTTTCAGAATGCCAAATACAATATAATTTTGAGCACCGGCATGAACTGCTACTTTTTCAGGTCCAGCCAGCAATACAACAATTAAATAGAATATTCCCATAACAATTGATACAGACATTGAAGTGTCTTTAAAGAAACTTAATGATTCCGGTAATTTAATATCTTCAGCGTCCTTACTCTTGTCTCCTAGTAATCCGCCAATATACGCAGCAGGAACAGTTCCTAATGTTGTTAAGTGCGCATAAGCAAACTGATCAGATTTAGTAATCAGTTTAATTGTCGGTTGAGCAATAGCAGGTAATATTACCATTATTAATCCCTGTAAAATAGAACCAACAACAATAATCATTGTTTCATTAAATCCACCAACATACAGACTACCGGCGATTGCTACTGATAAAATCCACATCATATGTCCTGTTAAAAAGATGTACTTTAATGGACTGAATCTTGCAACAATTACGTTTACAAGGAAACCGATAGCCATGATAAGTGCACTTGTACTAGCAATAACAGGAACAGCACTTTGCATAGCTCCTACCACTGCTTCAGATGAAGTAGCAAAACCTTGCAGATTAAATACTGTTGAAAACAAATCTACAAATGGAAGAATTTCTGTGACAACTAAACCTGATCCAGCACCAAGAACCAGCATACCTAAAGCTGTCTTGACTGAACCGGAAAATACTTGTCCAGCACTTTTACCCTGCAGCAGCAAACCAACAAGTGCTACAAGACCCAAAACGATTGCAGGCGTTTCGAGAATGTTAATTAAAAAATCTAGCATTTAATACCTCCTAAATAATTCCTTTCTCTTTTAAATACTTTTCTAATTTATCTTTAGCTTCATTGACATCTACCATGTTTTTAAGATAAACAACATTGTCAATGTCAGCGAAGTTATCTCTAAACTCTTCGGTTGTGACAATTAAATCACATGGTCTGGCTTTAACAGTTCCCATATCCCAATGTTCAATATCACTTTTTAGACCCAATTGATTCATTGCAGAATCTACTGTCATTTTCATTATCAGTGATGAGCCTACACCCAATCCGCAAACAGTAATAATTTTTAACATCTTATCATTCTCCTATAAACAACTTACCAAATTACTATATTGTTTAATATATTCCGCATTTATTGCATCACCTTTATCAAGGTTGGAACTCACATAAACCGGTGGAGTATATCCTCTCTCGACACATAATTCAATTGTACGGGATGTGATACAATTCATAACCATCATACCTAAAATTGTAGATGTACCTGTAAACTTGTCTCTCATACCATCCATTGACAGACAGGCATCTCCTGAAACACATTTAACATCAATAACAATATCAGCTACATCTTTTAAATTTTTCCCGGAAGAGTGTCGGCTGGAAACACTGCCTGAGAATTCCTTCGATGTTAAGGCAACAACCTTCATGCCAATCTTTTTGGCTTCTAACGCCATATCAACAACACCGGCATTTCTTCCGGAAATAGATACAATTATCATCGTATCATCTGCTGAGGTGTTCTCAAGCTTTAAATACTCTCCACTGAAACCTTCAACTCTTTCCTGAATTGTGCTTAACTTAGCTTTAGGGAATAAAGCTAAATGCGGAATTAAAAGTGCATTGACCGGAACTAAACCGCCAGCTCTGTAAAACACTTCCATAGCAAACATTTGTGAATGACCACAGCCAAACACATGCAGTACTCTTTTTTTCATAATTGAATCAGCACATAAGTGAGCAGCCTTCTCAATATTTTCCGCTTCCTCTGTCATCTGCCGTTGCAACTGTTCTTTAACGATTTCATAATATTCTTTCTGTTTCATGTTTCCTCCTTAGTTAATATTCTGATATTTTTTTCATAATCTCTTCTTTTGAAGCATTATGAGTAATCATTTCAATAAATTTATCATCCTGCAATATACTCACCAGATTCTTAATCATCTCCATATGCGAGTCTTTATCAACTGCCCCAAATGCAAATGCACAGTTAATCTGCTGATTGGCAAATTCTTTAAAATAAACAGGTTTCTCAAATACTGATAAAGATAAACAGGTTTCCTTTACATTTGAACCCGGCTCTCCATGGAAGAAACATACTTTTGGTACCAGAATCATATACGGACCATATTTGTAGACTACATCAATCATAGACCTTACAAACTCCTCATTTACCTTTCCTGATTCTATTAATGTATTTCCAGTAAATAAAACCGCTTCCTGCCAGGTATCCACATCAACATTAGTTTTTACACTTTCTTCTGTTAAATAATCCTTTATCATTTATCCTCCTGATGTTATAACGTTATAACCACTCAATAGCAAACAAAACTTGATTTAATGTTTATACTAATCACTCAATACTACACTAAATTCAAATATATCTCCTTTAGATACAATTGATGAACAACAGATGATCTTATCATTACAGTAAGATACACGTTTTATAAGCAACCCATACTGGTCCTTTGGACAATTCAATAATCTGCATTCATATGAGTTCAACTGTGTTGCCTTAAAAGTTTCGATGGCTTTATTAAATCTAATGCCATAATCCTCATCTAATGTCTTATATAAACCTTTTTCCACAAAGTCAATATCTAATAAAAATGGCGTAACACTGCGTATGAACCATGTCTTTTCAACCATTATTGGAACATTTTCTGCAAGTCTCAGTCTTTCGATATATATAAGTTTTTCTCCAACATTTACTCTTAATTTTGTAGCAAGTTTTTCATCCGCTTCCACTATATTTCTTTTTATCATTCTGGTAGATGAAACTTTTCCCTGTTTATCCATTTCTCTGGAATAACTGTAGACCTTATTCAGATTTTGAACAATACTCTTTGAAAGAACATAAGTTCCCTTTCCATGAACCTTTTCAAGCTTTCCTTTTTTCACAAGTTCATCAATAGCCAGCCTGACCGTCATTCTGGAAACACCGTATATTTCACAAAGTTCTCTTTCTGAAGGTATTTTTTCCCCTTTCGGATAAACTCCATCATTTATCTTTTCTTCAATAGTATCAGCCAACTTGTAATATAATGGTACTTTATTATAAATATCATACATACTCTTTACTCTCATCATATTCAATTTTAACTGGTTATAACCAGTGTGTCAATAATTATTTGTTTTTTTTACAAAAATTTTACCATCAAATCAAAACAATCAGAAAATGATAGTTTTGTTCCGGAATCATTATTATCAAATTTAATAAAAATGCGCTAAAAATGCCGAAATTATTTGAATTTATCCGGCATTTATTTCTTTTTGATTTAATAACTTTTTGATTTCTTCTTTATATGGTGGCAGACCATCGATATAAGGAGTTTCTAATATCATCGTTTTACCTCTTAAAAGCGGATGATGAACAATATAACTGAGATTTTCAAATCCGATATATCCCTTGCCAATATTAGCATGTCGATCTTTTCTGGCGCCGGAAACATTTTTTGAATCATTGACATGAATAACGTAAAGTTTCTCCAGCCCAATAATTTTATCAAACTCTTTTAATACCTGATCAAAACCATTTAAATTATAGCCACTATCCCAGGTATGACAGGTATCGAAACAGACACCTAACGGATACTTGACTCTACTGATAATCTCTGTCAGATGTTCAAAACGATAACCAATTTCAGACCCTTTACCCGCCATTGTTTCTAAACATACTGTGACATTAAAACCTTCCTTCAATATTTCATTTAATCCCTCAGCAATCTTATTAATACCGTTTTCCAGAGAATCTTTTAAACTGCTCCCTGGATGTAAAACAATGTATTTAGCACCAATTGCACTACTTCTGATAAGCTCGTTTCTCAATATTATTTTACTTTTCTCAAAGATTTCAGAATTGGCTGTATTGGCCAGATTAATAATATATGGAGCATGAACTATAATATCATCTAAACTGTTGTTATTGCCCAGCCATATTTTTATTGCCTCTTTTATTTTCAAATTTGAAACAGGAACTCTATAACTGTTTTGCGGTGCTCCGGTATAAATCATCATTGCATTGGCACCATATGATAAAGCTTCATTTACTGAACCTAAAAGATAGTCAGGTTTAACCATTGCAACATGTGAACCAAGTTTAATCATTTACTTTTCTCTCTTTTTTCAATTTGTGCTTTTTTAGCTCTTTCTTTTTGCTGTTCTTTAATTGCCGCTCTAATCTTTAATCTTTTTTGTCTTCTTATTACTTTATCTATTTCAGCCTGTCTTTTCTTTTTATAGCCTGGTTTTATTTTTTTGACAGGTTTTTTGAGAATCTTCTGTATCTCCACATCCTCTTGTGACATTTTTCTTCTTGTCGGTTTAAAATCAAATGGTTTTACTTCTACCCAATGTCCCTTCCGATAATCTCTATATTCAAATTTAAAACCCTGGTTTCTTAATACTTTAATACCACTGATATCACTTTGATTAAATAAGATATAACTTGTTCCACTTCTTCCGGCTCTGCCAGTCCTGCCACTTCTGTGCGTATAGTAATTTAAAGATGAAGGCAAACCTAAAGATATTACATGACTTACAGATTCTATATCCAAGCCTCTGGCCATTATATCTGAACAGACAATATAACTTGTTCTATTTTCAGCGATTGATTTTAAAGCCTGTTTTCGTTCTCTATTTGATAAATCTCCATGAATTTCTATGATATCGTAACCTTTGTTTTTTAACAGTTCAGCTACTGAAATAACTTCCTGTTTTGTTCTGGCAAAGATTATACAGACATAAGGCTGTATACCTGGCAAAATTTTTAAAAGTTTATCAGTATATGATGCATATCTACAATTGACCAGCACATGTTCTATATTTGGCGATAGTTCATGCTGCTCTGTAGCTTCAATAAATGTTGGTCTGGTCATATATTTTCTTAAAAATGGTTGTAGCTGACTTGGAATTGTTGCACTAAAGACCAGCATCTGTAATTTTTTAGGTAATCTACCACAAATTTCATCAACCTGTTTTAAAAAACCCAGTTCTAAAGTCATATCAGCTTCATCAATTACAATCATTTTAGCAGTGTCTAATCTTAAAACAGCTTCATCAACAAATAAGTCCTTCAATCTTCCAATTGTTCCTACTACAATATGCGGTTGCCTTTTGAGCCCTTCAATCATTCTTTCCTTATCTTTACCTGAAGCAATAAGTTTAATATTTATATCTTTATTAAACATATTAATTTCACTTATCATAGTATATAACTGTATTGCCAGTTCACGCGTCGGTGCTGCTATGATTACCTGTATTTCATTTAAACTGCTATCCACCAGCTGTAAAACAGGAAGAATAAAAGCATGAGATTTACCAGTTCCGGTTGCAGAAACTCCTATTACATCTTTTCTATCCAGAATTAAAGGGATGACTTTTTTTTGAATTGGCGACAGTTCCTTAAATCTCTTATATTCAATTAACTGCTGAATATCTTCTCTAAAATTGAATTTCACATTTTACCTCCTGCTCAGAAATTTATTGTAACATAAAACATTTACTTTATGTTAGTATAAATATGGTGTTGAGATTATGGAAGTATATAAAGTTGTTCCTTCTGGCTATTGTAAAGGGGTTATTAATGCTGTCAACAAAGTAAAACAGGCTATCAAAGACTATCCTGATAAACAGATATATATTCTGGGTATGCTGGTGCATAACAAATATGTGGTAGGCAGTTTTCAATTGCATAATGTAATTACATTATCTGATAAAAATAAAACCAAAGAACAGTTATTGGATGAAATAAAAGATGGTGTTGTTGTTTTTACTGCTCATGGTATTGATCCGAAGATTAAACAGAAAGCATATGATAAAGGTCTGATTGTCGTCGATGCAACCTGTTCTGATGTTACTAAAAACGCCAGACTATGCATTGATTATCTCAATAACGGTTATGATATAGCTTATATCGGTAAGAAGGATCACCCGGAAAGCGATGCGGTAATGGCTCTTGATAATCGGATTCATCTGATTACAAGTCCTGAGGATATCCACAATATAAACATAACAAATAAAAAAATATTAATTACCAATCAGACAACTATGTCCATCAATGATATTGAAATAATAATTAAATCATTATTAGAAAAATACCCTCACGCCAGAGTAATAGAAGAAATCTGCAATGCGACCAGAACCAGACAGCAGGCAGTAAAACAGTTAGAAGGTTTTGATGCTTTGGTGGTTGTTGGTGATCCCAATAGCAACAACACTACCCAACTTGCCAGCATTGGCAAACAGGCAAAAATAAAAAACATCTATAAAATTGAAAACAGCCTTGAACTGACTTCAATTAATTTAGATAATATAAGTAAAGTAGCAGTAACATCCGGTGCTTCAACTCCCAATTATCTGACACAGCAGGTCATTAATTATCTTAAAACAAAAGATGAACAATATCTTAGAATTGATTTTGAAAAAATACTGGATTTATAAAGGGGAAAAATTATGCTGAATATTATTTTTATCAATGAACAGGTATATAGGGATACTCTCGTTGGAAAAGAATTATTACATCTGTTAGACAAATCCGTGCTATTAAACAGCAATTGGGGATGTTTTACTGACGACAATAATGAAGTTACTTTAAATATTGCCTTAGACAACATGGTTTATAATATCAATAATTTTCTTCATTCAAAAAAGTTTGACAATATCATCATTGGATGGAAAGCAAGTGATTTCACTCTGATTAATAAACTCATAACCCATCTGGATTCTAAAGATGCTCAAATAACTATCTTCAATCTGACTGACAATAGTGTTTATAGTGTTGACAATTTTGAATTATTAAATAAAGAATACTACAAAAACTACTACACTATAGAATCCACAGGCCAGTTAGTCAAATTATCATATGTTGACACCACTGACTGTTCAGCTTTTAAGAGCGCTCATATTCTTTCAAAAATCATTCAATAAAAGACCTCTAGAGTTTTTTAAACTGATTATACAGTTAGACTTTCCCTTTGAAGTCTTTTTATTTGTCATATGATTTCAGTATTTTGTTTATTTTAACTTCTATAGTATAATCCAGCTGAATTAAATCCACACCGGCAGCAGTTAGCATGCGTTTGCTGGCAACAGTATTATCAGCATCTGCATATTTATCAGACTCATAATATATTTTTTTAATCCCTGATTGAATTATTGCTTTTGCACATTCATTACACGGAAATAATGATACATATAAACTGCAATCCTGAACACTTCTGGGAGCATTTAATATCGCATTAAGTTCAGCATGAACAACATAGGCATACTTGGTTTCTAAAAACTTTCCATCTCTATCCCAGGGGAACAATGAATCATCACAACCTCTTGGCATACCGTTATAGCCAATAGAAACAATTCTGTTTACATTATCAACAATTACTGCTCCAACACCCGTATTGGGGTCTTTGCTTCTTAAGGCACTTAAATGTGCCAGACTCATAAAATAAGTATGCCAATCAATTACACTTTTCATAATTATTCCCCTTTATAATATTTCTGAGTTTCAGTTATATATTTTTTAGCAATCTTATTCAAATTCATTTTCTGATATAACTGACTGATTTCATAATCTGTTCCAGCATAGAAGTCATTGAAGTCTTTATAAATAAAAGACATATATCCTAATACTATTGATAATATAATACTACAAATCAACGAGTTAATCTTCAAAGATTTACTGCTGTTTTTAGCAAAAATCATTCCGGTCATAATTCCAGTAACAAAACCACCCAAGTGACCTAAAAGGGAAATACCCGGCATCAGCGAAATAATTATATTAATATAAATTGTTTTGAATATCTGCCTTCTGAATGAAGGGATTTTGAAATAACCTTTCAAAGCAAACATTACTATAATTGCTCCAAAAACAGCAAATATTCCACCGGAAAGACCAACTGCGATGATATTACCATTTCCAATAAATATACATATATTGCCAATTATTATTCCCAAAAACATAATAAGCAAAGTAATGTTTTTTCCGTAATATTTTTCAGCAATATTTGCCATGTCAAATAATGCCATCAGATTAAACAGTAAATGCAAAAATGTGGTATGAACAAATCCAGCTGTTAAAAAACGATAAATCTGATGAAAAATTGTGATATAGGCTTTATAATAAGCACCGAAAATAATAGCACTGTTTAATAAAGAAGTCTTATAAGCAACCGCAAACAATTGTAGAGCAACAAAAATTATTATACTGATTGTCGCTGGAAACAAAAATGAAAAACATAACTTTTCCTTAAAGTTTATTTCCATTCTTTCTGATTTGACTTTTTTAGTGTTCTCTATTGATTTCAACGCCAGCTCTTTTACAATTTTCTTCTTTTCCACCTCAATATTTTCTACATCATAAATGATTGTTGAAATTTCCGGGAAAGAATCTTTTAGCTCCTTTTGTACTTCAGCGCCAGGATGCAATTTTATATACTGTATATCATTCGAAATATAATTGGCTGAATCCCTATTTAATGAAATTTCTAAAATAGAACCAGTTTCAAATCTGATCAGACCTTTGATTTTACTGATAGTTGCAGTTAAAAAATGAGCTTTTTCAGTCCTGGCATATTCATTATCGTTACTGATGTGAATAATTGGAAAATTCGGGTTTTTTTCATTAATCAGCCAGTAATCAATTTCATTTTTATCAAACTTAAAATTACTTACTACTGATACCTGTAAATAACCTTTTGAAATAATAAAATACCTGATTAACTGTAAAGCCCATAGCGCAGCTTTATTATTCATTGTATAAAACCTCTTTTCTTAACTGCTGAAGATATTCTTTAAAATCCTCAGGCAAATCCGCTTTTACCGTCATGCATTTCTTTGTTTCAGGGTGAATGAATGACAACTCTCCGGCATGTAACATTTGTCCATCACCTTTTTGTTTTCTGGAAGTATATGTTGAATCATTCACTATCGGATAACCAATATATTCCATGTGAACTCTTATCTGGTGAGTTCTTCCTGTTTTTAAAGAACATTCGACTAATGAATGATTTTTAAATCTTTCGACAACAGTGAAGTAAGTAACGGCATCTTTACTGTTTTTATCAGTAACGGCCATCTTTTTTCTGTCATATGGATCTCTACCAATAGGAGCATCAATTGTTCCATGATCATGGCCTATAACACCATGAACTAATGCATAATACTTTCTGCTCATTTTATGACTGGCTAACTGTTCTGCCAGAAACTGATGCGCTGTATTGTTTTTGGCCATGATTATCAGACCGGTTGTTTCTTTATCAATTCTATGCACAACACCAGGTCTCAAAACACCATTAATGTCACTTAATTTACCACAGTGATATAAAACTCCTTCAACCAGGGTAAGTTCTTTTGTCGATGCTGTCGGATGAACAATAATACCTTTTGGCTTATTTATAATAATTATTTCATCATCTTCATAAACTATATCTAAATCCATTTTATGCGGTTTAACTGCCTTCTCTACTTCTTCCGGTAAATCAATAGTAATTTCTTCATCTATTCTAACTTTATAATTACTCTTTACCGGTTCTTCATCAACGCAAATTAAACCTTCTTCAATTAGTTTCTGTAATCTGGTTCTCGATAAATCAACTTTACCTTTTAAGGCTTTATCTATTCTTAAACCATCCATCTTTTCATCAACAATAACTGTTATTTCTTCCATAATTTCTTTTTTACTCCAGAATATAATTCGCTTAATATCAGCAATGTTGCTCCGACAGTAATACAGCTGTCAGCAAAATTAAATATCGGAAAATCATAACCAAAAATATAAAAATCCAAAAAATCAATTACATATCCATAAACTATTCTGTCAATAAGATTTCCTAATGCTCCAGCAAGTATCAGGTATAAAGAAATCTTTTCCAACGCTTTAGATTTACTTCTGATTAAATAGAAAACAATAGCCACACATACTACTGCTGCTAAAACAATAAAAAACCATCTTTGACCTTTTAAAATAGAAAAAGCCGCACCGGTATTTTCCGCATAAGTAATATAGAAAAAGTCTTTAATTACAACAAAACTTTCTGAACGGATACTATTAATAGCTTTCATTACTATTTTAGAAATCTGATCAATAAATACTAATAATAAAACAAACAACACACCATTCATTTTAAATCACCTTAGATATTATAACAAATTTCAAAAACAAATAAAACTGTACCATTAACGTCTGTCAGTACTTTAACATATGAATAATACTTTATTTCCAGCCTTGTTACATAGAAAATTATTGTTCAACCCTGTTTCTTTTTATATAATGAATGTAAAGAAAGCGAGATATTATTATGAACAACCCAAATATTTATACTATTAAACTAAATGCCAAATATTTAGAGAAATGGATCCACTATATTTTTATAGCTGTTTTAATAAATTCTTTCTTTGATTATTTTAGTAATTTCAGTTTTAATTACGGGTATAAATCCATAGGCTATGCCTTATATTCCTTTAGAATTTGTGCAAATCTACTAATAGTCTATTTCTTTCTGAAATTAGCTGTAATTGAACCTCTTTTCAGCAAAGCGGCATTATTTTTATTTTTACATATTCTGATAGGTGGCACGATTTCTTTAATTCCCGAAAATAAACTGTCAAAATATTCATTATCAATATTACTGATGTTTTTAATTATTCCATATATTTTAAATATATATACCGAATATCTGGAATATAGAGGTTTTACAAATTTATTAAAGGGTTTGAATGATCCTTTAGCTAAAAGATGGAAAACATACTGGTACACTTTTCTGATTGCCAATATTTTATTGGTAATAATTACCGGTATCAGTGCAGTTTATACAAATAATTCACAAGACCAAGCAATATTTCTGTCAACATGGCTGCTGATTATTTCTCTGTTTATAATATTCTGTTTCATTTACAAGCTGGTTAATCTGAATAAAATAGCAAAGTTCTTTGGAAACATGGAGATTTAAATAATGTTTATTAACTTTTTCAAACATTTACACTTGGTTAATAAACACCGATTCCTAGTAATGAAATTCTGCTTCAGATTAGGATTATACTGGCAGGGATTAACTCATGATTTGAGCAAATACTCTTTTAGTGAGTTTTTTACCTCTGTCAGATATTTTACCGGTTTAAAAAGTCCTATTGATTCAGAAAAAAAAGAGAAAGGATATTCTGACTGCTGGCTACACCATAAGGGAAGAAATAAACACCATTGGCAATACTGGATTGATTTTCACAAAGGACAGATTGTCTATATTGAGATGCCATTAAAATACATTAAGGAAATGGTGGCTGATAGAATTGCTGCCTGTATGGTTTACCAGAGAGAAAATTATAAACCTGAAAGTGCTCTTGATTTTTATCTGAACTCTCAGGAAAGATTTTCAATACCACCCCAGACAGGCAATAAGCTTAATTACTACTTATCAATAGTTGCAGAAAACCCACTAAATCAAGCATTAAAAATTATTAAAAACGACAAATAAAAAGGTTCAGAATCTGAATTAATTTCATAAAATTGAACCTCTATTTTTCTTTAAATTTTGCCAAAGCCTTGGAAATCTGATCCGGACAGCTGGTTTTTTTAAATCCACAGGTTATACCTGATAATCTTTTAATAACTTCATCAATATCCATACCAATGATTAGTTTTCTTATTCCGGCCAGATTACCTGGACATCCACCGATAATTTCTACATCCCTGATTATATTATCCTCTATATCAAAAGTATATTTTCTGGAACAGACTCCTTTTGGTATATAATCAAATTTCAAGTTTCAACCCCTCCATATTCAGATGTTATTATTTTACACATGTTCTATACATATTTCAAATAAATATATTTTGCATAATAATTCATATACTGATATAAAAAACCAGGCTGTTTAAACCTGGATTTTCACATTATAGTAGTACTCTATTTAATTGTTTCTAATATCTCTATTAAATTAGCTTTTGTTTGAAACCCGATAACCTGTTTAATAACTTCACCATTTTTAAAAGCCAACAAGTTTGGAATTGAACTTATCTGATACTTTTGAGCCAGTTCCTTATCATTATTTACATTTACCTTAACAATTCTAACCAGGCCACTATATACCTGGCTTAATTCTTCTAATATCGGATTAATCATTTTACACGGTCCGCACCAGTCAGCATAAAAATCAACCAATACCGGGCCAGAATTAATTACATCATCAAAATTTTTACCGGAAATAATTTCTAACATTTTCCTCTCCTTAAAGCAGACTTGCAGCCTCTTTATCAGCAACAACAATTACATCCGGATGTTTCTGTAATATTGATGCAGGCCAGTCAGTGCTGACTTCACCTTTGACAGTATGATAGATGGCCTCTGCTTTATTTTTGCCTGAAGCTATCAGCAGAATCCTTTTAGCGTCCATAACATTTTTAATTCCCATTGTAATTGACTGAGTTGGAACTTTAGAAATATCACCATCGAAGAAACGTGCATTATCCTGGATAGTAGACTCCAACAAGTCAACAACCTGAGTGACACTGTCAAAAGGTGTTCCAGGTTCATTAAATGCTAAATGTCCATTAGAACCGATCCCCAGTAATTGAATGTCAATTTTATATTTGGACAGCAGTTCATTATACGAATCACAGTTTGCCTTCATATTATCTCCTTTGACAGAAGGAAGATTAATGTTCTCTTTTTTTAAATCAAGATGATTAAATAAGTTCTGATGCATAAAAGTATGATATGACTGTGGATGTTCCGGCTTTAATCCGACATATTCATCCAGATTAAAAGTGGTAATATCAGCATATGATGTTCCATTTTCTTTATGGTCTTTAATCATTCTCTGATATAAACCTATTGGTGAAGAACCAGTGGCCAAACCAATGACAGCTTTAGGATTATTTTTGACCACATCTAACATAATTTCTGCAGCTTTATCACTTACTTCTTCATAATCTTTACATACAATAACGTTAATCATTAAATTTACCTCACTATACTCATTCTATCATTAAACTTTTTCAACTACAAACTACAAACTAATTAAATCTAGGTGCACGAAATTTAAGCCTGCCTTTATTCATTTCAATATGAACTTCTTTAACCAGTTTGTTTTCGCCATCAATTTGAACAGGTATTTCTCTATCAAATTCAATATAAACTTCTTTTCCGGTGAAACAGGTACATTCTTTTTCATTTTTATGTGTACCTTTGGCATATTTACCAATAAGCCCTATCATTGTCGAAAGTTTCATCGGCCTGAAATAACACAAATCAAATATCCCATCATCTAAGTTGGCATCAGGAAAAGCATTAAACATACCGCCATAAAATCTTCCATTACTGACAGCAACCAGAATTGTTTCTTCTTCATATACCTTCCCATCAACTGTCATTTTAAAATGATATCTTTCAGGTTTTAATCCAGCCTTGAAAATACTGTAGAAATAAATAAATTTGTCGGGAATTATTGTTTTCTTCTTTTTAGCTACTTCATTGGCATAAACATTAATTGCAGCATCCAGTCCGAAAGAAGCAATATTTAAAAACCTGCTTTGGCCATTAAATAACCCAAAATCCAAATTAATATCTTCACCTTCAATTGAAGCTTTGAGAATTTCTTCATCAGTTCTTTTATCAGTATCAATTGATTTAAAGAAATCATTACCAGTGTCACCTGGAATAACACCTAATCTGACTGATAAATCAATGCCATCTAAAATTTCCTTGGTTGTTCCATCTCCACCAACGCCATATAGAATAACATTGTCTTCAGCAGTATATCTTTTAGCAATTTCAGTAGCATGTTTTGGATATTCAGTATAAATTATTTCATATTTCTTATCATTGTTTTTGAAATAATTTTCAATCAAAGGAACAAATCTGAGACTTTTTCCCTTTCCGCTTGTAGGGTTTACAATAAATATATATTTCATTTTAAAATCACCTTCTTATTTGAACGTTTTTCCTTTTACATAGGTTTGATGAATATCATAATTATCTTCCAGAATTACTATATCTGCATCATAACCGGCCGCAAGTTTGCCTTTATGATTATCAACTCTTAAAAGTTTTGCCGGATTTAGAGTGCAAGAATTAATTGCTGCAGCAACATCTACCAGACACTTTTCAATAAGAATCTGTAAACCCCTGTTAACTTTTAGCGTAGATCCCGCTAATGTGCCTGTATCAATCAGTCTGGCAGTTCCTTCATCAGTAATGACAATAGCAGCACCACCAGAAGTATATTCTCCTTTAGGCAATCCTTTTGGTCTTAAAGAGTCAGAAATCATCACAACGTGATCAGCTCCTTTTACACAAAAATAGTTATTAACTGCTTCAGGAGCAGAATGATATCCATCAGCAATAATTTCGCCATACATATCTCTGATTCTGAAGGCTGCACCAACTAAACCTAATTGTCTGTGTCCATAAGGCGACATACCATTATAAACGTGGGTCAATAATTTTGCACCATTGGCAACAGCAAGTACTGCTGTCTCATAACTGGATGAACTATGTCCCAAAGAAACAACTACACCATTTTGACAACAGTATCTTGTCAACTGTAAATTTTCATCATGTTCAGGAGCCAATGTAATAATTTTAATTAAACCGTCAGCTTTCTGCTGGTACATTTTAAATTGTTCAACTGAACCAGGCAAGATATGTTCTGGTGGTTGAGCACCTTTATATTTCATATCTAAATAAGGCCCCTCAAAATTAATACCTAACACATTGGCACCTTCATAACCCTCTTTAACTACCTTTGCGACATTTTCAACCGCATTTGATAATACTTCTACCGATTGAGTGATTGTAGTAGGCAAAAATGAAGTAACACCTTCATCAGCAGGTAATCGGCTAATCCAGTTTCTTAAACCGGCTTCATCACCATCATTAGTATCAAATCCGTAAGCACCATGAGTATGAATATCAATAAAACCTGGCAGTATTCTTAAACTTCCATAATCATGACATACTTCTTTAGTACCATAAGGATGTATAGCTATAATCTTTCCATTTTCAATTTCAATTTGTAAAGGGTTGAAATTATTTGCTACCCAGACTCTTTTTGATTGAATAATCATTCTTTTACACCTCTTTCTACAACTATATTTACGATATTGATTAAAACTTTAACCATTTCTTTCATTTCATCAATTATAACCAATTCATGATTACCATGACAATTTCTGCCACCTGTTCCAAGATTTGGTGTAACAATACCCATAAACGACAGACGTGCACCGTCTGTTCCGCCACGAACAGGATCATATTTTACTGTATAGCCCAATTGTTCAATTGCTTCAGCGGCCTGTTTAACAACAAACATTTTTTCTTTTAAACATTCTTTCATATTATAATACGATTCTTTTATCTGCAATTCAACAACTTGACGATTATACATTTCGTTCATATGCATTGTTATCAATTCAAAATAACGTATCTGCTGATGCAATAATTCTAAATCGTGATTTCGAATAATATATGAACTTTTTGCCTGCTGACAATTGCCGGTAATTTCCAGAAGATGATTGAATCCTTCACGTTTCTCAGTAAACTCTGCCCTTTGATTTACTGGCAGCATGTTATGAAAATCGACAGCCAGCTGATTAGCATTAATCATCTTATTTTTTGCCTCTCCAGGATGAATACTGTTGCCGTTAAATGTTACTGTTGCACTGGCGGCATTGAAATTTTCATAGGTTACATAATTTACAGGACCGCCATCTAAAGTGTAGGCATAATCACAGACAAACTGCTCTAAATCAATTTTCAGAATACCTGTACCAATTTCTTCATCCGGAGTAAAACATAAAGCTATCCTACCATGTTTAATCTCCGGATTTTCATAAAGATATTGGACAAAATCCATAATTATGGCAATTCCTGCTTTATCATCACCACCCAGTAAAGTAGTTCCGTCAGTAACAATCAAATCTTTTCCTTTTAAATCAGCCAAAAAAGGATAGTCACTGACCCTGGAATATATGCCATCTGATAGAATAATGTCTTTGCCGTCATAATTTCTAATAATTCTGGCTTTAATATTTTCCCCACTTGTAGCATCACTTGTATCCATATGCGCCAGAAAACCTATTACATCTGTTTTATAATCAACATTGCTTTTAACAGTTCCATAAACAAATCCATTTTCATCTTTCCTGGCATCTTTAATCCCGAGATACGCTAACTCGTCAACTAACATTTGAGCTAAAACAAGTTGATTTGGTGTGCTTGGACAAGTTTTACTTTTACTATCTGAAGTGGTATCAATTTTGGTGTAACTGATAAATCTATCTTCAATTTTCATATTTTTACACTCCTCAACACAAGGCTTATTATACACTATTATGACAAGATAAATCACAAAAAAAGGAGTTAAAAAATAAACCCCTTTAATTACTTATTATTTAATGATAGTACCTTCAACAGGTCCGCCAGCAGCATTTGATTCATCTGTGTCAATATGCATTGCTAAAGCAAAAGAATCTGAAACTCTGCAGACAACATCAGAGAAAGTCAGACTTCTGCCATCAGTTTCAACTTTAACTGAAACAATTTCTCCATTTTTAACATCATAGTTTCTGGCATCTTCTTCAGTAAAGTGAATATGTCTTTTAGCGGCAATTACACCTTTATCAATAGTAATTGAACCGTTTGGTCCGACTATTGTACAACCCTCAGTACCTTCGATATCACCAGATTCTCTTACAAGCGCTTTAACACCAATACCTCTGGCATCGGTTAAAGATACCTCAATCTGGGTATTTTTTCTTGTCGGGCCTAAAACTGACATCCTTGTCTCACCTTTTGGACCGACAACTGTTATTTTTTCATTACTGGCAAACTGACCGGGTTGAGATAACGTTTTTCTGACAGTCAGCTGATATCCTTCGCCAAATAACGCTTCTACATGTTCCTGTGTCAAATGAGCATGCCTGGCACTTGTTTCTACTAATATTTTCTTATTTCCCATAATATTTCTCCTCTTGATCTCTTTTCAATTATATTACTAAAAATCACTTTTTTCAACTTGCTCAGTTTCGGGATTTAAGCTGTCCCGAAATTTTCAGCCATATTCTGTTTTTTATTTTCGATATAAGATTTTATATCTTCATACAGAGAACTGTCACATTTTCCAACTTTGATAATACCTGAATCAGTTGCTATAAACAGTTCATTCTTTTCATGTACTACCATGTTAATCTCTTTGTAGCTGATAAATCCTAATTTCCCGCCATAATAAAACAAATAGGAATCCGTTAAAGCTATTTTCATCGAAACTATATTCCAGATAGACGGTCTTTTTAATTCATCAATCATCTGAGCATATTCTTTATTCTGTCTAAGCTTTCCGACTTTCAATACTCTAAGCACTCCTGCAGCAAAAAATATACAGCCCAAAACAAAATACAAAATGCTTACCATAACAACTTCATCTGACGTAATATAAGGTTTGTTTACAGTATCAAGAAAAGTTGAAGAAAAATATAAGTCAAAATTATCATAAACATTACTTAAATCTTCTCCAAGAATGTCGATTATCGAATCTTTGGCAAATTCCTTTACTTCACCATCTAAATTATAGAGATATCCCTGCAAGCGGTAAGAAAAGTTTTCCGGATTTTCCTTGTATATATTTTCAATTTCAATGAGCGTTTCTTCTGAAATACAAACAACATAAATATAGTTTTCTTTGTCCATAGCGTAACAGTACTCTTCGATAAAATCTCCAGTTTCTCTATAGGCAAAAGAATCTATCCACACTACATCCAGATAAACATATTCTCCTGCTTTTTCATATTCGCTGAATTTAATGCCGGTATATGAAAAAGGTGTTTTGTTTTCATTAATTTCTGCTTCTTCCATAACAAGCGAACTTAATAAAGCAAAAATTAAAAAAATAACACCTATACCCAGCAGATAGTACCTTGAACCTGTTATTTTTTTTATACTTTTTTTGTCCATACTCTTCCCTCCATTGTTACTCATTATAATACATTTACGATTTAAATGTTTACATTTTTAAACATTTGGTATATTATAAAAAGGCGCTGGTGGTTGTGGTGAAGTTGGTTAACACACTGGATTGTGGCTCCAGCATTCGCGGGTTCGAGTCCCGTCAATCACCCCATTAAAATCAAACCTCTGTCAATTATGAGGTTTTTGTTTTTTTTATGTTAAAATATCTATAAGGAGATTTACTATGAAATATTTAATCGCATCTGATATTCATGGCTCATATTATTATGGGAAAATAATAATAGAAAAATTCAGGCAGCATAATGCTGATAAAATAATTCTTTTGGGCGATATCCTATATCATGGGCCTCGAAATGATTTGCCAAAAGGACATGATCCGAAAAATCTGGCAATTTTATTAAATGATTTTAAAGACAGAATCATCGCAGTACAGGGTAATTGCGATGCAGAAATTGATCAGACGGTACTTGAGTTTCCGCTTCTGACACAGTACTTTATTATTGAAATTAATAAAAGAAACATCTTCTTTACTCATGGGCATACTTTCAACAGCAACAATCTTCCTCCATTGAATAAGGAAGATATCTTAGTGCACGGGCATACTCATGTTCAAAGAAATATAAAGTATGATAATCATACCTACCTAAATCCCGGAAGTATTTCATTGCCAAAAGAAGATAGTGTCCATGGTTATATGATTTTAGAAAATAATATCTTTAAATGGTATGATATAAATGATAATCTGATTGACAGTTTAACGATATAACTGAATCTGCATCTATTATAAAAAGCGGCTTTAACATCTGTTAAAGCCGTTTCCAATGACTATTTACGTAAGCCTAAACGTTCAATTAATGTTCTGTAACGATTGATATCAGTTTTACGTAAATAATTCGATAAATTACGTCTTCTGCCAATCATTTTCATTAAACCACGATATGAATGGAAATCTTTTTTATGTTCTTTTAAGTGTTCGGTTAAACGGTTAATTCTGGTTGTTAAAATTGCAATCTGAATTTCCGGAGAACCTGTATCACCTTCATAACGGGCAAAATCTTTGATAACCTGTTGTTTTTGTTCTTTTGTAATCATTTTTTCCTCCTGACAAAACAAAGTCCTGTTCAAGCCGAGTAATAAGATGAGGAATCTATAAAACACAGCCTGACAGCCATAAAATAATAACATTATTTGTTCATAAAATCAACCAAAATATCATTTAATACAAATATTCCTTTATAGGAAGTTTTCAAATAGCCGTTTTTTATTTCTAAAAGTCCTCTGTCGATATTTTTTTCAATTGACTGATGATACTCTTCCAATATATTACAGTTAAATCTTTCATCAAACTCTTTAATATCTATGCCTTCATTCATTCTCAAATTCATCATAATCGCTTCAAAAACAATCTCTCTGTCAGATAATCTGGTAGTTTCAGCTATATATTTATCATTAAAATATTCAGTAAAACTGGCAGTATTATCTGTTCTTATATTTCTGATTTTCGAACCGGCACTTAATCCTACCCCTTTAAAATCTTCATATTTCCAATATAGTCTGTTATGTCTGGATTGAAAACTTCCCAAAGCAAAATTACTGGTTTCATATTGCTTATATCCGTGCTGATTTAAATATTCAACAATACTCTGATACATAATAAAACAGGTTTCATTGTCCAGTTTTTCATATCTGCTGATGCCAAATGGTGTTTTAGGATAGACTTCCAAATCATAAATTGAAATATGGGTTACATTAGTTCTGACAGCCTTATATAAATCCGTAAGAACATCAGACAGTGTTTGAGTTTTAAAACCAAAAATTAAATCAATAGAACGGTTAGTTATTCCCGCCTCTTCAAGGTATCGTAAAGTATTTTCTACATCAATATTTCTATGCTTTCTTCCCATATGGGCAAGAAGACTTTCATTAAAACTCTGTATACCGATAGAAACTCTGTTTATTCCATATTTCTTTATAATTTCAGCTTTGGCTCTAGTAAAACTTTCAGGATTTATTTCAATAGTGTACTCTTCATAAACAGTAAACTTTGATAACGTTTTTAAAAGCTGTTCCAATTGTTTTTCACTTAATGAAGTTGGAGTACCTCCGCCAATATAAATACTATAAAAACTGTCCTGCTCTATTTCAGACAGTTCTTTTTCTAAATGAGTCAGATATCGGCTGGCTAATGAATGAGAATATTTACTTCTGACAAAATCGCAATAACCACAAATACTGTTACAAAAAGGAATATGGACATATAAACCTTTAATCATTTTCTATGAAATACCTCTTATATACATCATCAATTTTATTTTTTAAAATTTCTTCAATGTCCCAGTCATTATCAATGGCAATAGATAAAGCGTACATTAAAACATCTGCCAGTTCACTTTTAACTCTTTCTTCTTTAAACTGTTGGTCATTCCATTGAATCGTTTCCAGAAGTTCGCCGGCTTCAACTGAAACAGATTTAATCAGTATTGGTAAAGTATCTGTTTTATCCCAGCCACAATCTACTCTCATTTTCTGGATTAAATCTAAAATATTCTTCATTATTTAATCTCCTCATCCATTGACAGCAATGCCATAAATGCTTCTTGCGGTATTTCTACTTCACCGACATATTTCATTCTCTTTTTACCTTCTTTTTGTTTTTCCAAAAGTTTCTTTTTACGGGAAATATCGCCGCCATAACATTTAGCCAAAACATTTTTTCGATATGCTTTGATATTGGTTCTGGCTATCACCCGACCACCTATGGCAGCCTGAATCGGAATCTCAAACAATTGAGAAGGAATCAGTTCTTTTAACCTTCTGGTGATATTACTACCCCTTTGATAAGCAAAATCACTATGGACAATACTGGCCAAGGCATCTATTACTTCACCATTAATCAGAATATCCATTCTCTGTAATCTGCTGGAACGATACTCAATCAACTCATAATCAAGTGAAGCGTATCCTTTAGTTGCAGATTTAAGTCTATCAAAAAAATCAAAAACTATTTCGGATAGCGGAAGTTCATAAATAATTATGACTCTCTTATCATCCAGGTAAATTATATCCTTGTATGTTCCCCTTTTTTTCTGACACAATTCCATTATCGGGCCAATATAATCAGTTGGAGACATTATTTTGGCATTGACAAATGGTTCAGAAATCTTTTCAACATATTGACTTGCCGGAACCAGGGCCGGATTATCAATTTTCAAGGTTTCTCCACTGGTTAATTTAACTTCATATATAACACTTGGTGCTGTAGCTATTAAATCAAGATTATATTCTCTTTCCAATCTTTCCTGCACCACATCCATATGTAATAATCCTAAAAAACCACATCTGAAACCAAAACCCAGAGCCTGAGAAGTTTCAGCTTCAAAGACTAAAGAAGCATCATTTAACTGTAATTTTTCTAAAGCATCTCTCAAGTCATTATAACGACCATTATCTGTCGGATAAAAGCCGCAATAAACCATTGGCAGCAGTTGCTTATAACCTGGCAAAGGTTCTTTACAGGGATTATCAACAGTAGTAATAGTATCACCTACTCTGACATCTTTAACTGATTTTATCGAAGCGGCCAGCCAACCTACTTCACCACATTGCAAAAACTGTTTGTTGATTTCCTTTGGTGATCTGATTCCTACCTCAGTAACTGAATAACTGTTTCCACTACTCATAAACTTAATATTATCGCCAACTTTTAAGATACCATTTTTAATCCTCACCGCAGCAATTACTCCACGGTAACTGTCATAGTAACTATCAAATATCAAGGCCTGAAGCGGCGCTTTCAAATCTCCGCCCGGAGCCGGGATTTTTTTAACAATACTTTCTAACACATCTTTAATATTTAATCCGGTTTTGGCACTAATTAGTGGAACATCAGTAGTATCAAGACCAATATCATTTTCAATTTCTTCTTTAACATAATCAATCATGGCACCTGGTAAATCAATTTTGTTGATAACAGGTATAACTTCCAGATTATTATCAATTGCCAGATAAACGTTTGCCAATGTTTGGGCCTCTACACCTTGAGAAGCATCTACGACCAAAACAGCACCTTCACAGGCTGCCAGAGATCTGCTTACTTCATAAGTAAAGTCTACATGACCGGGGGTATCAATCAAATGTAATAAATAACTGTTTCCATCCTCAGCATCATAAGTTAAAGACACAGCATTCAGTTTTATAGTAATACCCCTTTCTCTTTCTAAATCTAAATCATCCAGAACCTGATTTACCATGTCTCTTGACTGAACGGTCTTTGTCATTTCCAGGATTCTATCAGCCAATGTAGATTTTCCATGGTCAATATGAGCTATTATTGAAAAATTTCTAATATATTTCTGATCCATTTCATTACCTGTCTTCAACTTTCTTTTTAAACCTTTTTGTTAAAACAGCTAAAATAATACTTGTTATAATTACCGCTGATTTATACATTAAAGATGTTAACATAATTTTTGGTCCATATAAATACACATCAACTAATACCTGTAAAACTAAAACAAGTATGCCAACCAACAAGACTGAGACATTATAGTCTTTATTTTTATTATTTAAAAAAACCATTAAATACCCTTCAATAGCTCTGATTATAAAGTTAAAGGCACAATATTGTTCATGCCCCAGCAAAATATCAGCCAAGGATGCTGGAATAGCTGCAACCAACATGCCATAAGAAGGATCATCGACCATAAGAAAACTCATAATTGCATAATCAGCCAAAGAAAGATAACCCAGATTACCAATATCAATGTTGACTATAAAACTAAACATGAATATTAGAACCATTGAAACAAGTGCTTTTATCACTTTTTTTAACACATTACTTTCCCTTCCCAATTTCTGGCTGCCCCATTTCTGACAGCAGCAGCATCACAGAGCGTTTTTCCTTCTAATTGCATTTTTTCAATTAAAAGTAATCTATTGTCAATAACAATTCCTAAACCGTTATTTTCAAATATTATTGTCCCATTTTCTTTTTCATAATAAATATCAGTCATTTTTACTGTATGTAGTTTTACCTTTTTACCATCGATAATACCATAACAGCAGGGATTATCAGACAAGCCTCTTATCTGGTTGTAAACATTTAAATAACTCTTATTTAAATCAATACGTTCTTCTTCTTTGGTGATATTAAAACCATAAGTCACTTCTCTTTCATCCTGCTTAAGTGCAACATAACTCTGATTAATAATTGCAGGCATCGTCTCAATCAGTAGACCGGCAGCCACCTCAATCAGTTTATCGTGTAAAGAAGAATAGGTATCATCAATATCAATTTCAATCTCTCTTTGTGAAATAATGTCACCTGCATCCATTTTGGAAACCATTTCCATAATTGTTATACCGGTTTTATCATATCCATCCATAATACTATGCTGAATTGGAGCTCCTCCTCTTAATTTCGGTAAAAGCGAGGCATGGACATTGATACAGCCAAGTCTTGGTGCTTTTAATAATTGATCGGGTATCAATTGTCCATAAGCACAGGTGACTATCAGGTCAGCTTTTAAATCCAATATATCATGAAAATCATCTTTTATTCTTATCGGTTGAATTACTTTTATTCCCTGTTCTAGCGCATACTGTTTGACTGGACAGAAAGTAATAATCTGTTTTCTTCCTACTTTTTTATCCGGTTGAGAAACAACCGCAATAACATTATAGTTGTTTTCAACTAAACATCTTAATATTTCTTTTCCGAATACTGGAGTACCCATAAAGATTATTCTGACATCATTCATTTCAATCACCCCTAACATTATACATTATTTTCTTATATTATTTATAATTCAAAGTTATATTATCGAAGTTATATTCGTATTTTCCACTATTTTACTCTCTGTCAAATAATTTACATAAAATATAGATGTCAATAATTTACATAAAATATAGATGTCAATAATTTACATAAAATATAGATGTCAATAATATGCGAAAATGTCCCAAAATAAATCAAACATAGGCGGAAAAAATATCCGCTTTTTTTATGTAAATATATGTTCCTGATGAGCTTTTTTCTTGTGCTTTAGAAAATTGTCAGTCCTCCAAGGATGAGTCATTGGAGGAATATAAACCTTTTTATCGACTTTAACAGTTGGTTTATAGTCAAAGTCTTCACTATGCTTTTCGTGCATTTCTAACTTGTCTAAAGAGTATACCTGCTCATCAACACTAACCAGCAGTTGTCCATCAAAAGCTTCTATTACTAGACATTCCGTTTTAGGCTTGAAACACTTTAAATAACCATCTTTATCAAAAACTCTATAGTATTCATTGAGATATTTAATTGAAGAACCGTTATCAAACTTTCTAGCTGAAATTACTGCTAATGTATAGTTGATTTTTTCATCGCTAGGACATTCTTCAAAAACACTTTCCACACTCTTATAATCAAGCGCAAATCTCTTATTAAAATCAGGGATAAACTTGTTTATAAGATAAGCATTAGCTTTTTCTACATCATTTATATCATATAACCTTAGTTCGTTAATAAGCCTTGACTGGAATGTCCCGTTGGCTCTTTCTATCATACCTTTAGCCTGTGATACAGATGACGTTTCAATTGAAACACCTAGACTTTTACAGGCGTAGCCAAACTGTGTAAGAACATCTTTATGGTCGTGTTTATAGACATCTTTAGGTAAATTGAATATAGATCTATTATCGGTAAAGAAACAGTATGGGATACCATAATTCTTTAAAATCTGCCTGAAAACGATATAATATCCCCTTAAAGTTTCTTGTTTTTGAAAAAAACCTCCAACAATCATGCCGGTACAGTTATCTATGGCTAAATGTAGTGCGTACTTCTCATCAGAAAACCAATTGTGAATAGAAGCATCCATTTGAATCTGTTCACCAAAATATTTCTTTCTTTCTTTTCTGGGATGAGCATCTTCTAAAGGTATTGTATGATCAGTAATCTAAGTTTTTAAATTTTCGCTGGAAGCGTTAATAATAGATTTTCTTATTTTCTTTTTTGTTGCTCTTTGAATCTTAGGTGAAGTTATATTATTCTTCATCATCAGTTTGTATATAAAACTATAGGAAACAACAATGTTTTCTCTATCTTCAAGCATGTCTCTGAAATGTCTAAAATTAAACCCTTGATAAACCTCCCTGTAAAGTTTTACAATATAATCAGTTAATTCTTGTGGTAGAGAATTTACTGGTTTGCGGTTTCTGTTTTTATGGAGGAAACCGCTTTTTCCTTTCTCTTTATACACCCTGATTAAACGATTAATTTGTCTTACAGATATTCCTAACTTTAAAGCTGCACGTTTCTTGTTTCCTTTATCATCTACCAATGCCTTAATTACTTCATACTTTTCCTGTTCACTCATACGTAATTCTATCTTTCTCATAACTCGATAAATACCTCCATAAACTTACAGTATTTATCTTAATACACATTTGGGACATTTTCCTGTATTAACACTTAAGACATTATCACGTATTAACCACATGTCAATAATTTACATAAAATATAGATTGCATTTTATAATTGATTTTGTTAAAATAAATAAGCATTGTGTTTAAGGAGGTTAATTATGCCTAATATTAAGTCAAAAAAGAAAAGAGCTATCACTAATATTAAAGCTAATGCTCTCAATAAAGCGAAGAAAAGCGCTTTAAGAACGGCTATGAAAAATGTTTTTAACGCCGTTGCTGAAAATAATAAAGAAGAAGCAACAGCAGCTTTAAATGTAGCTTTCTCTAAATTAGATAAAGCCGTAGTCAGTGGCATTTATCATAAAAACTATTCCAGACGTCAAAAAGCACGTTTAGCCAAGGCTGTAAACTCATTAGAATAATACCAGGCTTAATAGCCTTTTATTTTTCTAAAGAAATTACAATAAACATTATCAGGTTTACTCCTGATTTTTTTAGTTTTAGATTCTATAAAAAAACAATAAACATAATCAGATTTTTTCAAGTTCAATTAACAGCCCGGAAATTCTTTTTTGTACATAGGAACTACTTCAGCAAGTCCTCCTAAAGAAGTCTCTTTAAGTTCCATGGCAATTTTTTGGCCGGTATAATTCATTACTTCAACAATCATGTCAAAAGTGACAATATTTTCTCTTATTTCACCAAGATATTTAGCATAAATCATCGAATCCATACTTCTTAATACAGCCTGACCGTTTCTTTCAATGCAGGGCACCTGGACATATCCTCCAACCGGATCACAGGTCAGACCTAAATTATGTTCCATGGCAATTTCTGCTGCATATTCGATTTTTCTATTTGAAAGCCCCTCAACATAACCGGCAAAAGCGGCAGCCATAGAACAGGCAGTGCCTATTTCTGCCTGACAACCTCCGACAGCTCCGGAAATAGTGGCATTTCTTTTAACTATATTTCCAAAAACACCAGCTGTTGCTAAAGCATTTACCAATATTTCTTTACTTATTCCTTTTTCAAAGTAATGAACCATCATTGCTGCCAAAACACCACAACTTCCTAAAGTAGGCGCGGTAACAACCATTTCTCCGCTGGCATTCTCTTCCATTGCCGCATAAGCATAAGAGGAAATCAGCAGTCTTTCTTTGATGTTCGCTTCTTCACAATCCATTGCTTTGTTATATAGTTTTTTAGCCACTCTTACTACTTTTAATTCGCCTGGTAAAATACCATCTTTTTTCAGTCCGCTTCTGACGGTTGTTAACATTTGGTTTAACACTTTTCTTAAATATGGTTTAATATCCGGTTCAAAATTAAAAACATATTGAGCAAAGTTATAATTATTTTCCTGACAGAAATTCATAATTTCTTTCAGATTTTTATGGGGATAGACATTTTTATCAACTAACGGCGGTTCTCCTTCTACTTCTATCGCTCCTCCGCCTGTTGAGTAAACAACCATTTTATTTGACAAAACATTTGAACTTAATGCCTGAAAAATCATCGTATTGGGATAATTATAAGCAACTTCAGGATTAAATTTAATCCGTACTTTTTCTTTTCCAAATACCGATTCAACTATTTTATCAGACATATGTCCTTTTCCGGTTAAACCTAAAGAACCGCAAAGTTCAACATAATAACCCGGATAACCGCTATATCTTTCCATATACAGCAGACAGGCGTTTCTGACTGCTAGGGTATGTGATGATGATGGACCAGGTCCAATCCGATATAATTCCTTCAACGATTCCATAACTAACTCCTGACAGTCTTAATAATAAACAATTCCAATCCTAATTGCCCATCAATTACACCACTTTTTATATCCTGATCCAATCGGGATAAATCGTTTAATACTTTTAAAATCTCATTGTAACTTCTATTTTGAATGTCTCTTTTCAGATAGTACAGTCTTCCTGAAGATATTTTAAGTATAGATAATATTTCACTGTCTCTTTTACCCATTTCAGACAGCATTAATACCTGTGACATCATTCTAAGAGTTGAAGCGATTAAACCAATTAAACTGAAAACATCAATTCTATTTACCGTTAAATCATTAAAAACACCCAGCGCTTTTGACAAATCATTAGAAAACAGGGCATTTGTCATCTCATAAACATTATCTTCCAGTGGTCTACTGATAAGATTTTCAATTACTTCCAGAGTAACTGCATCAGGATAGAGCTTTAATTTTTCTAATTCTCTTTTCCAATTTTCAATTGAATTTGGAAGTCTTAATAACAATTCATCAAAAGCCGGATTATCTATACTGACATTATTGTCCAGCAAATCAGTTTTAACCAGTTTTTTAAAATCATTTTCATTTAAAAGTTCGAATTTCTCATGTTTTAAAAAAGGTGTTAACATATCTATAAACTTCTTATTTGGAGTTTCCAGAGAATCAAATATAATGATAAGTGTTGTTGTCTCATTCGGGTTTTTTAAATACTCAATTATTTTATCAACAAAAACCTTTTGACGTAAAAATTCTCTATCTTCTTTTTCTTGAGTTTTAGCATCCGTTTCCTCATTTTCTTTAATATCTGACTGAACCGTTAAGAATTTCGGGTTTTCTAAAACAACAACTCTATTAGCCGATAAAAAAGGTATCATATTGCAGTCATCAATGACTTCGTCAATATCTATCTCATCATAACCACTAAAATAATTAACAGACAACTGGTTCTCTTTGCCAACAAGTTCTTCAATCAGTTGTTCTTTTCTTTGTTTTAAATTAAAACTTTCTTTTCCTGTTAATAAATAATTCATATTTTTTCTCCGTAATTAATTATACCATATTACTTTAAAAGAAAACCTGATTGACCGGTAGATGTTTGATAAATAAGTAAATGATTAAATACAAAAAACCTGATACCATTACTCTCTTTGGTTGATAGAAAGAAAACATTATATTGTTTCAACCTTTCTATGACAGCCTCAGATGGATGATTATAAAAATTATTACGACCGGCAGAAATGATTGCTATAGGCATCTGATAAGCAGCCAGCAGTTTTTCACTTGTAGCAGTATTTGAACCATGATGAGATAATTTAACGACATCAACCTGCAGATTATCATACTTTTCAACCAGTTTATATTCAATATCTTTTGATATATCACCCAAATATAGAAAATAAAACTGTTTAATTTTAAAATAGGAAATAAGCGAGTTATCATTTATATCTTCATATTTTTCATCATGCAATAAAGTATATATTGACAGATTAGCTAATGAAAACACCTTTTGTTTTTCCTTGTAAATGCTGCATACATTAAAATTATCAACTAATGAGCTTAACGCCCCGCTATGGTCATAATCATCATGTGATATTATAACATCAACACTTTTTATACTTAGAGCATTTAAGTAAGGAATTATAATATCTTTGCCTACATCTTTATAAATATTCCCTGCAGCATCAATCAGTAATCCTCTACTTGAAAAAGGAAATGTTATCAGGCTGCAGTCACCCTGTCCAACATCTATCACGACACCATTCTTAATACAACAAACTTTTTAGAGTGAATACAATTTAACATATATAATAAGAAAAGTTTTGTAAGTGAATAGGATTTAAAGGCACAAAAATAAGAGCCTTTCGGCTCCTATTATCTTTACCCTATAAATTGTAATTTGTTGCCCTCTTTATAATTTTGATATCCAATTATTTTATCATCAAATGTTAGAAATGTTTTATCTTTGATATTTTTCTTTTTGTCTTATAACATAATTACTAATATTTTTATCATAATCTGGATATAAATAATTTAAACATTGTGCCACTTCTTTTGATACCATTCTAAAAATTCCCATACATAATTCTAAAGATTTCCACATTTCTGTATATGACCCCATATTATATGTAGCAAGAATTTTCTTCCATAATTCAGGTGAAATATATCGTTCTAAAAATTTATAGTTTTTTCCTAGACTAAAACTATAACCTTGCTCTATTCCAACCTTCCATGAAATCATTCGCAGTAATTCCATACGCACAATATTATTTAAATGGTCGATTGCAAATAAAATTTCCTTTCGACATAATCCTTTCACTACATATGTTACAGTATTCCAAAATTCATTACAGCAATCATCAAAAGAACGTGCTGTCGGATGTTCTATATAATAATCTTCATCTGTAGGTACTGGTATATTAGTAACACGATTATCCTTATCTAATAATAATTTTACTAATTTATCCCAAGTAAAATATTCATCTAAAACTTCTAATGGCAATAATGTCAAATCTATTTTAACTCCGTCCCAAAATAACATAAGATATGAATACCCTTTTTCTTCTTTTGGAAACAATTCCATATCCTCGGGTTTTTGCATAATAAGTCTCTCTCCAAAAACATTAAGCCACTCATCACTATTAATAAAACTCTGCATGTCTGTGACAAAAAAAGTAATATCATAATCTTGAAAATCATCTGGTATAATATTAATATTTGTTCTTGAACCTTCTAAAGTAACCACCCTAATTCTATCATCTGCTTTAGCAAAATTAAGTATAGTATCATATATTTGTTTCTCTGTTCTCATTTTCATATCAACTCACTTTTAAAATTATTATTACTTATATTATAACAGAAAAAAGTAAATTTTCTATTGCCTTAGATTTACCTTAAACATAAAATTATTCTTTAAATTTAACCTTGTATCTATTTTATATTTTTTCCTTTTTGGATTTCCATCAATCCTATAAATGCTATTATTTTTAATATCATAGCTTACAGACCAAATTGTATTAGCATCCTTTCTCTATCATAATCACATCTAAACAGTACAAAAATCTTTTTGATTTCTAAATACTTATCCATATCATCAACTACTTAACAAATTGTAATTTAGCGAATAGTAACTTAATTTTCTTTTTTATTAAACATATGGCGTACTTTATCTATTCGATTATTTGGTCTGCGTGATTGAATAACTGGTTCACAAGTAGCAATTTGATAATCTTTTAATTCTGTCAAAAAAACTGCTTGCCCATTTGTATATAGAGTTAAAGTATTACGATATTCATTAATACAACGTGCAGGAATATGTCCTGTAAAAATAACTTCATCATTTTTTGATTGACTTGTTTCAATTATTGCACAATGTTTTTGTGCATCATTATATGCACGAGAAAAGTATTCCTGTGGTGTAAAAAGTATAAACGAAAGATATGGCTCTAATAATTGCGTTCCCGCTTTTTTCAATGTTTGTTCAAGTACAATTGGGGCAAGAAAGCGAAAATCCGAGGGAGTACTAACAGGGCTATAATAAACACCATATTCAAAACATATTTTACAATCTGTTACTTCCCAACCATACAAACCTTGCTCCAGTCCATAATTAATACCTTCTCTTACTGCATTTTGGAAACTTTGATTTAAATAACCGAGTGAAACTTTGCTTTCGTACTGTATTCCACTGCCAATTGGAAGTGGAGTTATTGATAATCCAATCGATGCCCAAAATGGATTTGGTGGTACTTCAATATGAATAGTATAATCTGCCTTTTGTAATGGTTTTTCCAAATAAATTACGGTTGGATCTTCGATTCTTATGTTTATGTGATATTTTTCAATCAACAGAGAACAGATAACTTCTAACTGCACTGTTCCTAAAAAAGAAATGATGATTTCATGTGTTATCGTATCAACATAATAACGTAAAAGAGGATCAGTATCTGCAATTTCTGTAAGAGCATCCAATAATTTTTCTCTCTCTTCTATTTTTATCGGTTCAATTCTTGTTCGTAGTATTGGTACAGTCTTGTCATTCCATACATTGCATGGCAAAAGCTTTTCATTTCCTATAATATCGTTCAATCTTAATGTATTGTTAGGTATAATAAAAATATCTCCAGAACAAACTGTTTTTGTCTGTATCATTTCTCCATTTGAAGGAATATATATTTCTGTAAGTTTCACTTTCTTTTTTTCTGGCAATATAATTGTATCTCGTAAGTGTAATGTTCCACTGTAAAGACGCAAATAAACTAATCTTTGCTTATGGTCTGTATATTCAATTTTAAAAACTCTTCCACATAGTTCTGAATCATTCTCATTCATTTCAGAACAAAAAAGATTTGAAATAGCTTCAATGAGTTGTTGAGTCCCTATATTATTTCTAGCACTTCCATGGTATATAGGAAACAACGAACCTTTTTTAACACACCTATATTCTTCATACGTTAATTCCTGTATAGTCAATTTTTCTCCTGCAATATATTTTTTTAAAAGTTTATCATTTCTGGAAATTACAGGATCCCAATCATCTAAATCAATGATACTTTTAATTGATATTTCTGGAGTTAATGTTACATTTTGCATAACAATAATATCATTTGAAAGTTTTTCTTTGATATTTTGATAAATATTATTTAAGTTAATTCCATACTGATCTATTTTATTTATAAAAATAATTGTTGGTATATTCATTTTTTGAAGTGCATGGAATAGTATTCTGGTTTGTGCTTGTACACCATCTTTAGCAGAAATTACTAAAATAGCTCCATCAAGAACAGATAAGGAACGATACACTTCTGTTATAAAATCTGTATGTCCAGGAGTATCTACAATATTGATTTTGTAGTCATTCCAATTAAAAGAAGTAACTGCTGCCTGAATTGTGATTCCACGCTGACGTTCTAAAAACATAGTATCTGTCCTTGTTGTTCCCTTATCTACACTGCCTAATTCTAAAATCGCTCCACTTGTATAAAGCAGGCTTTCCGTTAAAGTCGTCTTTCCTGCATCTACATGAGCAAGAATACCAATGTTGATTATTTTCATGGAATTTCCCTCCCTACAAATTTATCTTTTAATTTAAAATCAATATTTGCTAATTTTGTTCTTTTAAACTATTCTCAAAATCAATTATCCACTTTTCTAATGTTTCTACTAATGCTAATTGTTGTTTGAACATTTGTTTTCCAACATTAGGAATATGTTGTCTATGAGAACGTCTTTCATTTAGTAATTCTTTTAATTCTAATATCTTTGATTTTATATTAGAAACAAGAATCTTTTTTTGTTCATCATCTACTAAATCTAAATTCGTGATAATAATATTAAAATCCAAATATAGACTAACATCAGAATTTGAAATATCATTCATAAGTTTATTAAAATAATCATTACCTTTGTTAGTAATAGTATATATTGCTTTATCTGGCATATTTCCCTCTTTCTCTTTATGGCTAACAATATATTCTTTTGATTCCAATTGTAATACTTTCTTATAAATAGACTGTTCACTAATTTTTACCCATCTTGGTATATTACGATATTCTATATTTTTTTTAATATCATAAGCACTTTGTGATTTTTGTTTAATAAGTCCTAATAATACCAAATCTATATTTGACATAATCTCTACTTCTTACTTAATATAATCTGTAACGCCAAGTCTATTTCCAAATGGATCTTCAAACTCGACTGCATTACCCGTTCCAATTTTAAAAGGCTCACTCAAAAATTTTATACCATTATTCAACATTTCTTTATAGAAGATTGCAACATCTTCTACTTCAAACCATATTGTAGGCTTTAAATTCTCAAATTTATTTTTGTCTTTTAAAATTATTGCAGGTTCTTCATTTCCAATATTATAAGCAACCATTCCCTTATCAGAGAAATCAAATTTCTTTTTTAACCCCAATATTTCCTCATAATATCTTTTTGCTTCTTCCATATTATCTACTGGAAGAAAATAGTTGTCATAATTTTTCATATACTCCACATCTCCTTTTTTGCTATAAGCTACACTACTATATTTTATAGTAGTTACCGTTAAAAGTCAATATATAACAAAAAAGACTGTCATTACTGACAATCTTTTCGGTAAATTACTATAAATCAATAACTATAAAATTGTAATTTGTAATTATAGTTCTATCAAACTATTTTCAAAATCCTTAACATAGTATTTTATATTCTTTGTTCCTTTTGAAATAATTGTGTGTCCTTCTTCTTCAAGTAATCTTTTTTGTAATTCTTTCCCCTCTGGATATTTAACATTTAATTCTCCATCTGATTTTAAAGTTCTCCAGTATGGTGTAATATCTTCATCTCTTTGATAACTAGCCCAAGCAACTATATTTACAAATATACCTGCTGTCATAGGATCAGTGAAGTCTGCATTATTTGTCTTTGCTAGATAATCTCTCATAACACTAACAGTTATAAGTTTTCCCTTTGGTACTTTTTTCATTAACTCATCATAATAAATAGGTGGTGCAAAAAACATTTTAGTTCCACCATATTTTTTTATTATTTTTTCATCTTCTACTATTTGTATTTTAGGCATATCTTTATTGTTGTTCATCATTACATTAAAATCTTTTTTACTTTCATTAGCCATAGTATTCCAACTTCATTTCAAATTGTAATTTATGATTTACTTATTACTTTTTTCTGTCAACTTTTTTGTTTACACTATTGCTAATAATATAGAAATTTGAAATATAGCTACTGATAAAATTCTTATTTTCCATTTTCAAATTTTAATTTTTTTTGGCGCTTAGCTTCAAATTTCCAATAACCATGATTACGATTTCGATGTTTTTTTTGAATCTTGTTTTGATTGTTTTTCATGTCTTGTTCAGCATTTAATATAATAGCTTTTTTTTCGTTGGAAACAAATTTAAGAAAAACATCATATAGGTACAGCCATCCATCGTATGAGATTTCAGTAAGCGTTGACTCTAATTTAATTTTTAAAAACTTGCAAATGCGTTTTTGTTGCTCATAAGTAAACAATTTTTTTGTTTTATCTTTGAAAGTATTTCCAGATGCTAAAAATATATATGACAGAAAATTTCTATAGTCTATCGCATCCTCAACATCAGCAGATGTTTTTCTTTGAAAGTGAGCAAAACATATTCGTGCATTTGGCACAGGATAAAAATCTGATGGTTTAAACTCATAAATCAATTCAGCGGAAAACCAAGGTTTGTATAAAAGAGACCTCAAACTTTCGTTATAAAAGGGCTGTCCAGAATACCTGAGAAAAGCCTCATACTGCATTATGAAATATATATCTTCAGGAGGATTATCGGCTTCAAATACCTTTTTCACAATATCAGCAGTTATGTTAAATGGAATATTTGCACATACTTTATATGGTTCTTTTACTGATATTTTATATTTTAAAAAATCCATCTCTATTATTTGAACTTTTTTAGATTCTTTATACTTTTCAGATAAAGTTTTCGCTAATTTCGCATCAAACTCTATTGCTATAACTTGCTTGCTTTTTTTTGCAAGTTCAATGGTAATAATTCCTTTTCCAGGACCTATCTCAATTATAATATCGTCGTTACAAATATTACTCTTTGATAACAAAGTCGCTACAAGTTGTTTACTATGTAAATAATTTTGCGAATGTTCTATTCCCATAAATACCTCCTTTACAAATTACTATTTATCTGTAAGCATATTATAACACAAAAAGAGCAAATTTTCACATTTGCCCTAAAAATTTATTAAATAATTTTATCCATTTATTTCTGTTCCATCTTTAAATCTAAATACTATGACATCCTTATCTTTAATTGTCGCACTTTCTAGCAAACTTCCCCAAACCAAACCATCAAATTTTGTCAAAAGCTTTTCTTGTTTCTTTAAAGTATTAATGTAATCTTTTATCATCTGATGCTTAGCTGCTTGTTGAGATAATTTAATTTCTAGTTGTTCAAACTTGCATTTAGTTTCATCATAGTTTTTTATTAAGGCATCATATTCTTTTTTATATTTTTCTTGATTTTGTGCTACTCTAGAATTTATATCGATTAGGTCTTGTATTTTTTCTACTTGTTCCGTTAGGCTATTTTCCAATTTTTCTTTTTCTTCTAGCAATTCTTTTTTGTTACATATCTTATCAAGTACTTTTTCTAAATTTGAAATTATCTCATCTTTACTTTCAATTAATATATTAACTACATTTACAAATCTGCTTTCGATATCTTCAGACCTTATTGCGGGTGTTTTACATTTCTCTTTTCCAGAGTATTTACTATTGCATTGATACATTACCCTTCTATACTTATCATTTGAATGCCATACTTTAGCTCCATAGCTACCACCACATTCTCCACATCTAATCTTCGCTGTCAAAATATCAGTTCCACTATACTTACCCTTAAGCATTAATCGTCTATCAATTTCTAATCTTACCATCTCAAATACATCTGGTTCTATAATCGCTGGATGGTTATTTTCAACATAGTATTGTTGTACCTCTCCATTATTTATTTTTTGCTTTTTAGTTAAGAAATCAACAGTATAATGCTTTTGAAGTAACGCATCTCCTTTATATTTTTCGTTGGTAAGAATACTCCTAACAGTTGTAGCATACCATTTTTGTTTATGTCCTGGAGTCTCTATTCCATCATTTGTTAGTCCCTTTGCAATAGCAACAGATGATGACCCTGATAAAAATTCACGATATATCCTTTTTACAATCATTGCTTGTTCTTCATCAATAACAAGGTTTCCATCTTCTCCTTTTTTATAGCCTAGGAAATTATTAAATGGCACTGATACTTTACCATCGGCAAATCTTTTCCTGTGTCCCCATTTGACATTCTCTGATATGGATCTACTTTCTTCTTGAGCTAATGAACTCATTATTGTAAGCAGTAATTCTCCTTTTCCTTCAAATGTCCAGATGTTTTCTTTTTCAAAATAGCATTCACATCCTATTTCTTTTAAATTTCTAATTGTGGTAAGACTATCAACCGTATTTCTAGCAAATCTTGATACAGACTTGGTAATAATCAAATCAATATTTCCTGCCATTGCATTATCAACCATTTTCTTAAATCCTTCACGATGTTTTGTTGATGTACCGCTTATTCCTTCATCGGTATAAACTTCTACAAACTCCCAATCATCTCTGGACTTGATGTAATTTGTATAATAATCAACTTGTGCCTCATAACTTGTTAGCTGTTCCTCTTGGTCTGTTGAAACCCTGGCATAAGCTGCAACTCGTCTCTTTTTTACTGCATTTATTGGAGTTGCATTAAATAAATTAACAGTTGCAGGTATCGTTCTTACATTCTTTGACATACTTACCATCCTCCCATCTTTTCTTTATTTGCACTCCCCATTCTTTTCTTCTTACATCATCCCAACATCTAGTCCTAGCATGAGAATGCCATTCTTGTTTTATAATTGTTCCATCATAGAAATAGAATTCCAATAAATCATCACCAATTGGTATAATTTTTTCTACCTTTTCATCAAATAGATTTGAATCAAATTCTTCTATTCCTAATACTTTACTTGAAGCAATTTGTAATTCTTTTTCTGGTATTATCTTCGCACTACAATATTTAGCACCTTTTTCACTTTTTGTTCTACAAATCCAAACATAATAAATTTCTGTACTATATTTAGATTGTCTTTTTCCGCTTCGTCTATAATTCATTCCACATAAAGGACATTTAACTTTACTTGTAAACGCTGTTGTGTTTAAACTTCTATTTCCTCTAGCACCTAGTGTTCTTCTTCTTTTTCTTTCTTCTTGAACTTTTTCAAATATCTCCATTGGAATTATTGCTTCATGGGTGTTTTCAACAAAGTATTGCGGTAACTCTCCTCTGTTTTTCTTTGACCTTTTAGTTATTGGATCAACGATATATTCCTTTTGAAATAATAAATTCCCTGTATATGTAATATTACTTAAAATAGCTCTTATTGATGATGCCCCAAAATCTCCACCTTTATATGACTTAATATTCATTTCTTGTAATTGCTTTTCAGTTGTTTCTGCTGATATTCCTTTTAGAAAGTTTTCATATATTATTCTGACTATCTTAGCTTCATTTGGTTCTATAACTAAATGTTCATCTTCCCATCTATATCCATAAATACCAAACTTACCATTAGGTATACCTTGTTGAAACCTTTTTCTTGTTCCCCATTTCACATTGTTGCTAATTGATATAGACTCCTCTTGAGCAAATGATGCAAGTATTGAAAGCATTAATTCTCCATCTCCTGACATTGAATTAATATTTTCTTTTTCAAATCTAACCTCAATTCCAAGCTCTTTCAGATGTCTTACTGTATTTAAAAGGTCTACTGTATTTCTTGCAAATCTTGAAATGGATTTAGTAAGAATAATATCAATTTTTCCTTGTTCGCAATCATCTAATAATCTTTTGAACTCATCTCTATTTTTTATGTCTGTTCCACTAATTCCTAAATCAGCATAAACTCCAGCATATTCCCATTCAGGATTTTTTTGTATTAGATTATTATAAAAACTTACTTGTGCAGAGAATGAATGCATCGTTCTTCCCTTATCAACTGATACTCTTGCATAAGCAGCTACTTTTTTTAGTTTTGGAAGTTCAATCTTTGTAGGTTCAATTTTGGTTATTTTTTTCTTCATTTTTTCGCCTCCACATCTCCTTACTTTTTTCACTTCTAGCTTTTTTACGTTCATCTGTCCAAGATTCTTTTTTGCCATTATATTCCCATTTTTCTTGTTTTACTGTTCCATCATTAAAATGAAATTCTAAAATATCATTCCCAATAACAATAACTTTTTCTATTAATTCATCAAAAACTTCTGGGTCAAATTCTTCTAATCCAAGAACCTTGGTTGAAACTCTTTTTAATGCAATCTCATTTATAGTTTTTCCAGGACAGGCTTTTGATCCACCTGTTAATCTTGTACCACAAGTCCATATATGAGCTTTTATTCCATCAGAATTTTTAGACCTTGAATTTCTCATATAATTCTTACCACATATCGGACATTTTACTCTACATGAAAAGCAAGTTATATTCTTACCGAAATTAGCTCTCTGACCTTCTGCTTTTCTTCTTTTTCTTTCTTCTTGAACTTGAATAAACATCTCCATAGGAATTATAGCTTCGTGATTATTCTCGACATAGTATTTTGGAAGCTGTCCATTGTTTTTTACTTTTCTTCTTACCAATGGATTTGGTGTATAGGATTTTTGTAATAATAAATTTCCAGTATAAGTTATATTTAATAGCATATCTCTAATAGTTCCAATATTAAAATATCCTCCATTAGTTGCAATCACACCCATCTCTTTAAGTTCTATCTCCATTCTTTCTGCTGATACTTTATTTAAATACATTTGAAATATGAGCTTTACTATTTTTGCTTCTTCAGGTTCTATTACTAAATTATCACCATCCCAACGATACCCATATATCTTATATCTGCATTGTGGTTTCCCACTTTCAAATTTCTTTTTTATAGCCCATTTAATATTGTTACTTGTTGATATAACCTCTTCTTGAGCAAATGAAGCTAGTATTGAAAGCATAAGTTCTCCATCCCCTGTTAAGGAACTGATGCCTTCTTTTTCAAATCTAACTTCAATACCTAATTCTTTTAAGTGCCTTACTACATTTAAAAGGTCAACTGTATTTCTAGCAAATCTTGAAATAGATTTTGTAAGAATAATATCAATCTTGCCTTCTTCACAATCTTGTAATAACCTTTTAAAATCATTACGTTTTTCAATTCCAGTACCACTTATACCTAAATCAGAATAAACACCTGCAAATTCCCACTCTGGATTTTTTTGAATTAATTCATTGTAGTAACTAACTTGAGCAGAATAAGAATGTAATGTTCTTCCTCTTTCAACTGATACTCTTGCATAAGCAGCCACTCTTTTAAGTTTAGGAAGTTCTATGTTTTTTGTTTCTAATTTTGTTATTTTTCGCATCTTACACCTCCATTTTTATCATTACTATATATCACTCTAAATGATGTATATATCAAGTCTTATTGGGCTATTTCAAAGAATAAACTGCTTATTTTTGGTGTATATTTCTCTTTAAATTCAGCCATCATTTGATTGTATTCTTCGATTGAAATAATCTTCTTATCTAACATATCTTTTAAATGTCTCATTGTGATTTGATATGCTATTTCATTTTTTATCTGCATCAAAGTCCACCACCTTGCGTTTACTAATGTAGTAACACTCCCTGGAACAATACTTTCTATTCCTTGATGGATATTCAAAGTATTCTTTATTACAAATAATGCAATTATACTTTTGTGGAACTAACCTACGTTGTTTATCTTTATGGAGAGTCCAATAAACCTTACAACAACTATCAGAACAAAAAGTCTTATTTTTTCTTCCTGCTATTTGATAGAACTTCTTTCCACATTGTTTACACACTTGAAGATTATCTTTTCCTCTTAATTGTTCTCCAGTTTTAATGTGTCCTGCTATATTTTCTTTTTTACAAAAGGATCTAATTGTATTTGGAGAAATTTCTAACAAGGATGATATTCTTAAATAACCATAACCTTGACTTCTTAACTTTCTAATTTTTTGTCTTTGTATTTCATCCATTGACTATTACCTCCTAAATAACAGTCAAAAATTAGTATGCGATTTTTAACCTATAAACAAAAAACTAGCTTTTATCATCACTTGACTTTTAATAAAAAAAGAGTGATATATAAAAGCTAGGAGGATTAATTTTATGTATGATGAAATAAATCAAAATAAATTTGTGCTTGATTGCGAACGTTATATTGAAGAGAATATTGCAGCACCTTATATAGCATTTTATTTAGCAAGAGGTTATGAACTAGATATACTTGGTATATCATCATTAAAACAACATTTCAATTCGGCAGCTGATGTTTTCAATAGTGATTTTGAAAATACTGATAAAGTTATCGCTGATATGAAACAAATATTGAAAGAAAAGTATAAACTAGAAATCATTGAAGAAAATCCATTAAAATTAAAAGAGATATGATTTTGTTTTCATATCTCTTTATTCTTCAAAAAATTTTTCAATACTGACATCTAAAACTACGGCTATCTTATATAAGGTAGTTAATGATATGTTATTTCTGTCATTTTCAGATTCAATTCTTTTTAAATGATCAGGAGTTACATCCACAGCTTCAGCTAAATCCATCAGTCTTACATTCTTTTCGTTTCTGTATTTTTTAATATTTTGGCATATAACCGATTTGATGTTTTTATTGAAATTATATTCTTTCATAACAATCACCTTAAAATTTATTATTCCATTTTTTTTACAAAAAATAAGCGACCTTTCGTGCCGATTTTCCAAATATATGTTATAATACATTTGCAGTGCAAAAATCCATTAAAAAGGAGGTATTTATGGACTACGAGAAAATGTCAAAAGAAGAACTAATTGAAGCTCTTAAAGAATCACAAGAAATATCAAAAGGCTTACTACAACTAATGGAATATCATTCTATTAAAATAAGTGAAATTTCTATAAAATCTCTTGAAGAGCAAATCAAATTAAGATATAAATTTTTAGCTAATTTAGAAAACGATAAACCACCGAAATTTTTCAAATCCGTTCATAAGGAGTGGCAAGAAAAAATTGAAAGTGTAGAAAAAGAAATTGAAGAACTTGATAAAAAACTATTTGAAGAATATACTGAATTAGGTGAAAGTTTACAAAATTTAAGCAAAAAAAATAAGGACAACGATTAAGTTGTCCTTTTATTATGGTATCAATAATTTTTGTCCTACATGAATTACATTTGGATTTGCTATATTATTAGCACTTGCTATTTCTTTATATCTATTTCCATCACCGTAATATTTTGTTGCTATTCCCCATAAAGTCTCACCTTTTATAACTGTATGATATTTTTTAGTCGATGCTTTTACTCCTACTTTTTGGTTTACAATCGCTTGTACTGCATTATAATCATATCCTGCATCTATTAATGCCTTTTTTCTTGTATCTCCATTTCCCCATTTTCCTGCTATTACCTCATCTGCTAATTCTTCATTTGTTTTCTTATTTATTTCTGGTGTTGGAGTAATTGATTTTCCATACCCATTCAACCCATTTACTTTCATTATATTAGGATAATCCTTATATGCATAGTTAGTATCTACTCGCATACCACCAACACTACCGCTTGAAGAATTTTGCCACATTCCATAATCTCCATATTTAAAAGTTGGTTTCTTGCTAGTCCATACTGCAAGCCACTTATCATATTGTTTTAAATTAGCTGTATCAATATAATTATTAAAATAGTTACTATTAGCATAAATGCTTACATAGTAACCTTTACCTTCTAAATATTCACAAAAACCTTTTATTGCTTCTGCCATCTGTGTTTTTCCTACTCTTTGATGTCTATCTTCTTCTACATCCATACATATAGGATATTCAAATTGTTTTCCCTTTAAACAATTGCTATACAAATATTCAGCTTCTGCTTTTCCTTTAGCATATGTATTTGCACAACTATACCAATAAGCACCTACAGGTATTCCTCTTTCTTTTGCTTGTTTATAAAAATCTTCAAAACATGCATCTTTATTTTTATTAGTTCCATCTCCGCCCCATCCAGTAAAACCTGCTCTTAATATTACAAATTCTACTGATGATTTTATAGCATCAAAACTAATTCCTTTTTGATATACAGAAATATCTAATCCTTTTACTTCCATTATTTATCTCCTCCATTCTCATTTTTGATTTGTTCCAACACTTCTGTTATTTTTTTAGGCAATGGTAATCCCATTGCTCCCCAATTTTCTAGAATTGAGATTCCCTCATTTGCAACAAAAAAGTAGATTACTATATTTCTTATAGCTCCTGTATTACCGACCACTTCATCAAGTAACACAGATACTGCTACAATTATTAAATAACCTACTTTTTTTATTATTCCTTTTGCACCTATAATACTATTTATTTCCTTATTTGCTATTGCCTTGCATAATCCTGTGATATAATCAAGAACCATTAATACTAATAATGTCTTCAATGCTGCGTCTAATCCTCCTAAATAGTATACAACTGTTGTCAGTACCGTACTGCTAAAAAAATTAATTATTTGTTTCATTCTCTTTTTCCTCCTATATTAACTTTCTAAATTTAAAATTAACTGCTCCTGCACCACTCCAAGCAATACTATCACAAATTTGTAATTTTATATAATCATTACTTCCACCTTGTCTTAATATTCTCAACCTTATATTATGATTATTTCTTGCATGTCCTGCTTTTGATAATGGTATTTCATCTGCATTTGTTGAATTGGTTGTTTGATTTGTCCAAGCTACTATACCTGATAAGTATTCTCCATATTGTGAATTTACTTGATATGACGTTATATATACTTGTATTGCATAAGTCCCTGATGGAATATTATTTCCTTTTATTCCTGTATCAAACCATGTTTCTGCAGAAGATATATGAATTGACTTATCAAAATTAATGATTGATCCAATTAAATAATTTGGTAATATTACCTTATTGTGTACTATACTGCTACTATCTAAATAAGTATTATTCTTAAATTTAATTGCTTTACTCATCTATGACACCCTCTTCCATATATAGACCACTAAATATGGTGGCATATTATTGTGTGCTACATTGCCTCCTGTATATGAAACATCTGCATTTGCTTTTGTAATGTTTCCTCCTAAATGTGAGCCAATTGATGCTGAATTACTATTTGTTTGCCCATCTCCCTGTCTAACATCAACAAACGGTGTTAATGTATGACAGTGACTTGGCATTTCATTTATTGTTAATTTGTGCGATGCACTACCACCTGTTTTTCCAGCTACATATGTACTTCCTGCACCTAATAAAAACCTATCTTTTATTTGTTCCCATGTTCCGCCAAATATTGTTGATGGATTTATGTTATTTACAGACAAATAAATACTTCCAACAGGATAATACGGACATGGATATATTTTTTCATTATTTTTATCTCTAAATTGAATTGCTTTACTCATAATTACCAACTCGCAATCTCATCATATTCAAGCATCTGTACACCATTGACTTCTAATGACTCTGTTTTTGTAGGAAAGCAATTTACACCTACTGATAATTTTTTAGTATCAACAAATAAAATAAATCTACCTTTTGGAAGAACTGTATTGTAAGTTGTAGTTCCAAATTTATCTTTTATTATTATTTTGAAATCCCACGCCGATTCTTTATCTTTTGTCATTGTTACTTGTACATTATCTGACAATGTTACTAGACTTGAATAAGATGTTTCTGTTGTTTTTTTATATTGATATTGTATGGTCATTGTGTTTTTTGAATTAACACTTGAAATAGAACCATCAACTTTTAAATAAGTTTCATTCTCATAATTGTTTTTTCTTTTTAAACTTATCAATGCTGTTGGCAATGACCAAGCTAAAAAAGTAACTGTTTTAGTAGCAGTTGTTGTATTTCCTCTACTATCTGTTACTTTTACACTTAATGTTAAATTGCTACCAGAATTAATAACACCGTAGTCTATATTTCCAGCTGATGTTATTGTTTTTTTTACACCATTTATAGTACTTTCATATTTACTAATGCTTGCTCCTTTTAATGCTGTGGCTGATGTTATTGTTACTAAAAGCGAAGATAAATTTTGAACTAAATATTGATTATTTTCAGTTACTGCTGTAGTTACACTATTATTATCCTTATAGCTTATATTTGAAGATGTGAATGTTGGATTTCCATTAATAATTGATAGTGTTTTTTCAATATTTGAATGGAATGTATTGCCACCTATTACAGTCTTAATGAAAAATTGTACTTTTCTGGAATTACTTGTAGTACAAGCATTCCTTAAAACATTTCTTTCTGCTGTTGTTAAATTAAAAGTATATGATGATCCTGTTTTAGATATATCTCTATATTTTATATCATCTGTTGCACCTGTTAACGAAATACAAGCTTGAAGTGATGATACATTATTTCCTGCTGGATTTGAATAATTTATAGTTGGATTAGCCTCATCATTAAAATCTGGAGCTGATGTTATATTTGCTTGTCTTGGTATTGATGGCAAACTCCATGAACCACTACCTCGACAATTAACTGCTACATAATATATACCAGCTTCCGCTGATGCACTAAAACTTTTATTTCCTGCTCCATCATGATATATATCTAACGAACCACTTGCAACTTGTGTTCCATTCCATAGTTGAATACGAGTGCTAGAACTATAGACTGTACTACCATTAATTACAACTTTGAAATTACCAGATACATAATATCCACTTGCACTACCCGCACCAACTAGTTTCCATCCTATGTTTGTCTTGTTATTAGCTATATCTTGCGAGTTTACCCACCAACTAAATGTTAGATATCTATTACTATATGAACTTGTATTAAATGATCCACTACTTGCCATTTATACCACCTCTTTCTATGTTAATGGAACAATTCCTATTCCTGTATTATCTGTGGTTTCTATTCCTAGCCACCTTGCTAGACCACACAATGTTATTTCTTCTTCTACCACTGACTTTCTCATATGAAATTCATCGCCATTCATCCAAAAGGTTTTTACACCATTGAAATCGTATCCTGCAAATTCATCTGGATTTATTACGACCTTACTTCCATCTTTTCCAAATACTACAATTCCATTTTCATCAAATGTACCAATTAATACATTAGATAAATCATAGATTTCTATTCTACCTGCTTCATTCAATTGTGAACCTACTTTAAATGTTCCACCTTTTACTAGGTTAGCTGTCATGTTTATACAATTTACTGCTTGCATATCTAGTGTTCCATCTATAAGCCACGCTGAATTAAAAGAACCATTTATTCCTGTATTTGAGAATCCTATTCCACCTGCATTTATCATCATTACATTTGCTGCTGTTTCTTTTGGTAATGAATCTACCACAAGTATTCTGTCACCTTCATATATAACATAGCTATCTCCTAAAGTACCCCATATTTTTGATGTAGCTGTATTCAACTCATTTTGTAATGTCACTTTCACAACTTCATTTGCATTGGCTACTGTTTCTTTAGTTTGTTTATCTATGTTGCTTACAAGGTCTTTCAGTTTAGTTTTAAAATTACCAAATTCTATTTCTATGTACTTATCTCTTATACAATCATATTTTAGAGAAATAACATTCGTAGTAAGGTTTATTCCAAGCCTTTTATGTTCTACAACTATTACATCTCCTAAATCAATTACACCTTCAATGTGTGCTTTTACCTTATAGTTGCATTTAAAATATTGATTTTCATTTAAGTATGATTTTGCTTTGTTTCTTAAATCTTCTATCAACGCCTCTTTGTATTCTTCTTCTTTTAAATTTCCTTTTTCATCTTTATAGTCATCTTGATTTATATCTTGTTCAAATTTAATTACTTTTGTGTAAGGTACACTATACTGTGTTTCTGCCTCTAAATATTTTTCTGGAAGAGTTATTCCGTCATATCCTACTGGTATTATTTTAGTCACTACATTAGACCAATCTTCATTTGCTTCAATATTGGTTGAGTTCTTACCATATTTGATTGTAATTCCTCTATCTTCTCCTATTTTGCTTTTTACACCTATTACCCAATTATCTCTATATAAATGTCCACCCCATTTTTCAATTACTGTGGCAATAGCCTCTTCAAGACTTTGTCTTACTATTCTTGTGGAATTAATAGTTGTTATATCTGATATTGTAGTGAAAGGTGTACCAACATCACAGGCACTATTTAGATGGTCTAAAGCATCATTACAATTTTTATTTTCTACATAAGAGTTGAATATTATATACTTTGATGAGTCTTTCCATAAATGGTATCCTTTTACGGATATCTTATTATTTTTCCTTACAGGATTTGTTAATCTAAATCCTTGCTCTCCCCATCTTGTTGCAGCTCTTATTATCATTCCTTCTTGTAGATATTCTAAGTCATCTATTGATGATTCTACATCAATATAGTAATCTCCATTATCTTCTATGTAGATTTCTGCTTTAGTTGGATGTAATATTTTCAATCCATTATGGTCAAATAATACTTCTGTTGGTTCATATATCTTAATCATTATAACCACCTCGACTTCGGATCTATTTCAATTTTGGTTAATGTTCCTGTCCAAGATATTGTATTGTTTCCAACTTCTAACTTTGGAAATTCTCCTAGCATATTTCTATTTTTATAAACTCCTTCTTGATATGCCTCTTCTTCCAAACTATCAATCGTTACTTTCGTTTCATCACTTGGAAAAGTATATCTAAATATGTTTATCCCATTAACTGCAATTTCAACTACACCAGAACCTTCAAGCACTAAAATAGGCTTAGATATTTCTAAGCCTTGATTAGTAACGTCTATCGATGTTTGAGTTGTAACATTTAAACTTACTTTGTTTTCATCTTTTAGATATTTAAATGGCTGCACGTGAAATTTAACTGTTGCTTTTCTCATTATTAGCAATTTCTCATAATCAACATCATCATATATACTTGCTATATACACTTTATTTGGTTCATCGCTTATGACAAGTTCTCCTTCTCCTGTGAAATATTTAATCACCTCGTCAATATCAAAGTTTCTAGTTAAACCAATACCTATATTTTTTGTATAACTTTCATACCCTACTTTTTCAACAATATCACCGTCTCTACCATCAATTTCAATTTTATTTACTTTCATTTTTGGTTTTGAGATTGGAGGTGTTTCAGTAATGATAAGACCTTCTATTTCTTTGCTTGATTTGTTTTTCCATATAATTTCTGCCATTATCCATACACCACCTTTTCAACTTTATCTATTACTAACTCTCCAAATAAATCCTCTGATATTTTTATTGTCATACCGCTTAATGCTTGTTGAAAAGCAGTTACCAAATTATCTTTAGAATATGAATTATTGTTAAAATCCAAACTATCTACATTTGCATTCATTCCTACATTAAAGTCGGTTGGAATTGAATCTTCCATCATATTAGAAACATTATTCATCTCTTGTACGAATCCTTCGCCTAAACCTAATGCTAAGTTATTACCAATTTCATCCCTAAAAACTCTTGATGGAGAATGTATACCAAAAAATGATTTAATTCCATTTAATATACTTTCTCCAAATCCTTTTATTTTATTAAGCACCCAATCTTTAGCATTACTGATACCATTCCATAATCCAGTTATAAGGTTTTTACCCACATCTACCATTGAACCAATACCACTTTTAAAAGCTTCTACTAATCCAGATATTATTTGTGGTACTGCTTTTACAATTTCTACAATTATTGTTGGTAAATTCTTTATTAATGCAATAAACAACTGAACTCCAGCCATTATGATTTTATCTATATTTCCTATCAGTGCATTTACTATACCTGATATTATTTGTGGTATAGCATTTACAATTGTTGTTATAATTTGAGGCAAAGCTTGAATTAAAGCAATTAGCAAATCAATTCCAGCTTGAATTATCAACGGAATCGAACTAACTAATGCAGTAATTAATCCATCAATTATTTGTGGTATTGCCGCTACTATTGCTGTTATAATTTCTGGCAAAGCAGCAATCAAAGATGTAAGTAATTCTATTCCTGTTTGGATTATTTGTGGAATTGAATTCAACAAAAATGTCACAATTCCATTTATTATTTCAGGAAGTGCCTCAATTAAAATCGGAAGTGCAGTAATTAATCCTTGTGCTAATCCCATTATTAATTGAAGTGCTGCATCAAGTAGCAATGGTAGGTTTTCAATCAATCCATTAACAATTGTAATTATTGCTTGTACCGCAGATGGAATTAATGTTGGTAATAGTTCTCCTATTCCTTCTATTAATGAAGTAAATATAACCACTATTGCTTCCATTAAAAGTGGTAGGTTTTCCACTAATGTTTCAATTATTGTGGTTAATGCTGTAACTACTGTTGGAATAAGTTCTGGAATTAATTCAAGAATTGTTTCAAGTAAACTTGAAAATAATGATGTTACTGCCTCAACAAGTGTTGGTAATAGTTGTGCTACTGCACTTAAAAGCGAATCAACAACTATTGGAAGTGCTGTTATTATTTGCTGTAGAACTGGAATAATATTATCAATTAGAGTCTTTATTGAGTCAGCCATATTTTGGCACAACACTTGCATATCAGCATCTGCATCACCAAAGCCAGTTATTAAATTTTGGAAAGCACCCTTCATTGCATTTGCTGATCCTGATATAGTCTTTTCTGCCTCTTTTGCAGTTGTTCCTGTTATCCCCATTTCTGTTTGAATTACATGGATTGCACTATATACATCATTTAAATTAGAAATGTCATATTTAACACCACTAATTTTTTCAGCATCTTTTAATAATCTCTCCATTTCAGTTTTTGTACCACCATACCCTAGTTTTAAGTTATCCAGCATGGTATAGTTTTGTTTTGCAAAACCTTGATATGCATTTTGAATTAAGGTCATACTTGTTCCCATCTTGTTTGCATTATCTGACATATCAATTATTGCTTGGTTTGACGCTTTTGCTGCCGCCTCTGTGTCTCCATCTAATGAAGCTATTAAGCTCGCACTAAATGATGTAACAGTATTCATATATTCATTTGCGGAAAGTCCTGCTGTTTTATAAGCATTGTTAGCGTCATTAAAAACTTGTTTTTGTGCAGAAAGTAGTGAATTGTATTTCCCTTCAACTTCTCCTACACTTTTACCAACACTTGCTGCATATTCTTCAACCGATGACGTTTCAGTACCAAACAGGGTCTTAACACCACCTTCTAATTGTTCAAATTCTGCATATGAAGATACTACTTTTTTTGCAAGTGTAACAGCGGCAGCACCTGCCGCTACTGCAACAGCTCCCATTGTCACACCAATTCCTTTTAGAACAGAACCTAATTTTTCAAACTTACTATTACTACCTTCTGCTTTTGCCCCAGCATCATCTATATCTGCTCCCATCTTGTTAGCACTTTTGGATACATCATCCATTTCTGTTCCAGCTGCATCAAGGGCAGTTTGATTATCTTTTAATTCTTTCTCCATAGAATTTAATTCAGCAGTTGCATTATTCAATTTAATTTGCCACTCTTGAGTTCTTCTATCGTTTTCTCCAAAAGACTGTGAAGAGTTGTTTAAGGCATTTTTTAATAATTCAATTTTTGCTTTTTGCGTATCTATTTCTTTATTTAATACTTGGTTTCTAGCTGTTAAAGATTGAATTGATGTGTCATTCTTACTAAATTGTGACTCTACTAATTTCATTTCAGAGCCTAACACTCTAAAACTTTGATTAATACTATAAAGAGCACTTTTGAACTCTTTTTCTCCTTCAACACCGATTTTTAAACCAAAGTTATCTGCCATAAAAACTCACCTCCTTAAATTCCATCTGGAATAATATCGTCTATAAAGATTTCTCTTTTTGGTTTTGCTATTCCATTAAATTGTCTATGGCATTCCCATAAATCAAGTAATAATCCAAAGGGCATTAGCCATACTTCTTCATAAGACAAGTTAAGATGAGCTAAACCATAATATAAAAGTCGAGTAAATAATTCTTCATCACTTACTCGACTTCCACGTTTTTTGAATTTTCTTCACTTTCAATATTTCTTTTTGTTCCTTTATACAAGCATTCTGTTATTGCTTGTTTGTAATCTGCTAAATCGAATGGAGTTGTTAATATCTCCAACATTTCTTCAGTTAATAATTCTTTTTGATTATCTTTATTTTTGAAGTTATGAATTAATATCGATTGATTTGCTAAAAGACATATTAACCATACAATTTCTCCTATAGCCATTTCAAAGTTTTCAGCTTTCATCAATTTTTCTCCTAGGTTTTCTAGTCCTCCATAACGACCTGCTATTTCTTTAGTTGCTTTAGTTGTTAAAACTAAATCGTACTCAACATCACCAACTTTGATTTTACTAATTCTTTCAGTTTCCATTGATTACCTCCAAATTTATTTATCTCCTGCTTGAGCAGCAGCCTCTACTCCATAAGTAGGTTCGTATACCGAGTTATACCAATTTGTAATAACTGTTTCTGTAACACCTGTATCTCCTTCAGTTACTTCTGCTTTCCAAGGATGTTTTCCGCTTTCATCTACTTTATTTCTGCACAAAACAGTCCCCTCAATAGACGGTGTAGAGAACGATATTGAATCACCTTTGGTTGCAAGGCTTGCTGCTGGTATACCAAACTTAACTCTATATAACCAATAATATTTATATTTACCATTTGATTTTTTTGCTCTAAATCCTATTGCTACAGGACTCCCCGCATCTTGTCCTCTTGATATTAGAACTTTATTGTTATCTATTTGTGCCCCAGTTAAATCTGCTGCTATATCAATACCAATATCATCAACGCCAAGTGTTAAAGTTCCACTTTTAAACTCTTTAACTATTTCAGCTGCTGTATCATCTGCATAAAGTGTTGCTTCAGCAAGTTCTACTGATAATTCAGCAGATACAGCCTTTGCCAATGTTTTTGGTGTTTCATATGTTTCATTTCCAGTTTCATCCTCTGTTATTTTTGCATAATATAGTTTATCTAAACCTATTGTAGCCATATTTATACCTCCTCCATTTCATAATATTTTGCTACGTCTATGTTGTAGTGATGATAACCAGTATCATTTTCATACTCAACATATCGTTTATCTGTAATAGTAAATTTTTTATCTAATAAACCTTTTACTATTTTGTTTTTAAATTTTATATAATTTCCTTTTGTGAAGATTGATAGTCTAACTTCTGATGTTTCATATTTGGGCATATCATCACAAAAAAATGAAAAGTTATCTGATATAGGAACTAGAACAACATATTCATCTAATGCCTTATCACTCAACTTTCCTGTTTCTACCTGTATAGACATATCACTTAAAAGTGTGTTTATTTCGGCTAATATCGTCATGTGTTGTTTACCTCCTTATCAAATGTAGATTTCATTACTTCAACACACTTTGATTTCGATGATGCCTTGGCTGGTTTCATAAATGGTTTAGCCACTTGACCAGATTTACCATATTCAATGATATTTGCTAATTTAGCATTACTACTTCCATCTTTTCTTGATTCAGCAAAACCTATCTTAATATTGTAATTACCATTTTTATCAATTCTAACTTTAGATAAACCTAATGCTCTTTCAAGCTCTCCTGTAGATCTTGATTTATATTTAGTTCCACTACCTATAACAGAACTTAAATTACTTTTTACTCGTGAGAGAACAACTTCGCCACCAGCTTTCAACATTTTTTCACATATCACATCAGTTTTACTTCCAAGCCTTGATATTTTTTCTAGAAAATCATCAGGTAATTTCACATAAGCCTTAGCCATTTTGAATCACCTTCTTTGCTAGAATTTCAATATACATATTTTTACCTTTCACATTTTCAATTGAAGTAATTTCAAATTTTTCATCATCGCAAATAATAATCATATCAGTGTCTAATTTAATACCTGGAATAGTACGAATAACAAAAAGGTCAGTTGCTTCTGTAAAAGTAGTCCTATTTGCCCACTTTTCACTTCCGTGTCTGCCCTCTCTATATCCTCTTACTTTTGCAATTGTTGTATTTTGATTTATTGAAAAACCTTCTTCATCCTTTACATTTTGGATACCTTTTATTTCAATGAACTTTTTCATTTTACCAAAGCTCATATGTTACACCTTCCAATCTCTATCTAATCTCAATAATAAATTTACCGTGTTCCATATTTGACTCGCTGCATTAACATTATCAGCAAAGAAACCGCCCGTTGAACCATCTCTACTTTCATAAAAATGACTTACAAGCATAATTACTGCTTGTTTTGTTGTTTCAGGCATTTTATTTTTTGAATAGTATCCTTCTTCTATATGTTGATAGCTCTCTGCATATGAGATTGCAGCAGTGATGAATTGTTTGAGTAATTCATCATCTACCGAATGCTCTAGTATAAGATTTTGTTTTACATTAATTAATAACTCTTCAATCACCGCTGTTATCCTCCTTTATTATTCTTCTATTGTACTTTCTTCTAGTGAAACTCTTAAAATTTGAACTGCTTCAGGAAGTACTAATTTTCCATCTACTCTTTCTTTTGCAACATAACCAATCATTCCATTACCTGCAAATAACTCTGTTAATTGCTTAAATGATCTTACTCCTCTATCACCAATGTTGTAATAACTAAAATCACCAAATGCGATAGAGTCTTCTGGTGCATATTGTGATGTGTATACAGGGTATCCAAGTAATCTATCTGGTTCTCCTTGAACTAATGATGGTTGCCACATATATGCTCCGTTTTGATCTTTATAAGTTCTAATAGTCGCTATCATTTTATCGTTCAAAATAAATGATGCATTTTTTCTGTATGCTCTTTTTAAACTATAAACAAGTTCAATAATAGCATCAGCACCTGTTGTTTTAGCAGTAATATATGTTCCTCCGCCAGTAGTTGCAAAAATACCAGTTGGTTGTCCAGTTCCTGTTCCATTTAAAAACGCATTCTCTTCAGCATTTCCGATTGCTTTAGCAAAGCTATCAATCAAGAAATTCTCTAAACCGAATGCGTTATCATATAATAATTCTTCTGTTACTTTAACCGCAACATGTAATTTATGTGCATCTAAGATTTTTTGGTCAAACTTAGCATCTCCAAAAGTTAATGTTCCACCTTCTTCAATCCAAGCTGCTGCAGGTGTTGTACTTGCAATATTGATTTTATGTTCTCCGCTTGTTTTGATTATTGTAGATAAACTACGAACAATATTATTTTCCTCCAATTTTTGTATCAATCTTGTGTCATATTCATCTGGTACTAAATATCCACCATCAGCATCTACACCTTCTTGTAATATATTTGATACTTGTCTAAAATTTGAACGTAATGCTGTTAACATTGCATCTTTATATTCGTTTGATGCCCTTCCTGTTTTTACTTCATTATCTACCTTTGTTGGTCTTGTGACGATTGGAGTATTAACAGGTTTATTTAATTCGTTCTCCATATTTTCCATTGCCTCCATTCTTTCAATTTCCTTGCTATAATTTTTTATTTTTTCTTCCATTATGTTATAAGTTTCAGCATCTTCTTTTGAAAGAAGACCATCCTTATCTCTTTTGCTTTCTACAAAGGCTTTTGCACCTTCCCAAGCTTTATTTCTAGCTTCTCTTAATTCTAAAATAGTCATTTTTATTACCTCCAATTTCTTATTAATTCCAGACGTTCTAATAAACTGTCTGATGCTATTTCATTTTTTGTTTTCTGTGATACTTTGCACTTTTCTGCTACTTTTTTCATCAATGAATTAGTAACAGAAGCACGAGAAAACGTCATGCTTACATTTGGAACTTCAATATCATCTTGTATATTTCTTTGCATAATCTCATCTGCAAATCCTAGCTCTATTGCAGAATTCGCATCCATCCAGGTTTCAGCATCCATTAAATGTGATAGTTTTGCCCTAGATAATCCAGTTTTAATTTCATATGCATTGATGATTGATTCCTTAACTTCCTCCAGCATTGCTATTGCTTTTTGCATTTCATTTGTATCTCCTGCCGCTATTGTTGCAGGATTATGAATCATAATCATTGATACTGGAGATACAATTACTTTATTTCCAGCCATTGCAATAACTGAAGCAGCACTTGCAGCAATTCCATCTATCTTTACGGTTACATTACCTTTGTAATCCATTAGCATATTATAGATTTGTGCTGCTGCAACACAGTCTCCACCTGGAGAATTTATCCATACGGTAACATCTCCTTCGCCACTATTTAATTCTTCTTTAAATAATGTGGGTGTAACATCATCATCAAACCACGACTCTTCAGCTATTGTTCCATTTAGGAACAGTATCCTTTCTTGACTTTGAGTCATTGTTTCCTGATTTGTTATTGTCTTGTTCTTCCAATTCCAAAACTTCTTCATCTTTTTCCTCCTCTCCTTTAGGTCTATAGGCTGCACCTACTTGTGTTATTGGCATCATATTTCCATTTACCATGTATGTATTTCCTCCTTTTTCTTCTGGGATTAAATCCAAGTTTTCGAGTTCTCTTACATCATTTGGTGACATGAAACCATTTTGAATGCCTATGCTATATCCATTCATTCTGCTTTGATAGTCTCCACGAAGTAATCCGTCAACATTAAATTTGATAAAATATTTTTTCTTTTCCTCTTTATTTAATAGCGACCTTACCATTGTTTGCTCCCATCTTGAAACCCAAGGATCAAGCGTATATTTTACAAACTCCAATGATTGTTGCTCTATATTAGAAAAACTCGACTTTTCAAGATCACCAACCATATGTGGTGGTATTCTAAAAATTCGAGCTATTTCATTTATTTGAAATTTGCGAGTTTCTAAAAATTGAGCCTCGTTTGGAGAAATCGAAATAGGAGTATATTTCATCCCTTCTTCTAAAACCGCTACCTTATGAGAGTTATGACTTCCACCAAAAGTTTCTGTCCAACTTTCTCTTACTTTTGTAGGGTCTTTTAATGTTCCAGGATGTTCTAATACCCCACTTGGTGCAGCACCATTTGCATAAAACTTACTTCCAAATTCTTCTGCTGCAATTGCAAGACCTATAGCATTTTTAGCCATAGCAATCGGAGAATATCCAACCAATCCATCAAATCCTAAACCAGGAATATGTAAGACATCGGTTTCACTCAATCTTACTGTTGTTTCTTTATTGATTGGAACATCATCTGTAGTTGTTAAATATTCGTAATAAAGTTTTCCCTTTTCATCTCGATTAACTGTCATCCTATCTGGCATAAGTGGATACAATGCTATGATTTCTCCTTTTCCATTTCTTATGATTTGTGCATAAGCGTTACCCCATAATAAAAGATGAGTCATAAGTGTTTCTCTAAACACAAATGATGTCATCTCTGGATTAGGTTCATCATGTAATAAAAAATATAACGGGTGCTCTATAGCTTTTTTCTTACTACCATTTTCATCATATTTATAAAAATGCAATGGTAAACTTGCTACCGCCTCTGACAAAATTCTCACACAACTATAAACCGCTGTCATTTGCATAGCTGAACGCTCATTTACTCTTTTTCCACTTGTAGTGCCTCCCATAAAGAAACTATAATTACTTCCTACTGTTCTATTTTTAGGTGCATCTCTCGACCTAAATATGCCACTCCAAAATCCCATATTTCATCATCTCCTTTATATAAATAAAATTCCTCGATTATCGTATACGCTTTCACTTAAAGCACTACCACATCTTATCGCTCTATCAAGTGCCATTATTGTTGCAATAACACCATCGATTTTTTCTGTAGATTTTTCTTTATCTGCTTTTATATTTCCAGCAGGGTCTGTTTTAATAAAGACATTGTCCATGTTCCATCTTAAAATTGGATGACCACCATGAATCAGTTTCTTTTCAAGTGTTAGTTTCATCAACTCTTTAGTTGGTGGACTCATGTCTTTAAATCCCTGTCCAAATGGGACAACGGTAAATCCCATGTTCTCTAAATTTTGAACCATCTGCACTGCTCCCCATCTATCAAATGCAATTTCTCTAATATTAAATTTTTCTCCTAACTCTTCTATAAATTTTTCAATATAACCATAATGAACTACATTTCCTTCTGTTGTTTGTAAGTACCCTTGTCTTTGCCACACATCATAAGGAACATGATCCCTTTTTACTCTCAAATCAAGAGTATCTTCTGGTATCCAAAAGTAAGGCAACACAATGTATTCTTCTTCATCATCAATTGGTGGAAACACTAAAGAAAAAGCCGTTATATCTGTTGTGGATGATAAATCTAATCCTCCATAACATACACGACCTTCTAGTTTTTCTTCATTAACTTTTCCGCCACACAAATCCCACTTTTCCATTGGCATCCATCTTATTGATTGCTTTACCCATTGGTTGAGTCTCAATTGCCTGAATGCATTTTCTTCTCCAGGATTTTGCTGTGCTGACTCACAAGCAGCTCTTACTTTATCTTCAGCAACTGTTATTCCAAGTGATGGATTTGCTTTTCTCCATACTTTTGGATCAGTCCAATCTTCACTCTCATCTGCACCATAAATTACAGAATAAAATGTAGGATCTATCTTATTTCCTTTTTCAATATCTTTTGCCTTTTGATGTATTTCATAACAAATTGAGTTAGTATCATTTCCTGCTGTCGTAATCAAAAAATATAGTGGTTGCATTCTTGCATCTCCAGAACCTTGTGTCATTACATCATACAATTTTCTATTTGGTTGTGTGTGTAATTCATCAAAAATAACCCCATGGGTATTGAAACCATGTTTATTAGCTACATCGGCAGATAAAACTTGATATGAACTATTAGTTGGTTTATATATTAGTTTTTTCTGTGATTCTAATATTTTCACTCTTCTTGAAAGTGCAGGACAGAACTTAACCATATCTACTGCAACATCAAATACTATTTTTGCTTGATTTCTATCAGCAGCACATCCATATACTTCTGCTCTTTCTTCTCCATCACCACAAGTTAATAAAAGTGCTACTGCCGCCGCTAGTTCTGATTTACCTTGTTTCTTTGGAATTTCAATATAGGCTGTATTAAATTGTCTATATCCATTTGGTTTAAGAACTCCAAAGATATCTCTGATAATTTGTTCTTGCCAATCTATCAATTCAAAGTTCTTTCCAGCCCAAGTTCCTTTTGTATGACAAAGGCTTTCAATAAAGGCAACTGCAAAATCGGCAGCATCCTTATCATAATAACTTGTCTTTGCCATATACTTGGTTGGCTTATAGTTCTTTAACTTTCTCAATTTTGCACCTCCTCACAACGCAAAAAGCACTCCATAATTGAAGTGCCTTTAAAATATTATTTAGTTTTATTTTTCTTGAGTTCTATGTATTGTTTTAATGATATGTTCTTGTTCTTTAATATCAACACCTATTGACTCAAGTGCCTCCCTTGTTCCACAATCAGGACATATTGGTGTTTTATTATCTCTTCTTGATATTGCTGGATGTCCTTGATATTCTGCTCCGCATTGTGGACATTTTCTTGTCCTATTAATTTCCTTCTTCATAATCTAACCTCCTACTTTTATCGGTAGTGTCAAAAATCACCATATTTGAACACTACTTTTTATATCTTAAACAGTAACCTGTAACTGTTTAATTCATCTTCTTAAGCTCTCTTCATCATAAAAGCGAGCGATCTGTGTTATCATTAGTCTGCTAAAATTGAAAGGAGATCACCCGCATGACTAATATAGCACACTTTCTTGAACTGGTTAAGACCTTATCCAGCCAATTGTTTATTTTTCAAACCAATTTTGAACCACTGACTTTTATCAGCAGTGTTCCGGACGATATTCTGAATCTGCTGTCCAATCCTGAACTGGAAGTACTTCTTGATGAAGCCTGCAACTCTGTTAATAATCTTAATAATTACCTTAATCCTTTTCTGAAGAAGATTCAGAAGATTACCCGTAGAATCAAATCCAATAAGGGCATACCCGCCGGTTATGCTGATTTCAGAATTGACAGCAGGCCTGTCTTTAAACAGGCGGAACCTTTTGTGCAGCTTGACTTCGAAGACCTTGTCAGGGAGAACAGTATCTCTCCTGTAAGGCATCGTACCGACTTCGGTTATAAAGGTACCTGTCCTTACTGCGGCGCTCCTTCAAACTACCTTTATCTTAATAATGGAGTAATCGGCAGACAGTATCTGTGCAAATGCTGCCGCAACACTTTTACTGATAAGGTTTCAATAAGGAAAACTTCCGGTTTCTATTGCCCTCACTGCGGCAGCAGGCTTTCTGTTCATCACGACAGAAAGAACTACCTTGTTTACCGCTGTCCTTCCGGCCGTTGTCCCTATTACAGAAAAAACAGGAAACTCAAAAATGAAGGACTGGACGACCTTTTATTAACCTCATCTAAAATGTTCAGATACCGTTACCATTTCAGAGAATTCAAATTCAGTCTTGATGAGATTAAAAACACCTGTATAAAACTTAAATCTGCGGTTAATTTGGCCAGAATTCATGTCGAACCTTATGTTTTAGGCCTGATTATGACTTATTACATCAATTATGGACTTTCTGCCGGGAAAGTTTCCAACATAATGAGAGATGTCCATGGTATAAAAATTTCCAGACAGACTATTCTGAATTACGGTAAATCAGTCGCCTCCGTTGTTCGGAACATGGTCGACAATTACAGCTACAGTCCGTCTTCCACCCTTTCAGGTGACGAGACATATGTCAAAGTCTCAGGTAAATACCACTATGTCTTCTTCTTCTCCGATCCTGTTAAGAAACTCATTACCTCCTATACCGTTTTCGATAAGAGGGACACCAGAACCGCCTGTATCTCCATTCAAAACTGTCTGAATAAATATGAGACCATACCTGATGATCTGAACTTCATTGTCGATGGCAATCCCATCTATAATGCCTCTCAGCTTTTCTTTGAAATGAACGGTATCTGTTTCGACCTTCATCAGGTTGTCGGCATTGCCAATAAAGATAAAGTATCCGCAAAGTACCGGCCAGTTATGCAGGTTGAGGAAAGATTAAACCGCACCTTCAGGTTGAACTACTATCCGATGAATGGTTTTAAATCTCTGGACTGTGCCAATGCCTATATGACCAATTACGTCTGCTTCTTCAACTTTCTCAGAAGGCATTCAGCACTGATGTATCAGCCTCCTGTTGTCATTAAGGAACTTCAGGAGATTCCTCTGATGCCGGACAAATGGTTAAAACTGATTGATATGGCAATAAGTTATAACTAGGATATAAATTACAACCTTATTACACAAAATTCCTTTTGTCGTGGCTTTAATCGGTTTGAATTTTCAAATAACTTTTTTCTACCCAGTTTATTCAAACTGTTTTTTTATTCAGGTAGTATTCAGTTTCTTTTTTTGATGGTTTTCATAAACTTTTGACACTACCCTTTTATCTAATGCATCTAATAGGTACAACGGATCAAAATTAAATCTCATGTAACCTTCATAACAAGTTCTTAAATAATGAACACTTGGAATACCTAGTTTTCTATCTTCATGCATTATATAAACATAGGCTTTTCTTACTCTTATCTTTTTTGATTTAATTCCCTTGATTGGAAGATACATTTCAGTTTTGTAATAAAACTGTGGGCATCCTTCATACCTATCAAGTGCAAGTTCATCACTTTCTTTTGTTTCCCAAATTACTACTGGTACTTGCTCACCTTTCTTTTTTTCAATGGTTAAATAAGAACCTGTCTTACTACCTTTAAATAATAATTCATAATCCTTAATAACCGATGTTCCAATAATCCTTGCTGTTGGACATCTGTATTTCATCTGTCTAACATTTAAATTACTACCATAAGCTATATAATATCTTCTCTCCATAAGATATCCTCCTTTCTATTCAAGGGGTTACCCTTCTACCACCTTAAGGGCAGTCAATGCTGCCGATTAAAGTACCAGGAGGCTAACTCCTTGAGCTTACTCTTTTTTGTCTAAATGCTGTGTCACCTTCAAGTCTTTTTGTTAATACATCTCTTGCTGTTTTAAATTCATCTCCAATAAATCCTAATCTTAATAGCCATGTTCTCATTGCATATTTTGGATTTTCATTTTGTTGTCTTTTGGCTGATGCGAATTTCACATCTTTTGCCATTTGACTTAATGCTAGGCAAAATTGAATGTAGCTTTTTAATTGTCCTGCATGAAGTCCATTTTGTTTTCCTTCTGCTGGTGGATCAAATTGAAATAATCTAAATTCAATAGTTCCTTTTGTAAAAGTCGCATGGAAGTTTAGCATATGGTATCTGCTATCATTGTAATGTTGATTTCTGTAATAACTAGCATTTTGTGTTTGATACCAAATGTCTGCAAATTTTGACATTGTCTTAGGTTTCTTTCTATTAAGTACCCTTAAGAACTCTGGATTAACCGTTCTGCAATATCTAGCCATTCTCATTGAATCAAGTTTTAATGCATCTGCTATTAACAATTCATGACTTGCCATAATATTTGCTAGGTTTCTCATTGTTTGAGGTGTGTGTCCATCTGCTCCTATGTGGATGTGAACTCCGCATCCTCTTGTTGCATCGCTCTTTGCTCCCGCTTTTCTTAAAAGCCTTATTAGTTCCTGTAGGGTTTCAATATCGTCATACTTTAATATTGGTGTTACCAATTCGCATTTTTTACTTTCAACTCCAGAAATACTTGTATCTCTTTGAAACTTCCATTCTCTTCCGTCACTTGACCAGGCAGACCATGTTAAGTATCCATTCCTATTATCTGTATATTCATATCTGCCTGTTCCAAATAACTCGGCTGCTATCCTTGCAGCTTTTTCTCTTGTAATGTTATTCATCTCAACTTCTACTCCGATTGTCTGTTCTTTCATCTTTTCAGATTGTCTTATTGCTTTTTCGCTCATCTTATTCACCTTTCTTTATATAAGATTTTCTCTTTTTGTTATGTATATATATCACTCTAAAACGCATATATATCAAGTCATTTCGGCAAAATAAGTGTATTTTTTTTATTATATTTTGATACATTTATCGACATTGTAAATAACATTTAAGGAACTACCATTATCCCAAGCAACCATAATTGATGCAGTATCATCTACACTAATTACAGTTCCTAAAGTTCCAATAGGTGGTGCTTGGAAATCATCCATCTTTACAAGTTTTACTCTTGTTCCTTTTGGATATTCTTTTCTTATTTTTTCAACTATTTCTTGTTTTGGAAATATCATATCGTTTACCTCCTTGCACTACATATATCACTCTAAAACACATATTTATCAAATCATGTGTGCATAATATTCAATTCCAGATAAAACAAAGTAGACACAAGGAAGTGCTACACCGTTTCCCCATAGTTTATATTCAGCTGAATCAGAATGAGGATTTTTTAGCCATTTAATTATTTGATTATCGGTTTTTTCTCTTTTATTTTTCCCTTCTGCTTTTGAGCTTTCATTAAATATTTCTCTCCAATATTCAATATCTTCTTTAGTTGGTTCTTTTGTTTCCAAATTATCACACCACCAATCAGGAAAACCTTGAAGTCTTGCACATTCTTTTGGTGTAAGCCTTCTTACTTTCAACTTATCATTTACTATTGGTGGATCCATATAATCAGTTGCTATTAATGTATTAGCTAAATTTTCACTTGCTCTTGTATGAAACGAACTCTTACTTGTTGAATAAACAATTGCAACTCCACCTTGATTTGAATTAGGAAAATTACCATTTGTATCAAGGGTTCTTGATGTTTCAGTTTCATAGACATTGTTTCTTACATTCTTTGTTCCTTCTGATGTTAATCTTATGTCATAGTTTTTTGAATGAACAACAAATGGTTGATTATTACCACCGGTACCATAAGTTGAAAGTATTGTTGGTGCTATATCTAATGGTCCTTTATATCTTAAATCTTGTGAATGGTTTTCAAACAAATCTAACTTGCTTGATTTTCTAACGCTATCCTCAATGTTTCTGGTAGAGTCTTGCCACGACTTAAAGCTCTCTTTAGAATACCCTGACAAGCCCTCTGACTCAAATAATATTTTTGAGGCACTGTTTCCTCCAAAATCTGCGACAAGGTAGATACGATTTCTTCTCTGGGGAACTCCCCAAAACTGAGCATCAAAAACTCTCCATGCGATTGAGAAATCATCTCCCATGATTGATCCTGCTTGTTCCCACTTTGTAGGTTTAGGAATAGACATTTCTTGATGTTTGACTTTGCAGATTTCATCAAGGACACTTTTGAAGTCATCTCCTTTGTTTGAGGAGAAGGCTCCTGTGACATTTTCCCAAACAATATATCTTGGTTTTTCTCCATTTGTTGCACACCTCATTTCTTTTACAATTCTTATTGCCTCATAAAAAAGATTAGACCTACTTCCGTCTAATCCTGCTCTTTTACCCGCTATCGACATATCCTGGCATGGACTTCCAAATGTAATTATATCTACGGGTTCTACTTCATTTCCTTTTATTTTAGTAATATCACCATAATGCTTTACTTTAGATAATCTTTTAGTAGTTACTCTAATTGCAAATGGCTCTACCTCTGAACTCCATACAGGTTTAATACCTGCTAACATTCCACCTAATGGGAAACCACCACTTCCATCAAATAAACTTGCAAGTGTTAGTTCTTTATCCATTATTAACTTCTACCTCTTTAACTAAATCTTTGTACAGTATCTTCTCACCATTTCTAATTACATACACATTTTCACTATCGTTAGTATCTTCAACATATCTTCTTAAAATAACTGATGCATACTTTTCATCAAGTTCCATTGTGTAACAAATTCTATTCATTTGTTCACAAGCCATAAGTGTTGATCCACTACCACCAAATGTATCTATAACAATTGCATTAGCTTGAGTAGAATTGTTTATTGGATAAGCTAATAAATCAAGTGGTTTAGAAGTTGGATGATTTGAGTTCTTTTTAGGTTTATCAAAATTCCAGATAGTTGTTTGCTTTCTATCTGAATACCATGGATGTTTTCCATTTTGCATAAATCCATATAAAATAGGTTCATGTTGCCATTGATAATCAGAACGTCCAAGTACTAGACTATCTTTTACCCATATACAACAACCTGCTAAATGAAATCCCGCATCAATAAATGCTTTTCTAAAATTCAAGCCTTCTGTATCAGCATGGAATATATAAGCAGCTCCACCATTTTCTAAATGCTCTGCCATATTCTTAAATGATAAAAATAAGAACTTATAAAAATCATTATTTTTCATACTATCATTTTGAATTGTTAATCCATCTGAACTTTTGAAAGCTACATTGTAAGGTGGGTCGGTTAAGATTAAGTTTGCCTTTTTATCTTCCATAAGTTTTGCTACATCTTCACTTGATGTTGCATCACCACACATCAATTTATGCTTTCCTACAAACCACACATCCCCTCTTTCAACAAAACTTGCTTTTTCAAGGGCAGCAGTTAAATCAAAATCATCATCTTTTACTTCTTTATCATCTATTTCAAATAAATCAGCTAGTTCTTTTTCATCAAATCCTGTATAACCTAAGTCATATCCTAGATTTTGTAATTCTTCCATTTCTATTTTTAATAATTCTTCATCCCAACCTGCATCCATAGCCATACGGTTATCTGCTAAAATGTATGCTTTCTTTTGAGCATCAGTTAAGAAGTCAACAAACACACAAGGTACTTCATTTATTCCTTCTTCTTTTGCTGCCATCAATCTTCCATGACCCGCAATCACATTGAAATCTCTATCAATTATAATTGGATTGACAAAACCAAATTCTCGAAGTGAAGAACGAAGTTTTATAATTTGTTCAGCTGAGTGTGTTCTGGCATTATTCACATAAGGCACTAATTTATCAGTCGATATTAGTTGCATTTCTGTTGTTGTTCTAGACATTTTCTCCACCTCCTAAAAAAGTCCCCATTCAGCAAATTTTTCAAATCCACCGATAGACTCAATATATTCTTTAGCAATATTAACTATTTCTTCATAAGGTCTTCCATCTACTTCTTTATCACCAATAGCACAACATAAACTTACTACTTCTCCTATTTCTTGTGCTTTCAAAAAAGCATAAATATTTACTGATACATCTGCTTTTGATAAATCTTTTCCATGTAAGCCTCCGCCAGTTACTCCATCTGCCATATCAGAACCTAATTTTCTATTTGTAGCACCTGTATCAACATCAGTGCCTCCAGTCCAATCTCCTAAAGGATTAATTATTGCATCTTGATACAATTCTTTTAATTCTTCAGTCTTGCAATTACTTTGACAGATTATTAATCTTTCTTTATCTAAAATGTATTTGCCATCACTTGAATATTTTTCATAAATAAAACGAGCAATTTCTGATAACTTCTTTTGCTCGTCTGTTAAAGGTACACCCTTAAATATTCCATTGTCACCACATCTTATTTCTTTTTCTTGATTCTTAGATAAATGTGTATCTTGTGGCACTAATACAACATCTTTCTCAATATCTCCTGATATTCTCGAAATAATATTCTCTATATCTTTCTTATTATAATTTACTGAAGTTTCAACAATAACATGGCAAACTCCATGCCCAATTAAAACTTCAACTGCAATTTTAGGATTTGTTTCTAATTTATATCCTAAATCTACTATTGCTCCTGCAATTCTATCCGCTACTTTGTCTGGGTGCTTTGGATTAACTTTTTCTATCATTATTTTCTCTCCTCTCTTGCTCTTAGCAATCTTTCCATCAAATCATTTTGTGGTGCAGCATCTTCATAAGCTGTACTGCAATTCTCTTTTACTATTTGGAATATTTCATTCCATAACCTCACTGCCTGATTCATATAATTAATACCAATATTTATAAATGGCGATGGTATTGGTTTTTGTGTAGTTGGATGTTTTGATAAAAGCCCGAGCTTATTTGTTAGTTCTTCACATTGTATCCATCTGGCACTACACATTGAATATCTCTCTAAAAGTTGTGGCGAGATTTTTTGAGCACAACCCACTTTTTTAAGCCACTCCCAAGTTTCTTCATATATTTCTTTTGCCTGCAGTTCATTTCCATCTCTCTGTTTCTCTGATAAAAAATCATGTGGTTTAGGCATCTCCGCTCCTTCAATTTCTGGTATATCTAGCATTTCTAAAGACCTGCCACCAGGATTACCATTTGCGAATTTCTCTTTTACCGCTGATTTCTTTCTACCAGCACCAATTCTAGCACCACCACGACCACCAATGTTATTGGATTTTGTTGGCATTCTATCTCACCTCCCTTTAATACCCTTTTGAATTCGCCTTTTTTACACATAAGACCCCACGCCCGTTGCAAAGCATATGCTACCTAGAGGTTTGAATCCCCCTACCTTTGGTTGTAGTTCTTAGGTTTAGCTTTCCATCTATCTCCTCTTTCAGCATGGATTGTTGCATGACACGACTTACAAAGTGAAATCAAATTCTTTCTATCATGTGTTCCACCTTCTGCTAGTGGTAGTCTATGGTGTACTTCATCCATAGCTCTGTAGATACCTTGTTCCAGACACTTCTCACACAATGGATGTTCCTTTGCATAGCTATCACGGATTCGTTTCCAAACTCGTCCATATCTTTTTCTAATCTCTGGACTTCTATCGTATCGTTCATACCTTTTATTTTCTTGTTTCTCATGTTCTAAACAAAACCTACCATCTGTTAAGTTGGGACATCCTGGATAAGAACATGGACGCTTTGGTTTCTTTGGCATCTATCTAATTCCTTTCTTGCATAATAAAAGCCCTACAGGTTTCCCTATAAGGCTTTCATCATTTTATTTTTTCTCCATTATAATAGTATCATAAGATTATACTCTCATACTATCACATTTACTCTCATCTTCACTTGGAACTACAATTTCTTTCAAAGCTGAACTATGCATACGGTGTATGTGCTGTATTGAGTAGTTCATATCAACAGATATTTGTTCCCAAGTATTAAAACACAAATACCTTTTTTCAAGTAAGGTTTGATATTCAATGTTAGGAACTGCCCTTATTACTTCCATTATTTCTTGTTTTAAATTTATCAGCTTTTCAATGTCTGCTTTTAACTTATCCTCTAAATCAATTATTTTAATAATGCAATCTTCCATTCTTGATCCACCACGATTAGGACTCTTTGGCATATCAGAAATGGTAGATGTACATCTTGTTGCTAATTCATTTAAAGATGCTATCTGTTGTGTCTTTGAAGTTATACGTTCATCAAGATAATGAGCCTGTAACAAATATTCTTTTGCTGTCATTTTAATACCTCCGATTCTTTTTTTATTACCCTCGGATTGACTCTGATTTACTAAGATTTACTTTTACTGCACTAATCAACGAATCTTGAACTTTGTGTTTTCCTTCTAAAGCTTGTATTATTTGTTCATCAATAGTGCCTTTTGAAATAATATGTTCTATTACTACCGTTTTTGCCTTTTGACCTTGACGCCATAATCTTGCATTTGTTTGTTCGTACAATTCTAAAGACCAAGTAAGTCCAAACCATATAATTGTAGAACCACCATCCTGAAGATTTAAGCCATGTCCTGTTGATGCTGGATGAATAAGTGCAACTGATATTTTTCCGTTGTTCCAATCTTCAATACTTTTGTCACTATCGAGTCTTGCAAATTCAATCTTTTTACTTTTTAGATGTTTTTCAATTCTTTCAAGGTCATGTTTGAACCAATATGCAACAAGTACGGGTTTTCCATTTGCTGATTCAATTAAATCTTCTAAAGCCTCTAATTTTTTACTATGTACATCTACAAATTCTCCATTTTCATCATATATGGCTCCATTTGCCATTTGAATTAATTTGTTAGATAGTACTGCAGCATTACTTGCCGTTATTTCTCCTCCAGGAAGTTCCAATACTAAATCATCTTTTAATTCTTGATATTTATTCCATTCTTTTTCATCTAAAGTTACAGAATAGTTGCTTTTTACTAATTCAGGCATTTCTAAATAATCAGTTGATTTCATAGAAATCGTAATATCTGATATTTGCTTATATATTTGTTCTTCTGCATTTGGTAATGGTTTATAACTGAATATTATTTGACCATTTCGCTTATCTGGTTCAAAGTAGTTATTTCTATATTCTCCAATAAATCTACCTAGCCTTTTTCCCATATCTAGCACTTTAAATTCAGCAAATAAATCCATTAATCCATTACTTGATGGAGTTCCTGTTAATCCAACCATTCTTTTTACTCTAGGTCTAACTTTCATAAAACTTTTAAACCTTTGAGAGCTGTAATTTTTAAAAGATGATAATTCATCAATTACAACCATATCAAAATCAAATTTATAACCCATTTTTTCAACTAGCCACTTAACATTGTCACGATTAATAATATAAATATCGGCATTGTTCCTTAAAGCAGCTATTCTTTCTTTTTCTGTTCCTACTACAATCTCATATTTTAAGTTATGCAGATGTTCCCATTTTTCTATTTCAGCTTTCCAACTAAATCTTGCAACTCTTAAAGGTGCTATTACTAAAACTTTGTGAACATCGAAACTATCAAATAATAAATCATTTATTGCAGTAAGTGTTATTGATGTTTTTCCAAGTCCCATATCAAGTAGGACAGCTGACTCTTTATGAGTTTCAATAAACTCGGTTGCATATTTTTGATAATTATGTGGTTTGTATATCATCAATTACACCTCCTATATCTTTCACATTGTCTAACACATATACACTAAATCCCATCGCTTTTAACTTTTTAATTCTTACAAGTTGGAGTTTTCTTGGTTTTTGTTCTGGTGCTTTTAACTCTACAAAAGCAATCTTGCCTTTTGCCATTAGTACCAATCTATCTGGTATGCCATCTAATCCTGTTGATGCAAGTTTCAAACAAATGCCACCACGCTTTTTAACTTCACTGACCAACTTCTGCTCTATATACTTTTCTCTCATCAATCCTTACTCCCATCTGCGTTTTAAAGGGTTATGACACTCAATGACTACCATTTCCATAACTTTTCTTATATATTGATTTTTTTATTTCTATAGAAAACTTTATATAAAGACTGTCATAGAGTGTCATTTTCTTTAATTTTCAAGAAATTCTGATTTTAATCTAAGTCCATAAATCATTCTTGCAGTGCTTGTTCTTTTTCTTTGAAATCCTGCTGATTCAAGAGCTGCATAAAAGTCGGTTGTACTTCTTATGTAGTCACCAACCCTCGAACAATACTCTCTATAGGCACTATAAACATCACCAGAATTTTCGCTATATGAATCATCAACTTCACAACATTCATCTAGGAATTGTGAAAACCAATCATTGCTTTCTTTGTATTTATTAATTGCGTTTTCAACTACTACTGGTTTAGTTAAGTGATACTCATTATCTATTACTCTTTTAGAACCTTCCATTATCCACTTAAGAATTGCACCACCAGCATTCTCATATAAGTAATCAGCATAATTCTTTATATCTGATGAGCCTTCAATTACTGCATTAAATGGAATAACTATAAGTCTTCTCCATGTACCTTCATCAATAGCTCCTACCCTTGGTAGATGATTTGTATAAAGTACCAAAGTATGTGTTGGTTCAAACTTAAAAGGTTCTTTATATTTTTTCTCGGCATAAATTTCATCAGTAGAACACAACTGCTTTATATTTGAAGTATTAAACCTCATACCTTCTTCAAGTTCTGCTGCAATTACAAGTCGCTTTCCTTTTATCTCTGCCATCTCTGGTTTAACATTTCTCTTGCATCCAACCGTTAGAGTGTCAGCTGACATATTCCCACTATAAGTACCTAGTATTTTGGAGATTGTATTCCAGAATGTAGACTTACCATTTCTACCACCACCGTAAGCAATAATAAGACCTTCAAGATGCACTTTACCTATTGCAGCAAGTCCTGCTACTTCTTGCACGTATCTTATTAAGTCCTTATCCTCACAGAAGAATGTGTTTAGAGCATCATTCCATATTTCTTCTCCTTCACTAGATGGATCAAGTGTTGTTTGTTTTGTAATGTAATCATCAGCTGAATGTTCATGCTTTTTATCAACACCAAACCTTAAATCGTATGTTGCTGTTGGTGTGTTTAACAAGAACTCATCACTATCTAATCTATCCTGCTTGATTTCAACCATAGGACTTGCCTCTTTTAATGATGCAAAAATATACTTGGAGTCTCTTCTTTTAATCGCATACTTCCTATAAGCGGTTACATCTTCATAGTCTTTGAAAACTCTAGCTTGTTCTTCATTAAATAATCCAACTGCCTTTTTAGGACCGACAGAGGATAAAATATCCCAAGCACCATTTTTAAGCATTACATCAGTTAGTTTCTTTATTCCTATTTCCGCTTCTTCAAGTTGCCTTGTTGTTAGTTCTTGTGATATCGCTTGAGCCTTAGACTTTGACTCTTCCCAGTAACTTCCGTTATAAACCAGAAAGTCTGTCGATGGAGAATACCTTAATTGGTTCTCATATTCTTTTGCTAGTACAGTTGCCTGTCCTACATCTGAATAATCCAATGGTTCTAAAAGAAAGTCTTGGTTATATTGTTCTGGGGTAACATAGCCTTCTTGATTGGATAACTTCTTATAGAACTTTTTAGCACTATTCCAAATAGAAACTAGTTCTTCATCTTCTAGTGGTGGATCACAAAGAGCAGCTTTTTCCATAAATACTTCATATGCTTTTTCGGTGTCTCCATATTTCTTTATAACTCGACCTGCAAAATGAGATAATGTTGAATTACGACTACCTTCTTTGATTACCAAACTCTCTGGCATTTTATTCATTTCCATGTTTTCAAACTCATCAGAGTTTAAGTATTCGGTTAAGTTTATACTTCCTTGATAGATTTCAACTTCAGCCTCTTTTGTACCAAAGAAGAACCTTGCAGCATCAAGAGCATTTGTATCGAAGTATGGAAAGATAGAATTAACTCTTAATTTGATGTCTTTATATTTAGATGTATCAGTTTCATAATCAATTGGAAATAAAACATGAAACTTTGGACGAGCACTTTTTCCGTTCTTTTCCTTATTGTTTGACCTACTATAATGAATAGCAAATGAAACATCAGGAAATGCCTCTCTTATAATACTTGGTGTTATCCAATCTTCTGGATTATCAGAGTGGTCGTTATCACAATCAACAGGAAGACAATCACTTCCTATGAAATTGTCACCATTACGATAGTTGTTTTTATATTCAGCACATACATAATCATGACTAATAGCCTCTTTTAAGCTATCCTCATCAGTTACCAGTTTCTTATGAGGATAACTGCAGTTACTTGGAACTCCAGTAACATCTGAATAATAAATTGTAAACATAGTTTTAACTCTCCTCCTTTAAATCGTGATTGAAATACCTAATTGGCTTTTTTCTCTTCTTCGCAACAGATATTTCTCGTTTCATTCCTTCTGTAATGACATCACCAAAAACCCACACTTCTTTACAAAGCCCTAAAAGAACATAGTTGATTTTATGAATCGCAATGTTTCTTTCAAACAGGTCATCGTCATTTATGAATTGCGGGTATAAAAGATGTGGTGTTATTGGTATGTTTTTCTTTTCAAATGTGAACCTACTATACTCTCTAGCTTTTCGAGTATTTTCCTCTATGTTTCCTCTATATGGAGAACATACATACACAAGTGGGTAGAACTCATCAGTTAGATTGAATTTGTTTAGTAAATCTTTATAATCAAGAATCTCTCCGTCACTTGCCATTATTCTTGCCTCCTTTCTTTGGTTTTGGAGAAACACCTTCTCCTAAATAACAGTCAAAGAAAAAAGGCTATATTTTAGCCTCTCATTTAATCTTTTTTATAAAATTCACATTCATACCCATCAGCTCTTAAAAGTAAGCCTTTAATCCATGGCGGTGTTTCTCCCATTTGTTCACATACTTTTTCAAGTGACATATCTTTACTGCACTCAATAATCATTTCATCATGGACGTGTCCTACTATGAAACAATAAGATAATCGTTGCATTGCATAACACAAAATATCCCTACTAATTGCTTGGATAATATTTTCAACAAACTTTGGACCGTAGCTTTCTAATCTTTCCCACTTTTTAGTAGCACCTACACCTTCGTATGTTACACTTTCTGATCCATATTGATTAATTCCAATTTTAGGTTTTACATAGGATAGTCTTCTACCACTTGGTAATTCTATAAATAACATCCCACTTTTATAAATGAACTTTAATCCATGAGTTTCAGTTGTGGTTCTATTTATAATTGCATTTTTTATTGCCTTATCTACTGCCCACCACATTGCTACAATATTTGGATTTGCTTCTCTCCAAGACTTAACAAGTGGTTCTAGTTCTTCTTCTTGAAGTCCCATATCAAGAGCACCCATTGCTTTCAAAGCTCCAACAGAACCACCATAGCCACAGGCTAATTCTGCAATCTTTCCTTTTTGTCTTAGATGTCCATTTACTCCATGCTTTTCAACTGGAACTTTAAACATAGCAGATGCTGCCTGACAATAGATGTCACCATTATTTGCAAATACATCCATTCTCCATTTTTCATTTGCAAGAAATGATAGAACTCTTGCTTCAATTGCAGAAAAGTCTGCAACTATAAACTTCATTCCTTTTCTTGGAACAAATGCTGTACGGATAAGTTGAGATAAGGTGTCTGGAACATCATATAAAGTTTCAAAAGCATTATAATTACCATACTTTACTAACTCTCTTGCCTCTTTCAAATCTTCTATATGATTTTGTGGTAGATTTTGCAATTGTATTATTCTTCCTGCCCATCTACCTGTTCTATTAGCACCATAGAATTGAAACATACCTCTTGCACGATTACATACACAACCAGCATTCTTCATTGCTAAATATTTCTTTACAGAGGATTTTGATATTTGTTGCCTTAACTCTAAAACATCAGCTATTTCTTTTGGTGCATCTTTTATCATTTCAGCCACTTGTTTTTTACCGAGCGATTCAGCCTCAACTCCATTATTATTTAACCATTCCTTCATTTGCATGACTGAGTTTGGATTTTCTATGTTTGTTAAGTTTTGTAGTTTCTCCGATGTTTCTTGTTTTGCTATTTCATCAAACCTTATAGCATTTTCTACAAGTTCCATATCAAGTTCAATTCCTCTATCATTTATTTCTTGATCCAAGTGATACTCATCCCATAAGAACTCTGGTACAGGATAACTTTGTAATCTTTCCTGAATAGATACTTCAACTTCTACATCTCGCTTATTATACTTTTTGAAAAGCTCCCATTTTCCCATATCATGTTCTGGTAGATTTCTTGTTCTACCACCATTTGTTTTTGTTGGATTACAAGGAACACAAAAGTACTTGATTAAGTCCTTACCTTCTTTTAGCTTTTGTTCTTCTAATCCTAATACAGCACCAACTCCTGCAAGTGATAAAGGAAGCCCTAAATAAGCAGACCATATCATAGAGCATCTCCAAGAACTAGGGTCTAAAAACTCATTAACCGTATCTTCATCAATACTATAAGATATAAAGTATTCAGGATAATATCTTGATATATAGCGAGATAAACACACTCTTTCAAAGTTAGCATTATAAGCCCACTTGATTATTTTATCGTCAACAAGTGTTTTTATAATTTCTAATGGTATCTTTTCTCCTAATGCTAAATCAACAACTTGTACTTCTTCATGGTTTATGGAATATGCAAATAGCAGAATTTCAAAATTCTCTGATTCAGAGTATTTATAGACACCGCACTTTGATAGGTCGATGTCAGAAAATGTTTCTATATCAATAGAGATTGTTTTAATTTCTCTCATTGCTTTACCTCCTATTAAGATAAAAGCGGTAGCTTTACTACCGCCTTATCTTATTTCATAAATTCTCTCATTCTTGCTTTGTGGTATTCTTCATCTCTTTTTTCTTGTTTAGCTCTTCTTTTTTCTGTGTTTACATCAGATGTTAATGAAAACAAAGAACTTAGAACAAAAAGGAACATTAGAGTAATAAACTCAATACCTACAATTACACAGAATATTGTTGATAAAACGTTAATCATCTTTTTATCCTCCTATTCTAAAAAGTCATCTTCATCGCTAGTTGCGAAGTCGTCTTCAGCCCTTGATTTTCCACCAAGACTTTCTCCGTCTTTTATTTTTTGTAAGTTATTTAATCCGCAGGCAATACCTTTATTACCATTTGAATTAAATGCATATAAGTTAATACTTGCTCGTCCATATACTCCACTATAAACTTCAGAGCGTTCTAAAATAGGTTGAAGAGCTGCATCTACGATGCCCGGTGCTTTTGGAGAATTTGCATTTATAAAGTAACATCCTTTATATGCCTCGTCATCTGGTCTTTCTAAATCTCCATCACGAAGTGGTGTCTTAATTGCTTGTAATGCTGGTACACTTTTTCCTGTTCCTTTTAATTTACTTTCTCCTTCTTTATATGCTACTTCAATCGCCTTTTTAATCTTCTCAACTGTTACTGTGTCAGTTTTTGGAATTATTAATGATACACTGTATTTTGGTGTTCCTCCATTGATAGATTTTGGCTCCCAAACATTGCAGTAGCTCCATCTTGTATTTACTCCTGTTATTACTTTTGTCGAATTAAAACTATTATTCATAATTATTTTCCTCTCTTTCATCTTTAAAATCATTTATTTGCATGGCTGGTCTTTTATCGCTTTCCAGTACAAGCGTCGGTTTCCCTTGAGGTTTATAAATTAGATTTCCTAATACCTCATTAAATTTTGTTCTCCCCAGAAGATTGGTCATTGCTGTAATTCCTAGAACTTTCTTTTCGTAAGGATCATATCCTGCATTTGTAACTGCTGTTGCTACTTCTTCTTCATTTAAGTATTTTCGATTAGAACGTCCTTCCACCAATTTCAAATTAGGATAATTCTTTCCGAGTAAGGCTTGATTTAAAGCATAATCTTTTACATCAGATACCCAAGATACCAAGTCACTTGATTTAATAAGAATTGATGATATCTCTTCATCTGTTAATTCTGCAGGTTCTTCAAAATCATATTTTGCAAGTTCCATGTTGTATTCAGCCCTTTTTCTACAAGTTGCTTTTATCTTGCAAAACTGACAATGGTCTCCTGCTTTGAACTCTCCTTTTCCTTCGTAGGCAAGTTCTGCGATTGGTTTTAGTGTATTTTCTGCCCAACTATATAACTCTGTAACACTCATGTTTGAAACACTGATGTTTTCTATTCTTGGCTGATAAATCACCATGCATACTTCTTCAATGTCATATAAGCTGTTAAATAGTTCTAGAGCTCCAATTGCATAGCACATCATTTGTGAATTATCTTCGCTCTCAACTTCTACACCTTTGCCATATTTAAAATCAATTATATAAAGTTTTTTGTCTGCTATGATTAAGCAATCTCCTGTTCCAAATCCCTCTGGAACAAATCTTGAAAAGTCTAGTCTTTGTTCTATTAAAACAAGTGGGTCTTTACAATAGCTCTTTGCCTCTTCTATAACTTCCATGACATAACTTGCATAATCATTAGCACATCTTTCCATTTCTTCATTATAGTAAGATAAACTATCTGTTGGATCTTGCATTTTAATTCCTAGCATTGACTTAACTTTATACTCACAAAGTGTGTGTGCATCTGTACCTTCTTTAGCATATTCAGATGTTGTATCTTCTACCTCTGCACATAGCTTTGCTGAAGGAGGACAATTGAGCCATCTTTTACTACTAGATGCTGATAATATTGCATGACTGCTCATATTAAATTCCCTCCGTTTCTTTCAACAACTCATCATACTTTGATGCGTCTAATTCAGATAATTTGTTAACTCCAAATTTAGTAAGTAACCCTTTTACTTCTGCTGTTTTACCTGCTCTAGATTTTTCTGCTAAAATTGCTCTTACTTCTTCTAAAGTTACAGACTTTTTATTTTCTTTAGGTTTTTCTGGAGAACTTGAAAAGGCTGATTCAATACTTCCTACAATGTCATTAATCGATGTTATAATGTCGCTTACTGTAGATAATATTTCACTTAACTTATTTGTACTTTTTCTTAGTTCTTCTAGTTCTAAAGATAAATTATTCATCTTTGCCATCGGTACTTCCTCCTTCCTTTATTTCTTTGACATCAACGGATTGTACTGACTGACCAGGGTCTAATAAAAATACTTGTCTATAATCTCCAAATAGAAATTTGATGATTTTCTGTGGCAAAGTTAATTGACCACCTCGCAGTATTTTCACATTGTTGCCATTCTCATCAGTTACGTTGATTGTGACCTTATGCTTTATAGCCATCCTCTTGAGCCTCCCTTCGTATTTGTAAGTCCATTGCCTTACAAGTACTAGGCAAAGAATTTTTTATCTTTTTTAACCTCTCTTGAAATTTTCTTTTATAAACTTCAAAATTTTTTCTTTGTGCTTATGAATACTTGGTATAGAAGTTCCCATAATTGCGGCTACTTCAGTAAGTGAATAACCTTCTAGAAAATGAAGTTCATATACTCTTTGTTGTTTTTCAGTCATCATTGAAACAACTTCTCTTAACCTATCTACTTCATCTGATGTATCTTCTAAAGCAGTTGTATTATCTGCAAGATAGATACACTTATCTTGGTTTCCATCTTCATCAAAGATTGAATCAATAGATACGTTCCAAACCTCTTGATACTTTTCTCCTGGGTGTTTATCTTCCCATTCCTTAATATCTTGTTTTTCTTTTTCTGATATAGGTCTATGCCAATTCTTATGGTTGTAATAAACCTCTGAATCATCTAAAGAATGTAATTTCTTGATGAACTCCTCTGTTACTCCCTCTTCCCCTGGTTTGATTGTTACCTTTCTTCCATCATCAAAGATGTAAGTATAAGTACCCCTGTTTTCTTGTTTTGTTTTATGACTTTTCATTAAAAGTCCTCCCTTCCTTTTGCCTGTTGTTCCAGTGCAGAAGGAAAGGAAAAAAGAGTCCGTGCTTTTTTAGTACACGGACTCCTACTGCCTAATTTAGGGTGCAATAAAGAGAGGGTACTAAAATAAGCGTTTTTACCAGTAATGGTAATAATAACTTTTTATTCGTATCCTTCCGCCCTTATTGCAAATCAGGCTTCAAAATATATTTTTTCAACTCTAGCTTTCTTGCTATAAATACGCAAAAAAGCCGAAGCTAAATTTCATATACATATCAACTTAATCGTTAACATATATACAAAATTTAACTCCGGCTTGTAGATAACTCACTATCGGTTTCTCTGCTCGGTAGTTTTAATATTTTATTTTTTCTTCTTTTTTAAGCTCTCGTCTATCTGCTTTTTTACTTCTTTACCAGATATCTTAAACTTTCCCTTTTCATTTTTTAATTCATAATCTAGAATTTCGCCAGTTTCATCAACTTTTACATCAAATAACCTTTTTGATTCCGCATTCCTAATTGCTATAGCTGCTGCCATTTACATTGCTCCTTTCTTAAAATGGTAATGGTTCTTCTGGATCATCCTCTAAATCGTCCTTCATAAATGCGTCTATAGCAGTCATTACGTCATTATTTACTTGAGGATGTTTCATTCTATCTTTTACAGTTGAGTATAATTCTTCCAATAAGTGTCCTATTGGATAGTCATCTTGTGTAGTTGCTAATACTTGTGTTCTGCCTCGTGGTACATACATTACTGCTTCTTTAACAAATGCAGAATTATCGCCAACACGATGCACATCTTTTACTATATTCATCAAGTAGAAGGTTGAGCCGTTCTTCAATCTTAGATTATAGCAATCTCCATTAATACTTGTATTAGGACCAAATGTTTTTGAAACATATACATTATCAGTTACTTCATCAGGATACTCACATTCTGACTGTCTGTAATATGTCTCAAGACTAAACAATGGATGTGTACTTTCTCCATTACAATCAACAAGTTGTCTATCTAAATCAAACTGAGTTTCAACATTCCAGTATATTTTTTCTTGTATTGTGTCTGATTTTAGTTTTTCTATAAAACTTACAAGATACTTTTCTGTCGAGGTTAAATTTGCAAGATCCATAGAGATTAATGTATCAACACTTACATTTAGTAATTTTGCTGCAGTTACTATAAATTCCACACTTGGTTCTGCTGCATTATCACCTTTTTCAAGTCTTGACATATAACCTAAGCGAATACCTGCTTCTTTTTCAATCTGACCTATCTTTACATCAGAATTATCTTTTAATAATTCACGAATGTTTGAGAAACATATGGTTTTATTAAAGTTTTTATGTTGGTTTCTAATTGCATCTAATTCTTCACAAAGGTTCATCCATTCTTTCATCTCATTTTTCATTATTTCTTGATCAGCTATAGCCTCAGCCTTTGTGCTATATTTTGAAACAATTGCTTTATAAATACCTCTAGGGTCGTCTAAATCTTCACCCCAGTTATTTATTAAACCTTTTATTCTCATTGATTTCATCCTGAACTCGCCTACTTTTCGAGATGCTAGTTGATAGTAATCTAAGACTTCCTCTTTTTCTACATGCCCTTGTTTAGCAACTTCAATAAATCCTTTAATTTTAGTTTTCAAGTCTATATCACTCAATTTACTATCTAAGATATTATCTTTTTGCATTTTTATCCTCCCTTTTGTTTGTATCTGCAAATATTATATTATTTTACTTTTTATTTGTCAATAGTTGCAAAGTAATTATTTTATTTTTTTATTATTGCAAGTATATGCAAATAATTTGTAGTTTTTTGTCGCTATATGTCATTTTTTGCAACTAAGTGCAAATCTACTGTTCACTTTCTATCTTCTTACCTATCAATTAATAACATATAGTAACAAGATTAGTTGAACCACTATTATTTCTTAAATTTCCTATTATAATAGTACTAAATAGCTTGACTTCCGCCCAATTAAGAGTGATTAATGTAATACCAATCAGATAGGAGGAATATCTATGAATAAATTTTCAATTGTCGGTAAGTGCTTAAATATTACCAAGCTAGATTCTAATAAGTATATTATTAATATTATTAGCAACTCACCAATGCATAAAAACATTACAATACCTATTAGAATTTCTAAAAGTAATTATATAAATAAAATAAAAGAAAATGACCTACTTGGAATTAATGGAGTTATTGATATCCAAGATTCCGATATTGTCTTTGTAGCGTCAAAAGTAATATGGCTGCCAGAACAATAAAAAAACACAAGCATTAAGCTTGTATTTTTTTTATATACTTTCGATTATTGGGAGTATACTTTCTAGTTTTTCTACAATTCTATATTGTTCTTCTATCGGTGGAATATTTATTTCAAAATTTTGTAGATTTCCTAATTTAATATATGGTATAGCAGATCCAAACATTTTATCTCTATTATATTCATTCCAAAATGCACAGAAATAATAATATATATATTTTAAATAAATGTCTTTTTCGCTCATAATAGAGCTTACTACATACGTCCTCTGATAGGCTTCAAATTTTTCTTCTGTGTATATTGCTAATCCTACATTCGCTCCGTTGCCTGGTAATATTAAATTTTTACCTTCAAATGAGTAAGTTTTACTTAATATAGGCTCACTTGCACAAGTATAAAACAAATATTTTCCATCTTCGCTACCATAATTTGCATCTTTTTTTCCTGTAACTATATTTAAAATATTTTTTGCTTTTGTTCTAACCCAATTATTAGGAATGCTTTCATCTACAATTTCTTTTACTTTTAAATGTACTCTTTCATCATTATTTTGTTCTGATAAATTTCCTTTCATTGCTGACATTAATATAGATTTTTTCATTTTTTCTGGAAATGTTAGTTTTAATTCATCAAGTTGTTTTTCTATAGGTTCAATTTCATCAAGCTCCAAAAATAATTCTTCTATTTTATCAACAATTCTATTTATTTCACTCAAAGGTGGTAATGGAACTGCAACGCTTCTAATAGTTTCCATAGACAAGCTTGGCTGAGCAGTTTGTTTTACATATTGAAACACTTGTGCCTTTCCAGTTGGCGACATAAAATAATACAAAAGATATTTATTTATATCTAACCCTGGAACGATTTTGGCAACATTAGGTGCTAAATGGTATCTTGTATCTTTATCAAAAATAGCTGTTTCACCAATACCTGCTCCTATAAATGTCATTAATGTACACTTGCAGTCTAATGCACATCTATACAACTGATTGGATAACTCTTTTGAAATAAATTCAGTACACTTATCTATAAAAAGATTCGGTTTTATATTTTGAGCTCGTACAACAGGTACATCTCCCTCGTTTGATAAACTTCCTGCCATATATTTTGTATATTCAAATCCTGCTAATTTAGTAACAAAGCATAGTTCTCCAACAGAAGTCCATATCCAATTATCGGGAATCTTTTTATTTGGAGTTTTCACTTTATATTTATTATTGTCCTGTAATTTATATTTATTTATATATTCATTTTTCCCAATAACAATTTTTTCTAAATCTAATTTAGCATTCTCTCTTTCATCTTGAACAGTTAGTCCTCCCGTGATGGCACATTCAAGAATGCTCTTTTTTAATTCTTCAACTATCATTTTATATCCCCTACAAGTTTTATTATTTTTTCTAATTTTTCATCAAGTTGTTTTTCCAACTTTTCTCTTCTTTCAATAAAATTATCCATTGTTTCTTTTGGTGATAATATAACCTCTTCTTCAACTGGATATCCGCATTGATCCAAATTATAATTTAATTCTTTAATTTCATCTATTGTGTACTTCTTTGCTTTCCAAGTAACACTCATTGATTCATTTTTCTTTTGGTCTTCTATTTCAATCCTATTATTCCACCACTCTATAATTGATTGCATATGTTTTATCTCAACAGGCTTTGTTTTGCTAAATGCTTTATATCCTTTTGGTAAATCCATTCTATAGAACCACACTTCTGATGTTGAACCTGTTTTATCAAAAAATAATAAATTAGTTGCTATAGGTGTATAAGGAGCAAAGATGGATCCAGGTAGCCTGATTATTGTATGCAAATTACACTCCTCTAATAATTTTTTCTTTATATTTACCTTTGTATTGTCATTACCAAATAAAAATCCATCTGGTAATACTATACCTACTTTTCCATTTTCTTTTAATCTATACAAAATTTCAACCATAAACAAATCAGCCGTTTCAGAGTTTCTTAATTGTTCTGGAAAATTTTGTTGAACAGATTTTTTTTCTGTACCACCATATGGAGGGTTCATTAATATAATATCAAACTTATCATCTTCTTCATAATCTCTAACATTTTTTTCAAGAGAATTTCCATGTATAATCATTGGCTCATTGATATCATGCAATAACATATTAGTAGTACATAATAAATATGGTAATGGTTTCTTTTCTACCCCATAAAATGATTTGCTTAATATCTCATTTTGTTTTGTATCTGTAATATCTTTTTTCATATGATTTAACGCAGAAACTAGAAATCCACCAGTCCCACAGGCAAAATCTGCTACTGATTGACCTACTTTTGGATCTACCATTTGAACTACAAACTCAGTAATAGCTCTTGGAGTATAAAACTCTCCTGATTTTCCTGCTGATTGTAAATCTTTTAATATTGTTTCATATATTTCATTAAATGCATGTCTAGTCTGAAAATCAGTTAAATCAATTTCATTTAAAACATTTACCACTTGTCTAATTAAAACTCCATCTTTCATGTAGTTATTTAAATCTTCAAATATTTCTTTTACTATTCTTCCTCTAACATCAGTATCTTCTGTTATTGGTAGGTCTTTTAAAGTATTAAATAAATTGATAACAAACGTTGATAGTGAATCACCTGTCATCGCTTTCCCATCTTTATTATCAATTGCCCAGTTTCTCCATCTATATTCTTCTGGAATAATTGATTTATAATTATCCTCTTCAATTTCCCATTCTTCTTCTTTAGCATCATAAAGTTTCAAAAATAGCATCCATACTATTTGTTCTATTCTTTGTGCATCTCCGTTAACACCAGCATCTTGTCTCATGATGTCTTGAAGTCTTTTTATCATTGTACCAAAATTCATTTGTTAAGCACACTCCTTACAATAAATTATACTTTCTAATTCTTTAATCATATTTTTATAGTTTTCTTTACCGCCAAATAATTTTACAATTGGTACAATTCCACCAAATCTATCAAAATTATTTAGTTTCAAAACATCAATTCTTTCTATTTCAGATATATCTTTGTTTTTATAAACATTTAACATTTCCTGAATTATTTCTTTTTGTGTTTCATTAAATCTATTCATAAATTCTTCTTTGGATTTAACCTTTTCAATTCTATCTTTTTTACCAATTATATCTTTACCGTATGTAATATTAGATAGTAAATCAAAAATATCTACATTAGTATCTTCGGCTTCCTCAATTAAAGCTTCAACCATAACCCCATCATTATATAATTGATTTAAAAAATCTTGTTTACTTTCAGCTTGTTGCCATTCCGCTTCAAAATTCTCATATTCGTTATATAATTTTTTTAAATTCTTTCCAGAATACTCTGATATTGACTCAGTAATAAGTTTTCCATTAGCATCGTAATATTTAACTGACTCTGTTAATATTGTCACTTCCACATTATTGATGTATATCTTCTTGCGACTTTCATCTCCTCCATCAATAATAACCGGTGGCTGTACAGGACCATCTGGATTATATGTTCCAGGGTCAATTGGATTTTTTCCATCTCCGCCATCAATAGGTTTAACTACAACTGGATCACCATCAAATTCTGGATCTGCAAATTTTGCTGAATTATTTCTAAAATCCATTATAGTAAAGTACTCTTTTCCTTTTTTAGGAACTAATCTTGTACCCCTACCTATAATTTGCTTAAATTCAGTCATACTAGCAATTTCAGTATCTAAAACAATTAATTTTACAGTTTTAGTATCAACACCAGTTGATAGCAGTTTTGATGTAGTTGCAACTACTGGATATGTTTCATTAGCATCAATGAAATTATCTAATTGAGCCTTTCCTTCTTTATCATTACTTGTAATTCTTACTACATATCTAGGATTTTTAGCTACCATATCTTGGTTAGCTTCTGCTAATGCATTTCTCATTCTTAAAGCGTGTTCTGTATCAACACAAAACACAATAGATCTAGACATTCTATCAGTTGCTTTCAAATATTCTGTTATTCTTTTAGCAACTACTTTGGTTCTTTCATCTATGACGATAGTCCTATCAAAGTCTTTTAATTCGTATTCTTTATCTTCTACTAAATCTCCATCCTCATCAACTTTACCTCTTTCTGGTCTATAACCTTCTAGGTCTTTATCTAGGCTTACTCTTAAAACTTTATAAGGTGCAAGATATCCATCTTCGATTCCTTGATTTAATGTATATGTATAAATTGGTTCTCCAAAATAAGTAATGTTTGAAACATCATTAGTTTCCTTTGGAGTTGCTGTCATACCAATTTGAGTTGCACTACTAAAGTATTCTAATATTTCATGCCAGTTAGAATCATCTTTAGCACTACTTCTATGACACTCATCAACTACAATTAAGTCAAAGAAATCTGGCTTGAATTGTTTATATATTTCTGCATCTGCACTTCTTAATTGATGATATAAAGACATATAGATTTCATAAGATGAATCCATATTTCTATTTTCTATTTTAGTCATTACCTTCTGAAAAGGCTTGAAATCATTTTGCATAGTTTGGTCTATTAAAATATTTCTATCTGCTAAATATAAAATCTTCTTTTTTGCTCCTGACTTCCATAATCTATAAATTATTTGAAAAGCCGTGAACGTTTTTCCAGTTCCTGTTGCCATCACAAGAAGTAACCTATCTTTTCCTTTGGCTATAGCTTCAACGGTTTTATTAATAGCTATTCTTTGATAGTATCTAGGTTTTTTATTAATATCAAGCATATGATATGGTTCTTCAATTACTTTTTCTTCTTCTTCTGTTATATTCTTTTCTGCTTTATATCTTTCCCACAATTCTTTTGCAGTTGGGAATTCATCCATTGCAAGATTTCTTTCAGCCCCTGTTATCATATCATGTTCACGGAATCCAAAACCATTAGATGAATATGCAAATGGAACATCTAAATCTTCAGCATACCCAATACCTTGTTGTAGTCCATCAGCCACTTGATGAGTATTGTCTTTAGCCTCAACAACTGCAATTGGCAAATTTGATTTATAGTAAAGTAAATAATCAACCTTCTTACCAGATGACCTTTGAGTAATATTACCTCTTACATTTATTTTTCCTGCAGTGTAATAATATTCAAACCTCATTTGAGTTTTTGGATCCCAATCTTTATTTTGTAATGCTGGTGTTATATATTTAACTTTTACATCTTCTTCAGTCATCTTATTCATCGGCATCCTCCTTCTTAGCTGAATATTCAACTATATCTTCTAAACTACATTCTAAAGCATCGCATATTTTTATTAAGATTTCCATATGAACTGGTTCATCTTTTCCCATTTTAGCAATGCAATTAGAGTTAATTCCTGCTAGCTCCTTTAATTGTGTTTTATTGATTTTTTTATCAATTAAAAGTTTCCATAGTCTATCATAGCTTACTTTCATATATACTTTCCTCCCTATTCATGACTTTTGCCTCACATTATAATTTTAACATTTTGATATATTTTTTTCAATAATATATTTAAAAATTAAACTTTTTTTACCGATTTTGTGATTTTTTTGTTACACTTACATATAAAAATTTTTTCATTGAACTCTCCATTTAAATAGCACACATTAAAATTTCACTATTAAATAAAAATACTTCTATTCAATTTTTTTCTTAAATTTAAGAATAAAAAATAACCTTTTCTAAATCTTTTTAAATTTAGAAAAGGCTATATTTCCTTTGAAATCAAAGGTTTTCTTTCAAATATCCCGCTTATTCTTTGTATCATATTTGGAGTTGTTTGGTCTAAATAAGTAATTGTATAAACTGGCGAAAAGATAGAACGATTATTATTGACAAACAAAAGCATTATTAACGATATAAGATATTTGTTTTTCAAAGTTTCCAAATATCTGATTATCAGAAAAACTATAAAAAAAAGCAATGCTGAATTAAAACATCCGGTAAGTTCAATTTTAGGAAACTTATCAATCCATTCTAATAATTGCAGTATAATTCTATCTAAATTAAATGAAAAAGGTAAAAAACATACTAGCAATGCAAAAAGATATACAAAACCAAAAATTGACTTTAAAAATGAAAAACCTAAAACTGAAACTATATCAATATGACCATAAAATAAAAGTTGAACAATTATAATATAAAGATAAATCAGGAGTATCTTTTTTTCTTTTAGAAAACAGTTAATCAGTTTAATTCCTACAGGAATCAGAAAAGAAACTGATTTAATATAATACGGTTTATAAAAAGCCAGAATCAGTATCTCAAAAGCCAGTCTTTTCCTTCTATCATCAATAAAATACAGCATAGTTAAGCCAATTAAAACCCTGACATATCCATAAGGGAAATTAAAAAAGAATCCTAACAGTAAAACCAGTATAAATATTATTCTATTACTCTTTTTCTCATAAAAAAAGAAAGATAATATACTGTTTAAAAAACTGACAAAAAAAGAAATGTGTAATGATGACTGAGAAATCAGAAACTTTTTATCACTCTCTATTTCCATCGAATTTTTAAACAATAGCTGTAAAACCCATTTATTAGAACCCGCTTTACATTTTTCATAAAAAAACTTCCTGATGGAAAAACTTTCTGCAATTATTTTTATATCGTTGGTTGAAACAGAGCCTATAATATTGTTAGCCAAACAATAATCCTTATAGGAAGATAAATTAAAGTTATCATAATAATTAACATCTTTAACCTGCTGACAGACCTTAACCTTATCATCTAGCGATAACTCCTTAGTACTATATAAGATTATTTTATTTAGTCCATTACTTACAAGATAATAGTTATCTCTAATCTCAACTACCTTACCATTTTCAAAATATCTGTTTTCAACAGGATAGGACAATATAACAAAAACTACAATAATCAGGCTGGTGAAAAACCTGTTTCTCTTATCAGAGAACAATGGTAACAAACCGATTACAAATATTGATAGAATTATTCTTTTTTTAAAACTATTGAATAACCCGATAACTATTACAATCAGGGAAGAAATTAAAATCATAACCTGATATAATCCTTCATCTTTTCAAACTTCTTCGGTCCAATTCCTCTGATTTCCATTATTTCTTCTAGCGACTTAAAACCGCCATTCTTACTACGATATTCAATTATAAGCAAAGCTGTCTTTTCCCCAACATATGGTATTTCTATAAGTTGTTGTAAACTGGCACTATTAATAGAGATTTTTTCTACATCTTCCTTTATATCAAATACTATTACATCCTTATTTTTTAATAACATGTTTAGATTCATACAGGACAAATCGACATTTTCATCAACGTCAATCATTTTCAGCAGATCACTAATTGTACTGCCTCTTTTTAAAACATAGACTTCATCTTTTACAGCATTACCCTTAACATTGACTTCTATTGTCTGATTGACCATATTTAAAAATTCCAACTTATTATTATCGGGAAATATCAGTAGGATAATCAATAAAAAAAGTAACAGATTAGATAGTATCTTCATACTAAATAATTGTTGCTTTATTTACTTTATCCTAGTCAATTTTTTTAATCTGAACTTTATAAGGATGGGTAACAAAAACTGTTACAATATCTCCTACATTGCGTTCCAGTAGAGCCAGCGCCAATGGTGTTTCATTAGAAATCTTACCATTAATTGGGTCAGCTTCAACAGTTCCGACAATTGTGTATTCTTCCTCTTCTTTTTCATCTAAAGTTAAAATAACAACTTTAGAGCCTAACTTAACTGTCTTTTTATCTGACTTTTTAGTAACTTCATTTTTTAAAGCATATTCAATAATCCTGATTCTTGTTTCAATATCAGCCAGTTTATCGCAGATTTCAAACAATTCTTTATTATCATCTCCTACGCCATCTTTTTTGGCTTCGGTAATGTCATCATTAATTACATTTTTATCTTCTCTTAACTTTTCTAATTCCTGCTGTAATTTTTCTCTACTGCTTTTTTCATCAAGATCTATTAATTCAAAATTAGTCAATACATAATCATTTTCTTTAATCGTTGCTTCAACTCTCGCCTGATGATCTCTTGCTGCATCATAATCAGCATTTTCACTTAAGTCTCCCTGTGATCTGGCCGCTTTTAATTCTTCTACTACCTGTACTCTTTCAATGTGCAATAATCTTATCTGTTCTTTTTCTAATCTGTTTAAGCCTTCTATTGTAAGGGCGATAACTTTATTTTCATCCATTTTAATCACTCCACTTTTCCTTTAGGTATTATATCACAATTGTACTTTAAATCAACCGGCCTTGAAAATAAGGCAAAGGAAGATAATGAACATATTATTCAGCAGGTCTGTTTAAAACGATTATCAATCTATTTAATCCGCCACCATGACAGGTCACCAAAGCAAATTCTCCCGGTTGCCACCAGGCATTATATTCCGGATTTGAAAACTTAGTCATAAAAATATCAGTAATAATATACATTTTACCATTTACTTTAACTTTATCTCCCTTATCTGCTTTCGGCATCCAGCTGAGCACACCGGGATTATGTCCGAGCAGAATATTGCCTTTATAATAACAAACGTATCCGGCATTTAACTTGGGAACTAAATCCTCATAATTTTTTACTACTATAAAATTAACTGTCCAATAGGCAGGTTTGTTGTAATTTGTTTTAGGTTTAGAAATAATTTTAGTCCATTTACTGGTCAAACTGACATCACCATGAGTTGTTTCACTGATTTCAGTTATTTTATTACCATCTAAATACCAGCCTTCAAATTTATATCCTGATTTGGTTGGAATTTTCAGTTTTTTTCCTTCGCCGTATCGGTATGTATCTCCCACAACATTATCATAGATAATATTATACTCTTTTCCTTCCCACTGAAAATATATTATAATATTACCACTTGGTTTGGTTAACGTTTCATCAATTCTTATTCCTTCACTGCTCATATAACCCATACTGTTTTCATATGGGTGATTGTTTACCGGTGGGGCCATTAAAGTAACGTTCTCACCATAAACATAGTTTTCTTTATAAGTATCATCACCATCAATATAGGTAATGGTATAAGTCTTAGGTAAATACTTTTGTCGGTATACATCAAAAGGTTTCAATGTTGTTGTTTCCTCTATATCAAAATTCTCGTATTCGATATTTTGAAATATCAGTTCATCATATAAATTAACATAGTATCTTTCTACAGTCTCTTCTTTAGTTTCAGGATTAACACTAATCACAGTAATTGGATACAGTTTTAAAAACGAACTTAAAAATCCTATTAAAAAAACAATAGTAAACAAACGTAAAATAGATTTCTTAACCATTTAATCCCCTTATATTAATTTCCTGCTCAATATTATAAAATTAAATAATATTTAAGCATGCACTGACTTAAATAAAAAAGTGCAAAATATTTTTGACTTTTAAATTTACCACATAAAATCTACCTATAAATTAAACTTAATTACCCTAAAATGAATATTAAATTTATATATAACACCCCCCTTTAGATGATTATAACATATTAATTTTAATGTTAAATAAAAATTTCACAAAACGTGAAATTTCATTAAACTAATCAGAACTTAAATTGTTAGATACAATGCTGTGAATCTTCGTCTTTAATAAATCCATGGCTACCTTGTTATGTGAGCCTTCAGGGATAATTAAATCAGCATATCTTTTACTGGGTTCAACAAAAGCATTATGCATCACACGGACAGTATTTAAGTATTGGTCACAAACATTGTCCAATGTTCTTCCCCTTTCAGTAACATCCCGTTTTAATCTTCTGATAAAACGTACATCAGCATCAGTATCAACATAAATTTTCATATCAAGTTTTTTTCTGATAGCTTCATCATGTAAAACGAATAATCCTTCTAATACAATTACATCAGCAGGATTAACAATTTCAGTAATTGGACTTCTTGTATGATTTACATAATCATAAGTAGGTTTTTCTATTGGTTTACCGGCAATTAGCATTTCAAGCTGTTCAATCAGCAAGTCATTATCAAAAGCAAATGGGTGGTCATAATTAGTTTTTAATCTTTCAGCAAATGGCAAGTGAGTCTGATCCTTATAGTAATCATCCTGTTTTAAAATAATGACTGACTTATAATCATCATAAGCATCCTTTAATAATTGTGATATTGAAGTTTTACCACTCGCACTACCACCAGCGATTCCAATAATTGTCGGTCTTGCCATATTATATCCCCCTTAGTATAAATATTTTTTAATGTTTCTTTTATGTTGTTCGAAAGTCTCCGCAAAATATAATTTGCCTGTACTAATATCGGCAATAAAGAAATAATAGTTACTTTTAACCGGATTTAATGTTGCTTTTAAAGCCATTTCATTTGGATTACTGACAGGTCCAACTGGTAAACCTTCCACATTATAAGTGTTGTAGTCTGACTTAATAGTTACATCACTTTCACATTCTTCCCAGGAATCATAAGTATACAGGGCATAACATACTGTAACTGAAGATTCCAGTTTCCAGCCGTCATTCAATCTGTTATGGAAAACACTCGAAACCAGATACATATCATCTAATGTACCGGCTTCAAATATAACTATACTTGCCAAAGTGTATATTTCATGTACAGAATAACCGGACTCGATAATTTGAGTTTTATATTTCTGATAAATTTCGTTTTGATAATCCAAGATCTTTTCTGTAACCTGTTCTACTGTTGTATTCGTATAGAAACTGTATGTTTCCGGATATATATATCCTTCTAAAAAACAATGTTCAGAGTTGAACACTTCTTCAGTTAAAAACTCGTATTTATCAATCAGCTGATAAATATAATCCACATCATTCCATTTCTTCAGTATTTCTTCAGCAGTTAAATTTGTTTTTTGCTCAATATAGGCCGCTGCATGTTTAGCCCATGAACCATCCGGAATAGTAACTAAAACCTCATCACGAAAAGCTTTATTAACATCTGATAGAGTATCGAATATCTGTTCAACACTCATATTTTTATCAAGAATAAAGTTCCCGGCATAATAGTTATTAACCTTGTTTAATTTAACATAAATCTCAGCAATCCTGATATCCCTGATTAGTCCGGCATCGTGAAGTTCATCGATTATATTATTCATTGATGAACCTTCATCAACCACAAATGCTACCTGTTCGGATACTTCTGAAACCGGTTTTAAACCATTTAAATAAGTTCTGTATAGAAACGCAAATGCTCCAGTGAAAACTATTAAAATGGAGAGTACTACTATTAAAACAATCTTAGTCTTGCTCTTCTTGTTCCTGTTCATTCTGGAATACCTCAAAAACTTCGTAAATCATTTGCCATTCTTCTTCATCTTCAATTGCCAACAAGTTACCATCCTCATCATAACTCATCGCAAATGTCTCACCAGTATCATCTTCTTCATCATAAAACAAAACATAAGATTTACCGTACTGTTCACTATCAAAAGTAAACAGAATTGTCATCTCTTTTTCTTCGCCATCTGAAGTAGTTACATACAGTGTTTTTTCATCCATAAAAGTTCCTCCTAATATATTGCATCCAGGTAGCCTTGCAGTATCACCACTGCAGCCATAGTGTCAATCATTTTCTTTCTTTTTTTACGCTTCATATTAGCTGAAATCATCGTTTTTTGGGCACTGACAGTAGACAGACGTTCATCCCACAATATAACTTTTACATTTCGTGTCTGTTCCAGCATTTCTTTAAAATTACGGGAAATTTCAGCTCTGATGCCCTCATCGCCGTTCATATGTCTGGGCAGTCCTAAAACAACTTCTCCTACTTTATTTTCATCTATTATTTCACATACCTTTGATAAACACGACTGATAGTCGTTTTCTTCAAATCTGACGGTTTCCACAGCTGAGGCAATCATGCCTAAAGTGTCGCTTAAAGCGACACCACATGTTTTACTGCCCAAATCCAGTCCCATAACTTTATTCATCTTTCAACAGATAGCTCCTGACAATTTCTTTTAAAATTTCATCACGGTCAACTGTTTGGATTAGTGTTCTGGCATTTTTATAACTTGAAATATAAGCCGGATCATTTGTTGTTAAATAACCCACAAGTTGAGTCACAGAATTGTATCCACGTTCTTCCAATGCTTCCTTAACAGTTTTAATTATGAGTTTAATATTAGCCTGTTTTAACTCATCTGAATTAAAAACTCTTGTTGCTGTAGCCTTTTTAACCATAAATGAAACCTCCTACTTTTATATTACTAAAAACTGGCATAAAATTAAAGATTAATTTATCTTGCATATTTCTTTAACTTTATTTAACGCTTCCTTAATTCTACTGATATCTTTCCCGCCGGCACTTGCCAAATCCGGTCTTCCACCACCATTACCGCCACAGATAACAGCAGCTGTCTTAACTAAATCTGAAGCTTTTATTCCTTTAGAAATGGCACTCTGACTGCAGGCAGCCGTAAACAGTATTTTTTCATCTTCAACAGAATAAATAAAAGCAACACCATCCTTAAGTTTTTCAACTAATGTTCTAGCTAATGTCTTCAGTTCACTATTATCTATCTCTACTTTAGTAATAATAATATTAAGCCCGTCAGCTTTTATGGCCTCTTTAATTAAATCTTCACTGGTAAAAGAACTTAATTTTTCCTTCAATTCACTTATGGTTTTATTTAAATCATTATTTTCTTTTAATAGTTGCTGCAATTTCTCTCTTACTTTGCTGACACTGTTGACTTTTAATTCAACAGCTAAAGATTCCAGCAGCTGCTGTAATGATAAATATTCTTCATAAGCTTTAAAATTGGTTTTTGAAGTAATACGTCTGATTCCGGAACCAATTGATTCCTCAGAAATAATCTTAAAAATTCCTACTTCACTTGTGTTGGCAACGTGGGTTCCACCACATAATTCCTTGGAGAAATCTCCCATGGAAACCACTCTGACCTCATCATCATATTTTTCATCAAACAATGCAACTGCTCCGGATTTTTTCGCTTCTTCAACTGGCATCATTTCAGTAACAACTTTCAACTTTTCGGAAATTTTCTCATTGACAAGTCTTTCAATTTCTTTAATTTGACTATCACTCAATTTCTCATAATGGGTAAAATCAAAACGTCCATAATCTTTGCAGACAAAAGAGCCGGCCTGATTAACATGAGTACCAACTACTTTATGTAAAGCAGCATGCAGTAAATGCAGGCTTGAGTGATTTGCCCTGATTAAATTTCGGTCTTCTAAATTAATTCTCAAGGTAAACTTATCACCCACCTTAACAGTTCCATTATTAACTTTAACGGTATGCAAGTGCTGTTTTAAAGGTGCTTTAGTTACCTTTAAAACTTCCATTTCAGTATTTTCATTGAAAATAATTCCTGTATCGTAAATCTGACCACCACTTTCAGCATAGAAACAGGTTTCTTCAAATATAACTTCACCATTATCAGATAAAACATCAACCTTTTCACCATTTTTAAACAGTCCGATTACTTTTGAAATATTCTCATCAGTTTCATAACCGACAAATTCACTCTTTTCAGTGAAAGTCATTAAATCAACTGACTGTCTGCTCATTGACTGGTCATCACTTCTGGCACTTCTTGCTCTTTCTTTCTGCAAAGACATACAATTATCAAAACCCTGCTGATCAACAGTTAATCCTTTATCTTCAGCAATCTCTTTAGTTAATTCCAAAGGGAAACCATAAGTATCATAAAGTTTAAAAGCAACTTCACCGTCTAATACTTTTGATGTATTATCTTCCAAATAAGACTGTAATATCTTTTCACCATCATTTAATGTTGCATCAAATCTTTCTTCTTCAGCCTTTACCAATACCTGAATATGATCAATTTTTTCCATCAGGTATGGATAATATCCCTTCATTATTTCAGCCACAACAGATACCAGTTTATACATATAAGCACCTTTAATATCCAGTTGTTTACCATATCTGACTGCTCTTCTTAACACACGTCTTAAAATATAACCTCTACCCTCATTGGAAAAAGTTGCTCCATCTGCTAAAGCGAAGGTAACTGTCCTGATATGGTCAGCAATAACCCTGTAGGCCATCTTATTTTCACCTTCATATTTTTTTGAAGTCATTTTTTCAGTAGCTCTGATAATTGGCAAAAATAAGTCAGTGTCAAAATTGGTTTCTCCATCCTGAACAATTGCAACAAGTCTTTCCAGACCCATTCCGGTATCAATATTTTTTTGTGGCAGTTCTTTATAATCTTTTCTGTCAACACCTTCTTCAGCATTATATTGAGAAAATACAACATTCCAAACTTCAATATACCTGTCATTATCCAATTCTTCAAAAAACAGTTTTTCTCCCAGACCTTCAGGATCGTATTTTTCTCCTCTGTCATAGAAAATCTCACTGTTTGGTCCACATGGTCCAACACCTATCTGCCAATAGTTATCTTCTGTTTTTAAAATGCGTTCAGGATTAAAACCAATGTCATTAACCCAGATATCATAAGCTTCTTTATCATCAATATATACTGAAACATAGATTTTATCTTTATCAAAACCAATCCATTTTTCATTTGTTAAAAAATCCCAGGCATAAAATATAGCTTCTTTTTTAAAATAATCACCTATTGAAAAATTGCCCAGCATCTCAAAAAAAGTATGGTGTCTGGCAGTTTTACCAACATTTTCGATATCATTTGTTCTGATAGATTTTTGAGCATTGGTAATTCTCTTGTTTTTAGGTTTTTCAGTACCATCAAAATATTTCTTCAGTGCTGCCACACCTGAATTAATCCATAATAAAGTTGGATCATTATGCGGAACTAAAGAAGCACCAGGTTCAACCATATGACCATTTTCCGCGAAATAATCTAAGAACATTTTCCTTATCTGATCACTTGTTAACTGTTTCATAATAATTTCCTCCAGAATAAATAAAAACTCGTTGCCAGTCACAGGAACGAGTTAACGCGGTACCATCCTGATTCATGTTTAAAACATGCACCTTAATTTCTAGTTAACGCCTCAGTTACGTCAATGTTTTCATTGCACAGAAATGTGAGCTTCAGTTATTTCAGTTAATACTTTTCACCAGACAGTATCTCTCTGCAAACCTATGTAACTTACTGGTACATCCCTATCGTTTTCCGCAGAAATTATAACACATATACTTCAGCAATGTAAACCTGTAAAAACTGCAGGCAAAACTGCACTCGTTTAAAAATGTCAGAGCAAAAAATCTTTATGTGCTTTAAAGATATATAAAATAATATAATCAAAACAGCGAAGCAAGGAATAACTTTATAAAATGTACTATTCCGGCTTTAACTATATCTTGAAAAAACTACTATGCGTACAGTTATTGCGATAATTCAAAAATACAGAAAATGATTCATTTCTTTTTAACCGCTTAATTCAGTTATATCTGATAATTTAAATTACATAATTATATACTTATCTTAAAACAAATCAGCTTTGTTTGTTATAATACTGTTATGAATATCGAAATAATCAAATTCAAAGAAGAGTACTTAGATGATATACGTATAATCAATGCCTCAGTATCAAGCAATCCATTTAAACCTTATGCAGAAAAGGTTCTTTCACAACACCTGTTTATTGATTATTACACAGAATTTTCAAAAGAAAATTGTTTTGTGGCCAAAAACAGTGAAAATAATGAAATTATTGGCTATATTATAGCGGAAGTCGATTTTCAAAGATTCTACAGGCATATGCTGACCTATTATCTTCCGCAAGCAAAAGCTATAAGAGAAGATTTTGAATTGAAAACAATTCATGAAGTAACATCATATGCTCCTTTTGTTAACCAGTATGATGCTCATCTGCATATGGACGTTAAACCAGGGTATCAGAATCAGGGTATTGGAACCATGATGTTAAAACACCTCATTTCTCATTTGAAGAACATTGGATGTAAAGGAGTAATGCTGTCAGTTTCCAAAAAAAATGAGAAAGCTAATAACTTTTATAAAAAAAATAATTTTGAAATAATCGGAGAAAACAGTAATTATTTAAGAGGTATAATTTTATAAGTACATACTTTTTTCTGTTAAAATATAATCCATCTTTATATCATTTCCTGTGCTATCAATTCTATCCAATTTCTGGATTTCAAAAGCAACTGAGAGTTTTTCTCCACTATAATCCAGCAGATATTTATCATAATAGCCTTTACCATGTCCCAGCCTGTTTCTGTTTGAATCAAAACCAACACATGGAATTATAATAATATCAATATCTTCTTTTTTTATAAGCAGGCCTTCTTCAGGTTCCATAATATTAAAACTTCCCTTAACAAAATTATCAGATATATAGGCATTTATTGCATCATCCTGAATCACCGGAAAACACAGTTTTATTTTTCTTTGTTTAAGCATGGAATGCAACTTCTCTAAATTTACTTCATTTTCCAAAGCTATATACGACATAACGATTTTTGGATTATAAGTTAAAATCAAATCATAGATTTTTTGTACAATAATGTCAGAATAAATATATTTCTCCTCTATTGACAGTTTGTTCAATCTTTTTTTAATTAATTTTCTTTGTTTAAGTTTGCTCATAGAAATTAACCTCATATATAAGTCGCTTTTTCAATGTCGTTTTTCTTGAACTCATTTCCTTAGCAATAATCCCCTTAAAAAATGCCTCTTTCTGACCAACAAAAATAAGACTTCTATATGCTCTGGTTACAGCAGTATAGATAAGTCGTTTTTGCAGCATAATACTGTACTCCAGTGACATTGGAAGAATTATTATCGGATACTCACTGCCCTGTGATTTGTGTACAGACATACAGTAAGCATGAGCCAGATTAGAAAAAGTATCATATGAATATTCAACTATTCTTCCTTCAAAATCAGCAATAATACGATTCTGATTATTGTGATCTTCATTGGCAAAAATAATGTCGGTTATAATACCGATATCTCCATTATAGACGTCATCATCCGGCTGATTTTTCAGTTGCAGAACCTTATCACCCAATCTGAAAGTTCTATAGCCAATCTGAAGTTGCCTTTTGTTTTTAGCATAAGGATTAAACTTTTTCTGTAAAGCGACATTTAAATTTTCAATTCCATTGACTCCCTTATGTTTTGGAGCTAGTACCTGTACATTCATCAGACCTTCTTCTAGAGTTTCAAACTTATTCAGAGCATGTTCTACAATTTGTAAAGTGACATCTTTAATATCAGTTTTTTCACATTCAAAAAATCTTATTTCATTATTTGTCGCAATCTCACTGACTTCTTCATTTTTTATATCTTTTGCCAGGCAGATAATATCACTTCCCTCTTTCTGACGATAAATTTTATCCAGTCTGATTACTGAAAATAATTCCGATTCAATTAAATCCTTTAACACTGTTCCCATCGCTACGGAAGGAAGCTGATCAACATCGCCTATAATTACTAATTTTTTTAAACTGGCACAGGCCTTCAATAGATTGTAGAAAAGATACTGATCAACCATAGAAAATTCATCAACTATTAAAATGTCAACATTTAAAGGTTCATTTTCATCTTTTGCGAATTTACCAGTCTCTTTATCCCATAAAAGCAGTGAATGAATAGTTTTTGCTTCACAGTCAGTCAGTTCGGTCAGTCTTTTAGCCGCTCTGCCTGTTGGAGCAACTAAATTAATATTGTAATTAGGATATAAAAGCTCGCTTGTTTTTATCATTGCCTTTACAATTGTTGTTTTACCGGTACCTGGACCACCAGTAACAATTAAAAGATCATTTTCATAAAATGACATAATTGCCTTCAATTGAACCTGGTCGTAGGTAATTGCCAGATTTTCCTGGACTGTTTCAACAGCATTTTGTGCTGTACTGATGTTTACTTTCCTCAAATGCTGCTGTGGGAAAAAGGCCAAATACTTGGCAATATAGACTTCAGCATCATACTGTGAAATATGATAAATCCTGTCTTCTTCAATAAATGCCAAACGATACATAACTAATCTTTCTATTACATCATTTATATCAGTAATATATTGGCCAATATTTTTAATCAGTTCTCTTTTAAACTCCTCCAGAAACAGATAAGTATCACCATTTCTCATACATAAAGACATCAGTAAATTTTCTCCATAAGCTGTTAAACGATTAATATCATCCTTTTCAAAACCAATATCTAATGCAAACCTGTCAATTGTAGCAAATCCTATTCCATCCACTTCTCTTATAACACGATAAGGATTAGTTTTCATGATTTCCAATAAATTATTTTCATATTTGCGCTTCAGTCTGAAAACGTTTTTAAGACTTATGTGATGACTGGTTAAAAAAACAACCGCTTCATCTGCTTCCTGTTTTAAACCGTCCAATATTGCCTGCTTTCTAATGGAAGTCATAGTTGGTACTTCATCTAAAATATCGTTATTGTTTTTTATCTTTTCAATAGCTTCCAAACCTAAACAGTCAATCAGTCTTTCAGCAAAAACAGGTCCGATACCTTTAAACTGCACCCCTGAAAAGTACTTGATTAACCCTTCCCTGTTATCAGCCGACAATTTGGAATAATTTTCAATTTTAAACTGGATGCCGTATTTGGGATTATCGACATATTCACCATTCAGACTATACCTGGCAGTTTTTTCAATTTCGCCAATATAACCTACAACGATTATCTCTTCCTGAAGTTTTGATTCATCCAACTCAAAAACAGCTACTGTGTAGCCATTTTGCTGATTGCGGAATATTTCTTTTACAAATCTACCTTTTTCTTCCATTTCTACCTGTGAATATGCTCATAAACATATTGGCTATGTTCAATGTCGCCAATAAAAGTTTTTTCAATTACTCCTCCGCCCAAACAAATATCTCCATCATAAAAAACAGCCTGTTGTCCTGGAGTTACCGCCTTAAGACTTTGAGGATATTTTACCAGGACTAAATTATCGTTATATTTTTCAATAGTTACGGAATTATCGTTTTGTCGATATCTGAATTTAGCCTTACATTTTTTTGGCATTTCAAAATCTGTCAGCATATTGAATCCACTAACCAGACAACTGTCAGAATATAACCAGATATTTTCATTTTGAGCAGCTACATAAAGTTCATTATCTTCAACATTTTTCCCAACAACAAACCAGCGTCCTCTATCTCCGCCAATACCCAGACCTTTTCTTTGCCCAATAGTATAATACATAACACCAGTATGTTTTCCTACCACTTCCCTGGTCAGAACATCAATGATATCGCCTTGTTTTGACGGCAAATAATTATGTAAAAATTCTTTAAAATTTCTTTCACCGATAAAACAGATGCCGGTTGAATCCTTTTTATCAGCTACAGGAATATTCATCTTTAAGGCTATCTTTCTAACTTCACCTTTTTCAAGTTCGCCCAGTGGAAATAAGGTGTTTTTTAAAACTTTTCTATCAATCTGCGCCAAGAAATAACTTTGGTCCTTATTGCTGTCAACTCCTTTCAGCATCAGGTAACCTTCTTCAGTTTTGATAATTCTGGCATAATGGCCGGTTGCGACCATATCAAAACCCCTGCTTCTGGCAAATTTATAGAAAGCATCAAATTTAATATATTTGTTACATAAGATATCAGGGTTGGGTGTTCTTCCCTTTTTATGTTCTGAAATAAAATTGGTAAAAACATTATCCCAGTACTCTTTGACAAAATCAACCCGTAAAAGTTCAATACCCAAACTGTCTGCAACTGCCAAAGCATCCTGATAATCCTTTTCTTGAGGACAAATTTCATTATAGATGGTTGGATTACCTAAAATATCATTATTGACAACTGAATCCCAATTGCGCATAAAAGCACCAGTTACGTCATAACCTTTTTCTAATAACAGACAGGCGCAAACAGCACTATCCACTCCGCCTGATAACCCTACTAATACCTTTTTCATTAGTCTAATTATACCATATATCATTCTTTTGATAAAAAATAAAAAACCCTTATTCAGGGTATAGTTTTACAATGGCGCGCCCTGCAGAAATCGAATCCACAACCTTCTGATCCGTAGTCAGACGCTCTATCCAGTTGAGCTAAGGGCGCAATATGTTCCCGCTAGTTAATACTAACAAAAAGATAGTTTTATTTCAATAGTAATCTTACTACCTTATTGACTTTTTTAATTCTTATTGTAAAATAAATTTAGATTATGAACACTTTAACAGTTAATTACCTCTAAGTTCAGCGATTGGTGACAGTGTAAGACCAGATTAAGTAATTAATGAATTGGAAAGCGGGAGTCTGATGGGTAGTAACCATATAACTTTCAAGTGGTCTTTTATGACAATTTGGGTGGCACCACCCTAAACGGGTCCCAAAACTGGTGTTTTTTTATTTTGGAGGTAAAATATGAAAAGAATGTTAAGCGGAATTAAACCGACAGGACAATTACATTTAGGTAACTATATAGGAGCTTTAAGAAACTTTGTTAAATACCAGGATGATTATGACTTATATGTTTTTATTGCAAATTTGCATTGTGTTACATTTTATCAGGAACCTGCTACCTTAAAAAAGAATTTAAAAGATGCTATTGCTTTATATCTTGCTTGTGGTTTAAATCCGGAAAAATGTACAATTTTTCTGCAATCGGATGTTCCTGCTCATGCTCAATTAGGCTATCTTTTAACATGTCAGAGTTATATGGGAGAATTAAGCCGAATGACTCAATTCAAAGAAAAAAGCCAAAATAATTATGAAGGTATTACTGCAGGATTATTTACCTATCCTTCACTTATGGCAGCTGATATTCTGTTATACGATGCCGATTATGTCCCGGTAGGTGATGACCAGAAACAGCATGTGGAGCTGGCAAGAGATCTGGCTCAAAGATTCAATAATCGTTATTCCGAAACTTTTGTTATTCCTGAACCTCTATCACCAAAAGTTGGAGCAAGAATCATGTCTTTATCAGAACCAACCAGAAAAATGAGCAAATCAGATGAATCAGATAAGGGTTGTATCTACCTGTTGGATGATTTAAAAGTTATAAGAAAGAAAATAATGGGTGCTGTTACCGATAACTTTGCCAATGTGAATTTTGATAAAGAAAATCAACCCGGCGTCTCTAATTTGCTGGAAATCATGTCAAGTTTATCAGGAGAACCAATCGATTCAATCATTTCAAGATACCAGGGTAAGGGTTATGGCGAATTTAAAAAAGAAGTAGCCGATGTAGTCTGTAAGGAAATTGAAATAATTCAAAACAGATATGATGAAATTATTAAATCCGATTTAATAGAAACCACTTTACAAAAGGGAGCTGAAAAAGCCAATAAAATTTCTTATAAAAAGCTTAAAAAAGCCCAAAGAAAAATGGGAGTTGATATTTTTTAGACAAGAAGAATTCTATGCCCTTTAATTACTTCCTTTTTAAAGCATATAATTTCAATTAAACGCTAATTGTTTTTCATATATTTATTTATTGCCATAATGACAAAACAGTACATTAAAGCCAAAAGTTGATTATGGTTTTCTTTGACATCTACTGTTATCATTTCTCTTACTTTCGGCTTCAAATCGATTAAGCATACAACCTGATCAAGTTCATCAGATATTTCGATTCTATAATCAGTTGCTTTTGCACTGACTTCCCATTTATTAGTATCAAGATAAAACTTCAATTCTCCCTCATCAAAGCCGACATTTATCAGACCGTAATGATTTTCATTAACTTTTAAAATAAATTCATAGGAAACCGAATCATGAAACAAACCTTTTTTCCTTTTTGATTTATTTTCATAAACATCAGCCACTATCTGCCCGCCAGCGACAAAACTGATATCACAGTTTTTTTCAGTCAGTTTACCATCAATAATATATTCACTCTTCTCCTGACTGTTAAAAATCTCATAAATACCATATTTAGATTTTTTTGTTTTATTTATGACATATCTTTTATAACCTTCTTTAGCAATAAATAATTCCTGTACCCTATTTTGCTTTATTTCTCTGGCAACTTCTATTGCTTTTTCAACTGATACAGCAGTAATTTCTACCACTGCTACAGTCGTTTTAATAATTGCATTTACCACTGATTTAGCTATCTTTTTAAAATCTTCCATTTTTAAATCTCCATCTATTCAAATAACTTATAACATAAAGATGTAAATTCTAAATATAGATTTCTTGTAGAATCGTTAAATTCTAATTCTTTTAAGGATTCACACATTCCCTGATAATACCATTTCTGGTCTTCTTTGGCTTTAGAAAACCTGTCCCAGACTGACTTTCCTAATTTATTATAATCACAGACAATAGAACGTATATTTGAAAGCTTATCAGCCAGTTTTAACTTTTTTAAATCAATTGAGGCGTCTTTTGTTTTTTCTATTGCTCTTTTTTTCCTTTCAACCCATGTTTTTGATTTATCTTCAGTAACAAATGACACATATTCAGCAACCTGTTCACCAAAATATTTTTCAATATCTTCCAGTGTCAATTCAGTATCTTCGACAGTATCATGTAAAACACCAGCTATTTTAACAACTTCAGTTGCTTGCATTTCAGTCAATAACAGCAACACTTCCATCGGATGAACAATATATGGTCTGTCTGTACCTTTCCGATATTGTTTCTTGTGTGCTTCGCTGGCAAACTCAATAGCCAGATGTATTTTGTTTACTTGAATCATTTTTATACCTCCAATTCCTTACGGTAGTGTCAAAAATCACCATATTTGAACACTACTTTTTATATCTTAAACAGTAACCTGTAACTGTTTAATTCATCTTCTTAAGCTCTCTTCATCATAAAAGCGAGCGATCTGTGTTATCATTAGTCTGCTAAAATTGAAAGGAGATCACCCGCATGACTAATATAGCACACTTTCTTGAACTGGTTAAGACCTTATCCAGCCAATTGTTTATTTTTCAAACCAATTTTGAACCACTGACTTTTATCAGCAGTGTTCCGGACGATATTCTGAATCTGCTGTCCAATCCTGAACTGGAAGTACTTCTTGATGAAGCCTGCAACTCTGTTAATAATCTTAATAATTACCTTAATCCTTTTCTGAAGAAGATTCAGAAGATTACCCGTAGAATCAAATCCAATAAGGGCATACCCGCCGGTTATGCTGATTTCAGAATTGACAGCAGGCCTGTCTTTAAACAGGCGGAACCTTTTGTGCAGCTTGACTTCGAAGACCTTGTCAGGGAGAACAGTATCTCTCCTGTAAGGCATCGTACCGACTTCGGTTATAAAGGTACCTGTCCTTACTGCGGCGCTCCTTCAAACTACCTTTATCTTAATAATGGAGTAATCGGCAGACAGTATCTGTGCAAATGCTGCCGCAACACTTTTACTGATAAGGTTTCAATAAGGAAAACTTCCGGTTTCTATTGCCCTCACTGCGGCAGCAGGCTTTCTGTTCATCACGACAGAAAGAACTACCTTGTTTACCGCTGTCCTTCCGGCCGTTGTCCCTATTACAGAAAAAACAGGAAACTCAAAAATGAAGGACTGGACGACCTTTTATTAACCTCATCTAAAATGTTCAGATACCGTTACCATTTCAGAGAATTCAAATTCAGTCTTGATGAGATTAAAAACACCTGTATAAAACTTAAATCTGCGGTTAATTTGGCCAGAATTCATGTCGAACCTTATGTTTTAGGCCTGATTATGACTTATTACATCAATTATGGACTTTCTGCCGGGAAAGTTTCCAACATAATGAGAGATGTCCATGGTATAAAAATTTCCAGACAGACTATTCTGAATTACGGTAAATCAGTCGCCTCCGTTGTTCGGAACATGGTCGACAATTACAGCTACAGTCCGTCTTCCACCCTTTCAGGTGACGAGACATATGTCAAAGTCTCAGGTAAATACCACTATGTCTTCTTCTTCTCCGATCCTGTTAAGAAACTCATTACCTCCTATACCGTTTTCGATAAGAGGGACACCAGAACCGCCTGTATCTCCATTCAAAACTGTCTGAATAAATATGAGACCATACCTGATGATCTGAACTTCATTGTCGATGGCAATCCCATCTATAATGCCTCTCAGCTTTTCTTTGAAATGAACGGTATCTGTTTCGACCTTCATCAGGTTGTCGGCATTGCCAATAAAGATAAAGTATCCGCAAAGTACCGGCCAGTTATGCAGGTTGAGGAAAGATTAAACCGCACCTTCAGGTTGAACTACTATCCGATGAATGGTTTTAAATCTCTGGACTGTGCCAATGCCTATATGACCAATTACGTCTGCTTCTTCAACTTTCTCAGAAGGCATTCAGCACTGATGTATCAGCCTCCTGTTGTCATTAAGGAACTTCAGGAGATTCCTCTGATGCCGGACAAATGGTTAAAACTGATTGATATGGCAATAAGTTATAACTAGGATATAAATTACAACCTTATTACACAAAATTCCTTTTGTCGTGGCTTTAATCGGTTTGAATTTTCAAATAACTTTTTTCTACCCAGTTTATTCAAACTGTTTTTTTATTCAGGTAGTATTCAGTTTCTTTTTTTGATGGTTTTCATAAACTTTTGACACTACCTTCCTTACTATCGCAATTCTTCACTATTTAATTATAGCACCTGAATATTTGTTATAATAAGTTTGTTTTTAAAGGAGTCAACAGTTATGGGTGTGGACATCTTAATTATAGTACTGGTAAGTTTTTTATCTTCAGTTGCAGGTTCAATTTGCGGAATTGGAGGGGGAATGGTTATTAAACCCGTTTTAGATTCAATTGCTCTATTTGATTTGGCAACTGTCAACTTTCTCAGCGGTTGTACGGTTTTGACAATGTCATCTTTTAACGTAATCAGTTCTTTTATTAAAAAAGAAAATACTATTGAAATAAGAAACTCTTCACTTTTAGCTTTTAGCAGTATTTGGGGCGGTTTATCCGGCAAATACTTCTTTGAGTTATTTCAGAATTATTTTACTAATCAGTCCTATGCCAGTGCTATTCAGTCACTCATTTTATTACTCATCAATCTGTCATCACTGATTTACACTCTTAATAAAGATAAAATATCAACATTGAAAATTACCTCAACATTTTACATTGTAGTCATCGGATTTCTGTTAGGTTTTATGTCTTCATTTTTAGGAATTGGAGGAGGTCCGATCAATATTATCATTCTGCAGCACTTCTTCTCAATGTCAAATAAAACAGCTGCCCAAAACTCCTTATACATTATTTTCTTTTCTCAACTGGCCAGTTTAGTTCCATCATTTTTTACCGGAAATTTTACCGATGTTCCGCTGCCGGTCTTTTATTGTATGACGGGATGCGGATTATCCGGAGCTTTGGCAGGTAAATACATCAGTAGAAAAATCAGCGGGAAAAATGTTAATACACTTTTTATCAGTTTAATGATATTTTTAGTTCTTTTAAATATTTATAACTTTATTACATTTATCAGTTAATCTTTTTTTATTGTTTCAATAATTGTTATTTTACTGGCTTTTTTAGCCGGATAAACATTACAGATACTGCCAAAAATTATTATTAGAACAATGTATTTAATGTTTTCAGATAAATCAATTATAATTTTTACTTCTACATACAGATTTATTATTTCAACAATAATAAATACTGTTAAACAACTGAAAACAATTCCAATGAAAAATATAATAATATTTTCAATTATAAACTGTAAATATATATCCTTACTGCTGGCACCAAGCGATTTTTTTATTCCTATTTCTTTCATTCTGCTGCTGATATTACTTAAAGAATTATTCACTATGCCTATTACTGAAACAATCACTGATACAAAGGACAAGGCAATAAGTACATTTCTAATTAGTTTCAACAGTGAAATCAGTGATTTTTTTGTCTGACTCTGATTGATAAACAGATAATTATCCTTTCCTAAAAGCTCATTTAAATAACTTTCTGCAGGCAACTGTCCACCAGTAAAATAAATACCACTTTGATTGTAGTCACTGACATATTCATTGAAAACAAAAATGCAATCATCAAAATCCTCATAAAGATTCCCACTGTTTTTTTCTAATATTCCTGTTACCCTGAAAGTAATACCATTAACATTTATTAGTTCATTTATTTTATAACAGTTAAAATATGTCTTCAGTCTGTTACCGATTACTATCTGGTTTTCATTATACATATTACCTGTTTCAATAAGAAAACTTCCACTTTCAAAATTAAACGTAAAAATTTCTGAAAGACTGCTGTTACAACCAATAATTTTATAATCTTTTCCCTGCTTTTTACCATATATACTATACTTTTCTATTTTATAAATATCAGTCAGATTATCGATCCAGTTATCATTTCTGCTTTCTAAAAGCTGAATATTGCTGATGTTTAATCCAAGTTGTTCAAAACTTAAATTGACATTTTCAATAATATAACCGGAAATAATATTAACCAGCAAAACCAAAACAATGGAAATAGTGATAGAAGCCATCGTTAAATAATGCTTTTTTCTCTGATAAAAAACTTCTTTAATAAACCACACGTCCATTCTCCATTCTAATTATTTTCTTACATCTTTCGGCTATATTTTCATCATGGGTAACTACTACTATAGCAATACCTGCGTTATTTAAATTTGCAAATATCTCCATTATTTTAAACCCATTTTCTCTATCCAGTGACCCCGTTGGTTCATCAGCCAGAATAATACTCTTTTCCGTAATCAGACAGCGTGCAATAGCTACTCTCTGTTTCTGACCTCCTGAAAGCTCACAGGGATACTTATTTAATATATCTGCAATGTCTAATTTTCCGGCTATTTCCAACAAATCTTTTTTATTATTACTATAACGGGTTGCCATAAGAATATTATCTTTGACAGTCAGATAATCCAGCAAATTAAATTCCTGGAATATAAATCCAATATTTTTAATCAGTTGTGACCTTTCTTCTTCAGAAAACTTATTGACATTTTTATTTTTGAAATAATAAAAACCATAGTCAATATCATCATAACCGGCAATAACATTTAATAGCGTACTTTTGCCACAACCTGAAACTCCGGCAATTGCTACAAAACAGTTTTCTTCTAAATTCAGGTCTAAATAGTTCAATGCCAGTAAGTCTTTATTATCTACCCGATATTTTTTTACTGCTTTATCTATTCTGATCATTTACTAATTCCTTTAAATAATCAGAGATAATACATACTTTTTTATTTTCAATACCTGGCGCTGATATCAGGGCAAGTTCATCATTACACATGATAACTTTTACCTCTATTCTATATTTCTCTATATTATTAAGTTCATTTTTAAATTCTTCAGCAATTAAAAAGTAACCATCACTGTCATTATTAAGTGCTCTTTTATCTACTGTCAGACCCTGTTTCTGCTGAAGATGAAAAACCACATTTACATGTTGAGAAAAAATCAGTTCATCATAATCAGTTTCAATAATTACTTTATATTTATTATCCCGATTATCATATTGTGCTTTTTCTATTATCCTGGCCTGGTAATAATTATTGTTGATACCGATAAAACAACTGTCGTTTTCCTCTAATAAACAGTATTTTTCATAATTCATTTCAACAGTCACAAAATAATCTAAATCTTTAATTATTATACAGTTATTTTCAATCTGATATAAAAAACCATCTGTTTCACTCAATAAGTCTTTGCTTTTTCCATACTCATTAATAAAACTGATAACCTTTTCCTTTTCTTTAATTTCCTCCCCTATCCTTTTATAAATATTTTTTATATAACCGTTAAAAAAGTAATAGTGGCTTTTACTGTTGACAACTCCAAATGTTTTGTAGTCATATACAAAGTTATCTCTTTTTACTTCAACTATTTCAATATTTTTTTCAATCAGACGATTACTATTACTACTGATAAAAATCACTATCAACAATCCTATTAATCCGCCAATAACCGCTATTTTCCTATTCAAAACAATCACCCAGTAATATATTTATCACTCCGTAACTGTTTCCCTAAAAAAAAGCAAATTAATGCTTCAGATTTTTTAATAAAATGTTTTCATTAAAACGGCCAACAAATATTTGAGAGTCATAAATATTTATGAAATCCTCAGAATCATATTGCTGAATTATATCTAACATCATATTTGTATAATAATAACCGCATACCGTATAGATTACTTTTTTTATTTTCTGACAAGCGTGCCTATTTTATCAATAATTGTTGCCAACTGATTTAATCCAGTATGAATATCCTGACAAATATCATCTTCATTATCAGCGATAATCATAAAGGCATTTATTTTTAAACAAGTTATCTACTGCTTTCACTACCTGAGTTGAAGTAAATGATTTTTTAATCTTTTATCAAAATAAATCGCAATAGTAACAATAAAACAACTAAAAATAAATTTCACTCATCCTTTTATCCACAGTTATAATTCTTTTTTTGTATTACTTGGTTTCTGGTAATCGTAATACTTTACTTCCTTTCTGATATTTTTTTCTATTACTTTAAGGTTGAAAAAATAAATAAACAGTCCTGCCACCATTGCAAGAACCAGAATAATCGAAAAAAGGGAGATATAATCATTAACATTTTCTAACATAATCAGCCCTCCTTTTTACATGGTCATTATAACACAAATTTAAAATACTCAATTAAAATTGTTTTTCTCTAAAAAATCCGCACCTTTTTGACATTCATCTTTACTTAAACCCGGATAATCCAGCTGTCTTAATACTTCATATACCATTATAGCAACAGTATTGGAAAGATTCAGACTTCTGGCATTTTCTGTCATTGGCAATCTGATACACTTGTCTAAATTGCTTTTTAAAATATTTTTAGGAATTCCCGTTGATTCTTTTCCAAAGATTAAATAGATATCTCCTTTTACTTTACTGTAGTCAAAGGAAGCAGGATACTTATGACCATACCTGCTTAAGTAGAAAACTTCATCATTTTCTTTCAACGTGCTGATAAAACAATCCCAGTTTAAATGCTCGATAATTCTGGCTTTATCAATATAATCCATAGAAGCACGCTGTAAATGTCTTTCATTTAAAACAAAACCATATGGTTTAATAAGATGTAAAATTGAATTAGTTGCCATAGCAGTTCTGATTATATTACCTGTATTCTGTGGAATTTCTGGTTCAAATAAAACAATATGAATCATTTTGTTTTCCCTTTCAGATATTCCAATAGTAATTTAGTGGCTTTTCCTCGATGAGATATGGCATTTTTCTGCTGAGAAGTAAGTTGGGCAACGGTCAGTCCATATTCCTTTGTCATAAAAATCGGATCATATCCAAATCCGTTTTCCCCCTTCATTTCATAGGCAATGCTACCTTCCATCACTCCTTCAAAAACATGTTTTTCTTCCTCTACCAAAGCAATGGCACAGACAAAACAGGCTTTACGGTTACTCTCATTTTTAAGCATCTCTAAAATTGCCTTATTTTTATAATCATAATCATATCCGGCTAAAAATCTTGCACTATTAATTCCAGGCTGATTATCTAATGCCTCTATTTCCAAACCTGAGTCATCAGCTATGACAATCATATTGCAGATATCTTTAATATTTTCAGCTTTAATTAAAGCATTTTCAGCGAAACTATGACCGGTTTCTTCTACTTCCAGATGTTCTATTTCCTTTAATTCATGAACTGTATAACCTAACGGTTCCAGCATCTGCCTATACTCTTTGACTTTATTACTGTTGCCAGTGGCAATCATTACATCTTTCATTCAGATCTTCCTTTCCCAGGTAAACAAAGTTTAAACTGATAAAATATCTCTCCGGATACTTCTGGTCACTATTATATATTAACATCTGATAACATTTTTGTCCTTTAAAAATACCCTCATCAAAATATGCATATCGGATATCATTCTGAGTTAATAAACCTTGTTTTATAACCGTTTTAAATATCTTAGCTTTTAACTTCTTATCAATACTGTTTTCAACGATTCTGACCGGTCTTTGTCTGAACAGCAGATAATATTCATTCAATAGGATTAACCTTCCTTTTTCCTCTCTAATTGATTCATAAACGATTTTAAAAAGGTGATGTCTCTGATATGGTTTCCTTAATAAATTGATTTTCTTACCTAAAATCAGCATAAAATCAAACATTGAATCAGTCCGTTCATACATATACCATAAGGTTCTTCGGCAGATATTACGATTCCATAATCTTTCTGTTGCCAAGGCTGCCATTTCTACTTTTTTTACATCTTCAAAGGAAAAAATATTATTGCTGATAATCTGATAAGGTGGATTTTCATCAGCAACAATTCCATATTTTTCCATCTCATCTTTTAATGCCGTCCCTTTTAACAGTTTCAATATACCTATCTGCATTTCAGCGACCTTTAAACTGAACAGTCTCTGATAAGTCTCTTTAAAAGAAGTTAAATCTTCCTTTGGCAGTCCGGCAATTAAATCAGCATGAACAACAATATTGTTTTCAACCAGTTCTTCAATATTAGAAAGCATTTTTTCGGTATTCCGGTACCTTTTTACTGCTTTTAAAGTATCTCTGTTAAATGATTGAATCCCTACTTCAAAACGAAATTTACTCTTAACTTTATTTGTACAGACTAAATCTATTAACTCTTCAGATAAAGTGTCTGCCATTACTTCAAATTGAAAGACAACATCATCTTTAAAAGCAAGTAGCCTTCTGGCAATCAAAAGACTTCTTTTTTTGTTGGCATTGAAGGTCCGATCCAAAAATTTTATCTGTCTGACATCTGTTTTCTCCAATCTGTCAAACAAATCAAAAAGATAGTCTATAGAAAATTCTCTTATTTCATTATCCAATGAAGCCATACAGTACTTGCATTTATACGGACAGCCTCTGCTTGTCTCCAGATATAAATATCTTTTACTCATATCTGCCAGATCAAAATCTAAAAGATATGGACTCTCCAGAGTTTCCAAATAGGCAATATCTGTTTTTGGTCTGTCATTATTGACATATTCATGTGTAACAAGACCTCTTATAAGCTTCTTTTTATTTACATATTGCCAGAAAGTTATTTCGCCTTCTCCCAATAAAATGCCATCAATATCTTCCGTCAGATAATCTTCGTACTGATAGCTTACTTCAGGACCGCCTAAAACAATTTCAACCTCTTTCAGTTTTTCTTTAATCTTTTCAGCTAGTTTCAGAGTTTGCCTGCCGTTCCAGATATAACAGGAAAAACCAATTAAATCAGGATTGATTCTTACAATACTGTCAACGATATTTTCCAGGTTATCATTTATTGTAAATTCTTTTAAAATGGTTTCGTGTTTTTTGTCTCTGGCAACATAAAGCCATCTCAAAGCAAGACTTTTATGAATATATCTGGCATTTAATGTGGTTAATAATACTTTCATTTTTCTTTTTCCGGTAAACTTGATTCAAATACAAATAAATCATAACATAACTGACTCTTTTTTTCTTTATTCATAAAAATCAAATCTGTGATAAGATAAAATTGTGAGGTATAAAATTATGAGTTATTTAGTAGCAGTTATATCAGGATATTTATTAGGATCCATCAATCCCGCATACATTTTAGGAATAATTAAAGGATTTGATATCAGAACAAAAGGAACCTTTAATGCCGGAGCTTCCAATGCGAAAGTGACAATGGGATGGCCGGCTTTCTTTATCGTTGTCGCATACGATATATTAAAAGCATTTATTGCGTTTTTCATAATCAGATATTTATATCCATCAGATGAAGGAGCTGCAGTTTTGGCTGGATGTATGGCAGTTGTTGGACATATTTACCCATTCTACCTGCAGTTTAAAGGTGGTAAAGGTTTTGCCTGCTATATCGGTTTAGTATTTGCTGTTAACTGGAAAATAGGTATTATTTTAGTAATTATTGGCCTTATTTTGTCCTTTTTGGCAAACTGGATTGTTATGGCGACAATAGTATTCACTGCCGGCTTCCCTCTTTACTGTATGATAACATACGCTCCACTGATAACCATCTACGCATCGTTTGCTGTAAGTTTACTAATCATGTTTAAACATAGGGTCAATTTTGAAAGACTTATAAAGGGTGAGGAAATCGGCATAAATGGTAAACCTGTCAGTTTTTTAATTAAAAAAGAAAAATAATGTAAAAATTACCATAAATATCAAACATACCAGATGCCAGCAAAACCATTAAAGAAAACAATAATACTATACTTTAAGAATATAGTGCAGGCTTATCTGTTTTTGAACTGTAAAAAATGTCAGCAATTGGCCGGTTGAAGAAAACAAATATTAATTTTAAAGAAAAAGTCATTGTGATTTCTACGACTTTTTATAAGAGAATCCAGGCTGCATTAACCTTTAAGAAATTTAAAACATTTGACTATAGTAAGAATAAAAATATTTTAATGTTTTTTGTGTAAAACGCCAGTTTTATCAATATTATCTTTCTAATAGATTTATGAATTGTCTTAGAGATGTGTAAACACGTCTTTCTTCATTCCCATAGATTGTGATAATATGTATATAATAAAAAAAGGAGAAAAAATATGAAATTTTACAAACGCAATGACAATGACCCATTGTATGCCTTCTACAAGAAAGATAGCCTTTTTTATCCGGTCTTTGCAGAAAAATATGGAAACGATCCGCTAAAGGCTGATGATGCTTACGAAATTACAGATGAAGAAACGATTTTAGCTTTAAACAAGTATATGCAGCCCTATGAATCAGGAAAACCTAAAGTCTATATGGCCGGACCATTGTTTAATGAAGGAGACAGATACAGCAATCAGTTAAATTCTGATGCTTTAAGAAATAAGGGATTCACGACCTTTTTACCTCAGGAAGTTGTAATTACCAATAAAAGCAGCGAACTTGTTAAAGGAGCCTGTTTCTATATGGACTTAAAAGCCATCTATGAATGTGACTACATAGTTGCCAACTGTAATGGAATTGAAATTGATTCAGGAACAGCTGCTGAAATAGGTATGGGATATGCTTTAAACAAGAAAATGTATCTTTATAAAAGCGATGTCAGAAACTATTATAATGAAAGATTCAAATTAAATAATTTTGTCAGCGGACTGGTTGATAACAGAATTTATGCCACAATTGAAGAAATAATTAAAGAAATGGAAAAATAGACAAAAACTTAAGGGTAGTAATGCTACCCTTCTTTTAAAATAAATGGCAGATTATTTTGTAAGCAAAAGGTGATTTAATCATGAAGAAAAATAATGCAACAGAAAAAATATTATTAGAACACTTTAACAGATATCCTGAACTGCAAATCCGGGATCTGCTCAAGTTTCTTTATCAAAGCAGTTTTGGATGCGAACATCTGATTTCTTCTTTAAATTCTGTTACAGACTGCATTATAAAAGAAGCAGCTGATTTAAAAGAAGTAAACAATCATTTAATAGATAAACTGGATGGTGACTACAGTCGAGTGCATCTTTCATATCTGAAAAAGGGATTAAGTGCTGTAACATTAGGAAAATTGTTTTATTTATCTTCAAAGACAGAACCTGACGGACTGAAAAACCTGAAAGAAAAACTCAATATAACAAAAAATCTGATTAATGACGGTTTGCTTCCTTTTTCAACTGATGATTTCAGTAAGGCTGTAAATGAATGGTCGAAAAATGATTATCCGGCTGTTCATCATTCTGAGAAATTCAGAAATAAATACAATCCATCCTATCGGGTAATAGCTGACAGATATGTACCGTTTCTACCTCTTTTTGCCAGAATTGATAAAATATGTAAAAAAAATCATTTTGTAATAGCTATTGATGGCAGAAGTACCAGTGGTAAAAGCTATTTAAGTAAAATCTTAAATGACTTATATGACTGCAACATTATTCATATGGATGATTTCTTTCTGCGTCCTGAACAAAGAAACAAACAGCGGCTTAATGAAGTCGGGGGCAATATAGACCGTGAACGCTTTTTACAGGAGATTCTGATACCTCTAAGTCAGAACAGACAAATAAATTATCGTAAATATAACTGTTCTTCAATGAAAATTGATTCCTCAGTTGTTTTAAAACCAAAAAGACTTACAATCATTGAAGGGGTCTATTCGATGCACAAAGGTTTTGTCAGGTATTATGATTTGACAGTCTTTTTAAACATTTCAGAAGATTTACAGAAACAGCGTCTTATCAGGCGAAATTCACCAGAAGTTGTTGAGTTATTTTATAAACAGTGGATTCCTCTGGAAGAAATCTATTTTTCTGAAACCGGAATTAAACAGCGGAGTGATCTGATAATCAACATAGAAGAATAAAAAAGGCTCACACAAAGCCTTTTTATCTGTTGTTATGCTGTTTTTTCGATTGCTTTTTTAGCTCTGTTTACAATTGCAGTAAACGTTTTTGGGTCATGAATTGCAATCTCAGACAACATTTTTCTGTTAATATCGATTTTTGCTAATCTCAAACCATACATCAGTTGAGAGTAATTAATGTCATTATTATGAGCTGCAGCATTGATACGCGCAATCCATAATTTTCTCATTTCTCTCTTCAGGTTTTTTCTGTCTCTATAAGCATATCTTAAAGAACGCATTACCTGTTCATTAGCAGTACGATACAAAGCATGTTTAGAACCGAAATAACCTTTTGCTAATTTTAAAATTTTATTACGACGTCTATTTTTTGTAAAACCTCTTTTTACTCTTGCCATACCTCTTTATCCTCCTACTTCTGAATCAGTAATTTAATACGTTTATAATCACTTTTAGAAACTAATCCTGGTTTTCTTAAATGACGTTTTTGTTTTTGTGTTTTTCTGGGAGCTAAATGAGAAGTGTATGCATGGCCTCTCTTCAGCTTGCCGGTACCCGTAACTTTTACTCTTTTAGCTAAGCCTCTTTTTGTTTTCATTTTTGGCATAATCTGATTCTTCCTTTCACTATTTTTTAATTGGCGTTAATGTACAAGACATTGTGTTACCTTCCAGTTTAGGCTGTCTGTCGACACTGCCTACTTCATTAAGTTCACTGATAAAGTTTTCCATAACTTTTTTCCCAACATCCTGTCGAGTCATCATTCTTCCTCTAAAACGCATATCAACTTTAACTCTATTACCATCTTCAAGCCAGCCTTTTGCCTGTCTTACTTTAGTATTGAAATCATTGACATCAATAACTGGAGAAAGTCTGACTCCTTTTACTTCGGTAACATGTTGATTTCTTTTTGCTTCTTTTGCTTTCTTTTGCTGCTCAAAACGATATTTTCCATAGTCCATAATCCTGCAAACCGGAGGTTTAGCTTTCTCAGCAACACACACCAAATCCAATTCGTAATCATAAGCTGTATCTAAAGCCTGATTACGAGACATAACTCCCAATGCTTCACCATCAGGGGCAATAACTAAAACTTCTCTGAAACGAATGCTCTCATTGACTAAATCGCCTGGCATATTTTTTCTACTTATAACTAACACCTCTTTCTTCTATCAAAGAAAAGTGGGTTTGCACCCACTAAAATCAATCCACCTAATTGACAGTAGCTGTTTACCTATACCCTCCGGGTATCAGGTGAGAAGGGGTGCTTCTTCTTTCCACAATTCTTTTCCGTGTCCATTCTATCAAAATAACCTTTCAATGTCAAATCGTTTATATCTGCAAAAAATAATAACAATCCGTCAAAAATCTTTTTTTACTTTTGAAATAATCTTATTTGTTTTACAGAATTGTTCTAATTTTTTCAGACCTTTGACACCACAAAACTCATCCTTAAAATCTTTAATTTTTATTAAGCTGAATAATTTTTTGGTATTCTCCTTATCAAAATATAAAGTTATAATATTAGATTTAAAATTATTCTCTCTGGTTATCTCGGTAGTAATACACAGGGAACCATCATCAATCTCGGCATCAACAAAAACATTTTGTTCATTACCATAATAACGACATAACATAAATTTCTGATTGATAAGCATAATAATGATTCTCCTTTATTTGTATTTCTTTAGAGTCTACTACAACTTTTCTATCATTTCAAGATGTTTTAATAAAATAATTTCATAATTCAGCTGGCAACTATGTTAATCAGCTTATTGGCAATATAAATTATTTTTCTGATTGTTTTACCTTCAGTCTGAGCCATTACATTAGGCAGCTGCAAAGCCATTTGTTTTACTTTCTCTTCCTCAGAATCTAAGGCTGTGTTTATTCTACCCCTCAGTTTACCATTAACCTGCACTACAATTTCAACTTCATCAACTATCAGTTTTGCTTCATCATATTCAGGCCATAACTCATAGGCCAGGGTTTCTTTACCGGTATAGTAATGATACATTTCCTCACATATATGAGGTGTAATTGGGCTTAAAATCTTAATAAAATCAATAATCATATCCTTATTGACCTTTTCTGCCTTGTAACATTCATTAATGAAAATCATCATCTGTGATATCGCGGTATTAAAGTTTAATGAATCAATATCCTCGCTGACTTTCTTTACCGTAAAATTGAAGACATAATCCAATTCAGGAGTTTTTTCATCAACAATTTTATCATCTGTTTCCATAATCAGGCGCCATACTCTTTCAATCCATCTTCTGGAACCTTCAACTCCCTGTTCACTCCATGGTTTTGAAGCTTCCAGCGGTCCCATAAACATTTCATAAAGCCTTAAAGTATCCGCGCCATACAATCTTACAATATCATTAGGATCAACAATATATTCAGGATAACGTTTTCCCATTTTTATACCGTTAGCTCCCAAAATCATCCCCTGATGAACCAGTTTTTTGAATGGTTCTTTAACCGGCACAATACCCTTATCATATAAATAATTATTCCACATCCTTGAATATAACAGATGTCCTACCGCATGCTCCGGACCACCAACATACAAATCAACCGGCAGCCAGTGTTTCAGTAATTTCGGATTTGCGAGCTCTTTGTCGTTATGAGGATCAATATATCTCAAAAAATACCAGCTGCTTCCGGCACTGCCTGGCATAGTTGAAGTTTCTCTTTTGCCTTTTTTACCGTCAACTGTAACATTAACCCAGTCAACAGCTCTATCAAGTGGCGCAGCACCACCCCTATTAGGAGAATAATCATCCAGAGCTGGTAAAACTAACGGTAACTGATCTTCCGGCAGAGAAATCATATTCCCATCTTCTAAATGGATAATCGGAATCGGTTCGCCCCAATATCTCTGTCTGGCAAAAATCCATTCTCTTAAACGATAATTTATCTGTTCACTGCCCAGTCCATTATCCGTTAGCCATTTATTCATTATCTCAATAGCATCTTCCTTGTTTTTACCATTGATAAAATCTGAGTTGATGTGAATGCCATCACCAATATAAGCTTCAACACTGACATCTCCACCCTCCAATACCGGGATAATTTCTAAGCCAAACTTTTTGGCAAATTCATAGTCTCTTTCATCATGAGCGGGAACAGCCATAATTGCACCGGTCCCATAACTTGCCAGGACATAATCGCTAATCCAGATTGGTATTTTTTTATTATTAACAGGATTAATAGCAAAAGCACCGGTAAAGACACCCGTTTTCTCTTTATTTAAATCCGTTCTTTCAATTTCAGATTTAGTAGCACAGATTTCTATGTATTCCTCTACCTGCTTTTTCTGCTGAGCAGTAGTAATCTTACCCACTAAAATATGTTCGGGAGCCAGAACACAGTAGGTTGCTCCAAATAAAGTGTCGCTTCTGGTAGTAAAAACACTGAATTTCTCATCGGTATTGGCAACTTTAAAATCAACACGGGCTCCATATGATTTTCCAATCCAGTTTCTCTGAATTTCTTTTGTTGATTCAGGCCAGTCAATTTCTTCCAGTCCTTCAAGCAGTCTGTCGGCATATTTAACAATATCAATTACCCATTGTTTCATATTCTTTCTGACTACAGGATAACCGCCACGTTCACTTTTGCCATCAATAACTTCATCATTACTTAATACACAGCCCAGCTCTTCACACCAGTTAACCGGCATATCAATATATTTAGCCAGACCATCATCAAACAATAACTTAAAAATATATTGTGTCCATTTGTAGTAAGAAGCATCACAGGTAGAAATCATTCTATCCCAGTCATAGGAAAAACCAAGATTTTTTAATTGTTCAGTAAAAAATTTTATATTTTCCTTGGTAAATATATCAGGATGATTACCCGTACTGATGGCATATTGTTCCGCCGGCAAGCCAAAGGAGTCAAAACCCATTGGATGCAATACATTATAGCCTTCCATCCTTTTCTTTCTGGATACGATATCTGTAGCGGTATAACCTTCAGGATGTCCGACATGCAGTCCCTGACCGCTTGGATAAGGGAACATATCTAAAGCATAAAATTTAGGTTTAGAAAAATCATAGACATCTGTTTTGAAAGTTTTGTTTTCTTCCCAGTATTTTCTCCATTTTGCTTCAGTAATTTCATGATTGTAACTCATAATACTTCTTCTCCTTCTTTAAGAAAAATAAAAGGTGCTACTCTAAGGACCCTTGCGGGCGGTACCACCTTAGTTGACCTGTTTTGTCCACTTTGAATAACTTTAACGCAGTCATACGTCAGCTCATAGGGTGAGTTGGGTTAACTGCCTGCTAATTTCCATCAGCCATTAGCTTTCTATCAAGTCCAGTTTCACTTACTATTCCTAATCATTACTGAGTATATTTTAGTAATTGTAGTGATAAATGTCAAACTAATCCTTAAAATAATCGATTAAAATTGTTACTATTCAGCGAGTAAAAAAACCTGTCAAGAGGTTTTATCCACAAAATGAATAAAATTCAAAGAAAATGACAGGTCCCAATAATCAAAGACAGATTAACTGACACCGGAAAAAAACAAAGGATATATTTAAACTGAAATCATATTATGCCTGCAGAAAGGCTCCAAACGTCTTTATGCGGCTTATTTATCAGCTGAAATATCCTTTTTTATAATTTCAGCAGTCAAAAGTTATCCACAATTTTATCTTAAAAACCTGTGGTAAAATATAACTGTAAAGAAAGGGGCGGCTGTTGACATGCGTTTAAATTCAAAACTGAGTCCTGAAAGATATTTAAAAAATAAAGTTTATTTTGACAGCGGTCTGATAGAAACTCTGGAAGCCTTAAACAGACAGTTGAATAAAGCCAGGGAAAGAGAACGCATATATCAGGCTGCCATTTATAAACTGAAGGATGAAAATGTAAATCTGAAGTTCAGGTACAGATGCCTGACTGTTGATTTTAAATCCCTGCAATTCAGATACAGGGAAAAAAGCGAAAAAGAAAAGACAACCGATGAAATTATAAAGGATATCGGCAAAGAGATAGATGAAATAAAAAAAGATATTGATGAAGTTGTCAGAGAAAATGAAAGATTATACAGTGAACTGGATATCAAGGATCAGAAAATAAGAATCCTGGAAAAAATAATCGAACAGGAAAGAAAGAAGAAAAAGGGCTATAAAGCCAATTCGACCAATTCAAATTTACCGCCTTCAAGTGATTTGTTCAGCCGTCATATCAGTAATACCAGAGAAAAATCAGGTTTGAAAAGAGGCGGACAGAAAGGTCATAAAGGCAGCTTTTCAGTTTTGAATGAAACTGCCGATGTGATTATTGACAGATACGTTGACAAGGCTCCGACAGGTGCAAAGGAAGTAAGAGATGAAAACAATAATATCCTTTACTATGTTACTCAGGAAATTGATTTAACTTTTAAAAGGACAATTACTGAAACCAGATATCATATCAATAAAACAAACCTAGAAGTATTAACTGAACAAGAGAAAAGTAAATACGCCGTTAATCCTGTTACTTATTCAAACAAAATTAAAGCAGTGACTTTATATTTACATAATCACGGATGTATAGCTTTAGATAGATTAAGTAAAGTTATCAGTGTTTTTAGTAATAATCAAATTAATATAAAACCCTCATCAATCTGCAATTGGCAAAAAGAGTTAGCTGTAAAAAGTCAAAAGTATCGAGAGTCTGTTTTAATTGACATTTTAAATTCAGATGTATTAGGTGTTGATGAATCAGGTTGGAGAGTAAATGGGAAAACCAAATGGTTACATACTCTGTCAACTAAAGATGCCTCATATTATTTGGTGACGGATAAAAGATCAGATAAAGAAACTGGCACAATAAAGTTATTGGAAGGATTTAATAACTATCTTGTTCACGATCATTTCAAACCATATTATAGTCTTGATAATCCGATACATGTAGAATGTAACGCTCACATCTTAAGATATTTAAAAGCCGGTATTGAGCAATATCACGATAAGTATTGTCAAAGTATGAAGTCGCTATTACAACAGATACTGCATGAAAGAAAGCAATATGTTAAGGATGGTATAGATTCATTTGAAAAAGAAAAAATCAGTAGATATGAAGAAATGTATACATCGATATTACAAAAGGCATTATCTGAATATGATAAAGAAAATCCAAATATTGCCAAGAAATATGAACCAGCACATATAAAACTATTTAGAAGGATGCTTGAATATAAACAGGAACATTTATTGTTTATGTATGATTTTAAGGTGCCTTTTGACAATAATTTAGCTGAAAGAAGTATTAGAAAAGGCAAAACCAAACTTAAAGTATCTGGACAAAACAATAATTTAGACACTGCTAATTATTATACTAGTGCACTAACGATTATTGAGACCTCTAGGTTAAGGAAAGAAAACCCATTAGAAAAAATGATAGAAATACTTAACAATTAATTTTCTATCTACTTTTCTATCATCAATTTAAATAATGGTCTACTTATTAATTTAAAAGGGCTTTTTAATTTTTGGTGGGGCTGGGGACAACCTTTAAGTTTTGGTGGGGACTAAAAAGTCCTCTTTTTTTGTCACGGTGGGGACAACCTTTAAGTTTTCATGGGGATACCCTTAAAACTTAAAGGAGACAATAAAAAACCCTTCATATTGTATTATTTTACTGAGATAAAAATGATATGAAGGGAGGCCAATATATGCCTATAAAAGATTTTATCACAACAGTTCTGAATATCGAGGAAAACGATATAGAAAGTATTAAAACGATTAATAACTCCGGAAAATCCTTTGATATTTTTCTAACTCTTAAGTCATACAGACCATCATGTATCTATTGTGGCGGTCCCACAAAGTCCAAAGGTTTTTCCAGGTCATCTATAAGCTTGCCTAACCTTTCTTCCTTACAATGCACCCTGCATTGGGCCAGAAGAAGATACGTTTGTAATGATTGTCAGAAAAGTTTTGTTGAACATAACAGGTTTGCTCCTGAAGGATTATCCGCTTCATACAGTCTGCTTAGAGAGATTATGATAGACTTCAGTAACCCTCGCATGACTGTTACTGATATCTCTAAAAAGAGTCATATTTCAGTAACTCAACTGACCAAATATTTCGACAGTTTTGTTAATGTACCGGTATTACCTCTGCCGGAAAGTCTTGGCATAGATGAACTGCATTCATCAATGTCCAACAGGGACAGTGCCTATCTCTGTGTGTTTGTAGATAATGAAAACAGAAGACTGACTGAAATTCTGCCTTCAAGAAGTAAGAGAACACTATCTTCATATTTCTCTAAAATACCCCTTCAAGAGCGTAAAAAGGTCAGATTTGTCACCATTGATATGTGGGAACCATATAAAAGTGTTGTTTCCAGGTATCTTCCTGACGCTATCATAGCGGTTGATCCGTTCCATGTTGTCAAAACTTTATGTGACGGTTTTACTAAACTGAGAGTGGAAATCATGAAAGACCAACTCTATGGTTCTGCCGGTTATTATCTTTTAAAAAAATGGCACAAACTTCTTGAATCCGACGATTACGATTTATCTATGGATGCAGAAAGGAAATATAATCATTTCTTCAAACAGAAACTTAATTACTATGATTTACAGCAGCTCGTTTTAAATGTTTCGACTGAACTGAAACTGGCATATAACCTGAAAGAAATGTATCGGGATTTTAATAGACATTGTCGTTATGAAGATGCTGGAAGTGAACTGAATTATATAATGCAGTGTTTTATAAAAGTTGATTTATCCTGTTATAGGGAGTTTGTTTCGATGGTTCAGAATTGGAAAAAGGAAATAATTGCCTCCTTTATCCGACCTTATGATAATAGAAAATTATCTAATTCTTTTTCTGAATATACCAACAGAAGATTAAGAGAACTGATTAATGCATCTAATGGACTTAATAACTTTGTCCGTTTTAGAAATAGAGCTGTTTATTGTTTTAATAAACAAATCAGTTACTCTCTTTCTAATTTTCTGTACTCTAATTCTTATAAAAAACCAGAAAAACAAGGGAGTAAACAGTCGCGAAAATTCTAATGGGAAGGCTAGCCTTCCCATTAGAATTACATCATAAATCTGTATGTTTTTATTCAATATATACTATTTTTTTGAATTTCAAGTCCCCACCAAAAATTAAAGGTCACTTTTTCAAGTCCCCATTAAAGTTTAAAGATGGTTTAAAAGTTAGACCATTTTTTTATTCAATATATTATTTGTCGCTGAATAGTAACTTAAAATTTCTTTCATATAATTGTATCTTCTGGCATAACTGTTATCCACTCTGATTAAGTCGAAACCATATCTTTTACATATTTCATTTTTCTTTCGATCTCTTTCTTTGACATATTCATCATTATAGTGTTCCTTACCATCTAACTCTATCGCAAAAATCGGCATTTCTCTATTTTCAAAATCTTTCTGATAAACAACAAAATCAAATCTTCCGGTATAAAATAAATCATTATAGCTGTTACCGTCATTAAAAACATGACTTATCGGTACTTCCCGGTATACAGTACATTTTCTCCCATTTCTTAACACATTTGATAAGGCATGATTTAAATTGACCAAAAGTGCTTCTTCCATTTCAGTACTGTAAGGTTTTATTCCAAGAGCTCTGGATTTGTTTTCTAAAGCGGTAACTTCATAATGTCCCTTCTTTTTAACATATTGCACCAGTTCATATAAATCATCCTGACCATGTTTATCCAGCTGATGTAATCTGTCAATCTGTTTTTGACTGCCGAAAATCACTAATCTGTTTTTAGCTCTGGAAGTAGCTACATTTATTAACTCACGATTATTTTTCAGCCAGTTATAAGTTTTATCAATTGTTTTATCCGTCAGACAGAGTGAAAATAAAATTTCATTTTTTTCATCACCCTGAAAAGCATGCACTGTGCCACAGGTAATATTGTTAATCTGATAATCCCTCAACTTTTGAGATATCAACTGTTTCTGTTTAACAAACGGGGTTATTACTCCTATTTGTTTATCTTTGTTTTCCAGTATATATTCAATAATTGCCTCTGCTTCCTTTGGTGAAGTATTCCTTATTGAAGTTTCATTGTTTTCAACCTCCTTAAAGACCAGAGGATTGATACTTTCTGTTTTTGAATCAATGACCAGTTTTGAATTATAATATTTCACATTGTTAAAATCGATAATCTTTTTATGACATCTGTAGTGATGAGATAACAGTATTTCTAAAGAAATTGCGTCAACTGATACATATGTTTTATATATTGAATTCTTTAGATAATCATATTCATCAGTAATATGATATTTTTCTTTTAAGATAATATTATCTTTTTCATCAAGCAAAATTACCGGATTGAGCTGCTGAGGGTCGCCCACCAGCATCAGATTCTCACCTCTGATTATCGGAATTAAGGAATGCGCAATATTGCATTGGCTGGCTTCATCAATAACTGTCATATCAAAATAAACATCAGGATTACCCAATTTATGAGCTGAAATACAAGTAGTAGTTACTATAGGAAACAGTTTGATAAATTTTCTTAAATTATCACCATTAGAAAGATAGCGATTAAAATGTTTAACTCTTTCCTGCTCATCGGCCAGAAAGATTATTTTTATTAAATCATCATATCTGGGCTCCAGCATATATTTTAAACATTTAATTGAAGCATAATAAAGAAAACCTTTAAATATCCTGTCATCAACAACATGGTCTAAAGCATCTTTTTCAGTTATTTTACCAATTTCATTTATACGATTGTTTATTTTTTCTAACTGAACACCCTGAAGTTGAATATGATAGTTTAAATTATCATTTGTCTCCAGCATCTTTTCAATTGTTTCTTTTCGTTCCTTTAACTCAATAGTTTCATCATACTTTTTCATTAAATCGCTTAACTTTTTTCCATCAACGAAAGTATCTGATGCAAATTTCCTGAATTCATTATCATCTATATCAAATTCTTTTATCTGTAAATACAGTTTTTTTATATAATTGGCAGCTTCTAAAACTTTTTCATTATTTCCTAATCTTATAATCGGAAATAAAATTTCATTTTCGTCATACATCATTGAAGTCAGTTTTTTAAATACTGCATCCAAAGGATGATTATTGTAGGAAGAAAACAGTAAAGTTTTCTTATTGTAAAAGGCTGTTAAAATGGTATTTATTATTGTATTTGTTTTTCCTGTTCCCGGAGGGCCCTGCACATAAGTTAAAGGATACTTCATCGCATTATGTACAGCTAAAAGTTGATCTAAATTAATCTGACGATTAATAAGAGCAATCGGATAATCTTTTCTTCTTACCGGTAATTTTAAAAACTCTCCAAAGAAAGCAGCAATCGGTTTTTCTACCTTGTTGTTATTATATCTGTCAATAATAAAAGCATACTCTTTATCTAAATCAACTATTACTTCTCTGGCAATAGCGATAATATAAGGCATATCATCAATCGCCTCACCCTTTTTTATATTACCGGCAATATAGTCCTCAATCAGCTGTAAATTATTATAAAAATCATCTAACAAATAAAACTGGTCATTATCTAAAAATCTGGTAATACTGTACTTGCTGCCATCAATGGTAAACTCTTTACAAATGGTTATTTCATTATCAGCTCTCAGTTTCTTATTTTTTACATCTAAAAAAAGTTTCCGATAGGCTAAAACATACAATCCGTCTTTAGTATAGACACTTAATATGTTCAGACATAGTTGTTTATATTTCAGATTTGAACTTTTCGCTTCATTTTGAAATGACTTGACAATTTCTAAAAACTGCTCATCATCCAGGGTGAAATCTCCGCGTTTTATCTTTTCATCATCTATTCTATTAATAAGAGCATATTCACATTCAAAAGGACTGTTATCTAATCTCTGGCAGTCAGCAAGGTAGTTGAGTATTTTCAAATTATAGACATTATCAAAAAGTCGACTGTATTTATCAGGATTTTCTTCAATATCTTCCTTTAATGTTTTTGAAGTCTTATAATAAGAGCCTTCGATTATTAAGGCCGATAAAATTTTTTCAGGATTAATCCTTAGTTCGGTAAGTTGTCCGTTGCCTGTATGTAAACCATCCACAATCAAAGTGACAAATTTGCCTATCAAAATCTTTTTTATGGCAATCCAATACCTTGTTTTTTCATTTAGAAGATTTTGATATTCAATACTAATCCACTTGCCTTCAAAAATACCCTTAAATATTATTTTGTTTATATCATTCATATTTACGGTTCTCTATAGAATATAGTAACATAACATCATTGAAATTTCTATTTATTTGATAAATCTATAATTAGTTAATATAATTAAACTATGATTAAAGAAAAACTGAAAAACAGAAAACTGCCCGATTATAACCGGATTGAAGAATTGATCAATTCTGTTTCGCATGCTCTTGGAGTAGTTTTTGGCATTACTGTTTTAATAATACTGGTAATAAAATCAAAACAAAACAACAGCATTACTCAGCTGATTACCGGAATAATCTACTCTGTCTCTTTGATTGCTTTATATACCAGTTCCACACTCTATCATGCGGCAACAAACAGGTTTATTAAAAAAATCCTGCAGATACTTGACCATTGCATGATTTATATCCTGATAGGGGGAACCTATACTCCAATACTTGTCTGCAGCATTATGAAAATAAGTCCGGTTAAATCAATTGTCCTTTTGGCTGTTATCTGGCTTATCATCGCTATTTCAATCTTGCTTAATTCAATCGATTTATATAAATATCGTGTCTTTTCCCATATTTCTTATCTGGCTTTAGGCTGGATTGTCATAACCATTTTAAAAGATACATATACAGCCTTAACCCATAATGGTTTTATGATTTTACTTTATGGCGGTATTGCTTATACAATAGGGGCAATCCTCTATGGAATAGGATCAAAAATCAGATATTTTCATTCAGTTTTTCATTTCTTTGTTTTAGCCGGCTCAATTATTCAGTTTATAAGTATTTACTTTTATGTCTTTATTTAAATTTTTTTATCTGTAGATTTAATACTCCATAAGATTACCTGAAAAGGTGATTTTTTAATGCACAAATAATCATAATATTACGCTTTTTAAGATAAATGTTACTGAAGTCCAAAAAAAAGATACAACCTTAGAATCTGATTGGCCTTATACTATAATCACAAGTAGCGGTATAAGTATATGAGACAAAATAAAATAACCGAAGCATTAAAAATGCTTAGTAAACCTGAACTTCAGGAAATTAAATATCATAAGGTATCTTCAGGATTATCTGAACTTCTTTATTTATCGTAAACAGTTATTGTATAAATTCAAAAGAAACGAAATAGCGGATTATGTATTTGAACATATAAAAGGTATTGTCTGTCCAACTCAAGATGAGTTGCAGGTTGCCATTATGCCTGTTTCATTAGCGGAAGCTTACTATGAATATCGTTATGATATCCTTGCTGAGCAACATTTATCTTTAAAAGAGCAAAATAAAATTCATTATTCTGAATCTTTTATAATAATATCTAACATTTCTCTTGGCGAAACTACAAACGGTTTTCTTGGGAAGTGCTTTATATTACCGGTAATAAGGCAAGCATCACTTTCTTTTCTTTTTTCCATCATTACTTCATAAAACACCTGATCTTTGGGATCTGTAAGTTCGATAGCTAAACGCTCTTCGCTAATAAAGACAGCATGCTCCAATATTTCGTCGATAATGCTAAATCTATAATGGTTCCGGGAACAGAATCCCATTTTAGTGCTGACGATACCAAAACATTGATATCAATTACCGCATAATATTTCACAATCACTTTCTTACTTCAGCAATCTCTGCATTAATTTCATCCAAGGTCATTTCAGATATTCCTTTCTTTTCTGCAATTTTACTTGCACGTTTCATTGCCAAAACTCCTTTGTTTACATTAATATCTTCAAGTTTCATGCTGAAAGGAATACCTTTTTCTTTAACTTTTCTTGACATACATATCCTAAAGTACGTTGGAAGATCAATACCAAGATGGCTACAAATTTGTGCCGCTTCTTCTCTTTCTGTTTCATCTACCCTAAATTGTATAAGCGTATTTGCCATAAAATACACCTTCTTGCACATTAATTTTGTCATCAAACGCAATCTTCTGTAAACAAATGACACGCAAATTAATTACTGATTATATCTATTCTACAAAGTAGATAAACCGGGCTGCTCAAAATAGTTCGAGATATTAATTAATAATTTATAGAAGTCTGTTCACTTTATTCTTTCCAGCAACATTAAAAATAGTATTAAAAGAACTGCTAACTTATGTTTGACAGAATGCTTAAAATCTAATCTAAAAAATAAGTAACTGCTTTCTGCTTAAAAAGAATCTTAAAATGACAGCATATTTATTTTCCGGTTCAATTAACTGATTAACTTTTTAAAAAAATTCTAGTCTTTTATTATCGTATAATTTTTTAATTCCTTTGCCAGTTTTTTATGTTCCGGACATAATCTTTCCAGTTCATTATAAAACTGTTTCTGATGATTTCCTTGTTTAAAATGAGCGATTTCATGATAAATAACATATTTAATCAGTTTATATGGTAAACAGGCTAAAAGATAGTTTAATATAATCAGATTCTTATTATTGTAACAGCAGCCCCATCTGCTTTTATATAATTTAAAGGACAGATTAAAATCAATTCCTAATTCGTTTTTAACTTCATCAACATATTGAGTTAAAATAGCCGTCAGATATTTTTTATAATTTGTTTTAATATTTCTTATATTTCTGCCATATAATAAAATATTATTATCTCTGATTAAAAATTTGAATTTCTCACCACCGAAAGTAAGTAAATTATATTTTTTCCCCAAAAAATATATCTCACTGTCATTTTCCAAATCAAAAAAGACATTTATTCTCGGGTCATTCAATTTTCTTTCAATCCAGCATTCATGCTTTTTAACAAAATTATCAATCATAAATTTTGGAGTAAGAAACGGGGCATAAACAAAAACCTGTCCATTTTCAACTTTGATGGACATTGTTTTTCTGTCACTCCTTTTCAGGTTGTATTTAACTGACATATCTTTCCCAATCCTTTATCAAATTGATAATTTCATTTTTCTTATCGTCTATTTCATTATCCAGTTTATTCATTTTCTGATAATCATGATAGTACTCTTCTTCAAAACGCAAAGCTCTTAAATCTTCCAGCTCTTCTTCGGCCCGGCTTATCTGTCTTTCCAGTGATTCGGCTCTTTTTTTGTTTTCTCTTTCAGTTTTGGCATCCGGATTTTTTTCTTCTTTGATTTCCTGCTTTTCATCATGACTTATATTATTTTTCTTTTCAATAAATTCCTGATAATTCAATTGATAATAATTTGTTTTTTCTTTATCAATATACAGTATCCGATTAGCAAGCTTGTTGACAAAATATCTGTCGTGACTGACAAATATAATTGTTCCGTTGTAATCCATCAGAGCCTTTTCCAGGGCTTCCTTACCGGCAATATCCAGATGATTGGTCGGTTCATCCAAAATCAGTAAATTCGCCTTAGAAAGCATTATTTTACACAGTAACAATCTGACTTTTTCTCCTCCGCTTAAGACGTTGCAGGTTTTAAAAACATCATCAGCTGTAAACAGGAAATTACCTAAAATTTTTCTTATCTGCGTGTGGTCATATTCAGGATATAAGTCCCATAATTCATCCAGAACTGTCTTATTAGAACTGACCTGAGCTAATTCCTGGTCAAAATATGCCACCTCAATCTGATGACCATACATAAAATCACCGGAAAGAGAAGGAATTAATCCCATAATAGTTTTTAAAAATGTGCTTTTACCTAAACCGTTAGGTCCTATAATTCCTAATTTATGGCCGGAAAGAACCTGTAAATCAATTTTACATAAGGAATAATCATATCCAATTTCCAGCTGATCAACAATTAAAACAGTATTTCCGCCTTTTATACTCTTTTCAAAGCGCAGTTTCATTTTTTTATTATCTTCAGCAGGTTTTTCAATCCTGGACATTTTCTGCAGATATTTTATTTTACTTTGTGCAAAAGCAGCTTTATTTTTCTTATATCTGAATTTTTCTATCAGTTGTTCAAGACGGACTATTTCAGCCTGCTGATTTTTATAGGCTGTCTGTTGACGGTTAAACTCAGTTTCTTTTAATTCGATATATTTACTGTAGTTTCCAACATAATGATTCAGTTTTTTGAATTCAAACTCATAAACTTCACTGACCACCTTATCCAGAAACATTCTGTCATGGCTTACTATGACAATAGCATTCGGGTATTTCTGTAAATATCCTTCCAGCCACTCAACTGTATCAATATCCAGATGGTTGGTCGGTTCATCTAAAAGAAGAATGTCAGGTTGCAGCAGTAATAATCGGACAAAACCGATTCTTGTTTTCTGACCACCGGAAAATTCTGATATTTTCCTGTTCAAATCTTCAACAGAAAAACCGAACTTTGTAAACAGCATCAGCTGCTGCTGGTCATAGTTATAACCATTATGAGATTCAAACTGGTGCTGAAGACTGGCGAAACTGGCCAGTAACTCTTCCGAATATTCTGTTTCCAGTCTTTTTGCCACCTTTTTTAACTGTTGCTCAATATCCAGAATATGCCTGTATACCTCATCAAAAGCCTCTTTTACTGTCAATTCCTCATTATCAAAAGCCTGCTGAGATAAATAGCCGATAGAGATATTGCTGTCAATAATCAGTTGTCCTTTGTCCAGTTCATACTCTCTATTGAGAATCTTTAAAAGAGTTGTTTTTCCACAACCATTTCTTCCAATTACGGCTACTTTTTCATTTGATTTAATTTCGAAATCAATGTCCTCAAATAGTATTTCGCCACCAAAGTCTTTGCTTCCGTTTTTGATTTTCAACAACATCCGTAACTCCATTAAAATAGCCAATTCAATTGGCTATCTGTAAATACTCTAATATACCTTTGACAATCGCATCGGCAACTTTGTCTTTCTGGTTTTTCCAGAGACTTATTTCTTTATGATCCGACATATTGGTTGTCACAATTTGAATGGTATTAATACCATATTTGTTATTCAGGGCAAAGGTATTTGTTTTTGAACTTTCTGAAAAAGTTCCGGCAGATAAAGCTGCTCCCCCGGCTTCTCTGATTTCATATTGTAAATCAGTTACGCCGTTATCACCGGCATCACATTTATATAGATATTTTTCATCAGGATAAATATTGGTATCCTCCATAATATATTTGAATATATTTTTTGCCAGTTCTCCTGAAGACCTGTTGGCATACATAATTCCGGTATTACCGTAAATATCCATATCCAGGTGCAGCATATATTTGACTCCGCTTTTGTAAGCCTTATCTAAAATTCCCTCTTTTCCATAATACTGAATATTCTGTCCGTACTCATCTTTTAAGATTAAGACTTTCAGTCCTTTAGCTTCCAGCTGGGCTTTAATCTTTAAAGCCAGTTCATACACCTGCTCTGCTTCAATAAAATCTCCCACCTTTTCACCTACCAGTGAAATACCGGTCATTGTTAAAGCTGGTGAAGTAGACAAGGCAATATCATATTGAGGATATTCTTCAGCAACAGTCACATTTATATATATGTAGTTCTGATCTAAAACATCCACAAGTGGTTTTCTTTTATCTGAATTGACTTCATCAAACAGCTGTTTATCAGCAATTATTTCTACTTTGTAATTTTTTCCATTACGGGTAACAGTATAGAAGGTGTTGTTATAAGATAAAACTGATTGATAATAGGCCCGATAGGTAGTATTGCCATCAACTATGTATAAGCTGTAAAAACCTGGCTTTAATTCATATAAGCTGACTTGATTATCAACATCTCTGGTCAAATCATTAAAAGTGATAACATTATTGGAATTTATCATATCTTTCAAAACAACACTCTTTCCGTTTAGAGTGTCGGATTTTGCAATACCGTCTTCATAACTTTCAAAATACAGATTTAATGATTCACCATAGAAATTATAATCCTTTAATAAAATGGGATTACTTCTATCTTCATTTTTTACAATTTCCAGAGTCTTCTTTCCGGTAAGATTTCCGATAGTGTAAATATCCAGATTATCTTTTGGAGTAAACAGGCTTATTAACAATGTTATCAGTAAATATGAACATACTATAAGAGCAATAAATGCCGGAATAGCAACATGCCATTTTATCTTAATCTTCTTATCAAACATAATAACTCCTCCATTAGTTAATTATACTATTTACACCTGTAAAAGTGAATAATTAAAAAACGCGACGCGATTAAAAAACGCACGATTAAAAAAAGGCGCTGATGATTTTCTCATGTCACAACATGAAAAAGATGGCATTATTAGACCATTGGAGGGACAATAATCAGTCTTTTCTTTGTTTTTTGGTTAAATTTTACCAATAATCTCCGGCAATCTATAATTTTGAGGTCAAATGAAAACAGACTTTTTCAAAAAAAGCCTGTTTGTCAACAATCTGCAATGTCAATAGCTGACATTTTAATCTTTAACCTGAAGCATTACTTCATTCATAATATCTCTATTAACGGACTACCCGTCCACTTCCATCACCCTGCATAAGTTTTTCCACATCACTTATCGACACTCTATTAAAGTCTCCTATAATTGAATGTTTCAAACAACTTGCCGCAACCGCAAATTCTAAAGCTTTCTGGTGATTATCATAGGTATTCAGGCCATAAATCAGACCGCCACAGAAAGAATCTCCCCCACCTACTCTGTCTACAATATCTCTGATTTCATATTTTTTAGACAAATAGAAATTATCACGGTCATTCAGACATGCAGACCAGTCGTTTACATCAGCTGATACAGATTCTCTTAAGGTGATAGCAATAATTTTCATATTCGGATACTGCCTCAAAACTTTTTCTGACAGAATTCTATACTCATCTTTATCCAGCTTACCTGATTCAACGTCAACATCAATGGTTATTCCTAAAGATTTCTGAACATCTTCTTCATTGGCAATGACTATATCGGCATATTCAACCAGTCTGCTCATAACTTCTTTAGCCTCTATCCCGTATTTCCATAAATTTTTACGATAATTCAAGTCACATGATACTGTTATATTTTTCATTTTTGCTGTTTTAACACACTGCAAACTCAATTCCATACAGGAATGACTGATTGCCGGAGTAATACCGGTAATATGCAGCCACTTGACTCCTTCAAAGACATTATCCCAGTTAACATCTCCGACTTTTGCTAAAGCGATTGAAGAATCAGCGCGGTCATATAGAACTTTACCAGGCAACTGGTTGGCACCGGCTTCTAAAAAGTAAATTCCCATTCTTCCTTCGCCTTTTTGAATTTTTGAGACATCGACATTGAATCTTCTTAATTCACCTTTGCACAATTCTGCCAATATATTATCGGGCAATACAGTAAAGAACTGTGTATCCATACCATAATTGGCTAAACTGACAGCTACATTAGCCTCTCCGCCGCCAAAAGTAGCTTCCAGCATGCCATTCTGCATCAGTCTTTCCTGTCCAACTGCCTTCAGTCTCAGCATAATCTCTCCGAACGTTAATACTTTCATAGACTTACTCCTATCTCTGCAACAGATTAATTGCAAATCCTCCAATTTCATCCTGTATATAAACTGTCTTGATATTTTCTCCATCATATTTAGCAGTACTCATATCAAATTTGCACCCTTTTGATTCTAAATCTTTAACAGCCAGGTCAACTCTATTGGTTTTTACAGCTATATGACCATTTTTCCCAGGAAACCTGGTTTTCATTACTTCAATCTTATCTGAAACAAAAATTGATGAATTTCCTTCTTTGTACTCTAAGTCAAATATGTTATTAAGACTTCGGCTGATTTCTTTGGCAACTTTATCATTTTCACAATTTATCCCGACATGAGCGACCTCATATCCTAAAATTGTCTTAACCGCCTGCTTGGATAGAGCAGTAATTCTTTCATAGTTGTGTTGTGAAATATCCTGTTTTGTACAGACCCAGCTTCCTCCTACTCCAAAAATATAAGGCTCTTTGATGTAATCAGCTACATTTTCAGCATTTATACCGCCTGTCGGTAAAAATTTAATATCTCCAAACGGTCCACTTAAAGCCTTTATTCCATTTAACCCGCCATATACATTGGCAGGAAAAAATTTAACAACTTTTAAGCCCAGTTTTTTAGCTACCATGATATCAGTCGGGGTAACACAGCCAGGTATAATGGTCACATCATGTTCAAGACAGTATTTAACCATTTCTTCATCAAAACCAGGAGAAACAATAAACTGCGCTCCGGCTTCTAAAGCTGAAATGCATTGTTCTAAATTCAGAACAGTTCCAGCTCCAACACACATTTCAGGTACACTGTCTGCAACTTCAGCAATTGAATCTCTGGCAGCTGGAGTACGAAAAGTAATTTCCATAGTACTGATACCACCAGCTAAAAGTGCTCTGGCAGTGTCAGCAGCATCAGCACTGTTTTCAATAACCACCACTGGCGTTATTCCAGAGAGTTTTAATTTTTCAAATACAGTTTTCAATTTTTCTCCTTCCGGCCACAATAATTTCTCACCTGAATACATTATGAGCCTTTATGTCTATTTTTGTTTCTTATAATTCTTATCTTTACTATATTTAAACTATAAAACACAATCCTGATATTTGTAAATAGCAACAATTATTCTCTTAGAAATCAAAAAGCCTGATTTATCAGGTAATCAGGCTTAACAAATCAAAAATCTAAATTTCTTGGAGTTCTCGGATAAGATAATACATCTCTGATGTTATCCATAGAAGTGATATACATCAGCAGTCTTTCAAACCCGACACCAAATCCCGAATGAATGCAGCAGCCATATTTTCTTAAATCCAGATACCACTGTAACGGTTCTACCGGAACATTCATTTCATTCATTCTTTTTAATAAGGCATCATACCTTTCTTCTCTTTGTGAGCCGCCACATAATTCACCGACTACAGGCATCAGCAAATCAGTTGCTGCAACAGTTCTGTTATCATCATTCAGTCTCATATAGAAGGCTTTACTTTCTTTGGGATAATTCATCACAAATACAGGTCCATGCTTTTCAGTCAGATATTTTTCGTGTTCTGTCTGAATATCCATTCCCCAATGAACTTTATACTGGAAGCTGTCCTCAACTTCTTTTAACTCATTTAAAGCCTGCTCATAAGTAATTCTGGAAAATGGAGTTTCAACAACCTTTTTCAGCCTTTCAATCAGTGTTTTATCCTTGTCAATAAAATCATTGAAGAACTGCATTTCTTCAGGGCAGTTGGCAAAAACATATTCAATACAGCTTTTAACCATATCTTCCATCAGATTAATGTTGTCTTCCAAATCAGCAAAAGCCATTTCCGGTTCACACATCCAGAACTCACTGGCATGTTTTTTTGTGTTTGAATTTTCTGCTCTGAAAGTCGGGCCAAATGTATAAACATCCCGATAAGCCAGGGCATAAGCTTCAACATGTAATTGTCCTGATACCGTCAAAGATGCTCTTTTGCCAAAAAAATCCTCATCATAATTGCCATCTTCTCTGGTAGTGACGATAAATGCCTCTCCGGCACCCTCAGCATCGTTTCCTGTGATAATTGGAGCATGGACATAGACAAAGCCCTGATTTTGGAAAAACTCATGTATAGCCATTGCCAGAACGCTTCTTACTCTGAATACAGCATTAAAAGTATTTGTTCTAGGTCTTAAATGGGGAATCTCTCTTAAATATTCAAAAGAATGTCTTTTCTTCTGCAATGGATAATCACTGGAACAGGTCGCATCTATAACAGCCTCTGTCAATTCAATTTCAAACGGCTGTTTCATTTCCGGAGTTAACTTAAACCTGCCGATGACAGTCATGGCTGTTCCGGTTAAACTTTTACCGATTTCTTCAAAGTTTTCCAATGTTGCAGTATACACCAGTTGGCAGTTTTTGAAATATGTTCCATCGTTTAATTCAATAAAACCTACCTGTCCATTGTTACGATTAGTTTTGATCCACCCCTGCAGTTGAACATATTCCAAGCCGTCAATTGCCATCATATTATCAGCTTTGAATAATTCATACAGTTCTCTAATTGTCATAAATTCAAACATAAACTCTTCCTCCTAAATCGAGTAGGGCTAAATAAATAGCCCTCTCACACCACCGTACGTGCCGTTCGGCATACGGCGGTTCAACTAAATTTCAATTCATGTCTTTGTTGATAATAGTCCAAGCAACTTATTAAGCCTGCTTGGGCTAGTTTTTCTTTTGATATAGCTCTTACAACACATGTTTTAGTAGTTACCCAGTAGTATCTATTTCCTACATATGATGTTATTCTAGCCAAATCCTTATTTATCCCTAATTTCTGTAGCGCCCATTGTCGCTTGTTTGGAACTTTCCATTGCTTCCACAAAATGACTCTAAGTTGTGTTCTAAGTCTCATATCTATTTTAGTCATCCACGTTTTCATATGACTTATCGAGAAGTAATTTATCCATCCTCGTGTCACTTGATTTATTTTCTTGATGCGTTCTCTAAAATTTATTGACCAGTTTCTTTTAGTCAGTTCTTTCAATTTCCTTTGGAACTTACTTATTGAATCTTCATGTGGTCTGACGTGATACTTTTTAGTCTTGGTATTATAATAAAATCCAAATCCTAAGTACTTTAATTTATTTGGTCTTACTATCTTTGTCTTTGTCATATTCACTTTTAAACTAAGTTTTCTCTCCAACCATCTGGATATTGAATACATTACTCTTTTGGCACTCGCTTCACTTTTAACTAATATGAGCACATCGTCTGCATAGCGTACAAAGTTCAATCCTCTTGATTCCAGTTCTTTGTCCAGTCTGTTTAACATTATGTTTGATAATAATGGACTGAGATTTCCTCCTTGAGGTGTACCTGTTTCACTTTTCTCGTGTTTACCGTTGACCATTACTCCTGCTTTTAGATACTTCTTAATTAAAGATTCTGTATCTCCATCGTTGATAATCTCATGGACAAAACTCATTAGTTTATCATGATGGACATTGTCAAAGAACTTTTCTAAATCCATATCAACTATCCAGTCATAACCGTCATTGATTAAATCGGTTACTTTCATTATTGCCTGTTCACAACTTCGCTTTGCTCTAAATCCATAACTTGTTTCACTGAAATATGGTTCACATATTGGGCTTAGCACTTGTACCATCGCCTGTTGAATTACTCTATCCATAACTGATGGTATTCCAAGTTTTCTGACTCCTCCATTAGGTTTGGGTATTTCTACCCTTTTTACTGGTAAAGGTTTATATGTTCTAGAGCGAATGTGTGTTTCAATATTTGTCCAGTTTTCTTTAATGTAGTCTTTTAGTTGTTCGATTGTGACTTCATCAATTCCACTGGTTCCCTTATTGGCACATACCCGTTTGTAGGCTAGATTCATATTCTCTTTGTTCAGTATCCTGTCTAACAACATTGACATAATTGTGCGCTTGTCTCCTTTCCGCTTTCAGGAAATTAACTTTAGATTTATGAGTCTTGAGTCATTTACGTTTTCATCAGTTTCTCTATCAAGTATTTTCCTGAGACTACTCATTTGCTTTACGCTGTTTAATTGTTCAGCCCTTCGGATTCTACACTCTCCTACTATGGCTTCTGCTGACTTCTCATTATTCGTTGTTACTACGGTTACTTTACTGCGTGGCTTTCTCCACCTCGTGTTTCTTCGCTAACGAGACCTCACGGGATAAGTCATCAATCTTTCCTCATCTACCTGTCCAATCTACGCCTATGGGTTACGATTGCCTTTTGGACTTCACTACCATTTGCTAGTTTATCCGCCATAAACGCCTTAATATTGGCTTCCTGTTCGTCAGGCTATGATTTCGCTATCTCTTCCTCTCGCCTGTACCTCACGATACAAACCTTGAGAGTCGCTTTCGGGTTCGTTGGCAACTACGCCCCTTGTGGACTTTCACCACAGATTGACAGCATGCCCGTCATACAAATAAAACGCCCCTGACAAGGAGCGTAAAATATCCGCGGTACCATCCTTTTTTGCTCTTTTTACGTTAACGCCTGATTACGGGATTGTCTACTTTATTCTCCAATCCAACTCCCAAAGTGTTCCAATTTCAAGTTATATAATTTAAGGCTCTCAGCTAATCCTTTTCTCTGTATAATTTTTCACTTAATTGTTCTTTGTTCAAAGTCTTATCTAAATTTTTTAATAATATTTGTTTCAAATACCAGTTCCTGTATTTTAGTAACTACATCAACAGTCTTAATTGCCATTCCCTTAGGAACCTGGATATGGGTGTGGGTGAAATCGATTACTCCAATTACACCACATTTTTGCAACCTTTCAACCAGCTTCTGGGCATCACCACTGATAGCAACAATCGCAATTCTACAATCTTCCGGCATTCTTTCTTCCAGTTCATCAATATGATAAACAGGAATATTTTTAACAGTTTTACCAACTATCTCCGGTCTTATATCAAAGGCCATGACAATTTCACCAACGACATAATCCCAACGATTATAGTTTAGCAAAGCCTGACCTAAATTACCACACCCGATTAAAATAATTTTTTCATCAAAACCGGTTCCAAGCACTTCATTAAATACCTGAATCAGTTTTTCAACATCATAACCATAGCCCTGCTTTCCTAAACATCCAATAAAGGACAGATCTCTTCTAATAGTCGTTGAGGCAATATTTACCAGTTCTGAAAGCTCACTTGATAAAACTCTTTCCACATTATTAGATTTAAGTTTTCTTAAAGCTTTAAGATAAATGGGATAGCGCTGTTTAGTTGCTTTTGGAACATTTTTAACATATGTCATCTTTTTATCACCATAGATATATTATCATATATAAATTAATTTGTTAAGATTTCAATTTTTTTAACAAGATTTTGGCAAATAAATGTTAGAGTTTGTTATAATAAAATTAGAAGAGAAGGTGCTACCATGATAATAACTAAACAGGAGTTTGCCAACAGAATAATTAACGGCTGTAAAGAAATTATAGCCCATGAAGCTGAATTGACTGAAATAGACTCTCATTTCGGTGATGCTGATCATGGATTAACAATGGTCAAAATTTCAAATGCTATTATTGATGCGATAAATTCCTCTGATGGTTCTATTAAAAATATGCTGGAAGATATTGCCGATGCCATAATGGATTTAAGCGGCGGCAGTTCTGTTCCTTTGTGGAATTCATATTTTGATGGTATGCATCAGGCTGCCATTGACAGTGATAAAATGACGCTGCAGCAGCTAAAAGACACTTTTACTAATGGTTATCAGGAATTCGCTGATATTTCTACTGCCAAAATCGGTGATAAAACAATGATGGATGCTTTAATATTAGCCAGTACAGGTTTGTTAAATGCTAAAAGTGTTGATGAACTATTTGAAATTGCTGCATCGGAAGCCGCCTATGGCGCTGAAGCAACTAAAAACTATACAGCCAAATTTGGCAGAGCGAAAAGCTATGGAGAAAAGACACTCGGCACTGCTGATGCCGGAGCTTTATCGATGTCTTATTTCTTTAAAGGCATGACTGTAAAATAATAATTATCAGAAAGGAGATCAAAGTATGATGAAAAAATTTATCAATAGTCCTCAAACTGTAACTGATGAACTTCTACTGGGCTTAGGACTGGCTTTCAGTGATATCTTGTATGTGGATGGACATATGGTTATTTCTAAAGATTTGGAAAAAGCAAACCGGGTCACCATTGTCACTTATGGCGGTTCAGGTCATGAGCCGGCACAAAAAGGATTTGTCGGAAAAGGCATGTTAGATATTCAGGTTGATGGTGATGTTTTCGCTGCACCAAGTGGGAAACTTGTCTTTGAAGCCATCAAAAGAGCTGATAAAGGACATGGTGTTTTATTGTTAACCTTAAATTATGCCGGAGATCAGCTGGCAGGAAAACAGGCTATGAAACTGGCAGCTAAAGCCAATATGAATGTCCGACAGGTTTGTACCGGTGAAGAAATTAAATACAATCCAGATGGTGAAGATAATAAACGCGGTCTGGCCGGAGCAGTAGCTTTGTATCATATTGCTGCTGCTGCAGCTAATGAAGGCAGAACACTAGATGAAGTTGCTGAAATAGCTCAAAGGTATGCTGATAATATGGCAAGCATTACCATAAAAACAACTGATGCCACTCATCCGCAGAATGGTATGTCATTTGGTGATCTGGGTGAAACTGATATGATGGAAATCGGAGCCGGCCAACATGGTGAAGGCGGAGGTACAAGAGTTCCAATGATGAGCAGTAAAGATACCATCAGAGAAGTAGCACCGCTGTTAGTTAAAGCAGTAAATCTTAAAAAAGGTGATAAAGCCTTTGTGATGGTTAATGGCTGTGGCGCCACTACAATGATGGAAATGCTGATTCTTTATAAAGATGCTGTTGAATATCTAAATGAACTGGGAATTGAAGTAGTAGCTAATATGGTTGGTGAAATTCTGACTGTTCAGGAAGCAGCTGGTTTTCAGCTCAATTTTGCAAAATGGAATGATGAATTTGTAAGATTGTGGAATGCACCAGCTCACACTCCTGTATTCTTTAGAAATTAACTGTGCCGGCAGCCAAATACTTACATACATATAAGAACATATAGAAATCCTGGTTTTAAACAAAAACCTGGTATGATTTTCAGTAACCTGGATGACCTCTTTGTCAATAATTTCGACTGACATTTACTAAAAAAGAAAACTATTATCGGTTCATCTGAAAATAAAAGTCCAATCATGTTTTTCAAAAGGGAACTGACTGTCCCTTTTTGTTTTGATTTATGATAAGATAATTTCGAATATTATTCGAGGTTTTTTTATGAAAGATAAATATATTGTTAAAACAGGAAATAAAACCTGGTGGATGTTAATTTCAACTTCCATTATATTAATTATTATTATTAAAAACATCTTTAAAAACAGTCCGCCGGAATCTATTAGAACCTTTATGATCTGTTTTAGCATTTTTAATCTGTTATATTTGTTTATCTATAAAACCAGCCTGTCAAAAGTCAAGGGATATGACTATCTCTGGGCCAATGAATTACCGTTTTATTTATGTAATATCGGTTCAATAACTTCCCTTTTTGCTTCAATTACTTTAAACCACACTTTGATGGCTTTCTGCTTTGTAGAAGGAACATTTGGCGCGCTGTTGGCTTATCTGATGCCTGATGGCGGCTTTGAAGAAGTCAGTTTTTTTTCCATTATGGGTTTGGGTTTTTATGGTTATCACGGATTGTTATTAGTTATCAATATGTTATATGTTGTATTAGGTTTATACGTTCTCTCTTTTACAGAACTTATTCCAATGCTGATATACAATTCACTTATTCTAGTCGTTGTACATTTTATCAATATAATTTTAAGAAAGACTATCCACCCGAAAGCCAACTACATATATACTGTCGAGCCAACAAATCCAATTTTAAAAAAATTTTATAGTATTCTTCCAGTTAAATGTCTTTATTTATTTTTAACTTACCCTCTGGTTGTACTTTTATATGCAGTTTTAGTTTTTAGCTGCAGACTGTTTATTTAATTAAAAATTAATAATTGAACTATAAATGAACCATAAAAAAGCAGGTTTTATACCTGCCCAGATTGTTGACAAACAGGCTTTTTTTGAAAAGGTCTGTTTTCATTTGACCTCAAAATTATAGATTGCTGGAGATTATTGGTAAAATTTAACCAAAAAACAAAGAAAAGGACTGATTATTGTCCCTCCAATGGTCTAATAATGCCATCTTTTTCATGTTATGACATGAGAAAATCATCAGCGCCTGATGCTGATTCTTTTTGAGCCCTTTTAATCGGGTAAACCTCAAACCATGATTCTCCTTATTGTCCGCAAACACTCTTTCGATTGTCTGTTTTCTTTTCGGATATATTTCTTTCCATAACCGGCTTTTCCTAAACAGGTTGGCTTGTTCTCTATATTGTTCCCAGACATGTCTGATTATCAGTTTTCTATCTGATTTTGTACACTTGTCCTTATAAGGGCAGCCTGCACAGCTTTCACATGCCTTGTAATGCCTGTATCCCTCTCTTGAAGTGGTACTGTATTTCAATACACAGCCCATCGGACAGATATAAATGTTTTCCTGTTCATCATAGATAAATTCATATTTTCTGAAGTATCCTTTTTTAGTCATCGGTCTGTGATATGGCACTATTATTTTTTGGTTATTTTCAGTTATTGTTTTACATATTGCCGAGTTGTTGTATCCGGCATCCAAACAGATATTTTTCACCTCATCTCTATATTTTTCACTTAATACATTATAGGCTTCAAAGAAACTTACTGAATCATGGATATTACCTGGTACAGTTACAGTTGTCAGCACAAATCCGTTACCGTCACAGAATGTCTGATGACTGTAGGCAAACATCTGTTCTCTTTCACCTTTATGATACAGACCGCTTTCCGGATCTGTTTTTGATTCTTTGATATTCTTTTTCTCTGTTACTTCTGTTTCCTGACCGTTTTCATCAAAGACTGTTTCTGTTTTAACCAGACTTTCAAACTCTTTTTTACCATGCGCTTTTCTATCTTCATTTATTTCTTCCAATAACTGTTTTTCATATACTTTCCTGGCAAGCTCAACTTCCTTGTTTAAGGATTTTCTTTTATTGGCGCAGGCTTTCTGATGGGTGGAATCTCCATACACTGTTTCCAGGTTTATCATTCTTTTTGTATATGCCTGTCTTATTATCTCATCAAATATCTTCTCAAAGACTTCACTGTCTCCATATCTTCTGATATAGTTCTGACTCCAGGTTGAATAGTCCGGAACCTTGTCTTCAATTGATAATCCCAGAAACCGGCGATAGGCCAGATTTACCTCTATTTCTCTACAGGTTCTTCGCATTGAATTATAACCAAACGTGTAGTTGATGAAAATCATTTTAAATAATACTACCGGGTCGATACTTCTTCTTCCTGTCGGTGCATACAAATCTTCCACTTCTTCATAAATAAAGTCCCAATCTATCGACCTTTCCAGTTTTCTTACCAGGTGATCTTTTGGAACTGCTTCTTCTATACTTCTCAGCATCATACTGTTATCCTTGATGCTGCTTCTACTCATTGTCATAGCTTTTTTCTCCTTTCCAGCACCTTTATTTTAACATTTTTCACGCAAATTAAAAAGCAGACAAAACTGTTTTTTTGCTGAAAAAGAGATTTTTGTCTGCATATTTATTCTATCACACTTTAATTTACTTTTATATATAAAAACGACAATTCTTTTTCAAATTGCCGTTTGTCAACAGTCTGAGCAGGTTTTATACCTGCCGATTTTATTTGTCTGCATTTCTTTGAATAGCTTTTACAATTTCTACTATCGGAATAACCACTGCTCCTAAAGCAATCGCTATCAGATATTCATCTAACCCGACAGTGGTAAAGCCAAAAGCATTGGCCAGAAGTGGAACTTCACAAACCAGAGTCGTTGCGATCAGTGATAAACTGGCCGCTATCCATAGTGCTTTGTTATGGGTAGGCAATCTGAAAATGGAACCACGCTGAGAACGCATGTTGAAGCTATGGAATATTTCAGCCATTGACATCGTCAGAAAAGCCATTGTCATACCATGGGAACTGTCGCCAACATGCCAGTTGCCAAACTCCATATAATGACCGATAAAGAAGGAAGTTACAGTTAAAACTGTGACCAGAAGACCCTGATAGGCTATATCAAATCCCATACCATCTGAAAATATTCCGGATTTGGCTGGACGAGGTCTTCTTTCCATAATGTTAGGTTCAGCTTCTTCCATACCTAATGCCAGAGCAGGGAAACTGTCAGTTACCAGGTTAATCCACAACAGGTGAACCGGTTTCAATATTTTAAAGTTTAAAATTGTAGCTACAAATATCGATAATACTTCACTCATATTTGAACCCAGCAAAAACTGAATAGCTTTACGGATATTATCGTAAATGCGTCTGCCTTCTTCAACGGCTCCGACAATTGTCGCAAAGTTATCATCGGCCAAAACCATATCAGCAACATTTTTGGTAACATCTGTTCCGGTAATACCCATGCCAACGCCGATATCACTTGATTTGATAGACGGAGCATCATTTACTCCATCACCGGTCATGGCTGTAATATAGCCATATTTTTTCCAGGCGTTAACAATTCTTGTTTTATGCTCAGGTTGAACTCTGGCATAAACACTGATGTCCATGAATTTAGCTTCAAATTCCTCATCATCCATATCATTTAACTGCGCTCCGGTTATTGCATGAGTATCTTTTGTAATAATACCCAATTCTTTGGCAATCGCCACAGCAGTGTCTATATGGTCACCGGTAATCATAATAGGTCTGATGTTGGCATGTCTGCATTCAACAATTGCATCTTTTACTTCCGGTCTGACCGGGTCAATCATGCCTGCCAATCCGATAAAGCATAAACCGGTTTCCAGAACTTCCGCTTCATAAGAAACAGGTTCTGTATCATAATATTTTTCAGCACAGGCCAATACTCTTAAAGCCTTATCAGCCATTGCTTTGTTAGCATTTAGTATTTCTTTTTTATATTTGTCAGTTATTATTACAGCCTTGCCATCTTTTAAATAGTGAGTACATTTGCCAATAATAACATCAGGGGCACCTTTGGTATATTGGACAAACTTACCATCGGAAGGATGGACAGTTGACATCATTTTTCTCATTGAATCAAATGGTGCTTCTCCAGTTCTCGGATAATCAGTTTTTAATTCATATTTTGGCAGCCCGAGTTTATTAGCCCACACTACCAATGCTGCTTCTGTCGGTTCGCCGACAACCTGACCTTCATTATCAATTTCAGCATCACTGCATAAAGCCATTCCAGCAGCCAGACGTTTTTCATCTTCACCAAAATAATCAACTATAGTCATCTTATTTTGAGTTAAAGTACCGGTTTTATCAGAGCAGATAATCTGAGCACAACCTAATGTCTCAACAGCAGTCAGTTTTCTAATAATCGCATTACGTTTACTCATGTTGGTAACACCGATTGACAGCACAATGGTAACTACAGCAGCTAAACCTTCTGGAATTGCGGCAACCGCTAAAGAAACGGCTATCATAAATGAGTCAATCACAAATTCAAAACTGAAATCACCTGCTCTAAGCAGCTGAATTGCAAACACCAGTCCACAAATAACCAGCACTAACCAGGTCAGTATATTAGATAACTCATTCAATTTAATCTGCAGCGGTGTCTTTTCATCAGAAACTTCCTGCAGAGCACCGGCAATCTTACCCATTTCAGTCTCCATGCCGGTAGCAGTAACAACAGCTTTTCCTCTGCCGTAAACCACGGTAGAGCCCATATATAACATATTTTTGCGATCACCTAACGGAACATCGTTTTCATACTCTTTCAATCTGATTAAATCAATAAACTTGGTTACAGGAACTGATTCACCGGTCAATGCTGCCTCTTCAACTTTCAGACTGGCATTTTCCAGAATTCTGCCGTCAGCCGGAACTGCATCACCCGCTTCTACTAAAACGACATCACCAACAACCAGATCTTCGGAATGAATCGTTACAACCTGACCATCACGTAAGACTCTGGAAGTAGCAGCACTCATTTCCTGTAAAGCTTCAATGGCCTTTTCTGCTTTGTTTTCCTGATATACTCCTAAAACAGCATTGACAATAACAACCGTCATAATAATAATTACATCAGCAAAACTTTCATTTTCAACAAAAGCCAGGATACCGCTGATTACAGCAGCTACAATCAGAATGATAATCATCGGATCTGCCATTTGTTCAAAAAATCGGACAATCAGTGATTTCCCTTTTGCTTCTTCCAATTTGTTTTTACCATATGTTTTCAAACGATTTTCAGCCTCAGCAGAAGATAAACCACCTTCATCAGCGTTAAGTTCTTTTAACACTTCTTCTTTGTCTACAATATAGTATCTCATTAAATTACCTCCAAAATAAAACTCAGCATTTATCTGTGCTGAGCTGTTTTTTGTTTTCTAACCCATGCATAGATAAACTAACACATGAGTCTCGTTATTTAAAACAAGCCAGTCTTTACGACAGTGTTGTTGACTTGTTACGCAACAAACGCTAACTACTCCCTCAATGAGCAAGTAAATACTACAGGACAATTATAAAAATGTCAAGATTTATCTTAAATTAACCTTTTTTTACGTTACTATTCAGCGACAAATAATATATTGAATAAAAAAATGGTCTAACTTTTAAATTAATAAGTAGACCATTATTTAAATTGATGATAGAAAAGTAGATAGAAAATTAATTGTTAAGTATTTCTATCATTTTTTCTAATGGGTTTTCTTTCCTTAACCTAGAGGTCTCAATAATCGTTAGTGCACTAGTATAATAATTAGCAGTGTCTAAATTATTGTTTTGTCCAGATACTTTAAGTTTGGTTTTGCCTTTTCTAATACTTCTTTCAGCTAAATTATTGTCAAAAGGCACCTTAAAATCATACATAAACAATAAATGTTCCTGTTTATATTCAAGCATCCTTCTAAATAGTTTTATATGTGCTGGTTCATATTTCTTGGCAATATTTGGATTTTCTTTATCATATTCAGATAATGCCTTTTGTAATATCGATGTATACATTTCTTCATATCTACTGATTTTTTCTTTTTCAAATGAATCTATACCATCCTTAACATATTGCTTTCTTTCATGCAGTATCTGTTGTAATAGCGACTTCATACTTTGACAATACTTATCGTGATATTGCTCAATACCGGCTTTTAAATATCTTAAGATGTGAGCGTTACATTCTACATGTATCGGATTATCAAGACTATAATATGGTTTGAAATGATCGTGAACAAGATAGTTATTAAATCCTTCCAATAACTTTATTGTGCCAGTTTCTTTATCTGATCTTTTATCCGTCACCAAATAATATGAGGCATCTTTAGTTGACAGAGTATGTAACCATTTGGTTTTCCCATTTACTCTCCAACCTGATTCATCAACACCTAATACATCTGAATTTAAAATGTCAATTAAAACAGACTCTCGATACTTTTGACTTTTTACAGCTAACTCTTTTTGCCAATTGCAGATTGATGAGGGTTTTATATTAATTTGATTATTACTAAAAACACTGATAACTTTACTTAATCTATCTAAAGCTATACATCCGTGATTATGTAAATATAAAGTCACTGCTTTAATTTTGTTTGAATAAGTAACAGGATTAACGGCGTATTTACTTTTCTCTTGTTCAGTTAATACTTCTAGGTTTGTTTTATTGATATGATATCTGGTTTCAGTAATTGTCCTTTTAAAAGTTAAATCAATTTCCTGAGTAACATAGTAAAGGATATTATTGTTTTCATCTCTTACTTCCTTTGCACCTGTCGGAGCCTTGTCAACGTATCTGTCAATAATCACATCGGCAGTTTCATTCAAAACTGAAAAGCTGCCTTTATGACCTTTCTGTCCGCCTCTTTTCAAACCTGATTTTTCTCTGGTATTACTGATATGACGGCTGAACAAATCACTTGAAGGCGGTAAATTTGAATTGGTCGAATTGGCTTTATAGCCCTTTTTCTTCTTTCTTTCCTGTTCGATTATTTTTTCCAGGATTCTTATTTTCTGATCCTTGATATCCAGTTCACTGTATAATCTTTCATTTTCTCTGACAACTTCATCAATATCTTTTTTTATTTCATCTATCTCTTTGCCGATATCCTTTATAATTTCATCGGTTGTCTTTTCTTTTTCGCTTTTTTCCCTGTATCTGAATTGCAGGGATTTAAAATCAACAGTCAGGCATCTGTACCTGAACTTCAGATTTACATTTTCATCCTTCAGTTTATAAATGGCAGCCTGATATATGCGTTCTCTTTCCCTGGCTTTATTCAACTGTCTGTTTAAGGCTTCCAGAGTTTCTATCAGACCGCTGTCAAAATAAACTTTATTTTTTAAATATCTTTCAGGACTCAGTTTTGAATTTAAACGCATGTCAACAGCCGCCCCTTTCTTTACAGTTATATTTTACCACAGGTTTTTAAGATAAAATTGTGGATAACTTTTGACTGCTGAAATTATAAAAAAGGATATTTCAGCTGATAAATAAGCCGCATAAAGACGTTTGGAGCCTTTCTGCAGGCATAATATGATTTCAGTTTAAATATATCCTTTGTTTTTTTCCGGTGTCAGTTAATCTGTCTTTGATTATTGGGACCTGTCATTTTCTTTGAATTTTATTCATTTTGTGGATAAAACCTCTTGACAGGTTTTTTTACTCGCTGAATAGTAACTTTTTTACCTGTATATTGTTTAAATCCAGCGAAGCACTGGCTCCAATACCATAATCTGCTCTAATTCCCTTTTTATAGGCAATATATGCCGAAGCACCAATCATTGCTGCATTATCAGTACAGTATTCAAGTTGCGGGATAATATAATCAATATCAGGATATTCTTTTCCCATCTTCTCTTTTACTATTTCTCTCAGCTGACTGTTGGCTGCTACTCCTCCGGCTAAGACAAACTGTCTGACCTTATAAGTTTTTAAAGCCAACTCAGTTTTCTGCCATAAAGCATTTAAAGCTGTCTTTTGAAAAGAAGCGCACATGTCTTCGACCGATAACTGCTGATTATTTCTTTTCAGTCGATTAATTGCCTGCATTACAGCACTTTTTAAACCGCTGAAAGAAAAATCCAGTGGACTGTCAACTTTTGGCAGTGGCAGTTTATACACCGGTTTCCCTTCTTTAGCCAGTTTATCAATTTTTGGCCCCCCCGGATAAGGAAGATTTAAAACCCGACCTACTTTATCATAGGCTTCACCAATAGCGTCATCCAGAGTTTCGCCAACTACTTCAAAATCATAGTCTTCTTTCATCAATACCAGCTCTGTATGACCGCCTGAAACAATTAAAGCCAGTAAAGGAAACTTTAACTTTCTGACAAAAGCATTGGCATAAATATGCCCTGTCAGATGATGTACCGGAATTAGTGGTTTATTATAAGCCCAGGCCAGAGTTTTTGCTGCCAGTACTCCAATATGCAGGGAACCGATTAAACCAGGTCCCCTGGTAAAAGCAATGGCATCGACATCTTCTACTCTTATATCCGCTGCTTTTAAGGTCTCTTTAATGATGATTGAAATATTTTCAATATGAATCCTGCTGGCTACCTCCGGAACTACTCCACCATAAAGAGTGTGGACATCAATCTGACTTGCCACTTTATTTGCCAGTATCTCATTTCCGTTTTTTACTATCGCACAGGCTGTTTCATCACAACTTGTTTCAATAGCCAGAATAATAATATCATCCATCTTTATATTCCTTTCATCATAAAGTAACCATCCTCACTGAAACCTTTCCATCTGTAGTAATTCTTTTTGGTATTGATGATTTCAAAACCACATTTCTGATATAAACTTATAGCACTTTTATTAGAAACTCTTACTTCCAAGGCAATTGTTTCACACATCGCTTCAATTGCCAGTTTTTCAATATGCTGCATCAGTTTAAAACCATATCCTTTATTCTGCTGGTCTTTTCTGACGGCAATATTGGCAATTTCTGCTCTTTCAAATATTATCCATAAATCCACAAAGCCGATTATTTCCTTCTCTTCATTTTCCAGCACCCAGACCGAAGAAAATGGATTTAATTGTATTTCATAGAAAAAATGACCAAAATTCCAGGCATCTGTAAAACAGTCTTCTTCAATTTCCAATACCGTATCAATGTCACTGACAGACATTTTTCTAATCATTTTCTTAAATACTCCTGTGAACTCTTTAAATATGCCGGAGTTAAAATATCCACATTTTCTGACTTTTGCCAAAACTGTTTTAACAAAATAAAGTTAAAGGCAATTTCAGGATAATAACTTTCTCTGTCAAACAGATGTAAATCACCAATTAAAGTAACATCAGCATCTAGCATTTCTTTAATATCTTCATTTGTTAAAACAATATCTTCAGTAATTGCTGTACCATCTCTGTATCTTCCGACATAACAGCGGTCAGCCCTGGCATCCATTAAAACCAGAGCATTCTTTATCCCGGCATATAACTGCAGGGTTGATAAGGTATAGACATTTTTGCCGGCAATTGAACCCAATATTTTGGCTACCGTCAAACCGATTCTGACACCGGTATAGGAACCCGGACCGACTGTAACTACTATATTTCTTACTTCTTTTAAAGAGAGATTGTTTCTCTTTAAAAGATTATCCAGTTCTAAGACAATATATTCTGACTGCAGCTTCGGACACTCTAACTGTATATAGTCGATTACTTTATTATCATCCATCAATACCAGAAGCAGGAAATGATGAGAAGTATCTATTCCTATTGTATACATAATTTATCCAGTATCCTTTCGTATTTATGACCGCTGGCAGTAATTATCAGTTCTCTGCTGTCATCTTCTAAAATGTTTATTTCAATATTTATTCTGTTTTCAGGTAATAAATCCGTGATAAAATGACTCCATTCAATTACACAGACACCATCAGATTCAATATACTCCTGCAGACCCAAATCCTGAGTTAATCCCTCCAGACGATAAGCATCTATATGATATAAAGGCAAATCACCCTGATATATTTTAAGTAAAGTAAAAGTAGGAGAAGTAATATTCTTCTTTATATTCAAACCTTTCCCAAGTCCCTGAGTAAAAGTCGTTTTCCCGGCGCCCAGCTGTCCTGATAAAGTAATCAGAGAACCGGCATACAAAAAACCAGCCAGCTTTTCAGCAAGTTGTTGTGTTTGTAAAGGTGTTTTACTTATTACTTTGACAGTTTTCATCGCTATCACCACAATAATTATAATTCAATAGTTTAAATAATCAAATAAAAAACCTCAGCTGCTATTGACTGAGGCCTTATTGACTTTAAACCTGATAGTCTAAAACAATTATTTCGTTATTCAGCTCATCAGAAAACTGCAGTGTATCAGATGTCAAATAAATTACCTTTTCAAAATATCCGGTAAAATCATAAACTGTTTTTAGAACATCATAGCCAAAATCATCTGATTTGTAATGCATTGGAATTACTACCTTTGGATTTACCGCCTTAACAATATCTCTGGCTGTTTCAGGTCCTATCGTATAATAACCACCTACCGGAATAAGCAACACATGACAGTCTTTAATTTTTTCAATCTGATTATCATCCGGCATACACCCCAAATCACCCAGATGAACAACTTTATAGTAGTCCTGTACAGTAATAATATGAATCAGATTGTCTCCTCTTAAAGCCCCTTTCTTTTCATCATGATAAGAATCAATTGTTTCTATTTCAAAAGGACTGTCATATTTAGATTCAATCAGTTCTACACAACCGGTACCACAGTGATCAGCATGCAGATGTGAACATAAAACAATATTAGCCTGTTCATCAAGATCTCTGAATCCATTGACTGAACCTTTTTCAAAAGGGTCAATTATCAGACTCTGACTATCAACAGAAATTTTAAAGCAAGAATGTCCCAGCCATTTTATTAACATTTGATTACCTCCTATAAATTTCTAATGCGATAAAAATATTTATCAACCAGTTTATCATTATGTGAAGCAAAATCTTCATTCATAAAAGCCATATGGCCATTATAATATACATCAGGCTGCAACCCTTTCTCAACCAGATTTTCTACCATTTGTGTCAGGATGGCATTCTGCAAAAAGATATTTGGAATTGTCGAGACACTTCCTACCTTCATTGGAAAACCTTCAATTTCCACTGCCGCATCACCGATAATACAGCAGTTATCCAAGACAACATCGGCTACATCTTTCAGTTTTACACCATCCTTATGTTTGGCAGTCAGATAATTACTATATTCCACGGCAGTAATAGCGATAAGTGGAATACCTTTTTCTTTAGCTCTAATAGCAGCATCAACTGGCGCAATATTATTACCGCTGTTGGAAATAATAATCATACAGTCCTTTGTTGTAATACGGTTATAGTCAACTATTGTTCTGCCTATTCCATATGTATTTTCAACCAGATAAGATTTGGTAATTTCAGTATTTCCGGTGGCTGAATGTTCCAGTAAAGCTGCATAATTGGCAGGAGTAGCAGCGCGCCAGAAAGCATCATCTACCACCAGATGCGAATGACCTGTTCCAAAACCATAGATTATACCGCCATTTTCAGTTGTTTTAGCCAATATTTCAGCTGCGGACATAATGGCATCTTTATTAACTTCAAATGCTTTATCAATAACCTGTTTTTCAATTTCAAAATATTTTTCCCATGCTTTCATTTCAGTCCTCCCTTTAACTCTATAGTATAATTATAAAGGGTTTTCTCTTTTTTTACATTGAAATTAATTATTATTAGTTTTAAAATTAGTTGAGAACTAAAAGGCAGGTGAAAGTCAGATGGAAGTTGATGATAGTGATAATTATTTATTTCAGATGGAATTAAAGCAATCATTTACTTTTTTGACTTTAAATAATACTTTTCTTCCATCATAAAAAAATGGAAGGAGACTTAATATATGGCCAATGAAACACGTTTAACAAACCCTGAATATGTTGCTGAGATTATCGATCTGTTAAATCAGGATCTCAGCAAAAAACAGCTGCAGAACTTAATCACCGATTATCATGCTTCAGATATCGCTGATGCTCTGGAAGCATTGGATCAAGACAAAAGGATGAAAATTTTTGAAGCCGCTGATGATGAGCAGCTGTCAGAAATTTTTGCCTACCTGGAAGATGCTGATATCTACATTAAAGAAATTGACCTGAAGATGGCTGCTCAGATTCTATCGGAAATGGATTCAGATGACGCTGTAGATGTTTTAGATGAAATTGAAGATGAAGACATCAAAGATAAAATCATTGAAATGATGGATGAGGAAAGCAGTGAGGATGTTCTGCTCATTCAGTCTTATGATGAAGATACCATTGGCAGCATGATGACTACCAACTACATTGAAATAAACAAAAACCTGTCTGTTAAAGAGGCTATGAGGGCACTGATTTCACAGGCCGAAGACAATGACAACGTATCTACAATCTATGTCAGCGATGATGATAGAAAATTCTATGGTGCCATTGATTTAAAAGATTTAATTATCGCCAGAGAAGGCTCACCTTTAGAAAACATCATCACCAACAGTTACCCGACAGTATATGCTGATGCATTAATATCTCATCTTTTAGAAGACTTAAAGGACTATTCGGAAGACTCTTATCCGGTTTTAGACAATGACGATCATATTATTGGCATACTTACAGCTACCGATATTGTTGAGATGGTTGAAGATGAATTAGTCGAAGACTATGCAAAACTTGGCGGTTTAACCAGTGAAGAAGATTTGGATGAATCTATTTTTGAATCAGTCAAAAAAAGAATTCCGTGGTTGATTATTTTGCTGATTTTAGGCTTGGGGATTTCTTCAGTAGTCGGTATTTTTGAAACTGTCGTCCAGCAGATACCGCTGGTAATCTGTTTTCAGTCTCTGATTTTGGGAATGGCCGGTAATGTCGGAACTCAGTCACTGGCTGTCACAGTCAGAGTTCTGATGGCTGAAAATCTGACAGCTAAAGAAATGATCAGGCATATTTTAAAAGAAGTAAAAATCGGACTTACAAACGGACTTTTACTTGGAACTCTGGCTATTATAGTTGTTACTGCATATATTATGATTTTTAAAGGTAAGAATTTCCAGTTTTCTATTTTAATCGGACTGTGTGTAGCTTTGGCTCTGATACTGACACTGATAGTATCTTCACTTATGGGAACACTGGTCCCTATTACTTTTCATAATATCCATATTGACCCGGCAGTAGCTTCCGGTCCGCTCATTACGACTTTAAATGATCTGGTGGCTGTTATTGTCTACTACAGTTTATCGTGGATTTTGATCATTCAGGTATTTAATATGGCCTAAAAAAGAAACCATCTTTAAACTTTAATGGGGACTTGAAAAAGTGACCTTTAATTTTTGGTGGGGACTTGAAATTCAAAAAAATAGTATATATTGAATAAAAACATACAGATTTATGATGTAATTCTAATGGGAAGGCTAGCCTTCCCATTAGAATTTTCGCGACTGTTTACTCCCTTGTTTTTCTGGTTTTTTATAAGAATTAGAGTACAGAAAATTAGAAAGAGAGTAACTGATTTGTTTATTAAAACAATAAACAGCTCTATTTCTAAAACGGACAAAGTTATTAAGTCCATTAGATGCATTAATCAGTTCTCTTAATCTTCTGTTGGTATATTCAGAAAAAGAATTAGATAATTTTCTATTATCATAAGGTCGGATAAAGGAGGCAATTATTTCCTTTTTCCAATTCTGAACCATCGAAACAAACTCCCTATAACAGGATAAATCAACTTTTATAAAACACTGCATTATATAATTCAGTTCACTTCCAGCATCTTCATAACGACAATGTCTATTAAAATCCCGATACATTTCTTTCAGGTTATATGCCAGTTTCAGTTCAGTCGAAACATTTAAAACGAGCTGCTGTAAATCATAGTAATTAAGTTTCTGTTTGAAGAAATGATTATATTTCCTTTCTGCATCCATAGATAAATCGTAATCGTCGGATTCAAGAAGTTTGTGCCATTTTTTTAAAAGATAATAACCGGCAGAACCATAGAGTTGGTCTTTCATGATTTCCACTCTCAGTTTAGTAAAACCGTCACATAAAGTTTTGACAACATGGAACGGATCAACCGCTATGATAGCGTCAGGAAGATACCTGGAAACAACACTTTTATATGGTTCCCACATATCAATGGTGACAAATCTGACCTTTTTACGCTCTTGAAGGGGTATTTTAGAGAAATATGAAGATAGTGTTCTCTTACTTCTTGAAGGCAGAATTTCAGTCAGTCTTCTGTTTTCATTATCTACAAACACACAGAGATAGGCACTGTCCCTGTTGGACATTGATGAATGCAGTTCATCTATGCCAAGACTTTCCGGCAGAGGTAATACCGGTACATTAACAAAACTGTCGAAATATTTGGTCAGTTGAGTTACTGAAATATGACTCTTTTTAGAGATATCAGTAACAGTCATGCGAGGGTTACTGAAGTCTATCATAATCTCTCTAAGCAGACTGTATGAAGCGGATAATCCTTCAGGAGCAAACCTGTTATGTTCAACAAAACTTTTCTGACAATCATTACAAACGTATCTTCTTCTGGCCCAATGCAGGGTGCATTGTAAGGAAGAAAGGTTAGGCAAGCTTATAGATGACCTGGAAAAACCTTTGGACTTTGTGGGACCGCCACAATAGATACATGATGGTCTGTATGACTTAAGAGTTAGAAAAATATCAAAGGATTTTCCGGAGTTATTAATCGTTTTAATACTTTCTATATCGTTTTCCTCGATATTCAGAACTGTTGTGATAAAATCTTTTATAGGCATATATTGGCCTCCCTTCATATCATTTTTATCTCAGTAAAATAATACAATATGAAGGGTTTTTTATTGTCTCCTTTAAGTTTTAAGGGTATCCCCATGAAAACTTAAAGGTTGTCCCCACCGTGACAAAAAAAGAGGACTTTTTAGTCCCCACCAAAACTTAAAGGTTGTCCCCAGCCCCACCAAAAATTAAAAAGCCAAAAGAAAAACTTCTGTAACTTGAAGTTTTCTTTTTTTTATGTTCCATTCAATTCTATTTCCAGCAATATATCATAAGGTTTCAAATCAGTCATCAACTGGTCAATTTCTTTTTTCGTGCGGATAAAAATCGGATCTTTTAACATCTCACTTATAGTTTCAGCATCCAGTTGTTCATCAGCAAAAAGACAGTAAGTCTTTAAATACGGATAATTACCGCCATGAACCAAAATAAATTTATCTGATGTCTGATATGCCTTGGCATATATACTCTCCTGGCCGGCTTTCTGAGTGCAGGCAAGATTGCCATTTGAATCAAACTCATATAAAGCAATTATTGTGTCATTCATAAATAACGGATAAATCAGCTTCTCATTGATGCTGATATTTTTTCTGTCTTCAACAATTATGGTATAATCTCTGATTGGATATTTTATATAAAATTTATCCTGTTCAGTATATTTTATCTTGCCTATTCTTTTTTCACTCAGCACAGTTAGAGATTCTTTTATTTTTAAACTGATCTCTTCCGTTTTTGAATCCTTATTGATATCGATATTCTTAATGCCTGATAGACTAATCTCCTTATTAATGGAATTTTTAATACTCCCTCTGTTGTCTTCTTGCAGCTTAAGAGTCGTTGCTTCATCAACCAGACTGCTGTAAATAAACTCACCCATATACGGGTAGGTTATTAAACCGGTATCATTTTTTTCTGAACTGTATATTCCTACACAAAAAAGAATATTTTCTGTTTCATAAACAAAATAATAGCAAGGAAACTTTTCTTCATCAGTCTGTTCCATCCAATAAATTCTTTCAGAAAGATAATATCTGGTATCAGGATTATAGTCAAAATTATTTACCAGAAAAGATCTGGCAAATGACAAGGCACATTTATCTATAATATCATCCAGAGGTTCTTTTTTTTGACAGCCAGTCAGTGAAAACAATATTGTAAACATTGCCAACAATATCATTATTTTCTTCATCACCACCACCTCCCGGTCAGTTAAAGAAATTATTAATTGTTCTTTTAATCAGTTCTTACATTTTAATTTTACTACTATTTGTTTAAATTTCAAATAATTACCATTAAAAAAGAATTATTAACGGTTGTAATAATCCTCTCTTTTTCTATAATTCCCTATTTTTTATCACAATTCTGTCTTCCAGATTAGAATCAAAATTCGTTGAAGCTGTCAGCAATTCTTCAAATATTGCATTGCAGGAAGTAATGACAGTCTTCGGTTTTTTATTGGCATAAACTTCTTCAATCGGCAGATTAAAGAACTTACTGAAACCATCCAGATGATAACCTTCAGTAACTCCTATTTTAATCATCGCTTCATCCTGTATATCATTACCATTTAACTGACAGACTTCCAGTACTTTAGTCAGACGATTATAAACAATATGAACACCTTTAGAAACCTGATAGAATTCAGTATGTCCATCATCATAACATTCTTCCCTCAACATAAACTTAATCATATGCTTAAACTGTCTGCCCGTTACCTCCAGCATAACAACCGCTTCATCATATGGCAGACATTCTTTTAAATCCTGATACCTGACAATTGGACCCATTTCTTTTTTCCTGATGGCTCCAGAGGCAAAAAGCATAATATCAAATGAAGAATCAACCTGCAGCAAATCAGCAACCAGATTACCCAGTTCTGTTTCCATATTACGATGTGGATGGGTTAACGGTCTTCGGAAGGTTGTAATAATTTTCTGATATTTTTTATCAGTTTCATCTTTATAAACACCTAACAGCTCTTCCATTACCGGATCAAATGGACAGGTCTTTTCATTTATCGGAATACACTGCCAGTTATATCCAAGCATATTGTTTTCATCGTCAAAATCAATATCAAATCTGCCAATCTGATCAGTACCTGTATAGGCCTGAACAATTGGAATTCCATTAACTACTTCAGGCTCTGTTAAATGAGTATGTGAGTGACCACCGATTATCATATCGACACCCCATTCAGGATCCAGAATAGCCGCCAGTTTCTTATCCTCTTCAAAACCGATATGAGTTAATAATACTGTCAAATCTATAGCGGTAGTTTTATAGTTGTCAATGATGACTCCAATTTCCTTTCTGGCTTCCCAGATATCAACAAATGCTCCAATCAGCTCTTCACCTTTGGTCTGGTTTAAAACTTCCTCAGTTAAAACTCCAATAAACATCACTCTTAAACCGTTGACATACACAACTTTAAAAGGGCTGAAGAGTCTCTGATGATTGCTTTTAATATAAAGATTGGCATTAATGATTGGAAACTTGGCACATTTTTCCAAAAACAGTAAATGAGCAATTCCATAATCTGTTTCATGATTACCGACAGTAACGACATCAGGACTTAAAAAATTCATTATTTCAATCGTTGATAATCCCTTATATTCTGAATCAATGATGGAACCTCTAAACATATCACCGGCAATAACATACAACAGCGAATCATTTATTTCTCTTTCTCTTCTGATATAACCGGATAAAAGAGAAACACCGCCAACCAGTTTTTCATCTATCTTTTCAGCCAGAAAATCACCATGCAGATCATTGGAATGTAAAATTGTCAGCTTCTTACCCATTTATGACCCCTCCTTTATAATAAAAAACACAAAAAATGTGTTTGTTTAAATAGTACTTGCCCAGGCAGGAATATTCTTTCCTCTGTTAACAACAACTGATTTTTGAAAATCAGTCTGATTTAAAAACTCTAAAATTGAGTTTACTTCCTGTTCATTGCACCCGACCAGCAGTTTAACTTCAATATCTCTTTTTAAAACATCGGCACATACCACTAGAGAAGAGACATTGGTTGCATCAAGTGTACCGCGATAAACAGATATATGATCAGGATTTTCACCATGTAAATCCTTTAAATAACCATAGTCAACCGGATATACCAGATTTTTATAAGCAGGATGTACCGAATTTCTGGGCCTGCTGATTACTAAATCACTAGATAAATATAAAGTATCTATTTTCTGCCAGAATAATGCATTATTTTCAAACTCCATCTAGACACCTCCACCTGCTATATTATAGATGAAATAATTTTCATTTTCAATAGGAGTTTTTCTGCAAAAATTTTCATATTTTTAAAATCGCTTACATCATCTGATTTTTTCAATTAATTTTTTCACCTCAACTATGTCAAAATCCATACTCCCTATTTCGATTGCCGGTTTATTATGACCATGAAAATCAGAACCAACAGACATAAAAAGATTATACTCTTTAGCCTTTTTATAGTAATAATCAATAGCTTTTTTTTCGTGATAGGTACTGAAAACCTCAATTCCATCCAAACCGTAAGAAATTATTTCTTTTAGTTTTTCATCATCATAGCCTATATTATGACCAGGATGTGCCAGAATCATCAAGCCTTTACAACCATGTATTAACTCTTCGGTTTCTTTAAGCGGTAAGGAGAAATTCAAATTGGTGTAGCAGGGTTTAGACTGAGCATAGAACTCCCGGTAAAAATTGAAATACGGATTGTTTGCCAGTTTACCGCCTTCTCTAAACTCCTTGAGTCTTTCATCATTATCATTTCTTTTATCCTTTAAAACTATTTCTCCAATATTTTCCGGTTCAACTATTCCTTCATTAGCAATTTCAATTACTTTTTCTGAGTCAAACTTAAATCCGAAATCCAGAGCCTTTTGTATCAGAATTTCATTAACACTTCTCAATTTTGTTTTTGTTTTATATTCATGTTCAATAAACTTCTGATTAGAGTAATCAATATTAAGACCTAAAATATGCAGTAAAGTTCCATCGTCCATAACAGCACTTATTTCTGTTGCCGGAATAAATTCAATCCCATATTCTTTTGCCCACTTTTCTCCTTCATTTAAAGCTGAAACACTGTCATGATCACTGATAGCGATAATATCCATTTCTAATTTTTTCGCTCTTAAAACAATCTCTTTGGCACTCAGCTGTCCATCAGCTGATTTGTTGGTATGAATGTGCAAATCTATTTTCATCTTAATCACCAAATAGATTATATTATGTTATAATTGATTTAACAAATAAACTTTATGGAGGAAACAATGAACTACAGAGAAATAGCAGAAGATTTTTTATTTAAATATGACCAGCACCCTGATAATATTGATATTGACAGCCTTACTAAAACCTTTGTGGAAGAAATGAGACTGGGCTTAGCCGGTAAACCATCATCTTTAATGATGATTCCGGCATATGTTTCAACTAAAGGAGAAGTTCCATTAAATGAGACCGTTATTGCTATTGACGCCGGAGGAACCAACTTAAGAATTGCCCATATTACATTTACTGAAGAAGGCATGGTTATTGAAAACCTGAAAAAACAGACCATGATAGGAGTTGAAAAACCTTTAAAAATTGAAGATTTTTTTAGTCAGCTGGCTGATATTATTATGCCTTATTTGGAAAAAAGCCAGAAAATAGGTTTCTGTTTCTCATTTGCAGCAGAAATACTGCCAAATAAGGATGGCAGAATTCTCGAATTCTCTAAAGAAATCATTATTCATGACTGTGAGGGAAAACTTATTTTTGAAGAACTGAAAAAAGAAATCAGAAACAGAGGCTTTAACAAAGAAATATCAGGCGTCATATTAAACGATACTGTCTCTACTCTTCTTGGCGGTCCGGCAATTAAACCGACAGAAAAAGTAGACGGACAGATTGGTCTGATTTTAGGAACCGGCACCAATACCGCTTATATTGAGGTATGCAAAAACATTACTAAACTTGCTTTGGACAATGATGAAAAAATGATTATCAATATGGAAAGTGCCGGCTTTAACAAAGCACCTCAAGGCAGATTTGATAAAGTTTTTGATGAAAAATCAATAAATCCCAATGCCCATCTGTTTGAAAAGATGATTTCAGGCATCTATCTGGGAAATGTAATCTGTGAAACAATAAAACAGGCAGCTAAAGAAAATTTGTTCTCTAAAGAAAACACCATCCAGGATTTACCATACTTTTCAATGGTGGAAGTTGACCAGTTTTTAAGAGAACCATATGGAAATAATCTGCTTGCTGAAGCCTGTCATACCAATGACGATGTTGAATTGCTTTATAACTTTGCTGATTTGGCAATTGAAAGAGCCGCAAAACTGGTCACAGTTAATTTAGCGGCTGACATCGTTCAGATGGATGGCGGAAAACGCATGTCTACACCTTGCAGAATTGTTATTGAAGGCTCAACTTATCACAAATGCTACTCATATAAAGAAAAAATTGACAGATACATGAAAGAATACATCAACGACACACTGCATAGATATTACATGATAACCAGTGGTGACGATGTCAATCTGGCAGGAAGTGCAATTGCAGCACTGCTGAATTGTTAATTCCCGACAGAATACCAAATATTTGTACAAAACACCCCCTATTATAAAAACAGGGGGTGTTTTGTAAGTTTCAGAATTCAAATTACTTTTTATTCAATATTAAATTATAAAAATTACAACCTTTTAACAATTATATGATAATCGCTTCTTTGAATGCTCTTTCTTCGTTATTTCCAAATCTCTGTTCTCTAGTTCCTGTTCACGTTTTTTACGTGCTTCTTTGTCTCTTTCGTCCTGGGTTAACTTAGCCTGTCTTTCATGTTCTTGAATTGCACTTGCAATTGCATCCTGAGTAATCTTTTCATACTTTGCCTTCTCTTCACTTCTGACTTTTCCAGCCAAGTTATCCATGTCCTGTTGAGTAAATGTTTTACCAGCTTCATTTGTCCCGTTGTCTGCACCAGCTGCTGTCTCTGTTACATTGGTATTTTTGTTGTCGTCCATTACTAGACCTCCTTCTTTTCCGTTTAAGGTCCGTCGACCATAAATAAAACCAGGTTAATTACTCCTGGTTAATTTAAAATTTTCATAATAAAACCAGGATTAATTGTCCTGGTTTATATTAATATTTAATAGATTCACATTGCTCCCTATACTTTTTATAACTTTCTTTAGCTTCTTCTGGAGCATCATTATTAATAATAGGTAGTCCGTTTTCATTGTAATGCCACCATTTTGGATTTTCTTTCCATTTAACTTCTACTTTTCTCATCGATTATCTCCTTTACTAATTTTATAAACTCATTTGTTACTTTATCTCCTCCAGCTTGATATTTTGAAAATATTTCAGCCGTAAGTTCAGTATAACCTTTAACATCAAATGGTTTCTTTACACTTTTTGTATAAAGCAATGCCGCTTCACCATACAAATTTTCAATAATATTGGGTAATTCAAAATTTGTTAGTTCCTCTTCAAATATATTATAATATGCCTTTTTAAATACTTCAACACCAAATTTTCCATATTTATTCTCCAAAATATGGGCAAATTCATGAGCGGCAATTCCTTCAATAGTAGGATTAGCAAAAAAGCCTTGCATATTTTTATTAGTTAAGTTTCTATCTCGTAATGCTTTAGAATTAATAATTACATTACTTTTGTTGGCCATTCCATAATCTCCATCCACCATTGGATAACTATCTAATACTATTTTTAGATTAGGGTCAAACTCTTGAACAAGTTCAGAAAGTACATCAATTTCTCTTTTTAACAATTCTGGGTCTCCATCAAATTTTTTAATATTGTAAATTTTAATCCCTTTATTTTTAGCATATTCAATAATTTCTGTTCTTTGCTCCTTAGAAATTAAAGTACCGGTAGTTCCTTCCCATTCACCTATATAACTTTCTTTTGACATTCTTTCTGAGTTTTTACTCATTCTATCAAGTAAACTCTTCTCCCACTCCCTGTAGTTCTTGTATTCAATTTCCTTACCTGCACCTTCCTGGTTCCTTGCTCTGCGTTTCATGTCTTTAAGTATGGAATCATTGTAGTAGGGACCGGTAGTACTTCTGCAGTTTGGGTGCATTGGTGGAAGGTTTACACCAACCTTGCCATCTTTGGTTTTAAATACCACAGAACAAACTTCACTGGTTCTGTTATCCAGTGTAGCAATGTAAATATACTGCTCTATGCCTAAATCTCTATAAGATTCCTGTTCAGCTTCATTGTGGAAATAAGCCATCTCAGTACGCAAAAGCCTTTCAACTTTATATTTTTCAACGTGGAAGGTTTGTCTGAACTCCATCTGCATACGTTCAACTGACATACCTGTCATTGCTCCACGGGTAACAATTTCACTCAGTTTATCAACCATCTGATTTTGATTTTTCCAGATACGGTCTGAGTAGTTACCGTTGCCAACCCATTTAGTATTGAGCATTATGTTAATATTTATTTCATTCATATTATTACTAACCATTTATGTTAATATAGTACTGGTGGCTAGATGTTAAGAATCGATAACGTTAAAATATTTGAAGATATCTCAAATGAAGAAGTTATAAAAAAAGCTCTTAAAAAAGCTAAAATTAAAACTGATGATTTTATTAGTGGGAAAATAATAAGAAAAAGTATTGACGCTAGAGATAAAAATAACGTTCATTATAATTATATCGTTGATGTTCAAGTTAGAAATGAAGATAACTATTCCAGACTTAAAAAAGTTGTTGAAAATACATTTCGAGTGGAGAAAAAAAGAAATTCAAAATATCAGCCAGTTATCATTGGCAGTGGTCCGGCAGGTCTTTTTTGTGCCTTGACTTTAATTGAATATGGTTATAAACCTATTATCATTGAACAGGGAGACTGTATTGAAAATAGAATTAAAGCTGTCGATAATTATCGGCTCAATGGAGTATTAAATACAAGATGTAATGTGCAATTTGGTGAAGGAGGTGCCGGCACTTTTTCTGATGGGAAATTGAATACTGGCATCAACTCTCCTTTAATACAAAAAGTATTAGATACTTTTCATCACTTTGGTGCTCCCGAAGAAATAACATATTTAAATAGGCCTCATATTGGAACTGATAATCTGGTCAGTGTTTTAAAAAACATTCGAAATCATATTGAAAATAATGGTGGCATATATTACTTCAATACCAGATTTACTTCTTTTGAAAAGAAAAATGATTTAATCAGAGTCAATTGTGAAAATAAAACTTTTATTACTGATACACTGGTGCTTGCTATCGGACATTCTGCCAGAGATACTTTTGTAATGCTGAAAGAAAAAGAAATTGAAATGAAAAAAAAGAATTTTGCTGTCGGTTTAAGAATTGAGCATAAGCAGTCAATGATAAACAAAGCTCAATATGGAGATAAAACTAAATTGAAACTGCCTCCTGCTGAATACAAACTCTCTTACAACAGTAAAAGTGGCAGAAGCTGTTATACTTTCTGTATGTGTCCTGGAGGAGAAGTAATAGCCAGTACCAGTGAAGATGGCAGCATTGTTACCAATGGCATGTCTTATTATAAGCGGGATAAAGAAAACGCCAATGCTGCTTTACTTGTAAATGTAACTCCTGATGATTTTAAAGATGATGATGTTTTAGCCGGCATGCACTTTCAAAAAGAGCTGGAACAGGCTGCTTACTCTTTAGCAGGAAGCAACAATAATGCTCCTGTGCAGAGGGTTGAAGATTTTATTAATAATGTTGCTTCAAAAACTGTCGGTCATATTATTCCATCCTATAAACCTGGATATACGCTGACAGATTTAAATAAAATCCTGCCGGAATATGTCAGTAAAACTATTAAAGAAGCATTATCATATTTTGATAAAAAGATTAAAGGTTTTAATAATCCCGATGCCATCCTGACAGGTGTAGAAACAAGAAGTTCTTCTCCTGTTACTATTGTCAGAAACGAAAATATGCAAGCAAGTGTGCCAAAAATTTATCCTTGTGGTGAAGGTGCAGGTTATGCCGGCGGAATAACTTCTTCTGCTGTTGACGGTATCAGAGTGGCTTTCAAAATCATTGAAACTGAATAAAGCAGTCATATTAAAACCGTCAAAAAAAGACAGTTTTCACTGCCTTAATTACTGATTGAAAATCTGATTGAAAAGTACCATAAATATTAGACAAATTACAATATCTATTACTCCAACCACAAACATGAATGCAAACCCTGTGACTTTGTTTCCTTTTCTTTTTTCAACATAGTCACTGTAGCGTTCCTGTTTTTTTAATCTTCCAAAAGGAATCAGAGCTTTAATTGCATATTTCAATCCCCAACCGATTCCATTAAAAGCACCTTCGTTACTTATAATAAGCAACATACCCATACATGTTAACATCAGTCCCGGAATTGCAAATCCATCACTTAAATACTTATATTTATCAGCCAGAGTTCCCACATGGAAACCTCTACTTGAGACATAAGAATATGTGACAAATAGAGAAATCGCAATCGTAATACCATATTTAATCAGATTTGCCTTTAAGCGTTTA